>NZ_CP197092.1:5170000-6742500 GCF_051992195.1 Variovorax sp. YR566 | reverse complement strand
CTTATTCAACACCAAAGCGGCTTCCTGCGAAGGCATGAGGCTTCTTTGTTGTTGATCAGGATCTCTTGATCAATCGGCTGTTCTTTAAAAATTCATAGAGTCGAATCAGCGTTGCTGATGGAAACTGCACATTCGTAAAGGTTTAGTGCAGACCGTGCCATCAGCAACATAGAATTTTTGATTGCGTCAAAAGAAACTTCAATTTCGAGTCAAATCGAATTTTGAATGTAACGGCATAACGCGCCAGGTGAAAGACCTGGCAATTCCTTGATTGACTTTGGTTTCCGTGAGGAAACGTCAAAGTTATAGGGTCAAGTGAATAAGAGCACGTGGTGGATGCCTTGGCAATGATAGGCGACGAAGGACGTGATAGCCTGCGATAAGCTTCGGGGAGCTGGCAAATTAGCTTTGATCCGGAGATTTCCGAATGGGGAAACCCACCGAAAGGTATCGCATGATGAATACATAGTCATGCGAGGCGAACCGGGTGAACTGAAACATCTCAGTAGCTCGAGGAAAAGACATCAACCGAGATTCCGAAAGTAGTGGCGAGCGAAATCGGAGAAGCCTGTTAGTGATAGCACAAGACATAACGGAACAGCTTGGAAAGGCTGGCCATAGCGGGTGATAGCCCCGTACGTGAAATGACCTGTGTGGTACTGAGCTAACGACAAGTAGGGCGGGACACGAGAAATCCTGTCTGAATATGGGGGGACCATCCTCCAAGGCTAAATACTCATCATTGACCGATAGTGAACTAGTACCGTGAGGGAAAGGCGAAAAGAACCCCGGGAGGGGAGTGAAATAGATCCTGAAACCGCGTGCTTACAAAAAGTAGGAGCCTCGTAAGGGGTGACTGCGTACCTTTTGTATAATGGGTCAGCGACTTACATTCAGTGGCAAGGTTAACCGAATAGGGAAGCCGTAGAGAAATCGAGTCCGAATAGGGCGATCAGTCGCTGGGTGTAGACCCGAAACCAAGTGATCTATCCATGGCCAGGATGAAGGTGCCGTAACAGGTACTGGAGGTCCGAACCGACTAGTGTTGCAAAACTAGCGGATGAGCTGTGGATAGGGGTGAAAGGCTAAACAAACTTGGAAATAGCTGGTTCTCTCCGAAAACTATTTAGGTAGTGCCTCAAGTATTACCATCGGGGGTAGAGCACTGTTTTGGCTAGGGGGTCATGGCGACTTACCAAACCAAGGCAAACTCCGAATACCGATGAGTACAGCTTGGGAGACAGAGCACCGGGTGCTAACGTCCGGACTCAAGAGGGAAACAACCCAGACCGCCAGCTAAGGTCCCTAAAATTGGCTAAGTGGGAAACGAAGTGGGAAGGCTAAAACAGTCAGGATGTTGGCTTAGAAGCAGCCATCATTTAAAGAAAGCGTAATAGCTCACTGATCGAGTCGTCCTGCGCGGAAGATGTAACGGGGCTAAGCCAGTTACCGAAGCTGCGGATTTGCAATTTATTGCAAGTGGTAGGAGAGCGTTCTGTAAGCCTGTGAAGGTGCGTTGTAAAGCGTGCTGGAGGTATCAGAAGTGCGAATGCTGACATGAGTAGCGTTAAAGGGGGTGAAAAGCCCCCTCGCCGTAAGCGCAAGGTTTTCTACGCAACGTTCATCGGCGTAGAGTGAGTCGGCCCCTAAGGCGAGGCAGAGATGCGTAGCTGATGGGAAACAGGTCAATATTCCTGTACCGATATATAGTGCGATGTGGGGACGGATCTTAATAGGTCATCCGGGTGTTGGATATCCCGGTTTAGTTGGATGTAGGCGTGCATTAGGCAAATCCGGTGCACATATACCGAGGCCAACGATCGAGCCAGCTTGCTGGTGAAGTGACTGAACGAGGTTCCAGGAAAAGCCACTAAGCTTCAGCTATATACGACCGTACCGCAAACCGACACTGGTGCGCGAGATGAGTATTCTAAGGCGCTTGAGAGAACTCAGGAGAAGGAACTCGGCAAATTGACACCGTAACTTCGGAAGAAGGTGTGCCCTATTAGTGTGAAGTGAACAACGGAGCATGAATGGGTTGCAAAAAATCGGTGGCTGCGACTGTTTATTAAAAACACAGCACTCTGCAAACACGAAAGTGGACGTATAGGGTGTGACGCCTGCCCGGTGCTGGAAGATTAAATGATGGGGTGCAAGCTCTTGATTGAAGTCCCAGTAAACGGCGGCCGTAACTATAACGGTCCTAAGGTAGCGAAATTCCTTGTCGGGTAAGTTCCGACCTGCACGAATGGCGTAACGATGGCCACACTGTCTCCTCCTGAGACTCAGCGAAGTTGAAATGTTTGTGATGATGCAATCTCCCCGCGGAAAGACGGAAAGACCCCATGAACCTTTACTGTAGCTTTGTATTGGACTTTGAACAGATCTGTGTAGGATAGGTGGGAGGCTTTGAAGCAGGGTCGCTAGATCTTGTGGAGCCAACGTTGAAATACCACCCTGGTGTGTTTGAGGTTCTAACCTAGGTCCATTATCTGGATCGGGGACAGTGCATGGTAGGCAGTTTGACTGGGGCGGTCTCCTCCCAAAGCGTAACGGAGGAGTTCGAAGGTACGCTAGTTACGGTCGGACATCGTGACGATAGTGCAATGGCATAAGCGTGCTTAACTGCGAGACTGACAAGTCGAGCAGATGCGAAAGCAGGACATAGTGATCCGGTGGTTCTGTATGGAAGGGCCATCGCTCAACGGATAAAAGGTACTCTGGGGATAACAGGCTGATACCGCCCAAGAGTTCATATCGACGGCGGTGTTTGGCACCTCGATGTCGGCTCATCTCATCCTGGGGCTGTAGCCGGTCCCAAGGGTATGGCTGTTCGCCATTTAAAGAGGTACGTGAGCTGGGTTTAAAACGTCGTGAGACAGTTTGGTCCCTATCTTCCGTGGGCGCTGCAGATTTGAGGAAGCCTGCTCCTAGTACGAGAGGACCGGAGTGGACACACCTCTGGTGTATCGGTTGTCACGCCAGTGGCATTGCCGAGTAGCTAAGTGTGGAAGAGATAACCGCTGAAAGCATCTAAGCGGGAAACTCGTTTCAAGATGAGATCTGCCGGGGCCTTGAGCCCCCTGAAGAGTCGTTCAAGACCAGGACGTTGATAGGTCAGGTGTGGAAGCGCAGTAATGCGTTAAGCTAACTGATACTAATTGCTCGTGCGGCTTGACCCTATAACTTTGATCAGTCTGATCAAGGTGTTATGCCAAGTTGACGCATTCAAAACAATTCGCCAAAAGCTGATTCCAAACTCTATGAATTCGTTTGATTGATCATGTGATCAGTCAGACAACCCTTTATGCCTGATGACCATAGCGACGTGGTACCACTCCTTCCCATCCCGAACAGGACAGTGAAACGCGTCAGCGCCGATGATAGTGCGGGTTCCCGTGTGAAAGTAGGTCATCGTCAGGCTCTTACAGCCCAGAAACCCCCAGTCAGAAATGACTGGGGGTTTTTGCTTTGGAGGGACGCAATCAGGAAGCGAACTAGGTATTGCGAATACCTGGAGTGCTCATCTCAGCTGCGCCTGCGGCAACCAATTCCGCCAAGATCTCCTTAGTCAATTGATCTAAATCGACAGCGCCGAAAAAGCGTGATCGAATGGCTTCGAGATAAGCGGTACTCCGCAACCAGGTATTCCAATCCGCGGCAGAGATCGATTGCACCTCCAGCAGCTTGAACTTCATCAACACCTTGATGGCGTGCCGTGCGTGTTTCACGGGATCGCGCTGCAAGCCATCGAGTCGCCGACGCGCGACGGACAAGGCCTTATCGACGTCATCGAAGACAGCGCCATGCCCCGGAATCACCTGCCTCGGTGCAAGCTCCCCAATCAGATCCAACGTAGCGCCCACATCTTCGAACGACGGTTCGCCGGCCAGCTCGGGAAACGCAATGCCAAATCCGTTCTCCCACAGGGCATCCGCTGAAATCAGCGTCCGTGATTCCGCGTCGAACAGAATGACCGAATGAGGATCGTGGCCTGGTGCGGCATGCACCTGCCACGGCCTGTCCCCGAGCACGCATTCCGTCCCAGGCTGCAGCAACCCCGTAAAGCCAAATCGTGGACACGTCTGCCCCGTAGCCAAGAAACTCAACCCGCGTTGATCCCAACGCTCCACCAGTGCAGCCTCGCCTGGCGGAATGTCCGTGCGAGCCAATGGATAGCGCGCCTGCAGCGCCGCGTTCCCCCCGCAATGGTCGCTATGGAGATGCGTATTCAGGATGCGATCAAGCGGCCGCTCCTTCAGCACCGATTCGACCAAGGCCAAGGTCTGATCGGCATGCGTCGCATACCCCGTATCGACCACAGCCCTCTCTTCATCGCCTACGAACAGCACATTGTTCGAAGACAACCATCCTCGCTCAAACACAATGACATTCGCCGGCAGCCCGGCGCTCGCCGACGAATGACTCATTCAGGCGACTGCAGCTGTGCGAAGCTCACGGCGCAGGATCTTCCCCACATTGGTTTTCGGCAGCGATTCCCGGAACTCGATGTGCTTCGGCCGCTTGTAGCCCGTGAGCTGCGAGTGACAGTACTGGAGCACGGCATCTTCGGTCAGCGTCGGGTCCCTGCGGACCACGAAGACCTTGATGGCCTCGCCCTGTTTCTCATCAGGCACACCCACCGCCGCGCACTCCACAACGCCAGGGCACAACGAAATCACGTTCTCGAGCTCGTTCGGGAACACGTTGAAACCGCTCACCAGAATCATGTCTTTCTTGCGGTCGACGATGCGGCTGTAGCCGTCTTCCTGCATCACGGCGATATCTCCGGTGCGCATGAAGCCGTCCGTGGTGAACGCTGCTGCAGTCTCGGCGGGCTGGTTGTAGTAGCCCGTCATCACGTTCGGCCCCTTGATGCAGAGCTCGCCAGACTGACCGATCGGCAGCGAATTTCCGTCATCGTCCTTGATCGCGATCTCAATGCTGGGCAACGGTAGCCCAATCGTTCCGGTGAACTTCGTGTTCGATACCGGATTGTTCGTCCCGATCGCGCAGGTCTCACTCATGCCCCAGCCTTCGATCATCGGACAGCCGGTGGCCTCGAACCACTTGCGCGCCGTACCTTCCGAGGCCGCCATGCCGCCTGCCTGCGAAACGAACAGCGTCGAGAAGTCGATCGATTTGAACTCTGGGTGCATCAATAGCGCATTGAACAGCGTGTTCACCGCCGGCAGCATGTGGAACGGCCGCTTCTTCAGCACAGCAATGAACTTGTTGAAGTCCCGCGGGTTCGGGATCAGCGTCATGTGCGAACCCTGGCGGATCACCAGCAGGCACAGCGTCAGCGCGAAGATGTGATACAGCGGCAGCGCCGCGATGCTGTTGACCTTCGCGAGGTCACCGGCGCGCGACAGCGCCGGCGTGAACCAGGCCTCGGCCTGCAGCGTTGCCGCCACGATGTTGCGATGGGTCAGCACCGCGCCTTTCGACAGGCCGGTCGTGCCGCCCGTGTACTGCAGGAACGCGATCGAATCGAGCGTGCTCTGATCGGGCCCCAGCGTGCGGCCGCGTCCTTCGGAGATGGCCTGGGTGAAGGGCGTCACCGTGCGCCCATCGCTCAACGGCAACTTGTAGGCCGGCACGAGCTTCGCCAGATGGCGCACCGCCACAGTGATCCACGCGCCGTACAACCCACCCAGCAGGTCGCCCATCGACGTCATGACCACGTGCTTCACGGGCGTGCGCTCGATCACCTTTTCAAGCGTTGCCGCGAAGTTCTCGAGGATGACGATGGCCGTTGCCCCGGAGTCCTTCAGCTGGTGCTCCAGCTCCCGCGCCGTGTACAGCGGATTGACGTTGACGCAGGTGTAGCCCGCACGAAGCACGCCGCACATGGTGACCGCAAACTGCGGAATGTTGGGCAGCATGATCGCCACGCGCGCCCCAGGCTCGAGCCCGCGCGACTGAAGCCAGGCGCCCATTGCCTTCGACAGCGTGTCGAGCTCCCCGTAGGACATCCAGCGCTCCATGCAGACTGAGAACGGCCGGTCGGCATAACGGCCGAAGGCCTCGTCGAACATGTGAGGCAACGACCGGTACTGCTCGGGATGAATCTCGTGCGGCACGCCAGCCGGATAGTTTTGTTGCGCGGATGTTGTCTGCATGCAAGCTCCTTTGGCGCGGATTGTGGGAGGCAGTGCGCCTCCGCCGCCAGCGGGCTTGTCCTAGGGGGCGGGTGTGTGCTGTCGCGCGCGCGATAGCTGCGCGGCGCGACTCACAACCCTTCAGGAATTCAGGCCTTGCCCGATTCGCCCGGTAGCAGCACCCCGGCTTCGATATCGGATGCGACCTTCAGTGACTCGTACAACGGCGTGAAGTCGGGCGCCGTGAAGTCGAACAGTTGGGCGAAGCTGTCGATCACGAAATAGTTGGCTTGGTAGGTGTCGATCTTGTAGCGCGTGCGCATGGTGCGCAGCAGGTCCAGCGGCAGCCGGCGCGGCTCGTCGCTGAGCACCGCGTGCTTCAGTTCGCCCACCGAGCTCAGGATGCCGGCGCCGTAAGCGCGCAGGCCGTCTGGTTGGCGGATCAGCCCGAACTCCACCGTGTACCAGTAGAGCCGCGCGAGCTTCTCGCCAGCGCCCAGTTCGTGCGCCTTGATGCCGCCTGCGCCGTAGCGCTGCACGTAGTCGGCAAAGGTCGGGTCGAACAGCATCGGCACGTGGCCGAACAGGTCATGGAACACGTCGGGCTCGACGATGTAGTCGAACTCTTCGGGCTTGCGGATCCAGTCGGTCACCGGAAACTTGCGGTTCGCGAGCAGCGTGAAGAACGGCAACTCCGGAATCAGCCCCGGCACCGCCACGATCTCCCAGCCCGTTGCGCGGTGCAGCCGTTCGTTGAGTTCCTCGAAGCGCGGGATGCGGTCCTTCACGCCGAGCGAAGGCAGTGCCTTGATGAAGGCGTCGCAGGCCAGCCCCGGCAACTGCGCTGCCTGGCGCTCATAGAGCCGGCGGTACGTGTCGTGATCGGCTTCCGTATAGCTGGCCCAGTCCTGCGGGCAGGTGTAGTCGGCCAGCACCGCGCCGCCGCGCGAGTAGTCGCCGCGGGGCGGGCGGTCCGAGGCGCCGTAGACGGCAGGGGTGACAACAGCGGCAGGGGTTTCCATGAGATCGGTCTTGAGTTACTTGAGCCAGCGGTCCATCGTGCGCTGGAAGTCGCCGCCGGCTTGCTGCAGGTGCAGCCATTGGTCGACATACGACTTGAAGGCCACGTCGTCGCGCGGCAGCATCCAGGCCATTTCGCCGTACTGCAGCGGCTTGTCGGGGTTGATCGCGCACAGGCCCGGCTTGAGCTTCTGCTGCGTGATGGCCTCGGCCGCTTCGGTCACGAACACGTCGGCGCGGTTGGCGAGGATCTCGTCGAAGATCGTCACGTTCTCGCCGTGCAGCGTGAGCTTGGCTTGCTTGAAATTGGTCCGGGCGAAGCGTTCGTTGCTGCCGCCCGGGTTGAAGATGACGCGCACCGACGGCTTGTCGATGGCGGCCACGCTCTGGTACTTGGACACGTCCGCGCAGCGCGCAATGGGCGTCTTGCCGTTGACCATGTAGGGGGCGCTGAAGAAGGCGCGCTTCTGCCTGTCGGTGGTGACCGACACGCCGCCCACGGCGATATCGCACTTGCCGGCGCTCAGGTCGGGCAGCAGGTTGGCCCAGGTGGTCTTGACCCACTCGGGCTTCGCGCCAAGGCTGGCGCTGAAGCCAGTCATCAGGTCGACGTCGATGCCCTCGAAGGCGCCGTCCGTCTTCTGGAAGCTGAAGGGCTTGTAATCGCCCGGCGTGCAGATGCGCAGCACCGCGGCCTTCTGCACCGCATCGAGGTGCGAGCCGGCCACCGGCGCGGCCGCCGGTGCCATGGCACAACCCGAAAGAACGGCGGCAGCTGCCGCGATGAAGGTCAAACCGATTGAAGACGTACAGCTGCGCATGCGGGCTCCAGAAGCAATAAGGGAAGGGGCCCTTATTTTGCGGCGCTCAGCACGCCGCGGCGCATCTGGTCGAGCTCGATGCTCTCGAACAGCGCCTTGAAGTTGCCGTTGCCGAAGCCGTCGTCGCCCTTGCGCTGGATGAACTCGAAGAAGATCGGGCCCAGCTGGTTCTCGCTGAAGATCTGCAGCAGCAGCGCGTCCTTCTTGCCGTCGATCAGGATCTTGCGCTTTTGCAGCTCTTCCACGCTCTCGCCGTGGCCGGGGATGCGCTTGTCGACCAGCTCGTAGTACGTGTCGATGGTGTCGAGCAGCGTCACGCCGTTGGTGCGCAGCGCGTCGACCGTGCTGTAGAGGTCGTCCGAGCCCATCGCGATGTGCTGGATGCCTTCGCCTCGGTACATGTCCAGATACTCCTGGATCTGGCCAGCCTGTTCCTTGCCCTCTTCGTTGATCGGAATGCGAATCTTGCCGCAGGGGCTGGTCATGGCCTTGCTCTTCACGCCCGTCACCTGGCCTTCGATGTCGAAGTATTTGATCTCGCGGAAGTTGAAGAGCTTTTCGTAGAAGCCGGCCCAGACGTTCATGCGGCCGCGATACACGTTGTGCGTCAGGTGGTCGATGTAGGTCAGGCCGTTGCCGAACGGCGAAAGCGCCTGTTCCGGCGCAACGCCTGGCAACGCCTCGAAGTCGACGTCGTAGAAGCCGATGTTGCCGATGTCGCCGGGCTTCGCACCGTTCTTGCCGGGCCAGCGGTCCACCAGGTAGATCAGGCTGTCGCCGATGCCCTTGATGGCGGGAATGTTCAGTTCGCCGGGACCGGCCTTGTCGGCAAAACCCCATGCGCCGAGTGCCGTGGCGCGTTCGTAGGCTTGCTTGGCATCCTGCACGCGGAAGGCGATGGCGCACACGCTCGGACCGTGCTCGCGAGCGAACTTCTGCGCGAAGGAATCGGGCTCCGCGTTCAGGATGAAGTTGATCGTGCCTTGGCGGTACAGCAGCACGTTCTTGTGGCGGTGCTTGGCCACGGCCTTGAAGCCCATGCGTTCGAACACCTTGCCCATGGCGACCGGATCGGGTGCCGCGTACTCGATGAATTCGAAGCCGTCGGTGCCCATGGGGTTCTCCCAGGGCGTGAAGGCGGGTGCGTCGGCTTGGCTCATGTGCGGTCTCCGGTGGGGTGGAAATTGAATGAATAAGGCGCTAAATCGGCCGGTCATGCAATGTAGGGTGGATGCCTCTCAGGTTTTCTGCGTTTCCGGGCGCTCATGGTGGCTCTTGCGCAGTAAAACTGCAAGAATGATGAAATGGAAGCTCTGGACAAGATTGATAGGATGATTCTGCGCACGCTGCAAGCAGACGGGCGCGCAACCTACGACCAGATCGCGGAGCAGGTGAGCCTGTCGCCCAGCGCCGTGCTGCGGCGGGTCAAGCGCCTGGAAGAACACCGCGTGATCGACCGCTACGTGGCCCTGGTCCAGCCCGAAGCCATCGGCCTGGGGCTGACCGCCTACCTCAACGTGCGGCTCGAAAAGCACACCGAGACCCACAAGCGCAACCCGATGGACCTGTTTCGCGCCAGCGTGCAGACCTGGCCGGAGGTGGTCGAATGCGCCGCGCTCACCGGCGACATGGACTACCTGCTGCGCGTCGTGGTGGCCGACATGGCCCACTACAGCCGCTTCATCATGGACACCCTGCTCAAGCACCCCAGCGTGGAAGACTGCAAGACCAGCTTCGTGCTGGACCGTGTCAAAGCCACAACAGCTGTTCCGGTTTAGCTACATCTGGTTGCGTGAGCGCCACGTCCCTCGGTACTGGTTCACGAATGTGTCCCGCGATTGACCCTGTGGACTTGTTGTTTAAGGGAAAACCCTTACATTTGAGCCATGCTTACCGCCAAGACCCTTCTCAAAGCGTCTCTCGGCCTCGGCTCTTTCCTGAAAGCGCCGATGGTTGAAGCGCAACCACGCGCCGTCAGCGCGCCTCAACCCGTCATGGTGCCGATCCGCTCGATCGGCCCGCGCGAACGGGAGCGCATCGCCCGCCACCTGCTCGAACTCACCCCGCACGACCGCTACCTGCGCTTCGGCTACGCGGCGGCCGACGAACAGGTCCAGCGCTACGTCGACAGCCTCGATTTTGAGCGCGACGAGCTCTTCGGCATCTACAACCGCCGCCTCGACCTGATCGCGATGGCGCACCTGGCCTTCGCGCCCGGCGATGAGCACAGCGACTGCGCCGAATTCGGCGTGTCGGTTTCGGCGCACGCTCGCGGCCGGGGCTACGGCGCCCGCCTGTTCGAGCGCGCCGTGGTCGTGGCCCGCAACGAAGGCGTGGGCATGCTCTTCATCCATGCGCTGAGCGAAAACGCCGCCATGCTGAAGATCGCCCGCAACGCCGGCGCCACCGTGGTGCGCAGCGGCTCCGAAGCCGAAGCCCACCTGGAGCTGCCCAGCGCCACCTTCGACAGCCGCATGAGCGAAATCGCCCTGGAGCACTACGCCGCGGTCGACTTCGCGCTCAAGAGCCGCGCCAAGCAGTTCTGGGCCTTCCTGGCCAGCCTGCAGGAAGTGCGCAGCGGCATGCGCGACGCCCGAAAAAAATCGGCTCCCTGAGGGAACGCGGCGCCTCCAACCGGCTTATGCCAGCCGTGGGGTAGAGCGTGTCACACGCAATCCGGTATCCTTGTCCCTCCTCAACTAAGCCCTCCCGCAGTGGCCGACCCTCACCCTGAACGCGCTCCCGTTGAACGGGAAGACAAGCGCGGCTTTCTCCAGAAGCTCGCCGAATTCATCCACCCCGGTCCCGACTCGCGCGACGAGCTGATCGAAACCCTGGCGGACGCCGAGGACAACGAGGTGATCGGCGCAGAGTCGCGCGTGATGCTCGAAGGCGTGCTGCGCATGGCCGACATGACCGCCGGCGACGTCATGGTCGCCGCGCCGCGCATGGACCTGGTGAACATCGACGCGCCGTTCGATGCACTGCTGCACCTCATCATCGACACCGCGCACTCGCGCTTCCCGGTGTACGAGGGCGAAAAAGAAAACATCATCGGCATCCTGCTGGCGAAAGACCTGCTCAAGCTGCAGCGTGCGCCGGGCCTGAACATCCGCGCGCTGCTGCGCCCGGCGACCTTCGTGCCCGAGAGCAAGGGCCTGAACGACCTGCTGCGCGAGTTCCGCGGCAACCGCAACCACCTGGCCATCGTCATCGACGAGTTCGGCCGCGTGGCCGGGCTCATCACCATCGAGGACGTGCTCGAGCAGATCGTCGGCGAGATCGAGGACGAGTTCGACATTGCGGAAGACGAGGGCGACATCTTCGGCCTTGCCGACCACACCTACCGTGTTTCGGGCGACACGCCCATCGAGCGCGTGGCCGAGGCCTTCGGCATCGTCTTCGACGAAGAACAGCTCAGCGAAGACTTCGACACCATCGGCGGCCTGATCGCGCACGAGATGGGCCACGTGCCCAAGCGCGGCGAGCACCATGCGATCGGCGGCTTCGACTTCGTGGTGCTGCACACCAAGGGCGGCGCGGTGCGCTGGTTCAAGGTGTCCCCGGCCCGCGGCGGCGACGCGGCCGACTGATGCGCGGCGCGCCGGCTTCCTCTTCCGCCAACCTGTTCCGCCTGCTCGGCTTCGGTGTCGCCGGGCTCGCGCAGGCGCTTTCGATGGCTTCGCCCGTGGGCGGCAAGCCGCTGTGGTGGCTGCAGCTGCTGTCGCTCGGTGCGTTCGTGTGGCTGCTCGACGGCCTGCGGGCGCAGGGCGCGGGCTGGCGTCGGGCCGGCCTGCACAGCTGGCTGTTCTCCACCGCCTGGCTCACCGGCAGCTTCTGGTGGCTCTTCATTTCAATGCACACCTACGGCGGGCTGCCCGCGCCGCTCGCGGCCATCGCCGTGCTGGCGCTGGCCGCGGCGCTGGGGCTGTACTACGCGGTTGCTGCTGCCTGGTTCGTGGTGCGCGGTCCGAAGGGGCGGGTAACGGGCGCGCTCGTCTTCGCTGCGCTGTGGACGTTGGCCGAGCTTGTGCGCGGCAGCTGGTTCACGGGCTTTCCGTGGGGCGCTGGCGGCTATGCGCATGTCGAAGGTCCGCTGGCCGCGCTCGCGCCGTGGGTCGGTGTCTACGGCATTGGTGCCGCGGCTGCGCTGGTCGTTGCGCTGGTCGCGCTGCATCGACCCGTTCGCGGCCTGGAGCTTGCGCAGGGGCTGGTGCTGATCGCGCTGGTGTTCGCGGTGCCGCATCTGGTGCCATCACTGAATGGCGACGTTCAGGGCGCCAAGGGTTCGACCGGCAAGCTCCAGGTCGCGCTCCTGCAGGGCAACATCCCGCAGGACGAAAAATTCATTCCCGGCGGCGGCATAGAAACTGCGCTGCGCTGGTACGGCGAACAGCTGCGCGATGCCAGGGCCTCGCTCGTCGTGACGCCCGAAACCGCCTTGCCGCTGCTGCCGCAGCAGTTGCCGGCCGGCTACCTCGATGCGATCCAGGCGCGCTACAGCCAGGGCACGCAGGCCGCCATCGTCGGCCTGCCGATGGGTGGGCAAGGCAGCTACAGCAACTCGGTGCTTGGCTTCCAGCCCGGCGCTGTGCAGCCCTACACGTACAGCAAGCACCACCTGGTGCCTTTCGGCGAGTTCATTCCACTGGGCTTTCGCTGGTTCATCCAGATGATGAACATCCCGCTCGGCGACTTCGAGCGCGGCGGGCTCGCGCAGGCGCCTTTCGTCTGGCAGGGCCAGCGCATCGCGCCGAACATCTGCTATGAAGACTTGTTCGGCGATGAGATCGGCGCGAACTTCCGCGACGAGGCCACGGCGCCCACCATCCTGCTCAACGTGAGCAACATCGCGTGGTTCGGCGACTCGGTCGCCATCGACGAGCACCTGTCGATCTCGCGCATGCGCGCCCTCGAGTTCGCGCGGCCGATGGTGCGCTCCACCAACACCGGCGCCACGGTCGTGATCGACGCCGAAGGCCGAGTGACGCACGAACTGCCGCGCCTCACGCGCGGCGTGCTCGAAGCCAGCGTCGAGGGCCGTCGGGGCCTCACGCCCTATGCGCGCTGGGTGGCGCCATTCGGCCTCTGGCCGCTGTGGATATTGGCGATGGCCATCGTGGCAGCAGCCTTCGTGCAAGGCCGCCGCCAGCGCTGAATCTCAGGCGGCGGGCGCAGCCTTCACCGGCCAGTCGCGCAGCTTGCCGGGGTTCAGCAGGCCCATCGGGTCGAAGCGTTTCTTCACCGCGATGACCTCGGGCGGCAACGGCCCGCCGGCCTTGCCGTCTTCCACGATGTTCACGTGCGGGTTGTTGATGTGCACGTCGTGCTCGCGATGGATGCGGATGATCTCGTTCAGCCGCTCCTCGGTGCTGAAGCGCACCAGCTGCAGCCCGCTGCAGGTCATGAGCCCCGCCACGTTGCGCAGGAACTCGATGTGCATCATCACCTCGCCGCCCAGCAGCTTCTCCATCTCGATGACCTGTTCGACGTGCCTGCCGGGAATGAACCCGCTCTGCAGGTAGGTCAGCGTCGGGTCGATCTTCAGCGCGTGCAGCGTCGTGTGGTTCCAGGTGAACTCCATCAGCGTGCGGTTGCTCTTCTGCACCTCGTCGGCCGTCTTGCGGTAGCTCACGGTACCGCCGTGCGCTTCTACCAACAGCATCATCGCGGGCTCGCTCGACTCGGCCACCAGCGACAGCACCGTGTGGCAGCCCTTCGGCAGGTGCGCGGCCAGCTGCGCGAGGTGGTCGGAGATCGGCGCTGCGAAGAATGAGATGCCGCGCTTCACGATGCCCGGCGCGTGTGCGAGCTTGTCCGCGAAGTTCAGCGTGTTCTCGAAGTCGTCGAAAGTCACCAGCGTTTCGAGCCATGGATGCGCGGGCGCCAGCGCAATTTCCAGCTCCAGCACGAGGCCGTTGGTGCCCCACAGGTGGTGCATGCGCATCGCCTCGGCGCCGCGCAGTTCAACCACCTGCGGCTCGGCCTCGATGGTCATCGCGCGAATGCCAAGCACATTGCCCGGCGCACCCAGCGGTCCGTAGTTGATCGAGCCCACGCCGCCGAAGCCGCCGCCGAACAGGCCGCCCAGCGTCGCACTGCGGTAGGTCGAGGGCACGCAGCGCATTTCCTGCCCCGTGGGCTTCGTCTGCTTCTCCAGCTCGCCCAGGCGGATGCCGGCCTGCGCCCGCGCCACGCCGGGCCGCACCCACAGGCAGGTGTTGTAGCCCGTCATGTCGAGCACCACGCCGCCGGCCAGCGGGGTGGTCTGGCCGTAGTTGCCGGTGCCGCTTCCGCGGATGGTGATCGGCACGCAGCGGCGCGCGCAGGCACCGACCACCGCGCGAATCTCTTCCTCGGTGCGCGGGCGCACGACCACGTCGGCGCGCTTGTCTTTCAGCTGGCGCGTGAGGACGGGGCTGAACCAGGAGAAGTCTTGCGACAGCCGTGTGACGCGGCTTTCATCGGTGATCCAGTCGAGATCGGGCAGCTCGAGCAGCAACTGCTCGATGGCGCTGTCGAGCGTGAGGGTGGGAGCATTCATGGTCAAGGTTCAATCCTGGGAAAGTTCGCTCGCGTGCCACGAGCCCAGCGCCAGCTTGGTCAGCCAGGCCATCAGCACGAAGAGCGCGACACCGGTCAGAGAAATGAGCAGCAGGGCCGCGAACATGCGCGGAATGTTCAGCTGGAAGCCCGCCTGCAGGATCTGATACGCGAGCCCCGCGCCCGAGCCACCCGTGCCGGCCACGAACTCCGCCACCACCGCGCCGATCAGCGCAAGGCCGCTTGAAATGCGCAGGCCGCCGAAGAAGTACGGCAGCGCGCTCGGAATGCGCAGCCGCACCAGCTGCTGCCAGCGTGTTGCGCGGTTCAGCTTGAAGTAGCTCTGCAGGTCGGGATCGATGCTGCGCAGGCCGAGCGTGGTGTTGCTGATGATCGGGAACAGCGCCACCAGCGCCGCGCACACCGTCATGGCCGCCACCGGGTTCTTCACCCAGATGATGATCAGCGGCGCCACCGCCACGATGGGCGTCACCTGCAGCAGCACTGCGTACGGAAAGAGCGCGGTCTCGATGCGCTTGCTCTGCACGAACAGGAACGAGATCAGCACGCCCGCCACGGTGGCCAGCAGGAACGACAGCACCGTGATCTTCAGCGTGACCAGCAGTGCATTGCCCAGCGGTGCCCAGTCGGTCACCAGCGTCTGCATCATCAGGTAGGGCGAGGGCACGAGGTAGGGCGGCAGTTCCATTGCCACCACCATCCATTGCCACAGCGCGACCAGCACCACGCCGATCAGCACTGGGTAAAGCACGCGCTGCACGCGCGGCTGGTTCAGCAGGGGCGTGGCTTTCACTTTTGTCATCGCGCGGTCTCCTCGTCGGCGCTGCTGGCGCGCAGCAGGCTGTCCTGCAGCCGCTTGGCGTAGCGCGCGAACTCGGGCGTCACCATGAAGTCGGCGCTGCGCGGATAGGGTTCGTCGATGCGGAACTCTTCCACCACGCGGCCCGGCCGCGCGGCCATCATCACCACGCGGCTCGACAAAAACACCGCCTCGTGAATCGAGTGCGTCACGAAGATCACCGTGAGCTTCTTCTTGCGCCACAGCTCCAGCAGGTCGGCATCGAGCTTGTGGCGCGTGATTTCGTCGAGTGCACCGAAGGGCTCGTCCATCAATAGCAGGTCGGGCTGCGTGACGAGGCCGCGCGCAATCGACACGCGCATCTGCATGCCGCCCGAGAGCGCACGCGGCAGCGCATCGGCAAACTTCTCGAGTCCCACCAGCGCGAGCGATTCCATCA
Organism: Variovorax sp. YR566; assembly: GCF_051992195.1. Taxonomy (NCBI): domain Bacteria; kingdom Pseudomonadati; phylum Pseudomonadota; class Betaproteobacteria; order Burkholderiales; family Comamonadaceae; genus Variovorax; species Variovorax sp. YR566. The sequence continues at coordinate 6,726,753 of NZ_CP197092.1, read as the reverse complement.
CCCGCGCATCGGCCTCCTTGCGCGGCACGCCGGCCAGGTCAAGCGGCAGGCGCACGTTGGTCCGCACGCTGGCCCACGGCATCAGCGTGGGCGACTGGAACACGAACGACAGCTTGTGCGGGCAATCGTGAAGCTGCGCCACGGGCCTGCGCCACACCAGCAGCCGGCCGTCGCTGGGTTCGAGCATGCCCGCCACCATCTTCAGCAGCGTGCTCTTGCCGCAGCCCGAGGGGCCCAGCAGCGTGACGAATTCGCCCTCGGCGATCGACAGGTCCACCGGCAGCAGCGCCTGCGTGCCGTTGGGATACGTCTTCTCGGCCGAGAGCACTTCCACCGCGGGCATGGCAGGCGCCGTTGGCGGCGCGAGGGTGTGAGGTTCGATGCGATTCATGAAAGGCTGAGGCTCGTCAGGGCAGGACCTTGGCGTCTTTCACGAACTCGGTCGTGTAGGTCTTCGCCAGTTCGACCTTGGCCGGGTCGAGCAGCTTCGCGGTCACGAGGAAGTCGTAGCTCGCCTTGGAGCGCGCATCCGTCATCACGCCGATGCCGAGCTTGGCCGCGTCTCCGCCGGTGACCATGCCCATCTCCTTGAGCTTGGCCACGCTGTAGGCCAGCTGATCGTCGGTCATGTTGGGGTTGTCTTTCTTGATGAGCGCGTTGGCGGGCGCCGGGTCGGCGAGGTAGCTCTTCCAGCCCTCGGCCGAGGCCTTCACGAACGCGGCGACCTGCTTGCTGCGCTCCTTCACCGTTTTATCCATGCACGACACGGTGGTCGCGTACGCGGGGAAGCCGTGGTCGCTGAACATCAGCACCGTGCTCTTCACGCCTGCTTTCTGGATGGCGTAGGGCTCGGAGGTCAGGTAGCCCTGCTGCGCGGTGTTCTTGTCCGCCACGAAGGGCTGGATGTTGAAGGTGTAGGGCCGCGTCTGTTCGTCGGTGAAGCCGAACTTGGCCTTCAGCCACGGCCAGTAGCCGCGCTGGGCCTGCGCGCCGATCAGCAGCGTCTTGCCCTTCAGGTCTTCGAATTTCTTCACGTCGTCGTGGGCGATCAGCACCTGCGGATCTTTCTGGAAGAAGGCCGCCACGTTGACCACCGGCACGCCGCCTTCGCGCACCTGCATCATCTGGATGTCGCTCGAACCCATGATGCAGTCGGCCTGGCCGGCGGCCATCATCTGCGTGATGTTGACCTGCGGGCCGCCCATCTTGATGGTCACGTCGAGGCCGTACTTCTTGTAGATGCCCTGCGCCACTGCCTGGTAGAAGCCGCCGTGCTCGGCCTGCGCGTACCAGTTGGTCATGTAGGTGAACTTGTCCTCGGCCTGCGCGGGCGCGGCGGCGAGGAAGGCGATGGCGGCGGCGCCGGCCAGGGACAGTGCGAAGGAGCGCATGGTGGAAACCTCTAGAGGGCAGGGAGTTGAAGGAAGAAGAAGCGAGAAAGCGAAGGGGCCGTTGCAAGAAGCGGGCTCAGGCCCACCTCAGGCCGGTTGGAAGCTCTGCTGGATGAAGCCCTGCTGATGGCCGCGCTCCCAGGTGGCTTCTTCGCGCACGACCCAGCGCAGCGCGTACAGCTCGGTCAGCGCCTGCACCCAGCTGTCGGAGAGCGTGTCGAGAATGGCTTCGCCCTGCTCGCGCGTGGCCGTGGTCGGGTCGCCGATCACGCCGCTGGGGCCGAAGTCGCGCGCGGTCCATGCGCAGGCCGGGCGGCCGTCGGCCGACAGCAGCTTGATCGGGAAGGGCGGCGGAAAGTTGGCGACCGCGCGCTCCATGTGCACCGTGTCGGGTGCGAGCGCGAGCATCAGCGCGGTTTCGGAATGGCCGGCGTGCATCGCGAGCTTTTTCTCCTGCTCGCTCACCTGCTTGCTGGCCGCACTCGGCAGGCGCGACACGCCATGCGGCACGATCACGAAGTCGCCGTGGCGCAGGCGCAGTTCGCGCGCTGCCATTTCCAGCACCTGCGGCTGCCCGCCGTGGCCGTTGGCGAACAGCAGCTTGCGAAAGCCCGAGCGGTACACCGATTCGCCGATCTCGATCACCGTCGACAGCAGCGTGGTGCCCGTGAGCGTCATGGTGCCGGGGAAGTGCAGGTGCTCTTCCGACTTGCCATACGTGATGGTCGGCAGCGCGAAGGCGCGCACCTCGGCGGGCAGCTTCTCCAGTGCCTTGCCCATCACGCCCGAGCAGATCACGCTGTCGACCGAGCACGGCAGGTGCGGCCCGTGCTGCTCGATGGCACCGCAGGGCAGCACGATGACGGTGTTCTCGCGGTCGGGCAGCGCGGCGATTTCAGTCCAGCTCAGATAGGGCAGGAAGCGGTGGGGCGGGATGTAGCCGTGGAGCATGGGGAATCCTTGTGCGTTCGTTCGTTACCGGGGAAGGAAGGGCGTTGCGTCGCCGTGCGCCACGCGGCCATCGCGCAGCACCACGCGGGTGGCGGTGCGCGAAGGCCAGCCATGGCGGTCGGCCTGCGTGAACAGCACCAGGTCGGCGGCGCGGCCCACCAGCGTGGGCGTGGCGGGCGCGGGGGCGCGCTGCAGCCAGTCGCTGCGGCACAGCGCCTGCGACCAGGTGTCGAAGGGCTCGTCGAGCTGTGCCACCAGCGCGGCCGTGCCCAGCGCTTCGACAGGGTCGAAGCTGCCGAGCCGGCAGAAGGGGTCTTGCACGTTGTCGCTGGCAAACAGCAGCGGAATGCCGCGCTCGCGGGCTTCCTTCACCAGCGTGATGCCGCGCTGGCGCGGCGTGCGGCCGGTGACGGCGTCCTGCAGCAGCAGATTGGTGGCGGGCAGCGAGACGACCGTGATCGGCGCACGCGCCACCGCATCGAGCGTGGCGAAGGCCTGCGCCTCGGGCTGGGCAGCGAGCGCGCAGATGTGTCCGCAGACCACGCGGCCTTCGTGGCCGATCTCGCGCAGGATGCGCGCCGTGGTCTGCAGGCCGAGCGCCGAGGCGTTGAGTTCTTCGTCGACATGCAGGTCGATGTCGAGATCGCAGGCCTGCGCCGACACCAGCAGGTTGCGCAGCGCGTTCTCGCTCCAGTTGGTGGAGTGAACGAAGCCGCCGAGCAGCGCATGCGGCCCTGTGGCCTTCACCTGCTTTGCGAGGCGCATCGCCTGCGCCGCGTCTTCGAACAGCGGCAGCTTGATGAGGCTCACCTGTTCGAGCCGCACCCTGCCGGCCCATTCCTGCGCCAGTTCGGCCATCACGGGCCAGGCCATCGGCACCGAGTCGGGCTCCCACCAGTCGACGTGCGTGCGCACGTGCGTGGTGCCGCACTCCCATGCCCACTGCAGCCCACGCGCGGCGCGCTCGCGCACGTCGTCGGGCGTCCAGTGCACGCGGTCGCTCAGCATCGCGTCGATGGCGCCGAGCAGGCCGGGCTGCACCTGTTTCATGCGCGGCAGGGTGAAAGCCTTGTCGAGGTGGGTGTGGGCGTCGACGAAGCCGGGCAGGGCCAGCGTGCCGGCAAGGTTCCAGGCTGATGGTGACGACGGCGCTGCGGACGTGGCGGGCTGCACAGATTGCACGCGGCCGGCTTCGATCGCAATGCGCGCCAGCATGGGAACGCCGTCGCGCTGCGGCCAGCCCGTGGGCAGCAGCCAGCGCGGCAGCCGCACGTTGTCGAGGAGTGAGGGCGCGTTCATGCGAAACGCGCCATGGCTTGCCCCACGCGCGCCATGAAGCGCTTGAGCTGGGGCTCGGTCGCGATGTTCATGTGGTAGTGGGCGTGGTAGTCCACCTTCGCGCGCTGCCCGGTCAGCCGCTTCATGTATCGCGTGACGATCTTGCGCGGCGGATCGCCCATGTAGATCGCCATCCAGCGCGGCCGGCCGTAGGTAACGACGGCGCTGATGCGCTTGATGTGCGTGAGCATCGGCTTCACGTTCGCCGGGTCGCTGATGTCGAAGGCCACGCCCGGCATGAAGAGCCGGTCGAAGTAGCCCTTGAGCATGGCCGGCAGGCCGAAGCACCAGGTCGGAAAGCAGAAAACGATGCCCTCGGCCCACTGCAGCCGCTCCACATAGGGCTTCAGCGGCAGCTGGTTGGCCGGCACGTCGTGGTAGCCCAGCCGTTCCTCGCGCGACAGCACCGGGTTGAAGCCCTCGGCGTAAAGGTCGCAGTCGTCCACCTCGTGCCCGGCGGCGCGCAGGTTCTTCAGCACCTCCTGGTGCAGGGCGGCGTGGAAGCTGGTTTCAACCGGATGGCAGTAGACGACGAGCACGCGCATGGTGTGTTTGACCGCTTAATCAGAGCAAGTGGTCAGGTTATGCAAGCGACGTGCCAGTGTGGGTGCACCGGTTTGGGGAGGCGTGGTTACGGAGCGACGCGGCGGTTAGAAGGCTCGCCCTGGCTCGACTGGATTTCGTAACAAAAGTCACGGAAGTCCGCAAAAACGCAACGAGCTGCGAGCGACTTCTACGCTTTACGTAACACTCTCACACCCTTTCTTCTAATTGTTAACTAAAATTCACACTTCCAAAGTTGTGAACTTTGGACCTCATTTATCCTCTTCATCAACCCAATCGATTCACCGAGAGCTCATCTTGAAAAAACTACTCCTGGTTGCAGCCATCGCGGGCGCCCTTCCTTTCGCTGCGCAAGCAGAGTCCAATTTCACGAGCGCGGCTTCGGGCGCGCTCAGTGCCACGGCGCGCCTCAACTTCACGGTGACGATTCCTCGCGTGATGTATCTGCAGGTCGGTACCGGTACCAACTTCAGCACCGTCAGCACGGTCGACGGTCTGACCTTCACGGTGCCGGGCGCATCGGTCGGCGCGGGTGGCACCATCGCCGGCGCGGGCGGTGACCTGACCGGGGGCGCAGTCACGGTCCGCGTGCTGGGCAACGCCGGCAACCTGTCGCTCAACTCCGGCGTGACCGGCCAACTGAGCAACGGCACCAACACCATTCCCTGGAGCGCCATCACCGTGACGGCGGCTCCGCTCACCGCAGGCACGACCGCGGGCTTCACCAACGCCGCCATCACCCACCCGGCCTTCAGCGCCACGACGGGCGCGGGCCCGACCGCCACGGCCTTCACCGCCGTGAACACGGTGGTGCGCCAGGAAAGCAAGTGGACCTTCGCGTACGACAACACCGGCGTGTACGCGCCCGGTACGTACGGTGCCACGGTGGCCAACAACGGTGTCGTGACCTACACGCTCACCTCGCCCTGACCCTTCGTCATCGCAACGGGAAGAAGGCGGCCTGGCGCCGCCTTTTTTTCCGCCGCGGGAGAAACCACTTGAGATCGCGTCGCCCCTCCTTCGAACAGCTCCGCCTCGTGGCGTGCCTTGCGGCCGCCCTCGGCGTGCAGGTGCCCGCGCACGCCTACACGGTGGGTATCGCTTCCGCATCGCGCTCGCTGTACCTGCAGGTCGGTGTCGGCAACATGGCTCAGGCCAATCCCAATTCCGCAGGCAACAACACGACGCGAAACAACGTGACCGTGACCGTGCCCGCGGCGGCGCTGTTCACCGGTGCCGCGCAGACGATGCAGACCGACAGCACCGTCACCGTCAGCCCGATCGACGGCGCGGCCTATTGCACTCCAGTGGGGAAGGTCTACATCGGCAGCTTCTTCCGCACCACCGGCTCTTCCAACAACAGCGCCACGCTCACCGTGAGCACACCGGCGACCCTGTCCAGCGGCAGCGCCACCATTCCATTCAGCAGCATTGCGTGGACCGGCACCGGCACCGGCCAGTTCGACTCGGAGATCCCGAGTGGCTCGTTCAGCAGCACCCTGCTCACGCTGGTCTCCGTCGCCAAGAACACCTGGTCGGAAAGCTGCCTGCTGTTCACCTACACCAATCCGGGCATCATGCCGGCCGGCACCTTCACCGGCACGGCCACCTACACGCTGACGGCGCCATGAAAAACGCCTGCCGCGCGCTCGCCGCCGCCCTGCTGGCCCTGCTCGCCGTGCAGGCGAACGCCGCCACCTACCGTGTGGACGACACCGGCACCGTGGTCGGCCAGGCGGTCACGCCGATGCGCTGGCGCCAGCCCGTGCCAGGCCGCGTCGCGGACAACACCATCGAGGGACAGGTCTCCGTGGCGCTGCGCCTGAACCTGTCGCAGTGGGTGATGCGCCAGGCCCGCATCTACATGCTGCTGGCCCCGACCGAGAACGAACGTCTGGTCGCCACCTGGCGCACCCAGGGCCGGCTGCTTCCCGGCTCCATGCGCGGCGGCGACCGCGTGCTGGTCTTCGAGGGCGTGGTGCGCGAACCCTTCCTGCAGGAAACCATCCTGCTGAACCTCACAGCCGACGGCCGCGCGCTCGAGCGCGCCCAGTCGCTGCAATTCAACTTCGAGATCGAGATGACGCCATGACGCGCGCGATCAGACTTTCTTCCCGCCTTCTGCGCGCACTGGCGCTGGTGGCAATCCCCGCATGGGCGGCCCTCGCGGGCACCGGCGCACAGGCCCAGTTCGCGCTGGCCGTCTCGCCCCCGCGCATGGAACTGACCGGCAAGCCCGGCGAGCGCGTGCGCGACGTGATCGAACTCACCCACTCGGACGCACGCCAGGGCGAATACACATTCAAGACCGCCGACTGGACGCTCAAGCCCGACGGCTCGGTCGATTTCAGCGACGAGCTGGTGCCGGGCAGCTGCCGGCCCTGGGTGGCCATCGAGCGCCGCGAACTCAGCATCGCCGCCGGCAAGCCCTACCGCTACCGCTTCGAGGTGACGCCGCCGCCCGACACGCCACCAATGGAATGCCGCTTCGCCGTGCTGATCGAGGGCAAGGAGCGCACCACCGCGCCAGGCACCCCGGTGGCAATGGCCGCACGCATCGGCGTCATCGCCTACGTGGCGATCGGCGACGTCCAGCCCGTACTCGACATTGCCGGCGCCACCGTGAAGACGGTGAACGGCCAGAGCCTGCCGGTGCTGCGCATCCGCAATACCGGTACGGCGCACGGCCGGCTCGCGGGCTTCCTGAATGGCACCGACGCCAGCGGCGCGCGGCTCGAGTTCCAGCCCGCCACCACCCCGATCATGCCGGGCGAGACGCGCGACATCGCGCTTACGGCGACCAAGCCCGGCGACACGGATGCGACTGTCGCGGTGCGCTTTCCGGTCACCGTGACCGGCTCGCTCGAGTGGGGCAAGAGCGGCTCCACCAAAGTCAACGAACGCTTCGCTCAATGAAGAAGCGGGCCCTGCGAACCGCGCTCGGACTCTGCAGCGCAGGCACGGCCTTGGCCGGTGCCGGCGCGTGGGCCCAGGAGCCGGCATCAGCAGGCGCCCCGCCGGCCGCCGCCGCGTATGTGGACCGCGTGCTCGAAGAGGGCGCTGTGGTGCCCGAGGCCCCGCAGATTGAAGAGGTCAGCACCGGTTGGCCGCGCGGCTGGAGCGCCGAGCTGCAGTCCAGTCGGCAGAGCAGCAGCGCCATCAAGACGCAGAGCCAGACGCTGAACTTCTCCGGTTTTCTCGACACGCCCAACTACGGCGCCTTCTCCGCCAACCTCAACCTGAACCGCAACCCTGCCCCGGTGTACGGCTACGGCGTGTTCGGCAGCAGCGGCTCGCCCTACAGCGTCGTGCCCTTCACCGCGAGCAACAACAGCACCTGGCGCATCGACCAGCGCGCGATGCCCTTCAACGGTGGCTGGTTCGGCAACAGCGCCATCGGCAACATCAACATGGCCAGCACGCCGCTCGCGCGGGGCGTCGGCCGGGTGTTCCTGCCCAGCCTGCCGATCGAAGGCGTGTCGGTGAGCGTCGAGCAGCCGGGCCGCACGCAGCTCAATGCCTCGGCCGGGCGGCTCGGCTACTTCGACGGATTGGCCTTCGAGGGCTTCTCGGCCGGCCGCGGCACGGCCGCCAGCGTGGGCGCGCAGACGCAGATCGCCGGCGGCGACGGTCCGCTGGCGCTGGGCCGCACCGACGCCGCGGTGCAGTTCGTCGAGGCGCGCAACGTCAACACCAACGGCCTGACCGGCTACGCGCGCGACACCCGCACGCTGTGGGGTGCCGTCTCGTGGCAGGGCCTCGCGCCCTGGGCCGATGCGCTCGGCAGCGGCACTGGCAGCATCGGCGACCGCGTCGGCGGCATGCGCGTGCAGGCCAACCTCGTGCACAGCGCGGGCCAGCCATCGGACGCGACCTCGCAAGCGCCCTCCGACTCGGCCACCGGCGGTTGGCTCGATGCGGCGTGGCGCACCGACTGGCTGCAGCAGAACGCTTCAGTGTTCTATTTCCAGCCTTCGCTGCGCTGGGGCTCGGACACGCTGCCCAACAACCTGCGCGGCGCCTCGTGGCGCGGCGACATTTCCACCCGCCAATGGCAGCTGGGCGGCAACGTCGAGCTGAGCGACAGCGTGAGCGGCCCGCAACGCCGCTCGCTCTATGCCAACGTGTTCGGCCGCTACCGCTTCGATTCGCGCGACGCGGTCTCGGGCAACGTGGCCGTGCGCAGCGGCAGCTATGCCGCGCAATCGGCCCAGGTGACGTGGGAGCACCAGTCCGACTGGGGCTACACCCAATGGCGCACAGACGCGGCCCACGGCGTGGATCTGCGCGTGCTGCGCACCGGCGTCGACCACGCCTGGCGCGTAGGCGAGGCACAGACGCTCTCGACCTCGCTGGCCATCGAGCAATCGGACCGCTCGGGCAGCAGCCAGCGCACCGTGTACTGGGGCGTGCTCGGCACGACACCGCTCGTGGCTGGAGCCCGACTCGACCTGAGCCTGCGCGGCAGCAACGGCATCGGCGGCAACAGCTCGCGCTTTCTCAGCGCCAATGCGCGGCTGGCTTGGCCGCTGGGCAGCGGCTGGTCGTTCATCACACAACTCACAGCTTCGCGTGGGCAGGAGGCGCTCGACCCCACCGTGGTGTCGGCTCTCACGACCGCCACGCTGCAGCCGACGCTGATCGTGCCTTCCACCCGCTCGTTCATGCTGGTGCTGCGCTACGAAGGCCGTGCTGGCTCGGCCAGCGCGCCCATTGGCGGCGCGCCGGGCATGGGCGACGGCCGGCTCGAAGGCCATGTGTTCTTCGACCAGAACAACAACGGCCGGCGCGAAGCCAGCGAGGGCGGGGTCGGCGGCGTCACCGTGCGCATCGACCGCCGCTACGTGACCCAGACCGACGCGCAGGGCTTCTACAGCTTCCCGTCGGTGGCTGGCGGCAGCCACGAGGTTGAGGTGGTCCAGGACACCCTGCCACTGCCCTGGAGCAGCAGCCCGGGCTCGTCCACCCAGCGCGTCGACATCCGCGTGCGCGGCACCGCCGTGTCCGACTTCGGGGTCCAGAAGGACCGCTAAACAAAAAAACGCCAGCAGCCTAAACTTCCCGCCGTTGTCGCCGATATCCGGAAGTCGGGTGCCGCCCATGCAGCGCCCGAACCTCATGTTCTTACGACGGATCGGGCCTTATGACGGGAAGTTGGCTTCAATCGGGGCGCGGCGCGCTGGTCGTGTTGCTGCTCACGCCGATGCTGTGTGTGGCGGAGAACGGCTTCGGCAGCAACGCCGCGACGGCGCGGCTGCGCATCACCGTGATCGTGCCGCCCGTGTTCCGCGTGCTTCAGGTCACGCCGACCGCGGAGGGGTACGACTACCGCATCTGGACCAACATGAAGTCGATCATGCTCGGCGGGCGCGAATACCGCTTCACGCGCCTGGGCGAAAACACGCTGACCCTGCGCATCCCGCCGGAAGGCGTATGGATCGTTCACGGGCTGTAGGCCGCTTGCGCCATGAAAGAGGCCCGCGCGTGGCGGGCCCGCGCGTGGCGGGCCCGCAGCTCAGTTCTGGTTGCTGGTCTCGGTCCGGTCCGGCGACAGGCACAGCGGGCCCGTGCAGGCCGACGATCTGAAGAAAATCGGCGAGTCGGGTTCGCCGAAGTAGCGCAGCCCGTTGGCCGTCTGCGCATTCGCCTGCGCTGCATTGGCCTCCTGCAGGCCGAACACGGGGTCCGGGTTGTCCAGGAACTCGTACTCGAAGCTGCTCGACTGCGTCGTGTCCTTGACGTAGTAGATGTAGTCCTTGGACTCACCGTTCTCGTCCTTCAGGAAGCGGTCCTTCAGCAGGCGATAGCCTTGCGCGCCCTGTTCGCGGATCTGCGCCTTGACGTCCTTCACCTCGCCGCCGACGACGCTCAGCGGGCTGATCACCGCCTTGAAGCTGTAGCGTGCCGGGCTGCTCAAGTCTTTCAGGAAGAACTGGTAGCCGCCCTGGTTGACCAGGAAGGGCGTGGCCCACGGCCGGTAGCCGTTCGCGCCTTGCGCGTTCGCGCGATTCACGTAGTCGGCGACGTTCTCTGCATACAGCTCGGCCGTCACGTCATAGGTGGCAGACGAGCCGAGATCCTTGCGGTAGAGCACGGCGAACTCGGGGTCGAGGTTGCTGTTGAGGTCGATGGGCGCCAGGATCTTGAGCAGCACCATGCCCCTGGCTCCCTGTTCCTTTGCCTGCTGCAGCAGCGCCTGCAGCGCGGTGGTCTGCAGGATGTCGTAGGTCAGGCGCTTGTACTCGTAGCTGTAGGTGGTCTCGGTGTCCTTGACCATCATGAAGGTGTCCTGCAGCCGCACGATGGAGCCCCCGGCCTCGCCCTCGAGGTAGCGGTAGCCGGCGGCGCCTTCCCGGTTCAGCAGGGCAATGTAGTCGGTGAAGCGTTTTTCGGCCGTTTCGGTATCCGGGTCGCGGTCCTGCTCGAATTTCAGGAACTTGTAGCTGGCCGCGATCGGCGTGGGGGCCGGGTTGGTTCCGGGGCCGGGTTCGGGCGGCGGCTCGGGGCTGGGGCCGCCCGGTCCGGGCGCCGGAGGCACCCAGCCGACCGGGAGACTCCCGAAGTTGCCGCCACCACCACCACCGCCGCCGCAAGCGACCAGTGCCGCCGTGGCCAGCGCGACGAAAAGCAATCTTGTCCTCATGATCCTCAACCTCCTGTTTTCGGTATTCGCCATGCCGGAAGAGCCCGGCAGCGAAGGGTGCGAAGGTAGAGGCGTGGCGCCGGCGTCACCAGTGCCAAAAGTCACACGGCGAAACAGGTGCGCGCACTGGGTGCGGGCAAGCAGGACGGAAAACTAGGCCTTGATGCCGCAGCCGTTAAGCACGAAGGCTACGAGCTCGCGCGCGATCGGTTCGCGATCGATGGGCGCGTCGGGCGGCAGGCCGAGCATCACGCGCGTCTGGATCGCGTAGTCGGCATAGCTCTGGGTCATGGCCCAGATGTGCATCAGCAGGATGCGCGCGTCGAGCGGGCGCATCAGCCCGCGCGCGATCCAGCCGTTGATGATGTCCACCTTCTTCTGCGTCCAGGCCCGTGCGTTGGGCCAGTAGCGGTCGAGGTTGCGGCCGCCGTCGAGGATCTCGCGCGTGAAGATGCGCGACATCTCGGGGCTGTCGATGGCGTGGTCGAGCTTCTTGCGGATGTAGTCGCCGAGCACCGTTGCAGGGTCGTTCGCGTCCTCGAACGAGAACACCACCTTCCACGCATGCAGCACCTGCATCAGCAGCTCTTCGTAGAGCTCTTCCTTGCCGGCGATGTAGTAATGAAGCTGGGGCTTGGTGAGGCCCGCGCGCGCCGCGATGGCCTGGGTCGAGGTGCCCTTCAGGCCGTGCAGGCTGAACTCGGCGACCGCCGCGGTGCGGATCGCCGCCATGATGCGTTCGCGCCCGGGCCGCGCGCGCGACAGCGGGCCGTCGGGGGCGGGCATTTCCTGGGCGGTCGAGACGGGGAGGGCGGCGGGATCGGCGTTCATGATGGCGGTGGGCGGCAGGGCGCGCGGTCGATGGTAATACCTCGCCCTTGTCCGGGTCGTCCTTGGCCCTCGTGCATGACCGCATGCCATGCCGGCATGGGCAGGCAGGGCATGCGGGCACGGTTCATGTATCTTCCTCGCCGCCCCGAAAAATTCCACCTCAACACAGGAGTTCTCCATGTACCTCTCCCCCCGTTTCCGTGCCTTCGCGGCCGGCGCCGCATTGCTGGCTGCCAGCGCGCTTGCGCAGGCGCAGCAGGCACTGCCCAACGTGGTGATCCTCGCCACTGGCGGCACCATCGCCGGGGCCGGTGCCTCGGCCGTCAACAGCGCCACGTACGCGGCCGCCAAGGTCGGCGTCGAGAAGCTGATCGCCGGCCTGCCGGAACTCTCCAAGGTGGCCAACGTGCGCGGCGAACAGGTGTTCCAGGTCGCATCGGAAAGCCTGACCAACGACAACCTGCTGACGCTGGCCAAGCGCGTATCGGCACTGTCGAAGCAAGCGGACGTGGACGGCATCGTCATCACCCACGGCACCGACACGCTTGAAGAAACCGCCTACTTCCTGACCCTGACCGTGCACACCAACAAGCCGATCGTCGTGGTCGGCTCGATGCGTCCGGGCACTGCGCTGTCGGCCGACGGCGCGCTCAACCTGTACGACGCCGTGAACGTGGCGGGCAGCAAGGACGCGATGGGCAAGGGCGTGCTGGTGACGATGAACGACAACATCGACAGCGGCCGCGACGTGAGCAAGAACGTCAACATCAAGACCAATGCGTTCTCCAGCCAGTGGGGCCCGCTGGGCATGATCGTCGAGGGCAAGAACTACTGGTTCCGCGCACCGGTCAAGCGCCACACCATGAACTCGGAATTCGACATCGACAGCATCACCGCGCTGCCGCCGGTCGAGATCGCGATGGGCTACGAGGGCGTGTCGTCGGTGGCCATCGACGCCATCGCCAAGAGCGGCGCCAAGGCGCTGATCCACGGCGGCACGGGCAATGGCTCGGTGGCCGACCGCATCGTTCCGAACCTGCAGAAGGCGCGTTCCGACGGCGTGATCGTGATTCGCAGCGCGCGCGTGCCCGACGGCTTCGTCATTCGCAACGCCGAGCAGCCCGACGACAAGTACGACTGGGTGGTTGCGCACGACCTGCGCCCGCAGAAGGCGCGCATCCTGGCCATGGTTGCCCTGACCAAGACCAACAACACCAAGGAACTGCAGCGCATCTTCTGGGAGTACTGATCTCCCCTCGGGTGCATTCGGCACCCTTCCCGGATCGGGCCGCAGCGGTGAAAGCCGCTGCGGCCTTTTTCATGTGCGTGTGCCGCGATGGTGCCGTGCGTACTCGATGCTCGCGATGCAGATCGCCAGCCAGGCACCGCCCGAGCACAGCCCCGCGAGCACGTCGCTAGGAAAGTGCGCCCGCACGAAGATGCGGCTGCAGGCCACGGTGACGACCACCGCCGTTGCCGCCATCACCGACGGCACCCGCCAGCGCGGCGGCAGCATGCGCAGCCCCAAATAGCCCAGCATGCCGTAGAGCACCATCGAGCCCGAGCTGTGGCCGCTCGGAAAGGAATAGCCCGACACCTGCGCGAAGCCGAAGTCGTGCACCGGCCGGGCGCGCTCGAAGATGAGCTTGAGCACGTGGTTCAGCACCCCGTTGCCGGCGATGGCTACGACCCAGCCAGCCGCGAAACCGCGGTGCCCGCAAAGCCACAGCGCCACCGCCACGCCAGCGCACAGCAGCACTGCGACGATCGGGTCGGCCATGTGGGTGAGCCATGAGAATGCCTCCCGCACGACCGGCGGCGTGTGCGCGCCCACGGCGCGGCTGATCGTCTCGTCCAGCAGGCCCATGGGCCGACCGTCGCCGAGGCCTTCCGCCACTTCGGCGAACAGCCAGGCCAGCGCGACCACCGACGCAGCACCGATGGCCAGTCCGCCGAACAGCAGTCCGGCGCCCGGCTCGGGCTGCGCCGCATGCCGGCGCCGCAGGTGCTCGAAGCCCCAGGCCGCGAGGCCGGCGGCGGCGGTCAGCGCGACGAGAAGAATCAGGAATCCGGGCCAGGCCTGGGCGCCGAGGCGCTCTCCCAGGGCGATCAATGCGGCATCTTCAACGGGCATGGGCGAGGCGGGCGGACGGCAGGGGCAGGCGAATCACGGCGTGTCGGCAGGAGTTCCAAAAGGGGAGGCCGAGCATAGCGGCCCGTTCCTGACCGCCCGCTGCCTCGTAAAATAGCCGGTTCGTTGCGCCGCGGGTTCTTCTCCCACCGGGCGGCCGCCTTCACGCAGAGCCATGCTGACCTTCCAACAAATCATTCTCAAACTGCAGTCGTACTGGGCCGACAAGGGCTGCGCGCTGCTGCAACCGTACGACATGGAAGTGGGCGCGGGCACCTCGCACACCGCCACCTTCCTGCGCGCGCTCGGCCCCGAACCCTGGAAGGCCGCCTACGTGCAGCCCAGCCGCCGCCCCAAGGACGGCCGCTATGGCGAGAACCCCAATCGTGGCCAGCACTACTACCAGTACCAGGTGGTGCTCAAGCCGGCGCCCTCGAACATCCTCGAGCTCTACCTCGGCAGCCTCGAGGCCCTGGGCTTCGACCTGAAGAAGAACGACATCCGCTTCGTGGAAGATGACTGGGAGAACCCCACGCTCGGCGCCTGGGGCCTGGGCTGGGAGGTCTGGCTCAACGGCATGGAAGTGACCCAGTTCACCTACTTCCAGCAGGTCGGCGGCCTCGATTGCAAGCCGATCACCGGCGAAATCACCTACGGTCTCGAGCGGCTGGCCATGTATCTGCAGGGCGTGGAAAACATGTACGACCTGGTGTGGACCGAAGGCCACGGTGGCAACAAGCTCACCTATGGCGACGTGTTCAAGCAGAACGAAGTCGAACAGTCGGCCTACAACTTCGAGCACAGCGACGCCGAGTTCCTGTTCACCGCCTTCAACGCGCACGAAAAGCAGGCCAAGCACCTCATGACCGAGCAGCTCGCGCTGCCGGCCTACGAGCAGGTGCTGAAGGCCGCGCACAGCTTCAACCTGCTGGACGCGCGCGGCGCAATCAGCGTGACCGAGCGCGCGGCCTACATCGGCCGCATCCGCAACCTGGCGCGCAGCGTGGCGCAGAGCTACTACGACAGCCGCGAGCGCCTGGGCTTCCCGATGGCGCCGCGCGAATGGGTCGCGCAGATCCCCCCGAAGAAGGCCGCCTGAGCGATGACGACCCCCATGAACAAGAACTCCCTGCTGGTCGAACTGTTTGTCGAAGAACTGCCGCCGAAGGCACTGAAGAAGCTCGGCGATGCTTTCGCGGGCGTGCTGCGCGAACAACTGGTGGCGCAAGGCCTGGCCGAAGCCGGCTCGGTGCTCACCGCCTATGCCTCGCCGCGCCGCCTGGCCGCGCACCTCACGCACGTGGCCGAGCGCGCCGCCGACAAGGCCGTGTCGCAAAAGCTGATGCCCGTGGCCGTCGGGATCGACGCCTCGGGCCAGCCCACGCCCGCGCTGCTCAAGCGCCTGGGCGCGCTCGGCGCCGACGCCTCGGCCGTGCCCGGCCTGAAGCGCGCGATGGACGGCAAGGCCGAAGCCCTGTTCTACGAAAGCACCGCCAAGGGCGCCACGCTGGCCGAAGGCCTGCAGAAGGCGCTGGCCGAGGCGATTGCCAAACTGCCGATTCCCAAGGTCATGAGCTACCAGCTCGAAAGCGGTTGCGAAATGCCGGGCTGGAGCAGCGTGAGCTTCGTGCGCCCCGCGCACGGCCTCGTGGCGCTGTATGGCGACGCCGTGGTGCCCATCGAAGCGCTGGGCCTGAAGGCCGGCCGCGAAACGCACGGCCATCGCTTCGAGGCGGCGGTCGATCCGGTCGTGCTGCGCGACGCCAACAGCTATGCGCTGCAGATGCAGGAAGACGGCGCCGTCATCGCGAGCTTCGAAGCCCGCCGCGCCGAAATCGCGCGCCAGCTTGCAGCGGCCGCGGTGAAGGTCGGCGGCGGCTCGGTGCCCATCCACGACGACGCGCTGCTCGACGAAGTGACCGCGCTGGTCGAGCGCCCCAACGTGCTGGTCTGCAGCTTCGAGCGCGAGTTCCTCGAAGTGCCGCAGGAATGCCTGATCCTCACGATGAAGGCCAACCAGAAGTACTTTCCGCTGCTCGACGCATCGAGCAGGCTCACCAACAAGTTCCTGGTCGTCAGCAACATCAGCCCCGACGATGCGAGCGCGGTCATCGGAGGCAACGAGCGCGTGGTGCGCCCGCGCCTGGCCGACGCCAAGTTCTTCTTCGACCAGGACCGCAAGAAGTCGCTGGCCTCGCGCGTCGAGTCGCTGGGCAAGGTGGTCTATCACAACAAGCTGGGCACGCAGGGCGAGCGCGTGGAGCGCGTGATGCGCATCGCGCGCGGCATTGCGGAGAAGATCGGTGACACGGCCTTGGCCGCGCACGCCACGCAGGCCGCCCAACTCGCCAAGGCCGACCTCGTGACCGACATGGTCGGCGAGTTCCCCGAGCTGCAGGGCACCATGGGCCGCTACTACGCGCTGCACGACGGGCTCGACGCATCGGTGGCCGACGCCATCGAAGACCACTACAAGCCGCGCTTTGCCGGCGACGAGCTTCCGCGCAACAGCGTGGGCCTCGTGGTCGCGCTGGCCGACAAGCTCGAAACGCTGGTCGGCATGTTCGGCATCGGCAACCTGCCCACCGGCGACCGTGACCCGTTCGCGCTGCGTCGCCACGCGCTGGGCGTGATCCGCATGCTGATCGAGAAAGACCTGCCGCTGGGCCTCGACGCCTTGCTGCAGGATACGGCCGCGCAGTTCAGCGGTATCGCCGGTTTCGAAAGCAGCCGCGCTACGGGCGAGCTGCAGGACTTCATCCTCGATCGCCTCGCCGGCAGCCTGCGCGAGCAGGGCGCCAGCGCACAGGAAGTCGATGCCGTGCTGGCTCCGCGCCCGCAGCGCCTGGGCGAAGTGCCCAAGCTGCTGGCCGCGGTGCGTGCCTTTGCCGCCTTGCCCGCCGCCGCCGCACTGGCAGCTGCGAACAAGCGCATCGGCAACATCCTCAAGAAGGCCCCCGAAGCCGACGCGCACGTCAGCGAGCTGCTGCTGCAGGAGCCGGCCGAAAAGGCGTTGCACGCAGCCATGGCACAGGTCGTGCCCGCTGCCAACGCACAGTTCGAAGCTGGCGACTACACCGCCTCGCTGCAGACGCTGGCCGCGCTGCGCGAGCCGGTCGACGCCTTCTTCGACGGCGTGATGGTCAATGCCGAACAGGCCGACCTGCGGCTCAACCGCCTGGGCCTGCTGATGTCGCTGCACACCGCGATGAACCGCGTGGCGCAGCTCGAACGGCTGGCTGTCTGAGCCCATTCACGACGCCTCCCCCAGGAGTGGCACCACCATGAAACTCGTCATCCTCGACCGCAACGGCACGATCAACGTGCACCGCGAAGACTTCGTGAAGAGCGACATCGAGTGGACGCCGCTGCCCGGTGCGCTCGAGGCCGTGGCGCGGCTCAACCATGCGGGCTGGCACGTGGTGATTGCATCCAACCAGTCGGGGCTGGGCCGGGGGCTGTTCGACATGGCTTCGCTCAACGCGATGCACGCCAAGATGCACAAGATGCTCGCGGCTGTAGGCGGCAAGGTCGATGCGGTGTTCTATTGCCCGCACAGCCCCGACGAGGGCTGCGAGTGCCGCAAGCCCAGGCCTGGCCTGTTCCTGCAGATCGGCGACCGCTACGGCATCGACCTCAAGGGCACTCCGACCTGCGGCGACAGCCTGCGCGACCTGCAGGCGGGCGCGGCTGCCGGCTGCGAGCCGCACCTGCTGCTCACGGGCATGGGCGCGGCCTGCCGCGGCGTCGATCCGCTGCCTTCCGAATACCCGGCGAACACGTTGGTCCACGACGATCTCGCCGCCTTTGTCGACTTTCTGCTCGCGCGCGAAGCGCGGGCCGCACTGCAGGTGGCTGTCTGATGGCGTTTTTCCGTTCCGTTCTCCACGCGCTGTGGATGCTCGTCACCGTGATCCCCTGGGGCATCATCATGTGCGTCAGCTCGCTCTGGAAGCGCGGCATTCCGCTCTACTGGATGGCGGAGCAATGGCTCAGCTGGGCCATCGGCGGCGCGCGCGTGCTGCTGGGCATCAAGACCCGCGTGAGCGGCATGGAGAACCTGCCGACCGACAAGCTCGCCGGCGCGGTCCTGCTGGTGAAGCACCAGTCCACGCTCGAGACCTTCCTGATGCCCACGCTGATGCCGCACCCGCTGGCCTACGTGTTCAAGAAGGAGCTGATCTACATCCCCTTCTTCGGCTGGGCGATGGCGCGGCTGGACATGATCCACATCGACCGCAGCCAGCGTGCGCAGGCCTTCAACAAGGTGGTGAACCAGGGCCGCAAGCTGCTCGCGCAGGGCATCTGGATCATCATGTTCCCCGAGGGCACGCGCATTCCGCGCGGGCAGAAGGGCACCTACAAGAGCGGCGGCACGAGGCTCGCCTGCGAGACCGGCGTGCCGGTGATCCCCATTGCCGTGACTTCGGCCAAGGTGTGGCCGCGCAAGGCCTTCATCAAGCGCCCGGGCGTGGTCGACGTGTCCATCGGCCCGGCGATTCCGAGCGTGGGCCGCAAGCCTGATGAGTTGATGCGTGAGGTCGAGGCCTGGATCGAGGCCGAGATGCGCCGCCTCGACCCCGAGGCGTATGTCGACAGCCCTCTGCAGCCCACGCAAGAAGCGGTGAGCTGAAGAGGAAAAGAGAGCCCGTCATGGGATTGCTTCGGTTCACGATGGATCTTTTCGAGGGGCTGGGCAGCGAGTTTGCGCCCCCAGCGCCCGCACCGGCGCGGACGCGCAGGGTGAAGAAGCCGAAGCTGGTGGCACCGCCGGCCGTGCCTTTGGCTCCGCCCGCACCCGTCGACCCGCATGCGCCACCCGCGGTGCCGCTGGCCGACACGCTGACGCTTGCGAACTTCGCGCATCCGCAGGCCACGCGCGAAGTGGTGCTCGGCTCCGCGCGCGTGGCCTATGAATTCAAGCGCGGCAAGCGCAAGACGATCGGCTTTCTCGTGGGGGCCGAAGGGCTGTCGGTGCGCGCGCCGCGCTGGGTGGCGCTGCGCGATGTCGATGCGGCCATTCATGAGAAGTCGGACTGGATCCTGCGCAAGCTGACGGAAACGCAGCAGCGCCATGCGCGCGTCGAGGCCACTCGCATCGAGTGGAAGGATGGGGCCGGGTTTCCGTTTTTGGGCGAGCCGGTTGTGATGCAGCTTGATCCGAAGCATGGCTTTGCGAGTGTTGGCGGCACGCTTGACGACGCTGTTGAAGAAGGTGGGCCGCGGGTGCTGCGGCTGGCTGTGGCTCAGAACGCGGAGCCTTCGCAGATTCGTGATGCGGCGCAGGCGTGGTTGATGCGGCAGGCGCGCAAGCTGTTCATCGAGCGGCTGGATCACTTTGCGCCGCTGCTTGGGGTGCAGTGGCAGAAGCTGTCGCTGTCGAATGCTTCGACGCGCTGGGGTAGTGCCAGTGCGGATGGGTCGATTCGGCTGAACTGGCGGTTGATTCACTTTCGGCTGCCGGTGATCGATTACGTTGTTGCGCATGAGCTGGCGCATCTGCGGGTTATGGATCACTCGCATCGGTTCTGGGAGACGGTTGAGAGTGTTGTGCCTGACTACGACTTGCTGCGGCGGCAACTGAAGGATGAAGCGGTTCCTCGCTGGGGCTGAATTTGTCGTTGGTATGGGTTTGCTTCCCGGGGCCGGGACTCGCCCCGGCGGGCGACCTACTTTTCTTTGCTTCGCCAAAGAAAAGTAGGCAAAAGAAAGGCGACCCCACTGTCTGCGACCCCTTCGCTTTGCGAAGGGGCAACCTGTGGTGCTCGCGTTTCGCGGGGTCTCGCCCAAACTCGCTTCGCTCAGACAAGGGCGAGCCCTGATCCGCGAAACGCTGCGCTCCTCGGCGCAGCCAGAGGGGAGGGGAGACGGAACGGGCCTTTGCTTCGCTCGGCTTGGTATCGGCTGTTCAGAGGCCGAGCGCAGCGATGGCCTGTTGGGCTCCCCAATCCCTTCTGGCTGCGCCGAGGAGCGCAGACGTAGGAGGGATCAGGGCCGCAGCTGTCTGAGCGGAACGAAGTGCAGCGAGTTCTGCGGACCCCCTCCGGAGTCGAGCACCGCAGGTTGCCCGTAGCGAAGCGGAGGGACGCAGACAGTAGGGTCGCCTTTTCTTTGGCTACTTTCTTTTGGCGAAGCAAAAGAAAGTAGCTCGCTCGCCGGGGCGAGACCCGGCCCCGGAAAGAAAAAACTCAACGAGCGTGCGTAACCCCCCCATCCACAACCAACGTAGACCCCATCACATAGTCCCCCGCACGCGAGGCCAAGTAGATAGCCGCCCCAGCCATATCCTCAGGCACCCCAATACGCCCAGCCGGAATCCGCTCCTTCACCTCATCCCCGTGATCCCGCGCCAGCTTGTTCATGTCAGAAGCAAACGCACCAGGCGCAATAGCACTAACCACAATCCGATCCTGCGCCAACCGAAGCGCCATCCGCCGAGTCAACTGAATCAGCCCAGCCTTGCTCGCCGCATACGAATAAGTCTCCTGCGGATTGACCGAAATCCCGTCGATAGAAGCGATGTTGATCACCTTCGCCAGGTGGTCCGTCGCAGCCTTCTTCAGCATCGGCGTCAACGCCTTGGTCAGAAAGAATGGCGTCTTCAGGTTCAGGTCCACCACCTTGTCCCATCCACTCTCGGGAAACTCTTCATAAGGCGCGCCCCAGGCCGCACCGGCGTTGTTCACGAGGATGTCCAGCGAGCCTTCGTGCTTCGAATAGGCATCGACCAGCGCCTGCGCACCTTCGAGCGTCGACACGTCCGCAGGCAGCGACACGCAATGCCCAAAGGCCGACAGCTCCTTCGCGGTTTCGTCGCAGGCTGCGGCCTTGCGAGCCGAGATGTACACGCGCGCTCCCTGGGCCAGAAAGCCCTCTGCGATCATGCGGCCGATGCCGCGCGAGCCGCCGGTGATCAGCGCCGTGCGGCCCTTCAGCGAGAAGAGTTGGGTGGTGTCCATGGTGCGGGTGTCTCCTGAATGAAAGATCGGCAATGCAAGTTCAGGAAACGAGCTTAGTGCGCGCCGCGCCGCGCGCGCGTCACCTCGGTGTCAGCGACAGGCTCCGGGGGCTCGTGAAGCTGCGCAGGTCGCCGGTCACCGGATCGAGGAAGGCCAGCGACCGGGCCAGCAGCTGCAAGGGCTTGCCGAAGTCGTCCGCGCCCTCGGGCAGCAGCACGGGGTAGATCGGGTCGTTCACGATCGGCATGCCCAGTGCCATGCAGTGCACGCGCAGCTGGTGCTTGCGGCCCGTCACCGGCGAGAGCTTCAACAGCGCATGGCCATTGCGCACCTCCTGTACCTCGATGCGGGTCTCGGAATTGGGCTCGCCGGGCTCTTCCCGCACGCGCATGAAATGTTCGTCGTCGACCAGGCGGCTGCGATAGACCTCGGGCACCGACGACACGCCCTCGCGCCACGGCACGACGGCCTCGTAGTGCTTGGCGATGCGGCGCTCGGGAAACATCGCCTGGTACGCGCCGCGCGTGGCGTGCCGCACCGAGAACAGCACCAGCCCCGAGGTGCTGCGATCGATGCGGTGCATCGGCACGAGGTCGTCGAGCTTCAGCTTGCGTTTGAGGCGCACCAGCAGGCTTTCCTGCAGGTACTTGCCGGTGGGCGTGACGGGCACGAAGGGTGGCTTGTCCACGACCAGCAGATCGTCGTCCTGGAACACGATCTGCTCTTCGAAGGGGATGGGCACTTCGTCGTCGAGCGTGCGGTAGTAGTACACGCGCAGCGGCGACTGGTAGCGGCGCGTGGCGGTCACGGGCATGCCATGCTCGTCGATGACGTCGTTCGCTTCGATGCGCTCGAGCCAGGCCTGGCGCGTGATCGCGGGAAAACGCTCGATCAGGAATTCGGCAATGGTCGGCCAGGGGCCGGAAGACAGGCCGACGCAGCTCGGGCCTACGCCGTCGCGCGTGGGTAGCGGCAGCTGCGGCGGTCGGCGCCGGGTCATGGCGATGAAGATGCCTGCTGCAGCAACGACAGCGCTTGGGCGAAGGTCGGGCGCGCGGCGGCGTCGGGCTGCAGGCAGCGGTCTTTCAGCGTGGTCACCGATGCGGGCACCGCGTCGGTGCAGCGTTCGAGCAGTTCTTCCAGCAGGCAGCCGAAGGCGCGCATTTCCAGCGCCTGGAACGCGCGCGTCTGTGCCGCGTCGAGCGCGCCGGTCATCCAGGCCGCGCCGAAGTCGCCGAGCCGGCCGCCGCGCTGTGCGTGCCACAGGATGTTGTGCGCGTAGAGGTCGCCGTGAAGAATCCCTCGCGCATGCAGGTGCTGCATGGCGGAGGCGATGTCGCGTGCGATGCGCAGCGCCACGTTGGGCGTCCATCGCGCTTCTTCGGCATAGACGTCGCGCGTGCATGAAGCAAGGCTCGGTGGCCCCGCGAGGGTGACGAATGACGGATCGACCAGCCCCATCACCAGGCCTTCCGTGCCTTCGGGGTGCCCGTCGATGCGGCTCTGCGCAGCGATCAGCGTGGGGTGCACGCCGGCCGCGATGCAGGCGGCCATTTCACTGTGCGGCCAGCCGTCGCTGGTGACTGCGCCCTTGAAGAGCTTGACCGCCACCTGCTGTGCTTTGCCGAGCGTGGCTTGATGGATCACACCCGACGCGCCTTCGCCGAGCTTCCTGCCCAGCGCCAGTTCGCGCCAGTCGATGTGCGGCACCGACTGCGCGGTGATCGCCGCCTCCTCGGCCTGCGTGTCGAAGGGGTTGCCCGCGCAGGCGAGCCATGACAGGCGCGGCAGCGAGGGCAGCCATGCGGGCAGTGTCTCGAAGCGGTTGGCCGAGATGCGCAGCAGTTCGAGCTGCTCGAGCGCGGTCATCGACTGCGGCAGTGCGCGCAGGCGGTTGCCCGCCAGCATCAGCTTCTGCATCCGCGTGCATTCGCCGAGGGAGTCGGGCAGTTCTTCGATCTGGTTGTCGGTGAGGATCAGCCAGCGCAACGAGGCCGGCAACGCCGCGGCCGGCACCGTGCGGATCTGGTTGGCCTTGAAGCCGACGATGTCGAGGTCGTGGCACCGGCCGATCGACTCGGGCAGCGTGGTGAAGCGGTTGTCCGAGCAGAACAGCACGCGCAGCCTGTGCAGGCGGTTCAGGTCGTCGGGCAGCGTGTCGAGTGCATTGCCCGACAGGTTCAGCACCTCGAGCGAATCCGCGAGGTCGAAAAGCTCGCGCGGAAACTCGGTGAGTCCGCACGAGAGATCGATTCTTTTTGCGCCTGCCAGCCGGCCCGCGCGCAGCTGAGCCAGCATGTCGTCCATCCGGGGGAGTTTAGGCGGCCTTCGCGCCGAAGCGGTAGATGCCGTCCTTGCCCAGTTCGCGCTTCACCTGGCCGGAGAACCACAGTAGGTGCAGGTGGGCCACCGTTTCGCCCATGGCGAAGGTCATCTGGTGCAGGTCGAGCTCGCGCTTGAACAGAATCGGCAGGCCTTCGGCCGCCGTCAGCGCGCGTGCCGTGCAGGCTTCGAGCAGCTCTGCCAGCCGGTCGCGGTGGTGCTCCTGCAACTGGTCGACGCGTCGGTGGATGCCCCGGAAGGGCTTGCCGTGCGAGGGCAGGCCCAGCGTGTCGGCCGGCAGGGCCTTGAACTTGTCGATGCTGTCGAGAAAAAGGCGCAGCGAGTTCGCCTCGGGTTCGCCCGCGTGCACGCTCACGTTGGTGGAAATGCGCGGCAGCATCATGTCGCCGCCCAGCAGCAGCTTCAGGTCGTCGCAATACAGCGCGATGTGCTCGGGCGCGTGGCCGTAGCCGCTGATGCAGCGCCAGTCGTGGCCGCCAATGGTGACGATGTCGCCGTCGAGCATGCGCACGAAGCTCTCGGGCACCGAGGGCACCATGTTCGCGTAGTAGTTGGTGCGCGCGCGGATCTTGGCGATGGATTCGGGGTCGGTCAGGCCGTGCGAGGCAAAGAAGCGCGCCGCCGGTTCGCCGCCCGCCAGGGTGTCGCCGGCCGTGCTGAGCACGCGGGCCACGTGGTAGTCGGTCGAGCTGATCCACAGCGGTGCGTTCCAGCGGGTGCAGAGCCAGTCGGCCAGTCCGATGTGGTCGGGATGCATGTGCGTGACGATGACGCGCAGGATCGGCATGCCCTGCAGCTGCGTCTCGAACACCTGCTCCCACTGCGCGCGCGCCTCGTCGCGGGCGATGCAGCAGTCGACCACCGTCCAGCCCTCGACGCCGTCGAGGGTGTCGCGCAGCAGCCAGAGGTTGATGTGGTCGAGCGCAAAGGGCAGTCGCATTCGAATCCAGCGCACGCCGGGCGCCACTTCCAGGGTTTCACCGGGCTCGGGGAGCGTGTCGCCGAGGGGGTAGTGGAGTTCGCGTTCGAGGAGGTTCATGTAAGATTGACGTTTACGTAAACGTCATGGAGTAGTGGCACCATTGTAGGGATCGCGGCGCAAACCTGCTGTCGCGCCCGTAACGCCCCTTCTCCAGACCCCCGCCATGCCTGCGCAAACCTTCACCATCAGCCAGCTCGCGAAGGAATTCGACCTCACGACGCGGGCCATCCGCTTCTACGAGGACATGGGCCTGCTCACGCCCGAGCGGGCCGGCCTGCAGCGCATCTACAGCGCGCGCGACCGCGCCCGGCTCACGCTCACGCTGCGCGCCAAGCGCCTCGGCCTGAGCCTGACGGAGGCAAAAGACATCCTCGACATGTACGACAGCCCGCGCGACACCGTGCCGCAGCTGGAAAAATTCCTCGGCGTGCTGGGTGCCCACCGGGCCCAGCTCGAGGCGCAGCTGGCCGAGCTGCAAGCCAATCTCGCGGAGGTGCGGGAGCACGAAAAGAAGGGGCGGGCCACCCTTGCCAAGGCGCAAAAAGCGAAAGAGACGAACAAGACGCGCAAGCCCGCCGAAGCCAGAGCCTGAAAAACACGACTCATCGACAATAGCCGCCTATGCCCGACAACACCGATAACCTCGACGACCTCTTTGCCCACAACCGCGCCTGGTCTGCCCAGATGGAGCGCGACCGGCCCGGTTTCTTCACCAGCCTGGTGAAGCAGCAGACGCCGCGCTACATGTGGATCGGCTGTTCCGACAGCCGCGTGCCCGCCAACCAGATCACCGGCCTGGAGCCGGGTGAAGTGTTCGTGCACCGCAACGTCGCCAACATCGTGGTGCACTCCGACCTCAATGCGCTCTCGGCGATCCAGTTCGCGGTGGAGCACCTGAAGGTCGAGCACATCATGGTGGTCGGCCACTACGGCTGCGCCGGCGTCAAGGCCGCGCTCAGCGGCAAGCGCATCGGCCTGGCAGACAACTGGATCCGCCACATCCAGGACGTGCGCGACCGCCACAGCGTGATGCTCGAAAGCCTGCCCGAAGAAGCGCGCGTCGATGCGCTGTGCGAGCTCAACGTGGCCGAGCAGGTGGTCAACGTGGCTGTCAGCACCGTCATGGTCGACGCCTGGGCGCGCGGCCAGAAGGTGCGCATCCACGGCTGGACCTTCGGCGTGCACGACGGCCTGCTGCAGGACCTGGGCCTGAGCGTCGACGGTGCCAAGCCGCTCGACGCGGTGTACAAGGCTGCGGTGCAGCGCATCCGCTACAAGTGGAGCAAGCCCGGCGAGGTGATCCAGTCGCTGACGCTGCAGGGCACGCAGGTGAACCAGTCGGTGCAGGAGGCGCAGGCCATGACGCCGCAGCCCGAGGCCGACGGCACGACAGACGCCGCCGCTGCCTGAGCGGCCCGGGCGCCTCCAACTGCCTGCCCGCCCATGTTCCCGCAGCGCCTCGATTCGCCGCTGGCCTACGACATCGCGAAGGCGATGATGGACGGCTTCAACCGGCACTACCGGTTGTTCCGCGCCGAGTCGGCGCGCGCCAAGCACCGTTTCGAAACCGCTGACTGGCACGGCCAGCAGCGGGCGCAGCGCGAGCGCATCGAGTTCTACGACCTGCGCGTGAGCGAGGCCGTGGCCCGGCTTGAAAAAGAGTTCAAGGCCGGCGACCAGCCCATGGACGTGTGGCACCAGATCAAGCTGCACTACATAGGCCTGCTGGTGGACCACCACCAGCCCGAGCTGGCCGAGAGCTTCTTCAACTCGGTGACCACGAAGATCCTGCACCGCGCGTACTTCCAGAACGACTTCATCTTCGTGCGCCCGGCCATCAGCACCGAGTACATCGAGCCGCGCGGCGCGCCCACCTACCGGCCGTACTATCCGGAGCCCGAAACGCTGGCCGACACCCTCGAGCAGATGCTCGACGACTTCGCTCTGCTCGGCAGCTTTGCCAACAAGCGCCGCGATGCGGAGCGCGTGGCGCACGTCATCCTGAACCGCTTCCACCAGGTCAAGCTGCGCGCCAACTTCCAGCTGCAGGTGCTGTCGGGCCTGTTCTTCCGCAACAAGGGCGCGTACGTGGTCGGCAAGATCATGAACGGCTTCACCGAGATTCCGTTCTCGCTGCCGATCCTGCACGACAGCCACGGCAAGTTCTACATCGACGCGGCGCTGTTCGGCGAAGACGACCTGCAGATGCTGTTCAGCTTTGCGCGCGCGTACTTCATGGTCGACATGGAGGTGCCCTCGGCCTGGGTGCAGTTTTTACGCTCGCTCATGCCGCGCAAGCCGCGCGCCGAGATCTACAACGCGCTCGGCCTTGCCAAGCAGGGCAAGACGCTGTTCTACCGGGACTTCCTCTCGCACCTGAACTATTCGAGCGACCGGTTTCGCATCGCGCCCGGCATCAAGGGCATGGTGATGCTGGTGTTCGACCTGCCGTCGTTCCCCTTCGTGTTCAAGGTCATCAAGGACTTCTATCCGCCGCAGAAAGACACCACGCGCGAGCAGATCAAGGGCAAGTACATGCTCGTGAAGCAGCACGACCGCGTGGGCCGCATGGCCGACACGCTGGAGTACAGCGACGTGGGTTTTCCGCTCGATCGCTTCGAGCCCGAGCTGATCGAGGAAATCCGCAAGTTCGCGCCCAGCCAGCTCGAGATCGGCGACCGCGACGGCAACGGGGAAATGGAAGTCGTGGTCAAGCACGTCTACATCGAGCGGCGGATGATCCCGCTCAACATCTACCTGCAGGAAGCCTTCGACACGCTGGCCCACCCCGAGAGCCCGGCGCATGCCAGGCGCGCGAAAGACCAGCTGGAGCACGCGGTGATCGAGTACGGCAATGCCATCAAGGACATGGTCGCAGCCAACATCTTCCCTGGCGACATGCTGTGGAAGAACTTCGGTGTCACGCGCGGCGGCAAGGTCGTGTTCTACGACTACGACGAAATCGAATACGTCACCGACTGCAAGTTCCGCAAGGTTCCCACGCCGCGCAACGAAGAAGACGAGATGAGCGGCGAGGTCTGGTACTCGGTGGGTCCGAAGGACGTGTTCCCCGAAACCTTCGAGCCCTTTTTGCTGGGCAACAAGGACGTGCGCGAAGCCTTCATGGCGCACCACGCCGACCTGCTCGACGCCGCCTTCTGGCAGCACCACAAGGAACGCATCCAGGCCGGGCAGATGCTCGATGTGTTCCCGTACGAAGAATCGCAGCGCTTCCAGCACGAAGGGCACGCGACGCATTTCTGACCGATCGCTTCTTGATTCCGCTTTCACACTTCTGAAGGAGACCTCCATGTCCGAATCCATCGTCATCGTCGGCGCCGCCCGCACCCCCATGGGTGGCTTTCAGGGCGACTTCTCGTCCCTCTCCGCGCACGACCTCGGCGGCGCAGCCATCAAGGCCGCCGTCGAGCGCGCCGGCATCGCGCCCGAGAGCGTGGGCGAAGTGCTGTTCGGCAACTGCCTGATGGCAGGCCAGGGCCAGGCCCCGGCGCGCCAGGCGGCCTACAAGGGCGGCCTGCCCGACAGCGCAGGGGCAGTCACGCTCAGCAAGATGTGCGGCTCGGCCATGAAGGCCGCAATGCTCGCGCACGACCTGCTGCTGGCCGGCACGCACGACGTGATGGTGGCCGGCGGCATGGAAAGCATGACCAACGCGCCCTACCTCATGCTCAAGGGCCGCGGCGGCTACCGCATGGGCCACGACCGCATCTTCGACCACATGATGCTCGACGGCCTCGAAGACGCCTACCAGCCGGGCCGCTCCATGGGCACCTTCGGCGAAGACTGCGCGGCCAAGTACAAGTTCACGCGCGAGCAGCAGGATGCGTTTGCCATCGCCAGTGTCGAGCGCGCCAAGAAGGCCACCGACACCGGCCTCTTCAAGGACGAGATCGTGCCCGTCACGGTCAAGGGCCGCGGCGGCGACACCGTCATTTCGATCGACGAAGGCCCGGGCAAGGTCAAGCTCGACAAGATTCCCACGCTGAAGCCCGCGTTCAAGAAAGAAAACGGCACTATCACCGCCGCATCGAGCTCGTCGATCAACGACGGCGCGGCCGCGCTGATCATGATGACCGAGTCGCACGCGAAGAAGATCGGCGCCAGGCCCATCGCCCGCATCGTCGGCCACGCCACGCACGCGCAGCAGCCCGAGTGGTTCTCGACCGCGCCCGTCGGTGCCGTCGCCAAGCTGTTCCAGAAGACCGGCTGGAAGGTGAAGGACGTCGATCTGTGGGAAGTGAACGAAGCCTTCGCCGTGGTGCCGATGGCACTGATGCACGAGCTCGACGTGTCGCACGAGATCGTCAACGTGCACGGCGGCGCCTGCGCGCTGGGCCACCCGATCGGCGCCAGCGGCGCTCGAATCATGGTCACGCTGATCCATGCGCTGAAGGCGCGCGGCAAGAAGCGCGGCGTGGCGACGCTTTGCATCGGTGGGGGCGAAGGCACCGCGGTGGCACTCGAATTGCTATAAAAACAATGGCCGGGGCGTCCGAGGGATGGGCGTTTGCCGGCTTTTTCATTCAGACACTTCAAACAATGCGTAGAGCAGGAGATTTCATGCGCCCATCCATCCACCGTACCGCCATCGCCGCCGTGCTGGCCACCGCCTTCGTGGCGGGCGCCACCTGGGCCCAGAAGCGCGACAACGTGCTGTTCCAGGCTGCCACCGACGAGCAGCCCGCGGTGATCAAGACGCTGGAAAAGCTGGTCAACATCGAGACCGGGACCGGTGACGCCGAAGGCATCGCCGCCGCCGGCAGCTACCTCGAGGGCGAACTCAAGAACCTGGGCTTCACCGTCACGCGCAGCAAGTCGGCCGGCATCGTGGTGGGCGACAACATCGTGGGCAAGATCAAGGGCCGCGGCGGCAAGAACCTGCTGCTGCTCTCGCACATGGACACCGTGTACCTGAAGGGCATCCTCGCGAAGGCGCCGTTCAAGATCGAAGGCGACAAGGCCTACGGCCCCGGCATAGCCGACGACAAGGGCGGCAACGCCGTCATCCTGCACACGCTCAAGCTGCTGAAGGACTACGGCGTGCGCGACTACGGCACCATCACCGTGCTGTTCAACACTGATGAAGAAAAAGGCTCCTTCGGCTCGCGCGACCTGATCCAGGAAGAAGCCAAGCTGGCCGACTACGTGCTCTCCTTCGAGCCCACCAGCGCCGGCGACGAGAAGCTCTCGCTCGGTACCTCGGGCATCGCCTATGTGCAGGTCAACATCACCGGCAAGGCCTCGCATGCGGGCGCGGCGCCCGAGCTGGGCGTGAACGCGCTGGTCGAGGCTTCCGACCTCGTGCTGCGCACCATGAGCATCGACGACAAGTCGAAGAACCTGCGCTTCAACTGGACCATTGCCAAGGCCGGCAACGTGTCGAACATCATCCCCGCCAGCGCCACGCTGAATGCCGACGTGCGCTATGCGCGCAACGAAGACTTCGATGCCGCGATGAAGACGCTGGAAGAACGCGCGCAGCAGAAGAAACTGCCTGAGGCTGACGTCAAGGTGATCGTCACGCGCGGCCGCCCGGCCTTCAATGCCGGCGAAGGCGGCAAGAAGCTGGTCGACAAGGCCGTGGGCTACTACAAGGAAGCCGGCGGCACGCTGGGCGTGGAAGAGCGCACCGGCGGCGGCACCGACGCAGCCTATGCGGCGCTCTCGGGCAAGCCCGTGATCGAGAGCCTGGGCCTGCCGGGCTTCGGCTACCACAGCGACAAGGCCGAGTACGTGGACATCAGCGCCATTCCGCGCCGCCTGTACATGGCCGCGCGCCTGATCATGGATCTGGGCGCCGGCAAATAAGCACGAACAGAAGAAAAGACAGGAGACAACGCCATGCTGCTCAGCACCGACCAGGAAGCCATCCGCGACGCGGTGCGCGATTTCTCGCAAGCCGAACTCTGGCCACTTGCGCCCAAGTGGGACCGCGAGCACAGCTTTCCGAAGGAAGCCCACCAGGGCCTCGCGGCGCTGGGCGCCTACGGCATCTGCGTGCCCGAAGAGAACGGTGGCGCCGGCCTCGACTACCTCACTCTCGCGCTGGTGCTGGAAGAAATCGCTGCCGGCGACGGCGGCACCAGCACCGCCATCAGCGTGACCAACTGCCCGGTCAATGCCATCCTCATGCGCTACGGCAACGCGCAGCAGAAGAAGCAGTGGCTCGAACCGCTGGCGCAGGGCCAGATGCTCGGCGCCTTCTGTCTCACCGAGCCGCAGGCAGGCAGCGATGCCTCGAGCCTGCGCACCACGGCGCGCAAGGACGGCGACGCCTACGTGATCGACGGCGTGAAGCAGTTCATCACCAGCGGCAAGAACGGTCAGGTGGCCATCGTCATCGCGGTAACGGACAAGGGCGCAGGCAAGCGCGGCATGAGCGCGTTCATCGTGCCGACCGATGCGCCGGGCTACAACGTCGCGCGCCTCGAAGACAAGCTGGGCCAGCACAGCAGCGACACAGCGCAGATCAACTTCGACGGCTGCCGTATTCCGCGCGAGAACCTGATCGGCGCGGAAGGCGAGGGCTACAAGATCGCGCTCGGCGCGCTCGAAGGCGGCCGCATCGGCATTGCCGCGCAGAGCGTGGGCATGGCACGCAGCGCCTTCGACGTGGCGCTGGCCTATGCCAAGGAACGCCAGGCTTTCGGCGGCTCGATCTTCGACCAGCAGGCCGTGGGCTTTCGCCTTGCCGAGTGCGCGACGCAGCTCGAGGCCGCGCGCCAGTTGATCTGGCATGCCGCGAGCCTGCGCGACGCCGGCTTGCCCTGCCTGAAGGAAGCCGCCATGGCCAAGCTGTTCGCCAGCGAGATGGCCGAACGCGTGTGCAGCGCAGCCATCCAGACGCTGGGCGGCTACGGCTACGTGAACGACTTTCCGCTGGAGCGCATCTACCGCGACGTGCGCGTGTGCCAGATCTACGAGGGCACTTCGGACATACAGAAGCTGCTGATTCAACGCGCGCTGGCGTGAGCGACATGCGGCCGGGGCGGGTGATGTTCCGGTAGCGCCACAACCCCGCCCGTCTGTCATCGGTTTGGATGACAGACAGATACGCGCAGCAGGCGCAGCATGGTGGCCTCTTTGTCGGAGGTCTTTGCCATGTCCATCTTCAGAACCGCTTCCCCCGCATTGGCACTCCTGTGCATCGGTGCCGTGGCCCTGTCGGCGCGCGCGCAGCTCGCAGCCCCTGATATTTCCACTCTGACCGCGACCGAAGCCGTGCAGCAGCTGTGCGCCGGCACCGTCACCAGCGAGCAGTTGGTAACGGCGTATCTCGCCCAAGCCAAGGCCAAAGCCAACCTCAACGCCTTCATCACGCTAGACGAAGCCGGCGCGCTGAAGGCCGCGCGCGCCGCCGATGCACTGCGCAAGCGCGGTGGCGCCTGCAAGCCGCTGGCCGGCCTGCCGGTGGCCATCAAGGACAACATCCAGGTGCAGGGCCTGCCCGCAACGGCCGGCACACCCGCGCTCAAGGGCTTCGTGCCCTCCGCCGACGCCCCGGTGGTGGCCAGGCTGCGCGCGGCCGGTGCGGTGGTGCTCGGCAAGACGAACATGCACGAACTGGCCTTCGGCGTCACCGGCTACAACTCCGCGTTCCAGACCGGCCCCGAGGTGGGCGTGCGCAATGCCTACGACGCGACGCGCATCGCGGGCGGCTCGTCGTCGGGCAACGGCACCGCGCTGGGTGCGCGCATGGCGCCTGCTGCGCTGGGCACCGACACGGGCGGGTCGGTGCGCATTCCGTGCGCGTTCAACGGCTGTGCATCGCTGCGTCCGACAGTGGGGCGCTATCCGCAGCAGGGCATTGCGCCGATCTCGCACACGCGCGACACGGCGGGGCCGATGGCGCAATCGATGGCCGACGTGGCGCTGCTCGACGGCGTCATTGCCGGCGGCAAGCCGCTCAAGCCTGCCGACTTGAAGCGCCTGCGCCTTGGCGTGGTGCCGGCCATGCAGGCCAATCTCGACGCCGACACGCGCGCCGCCACCGATGCCGCGTTTGCGAAGCTGCGCGCGGCCGGCGTCACGCTGATCGATGTGGAGATGCCGAAGCTGATGGAGCTCAACGGCGCGGTTGGCTTTCCGCTGGCGCTCTACGAGGCGCACGACGACATGGTGACCTACCTCGCGAAGTACCGCACGGGTATCGACATTGCACAGCTCACGGCCGGCATCGCCAGCCCCGACGTCAAGGGCACTTTCGAGACCTTCGTCATCCCGCGCAAGCTGCCTGCGGCCAGCGGCGTGGTCGATGCGAAGCCGGTCTACGAGAACGCGATGCGCGTCGCGCGCCCCGCGCTGCAGAAGCTCTACCGCGACACCTTCGCGAAGAACAGGCTCGACGCACTGGTGTTCCCGACGGTGCCGCGCGTGGCACTGGCCGCGGGGGCCGAAGCCAGCAGCCCCGAGAACTTCGGCTCGCTGATCCAGAACACCGACCCGGGCAGCAACGCCGGCATACCGGGCGTGCAGTTGCCATCGGGCCTCGGCGCAACCAGCGGCCTGCCCGTGGGCCTGGAGCTGGACGGCCCTGCCGGCAGCGACCGCAAGCTGCTGGCCGTGGGCATGGCGGTGGAGCAGGTGCTCGGCCGGCTGCCGGCGCCTAAGTGAGCGCGAGCGGCATGGCCCAGCCTGCGAGCGCCGAGCGGCGCTCGATGCCCAGCTTGTCGAAGATGCGCCGCAGGTAGGTGCGCACGGTGGGCACGCCTACCGCGAGGCGGCGCGCGATCTCCTTGTCGGTGAGCCCTTCGCGCACGCAGCGGGCCACTTCCTGCTCGCGCACGCTCAGCAAGGCCCACGCGGCTTCGCGCGCCCCGGACGCCGGAGCAGTCGCGCGCTGCGCCCGTTGCAGGGCGCCCGCGAACGCCGGCTCGATCAGGTCGAGCAACGCCTTCTCGTGATCGCCGAAATCGCTGCGCCCCTTGCGGCGCCAGATGCGCAGGTCTCCCAGCGCGCGTTCGCCCTCGAAGGCATGCAGGTTCATGCCCCAGTGCAGCCCGTCGCGCGCGAGAAAGTCGTTGAAGAATGCGGTGCGCATCAGCTCGCGCTGCGGCATCACTTCGGTCACGCGTGTGGCGCGGCGGCGCGACTGCAGCACGAATGTGATCGGGTCGTGGTGCTGGTGCCACTGCGCATAGCTGTCGAGATTCGCGGGGTCCATGTGCAGCGCCACGCGCGCGCCGAAGTTGCTGCTCGCGGCGTCCCACACGAAGGAGGCGAACTGGTCCGCGTGCAGCAGGTCGAGCAGCGCCCAGCCCAGGCGTTCGCGGATCTCCTGCTCGCCGCGGTCTTCCGCCAGCAGCGTGAAAACGCCGCGCAGTGCGTGCTGTTCAGAGCCTGTGAGGTACATACATCGCCGACTTTCTCGAGGGAGCCGTTGTAACGCTAACGTTTAGCAAGCGCCGCGCCAAGGGTGGATGCCCGCGAATGCATGCGCCGCGCGGTCATGCATATCGCGCAGAATCGACGGCAGCCCGGCCATGCCATCGACAACTCCCATCACCGAACACGCATCCAGGCCGCTGCTGAAGCGGTTCCGTGACTATTGGATCGAGGCGCCCAACGCCAATCCGCTGGTGGACCAGAGCCTGGCGCGCGCCTATGTGATCGACACGCGGGACACGCCGCTGTCAGCCGCCGTCACGGCCGCGGTGTTCTGGATGCTGTTCCTCGTTCTCACCGGCAATCGCGGCACGCTCGTGTGGGCCGTGCTGGTGCACGCGATGCAATGGAACATGCACCGCCATCTGCACCGGCTGGATCCGGCCGCCATCGATGCAGCCACTGCCGCGCGCACGCGCCGGCGGCTGGAGTTGCGCATGCTGTTCCCGGGGCTGGTGTGGGCGTTGGCGCCGTGGCTGTTCTTCCCGCATGGCGACCTTGCCCACATCCTGCTCATGTACTTCTTCGTGAGCGGCACGACCAGCGTGATCATTGCCGCGCTTGCCCAGTGGTGGCTGGCCGCCCTGTGCTTCGGCGTCCCGGTGTTCCTGAGCCTGGCGCTGCGGCTGGTGCTGGAGCCGGGCAGCGTGACGGTCATCATGGGGTGCCTTGCGGTGTCGCAGCTCGTGGCGGCCCTGCACTATGCGCGCAAGCAAAACCGGTTGATCGTCGGCTCCATCGAGAACGGCTTCGAGAACGCGCGCCTGGCCGAAGCGCTGTCGCGCCAGCTCGACCACGTGGCACAGCTTGCCGCGCAGCGCGCCCGCATCTTTGCGGCCGCCAACCACGACCTGCGCCAGCCCATGCATGCGCTGGCCATCTTCGTCGACGCGCTGGACACGCGCAATCCGCCCACGGCCGAGAACCTGCGCTTCATGCGCGACAGCGTAGATGCCCTGCGCGGCTCCATCGATGCGCTGCTGGACATCGCGCAGCTCGACGGCGGCGTGGCGCCCGTTCGCCCCGAGCCGATGCGCCTGCAGCCGCTGTTCGATGCGCTGCACGGGCGCTTTGCGGCGCTGGCCGCGGCCAAGGGGCTGCACCTGCGCGTGCGCCCCACGCGCGCCGCGGTGCAGGCGGACGCGCGCATGCTCGCGCGGCTGCTCGGCAATCTGGTGGACAACGCGATCAAGTACACCCCCTCGGGCACCGTGCTGGTCTGCGCCAGGCATGTGACGCCGGGCGCCTGGCGCATCGAGGTGCGCGATTCCGGCGTGGGCATCGACGCGCGGCACCAGGCGCAGGTGTTCGAGGAGTTTTTCCAGATCGACAACCCCGGACGCGACCGCAGCCGCGGGCTCGGGCTGGGCCTGTCGCTGGTGGCGAGCATGGCGCAGGTGATGGGTTCGCGCATTCAGGTGCGCACCGCACCGGGCCGCGGCAGCACCTTCTCGCTGGTGCTCGATAAGACGGCCGCGCCACCGGCAGATGACGACCTGGCCGTGCCGGCCGGGTCACCGGAAGAAGCTGCCGCCCTTCGCATCCTGGTGCTCGACGACGAGCAACCCGTGCGCGAGGCCATGCGTTCGCTTCTGTCCGCCTGGGGCCACGAGGTGGTGCTGGCGGCCAACCCGCGCGAAGCCTTGCAGCACGGCGGCGTGTTCGACCTGATGCTGAGCGACCTGCGCCTGGGCAGCGGCCTCTCGGGCCTGGCCGCCGCGCAGGCCCTGCAGGCGGTCGGCAAGGCGCGCAACGTCGTCATCCTCACCGGCGAAACCGCGCATGCGACGCGGGCCGAGGTCGAGCGCGCGGGCTATGCGCTGATCTACAAGCCGGCGGGCGCGCAGGCCCTGCAGGAAGCCATTGCCGCAAGCCGGCCTGCCTAGCCTCGGGGCTTGCCCTGTCCGCGCCCGGCCCGCAAGGTGTTCCAATAGCGGTCTTCATGAGCGCCAACGATCCCACCACCGGACCTTGCCCCTGCGGCCGTACAGACCGCCGCGACAAGCCCATCGGCTACGCCCTGTGCTGTGGCCGCTATCTCGACGATTTCGGGAACACGCCCGCGCCGGACGCCGAATCGCTGATGCGTTCGCGCTATTCGGCCTTCGTGCTGGAGCGCGGCGAATACCTGCTCGCCACCTGGCATGCGTCGAAGCGGCCGGCCTCGATCGAGTTCGAGCCGGGCGTCAAGTGGCTGGGGCTGGACATCCGCTCGCGCTCGGTGCTCGACGCGGACCATGCCGAAATCGAGTTCGTCGCGCGCCAGCGCAGCGCGGCCACGGGTGCCGCCACGCGCCTGCACGAGCGCAGCCGCTTCGTGCGCGAAGGCGACCGCTGGTACTACCTGGACGGCGACCTGCAAGTACCCCTGGGTTGACGCACCGGGCCGAGGCCCGCACAATCGGCCCCGCTCCGGGGTGCACGCATGTGGCGTGCTGAGATGGCAAAGCAGCCGACCCGCGAACTTGATCCGGGTCATACCGGCGTAAGAAGAGCTGCACTCCCTGACTTCGGTCCGTCACTCCCCCTTCCGTGACGGGCTTCCCGAAGCCCACCGAGCGATTGCGGAGCACCCTTTCCTCAACAAGGAGTGCCTCCGATGAATGCCCCCGACAAGTTCACCACGCTGCTTTCGCTCACGCGCGAGCCTTTTCCCGCGTCGCACAAGTGCGTCATTCCGGGCAGCCGGCCCGACCTGTTCGTGCCCGTGCGCGACGTGCAACTCACCAACGGCGAGACCGTGTCGCTCTACGACACCTCGGGCCCGTACACAGACCCGAAGGTCGAGATCGACGTGCGCCGCGGCCTGCCCGACGTGCGCGGCGCCTGGGTGCTGGAGCGCAACGACACCGAAAGTTACGAAGGCCGCACGCACCACGCGCTGGACGACGGCGCCAAGAACGAAGACCGCGACGCGCAACGCCTGGCCGAACTGCGCGCCGGTGCCTCGGCACTGCAGCGCACGCCGCGCCGCGCGAAGTCGGGCGCCAACGTCACGCAGATGCACTACGCGCGCCGCGGCATCGTCACGCCCGAAATGGAGTACGTGGCCTTGCGCGAGAACGGCAAGCGCGAGTGGATGGCCGAATACCTTGCCAACGAAGAGCGCGCCAGGCGCGTGATGGGCAACCCGATGGGCGCGACCATTCCGCGCATCATCACGCCCGAGTTCGTGCGCGACGAAGTGGCC
This sequence comes from Variovorax sp. YR566, assembly GCF_051992195.1. NCBI lineage: Bacteria > Pseudomonadati > Pseudomonadota > Betaproteobacteria > Burkholderiales > Comamonadaceae > Variovorax > Variovorax sp. YR566. The sequence goes on along the minus strand of NZ_CP197092.1, from coordinate 6,690,025 downwards.
CGCGGCCGCGCGATCATTCCCGCGAACATCAACCACCCCGAAGTCGAGCCGATGGCCATCGGCCGCAACTTCAAGGTGAAGATCAACGCCAACATCGGCAACTCGGCTGTCACGTCGAGCATCGAGGAAGAGGTCGAGAAGCTGGTGTGGGCCATTCGCTGGGGCGCGGACAACGTGATGGACCTGTCGACCGGCAAGAACATCCACACCACGCGCGACTGGATCGTGCGCAACTCGCCGGTGCCCATCGGCACGGTGCCCATCTACCAGGCGCTCGAGAAGGTGGGCGGCGTGGCCGAAGACCTGACCTGGGAGATCTATCGCGACACGCTGATCGAGCAGGCGGAGCAGGGCGTCGACTACTTCACCATCCACGCCGGCCTGCGCCTCCCGTTCATCCACCTCACGGCCGACCGCATGACGGGCATCGTGTCGCGCGGCGGATCGATCATGGCCAAGTGGTGCATCGCGCACCACAAGGAGAGCTTTCTCTACACGCACTTCGAAGACATCTGCGACATCATGAAGGCCTACGACGTGAGCTTCTCGCTCGGCGATGGCCTGCGTCCCGGCTCGGGCGCCGACGCCAACGACGAAGCGCAGTTCGCCGAGTTGCGCACGCTGGGCGAACTCACGCAGATCGCATGGAAGCACGACGTGCAGACCATGATCGAAGGGCCGGGCCACGTGCCGATGCACATGATCCAGTCGAACATGGACGAGCAGCTCAAGCACTGCCACGAGGCGCCGTTCTACACGCTCGGGCCGCTGACCATCGACATCGCGCCGGGCTACGACCACATTGCCAGTGCTATCGGCGCGGCCATGATCGGCTGGGCCGGCACCGCGATGCTTTGCTACGTGACTCCGAAGGAGCACCTGGGGCTGCCGGACCGCGACGACGTGAAGCAGGGGATCATTGCCTACAAGATCGCCGCGCATGCGGCGGATGTGGCAAAGGGGCATCCGGGGGCTCGCTCGCGCGACGATGCGCTGAGCAAGGCGCGCTTCGAATTCCGCTGGCAGGACCAGTTCAACCTGGGCCTCGACCCCGACACCGCGCGCGAATTCCATGACGAGACGCTGCCGAAGGATTCGAGCAAGGTGGCGCATTTCTGTTCGATGTGCGGGCCCAAGTTCTGCTCGATGAAGATCACGCAGGAAGTGCGCGAATACGCAGCGAAGAAGGGCGTGGCCGAGGCAGCCGCCATGGCCGAGGGCATGGAAGAGAAGTCGAAGGAATTCATGGCCGGCGGCGGCGAGATGTACATCCCCATCCGTCCGATAGCCTGAGCTTCCTCCTGCGAAAAGGGGGCGTTGCTACCATGGGGCCAATCACCGAACTCCGGCACCGCAATGACCCCCTTTCCTTTTTCCGCCGTTCTCTTCGACTGCGACGGCGTGCTCGTCGATTCCGAACCCATCACCAACCGCGTGCTCGCCGAAATGCTCGGCGAGCTCGGCTGGCACATCACGACCGAGGAATCGATGAACACCTTCACCGGCAAGGCGGTGAAGGACGAGGCGGCGCTCATCGAGACGAAGACCGGCGTCAGGATCACCGACGACTGGCTCAAGACCTTCCGCGCCCGCCGCAATGAGGCGCTGGAGCGCGACCTCGTCGCCATTCCCCACGCGCCCGCCGCCATTCGCGAAATCCATTCAAGGCTCAAGGGCCGCATCGCCTGCGCATCGGGAGCGGACCGCCACAAGGTCGAACTGCAACTCGCCAAGGTCGGCATGCTCGACTATTTCCAGGGCCGCATCTTCAGCGGACACGAGATGCCGCGCTCCAAGCCGCACCCCGACGTGTATCTCGCTGCGGCGGAAGCCCTCGGTGTCGACCCGAAGCGCTGCGCCATCGTCGAAGACACCGTCACCGGCGCAATGGCCGGCGTGGCCGCAGGAGCCACCGTGTTCGGCTACAGCACGGGCGAATCAGGCCACAGCGGCCCCGGACCGCTGCTGAGCGTGGGCGCGGTGAAGGTGTTCAGCGACATGGCCGAACTGCCGGCGCTGCTTTCGGGCTACGGGCTGCAGGCGGCCTGAGTTTCTGGTGGAATGCAGGGCGCAACTCCCGAGCCGCAGGAACCACTTCCCATGACTTCCGAATACAAAACCGAGCAGCCCGACCGCAGCGAGATCGACGCGCTCACCGGCCCCGCCGTGGTCGAGTTCGGCACCAACTGGTGCGGCATCTGCAAGGCCGCCCAGCCGAACATCGCCGAGGCCTTTGCCAAGTACCCGGACATTCGCCGCATCAAGGTCGAAGACGGCAGCGGGCGTCCGCTGGGTCGTTCGTTCAACGTGCGCCTGTGGCCCACGCTGGTGTTCATGCGTGACGGCAAGCAGGTTGCGAAGCTGGTGCGGCCTGAGGACAGTCAGTCGATTGCCGACGCGCTTGCGTTGATCGCGCAGCCTAGCTGACGCGTCATTCCCGGAGGGGAGTACCCGGTGTCATTCGCACGCACCCCGAACGTGCCCCAAACGCCCTCCGCTACAGCCCCTGCTGCCGAAAGTCGCGAGGCGCATGCCCCGTCCACTGCAGGAACGCCCGCGAAAAACTCTTCTCGTTGCGAAACCCCACGGCCAGCGCCACCTGCTTGACAGGCCGCGTGGTGCGGCGCAACAGGTCGACAGCCATCTCGTGGCGCACCTCGTTCTTCAGCACCTGCAGCGAAGTGCCTTCCTCGTGCAGCTGCCGGTGCAGCGTGCGGCTCGATACGTTGAGCAGCCCGGCCAGCGCCTCGGCCGTGGTGGCCTCGCTGGCGCGTGAGCGCAGCAGCTCGCGCACGCGCTGGCCCAGCAGGCGGTCGCGCCGGTACTGCAGGATTGTGAGCGGCAGTGCGCGCCTGAGCATGGTGCGCAGCGCGCGTTCGTCTCGCTGCAGGGGCAGGGCGAGATAGCGCTCGTCGAAACTGATGCCCGCCTGCGGCGCGTCGAAGCGCACGTCTGGCGTGAACATCAGCGGATAGGCGTCGCTGTGCGGCGGCGCGGCAAACGGAAAGCTCGCGTGTCGCAGCGAGATGCGCGAGTCGATGGCCCAGCACATGTAGCCGTGCACGAAGCGCAGGGTGGTCACCAGGCAGAACTCGCGGAAGGCGTCGTCCAGCGGGACGTTCTCGGCGATGCGCAGCGTGGCCACGCCGCCGGCCACTTCGAGCGACAGGCCGATGTCCTCGGTCAGCAGCCGGTGGTGGCGGCACCAGCGCTTGATGGCCACGCCCAGGTCGGGCGAGCTCAGGGAGGCGCGGCACAGCAGGCCGTAGGTGCCCCAGGGCAGGCGCCGCGAGAACCAGCCGAGTGTTTCGTCGTCGAGCTCCTGCATGGCGTGGCCCGACAGCACCTCGAACTGCGCGGCCGTCACCCGCGCGCCCGGCCGGGCCAGTTCGCGCGGCGTGATCTGTGCCGCCTTCAGCGCCTCGGCGGGGTCCATGCCATAGCGCTCGTAGCCCTGCACGATAGCTCTCACGAAGGCCATCGGCGTGACGGCGCGGGCGGGTCTGAGGAACGACGGGGGCGACATGGTTCGACGGATCGGTCGTGGCGTGATTTGCAACCATTGTGGCGCCAATTGCGGCACGGCGAGGCGTAAGCTGCGATCTTTCGCAAGCGCCATCCAGCGCGGGTGGCATTGCGCGCAGACCCCCTTCAGAGGAGACAAACCCCATGCACGATCCCGGCCTGAACTTCGACCTGGGCGACACCATCGACTCGCTGCGCAGCGCCATCCAGGACTTCGCCGCCAACGAAATCGCGCCGCGCGCCGCCGACATCGACCGCGACAACCTGTTCCCGCACGACCTGTGGAAGAAGCTCGGCGACCTAGGCCTGCACGGCATGACGGTGAAAGAGGAATTCGGCGGCACCGAGCTGGGCTACCTGGCGCACATCGTGGCCATGGAAGAAGTCTCGCGCGCCTCAGCCTCGGTGGGCCTGTCTTACGGCGCGCACTCCAACCTGTGCGTGAACCAGATCCACCGCAACGGCAGCGACGCGCAGAAGAAGAAATACCTGCCCAAGCTGGTGAGCGGCGAGCACGTCGGCGCGCTGGCCATGAGCGAGCCCAACGCCGGCTCCGACGTGGTGAGCATGAAGCTCAAGGCCGAGAAGAAGAACGGCTACTACGTGCTCAACGGCGGCAAGATGTGGATCACCAACGGCGGCGACGCCGACACGCTGGTCATCTACGCCAAGACCGAGCCCGAGATGGGCGCGCGCGGCATGACGGCCTTCATCGTCGAGAAGAACTTCAAGGGCTTTTCCGCTGGCACCAAGCTCGACAAGCTCGGCATGCGCGGCTCCAACACCTTCCCGCTGTTCTTCGACAACTGCGAAGTACCCGAAGAGAACGTGCTCGGCGGAGAAGGCCAGGGCGCAAGGGTGCTGATGAGCGGCCTCGACTACGAACGCGCAGTGCTCTCGGGTGGCCCGCTGGGCATCATGGCTGCGTGCATGGACGCGGTGCTGCCCTTCATCCACGAGCGCAAGCAGTTCGGCCAGAGCATCGGCGAGTTCCAGCTGATGCAGGGCAAGCTGGCGGACATGTATTCGACCTGGCAGGCCACGCGTGCGTACGTGTATGCCGTGGGCAAGGCCTGCGACCGCAACGACCATGCGCGCACCTTCCGCAAGGATGCGGCGGGTGCCATCCTGTACTCCGCAGAGAAGGCAACGTGGATGGCCGGCGAGGCAATCCAGGCGCTGGGCGGCGTTGGCTACACGAAGGACTTTCCGGTCGAGCGGCTGTGGCGCGATGCCAAGCTGTACGAGATCGGCGCGGGCACCAGCGAGATCCGCCGCATGCTGATCGGCCGCGAGCTGTTCTCCGAAACCGCCTGAAGGAAGGACGCATCGCCATGGCGCTCTTGACCCAAAGCATGGCGCAAGGCGCCACCGATGTCCCCCTCATCGAACAACCCATCGGCGACTTCTTCGACGACATGGTCGGCAAGCAGCCCGACCGCGAGGCGCTCGTCAGTCGCCACGAAGGCCAGCGCTACACCTACCGCGAGCTGCAGGCCGAATCGAACAAACTCGCCAGCGCGTTGCTGAACCTCGGCCTTGCGCCCGGCGATCGCGTCGGCATCTGGTCGCACAACAACGTGGCGTGGGTGCTGATGCAGATCGCCACCGCCAAGGTCGGCCTGATCCTCGTCAACATCAATCCCGCTTACCGCACTTCAGAGCTCGAGTACGCGCTCAACAAGGTCGGCTGCAAGGCGCTGGTGACGATGGCGCAGTTCAAGACCAGCGACTACCTCGGCATGCTGCGCGAACTGGGCCCGAAGCGTGTGCCGCAACTGGCCCACACCTTCTGGATCGACAAGGCCGGGCAGGGTGACGAGCAGCCCGGCATGCAGCGCTTTTCGCAACTGCTCGCAAGCGGCGATGCCAGCGACCCGCGGATCGCACAGGTGCAGAAGACGCTGAAGGCCACCGACCCCATCAACATCCAGTTCACCAGCGGCACCACGGGCTTTCCCAAGGGCGCGACGCTCACGCACCGCAACATCCTGAACAACGGCTTCTTCATCGGCGAGTGCATGAAGCTCTCGCCCGCCGACAGGCTGTGCATTCCGGTGCCGCTGTATCACTGCTTCGGCATGGTGCTGGGCAACCTGGCCTGCCTCACGCACGGCTCGGCCATCGTGTACCCGAACGACGGCTTCGACCCGCTCACCGTGCTCGAGACCGTGCAGGCAGAGAAGTGCACCGGCCTGCACGGCGTGCCCACCATGTTCATCGCCGAGCTCGACCATCCGCGCTTCAAGGAGTTCGACCTGTCGACGCTGCGTACCGGCATCATGGCCGGCTCGCCTTGCCCCATCGAGGTGATGAAGCGCGTGGTCAGCGAGATGCACCTGAGCGAGATCACCATCGCCTACGGCATGACCGAGACCAGCCCCGTGAGCTGCCAGAGCAGCACCGATACGCCGCTGGACCGCCGCGTGTCGACCGTGGGCACGGTGCAGCCGCACCTCGAAGTGAAGATCGTCGACCCCGAGACCGGTGCCGCCATGCCGGCCGGCCAGTCGGGCGAGCTGTGCACGCGCGGCTACTCCGTCATGCACGGCTACTGGGACGACGAGGCCAAGACCCGCGAGGCCATCGACGCCGAGCACTGGATGCACACCGGCGACCTCGCGACCATGGACGGCGAGGGCTACGTCAACATCGTCGGCCGCATCAAGGACATGGTGATCCGCGGCGGCGAGAACATCTACCCGCGCGAGATCGAAGAATTTCTGTACCGCCACCCGAAGGTGCAGGACGTGCAGGTCGTCGGCCTGCCCGACAAGAAGTACGGCGAAGAGCTGTGCGCCTGGATCATCGTCAAGCCCGGCCAGAGCGCCACCGAAGAAGAAGTGCGCGAGTTCTGCAAGGGCCAGATCGCGCACTACAAGGTGCCCAAGTACATCCGCTTCGTCAGCGAGTTCCCGATGACGGTGACCGGCAAGATCCAGAAATTCAAGATCCGCGATGCCATGACCGAGCAACTCGGCCTTAGCCAAGAAAAAACAGCATGAGCCAACTCGAAACCAAACTCAACGCCCGCTCGGCGGACTTCCAGGCCAATGCAGCAGCCATGCGCGCGCTGGTCGATGACCTGCGCACGCAGTTCGCGAAAGTGGAGCAGGGCGGCGGCGAGGCAGCGCGTGCCAAGCACACCGCACGCGGCAAGCTGCTGCCGCGCGACCGCGTGGCCGAGCTGCTGGATCCGGGCACGCCCTTCCTCGAGATCGCGCCGCTGGCTGCGCATGCGATGTACCTCGATGCCAAGGGGGCCGAGTCGGCGCCGGGCGCCGGCATCATCGCGGGCATCGGCCGCGTGAATGGCGTCGACTGCATGATCGTGTGCAACGACGCGACGGTGAAGGGCGGCACCTACTATCCGATGACGGTGAAGAAGCACCTGCGCGCGCAGGAGATCGCCGAGCAGAATCGCCTGCCCTGCATCTACCTCGTCGACTCGGGCGGTGCCAACCTGCCGAACCAGGACGAGGTGTTCCCCGACCGCGAGCACTTCGGCCGCATCTTCTACAACCAGGCCAACATGAGCGCCCAGGGCATTCCGCAGATCGCGGTGGTCATGGGCTCGTGCACGGCCGGCGGCGCGTACGTGCCGGCGATGAGCGACGAATCGATCATCGTGAAGAACCAGGGCACCATCTTCCTGGGCGGCCCGCCGCTCGTGAAGGCGGCCACGGGCGAGGTCGTGACGGCTGAAGACCTGGGCGGTGGCGACGTGCACACGCGCCTGTCGGGCGTGGTCGACCACCTCGCGCAGAACGACCTGCATGCGCTGGCGCTCGCGCGCTCGGCGGTGGCCAACCTCAATGCGAAGGCGGCCGAGGCCCCGGCCAAGGCCGAGGTGCGCGCGCCCGCTTTCCCGCGCGAGGAGCTCTACGGCGTGATCCCCACCGACACGCGCAAGCCCTTCGACGTGCGCGAGATCATCGCGCGCGTCGTCGACGGCAGCGAGTTCCATGAGTTCAAGGCGCGCTTCGGCGCCACGCTGGTCTGCGGTTTTGCCGAGATCGAGGGCATGCCCGTGGGCATCGTCGCCAACAACGGCATCCTGTTCAGCGAGTCGGCGCAGAAGGGCGCGCACTTCATCGAGCTGTGCTGCCAGCGCAAGATTCCGCTGGTGTTCCTGCAGAACATCACCGGTTTCATGGTGGGCCGCAAGTACGAGAACGAGGGTATCGCGCGCCACGGCGCCAAGATGGTGACGGCCGTGGCCACCGCCAACGTGCCCAAGTTCACCATCATCATCGGCGGCAGCTTCGGCGCCGGCAACTACGGCATGTGCGGCCGCGCGTACAGCCCGCGCTTCCTCTGGATGTGGCCCAACGCACGCATCAGCGTCATGGGCGGCGAGCAGGCCGCGAGCGTGCTGGCCACGGTGAAGCGCGACGGCATCGAACTGAAGGGTGGCAGCTGGAGCAAGGAAGAGGAAGAAGCCTTCAAGGCGCCGATCCGCCAGCAGTACGAAGACCAGGGGCACCCTTACTACGCCACCGCGCGCATCTGGGATGACGGGATCATCGATCCGGCGGATACGCGGCGCGTGCTGGCGCTGGGGTTGGCTGCGGCACGGAATGCGCCGATTCCCGAGCCGAAGTTCGGCATCTTCCGCATGTAAGGCTCGGGACGGAAACGCTCTCATGACGCTGCGCCGGCTCACACTCATCGCCGCCTTGCTTTGCTTAGTGTTGGGCGCGCACGCGCAAAGCGTGGCGCGCCGCGACATCGAGATACCGATGACGGTCAAGGGCTTCTTCGGCGAGTCGCACATCAAGCTGGCCGCCACCGAATACAGGCCCGAGGGCGACGGACCGTTCCCGGTGCTGGTGATCAACCACGGCACGCCGCGCTCGCCCACCGACTTTCCCAAGACGCAGGACCGCTACGCGCGGCAGGCCGAGATGTTCGCGAAGCACGGCTTCCTGGTCATCAATCCGCTGCGGCGCGGCTACGGCAAGTCCGATGGGCCGTGGGCCGAGAACTACTTCAGCTGCGCCAACCCCGACTACGTGCAGGCGGGCCTCGAAACTGCGAAGGACATCAGCGCCGCGCTCGACTACGCGCGCACGCTGCCGTATGCCGACGCGCAGCACATGGTGCTGCTCGGCAAATCGGCCGGTGGCTTCGGTGTGCTGGCGTTGTCGAGCCTGAACCCCGAGGGCGTGGTCGGCACCATCAACTTTGCGGGCGGGCGCGGCTCGCGCGGGCCGGACGACGTATGCAACGAAGCGAAGCTGGTCGATGCCTTCGGCCGCTACGCATCGACCACCAAGGTGCCGATGCTGTGGGTCTATTCGGAGAACGACCACTTCTTCGGCCCCGCATTGGCGAAGCGGCTGCTGGAGGCCTACAAAGCCAAGGGCGTCGACGTGCGTTTCGAGGGCGTGCCGCCCTACGGCAGTGACGGCCATGCCTTTTTCGAAGGCCGCGACAACGCCGCCATCTGGGTGCCGATGGTGGATCAGTTCCTCGCGAAGCTCGGCCTGCCCCGGCACTTGCAATGAACGAAAAGACAAGCAACATGAGCGCATACACCAAGCTGAAACTGACCCTCGAAGGCGCCATCGCCCGCATCTGGCTCGACCAGCCCGACGCACGCAACGCTTTCGACGACGCCGTCATCGCCGAGCTGACACAAGCCTTCACCGAAGCCGGCGCCGCGCCACAGGTCAAGGCCATCGTGCTCGGCGCCAACGGCCCGGCCTTCTGCGCGGGCGCGAACCTCAACTGGATGCGCCGCATGGCCGACTACACGCGCGGCGAGAACGTCGCCGACGCGGGCAAGCTGGCCGCCATGCTGCGCACGATTGCCGAGTGCCCCAAGCCCACCATCGCGCGCGTGCAGGGCGATGTGTATGCGGGTGGCATGGGGCTGGTGGCCGCGTGCGACATGGCCGTGAGCGTGGACACCGCGTGGTACTGCCTGAGCGAAGTGAAGATCGGCCTGGTGCCCGCGACCATCAGCCCGTACGTGCTGCGCGCGATGGGCACGCGCGCCTCGCAGCGCTACTTCCTCACGGCCGAGCGTTTCACGGCCGCCGAGGCGCACCGCATCGGCTTCGTGCATGAAGTGGTCGCAGCCGATGCGCTCGATGCCAAGGTCGACGAACTCTTGAAGGCGCTGACCGGTGCGAGCCCTGCTGCCGTGCGCGCCTGCAAGCAGCTGATTGCCGACGTTGCCGGCCGCGAGATCGACGATGTGCTGATCGCGAAGACCGTCGAGGGCATCGCCGACATTCGTGCGAGCGACGAAGGCCGCGAGGGCGTGCAGGCCTTCCTGCAGAAGCGCAAGCCCTCGTGGCTGGAAACGAACAAGGCCTGAACACCATGACGCATGACGCACTCATCGAACGCATGGACGCGTGGCTGGCTGCCCATCGCGCGGACTACCACGCGGTGCTGCAGCCCGGTGTGAGCGACGCTGACCTCGATGCCTTCGAGGCGAAGTTCTCGCTGAAGCTGCCGGAGGCCTTTCGCGCGCTCTACCGATGGCGCAACGGCCAGCCGAACAGCAGCTTCGACAGCCTGCAGGACAACCGCATGTTCAGCGCGCTCGAGGACATCGCCGACACCAAGGAGATGCTCGACGACATGATCGGCTCCGACTTCGAAGACCCGTCCACGTGGCGGCGCGGCTGGGTGCCGTTTCTGTCGAACGGCGGCGGCAGCCACTTGTGCGTGGACATCGATGCCGAGGGCGGCGGCGAGCCGGGCCAGCTGATCGCCTTCTGGAAGGCGGACGAAGACCGCCCCGTCGAGCATGCGTCCGTCGAGGCATGGCTCGCGGACCTCGTGGCTTCCATGGAAGCCGGCACCATCGAATTCGACTGAGGACTGATCGCCATGAACACCAGCCTCGACATGCCCCAGCTGATCGCACTGGCCGCCGCCATCGGCTGGGCCAGCGGCGTGCGCCTTTACCTGGTCGTGCTGCTGACCGGCGTGGTGGGCTATTTCGGCTGGGTGCCGCTGCCGAGCGGGCTGCAATTGCTGGCGCATCCGGTCGTGATCGCGGCCAGCGGCTTCATGGTGTTCATCGAATTCTTCGCGGACAAGATCCCCGGCCTCGATTCGCTGTGGGACGTGGTGCACACGGCCATCCGCATCCCGGCCGGCGCGGCGCTCGCGGCCAGCGTGTTCGGCGCCGACCATGGCGCGATGGCCGTCGTCGCGGCGCTGGTGGGCGGCAGCTTCGCGGCCACGGCGCATGCGGCCAAGGCCACGACGCGCGCGGCCATCAACACATCGCCCGAGCCGTTTTCTAACGTGGGCGCTTCGCTGGTCGAAGACACGATGGTGCCGGCGGGCCTGTGGCTCGCGGTGGCGCATCCCTTCGTCTTTCTCGTGCTGTTCGTGCTGGTGCTTGTGCTGAGCGTGTGGCTCATCCGCAAGAGCTGGCGTTTCCTCAAGGCGCTGTTCGCCCGCGTGGCCCGCATCTTCAGCGGCCGACCCGATCCGGGCGTGGTGCCCGCGTTCCAACTGAAAAAGAATCCTCCGGGAGACACTCCGAATGTTTAAGAAGATCCTGATCGCCAATCGAGGCGAAATCGCTTGCCGGGTTGCCGCGACGGCGCGCCGCATGGCCATTCGCACGGTCGCCGTGTACTCCGATGCCGACGCGCATGCCAACCACGTTCGCGCCTGCGACGAGTCGGTGCACCTCGGCGGCAGCGCCCCGAAGGACAGCTACCTGCGCTGGGAAAAGATCCTCGAAGCCGCCAAGGCCACGGGCGCCGAGGCCGTGCATCCGGGCTACGGTTTCCTCAGCGAGAACGAAGAGTTCGCTCAGGCCTGCGCCGACGCGGGCCTGGTCTTCATCGGCCCGCCGCCTTCGGCCATCAAGGCCATGGGCCTGAAGGCCGAGTCGAAGCAGCTGATGGAAAAGGCCGGCGTGCCGCTGGTGCCGGGCTATCACGGCCATGACCAGAACCCGCAGCTGCTGCAGCGCGAGGCCGATCGCATCGGCTACCCGGTGCTCATCAAGGCCAGCGCGGGTGGCGGCGGCAAGGGCATGCGCGCGGTCGACAAGGCCGAAGACTTCGCCGCTGCGCTGGCCTCGTGCCAGCGCGAGGCCATCAACAGCTTCGGCGACGATGCGGTGCTGATCGAAAAGTACGTGCAGCGCCCGCGCCACATCGAGATCCAGGTGTTCGGCGACACGCACGGCAACTACGTCTACCTGTTCGAGCGCGACTGCTCGGTGCAGCGGCGCCACCAGAAGGTGCTCGAAGAAGCGCCCGCGCCCGGCATGACCGAGGCGATGCGCAAGCAGATGGGCGATGCCGCCGTGGCCGCGGCACGTGCGGTGAACTACGTGGGCGCGGGCACGGTGGAATTCATCGTCGAGCAGCGCGAGGGCGGCGAGATGAACTTCTTCTTCATGGAGATGAATACGCGCCTGCAGGTTGAACACCCTGTGACCGAAGCAATCACCGGCCTCGACCTCGTCGAATGGCAACTGCGCGTGGCATCGGGCGAGACGCTACCCGCGAAGCAGCAAGAGCTGCAGATCCACGGCCATGCCATCGAGGCACGCATCTGCGCCGAGAACCCCGACAACAACTTCCTGCCCGCCACCGGCACTTTGCGCGTGTATCGCAAGCCGCAAGCCACGGCCTTCCAGCGCAGTCGCGTGCGCATCGACGATGGCGTGCGCGAGGGCGGCGAGATCTCGCCCTTCTACGACTCGATGATCGCCAAGCTCATCGTGCACGGCACTACACGCGAAGAGGCGCTGGCCCGGCTCGACGCCGCGCTGGCGCAGGTGCAGATCGTGGGCGTGTCGACCAACGTGCAGTTCCTGCGCGGCATTCTGGCGACGGAGTCGTTCTCGAAGGCCAACCTCGACACCGCGCTGATCGAGCGCGAGCGCGCCGTGCTGTTCGACCGCGAAGCGCTGGGCCTGCCGCTGGCCGCCGCCGCCGCGATCACGCGCACGCTGGTCACCGAACGGCCGGTTGGCGTGCCCGACCCGTTCGAACGCCGCGACGGCTGGCGCTCGCACGGCGAATACCTGCGCCGCTTCGACTTCGAATTTCGCGGCGCCGAACAGATCGCCCTGCTGACCTACAAGCGCGACGGCAGCCTGTGGCTCGAAGCCGGCGGCGCCGAAGGCCCGCTGGTGGTCGGGCAGTTCCCGTCGGGTGAGTTCGAGGTCGAGTTCGCGGGCAACCGCCAGACGCTCGACGTGCACGTCGATGGCGCCACCGCCCACATCTTCGCCTCGAAGGGCGCCACGAAGATCACCGCCATCGATCGCCTCGCCCACGCTGGCGACACGCAGGCCGAAGGCGGCCGGCTCACTGCGCCTATGCCGGGCAAGGTCGTGTCCTTTGCGGTCAAGGCCGGCGACAAGGTCAGCCGTGGCCAGCCGCTGGCGGTGATGGAGGCCATGAAAATGGAGCACACCATCGCAGCGCCGGCCGACGGCACGGTGGAAGAGCTGATGTTCGCGCCGGGCGAGCAGGTGGCCGAAGGCGACGAGTTGTTGCGAATGGGTGCTGCGGCCGCCTGAAAAAACTTAACCCCGTTCCGGGCGCCTGCCCGTATCAGCTGCGGTAGTCATCATTCAAGGGAACTCTCCATGACCTATCGCACGCCTTCCGGTTCGCCCCGTTTCATCTTTGCCCGCCACCGCGCGGGCATCGTCCTGCTGGCCCTGGCGGCCGCGCTGTCGCTTGCCGGTTGCGACCGCAGGAACAACGAGACTGCCGCGCTTGCCGAGCCGGCCTCGCCGCCGCCCGCGCCCATGCAGGCTGCAGCTGGCTATGCCGGTGGCATGGCCATGAGGAAGGAGGCGCGGATGCGTTCCGCGGAACCGGCCTCGGCACCGTCGGCCACCGACCAGTCGCAGGACAACACGCCGCTGCAGCGCTTCCTGGCCGTGCGGCAGGACTTGAACGTCGAGGTGCCGGCCGAGCAGCTGGCCGATGCCTGGGGCAAGGTGCGCGACCTGTGCGGTTCGCTGAAGTGCGAGCTGCTGTCGTCTTCCCTGTTGCGCGAGACGCCGCAACAGCCCGGCAGCGCCATGCTCGAGATGCGCGTGGAACCCGCCGATGTCGACAAGCTGCTCGGCGGCCTGGCCGGCGTGGCGAACGTGGTCTCGCACACCACCACCAGCGAGGACAAGACCGCCGAGGTGATCGACGTCGAGGCCCGCATCAGGAACCGCACCGAGTTCCGCGACAGCCTGCGCACGATGCTGCGCGACACCGTCACCAAGCGCACCATGGCCGACCTGCTGGCCATCCAGCGCACGCTGTCGGACACGCAGGCCGAGCTCGACGCCATCGCCACGCAGCGCAAGGTGCTGGCGCAGCAGACCAGCAAGCAGCACATCCAGATCCAGTTCACGCCCAGGCGCGCGCTGGTGAGTGGCAGCGATGGGTACAGCCCGATGGGGCATGCGCTGCGTAACGCGGGCTCGGTGCTGGCGGAAAGCGTGGGCTCGCTGATCACCTTCATCGCGGCGGTGCTGCCGTGGCTGGTGCTGGTGGTGCTGCCGATGGGATGGCTGGTGCGCGTGCTGTGGCGTCGTCGCCGCGCCACAGCCAGGGAAGCCAAGTAAGTAAGATCGCGGGAGGGTCGGTTTGAGGCCCTTTTTCTTACGCAGGAGCCTTTCTCGATGCCGGATCCGCTACGTCTCTACGTGGATGCCCAGTTCACCAGCCCCTATGCCATGTCGGTGTTCGTGGCGCTACATGAAAAGCAGCTGGACTTCGACTTGTCCCCCGTCGACCTTGGGGCGCTGGAGCACAGGGCGGCCGGCTTCTCGCAGCTCTCGCTGACGCAGCGCGTGCCGACGCTGGTGCACGGCAACTTCTCCCTGTCGGAGTCGTCCGCGATCACCGAGTACATCGACGAGACCTTCGCACAGGGAACGGCGCTGTACCCGGCCGAGCCGCGTGCCCGAGCCCGCGCGCGCCAGCTGCAGGCCTGGCTTCGCAGCGACCTGATGCCGATCCGCCAGGAGCGCTCGACCGAGGTGATCTTCTACGGCCCGGCGAGCGCGCCGCTGTCGGCGGTGGCGCACCAGTCGGCGAAGACGCTCTTCCAGGTGGCGCAGGCGCTGCTTCCCGATGACGCGGAGAACCTGTTCGGCGAGTGGTCCATCGCCGACGTCGACCTGGCGCTGATGCTGAATCGCCTGGTCATGAACGGAGACGCCGTGCCGCAGCAGCTGGCGTCGTACGCGGACCGGCAGTGGCAGCGGCCGTCCGTCCAGAGCTGGGTGGCGCTGGAGCGGCCGCTGCGCTGAGGGCGAGGCGGCCCGTCAGCCCACCACCACTTCGCTGATCTGTATCACCGGCGCGATGTCGGTGTAGTTCTTCACGTCGCCCCTGATCTCCTTCGCATGCGGTCCGAAGGCATTCTGGAAGGCCTCGACCGATTCGGCGAACACGTGGCACATGGCGACATAGGTGGGCGCGGAGTCCGGTGCGCCGCCGGTAAGGCCCTTGTCGATGGTGTACGAGAGGCATGCATCGCCCATGCGGGCCTTGATCAGGGGCATGTGTTTTTCGCGGTAGTAGTCGTGATCGAACCGTGCGCCGGGGGCGTGGGGATACATCACGCTGAATTTGATCATGTAGGGGTCTCCTGAGGTGAGCGTTCGAGGATAGGAGATGGCCAGTGCCCGCACAAGCCGAGGGCGACGCGGGCGCGACCTAAGATGCGTGCCCATGCGAATCACCGTCTACCTCACCGACAACCGCCCAGACCCCTGGATCGAAGGCCTGAAGGCCGAACTCCCCGACGCCGTCATCGAAGCATGGAAGCCCGGCGCGCCGCAGGCCGACCATGCCGTGGTCTGGGCGCCGCCGCAGGAGTTTCTCGATGAGCAGCCCAAGCTGCGCGGCATCTTCAACATCGGCGCGGGCGTCGACGCGCTGCTCAAGCTCAAGGTGCCGGCGCACACGCGCATCGTGCGGCTCGACGACGCGGGCATGTCGGTGCAGATGGCCGAGTACGTCTGCCACACGCTCATTCGCCATTTCCGCGAGTTCGACGCCTACGAGGCCGATGCACGCGAAGGCAAGTGGAGCTACCGCAAGCCGAAGCTGCGGCGCGACTTCCCGGTCGGCATCATGGGCCTGGGCGTGCTCGGCGAGCGCGTGGCCAAGGCCGTGGCGCAGTTCGAGTTTCCGGTGCTGGGCTGGAGCCGTTCGCCAAAAGAGATCGACGGCGTGCGCGTGTTCAGCGGCGAGGCGCAGTTCGACGAGTTCCTGTCGTCCACGCGCGTGCTGGTCAACCTGCTGCCGCTGACCGAGGCGACGCGCGGCATCCTCAATCGCAACACGCTGGGCAAGCTGCGGCCCGAGGGCTATCTCATCAGCATCGCGCGCGGTGGCCATCTGGTGGAGGACGACCTCATTCCGATGCTCGACGCGGGCCAACTCGCGGGCGCGACGCTCGATGTGTTCCAGGTCGAGCCGCTGCCGGCCGAGCATGCCTTCTGGCGGCATCCCAAGATCACCGTGACACCGCACGGCTCGGCGCGCACGCTGCGCGAGGAGTCCATCACCCAGATCGCCGGGAAGATCCGCGCGATGGAGCGGGGCCTGCCGGTCGCCGGCGTGGTCGATCCCGCGCGCGGCTACTGACGGCACAAGCTGCGTCAGGCCCGCCGGAATAGGGTGCGGGCAGGGGAAACCCCGAAGCGCAAGTTTTTCACAAGTATGAAAATCTTTTCATGACTGTGAAAACCGCGTTTCGGGTGATCGAGATCGTCGAGCTCTTTGCCCGCGAGAAGCAGCCGCTGGCGTTGTCCGAGATGGCGCGCCTGCTCGACATGCCGGTGTCGAGCTGCCTGGGCCTGATCCGCACGCTCGAAGAGCAGGGCTACATGTACGAGACCGGCCGCCGCCAGGGCTACTACCCGACGGGCCGGCTGCTTGCGATGGCGCAGGTCATCGCCGCCCACGACCCGGTGCTCGACCGGGTGAAGGCCACGCTCGAGGAACTGCGCGACGCCGCGCGCGAGACGGTGGTCTTCGCCAAGTTCCGCGATGCGGGCCTGGTGGTCTACCTGGAGGTGCTGAGCGCGCCGCAGAGCATCCGCTACACGGCCGAATCGGGCGAAACGCGCCCGGCCTACGCCAATTCGCTGGGCCGCGCGCTGCTGTCCACGCTCGACGCCGAAGCGCGCCGCAAGCTGCTGGGCGGCATGACGCTCGCGCCGCTGACCGAGGCCACGCTCACTACCGCAGACGCCATCGAGGCCGAGCTGCAGCGCTCCGCTGCGCGCGGCTGGTACGGCAACCTCGGCGAAAGCATTCCCGACCTGATCGGCCTGGCCTGGCCGCTGCGCATCGGCGGCGAAGCCTATGCCATCTCGGTTGCAGGCCCGCGCTACCGCATGGAGGCGCGCATCGAGGAGATCGCCGCAATGCTGCGCTCGGCCTGCCTCGCCATCGAACCCAAGACAGAAAGCCCCCGATGACTGCAACGACCGCTGCCCCACGCTACTTCATCCGCGAGGACGAGATCGCCGGCTACCACCCCGCCAACCACACCGGCACGCTGAACAAGCGCCTGATCGGCCCCGAGACCGTGGGCGCCAGGCAGCTCGAAGTGCTGGTCGGCCACATCCAGAAGGGCAAGGGCGCGCTGCCGCATGCGCACCCGGGCATCGAGCAGGTCTGCTACATGCTCGAAGGCCGCGCGGTCGCCGAGGTGGGCGGCCAGCGGCAGGAGCTTCACCCCGGTGACAGCTGCTTTTTTCCGGCCGACGCGATGCACACCTTCACGGTGGTGAGCGACGAGCCGGTGCGCGTGCTGGTGATCTACAGCCCGCCGTACGAGGAATCGCCGGAGCGCGTGATCCGGCCCTGAACCGACACAACAACCGGAGACAAACCACATGCAGACGACGAAGAACGCGACAGGTCAAACGGTCGCGGTGGCGAACCGCCGCCGTTTCATTTCCATCGGCGCGGCCGCGGGGCTTGCCGGCACCGTGCCATGGGCCTTCGCGCAGGACGGCTACCCGAAGCAGCCGATCAGGCTCGTCGTGCCCTTCGCGGCCGGCAGCGGCACCGATGCAGTGGCGCGCATCACCGGGCAGATGCTCGGCGAGGCGCTCAAGGCTTCGGTCATCGTCGACAACAAGGCCGGCGCCAACGGCGTGATCGCGGCCGAGTTCGTCGCCAAGGCACCGCCTGATGGCTACACGCTGTTCATGACGACCAACACCACGCACTCGGCAAACCCGAGCCTGATGAAGTCGCTGCCCTACGACCCGGTGAAAGACTTCGCGCCCGTCAGCCGCATGGGCAACCTGCCGTTCATGCTGGTGGTCAACAACGACCTGCCCGTCAAAAGCGTGGCCGAGCTGCTGGCCTGGGGCCGTGCGCACCCCGGCAAGCTGACCTATGCGAGCGGCAACAGCACCGGCATCGTGAGCGGCGCCACGCTGTCGCGCATGAGCGGCGTGCCGATGCTGCACGTGCCCTACAAGAGCACGCCGCCTGCAATTGCCGACCTGATCGGCGGGCAGGTGTCGATGATGGTGGTCGACCTCGCCGCGGGCCTTGCCACGGTGAAGGCCGGCAAGATGCGCGCGATTGCCGTCACCACGCAGGAGCGCACCAAGCTCTTTCCCGAGCTGCCGCCGCTGGCCGACACGCCGGAGCTGAAAGGCTTCGACATCACTTCGTGGAACGGCGTGTTCGCACCGGCCGGCACGCCGCGCGACATCGTGCTGAAGCTCAACAAGGCGCTGTCCGAGATGGCCAACGGCGCGGCCTTCCGGGAGCGTGTGGCGAAGCTGGGCTTCGATGCCTTCGGCAGCACGCCGGAAGAGCTGGGCGCGTTCACCGTGTCGGAGCTTGCGAAGTGGAAGAAGCTGATCCAGGCCGCGGGGATCCAGCCCGAATGAGTGCGACCGGACCTCTGGAGGGCATCCGCATCCTCGACCTCACGGCCGTGGTGATGGGGCCGTATGCAACGCAGACGCTCGGCGACCTTGGCGCCGACATCATCAAGGTCGAGCCGCCCGGCGGCGACAACCTGCGTGCCGTCGGCCCGATGCGCCACCCGGGCATGGGCGCGATGGCGATGCACCTCAACCGCAACAAGCGTTCCATCGTGCTCGACCTCAAGCAGCCCGAGGGGCGCGAGGCCTGCCTGAAGCTGGCGGCGGGGTGCGATGCGCTGATCTACAACACGCGGCCGCAGGCGATGGCGCGGCTCGGGCTTGGCTATGAAGCCGTGGCCGCGGTCAACCCGAAGATCGTCTACCTCGGCGCCTTCGGCTATGGCGAGCAGGGGCCCTATGCCGGCAAGCCCGCCTACGACGACCTCATCCAAGGTGCAGCAGGCGTTGCCTCGCTGTTCGCGCAGCAAAGCGGCGGCGCGCCGCGCTACGCACCCGTCACGCTGGCCGACCGCGCCGTCGGCCTGCAAGCCGCCATCGCATTGCTCGCCGCCGTGCTGCATGCCCAGCGCACCGGCAAGGGCCAGGCCGTCGAAGTGCCCATGTTCGAAGCCCTGTCGCAGTTCGTCATGGGCGACCACCTCGGCGGCCACAGCTTCGAGCCGCCGCTCGGTCCCACCGGCTATGCGCGCCTGCTCGCACCGCATCGCAAGCCCTACGCCACGGCCGACGGCTACCTCAGCGTGCTCATCTACAACGACAAGCACTGGCAGGCCTTCTTCGACGTGATCGGCCGGCCCGAGCTGCGCAGCTCGCCGATGTTCGGCACGCACACCGCGCGCGCCGCGAACATCGGCGCGGTCTATGCCTTCGTGGCCGAGGTGATGGCCACGCGCACCAGCGACGAATGGTTTGCCGCGCTCGATGCCGCGGACATTCCCGTCGCGCGGCTGCACAGCACCGACAGCCTGCTCGACGACCCGCACCTGCGCGCCGTCGGTTTCTACCCCGAGCTCGACCATCCGACCGAGGGCCGCATCCGCACCCTCGCGCCGGTCGGTCGCTACAGCGCAACGCCCACCGCCATCCGCCGCCCCACGCCGCGCATCGGCGAGCAGAGCGTGGAGTTGCTGCGCGAAGCGGGCTACGGCGACGAGGCCATCGAACGCATGCTTGAACGCGGCGTCACGCTGCAACCGGACCCATTGAAGAAAGACGGCGAAGAATGAATTTCTCCCTGAACGAAGACCAGCGCTCGCTCGTCGCGGCCATCGAACGCCTTTGCGAAGACTTTCCCGCCGACTACTGGCGCGACCACGACGACCGTGCCGTGTTCCCGCACGAGTTCCACCGCGCCGTGGCCGAGAGCGGCTGGCTCGGCATCGCCATGCCCGAGGCGCAGGGCGGCGCGGGGCTCGGCATCACCGAGGCGGCGCTGATGATGCGCGCCATCAGTGCCTCGGGCGCGGGTATGTCGGGCGCGTCGTCGGTGCACATGAACATTTTCGGGCTCAACCCGGTGGTGGTGTTCGGCAGCGAGGAGCAGCGCCAGCGCTTCCTGCCGCCGCTGATCGCCGGCAAGGAGAAAGCCTGCTTCGCCGTGACCGAGCCCGACGCGGGGCTCGACACCACCAGCCTCAAGACGCAGGCGGTGCGCCAGCCGGATGGCGGCTACCTGCTGCACGGCCGCAAGATCTGGATATCGACCGCGCAGGTGGCCGACCGCATGCTGATCCTCACGCGCACCACGCCGCTCGACCAGGTGAAAAAGCCCACGCAGGGCCTCACGCTGTTCTACACGCCGCTGGACCGCAGCAAGGTCGAGGTGCGCGAGATCCACAAGCTGGGCCGTGCGGCGGTGGACTCGAACATGCTTTTCATCGACGGGCTCGAAGTGCCGGAAGAAGACCGCATCGGCGAGGAAGGGCGCGGCTTCGAATACATCCTGCACGGCCTCAACCCCGAGCGCATATTGATCGCGGCGGAAGCCATCGGCATCGGCCGCGCGGCGCTGCGCATCGCCTCGCAGTACGCGCAGGAGCGCGTCGTGTTCGGCCGGCCGATCGGCCAGAACCAGGGCGTGGCGCATCCGCTGGCGCGTGCGTGGGCCAACCTGGAAGCGGCAGATCTGATGATGCTCAAGGCCGCCACGCTGTACGACGCCGGCGAGCCCTGCGGCATCGAAGCCAATGCCGCCAAGTACCTCGCGGCAGAAGCTGCTCACGACGCCTGCCAGAACGCAGTGCTCACGCTGGGCGGCATGGGCTATGCGAAGGAATATCACGTTGAGCGCCTGCTGCGCGAGAGCTACATTCCGCGCATTGCACCCGTGAGTCCGCAGATGATCCTGAACTTCATCGCCGAGAAGGCGCTCGGGCTGCCCAAGTCGTACTGATCTGCACCACCACGCCATGAACAACGACGCCATCGTCACCCGCCACCTCGGCATCCGCGGCCGCGTGCAGGGCGTGGGCTACCGCTGGTCGATGGTGCAGGCGGCGAAGCGGCTCGGCGTGCGCGGCTGGGTGCGCAACCGGCGCGACGGCAGCGTGGAGGCGCTCGCGGCCGGCGAGGCTGCGGCGGTGGATGCGTTGATCCGCTGGGCGCACCAGGGGCCGGACGGTGCGCGCGTGGAAGCGGTCGACGTGAGCGATGCGGCTACGCACGGCGTGCCCGAGGGCTTCGAGCAGCGCGAAACCGCCTAGTACCCGCCGGCTGGCGCCATTTGCAACCCCGCAGGCGGGCATTGCTACCTTCCGCGGCTTGTGTACCAAGCAGGGCAATTGCATGTGTCGGACAATCGAAGGCGGTTTCTCATCCTCCCGCGACACAAGAGACATCCCATGAAACTCCCCACCAAAGTCAAGATCGTCGACGTCGGCCCGCGCGACGGCCTGCAGAACGAAAAGCAGCCGGTTTCCGCTGAGGTCAAGATCGGCCTCGTGCACCGCCTGCAGGACGCGGGGCTCAAGGAGATCGAAGTCACCAGCTTCGTCAGTCCCAAGTGGGTGCCGCAGATGGCCGACAACGCCGAGGTGATGCACGGCATCAAGCGCGAGCCCGGCGTGCGCTATTCGGTGCTCACGCCCAACATGAAAGGCTTCGAGGCCGCCATCGCCGCGCCGCGCGAAGAGTGGCCCGACGAGATCGTGGTGTTCGGCGCAGCCAGTGAGGCCTTCAGCCAGAAGAACATCAACTGCTCCATTGCCGAGAGCATCGAGCGCTTTGCGCCCGTGGTGGCCGCGGCGCTCGAGAAGGGCATCCGTGTGCGCGGCGCCATGTCGTGCACCGTGGGCTGCCCCTATGAAGGCGAGATCGCGCCGGCCAAGGTCGGCTACCTCGCGCAGCTGATGAAGGGCATCGGCGTGCAGCGCGTGGACGTGGCCGACACCATCGGCGTGGGCACGCCGCGCAAGGTGCAGGCGGCGATGGAGGCCACGCTGGCGCACTTCGATGTCGACGCCATTTCCGGCCACTTTCACGACACTTACGGGCAGGCGCTGGTCAACACGCTGGCGGCGCTCGAGATGGGCGTGTGGAACTTCCAATCGTCCTCGGCCGGCCTGGGCGGCTGCCCGTACGCCAAGGGCGCGACCGGCAACGTGGCGACCGAAGACGTGGTCTACATGCTGCACGGCATGGGCATCGAGACCGGCATCGACCTCGACAGGCTGATCGACGCGGGCGTGTACATCAGCGAGGCGCTGGGCCGCGAGCCGAACTCGCGTGCCTCGAAGGCCATCCGCACCAAGCGGGCGGGTTGAAGCATGGACCTGCAAGTCTGGCTCGCATTCCTGGTGGCGAGTTGCGTCATCGCCGTGTCGCCCGGTTCGGGCGCGGTGCTCAGCATGAGCCATGGGCTCAGCTACGGCGTGCGGCGCACCACGGCGACCATCGTGGGGCTCCAGCTGGGGCTCGCCGTGATCCTGCTGGTGGCCGGGCTCGGCGTGGGCGCGGTGCTCACCGCCTCGGCCACCGCGTTCACGGTCATCAAAGTGGTCGGCGCTTGCTACCTTCTGTGGCTGGGCTGGCGCCAGTGGCGCGCGCCCGTTGCGAAGATCGACGGCAACGCGCAGGAGGCGGCCTCCGAGCCCGACCTCACGGCGCCGCAGCGCGTGCTGCGCGGCTTCCTGACCAACGTGACCAACCCCAAGGGCATCGTCTTCATGGCGGCCGTGCTGCCGCAGTTCATCCAGCCGACGCGGCCGCTGTGGCTGCAGCTGCTGGTGCTGCTGGCCACGACGGTGATGGTCGACGTGACTGTGATGCACGGTTACGCCTGGCTGGCCGCACGGCTGCAGGGCGTGCTTCGCAGCGTGCGCGCCCGGCGTGCGCAGAACCGCGTCTTCGGCGGCGTGCTGATGGCGATGGGCGCATTCCTGTTTGCATTCAAGCGCAGCGCGTAGAGGCTGCGGACCCGTTTCCTCATTCCCCCGGCACCACGGTGCCTGATAGATTCGAATCCATGTCCATGTGCGGCTCTGAACTCCACTCCCTCCCCGAAGGCGTCCAGCGCGTCTCCCGCGTGCTGCAGGACGCCGGCCACCCCCATTCGCCACGCATGCTCGACGACGCCTGCCGCACCGCGCAGCAGGCGGCCGACGCGCTCGGCATCTCCGTCGGGCAGATCGCCAAGAGCATCATCTTCCGCCGCAAGAGCGACGAAGTGGCGGTGCTGGTCATCACCTCGGGCGACAAGCGCGTGGACGAGAAGAAGGTCGATGCGCTGGTCGGCAAGACCGGCCGCGCCGATGCCGACTTCGTGAAGGCGCGCACCGGCTTCACCATCGGCGGCGTCTCGCCTGTGGGGCACGTGACCAAGCCCGTGGTGCTGATCGACCGCGAGCTGTTCCGCTTCGAGGAAATCTGGGCGGCCGCGGGCCATCCGCATGCGGTGTTCCAGCTGCGCCCGCATGACCTCGAGAAGCTCACCGGCGCGCCGGTGGCGGACGTGGTGTGAATTTCGACGAGGCGGAAACGCTCGCCGAACGCGCCGTGGCCGTGCAGGCCATGGCGCAAGACGTGCCCTCGCCGTGCTCGTCGGTGTGCCGCATGGACCGCCTGAGCGGCTTCTGCGAAGGCTGCCTGCGCACCATTCCCGAGATCGCGGGCTGGAGCAAGATGGAAGACGAAACGCGGCGCCATGTGTGGCGAGCGATAGAGTTGCGGGCCAAGGCCGGCATCTGGCGGGCTCCAGCCGACACAGGAGACAGGCACGCATGAAGCACATCGACTTCTATCTCGACTTCATCTCGCCCTACGCGCATCTCGCGTTCGAACACCTGCCCGAGGCGCTCGAAGGCCTGAACTACAGCGTGGCGTACAAGCCGGTGCTGCTGGGCGCGCTGCTCAAGCAGCACGGGCAACTCGGCCCGGCAGAGATTCCGTCGAAGCGCAGCTGGACGTATCGCCACGTGCTCTGGCTGGGCCATGCGAACGGCATCGAGATCGAGATGCCGGCCTCGCATCCTTACAACCCGCTGGCCCACCTGCGGCTCGCGCTGTCGACCAGTGACGACGGCAGCATCAGCCGCCTTGTGGCAGAGACCGTCTTCCGCCACGTGTGGCGCGGCGGTGAAGAGCCTGGCGACGCCACGCGCCTTGCTGCGCTCACCGCACAGCTGAAGCCGAAGCGCGAAGCGAACAGCGACGAGAGCAAGGCCCTGCTCAAGCGCAACACCGACGAGGCCCTGCAGCTCGGCGTGTTCGGCACGCCGGCCTATGTGGTCGATGGCCGCCTGTTCTGGGGCTTCGACGGCCTCCAGATGCTGCGTGCCTATCTGATGGGCGACGCATGGTTCGACGGCCCGCAATGGACCTTGGCCGACCAGCGCCCATCCCTGCTGCGCAGCAGCAAGAACCAGGCACCTAGGTAAAACCCGGTAAGGGCCGAATTTCTTACAGGCTGAAACGCGCTGCGCGGGTTTCACCCTAATCCGTAAGCGTCGGTTCAGTTTCGCGCAAGGCTCGGGTCAGTCGCGCCTCCAAGAATGCCTCACGGTCCCGAATGCCGGGAACCGCAACGAACGCATACACAGGAGATGACCAATGGCAGCCACACTAGATTCGAGGGGAGTGCCGCATCCGGCCCCCCGGCCCATGTCAGCGGAGGAGAAGAAAGTCATCTTCGCCTCCTCGCTCGGCACCGTGTTCGAGTGGTACGACTTCTACCTCTACGGTTCGCTGGCCGCGATCATCGCGAAGCAGTTCTTCAGTGGTCTGGATGCGGGCGCGGCCTTCATCTTCGCGCTGCTGGCGTTCGCCGCCGGCTTCCTGGTGCGTCCGTTCGGCGCCATCGTGTTCGGCCGCCTGGGCGACATGATCGGGCGCAAGTACACCTTCCTGGTCACGATCCTGATCATGGGCCTGTCGACCTTCATCGTCGGCCTGCTGCCCAGCTACGCGACCATCGGCGTCGCGGCGCCGGTGATCCTGATCGCGCTGCGCATGCTGCAGGGCCTGGCGCTCGGCGGTGAATACGGCGGTGCCGCCACTTACGTGGCCGAGCACTCGCCGCACGGCAAGCGCGGCGCCTACACCTCGTGGATCCAGACCACGGCAACGCTCGGCCTGTTCCTGAGCCTGCTGGTGATCCTGGGCGTGCGCGAATGGCTCGGCGAAGCGGTGTTCAACGACTGGGGCTGGCGCATTCCGTTCCTGGTGTCGATCCTGCTGCTGGGCATCTCGGTGTGGATCCGCCTGTCGCTGAGCGAATCGCCGGCCTTCCAGAAGATGAAGGCCGAGGGCAAGACCTCGAAGGCGCCGCTGTCCGAGTCGTTCGGCGAGTGGAAGAACCTGAAGATCGTCATCCTGGCGCTGGTCGGCCTCACCGCAGGCCAGGCGGTGGTCTGGTATTCGGGCCAGTTCTACGCGCTCTTCTTCCTGACGGCGCAGCTGAAGGTCGATGCGACCACGGCCAACCTGATGATCGCCGCCGCGCTGCTGCTCGGTACGCCGTTCTTCGTGGTGTTCGGCACGCTGTCGGACAAGATCGGCCGCAAGCCGATCATCATGGCCGGCTGCCTGCTGGCCGTGGTCACCTACTTCCCGGTCTTCAAGATGCTGACCGAAGCCGCCAACCCCGACCTGGCCCGCGCACAGGCCACGGCCGCCGTCACGGTGACGGCCGACCCGGCGACCTGCTCGTTCCAGGGCAATCCGGTGGCACGCGAGATCGACTTCCGCAGCTCGTGCGACATCGCCAAGCGCTACCTCGTGCAGAACTCGGTGAGCTATGAGAACGTGGCCGGCGCGCCGGGTTCGAAGGCCATCGTGAAGATCGGCGACAAGTCGGTCGAGGCGCCGGTCGGCAACGTCGCGAACTCCAAGTTCGACGAGAACTCCGCCAAGGAAATCGCTGCCTTCAAGAAGGGCGTGGCCGAAGACCTGAAGGTTGCGGGCTACCCGGCCAAGGCCGACCCAGCCAAGATCAACAAGGTGATGACGGTGCTGCTGCTGTTCTGGCTGGTGCTGCTGGTGACCATGGTCTACGGCCCGATCGCCGCGATGCTGGTCGAGCTGTTCCCCACGCGCATCCGCTACACCTCGATGAGCCTGCCGTACCACATCGGCAACGGCTGGTTCGGTGGCCTGCTGCCGACCACGGCCTTCGCCATCGTGGCCTCCACCGGCAACATGTACAACGGGCTTTGGTATCCGATCATCATTGCCGGCATCACGCTGGTGGTGGGCACGATCTTCATCCGCGAAACCAAGAACGTGGACATCTACGCGAACGACTGAGCGTCGCTCGCACAGGAGGGCGCCATGCCCTCCGTTCAACAAAGAGGCTTCATGCCAACCGCATGAGGCCTTTTTCTTGAACCCCTCGAATCAATCAACCTCGTCAGGAGACAACACCCATGTGGAAACTCGTCGTCGGCTTCGTCATCTTTGCCGCCATTGCTCTGTACGTGATCTCCAAGGCCGGCGACAAGGTCGACATGTCGGGCGAGAAGCACGGTGGCGATACCACCACGCACGAGCCTGCGCCCGCCGCTGCGCCCAAGTAAGGCGCCGCCTTATCTTTTGAATTTGCCGTCGCTGACGATCGACAGGTCTACGAAGTCGATGCCCGTGTGGTCCGTCGGCGAGTAGCTCACGTCGAGCCCGCCGCCCACGTCGTACTGGAAGTTGTTGAGCGTGGCGATGAGCTTTGCGCGCGTGGGCTTCGGGCCCGTGCGGCGCAGCGCCTCCACCATCACCTTGGTGGCGACGAAGCCTTCGAGCAGCGCGGGCGACAGGTCGTTCTGGCCCTTGGCCTTGGCCAGCGCCAGCGCTTCCTTGATGAGCGGGTGGCCGAAGGAGCGCTCGTAGGGCAGCACCTGCGTGATGATCACGCCGGCACTCGCCGAGCCCAGTTCCTTGATGAAGCCCGAGGCCGCGTTGTTCGACAGCGTGATGATCTGCGCCGCCGAGCCCGCGGCGCGCAGCGCCTTGATGCCGTCGGTCACGGCAGTGCCCGAGCCGATCCACAGCACCGCCTGCGCGTTGGCCTTGGTCAGCTGCGGAACGATCGCCGCGAAGTCGGGCTTGTTGCGGTCGGCCAGCGCGACCACGGCCGGCTTCAGGTTCGCTTTCTCGAAGCCCTTGTTCGCGCCTTCCATCGCGTCCTTGCCGAAGGAGTCGTCGGCTTGCACCACGGCGATGCGCTGGATGCCGGTGGTCTGCAGGTGCTGCACGGCCTTCTCGGCCTCGCGCTGATAGGTCGAGCGCACGTTGAAGATGTTCTTCTGCAGCGGCTTGTGCAGCGCCATCGCACCCGTCGAAGGGCCGACCAGCGCCACGCCGTACTTGTCGAGCAGCGGAATCACCGCGAGCGTGTTGGGCGTGCCGCGGTTGAGCAGCAGCGCGACGACCTTCTTGTCTTCGATGAGCACGCGCGTGTTCTCCAGCGAGCGCTTGGCGTCGAGGCCGTCGTCCATGCGGATCACCTCGATCTGCTCGCCGTTGATGCCGCCCTGGGCGTTGACCTGGTCGATGACCAGTTGCGAGCCCATGATGGTTTCCTTGACGCTGGCCGCCACCGGCCCCGAAAGGTCGGCCGACTGGCCGATCAGGATCTGGGCCGATGCGCCCGGGGCCGCCATGGCCAGGAGCAGCGCCACGGCGCAGGACGTGAACGTCTTTTTCATCGAGCAAAGCCTTTCCACGAAGCGGAGTGCTTCTGTCAGCAGGTGTGTAATGTGTTGCTGAACGTCACTTGCCGCCAGTTCGCGGAAACCCTGTCAAACCAAGGTTTGCAGAATGCCCAGAGCCCACGGCCCGCCGGTTTTGCCGGCGGGCCGTTGGTTCGAAAGGCGTAGTCGAGGGGCGGGGCTCAGCGCTTGAAGCGCCCGTCGCTGATGATCGAAAGGTCCGCGAAGTCGATGCCGCTGTGGTCCTGCGGCGAATAGCTCACTTCAAGCCCGCCGCCCAGGTCGTAGCCCTTGAGGCCTTCGAGCGCAGCGACCATCTTCGCGCGCGTGGGCTTGGGGCCCGCGCGGCGCAGCGCCTCCACCAGCACCTTGGCCGAGGCGAAGCCTTCGAGCATGGCCGGCGACAGCTCCGCCTGGCCCTTGGCCTGTGCGAGTGCCTGGGCTTCCTTCACCATCGGCTGGCCGAGCGAGCGCTCGTTCGGGAACACCTGCGTCACGATCACGCCCTTGCTCGCGTCGCCCAGCTGCTTGATGAAGCCCGAGGAGGCGTTGTTCGACAGCGTGACCACCTGCGCCGCCGAGCCGCCCGCGCGCAGCGCCTTGATGCCGTCGACCACGGCAACGCCCGAGCCGATCCACACCACGGCCTGCGCATTGGCGTCCTTGATGGCCGGCACGATGACCTTGTAGTCGGGCTTGTCGCGGTCGGCCGGAATGGTCACGACCGGCTTGGCCTTGCCCTTGGCGAAGCCGGTCATCGCGCCTTCGAGTGCGTCCGTGCCGAACGAGTCGGTCACGTGCACCACCGCGATCCGCGTGAGGCCGATGGTCAGCAGGTGCTGCACGGCCTTCTCGGCCTCGCGCTGGTAGGTGGCGCGCACGTTGAACACGTGCTTCTGCAGCGGCTTGTGCAGCACCATCGCGCCGGTGGAGGGGCCGATGAGCGCCACGTCGTACTTGTCGAGCCACGGGATGATGGCCTGCGAATGCGGCGTGCCGCGGCTCATGAACAGCGCCAGCACCTTCTTGTCTTCGATCAGCACGCGAGCGTTTTCGCTGGCGCGCTTCACGTCGAAGCCGTCGTCCATGCGCAGTATTTCGATCTTCTCGCCGTGGATGCCGCCCTGGGCGTTGACCGAGTCGATCAGCAGCTGCGCGCCGCCGATGGTCTCGTTCACGCTCGCGGCCACCGAGCCGGTCACGCCGGTGGTCTGGCCGATCAGGATCTGGGCCGACGCACCCACGGCGCTGAGGGCCAGCAGGGCGGCGGCGCAAAGCATGCGCGTCTTTGTCATGGAAGTCTTTCGAGGGAATGCAGGAACTGGCGCGGAAACATGTGAAAACAAATGTCGTATTTGTTTCTGAAAGTGTCTGAAACTCCATCCGGACAAACCCCTGCGCGGCCACCGACCTTGTGACGCAATGCGCAAACCCGTCATGGAGCACTCCCTAGAATGTTTGCCCCACCCCCCAAGGCACTCATGACACAGGGCTCCATCCGGATTCGCGGCGCGCGCCAGCACAACCTCCAGAACCTCGACCTCGACATCCGCACCGGCGAGATGACGGTGGTCACCGGGCCCAGCGGCTCGGGCAAGTCCAGCCTCGTTTTCGACACCCTCTACGCCGAAGGCCAGCGGCGCTACGTGGAGACCTTCTCCGCCTACGCCCGCCAGTTCCTGGACCGCATGGACAAGCCGGCCGTCGACAAGGTGGAGGGCGTGCCGCCCGCCATCGCCATCGACCAGACCAACCCGGTGCGCTCCTCGCGCTCCACGGTCGGCACGATGACCGAGCTGAACGACCACCTGAAGCTGCTCTTCGCGCGCGCGGCCAACCTGTTCGACCGCGAAACCGCGCTGCCGGTGCGCCACGATTCGCCCGACAGCATCTACGCGCAGATCGTCGAGCGCGCCGCCGCGGCGGGCGATCCGCGCCTCGTGGTCACCTTTCCGGTCGAGCTGCCCGCGAGCACCACGGCCGAGGAAGTCACGCAGTGGCTGTCGGCCAGCGGCTTCACGCGCGTGCAGGCCGAGCGCGAGGTGGCCACGCCCACCGGGCCGCGCAAGGTGCTCGACGTGGTGGCCGACCGCTTCCGCGCATCGAGCACCGAGCGCTCGCGCGTGGTCGAGGCCATCGAGGTGGCGCTCAAGCGCGGCAGCGGGCGCGTCACGGTGCATGCCACGGGCGCCGAAGAAAACGCATCGGCCGATGTGTGGAAGTTCTCCACCGGCCTGCACTGCCCCGAGAGCGACATCCGCTACGCCGACCCGATCCCGTCGATGTTCTCGTTCAACTCGGCCGTGGGCGCCTGCGAAACCTGCCGCGGCTTTGGCCGCGTGATCGGCGTCGACCTGGGCCTGGTGATTCCGAACGACAAGCTCACGCTGCGAGCCGGCGCCATCAAGACCATCCAGACGCCCGCCTGGAAGGAAGCGCAGGACGACCTCATGCGCCACGCCGAAACCGCCGGCATCCCGCGCGACACCCCCTGGAACAAGCTCACCGACGAGCAGAAGCACTGGGTGATCGAAGGCACGCCCAACTACAAGGAAGGCAACTGGAACAAGCAGTGGTACGGCGTGCGGCGCTTCTTCGGCTACCTGGAGAGCAAGGCCTACAAGATGCACATCCGCGTGCTCTTGTCCAAATACCGCAGCTACACGCCATGCCCCACCTGCAGCGGCGCGCGCCTGAAGCTCGACAGCCTGCTGTGGCGCATCGGCAGCAAGGAAGACGCCGACGCCGTGCTGCCGCCCGAAAAGCGCTTCATGCCCACGGGCGCCAAGTGGACGCGCGCGCAGCTCGAAGCCCTGCCGGGCCTGTGCCTGCACGACCTGATGCTGCTGCCCATCGAGCGGCTGCGCAGGCTCTTCGACCGCGTCGAGCACCACGGCAACGGCCACACGGTGAGCGAAGGCGAAACGCAGGCGCTGAAGCTGCTGTTCGAAGAAATCACCACGCGCCTGCGCTACCTGCACGACGTCGGCATCGGCTACCTCACGCTCGACCGCCAGAGCCGCACGCTGAGCGGCGGCGAAGTGCAGCGCATCAACCTCACGACGGCGCTCGGCACCTCGCTGGTCAATACGCTCTTCGTGCTCGACGAGCCCAGCATCGGCCTGCACCCGCGCGACATGAACCGCATCACCGAGGCCATGCTGCGCCTGCGCGATGCCGGCAACACGCTGGTGGTGGTCGAGCACGACCCGGCCGTGATGCTCGCCGCCGACCGCGTGATCGACATGGGCCCGGGCCCCGGCGCGCGCGGCGGGCAGATCGTGTTCGACGGCACCACCGACCAGCTGCGCGACGCCGACACGCTCACCGGCCAGTACCTGGGCGGGCGCAAGAAGATCGGCATGGGCTTCAAGCGGCTCGTGAGCGAGAACACGCACCGGCTCATCCTCGAAGGCGTGCGCGAGCACAACCTGAAGAACATCGCGGTCGAGTTCCCGCTGGCGCGCCTGGTGTGCGTTACCGGCGTCAGCGGCTCGGGCAAGTCCACGCTGATCCAGGACGTGCTGGCGCCCGCGCTGATGCGCCACTTCGGCAAGGCCACGGAAACGCCCGGCGCGCACGACCGCATGCTCGGCGCCGACCACCTGGGCGACGTGGTGTTCGTCGACCAGTCGCCCATCGGCAAGACCGCGCGTTCCAACCCCGCGAGCTATGTGGGCGCGTGGGACGCCATCCGCGAGATCTTCGCCACCGCGGCGCTGTCGCGCCAGCGCGGCTACACCGCGAGCAAGTTCAGCTTCAACTCCGGCGACGGGCGCTGCCCGACCTGCGGCGGCTCGGGTTTCGAGCACGTCGAGATGCAGTTCCTGTCCGACGTGTACCTGCGCTGCCCCGATTGCGACGGCAAGCGCTACCGCCCCGAAATCCTCGAAGTGCGCGTGGAGCGCAAGGGCAAGAGCTACAACGTGGCCGACGTGCTCGACCTCACCGTGGCCGAAGCGGCCACCGTGTTCGAGGCCGACCGCGACGTGCTGCGCGTGCTGCAGCCGATTTCCGACGTGGGCCTGGACTACGTCAAGCTCGGCCAGCCCGTGCCCACGCTGAGCGGCGGTGAGGCGCAGCGCCTGAAGCTCGCGGGTTTCCTGGCCGAGGCTGCCAAGAACGCGACCTCGAGCAAGCAGTCGGTGGCGCGCAAGGGCACGCTCTTCCTGTTCGACGAGCCGACCACCGGCCTGCACTTCGACGACATCGCGCGGCTGATGCGCGCGCTGCGCAAGCTGCTCGACGCCGGCCATTCGCTGATCGTCATCGAGCACAACCTCGACGTGATCCGCGCGAGCGACTGGCTCATCGACCTCGGCCCCGAAGGCGGCGAGGGCGGTGGCCAGGTGGTGGCAGAAGGCACGCCGGAGCAGCTGCGCGAGAACCGCGCTTCGCTCACCGGCGCCGCGCTGGCCGACTACGAACTCGCCATCGGCCCCGACGCCTACAAGGTGGCCGAGCGCGCCGCGCGCCGCTACATCGCCAATGCGAAGACGGCGCCGGGCAGCAACGCGATCGAGATCGTCAACGCGCGCGAGCACAACCTGAAGAACCTCAGCGTCGACATTCCGCGCGGCAAGTTCAGCGTGGTGACCGGCGTGAGCGGCTCGGGCAAGTCGACGCTGGCCTTCGACATTCTTTTCAACGAAGGGCAGCGCCGGTACCTCGAATCGCTCAACGCCTATGCGCGCAGCATCGTGCAGCCGGCAGGCAGACCCGAGGTGGACGCGGTGTACGGCATTCCGCCGACCGTGGCCATCGAGCAGCGCCTGTCGCGTGGCGGCCGCAAGAGCACGGTGGGCACCACCACCGAGGTGTGGCACTTCCTGCGGCTGCTGTACGTGAAGCTGGGCATCCAGCACTGCATTCACGACGGCGCCGCTGTGCAGCCGCAGACGCCCGACAGCATCGCCGCGCAGCTCATGCGCAACTTCAAGGGCCAGCACATCGGCCTGCTCGCGCCGCTGGTGAGCAGCCGCAAGGGCGTGTACACCGAGCTGGCCGACTGGGCGCGCCCGCGCGGCTTCACGCACCTGCGCGTGGACGGCGACTTCCTGCCGACCACCGGCTTCCCGCGCATCGACCGCTTCAAGGAGCACAGCATCGAGCTGCCCGTGGCCAGCCTCGACGTGCTGCCATCGAAGGAGACCGAGCTGCGCGAGGCGCTGACCAAGGCGCTCGAACACGGCAAGGGCGTTGTGCACGTGCTGAGCCAGCTCGACGGCCTGCGCGCCGCGATGATGGCGGGCGTGTCCGCCGCCGGCATCGGCCGCGTGAACGTGTTCTCCACGCTGCGCGCCTGCCCGGTGTGCAGCACCAGCTACGCCGAGCTCGATCCGCGCCTGTTCAGCTACAACAGCAAGCACGGCTGGTGCCCCGATTGCGTGGGCACGGGTGTCAAGCTCAGCAAGGACCAGCGCAAGGTGTTCGACGACTCCGTGCTGGCCGACGACAACAAGGGCCGCGAGCAGACCTTTGCAGAACCCGAGGTCGAGGACCTGGCCGACGTGGTCTGCCCGACCTGCGAGGGCACGCGCCTGAACGCCACGGCCCGCGCCGTGGGGTTCGGCACCGCGGCTGACGGCTCGGGCGGCATCGGCATCACCGAGCTGGCGCGCATGAGCGTGACCGAGGTGCGCCAGTGGTTCGAGGGGCTGACGCTCACGGGCCGCGAAGCGGAGATCGCGCGCGATCTCGTGCCCGAGATCAAGAGCCGGCTCGAGTTCCTCGAAGAAGTGGGCCTGGGCTACCTCACGCTCGACCGTGGCGCGCCCACGCTTTCAGGCGGCGAGGCGCAGCGCATCCGCCTGGCGGCGCAGCTCGGCAGCAACCTGCAGGGCGTGTGCTACGTGCTCGACGAGCCGACCATCGGCCTTCACGCGCGCGACAACCAGATCCTGCTCGACGCGTTGCACAAGCTCGGCGACAAGGGCAACACGCTGGTGGTGGTGGAGCACGACGAAGACACCATCCGCCGCGCCGACCACATCATCGACATCGGCCCGAGCGCGGGCAAGCGCGGCGGCCGGCTGGTGGCCGAGGGCTCGGTGGCCGACATCCAGAACGCCGGCGATTCGCAGACCGGCCGCTACCTGCGCGATGCCATCAAGCACCCGCTGCAGGCGCGCCGCCTCGTGCCTTCGCCCAACCCCAAGGCCACGGACAACGGCGAATGGCTCACCGTGCACGGCGCCGACCTGCACAACCTGCAGGACGTGACCGCCACGCTGCCGCTGCACCGACTGGTGGTGGTCACGGGCGTCAGCGGCTCGGGCAAGTCGACGCTCGCGCGCGACGTGCTGCTGGCCAACGTGCATGGCATCGTGGTGCAGCGCATGACCAAGGCGGGCCGCGACGCCGACGCCGCCGGCAAGCGCCCGGCGTGGGCCGGCTGCAGCAAGGTCGAGGGCTACGAGACCATCGACCGCGTGCTCGAAGTCGACCAGACGCCCATCGGCAAGACGCCGCGCAGCTGCCCGGCCACCTACATCGGCTTCTGGGACACCATCCGCAAGCTCTTCGCCGACACGCTCGAAGCCAAGGCGCGCGGCTACGGCCCGGCGCGCTTCAGCTTCAACACCGGCGAAGGTCGCTGCCCCGGTTGCGACGGTGCGGGCGTGCGCACCATCGAGATGAGCTTCCTGCCCGACGTGAAGGTGCCCTGCGAGGTGTGCCACGGCGCGCGCTTCAACCCCGAGACGCTGGCCGTGAGCTGGCGCGGCAAGAGCATCGGCGACGTGCTGAAGATGGAAGTCGACGAGGCCGTCGAGTTCTTCGCCAGCATGCCCAACATCGCCCACCCGCTGCAGCTGCTGAAGGACGTGGGGCTCGGCTACCTCACGCTGGGGCAACCCTCGCCCACGCTGTCGGGCGGCGAAGCGCAGCGCATCAAGCTGGTGACCGAGCTGAGCAAGGTGCGCGACGACATCACCCGCCGCGGCCAGAAGGCGCCGCACACGCTGTACGTGCTCGACGAGCCGACCGTGGGCCTGCACATGGCCGACGTCGAGAAGCTGATCCACGTGCTGCACCGGCTGGTGAACGGCGGCCACAGCGTGGTGGTGATCGAGCACGACCTCGACCTGATCGCCGAGGCCGACTGGATCCTCGACCTCGGGCCCGAGGGCGGCAACGCCGGTGGGCGCATCGTCGCGGCGGCGCCGCCGGAAGAAGTGGTGCGGCTCGGCACGCACACCGGCGTGGCCTTGGCGCCAGTGCTGGCGCGATAGGTAGGGCAGGGCGGGGCTTGCCCCCGCCTTCTTCCTCCTCTTATTTCTGGATATCGCCCAGGCAGAGGTACTTGATCTCCACGTAGTCGTCCATGCCGTGGTGCGAGCCTTCGCGCCCCAGGCCCGACTGCTTCACGCCGCCGAAGGGCACGTGCTCGGTGGCGATCACGCCGGCGTTGATGCCGACCATGCCGTATTCCAGCGCTTCCGCCACGCGAAAGATCCGGCCCACGTCGCGTGTGTAGAAGTAGCTCGCGAGGCCGAACTCGGTGTTGTTTGCCGCGTCGATGCCGTCCTGCTCGGTCTTGAAGCGGAACACGGGCGCGAAGGGGCCGAAGGTTTCTTCGCGTGCGCACAGCATGTCGGGGGTGGCTTCGGCAATCACGGTCGGCTCGAAGAACTGGCCCTGCATCCTGTGGCCGCCCGCCAGCACCTTGCCGCCCTTGGCGATGGCGTCGGCTACATGGCGCTGCACCTTGTCGATGGCCGCATCCTCGATCAGCGGGCCCTGCATCACGCCGTCCTCGAAGCCGTTGCCGACCTTGAGTGCCTTCACCTTGGCCGCGAACTTCTCGACGAAGGCGTCATAGATGCCTTCCTGCACATACAGCCGGTTCGCGCACACGCAGGTCTGGCCGGCGTTGCGGTACTTGCTCGCGATGGCGCCTTCGACAGCCGAATCCACATCCGCATCGTCGAACACCAGGAAAGGCGCGTTGCCGCCCAGCTCCAGCGACAGCTTCTTGACCGTCGGCGCGCACTGGCTCATCAGGATGCGGCCCACTTCGGTGGAGCCCGTGAAGCTCAGGTGGCGCACGACGTCGCTCTCGCACAGCTCCTTGCCGATCGCGATGCTGTTCTGGCTGTCGGCCGTGAGCACGTTGAGCACGCCCGCCGGAATGCCGGCCCGCACGGCCAGCTCCGCAGCGGCCAGCGCGGTCAGCGGCGTGAGTTCGGCCGGCTTGATGACGACCGTGCAGCCCGCGGCCAGTGCCGGCGCCACCTTGCGGGTGATCATGGCCAGCGGAAAATTCCACGGCGTGATCGCCGCGCACACGCCGATGGGCTGCTTCATCACCAGCAGGCGGCGGTTGTTGTCGAACTGCGGCAGCACCTCGCCGTTCACGCGCTTGGCTTCCTCGGCAAACCACTCGATGAAGCTCGCGCCGTAGGCAACCTCGCCCTTGGCTTCGGCAAAAGGCTTGCCCTGCTCGGCGGTCATCAGGCGGCCCAGGTCTTCGGTGTTGGCGATCAGCAGGTCGAACCACTTGCGCAGCACGATGCTGCGCTCCTTGCCGGTCTTGCCGCGCCAGGCGGCGAGCGCCTTGTTGGCGGCAGCGATGGCGTGCGCGGCGTCTGTGCGCGTGAGGTTGGCCACGTCGACCAGCTTCCGGCCGGTGGCCGGGTCGTTCACGTCGAAGCGGCTCGCGCCCGCAATCCACTCGCCTGCGATCAGCGCATCGGTCTTGAGCAGGGTCGGGTCGTTCAGCAGCGCGAGGGGAGATGTCTTCGTGTCCATGGTGTCGTGTTGTCTCTAAAGAA
Organism: Variovorax sp. YR566; assembly: GCF_051992195.1. Lineage (NCBI taxonomy): Bacteria > Pseudomonadati > Pseudomonadota > Betaproteobacteria > Burkholderiales > Comamonadaceae > Variovorax > Variovorax sp. YR566. The sequence continues at coordinate 6,653,708 of NZ_CP197092.1, read as the reverse complement.
GTGAGTAGCCGGTGCAAGCACCCGGTGTCAGCGAAAAGGTACGCCCGGAAGCACGCAGAGCATTTCGTAAAGCAGATTGGCCCCGAGCAGCGCAGTGTTTCCGCTCGTGTCGTACGGCGGGCTGACCTCTACCAGGTCGGCGCCCACCACGTTCAGCCCGCGGCAGCCGCGCACGATTTCCAGCGCCTGAGGCACGGTGAGCCCACCGATCTCCGGCGTGCCCGTGCCGCCGGCGAACGAAGGATCGATGCCGTCGATGTCGAAGCTGATGTACACCGGATGCGTCGGCCCGATGCGCTCGCGCACCTGCGCCATCAGCGGCGCCAGCGACTGGTACCAGACCTCGTGCGCCTGCACCACTGTGAAGCCCTGTTCGCGCGGCCAGTCGAAATCGTCCGCCGCATAGCCGGTGCCGCGCAGGCCGATCTGCCAGACCTTGTCGCAAGCCAGCAGGCCCTCTTCGACGGCGCGCCGGAACGGTGTGCCGTGCGCGATGCGCTCGCCGAACATGTCGTCGTTCACGTCCGCATGCGCATCCACATGCACCAGCGCCACCGGGCCATGTTTGCGCGCCAATGCGCGCAGGATCGGCAACGCGATGGTGTGGTCGCCGCCCAGCGTCAGCGGCGCGCAGCCGGCGGCCAGCACCGTGTCGTAGAAGTCCGAGATGATGTCGATCGATTTTTCGAGCGAATAGGTGTTGATCGGCACGTCGCCCAGGTCGGCCACGTTCAGCTTGTCGAAAGGCGCCGCGCCGGTGGCCATGTTGTAGGGCCGCAGCAATGCCGACTCCGCACGGATCTGGCGCGGTCCGAAGCGCGCGCCCGGCCGGTTGGAAGTGCCGATGTCCAGCGGCACGCCGATGAACGCCGCGTCCAGCCCTGCCGGAGACGTTGCAGCGGGCAGCCGCATCATCGTGCCGGGGCCGGCGAAGCGCGGCATCGTGTTGCCGCCCAGCGGCTGGTTGGGTGTTGTGTTGGTGGGCATCGTGCGTGTGCGGGTTCAGCGCCGCCGGCCGCGCAGCCATTCGAGCGCAAGCAGCAGCGTGGTGGTGAAGATGATCAGCAGCGTCGCCACGGCGGCGATGGTGGGCGAGATGTTCTCGCGGATGCCCGTGAACATCTGGCGCGGCAGCGTGACCTGGTCCGGCCCCGCGAGGAACAGCGTGACCACCACTTCGTCGAACGAAGTGGCAAAGGCGAACAGCGCGCCCGAGATCACGCCCGGCGCAATCACCGGCAGCGTGACGCGCATGAAGGTCCTGAACGGTGTCTCGCCCAGGCTCAGCGATGCGCGCACCAGGTTCTGGTTGAAGCCGGCCAGCGTGGCGAGCACGGTGGTCAGCACGAAGGGCGCGCCCAGCGCCGCATGCACCACGATCAGCCCGAAGTAGGTGTCGGCCAGTCCGATGGGCGCGAAGTAGAGATACGTGGCGACGCCCACCACCACGATCGGCACCACCATCGGCGAGATCAGCACGCTCATGAGCAGGCCCTTGAAGGCGAAGCTCGTGCGCGACAACCCCACTGCCGCCAGCGTGCCCAGCACGGTGGCCAGCACCGTGGCGGCCGGCGCGACGATGAAACTGTTGCGCGCCGCGCGTGCCCACTCGGGCGATTCGAAGAGGTTGCGATACCACCGCAGCGACCAGCCGGGAATCGGGTAGGCCAGGAACGAACTGTCGGAGAACGACAGCGGAATCACCACCAGGATCGGCGCCAGCAGGAAGGCCAGCACCGCGACACAGCCGCCGCGCACCAGCCACCAGCCGAGCTTGTCGGCGAAGGTGGCATAGGCCGGGAATTGGGGAAGCTTCAACATGCTTGTCTGTCTTTCGTGCGGCTTTTCGTGCTGCTCATCCGAGGCTCAGCTCGGCCTTGCCGATGCGGCGGTACACGGCATACAGAATCAGCGTGGCGACCAGCAGTACGGAGCCCAGCGCGCACGCCATGCCCCAGTTGATTTCGACGTTGGTGTAGCGCGCGATGTAGTAGCTCAGCATCTGGTCGTCCGCGCCGCCGAGCAGCGCCGGTGTCACGTAGTAGCCGATCGCCAGGATGAAGACCAGCAGCGCGCCGGCGCCGATGCCCGGGTAGGTCTGCGGCACGTAAACGCGGAAGAAGGCCGCCAGCGGCGAGCTGCCCAGCGAGACGGCCGCGCGCAGGTAGGTGGGCGGCACGCTCTTCATGACGCTGTACAGCGGCAGGATCATGAAGGGCAGCAGGATGTGCACCATCGCGATGATCACGCCGGTGCGGTTGAACAGCAGCGCCAGCGGATGGTCGATCAGGCCGATGCCCATGAGGCCCCGGTTGACCAGCCCCTCGGACTGCAGCAGCACGATCCAGGCCGCTACGCGCACCAGGATGGAAGTCCAGAACGGCACCAGCACCAGGATCATCAGCACGTTGGCCTTGCGCGCGGGCAGCGTCGACAGCCACCACGCCAGCGGATAGGCCAGCAGCAGGCAGAAGAAGGTGACGACGGCGCTGATCTGGAAGGTGCGCAGCAGGATGCCGGCAAAGGCGCGCTGGTCGGCGGGCATGCGCTCGACCTCGCCGGCCACGTCGCGCCGCAGGTCGACCGAGGCGAGCAGGTAGTCGGGCGTCCAGCGCGAGCCGTTCTTGGCAATCGCCTGCCAGTACGGCGCCTCGCCCCAGCGCGGGTCGAGCTCCAGCATGCGCGCCTTGACCTCTTCCGGCGTGCCGGCGATCGGCAGCGCACGGAAGGTGCCCATCACCAGCGAGCGGGCGCCGGCGATCTCGGTGTTGAGGCGGCGCGCCAGGGCGCCCGCGTCGGAGCTGTCGGGCAGCTGGGCGAGATCGGCCGCGATGGCTGCAAAGGCCGCCGGCGCGGGCGCCTCCTTGCGGTTCCAGCCGTCGAGCGCGCGCACGGTGCGCGGCAGCGCGTTGGCCACCTCGGGGTTTTCTACCGCACGCTGCAGCAGCGCCACGATGGGCACCAGCAGAGTCAGCAGCAGAAACACCAGCAGCGGCACCGTGAGCGCAAACGCGCGCCACTTCCGGCGGGCTTCGGCGCGCGCCAGCGCACGCCGCAGTTCGCCGGGCGGCGCTTCTGCTGGAACCAGGGGGACAGACGTTGCCGCGTGCATGGACTCTTTCGCGCTCGCTCGTTTGCCCGTTTACTGCGTGGCCCAGGATGCGAAGCGCTTCTCGAGCGCCTCGCCCTGGTCGGCCCAGAAGCCGACGTTGAACTGCAGCGCATCCTTGGCGTTGGTCGACGAGGTCGGCAGGTCGGCCAGCACCTTGCTGCTCAGCGAAGTCAGCGCCTTGGTGTTGGTGGGGCCGTAGGCGATGTTCTGGGCATAGACCGCCTGGTTGGCCGGTTGCATCGCGAACTGGATGTACTTCAGCGAGGCTTCCTTGTTCGGTGCGCCCTTCGGGATCACCAGGTAGTCGAGGTCGTAGATGCCGCCCGGCCAGTAGATCTTGAGGTCGCGGCCTTCGCGGTTGGCGGCGTCGATGCGGCCGTTGTAGACGGTGGTCAGCACCACGTCGCCGGCCACCAGGAACTGCGGCGGCTGCGCGCCGGCCTCCCACCACTGGATGTTCGGCTTGAGTTCGGTGAGCTTCTTGAATGCGCGGTCGGCGCCTTCCTTGGTGCCGAGCACCTTGTAGACATCAGCCGGCTTCACGCCGTCGGCCATGAGCGCGAACTCGAGGTTGTAGCGCGCGCCCTTGCGCATGCCGCGCTTGCCGGGGATCTTCTTCACATCCCAGAAATCGGCCCAGCTGCTGGGCGCGGTCTTGAGCTTCTCGCCGTTGTAGGCCATCACGGTCGACCACACGAACAGGCCCACGCCGCAGTCGGTGACGGCGGCCGGCAGGAAGTCTGCCTTGCTGCCGATCTTGGAATAGTCGAGCTTCTCGAACAGGCCCTCGTCGCAGCCGCGCGCCGCGTCGGGCGACTCGACCTCGACCACGTCCCAGGTGACCTTCTTCGTCTCGACCATGGCCTTGATCTTGGCCTGCTCGCCGTTGTATTCGACCGGAATGATCTTGGTGCCGGTCTTCTCGAAGGGCTCGTAGTAGGCCTTCTTCTGCGCATTGGCGTTGGCGCCGCCGAAGTTGACCACGGTGAGCTGCTGCTGGGCAAAGGCCGGCAGTGCGAAGCTGGCGGCGACGGTGCAGGTGAGGAGAGTCTTTTTCATGGTGGAAGTCTTCCTGGGTGATGAAAGCAAAGAAAGGAAACGAGGGAACAACAAGCCGGATTCAGGAGGCATAGATGCGCGCATGCGCCATCGGAAATTCGAGCACCACCGCTTCGCCGGCCTGCGGCGCGGCGGCACCTTCGAGGCCGTTCAGCGGCAGCTTCACGGTGGCTTCGGCCTGGTCGCCGCCGACGCTGCACAGCAGCCGCAGGTGGTCGCCGAAGTAGATGACGCGCGCCACCTGGGCGGCGAGCATGTTGGCGCGCGGCGCGGGCGGACTGCGGTGCAGCACCACCCGCTCGGGGCGGATGCAGGCCTCGACGGTCGCGCCCGCGGCAGCGCCGCTGACGTTGAGCCCGTGCAGCACGCGGCCGTCGGGCAGCTTCATTTCTGCATGCTCGCCACTGCGGCCCTGTTGGCCCAGCTGGCCCTTGAGCACGGTGTTGTCGCCGACGAAGCCGGCCACGAAGCGGTTGGAAGGCGTCTCGTACAGCCGGTCGACCGTGTCCAGCTGCTGGATCACGCCTTCGTTGAACACCGCCACGCGGTCGCTCATGGTGAGCGCCTCGCCCTGGTCGTGCGTCACGTAGACGAAGGTCACGCCCAGCTGGCGGTGCAGGTCCTTGAGCTCGATCTGCATGTGCTCGCGCAGTTGCTTGTCGAGCGCGCCGAGCGGCTCGTCCATCAGCACGAGCTGGGGCTCGAACACCAGCGCGCGCGCCAGCGCCACGCGCTGCTGCTGGCCGCCCGAGAGCTGGCCGGGCAGGCGGTCGGTCATGCCGCGCAGCTGCACCATGTCGAGCGCGCGCTGAACGCGGCGCTGCTGCTCGTCCTTGGGCACCTTGCGCACCGTCAGCGGATAGGCCACGTTCTGGCCCACGCTCAGGTGCGGGAACAGCGCGTAGTTCTGGAAGACCATGCCGAAGTTCCGCTTGTGCGGCGGCGTGCCGGTGATCTGCTTGCCGTCGAGCAGGATCTCGCCCGAGGTCGGCGATTCGAAGCCCGCCAGCATCATCAGCGTGGTGGTCTTGCCCGACCCCGAAGGCCCGAGCAGGCTCAGGAACTCGCCACGGTGAATGTCCAGATCGAGCTGGCGCACCACCAGGTGTTCGCCGTCGTAGGTCTTCTGGACGCGCTGGAAGCGCACCAAGGGTTCTGCTGTCATGGAGGAGGAATTAAGGAAAGGATCTGTCGATCAGCGCAGTGCGGCGAAGCTGTCCGCGAGAAGCGCCAGGCCTTCGTCCACAAGCAAGTCGGATGCCGTGAGCGGCACCAGTACGCGAATTACATTGCCGTAGGTGCCGCATGACAGCAGGATTAACCCGCGCCGCGCCGCCTCCGCGACCACCTTGCGGGTCAGCGCGGCATCGGGGCGCGACGTGTCGCCCTGCTCGAACAGCTCGACGGCCACCATGGCGCCGAGCCCGCGCACGTCGCCGATGGCAGGCACGTCGGCCGCGATGCGGCGCAGGCCGGCCGTGAGCCGCTCGCCCAGCGCCCGGCTGCGCGCCAGCAGTTGCTCGTCGTCGAACACTTTCAGCACCGCGAGCGCCGCGGCGCAGCCGATGGGGCTGCCGGCATAGGTGCCGCCCAGACCGCCGGGCGCGGGGGCGTCCATTACCTCGGCGCGGCCCACCACGCCGGAGATGGGGAAGCCGCCCGCCATCGACTTGGCGGTGGTGATCAGGTCGGGTGCCACGGGCCACTGCTCGCTGGCGAACCAGGTGCCGGTGCGGCCCGCGCCGGTCTGCACCTCGTCGGCAATGATCAGGATGCCGTGGCGGTCCGCCAGCGCGCGCAGGCCTTCGACGAAGTCGTTGGGCGCCACGTAGAAGCCGCCCTCGCCCTGCACCGGCTCCAGGATGAAGGCCGCCACGCGCTCGGGCTCGATGTCGTTCTTGAACAGCAGCTCGACCGAATGCAGTGCATCGTCCACGCTCACGCCGTGCAGCGCATTCGGGTACAGCGCATGGAACACCTCGCCCGGGAAGGGGCCGAAGCCGATCTTGTAGGGAGCCACCTTGCCGGTGAGGCCGAGCGTCATCATCGTGCGGCCGTGGTAGCCGCCGGTGAAGGCAATGACGCCGGGGCGCCGGGTGTGGGCGCGGGCGATCTTGACGGCGTTCTCCACCGCCTCGGCGCCGGTGCTCAGGAAGATCGACTTCTTCGCGAACGCGCCCGGTGCCAGTGCATTCAGGCGCTCGGCCAGCTCCACATAGGGCTCGTAGGCCACCACCTGGAAGCAGGTGTGCGAATAAAGATCTACCTGCGCCTTGACGGCGGCGCTGATCTCCGGGTGGCAGTGGCCGGTGTTGAGCACCGCGATGCCGCCGGCGAAGTCGATGTAGCGGCGGCCCTCGACGTCCCACAGTTCGGCGTTGGCGGCCCGGCTGACGAAGATTTCATGGGCCTGGCCGACGCCGCGGGCGACGGCCGCGTTGCGGCGGGCCATGAGGGCGGCGTTGCTGAGGTGGGGTTCGCGTTGCATGGTACGACCTGTGCTTTGGTGCTGTGAAGAAGGAATCCCGGCACTCTAGGTCGCGCGATTCGATCCAGCCATGTACACCGGAAGTGATCGCCCGGAAGACTGTACTGGTCTTGTATCCTGTACATACTTTCCTCAATATGGTGCAGGCCGGACTGCCGGAGACACCCCCGATGCTCATTCTTCGCCCCGAACAGCCGACGCCGCTGGTAAGCCAGATCGTGGAAGGGCTGCGCGGACTGATCGGCGCCCAGAAGCTCAAGGCCGACAGCAAGCTGCCGTCGATCCGCGCCTTTGCCGCGGCCCACGGCGTCAGTGTCTTCACGGTGGTCGAGGCCTACGACCGGCTGGTGGCGCAGGGCCTGCTGGTCTCGCGCGCCAACGCGGGCTTCTTCGTCAAGCGGCGCAGCGAAGACAGCGCCGCCGGTGCGGCCAGCGTGCCCCGCCCGGACCCCCGCTTCGACGCCCGCTGGTATCTGCAGCAGATCTTCGAGAACCGCAACCTCCCGCTCAAGCCCGGCTGCGGCTGGCTGCCGCACGACTGGCTGTTCGAGGACGGCATGCGCCGCAGCCTGCGCCACCTGGCCTCCGAAGGCACCGACATCGGCGGCTACGGCCTGCCCTTCGGCCACATGGCGCTGCGCATGGCAACGGCCGAGGCGCTGTCGGAGCAGCAGATCGTGGTCGAGGCCGCGCAGGTCCTGCTGACCCAGGGGTCCAGCCAGGCGCTGGACCTGGTCGCGCGCCGCCTGCTGAAGCCGGGTGATTCGGTGCTGGTGGACGACCCGGGCTATCCGAACCTGATGTTCATGCTGCGCTTCCTGGGCGTGGAGATCATCGGCGTGCCGCGCACCCCAACGGGCTACGACATGCCCGCGCTCGAGGCGCTGCTCGCGGTGCACCGGCCCAAGGCCTTCTTCACCCAGCCCCGGCTGCAGAGCCCGACCTGCTCGATGGCCTCGCTGCCGCAACTGGTGCAACTGCTCCAGCTGGCCCAGACGCACGACTTCACGCTGGTAGAGAACGACATCTACGCCGAGATGGACGCATCGATGCGCCCCTCGCTCGCCAGCCTGGGGCAGCTGCGCCGCGTGGTCTACGTGGGTAGCTATTCGAAGACCATCTCGCCGAACATCCGCGTCGGCTACGTCGTTGCCCAGCCGGAGCTGCTCGAAGAACTGGCGCAGCTCAAGATGGTTTCGGGCCTCACCTCGTCCGACATCACCGAGCGCCTGGCCTTCGGCACCGTGACCGACGGCCGCTGGCGCAAGCATCTCAAGGCCCTGCGCGACAGGCTCGCGCAGGCGCAAGGCAGCGTCGCGAGGCGGCTGGACGGGCTTGGCTTCGAGCTGTTCCATGAAGCCGCGGCCGGCATGTACCTGTGGGCCCGGCACCCGGACATTGCCGACAGCGCCGAGCTTTCGCGGCGCGCCGCGGCGGAGGGAATCATGCTCGGCCCGGGCCAGCTGTTCCTGGTCAACCCGCATCCCACCGGCTGGCTCCGGTTCAACGTGGCCTTCAGCGAAGACGAGCGGCTGTGGCGCTTTCTTGAGCGCAACATCGAAGAGCACAGGCACGACTGACGGTTGGCAGGGCCGGGGCTCGCAAAGGCCAGCAAGCAGGCGCACAATGGCTCGAACCCTTGGCGCAGGCGCATCCTGAATCAGCCATGGTGGAGTGAACATGTGAGGGGATGAAGCGCCGTGCCGGGGGCTACGCAAGGAGCCGCGCCATGACCCGCTTCATCGATGTTCACAGCCTGGTCCGCCTGGTGGACGAGACAGGCATTCCCCAGTTCCTCACCGCGCTGGCCGATGCGCTGCGCGACGACTTCCTGCGGTGGCGCGAGTTCGACAAGAAGGCGCGCGTGGCCAGCCATTCGCACCTGGGCGTGATCGAGCTGATGCCCGTGGCCGACGACGGCGCCTATGCCTTCAAGTACGTCAACGGGCATCCGCACAACACGCAGGTCGGGCTGCCGACAGTCATGGCTTTCGGCGTGCTGGCGGAAGTCGATACGGGCTATCCGGTGCTGCTGTCAGAACTTACGCTCACCACCGCGTTGCGCACGGCTGCTACCTCGGCGATGGCGGCGCAGGCCTTGGCGCGGCCCGATTCGCGCAGCCTCGCGCTGATCGGCAACGGCTCGCAGAGCGAGTTCCAGGCGCTGGCTTTTCATGCGCTATTGGGCATCGAAGAAGTGCGCGTGTTCGACACCGACCCGCACGCCACCGACAAGCTGGTGCGCCACCTGTCGGCCTGCACGTCGCTGGACATCGTGCGCGCGCACTCCGTGGCCGATGCGGTGCGCGGCGCCGACATCGTCACCACCGTTACCGCCTGCCAGGGGCGCGCGACCGTGCTCACGCCCGACATGATCGAGCCGGGCATGCACATCAACGCCGTGGGCGGCGATTCGCCCGGCAAGACCGAGCTGCACCCCGACGTGCTGCGCAAGGCGCGCGTGTTCGTCGAGTACGAGCCGCAGACCCGCGTCGAGGGCGAGATCCAGCAGATGCCCGCCGACTTTCCGGTGCACGAGCTGTGGCGCGTGCTGCTCGGCGAAGTGCCCGGCCGCGAAACCCCTGCGCAGGTCACGCTGTTCGATTCGGTGGGCTTCGCGCTGGAGGACTACACGGCGCTGCGCTACATCCAGCGCCTTGCCACGGAGCGCGGCATCGGCCAGCAGATTGCACTGGTGCCCGAGCTCGACGACCCGAAGGACCTGTTCGGCCTCACGGCCTCGGGCCGGCGCCGGGCGGTGCTGCGGCGTGCGGCATGATGGGCGGCTTCACCACCGCCGATCCTGCTTTTCTCCATGCTCACCATCTACAACGACCAGCACGTTCTTCACCAGGGCAAAGTCGAGATGTTCCGCGGCGAACTCGTGCCGTGCTTCGAGGTGCCCGCCCGCGTCGATCATGTGAAGCATGAGCTGGAGCGCAGGGGCTTCGGCACGCTGCAGGCACCCGATGCATTCGACGAGGCGCTGCTGGCCAAGGTGCATGCACCGCGCTACCTGGACTTCATCGCGCATGCATGGGAAGAGTGGGTCGCGCTGGACCCGACCAACGTCTCGCGTGATGCGCTGCCTTCGTACTGGCCCACGCGCGGCATGCGCACCGACGTGCTGCCGAAGAGCTTTCCGGCGCGCATGGGGCTGTTCTCGTTCGATGCGGGCACGCCGCTGATGGCAGGCAGCTGGGCGGCGGCGCGGCACGGCGCGGCCTGTGCGTGGACCGCGGCGCAGCGCGTCATTGGCGGCGAGCGCGCGGCCTTCTCGCTCTCGCGGCCGCCGGGCCACCATGCCGGCGCCGACTTCTTCGGCGGCTACTGCTTCCTCAACAACGCCGCCGTCGCTGCGCAGGCGCTGCGCGACGCGGGCGTCGAACGCGTGGCCGTGCTCGACGTGGACTACCACCACGGCAACGGCACGCAGGCCATCTTCTATGAGCGCAGCGACGTGCACTTCGCGAGCCTGCACGGCGACCCGCTGACCGACTACCCGTATTACCTGGGCCATGCCGACGAGCGCGGCGCGGGGCAGGGCGAGGGCTTCAACCACAACCTGCCGCTGCCGCGCGGCACGGACTTCGCGGCCTGGCGCGCGGCGCTGAAGACCGCGCTCGAGCGCATCGCGGCGGTGAAGGCCGGCGCGCTCGTGGTCTCGCTCGGCGTCGATACCTTCGAGGGCGATCCGATCTCGGGCTTCAAGCTCAAGAGCGACGACTACCTGCGCATGGGCGAAGACCTGGCGCGCGCGGGACTGCCGACGGTGTTCGTGTTCGAGGGCGGCTATGCGGTGGCCGAAGTGGGGGTGAATGCGGTGAACGTGCTCGAAGGTTTCGGGCAGGCGTAGCCAGCACGTGCCGCGCTGACGCGCAGGCGACTCGGATGCCGCGAATGGCCCTGTTTTCCCCGGGAAATCAGGGGAGCCCCGATTGCCTTCCCCAACGGGGCGGGGCCCAATCGGCGCTTTCAAAGTCAGGATCCAGTCAGCCATGCTCCGCCGCACCACATTTCTCCGCGCCGCCGCCGCGCTTGCCGCTTGCGGCCTCGTTTCCCCGATGGCGGCGTTCGCGCAGGGCTTTCCCGCCAAGCCCATCAAGCTGGTGATCGCCTTCCCGGCCGGCGGCCCGACCGACATCACCATGCGCCAGCTTGCGGAGAACGCGAGCAAGATCCTCGGCCAGCCGGTGATCATCGACAACAAGCCCGGCGCGGGCGGCACGCTGCCCGCGCAGGCGCTGCAGACCTCGCAGCCCGACGGCTACACCATCGCGCAGATCCCGCTCGGCGTGTTCCGCCTGGGCTACACCACCAAGATCAACTGGGACCCGCTGAAGGACATCACGTACGTCATCAACGTCACGGGCTACGCCTTCGGCATCGTCGTGCCGGCCAACAGCCCCTTCAAGACCTGGGCCGACTTCGTTGCCTACGCCAAGGCCAACCCCGGCAAGCTCACCTACGGCTCCACCGGCACGCTGACCAGCCCGCACCTGACGACCGAGATCGTCGCGCAGAAGGCTGGCATCGAGCTGCAGCACGTGCCCTACAAGGGCAGCGCCGACCTGATGCTCGCGGTGGTCAGCGGCCAGCTGATGGCCGCCGCCGACAGCACCGGCTTCGCGCCGCAGGTCGAGGCCGGCAAGCTGCGCGTGCTGAACACCTGGGGCGAGAAGCGCCTGGCCAAGTTCCCCGACGCGCCCACGCTGAAGGAGCTGGGCTACGACGTGGTGCAGAACTCGCCCTTCGGCATCGGCGCGCCCAAGGGCACGCCGCCCGAGGTGGTGAAGAAGCTGCACGACGCGTTCAAGCAGGCGATGGAAGAGCCGAGCTACGTGACCGCGCTCGGGCGCTACGACATGCTGCCGAACTACATGAGCTCGGCGACGTACACCAAGTTTGCGCAGGAGACGGTGGTGCGGGAGAAGGTGATCATCGACAAGCTGGGGTTGGCGAAGGAAGTCAAGACGAACTGAGCACGAACAGCTCGTCCACCAGCCGCGCCGCCAACTCCGGCTTCACCGGGTCCGCTCCAAACACAAGGCGAAACACGATCGGCGCAATCAGGTGATCGATCACCTGCTGCGGCTCCGGCGCGCGCTCTCCGCGGGCGCGTGCCTGCTCGACCAGCGTCAGCGCCTCCTTGCGGCGGTTGCGCAGGCAGTCGGTGTCCGAATCCCCGTTGGCCAGCGCGGCCGCGGCTTTCAGCAGCGAGGTGTTGCACGGCTTGGCCAGGTGCTCGATGAGTTCGCGCGCCCAGGCTTCGAGGTCGGCCCGTAGCGCGCCGGTGTCTGGCAGCGGGCGGTTCGGGTCCAGCCGGTGGGTGGCCGTCTCCGCCAATAACCCCTGCAGATCGCCCCAGCGGCGGTAGATGCTGGAGGCGCTGACGCCCGCGCGCTCGGCCACTGCCGGCACCGTCACACGCTCCCGCCCTTGTTCGGCCACGAGTTCTTCGAGGGCGGTGCGCACCAGCGCCTGCACCTGCGCGCTGCGGCCACCGGGACGTTTGTGGGGAAGGGCGATGTCGTTCATGGCTGGACTTTAACGCAAAGATATTTGCTTTAGTTGATTCCCAGGTCTAGAATCACAAAAGCAAAAAAAGTTGCGTTAAGGATTCGCCATGCCATCCACCTGCCCCGACCTTGCGGTCAGCACCTCCGACCTCGCCGCCCGCGCCAAGCCCTGGCGCCTGCCGGCACGCGCGGCTTTTCCGTTGCTGGCCGCCGTGCTGTTCGCCTTCTTCTTCGCGGCGGCTGCACCGTCGCCGCTGTTCGTGGTGTTCCAGCACGCCTGGCACTTCTCGTCATCGCTGCTCACGGTGGCTTTTGCGATCTATGCGATTGCGTTGCTGATCTCGCTGCTGGTGGCGGGTTCGCTGTCTGACCACATCGGCCGGCGGCCCGTGGTGCTGGCGGCGCTGGTGCTGCAGGCGGTGGCAATGGGGCTCTTCCTGCTGGCGCACGGCATCGGCGGGCTGATCGTCGCTCGTGTGGTGCAGGGCGTGGCCACGGGCATCGCTAGCGGCGCGCTGAGCGCGGCGGTGGTCGAGGCTGCGCCGGCTTCGCGCAAGCGGCTGGGGGCGCTGATCACGAGCGTGTCTCCGCTGGCCGGCCTGGCGTTGGGCGCGTTGCTGACGGGTGTGGCGGTGAAGTTCTCGGTTCAGCCGGTGATGCTGGTTTTCGGCGTGCTGGCCGCGGTGTTCGCGCTGGGTGCGGCGGTGGTGCTGTGGATGCCCGAAACCGTCACGCCGCGCGCCGGTGCGCTGGCCTCGCTGGTGCCGCGCGTGTCGATTCCTGTGCGCGCACGGGCCGAGTTCGTGCGCGGGCTGCCGGTGTTCGTCGTGGTGTGGGCGCTCGGCGGGTTGTATCTGTCGCTCGCGCCGTCGTTGATGCTGCATGTTTTCGGCATCGACAACGGCGTGGTCAACGGACTCACGGTGGCGGTGCTCTCCGGTATGGGCGCGATCGCGCCTACGTTGCTCGGCCGCTTCGCTGCACCTCGTCCAGCCATCCTCGGCATGGCCAGCATCGCGGTCGGGCTGGGGCTGCTGCTCGCTTCGCTTGCCACTCGTTCGCTCGCGCTGTTCTTCGTTGGCACCGCGGTGGCCGGCATCGGCTTCGGCGGCGCGTTCTCGGCGCTGGTGCAAACGCTGGCGCCACTGGCGCAATCGCACGAGCGCGGCGAACTGTTCGCGGCGATCTTCGTCGTGAGCTATCTCGCGTTCAGCCTGCCCGCGATGCTGGCGGGCTTCCTGGTGGCGCCGCTGGGGTTGCTGAACACGACGGAAGGCTATGCGGCGGTGCTGCTGTTGATCGCTGCATTCGGCGTCTGGAACCAGTGGTCGGTGTTGCGCCGTGGCGCGCATTGACGCGCATGGGCGCGCAGCGCACACATGTCAAGTGCGGTACCCCTTCGTCAATCAAGCGTTAACCCTATGTAATTCATTCGTCTTCTAGCGAAGAAACACTCGGATGCAGTCCTGTGGCGCCAAAGCCCGGACTTCTTAACTGTCGCGCCCGATACGGAGCGACGAATTCCCCATCCTGGAGTGATACGAATGAAAAAATCCTTGCTTGTTCTGGCCGCCCTTGCGGCTTGTGGTGCCGCGTCGGCGCAATCGACCGTAACGCTGTTCGGCGTGGTCGACGCCGCCTACCGCAACGTATCGAACAAGAGCGAGTCGACGAACCCCTTCGGCCCCTTCTACAGCGTGAAGGCCAGCCGCACCGAACTGGCCAATTCGGGCCTGAACTCCAGCCGCCTCGGCTTCCGCGGCGTGGAAGATCTGGGCGGCGGCCTGTCGGCCAGCTTCTGGCTCGAGTCCCCGATCACCAACGACGACGGCGCCACTGGCCTCAGCAACTTCAGCCGCCGCTCGACGGTGAGCCTTGCCGGCAGCTTCGGCGAGATCCGCCTCGGCCGTGACAAGACCGCCACCGTGCTGAACGAAGAGCAGTTCGATCCGTTCGCCGACACCGGCATCGGCGGCTCGCTGATCATCGACGCCAACGAAACCAGCGTGTCGGGCACCGGCTACGGCAGCAACAGCACGTACAAGCGCGCCGGCAACATGGTGCAGTACTTCCTGCCGCGCAACCTGGGTGGCTTCTACGGCAACGTGGGCTACAGCCTGCATGAACTCACCCGCACTTCGCCGGACTCCGTGGCCGGCGCCGACAAGACCAACACCGGCCGCCACATTGGCGGGCGCGTCGGCTATGCAGCCGGCCCGCTCGACGTGGCCGCCAGCTATGCGCAGAACGACACGAGCTTCACGACCGGCACTGGCGCCGCGGCCGTGGCACGCCCGGGCAAGATCAAGACCTTCAACCTCGGCGCAACCTACGACTTCGGCGTGGCCAAGCTGTTCGGCGAGTACTCGCGTTCGAAGGACCAGCGCGACCCGCTGAATGTCTTCACCCGTGTGCCGGACGTGGACCTGACCGGCTACCTGATCGGCGTGACCGTGCCGATCGGCCCGGGCCAGATCCGTGCTTCGTACTCGCAGGTCAAGTACGACTTCAACCGCGTGCCGGTTCTCGGCGTCGTGAACGCCCCCGATCCGAAGTCCAACAAGCTCGCGCTGGGCTACGTGCACAACCTGTCGAAGCGCACCGCGCTCTACGGCACGATCGCGCGCGTCAGCAACAAGAACGGCGCGGGCAACACGGTCGGCGCCGGCCCGTCGTATGTCGTCGCGTTCAACCGGGCCGCGCTGCAGCCCAAGTCGTCGATGGGCTACGAGTTCGGCATTCGCCACGCGTTCTGAGCCGGGTAGTCAGTCCTCTCGAGTTTTCTCCAAGGGTCTTCAGACCGATCCTTTTAGCCCGCCTCGTGCGGGCTTTTTTTATTTCCTTGTTGCATTCGTGCCGACAGCACGGCGCGCGCCGCCTCGGCAAAACCCGCGCCGCGCTCGCCCTGCGTCACATAGCGCGGCAGGTGCTCCAGCTGCGGTACGAAGCGCGCGACGTTCGCCACGCCGATGCTGTGCGCGAAGGTGCGAAACATCAGCTGGTCGTTGGTGGAGTCGCCCACGTAGGCCCAGCGGTCCATTTCGTCGTCGAGCGTGCGGCCCCACAGTTCGCGCACGATCCAGCGCGCGCCTTCGAGCTTGTCGTTGTCGCCGTACCAGCCGTTGACGTGGATGCTGCTCACGGTTGCGTGCATGCCCTCGCCGCGCATCAGCGCCACCACCTGCGCGATGGTGGCGTCGCCGAGTTGCACGAACTCGCTGTGGTCGATGGCGATGTCGGTCTCGCGCCCCGGCGAATCGGTGGCGCGCCCGACGCCCGGAAATTCGCGCTCGATGCGCGCCAGCACGGTCTGCATGCGCGCGAAGTTGGCGGCGCGGGTGGTCGCATCCTGCTGGTAGCGTTTCCAGACCCGGCCGCCGGCCGCGGGCAGCAGCGCCACTGCGCCGTTCTCCGCCACGATGGCATCGACGGGCCAGGCATTGACGAAGGGCAGGCTCCAGCCCACCGGCCGGCCGGTGATCGCCACCACCGACAGCCCCGCGGCCTTGAGATCGCCCAGCGCCTGCAGCGCATCGGGCGTGATCGCGCCGTCGTGGGTCAGCGTGTCGTCGATGTCGGTGAAGACGCCGACGAGCGCGCTGCGTGCCGTCGCCTCCCAGCGGGTCAGCGGCAACAGGTGGTGGGGCGAGGCGGGCAGCGAGGGCATGGCGAGGAATGTTGGGGGGAGTCGGTGATCGTACTTGTGCCTTCTTCGTGTAGCATCCCGCCCCCGCCGCGCCATCGAGGCCGGCGCGGCGCCCTTCATGCCTCACATCCTCGTCGACCACCTCCGCAAGACCTACCGAATCTCCGAGCGCGACCCTGGCGTGATGGGCGCGCTGCGCGGGCTCGTGCAGCGCCGCCATCGCACGGTGGAGGCGCTGTCGGGCGTCTCGTTCTCGCTCGAGCGCGGCGAGTTGCTCGGCTTCATCGGGCCGAACGGCGCGGGCAAGTCGACCACGATCAAGATCCTCTCGGGCATCCTGCGGCCCGACGGCGGGCGCGTGGAAATCGACGGGCGCGACCCGTTTGCAGACCGCGAGCGCCACGTGGCGCGCATCGGAGTGGTCTTCGGCCAGCGCACGCAGTTGTGGTGGGACCTGCCCGTGGGCGACGGCTTCGACCTGCTGCGCGACATCTACCGCGTGGACCCGGTGCGTTATCGCCGCACGCGCGACGAGCTGGTCGCGCTGCTGCATCTGGAGCGTGTGCTCGACCAGCCGGTGCGCCAGCTCTCGCTGGGCCAGCGCATGCGCGCAGAAATTGCTGCGGCGCTGTTGCACGAACCCGACATTCTTTTTCTCGACGAGCCGACCATCGGTCTCGACGCGCCGTCGAAACTCGCCGTGCGCGACTTCGTGCGCCGCGCCAACCGCGAGCGCGGTACCACCGTGCTGCTGACCACGCACGACATGCATGACATCGAGGCGCTGGCCCGGCGCGTGATCGTCATCGGCCATGGCCGCGTGCTGGCCGACAGCCCGGTGGAGGCGCTGCGCGCGCAGGTGATGGCCGAGCGCCGGCTGGTGGTCGACTTTGCGCAGGACGCCGAGCTGCCCGTGGAAGTGGCCGGCGCACGCGTGCATTCGCGCGACGGACAGACACTGGTGCTCGACTTCGACCCGGCGCAGACCGCCGCGCCCGCGCTGATCGCGCGCATCGCCGCTGCGCATGCGGTGGAAGACATCCGCCTCGAAGGGCTGGCGATCGAAGCCGTTATCGCGCGCTTCTATGCCATGCATGGAGCGGCCGAGGCATGACGGCGACCAGCCCGCGCGATCTTGCGAGGCCCTACTTCGCGGCCTTCGCGTCGCGCTTCCTGCAGATGCTGCAGTACCGCACCGCCGCGCTCGCCGGCTTCGCCACGCAGTGCTGGTGGGGCGGCATCAAGGTGATGGTGTTCGCGGCCTTCTACGGCCACGCGGCCACCACGGGTGCGAGCAACTCGATGTCGCTCGCGCAGGCCATCACATACACGTGGCTCGCGCAGGGGCTGCTCGTGCTGCTGCCCTGGCTGGGCGATCCGGAAGTGGGGCAGGCGGTGCGGACCGGCGCCGTCGCCTACGACCGGCTGCGGCCCGTCGATGCCTATGCGCTGTGGTTCGCGCGCAGCGCCGGCTGGATCGCCGCGCGCGTGCTGCCGCGTGTGGCGCTGATGGCTGCGTTCGCGATGGTCGTGCTGCCGCTGGCCGGCCTCGGCGAGTGGGCATGGCAACTGCCGGCGGGCGTGGCGGCGGGGCTCGCATTCATGCTGTCGGCCGTGCTCGCACTGCTGCTTTCGACGTCGATGGTGATGCTTCTGAATGTGGCCGCCACCGCCGCGCTCAACGAACGCGGCATCAGCGCGGTGGCCACGCCGGTGGTCATCGTGCTCTCGGGCAACCTGTTGCCGCTAGCGATGCTGCCCGATGGCTGGCAGACCGCGCTGCTGATCCAGCCGCTGGCCGGTTTGATGGACATTCCGGCTCGCCTGTACTTCGGGCAGCTGCAGGGGTGGCAGGCCGTCGGCGGCTTGGGGCTGCAGGCTTTCTGGATCGCGGTGCTCGTGGCCTTCGGCCATTTCGCCATGGGCCGCACCATGCGCGGCCTGCAGGTGCAGGGCGGGTGAACGCGATGGGATCGCTTCCGCTTTTCTTCCGCTTGGTCGGCGCGTCCCTCGGCGGACAGGCGCGCTATCCGGCCTCGGCGCTGATGCTGACCGTCGGCCAGTTCCTCGGTTCCGGCATCGAGGTGATCGCCGTCTGGGCGCTGTTCCATCGCTTCGGCGACGTGCAGGGCTGGCACATCGGCGAGGTGGCGCTGTTCTACGGGCTGGTGAACTGCATGTTCGCGCTGGCCGATGCGCTGGGCCGCGGCTTCGACGTGCTCGGCACGGAGTTCCTGCGCACAGGCGCCTTCGACCGCCTGCTGTTGCGCCCGCGTTCGCTCGCGCTGCAACTGATGGGCAATGACTTCCGCATCAGCCGCGCAGGGCGCTTGCTGCAGGGTGTGGCGGTGATCGTGTTCGCCACGCATCAGGCGGCCATCGCATGGACTCCGGCCACGGTGGCGATCGCCCTGTTCGCCGTTGCCGGCGGCGTCGCGCTGTTCCTCGGCATCCTGGTGCTGCAGGGCACGCTGTCGTTCTGGACCGTCGAGAGCCTGGAGATCGCCAATGTGCTGACTTATGGCGGCGTGCAGGCGGCGCAGTATCCGTTGGCGCTGTATGCGCAGTGGTTCCGCCGCGTGCTGACCTTCATCGTGCCGCTGGCCTGCGTGGCTTATTACCCGGTGCTGGCAATTCTGGGCAAGGCCGATCCGCTGGGGTCGCCCGGGTGGGTGGGCATGGTGTCGCCGCTCGCGGGATTCGTGTTTCTCGCGGCGGCGTTCGGGGCTTGGCGCTTCGGGTTGCGCCACTACGCTTCGACCGGCAGCTAGCGCGCCATCAACCGGCGCTCTGCAGCGCCAACCCCGCATGCTCCCGCAGCGGATGAAAGTGGATCTTCGGAAATCGCTCCTGCGCCAGCCGCACGTCGTACGGCGAGGTGCACAGGAAGGCCAGCGTATCGGCCGCGTCCTTGGCCATGCGCACCGGGTATGCGTTGACGAACTCGCGCAGCTCGGCCGGCGTGTCAGCCGTGATCCAGCGCGCACCGGTGTACTGGCAACCTTCGAGCCGCACGTCGGCGTCGTACTCGGCCTTCAGGCGGTGCTGCACCACTTCGAACTGCAGTTGGCCGACCGCGCCCAGCAGCATCGGGCCGCCGACCTCGGGGCGGAACACCTGGATCGCACCTTCCTCGCCGAGCTGTGCCAGGCCCTGCTGCAGCTGCTTGGTGCGCAGCGGGTTCTTCAGGATCACGGTCATGAACAGCTCGGGCGCGAAGAACGGCAGCCCGGTGAACTGCAGGCTCGCGCCGTCGGTGATGGTGTCGCCCAGCTGCACGCCGCCGTGGGTGGTAAAGCCCACGATGTCGCCCGCGTAGGCCTCTTCCACCGCCTCGCGGCGCTGGCTCATGAAGGTCACCACGCTGGTGGGGCGCAGTTCCTTCGAGGTGCGCTGCACCTTGAGCTTCATGCCCGGCGTGTACTTGCCCGAGGCCATGCGCACGAAGGCGATGCGGTCGCGGTGGTTTGCGTCCATGTTGGCCTGCACCTTGAAGACCACGCCCGCGAAGTCCTTGTCCTCGGGCTGGATCTCCTTCACCACCGGCTGGCGGTTGACCATGGTGGTGCTGGTGCGCGACTGCGGCGATGGCGCAAGGTCGACCAGCGCGTCGAGCACTTCCATCACGCCGAAGTTGTTCACGCCGGAGCCGAAGAACACGGGTGTCTGCTTGCCGGCCAGGAAGGCTTCGCGGTCCCAGGTGGGCGATGCGCCGGTGGCCAGCTCCATGCTGTCCATGGCGGTCTCGAAGTCGGCGCCGAAGCGCTTGGTGAGCGTGTCGCGCTCGCTCAGCGGGATGGTCTCGAAGTCCTGCGGCAGACGTTCGCTGCCCGACTCGAACACCGTCATCGCCTGCGTGCGCAGGTTCATGATCCCGCGGAAGGTCTTGCCCTGGCCTACGGGCCAGGTCATGGGCACGCAGGGCATGCCGAGCTCGCGCTCCACCTCGTCGAGGATGTCCAGCGGCTCGCGCACTTCGCGGTCCATCTTGTTGACGAAAGTGATGATGGGCGTGTCGCGCTGGCGGCAGACTTCGATCAGCCGCCGCGTCTGCGCTTCCACGCCGTTGGCCGCGTCGATCACCATCAGCGCCGAGTCGACGGCGGTGAGCACGCGGTAGGTGTCTTCCGAGAAGTCCTTGTGGCCGGGCGTGTCGAGCAGGTTGATGACGTGGTCGCGATACAGCATCTGCATGACCGACGAGGCCACCGAGATGCCGCGCTGCTTTTCGATTTCCATCCAGTCGGAGGTGGCATGGCGCGAGGCCTTGCGCGCCTTCACCGAGCCGGCGATCTGGATCGCGCCGGAGAAAAGCAGCAGCTTTTCGGTCAGCGTGGTCTTGCCGGCGTCAGGGTGGGAAATGATCGCGAAGGTGCGGCGGCGGCGGGTTTCGGCAACAAAAGACAAGGTGGGCAATCTGCGGGGGAATGCCGCGATTTTAGAAGGGCGGCGGTTTGCGCCCCGTCCGGCCCTGGCAAAGCACCCCCGCAGACGCCTGCTTCTTTCAGGCTCCGAGCGCTTCGTTCATCCCATACGCCCGCATCTGCGCCTCGAACCGCGCCACGTCGTGGCTCAGCACCACGAGGTCGTGCGTCACGCCCTGCCAGTCCTTCACGTGCTTGCTCAGCAGCGCCTCGGGGCGAAAGCCCAGGGCCTGGAAGACGGCGATGGCGCTGCGCTGGTCGACGGTCATGCGGGCGACGAGCTTTTCCGCTCCGCGCTCGATGGCCAGCGAGCAGGCCTCGCGCGCGAGCCGCTGGCCCAGGCCGCTGCCGCGCTGCTCGGGCGCGGCCAGCACGCGCAGCTCGGCGACGTGACTGGACCACGAGTGCGGATCGCGGATCACCGCCGCGCAGCCAAGTACCGCGGCTTCGCGCACCGCGAGCACGCTGTCGATGTCGCCGCGCTCGATGGCACGCACCCAGGCGTTCATCACCTTGGGCTGGGTGATGTCGCGCGGCAAAAAGAGCAGGTCGTGCGCGGGCAGTGCCTGCGCGAAGGCCAGCACGGCCGCAGCGTCGTCCGCGGTCATCAGGCGCAGGACGATGTTGCCTTCGCTGCTCGTCACGGTGCGCGGATAGGTCCGCGAAAAGGAATCGGAAACGGCGGTGATGGTCATGTCGATCGCACTCCAAGCCATTCGTCGAGTTTGGGCCACAGCCTGCGCACTGCGTTGGGGCCGGCGGCAAGGCTGACGTGGCCGCCCTTGAGCACCACTTCTTCCTTGTCGGCCGAGCCGATGCCGGCAATCAGCGGCTGCCCCGCTTCATACGGAACGATGTGGTCGTGCTGCGCGAGCGCGTGCAGCACCGGCACCTTGATGTTCTTCAGCAGCACCTTGCGCCCGCCGAGCGTCAGTTCGCCCTTGTGCAGCTTGTTGCCCCACATGAGTTCCTTAACGGTCTGGCGGAAATACTCGCCGGCCAGCGGCAGCATCTCGGTGCCCCAGCGATCGAACATGCGGTACGACTTGACGAACTCGTCGTTGTCCATGTTGTCCCACAGCTGCACCACGCCAGCGCTGCGGCCCGCCGGGCGCAGCATGTCGAAGGAGGCGAACAGCATCTCGGGCGGCACGTTGCCCACGGTGTCGACCAGCCGGTCGACGTCGAAGTAGCGCTTGTCCGACCACGCATGGAACATCTTCATGTGGCTGAAGTCGATCGGCGTGGTGAAGAGCGCAAGGTTCTTCATCGGCCCGCCGGGGTGCAGCGCCGCATAGAGCGTGGAGAGCACGCCGCCCATGCAGTAACCGATGAGTGTGACGTCTTCCTCGCCCGAGCGTTCCTGCACGCGCCGCAGCGAATCGGGGATGAAGTCGAGCACGTAGTCTTCGATGCGCAGGCGCTTCTCGTCGGGGCGCGGCGCGTTCCAGTCCATCATGTAGACGTCGTAGCCCTGCAGCAGCAGGTGCTCGACCATGCTCTGGCCCGGAGCGAGGTCGAGGATGTAGCCGCGGTTGGTGGTTGCCATGACGATCAGCACCGGCACGCGGTAGATCTCGTCGACCATCGGGCGGTAGTGGTACAGGCTCAGCGTGCCGCGCCGGTGGATCTCGTCCTTCGGCGTCTGGCCGACGGTGGGCGTGGCCGAGGTGAGGAAGTCCAGGCCCTTGATGTTGCGCTGGATCGCGCGCTCGATCTCAGCGCCGATGTCGGGCAGGGCGAAGGCATCGAGGGCGGTGGTCATGCCGGGCGCTTTCCTGCTGGCTTGCGCGTGCTGCGGGCCGGCTTCGCTGTTGCGGCCGGCGGCGGGCTCGGCGGCTGGCGCGTGCGGCGCGGCTTCGGTGCAGCAGCTTGCGCGGTTGGCGCGGGGCCGGAGCCGCCTTCCACCGCACGGGCGATGCGCGCAAGGTGGTCGTCGATGCGCTGCAGTTGCTCGCCCAGCACCTGGAGGTCGGCGCGCGTGGGCAGGTTCAGCAGCGTCAGGTAGCGCGCCATCAGGTCGCCCAGCGCCTTCTGCGCGGTGAGCGAGGCGTTCATGCCGCCGTGCATGCCCTGGCGGAAAGGGTCGGAGGCCATGGCCTCGTTGGCGAATTCGTTGGTGCTCTTTTCCCACTGGGCGGTGAGCTCGCGCCACATCGCCATCGGGTCGAGCGGGGAGAACTGGTTCATGGCAGGTGCTCCCTTGTCTGTCGTTGTTGTCTCAGGTGCTCGGGTGCCGCGCCGTGTGCGCCGTGTGCGCGGCAATGGCGTCGACGATCTGCGGCCACATCGGAATGGGCAGCGCGTGGCCCATGCGCGGAATGCGCAGCAGCTGCGCGCCCGGGATGGCATCGGCCACGTCGACCCCGCAGGCCACCGGCACCAGCGGGTCGGCGTCGCCGTGGATCACCAGCGTTGGCACGCGCACGTCGCGCAGTGCGGGCTTGCGGTTGCCCGAGGCCAGGATGGCCGCGAGCTGCCGCGCCACGCCGGCCGGGTTGAGGCCGCGCAGGAACACGAGCTGGGCCTTTTCGGCGTCGCGCGCCTCGTCGAGCGGAAAGTCAGACGGGCCGCGCAGCACGCGCCACACCCTGGCGTAGTGCGGCAGGTAGGCCTCGAAGGTCGTCGGCGAAGGCGTGAACAGCACGGCCATCGCCTCGGGCGTGGGCGGCGGCAGGCCCGGAGCGCCGGTGGTCGACATGATGCTGGTGAACGACAGCATGCGGTGCGGGTGGTGGATGCACAGCTCCTGCCCGATGGCGCCGCCCATCGAGGCGCCCACGATGTGGGCACGCGCGATGCCCAGCGCGTCGAGCAGCCCGACGCAGTCGGCGGCCATGTCGCGCAGGTTGTAGGGCGTTCGCAGCGGCTGGCCCGCCATCGCCTGCGCCATCAGCGCCTGGATGTCGGGCACGCCGAGGTGCGAGAGATGCGTCGAATGGCCGATGTCGCGGTTGTCGAAGCGGATCACGCGGTGCCCGCCGGCTTCGGCGAGCCGGGCGCAGAACGCGTCGTCCCACGCCACCATCTGCGCGCCGAGGCCCATGACCAGCAGCAGCGGCGGTGCACCGGCGTCGCCGAAGCTGTCCCAGGCGAGCTCGATGCCGTTGGCGCGCGTGCGCTGCTCGACGCGGGGCGGGACTGCGGTCATGGGTGAACCCCCGGCTTATTCTTGTTACTTGCGCTGCAGCAGCTTGGTCACTTCGTCCACGTTGGCCTGGATGCGCTGGCGCACCACGTCGAAGGCGTCAGCCTGCGACTTGGCGGCGAGGTTGGCCAGCTCCTTGATGTCGTCGATGGCGCGCTGGAAAGACTGGCGGCCGAGTTCGTCGAGCTTGGCCAGGTTTTCCTTCGGGTCCTTGCCCGGCATTGCCTTGGCGGCGGTCTGCCATTCGGCAATCGCGCTCTTGATCATCTCGGTCTGCCGCTGCACGACGGTCTGCAGGCCCTGGTAGGACTTCTCGTTGGCCTGCATCAGCGCCGCCAGGTCCTTGCGGCCGCTCTCCAGCAGCTTGCCGGCACCGCCGGTCAGGTTGAGGTTCTGCAGCTTGTCGGCCATGCCCTTCAGCGGATTGAGCATGTCCGCGGCGGTCGGCATCGCCGTCTTCGCGCTGGCGGTGCTGCTGCTGGCGGTGGTCTTCTTGGCGGCGGCTTTCTTGGCAGTGGCCATGGTGCGGAATCTCCTGTGACGGTGAACGGTTGGATGGCAGGGACCAGCCTGGCGGCAAAAGTCCCTCGCCACGATACGCCGCACAGATGCACCGGAGGTTGCCGCAGCGACAAAAATGCCTGCGGGATTTCCCTTGGGTGCCGGGCTTCTTCTTACATCGGCGGCGCGAAGCCGTTGCGGCCGGCCGTGACGCGCAATGCCGTGGGCGTGCCGTTCTTCTCCTGCGCATTGACCAGCACGTGGGCGCCGGGCACCAGCAGCGCGTCGGTGCCGGGGCGGAAGGTGACCACGGGCACATCGGGCGGCACGATGACGGTCTTCTCGCCACCCTTGTAGGTCAGCCGCAGCTGCTGGCCGCCGCGCACCGACTTCGGCGCCGCGGCCAGGTCGGCGACCGTGGCGTTGGTCATGGTGCTCTGGGGCAGCAGGTCCCATGGGCGGTGGCCTTCGCCCGTTCCGCGCGCAGCCTCGGGGAACACCACCACTTCGAGCGCCTTCTGCGTACCGTCGGCCTGCGGCATGGCGGCGGTGCCGATGAAGCTGCCGCGCTTGATGTCGGACAGCTTGATGCGGTAGACCTCGGACACGGCCATCTCGGCCGGGCGTGCGAGCGAGACGACCTCGCCGCCGCGGTCCTGCACGACGAGGGTGTTGGCATCGACGCGCACGATGGTGCCGCGGATGCGTACGGTGTCGGAGCTTTGCGCCGATGCGGTGACCGGCAGCACGGCGGCGGTCAGGCAAAGGGCGGTGGCGGTGGTGGCGAGCAGGGCTTTGGACGCGTTGGACAGGGAAATCGGCATGGTGGCTTTCGGGGGCGATGGGAGTCCGGCCAATGTACGTCGCGGCGGCGAATCGTGCAGACCGCCGACTTAGGCCTGAATGAGCAAGAAAAAAGGCCGCACACCGCGCGATGCGGTGTGCGGCCTTTTTTACGAAGAGCCTGGAGCGTCAGTCGATCAGGCCGATTTCAAGCGCGCCGGCCGTGGCCGGGTTGCGCGAGCCGACCATCGCGAAGAGCTTGCTGCTCTGGCTTGCGAAGTGGAACGCGGTGCCGCCGAACGTTGCCGCGCGCATGTTGAGCGGGCCGATCGTGCCCATCGAACCCAGCGTCGCACTGAGCGTGGCCGTGGTGCCGTCGGGTAGCACCTGCGCGCGGGCGTAGTTGACGGCGTCGATGGACGTGCCGCCCCAGCTGCCGTTGGTGGCGCCACCGCGTGCGGCGATGGTGGGCCATGTCGCGCGCTCCGGCAGGCCGATGCGGAACTGCGAGATCGTGGGCGTCGAGGAGCTGACGCCGGCCCCGAGGTAGACGTTCTCGCCGCCGATACGTGCGATCCCGAAGTTGCCGTTGTCGGAGGGATTGGTCACGCTCACGATGTGCCAGGTGTCGACGGTCGGACCGGCCGACACGGTGTAGGTCCGCAGGGAGGCTGCAGGGCAGTTGTCGATGCGGTAGATCCCGTTGTCATTGCACAGGTAGAGCGTGGCGCCTCCGTTGGCGATCTGGATCTGCGTGATCGACGAATCGCCGGTGGTGGCCGTCAGGTTGATGCCCAGACGGTTGTAGACGCCGTCGAGAGCTGCCTGCGTCTTCACCAGCGCACGCGATGCTACGAACGGCCGCACGCCGTAGCTCACCGGCGTGACCTGCGCGACAGCGAACGGGAAAGATCCGACCACCGTGTCCGTCGCAAGGCGGAAGCGCGCCGTGTTCGCCGGGCTCGTGATGCGGCTGCTGTCGAAGATGAAGCTGCCGGCTTCTGCCGCGTCTTCGGCGAAGCTGCCGGAGGCGATGGCGCCGGTCTCGTCGGTCATCTCGTAGCGCTTGCTGTCGAGGTTAAGCGCCAGCGTCTGCCGCGTGCCGTTGGTGGCGTAGACCTTGTAGCGGCCATTGCGTGCGTCGGGCGCGGTGCCGGTGTCGATCAGGTTGATCTGGATGTAGCCCTGCGTGTTGGGGTTGCGCGAACCGACGACCACCGAGAGCAGGCCGTTCTGCATCGCGAAGTAGCTGTTCGCGCCGCCGCTGTTGACGGTGCGGATGCCTTCGGGCGGCAGCGGAAAGGTGCCGCCTATCGGCATCGTCAGGGTGCCGTAGGTGCCGTCCGTGCTGGTGGCTGTGCGCACCGAGTTGGCGGTGTCGATCAGGTTGCTGCCCCAACTGCCCGTGGTCGATGCGCCGATGCCGCGGGTGGTGGGCCAGTTCGAAGAGTCGGGCAGACCGATCCTCAAGAGCTGGGTGGCCGGCGCAGTCGGGCTGGTGCCCGCCGCCAGATAGACGTTCTGGCCGCCGATGCGCGCCATCCGGAACCTCACTGTGTCAGCGGCATCGGCAATGTTGGTCGCAACCCACGCGCTGTCGATGTCTGCGGCGATTGTGTAGGTTCGCTTCGACGTGGCGGGACACAAGGCGATTCGGTAGACCACGTTGTCGAGACAGATCTCGAGCGTCGTGCCGGTGCCGGAGACGCGCATGGACAGGATTTGCGAGTCCGAAGCGCCGGCGCCGTTGCGTGTTATGCCGAGGCGGTTGTAGTCGCTGTCGAGCAGTGCGGCGTCACTCACGAAATCGCGCGCGGCGATGAAGGGCTGCGCGGCGTACGCAGCGGGGCTCGAGTACGCGGTCTGGAACGGGAAGGCACCGACGATGGCGTCTGTCGTCACCCTGAAGCGCGAGGTGTTGGCCGCAGTCGTGATCCGACTGCTGGCAAAGACGTAGGTCCCCGGCTCGGTGAAGTCTTCGCTGAAAGTGCCGGACTCGGCCAGGCCGAGGTTGTCCGTCATCGTGTAGCTGCCGGCGTCGAAATCGACCGCCAGTTGCTGTTGCGTGCCATTGGCCGCGTAGACGCGATAGCTGCCGTTGCGCGCGTCCGCGCCCAGGGTCTTGCCGGCCGCGACCTCCGGCTTGCCGCTGCCGCCCGACGACAGCGAAAGGCCACCGGAGCCGCCGCCTCCTCCCCCGCAAGCCGCCAGCAAGGCGACCATGCACCAACTCGCAAGATTCCTCGTCATCCTCATTTTTGTGCCCTTTTGTTTTCAGATAGGCTCGACAACAGGCCGGTTGGCTGCTGAACCAAACCTGAGGAAATCGTAACCAGAGGTCAATGTCACTCCGAGGGTGACAAATGTCAGCCAAGCCTCGAGCATTGGCGCAGGCTCTTGCCCCGTCTACAATCCGCCGTTCCGAGGAGCGTTGCAGCGCCGTCAGGCGTGAGGCTCGGACCACACATCGCAACCACGCTCACCCGCTGTTCTTGCGGTGAGTCCGTTCCCCGTACGCAGCGGCATCTTTCAAACCAGTTTTGTTGGAGTTCCCATGAGCGCTGTTCTCAAGCCCACCCCCGTTTCGACCGCCGACCAGGCGATCGCCGACCTGTCCCTCGCCGCCTGGGGCCGCAAGGAAATCAAGATCGCGGAAACCGAGATGCCCGGCCTGATGGCCATCCGCGAAGAGTTCTCGAAGGCGCAGCCGCTGAAGGGCGCGCGCATCACGGGCTCGCTGCACATGACCATTCAAACGGCCGTGCTGATCGAGACGCTGCAGGCGCTAGGCGCGACCGTGCGCTGGGCCTCGTGCAACATCTTCTCGACGCAGGACCACGCCGCCGCCGCCATCGCCGCGGCAGGTACGCCGGTGTTCGCCATCAAGGGTGAGTCGCTGAAGGATTACTGGGACTACACCCACGCCATCTTCGACTTCGGCCCCAAGGACTCGAAGGGCGAAGGCCCGAACATGATCCTGGACGACGGCGGCGACGCCACGCTGCTGATGCACCTGGGCCAGCGCGCCGAGAAGGACCTGGGCGTGCTCGCCAACCCGGGCAGCGAGGAAGAGCGCATTCTCTTCGCCGCCATCAAGGCCAAGCTGGCCGTCGATTCGACCTGGTACACCCGCAAGTCGGCCGAGATCATCGGCGTGACCGAGGAAACCACCACCGGCGTGCACCGCCTGAACGAGATGAGCGCCAAGGGCACGCTGCTGTTCCGCGCCATCAACGTGAACGACTCGGTCACCAAGAGCAAGTTCGACAACCTGTACGGCTGCCGCGAGTCGCTGGTGGACGGCATCAAGCGCGCGACCGACGTGATGATCGCCGGCAAGGTGGCCTGCGTGGCCGGCTACGGCGACGTGGGCAAGGGCTCGGCTCAGGCGCTGCGCGCACTGTCGGCGCAAGTGTGGGTCACCGAGATCGACCCGATCAACGCCCTGCAGGCCGCGATGGAAGGCTACAAGGTCGTGACGATGGAATATGCCGCCGACAAGGCCGACATCTTCGTGACGACCACCGGCAACAAGGACGTCATCACGCACGACACGATGGCCAAGATGAAGGACCAGGCCATCGTCTGCAACATCGGCCACTTCGACAACGAGATCGACGTTGCGTCGATCGAGAAGTACGAGTGGGAAGAAATCAAGCCGCAGGTCGACCACATCAAGTTCCCGGACGGCAAGAAGATCATCCTGCTGGCCAAGGGCCGCCTCGTGAACCTGGGCTGCGGCACGGGCCACCCGAGCTTCGTGATGTCGTCGTCGTTCGCGAACCAGACCATCGCCCAGATCGAGCTGTTCACCAAGCCCGACGCCTACCAGGCCGGCAAGGTCTACGTGCTGCCCAAGCACCTCGACGAGAAGGTCGCGCGCCTGCACCTGAAGAAGGTCGGTGCCATGCTCACCGAGCTGACCGACGCGCAGGCCGCCTACATCGGCGTGAGCAAGAACGGCCCGTACAAGCCGGACACGTACCGCTACTGATCGACAACGGATGCGCGCTGATCAACTGTTGGTGGAGCGCGGCCTGGCCGCGTCGCGTTCGCAAGCGGTGCGGCTCATTGCCGGCGGCCTGCGCTGGCGCGACGCGGGCACGAGCGACGCGTGGCGCTCGGTCGTCAAGAACAAGGACGACGTGCCCGAGTCGGCCGAGCTCGAGCTGGCCGATGCGGCCGAGGCGCGCTATGTGTCGCGCGGCGGACTCAAGCTCGAAGGCGCGCTGGCCGAGAGCGGCATCGACCCTTCCGGCAAGCTGTGCCTCGACGTGGGCCAGTCGACCGGCGGTTTTACCGATTGCCTGCTGCAGCGCGGTGCCGCGAAGGTGGTTGGCGTCGATGTCGGCCATGGGCAGCTGCATGCGCGGCTGCGCGAGGACGAACGCGTGGTCGCCATCGAAGGCGTCAATGCGCGTGCGTTGTCGCCCGATGACCTGGAAGAAGAAGGCGAGTCGCGTTTCGACCTGATCGTTGGCGACCTGTCGTTCATCTCGCTCACGCTGGTGCTGCCGGCGGTGGTCGAATTTCTGGCGGACGACGGGCGTCTGTTGATGCTGGTCAAGCCGCAGTTCGAACTGCAGCCCGGCCAGGTCGGCAAGGGCGGCATCGTGCGCGACGAGTCGATGTATGCGGTGGTCGAGAAGCGCCTGCACGATGCCTGCGAGGCGCTGGGCCTGCGGGTGCTGCAGTGGTTCGACAGCCCGATCGCCGGAGGCGACGGCAACCGCGAGTTTTTCATCCACGCCGTTCGTGCCGTCCAGGACGCGAACGACGGTTCCTAAGGAGACGCAGGTGCGCCTTCCGCTGAGTTTCGAATTCTTCCCGACCAAGACGCCCGAAGGCGCGGTCAAGCTGCGCGCCGTGCGCCAGCAGCTGTATGTGCGCAAGCCGCAGTTCTGCTCGGTCACGTACGGCGCGGGCGGCTCCACGCACCAGGGCACTTTCGGTGCGGTGCAGGAGATCCTGTCCGAAGGCGTGGACGCCGCGAGCCACTTCTCGTGCATTGGCGCCACGCGCGCCACGGTGCGCGAGCAGCTCGCCGAGCTGAAGGCCATGGGCGTCAAGCGCCTCGTGGCCCTGCGCGGCGACCTGCCGAGCGGCTATGGCATCGGCGGCGAATTCCTGTATGCGAGCGACCTCGTCGCCTTCATCCGCGAAGAGACCGGCCGCGACTTTCACATCGAGGTGGCCTGCTACCCCGAGATCCATCCGCAGGCCCGTTCGCCCGAGGCTGATCTGCAGGCCTTTGCCGCCAAAGTGAAGGCGGGCGCCGATTCGGCAATCACGCAGTACTTCTTCAGCCCCGAGGCCTACTTCCGCTTCGTCGACGACGCGCGCAAGCTGGGGCTCGACACGCCGATCGTGCCGGGCATCATGCCGATCACGAGCTCGACGCAGCTCATGCGTTTCTCGGACGCCTGC
Source organism: Variovorax sp. YR566 (assembly GCF_051992195.1). Taxonomy (NCBI): domain Bacteria; kingdom Pseudomonadati; phylum Pseudomonadota; class Betaproteobacteria; order Burkholderiales; family Comamonadaceae; genus Variovorax; species Variovorax sp. YR566. Next base: position 6,623,601 of record NZ_CP197092.1, on the reverse strand, counting down.
GGCGCCGAGATTCCGCGCTGGATCCGCCTGCGTCTGCAAAGCTTCGGCGACGACACGGCATCGATCAAGGCCTTCGGCCTCGACGTGGTGACCGACCTGTGCGCGCGCCTGCGCGACGGTGGCGCCCCGGCGCTGCACTTCTACACGATGAACCAGTCGGCGGCCACGCTGGCTGTACTGGAGCGCCTCGATTGAGAGGGCGCGCGGGGCTTCGTGCAGTCCTGGTCGCTGCGACCTGCGTTCTCGCCGGTTGCGCCATGCCGCCGGCCACGGACGCCGAAGGCGGAACGGGGAAGCTGCTGCCCTTGCCCCGCGCCATCGCGGTGCCGCCGGGCGCGGCGCCGCGTTCGAGCGTGCCGTCGGTGCGCTATGACCTGGCGGTGTCCGGAATGGGCGAACAGACGCCGGACGACGGCGTGCCCGGCGACGACGGGCCGCGCGAAATCTTCGAGCGCGGCGGTGCCTCGTGGTACGGCATCCAGTTCCACCAGCGCAAGACCGCCAGCGGCGAGCGCTTCGACATGACCGCCCTGACGGCGGCCCACAAGACCCTGCCTTTCAACACGCGCGTGTGCGTGCGCAGCCTCGTCAACGGCAGCGAGGTGCTGGTGCGCATCAACGACCGCGGGCCCTATGCAGCGGGCCGGGTGATCGACCTGAGCCGCGCGGCGGCCGACCGCATCGGCCTGACGGGCCTGGGCATCAAGCAGGTGGCGCTGTCGATCGTCGACCGTGAAGGGATGCGCTGCGGTGGTTTGCCGGTGGAGGCAGGCGATGCGTCGGCGCCAGTGGCGGCTGCGGCCGTGCAGCAGCGAGCCAAGTCGCCGGTGCCCGCGCGGCGCAAGGTGATCGTGCCGCCTCGTCGCCGTAAATAAGAAACGAAAAGGCGGGGGCTCAGCCGCCCGAATCGAGCGAGAAGGCGGCGTGCCGGTCTTGCGCCAGGCGCTCCACCAACTGCGGCAACGCGTCCGCCAGCAGCGGCTTCAGCGTGTACGGCGGATTGATCAGGAACATGCCGCTGGCCGGCAGCCCCGGCCGGTGGGTTTCGCCCGACGCGTCCGTCGTGATCTTGCTGGACTTGACCGTCAGCGTGGCGTGCAGCCACGACTTGCCGGCCTTGGTCGCCATCGTCTTGAGCCGGCGCGGCAGGTCGTGCGCCTCGGGGCGCGGAATGATCGGATACCAGATCGCGTAGGTGCCGGTGGCAAAGCGCTTGAGCGCCTCGGCCGCGAAATCGAGCACCCGGCCGTAGTCGGTTTTCATCTCGTAGCTGGGGTCCATCAGCACCAGCGCGCGGCGCGACGGCGGCGGCAGGAACTTGGTGGCGCTGCCGAAGCCGTCTTCGCGCAACACCGCGATCTGGCGGCCGGCCTCGAGCTGGGCGATGTTGGCGTCCAGCGTGCGGGCGTCGGTCGGGTGCAGTTCGAACAGCTTGAGCTTGTCGTGGTCGCGCAGCAGGTGTTGCACGATGAACGGCGAGCCGGGGTAGACGCGCGCGCCGCCCTTGGGGTTGAAGTCGTGGATCACGCTGAGGTAGCGGGCGATAGCGTCGGCCAGCGGGGCCTCGGCTTCGGGCGCTACCTTTTTGCTAGCGGACTTGGCCGCGGGGGCGGGTGTGGTGGGCTCTTTCTTGTCCGAAAGAAGGCGCAGGATGCCGTCGGCCGCTTCGCCGCTGGTGCCGGCATAGTCGCCGTCGAGCCGATACAGGCCGGCGCCGGCGTGGGTGTCGACGACCGTCAGGGCTGCCTCTTTTTCAAGCAGATGGTCGAGCGTGGCAATCAGCACCGTGTGCTTGAGCACGTCGGCGTGGTTGCCGGCATGGAAGGCGTGGCGGTAACTGAACATAGGGGGAGGATGGTAACGGTGTTGGGCCGCACATATGCGAATTTGCCAGCACAGGGCCATTCTTTATATAATCGCGGGCTTCGCAGCGTTTTTGTGGCCCCGCGGCGAAGACTACCTTCCCACCTAAGAGATTCCCGTCAGAGGAACGCCGACCGTGGAAAAGGGCCCGACAAACCCTCTTTTCAAGAGAAAAACTCATGACCAAAACGTTCAGCGCCAAGCCCGCTGACGTGACGCACGAGTGGTTTGTGATTGACGCGACCGACAAGGTCCTCGGACGAGTAGCCAGCGAAGTTGCTCTCCGTTTGCGCGGCAAACACAAGGCCATTTACACGCCTCACGTCGATACCGGTGACTTCATCGTCATCATCAACGCCGCGCAACTGCGCGTCACCGGCGCCAAGTCGATCGACAAGGTGTACTACCGTCACTCGGGCTACCCGGGCGGTATCACGGCGACGAACTTCCGCGACATGCAATCCAAGCACCCGGGCCGCGCCCTGGAAAAGGCTGTCAAGGGCATGCTGCCCAAGGGCCCGCTCGGTTACGCGATGATCAAGAAACTCAAGGTGTACGGTGGTGCTGAACACCCGCATACCGCCCAACAGCCCAAAGTGCTGGAACTGTAAGGAGCCTTGAGAATGATTGGTGAATGGAACAATGGCACCGGCCGTCGCAAATCGAGCGTCGCCCGCGTGTTTCTGAAAAAAGGCACCGGCAAGATCACGGTCAACGGCAAGGACATCCAAGAGTTCTTCGGCCGCGAAACCTCGATCATGATTGCCAAGCAGCCCCTCGCGCTGACCAACAACCTCGAAGCTTTCGACGTGATGGTGAACGTGAACGGCGGCGGCGAATCGGGTCAAGCCGGCGCCACGCGCCACGGCATCACCCGTGCGCTGATCGACTACGACGCGTCGCTCAAGCCCGTCCTGAGCCAAGCCGGCTTCGTGACGCGCGATGCACGTGAAGTCGAGCGTAAGAAGGTCGGTCTGCACTCCGCCCGTCGTCGCAAGCAGTTCAGCAAGCGCTGATCCACTGTTCGCTGCGAACAAAAAGCCGCCTTCGGGCGGCTTTTTCATTGGAAGCCCTCTTGGCGCCAGGGCCTCCAACCCCACTTGCATTGGGGTGCACGCCACACCCAGCCTGCCGAGAATGCGGCATTGCAGTAGCATTCGTTCCATTGGCCGCATGTCCGGCCCCCTAGGAGTTATCACCCCATGAGCGCCGTTGCCGAAAACATCCAGACCCAGATGCCCGAGCCGATCGTCTTCACAGACAGCGCGGCCGCCAAGGTGGCCGACCTGATCGCCGAGGAAGGCAATCCCGACCTGAAGCTGCGCGTGTTCGTGCAGGGTGGCGGCTGCTCCGGTTTCCAGTACGGTTTCACTTTCGATGAAATCACCAATGAAGACGACACCACCATGACCAAGAACGGTGTGTCGCTGCTGATCGACGCCATGAGCTACCAGTACCTGGTCGGCGCCGAGATCGACTACAAGGAAGACCTGCAAGGCGCCCAGTTCGTGATCAAGAACCCGAACGCCACCAGCACCTGCGGCTGCGGATCGAGCTTCTCGGCCTGATGCCTGAATGCTGCTGACCCAGCTTCCCCAATAAGCCGCCTCCGGGCGGCTTTTTCGTTCCTGTTTCTCTTTCGCTGCCTATGACCACCGAGGCTGAAGCTGCCGTCAATCCCGTCCGCAAGAGCCTGCTGTGGCTCGTCGCCGTCGGCTTCTTCATGCAGACGCTCGACGCCACCATCATCAACACCGCACTGCCGGCGATGGCCGCGAGCCTCGGCGAGAGCCCGCTGCGCATGCAGTCGGTGGTGGTGGCGTACGCGCTCACCATGGCGATGCTGATCCCCGCTTCGGGCTGGATTGCCGACCGCTTCGGCACGCGGCGCATCTTTTTCTCGGCCATCGTGCTGTTCGCCGCCGGATCGGTGCTGTGCGCGCTCTCGCACGGACTGGGCCAGTTGGTGGCCGCCCGGGTGGTTCAGGGCCTGGGCGGCGCGTTGCTGCTGCCTGTGGGGCGCCTGGCGCTGCTGCGCACGGTGCCGCGTGGGGAATTCCTGCAGGCGATGAGCTTTGTCGCCATTCCGGGCCTCATAGGGCCCTTGCTGGGCCCCACGCTGGGCGGCTGGCTGGTGCAGTACGCCTCGTGGCACTGGATCTTCCTGATCAACGTGCCCGTGGGGCTGCTGGGCTGCATCGCCACGCTCAAGTACATGCCCGACCTGCGCGGCGTGGTGCAGAAGCGTTTCGACAGCGTGGGCTACGCGATGCTGGCCTTCGGCATGGTGGCGATTTCGCTCTCGCTCGACGGCGTGGGCTTGCGCCAGGGCGGCGTGATGGTCGTGCTGATCTTCGGCTTCGCGAGCATCGTCGCCTACTGGCTGCGCGCTTCGCGTACGCCCGAGCCTCTGTTTGCGCCCTCGCTGTTTCATGTGCCGACGCTCAGCATCGGCCTGATCGGCAACCTGTTCTCGCGGCTGGGCAGCAGCTGCATGCCTTTCCTGGTGCCGCTGCTGCTTCAGGTGTCGATGGGCTATTCACCGGTGCGCGCCGGGCTGATGATGCTGCCGATCGCGTTGGCCGGCATGGCCATGAAGCGCTTCGCCACGCCGCTGATCACGCGCCACGGCTACCGCAAGGTGCTGGTGGTCAACACCATCCTCGTGGGCTGCACCATGGCCAGCTTCGGGCTGACGGCGCCGGGCCAGCCGATGGCGCTGCACGTGCTGCAGCTGCTGGCTTTCGGCGCGGTCAATTCGCTGCAGTTCACCGCGATGAACACGATCACGCTGAAGGACCTGGACGGCAGCATGGCCAGCAGCGGCAACAGCCTGCTGTCGATGGTGCAGATGCTGGCAATGAGCCTGGGCGTGGCCGCCGCGGGTGCCGTGCTGGCGGGCTACAACGGCATCTTCGGCACCGAAACACCTGCGCACACGCTGGATGCCTTTCAGGCCACCTTTGCAAGTATGGGGCTGATCACGGTGGCTTCAGCGATGATCTTCTGGCATCTTCCCTCGGAAGTGCGAGCGCCGCACCCCGCCCAGCCGGAGGTTTCCGGCCAGGGCTGAGGGCGAATCAGGCGGGGTAGATCGCGCCGAGCACCCGTGCCCCGCGCGCGCCAGTCACGCTGGCCAGATTGCCTGCCTCGCGCCGGACGGTGGCCCGGGCAAGCCATGCAAACGCCGCCGCCTCGACCTGCTGGGGCGGCAGGCCGTGATCGGTCGAGGCCGCCACATGGATGCCAGGCAGCAGGGCGCGCAGGCGGTCTAGCAGATGGTCGTTCAGCGCGCCACCGCCGCAGACGATCAGCAGCTTGCTATCTTTTCCATAGCTCTTCACGTCTGCCGCACAAACCTGTGCGGTCAATTCGGCCAGCGTCGCCTGCACATCGGCAGGCGCCATCGTCGTGGTGCCGAGTTGCGCGGCGAGCCAGGTCGGGTTGAACAGGTCGCGTCCGGTGCTTTTCGGTGGCGTCTTGGCGAAGTACGGGTCGGCCAGCAGCTGCGAGAGCGGGGCGGGCAGCACCTGCCCGCTGGCAGCCCATTGGCCGCCACGGTCGAAGGGCTGGCCCTGGTTGGTCTGGCACCAGTGGTCCATCAGCGCATTGCCGGGGCCGCAGTCGAAGCCGAGCACGCTGGCGCCGCCCACCGTATTCGTCGCCGGTAGCAGGCTCAGGTTGGAAATGCCGCCGATGTTCAGCACGGCGACCGTTTCGTCGGCCCGAGCGAACAGCGCGCGGTGAAAGGCCGGCACCAGCGGCGCACCCTGGCCGCCGGCCGCGAGGTCGCGGCTGCGGAAGTCGCCGACCACGTCGATGCCGGTCAGTTCGGCCAGCAGCGAGGGGTTGTTGACTTGCAGGGTGTAGCCGACCTCGTCGAACTCGAGCGGCCGGTGGCGCACCGTCTGGCCGTGAGCGCCGACGGCGGTGACGGCCTTGGCGTCGGTGCCGCTGTCCGCCAGCAACTGGGCGACGACACCGGCATACGCACGTGCCAGCCCGTTGCCGGCAAGTGCCGCGCGATGCAGTTCGTTGTCGCCGGGAGTGTTGAGCGCGAGCAGTTCGGCGCGCAAGGTCACAGGGAACTGCGCCGTGGCGTAGGCCTGCACCGCGATGCGACCACCGGAAAAGTCGGCGAGCACGCCATCGACGCCATCGAGCGAGGTGCCCGACATCAGGCCGATGAAAAGTTCGGCGGCCATCTTTGGATCAGGGCTGGAGAGGCCGGCCGCGCGACGGAATCAGTCGGCGCTGGCCTGGATGACCGAGAAAGCAGCCGCCAGCTCGGTGCGCGCACCCACGGCGACACGCTCGAAGGCCGGGCGCATGGCGGCGGTGATCGGCGCGCCGCCTTCCTGTGCGATGGAAGCCGGGTCTTGATAGACGCCGCCCACGCGGAATTCGAAGTGCAGGTGCGGGCCGGTGGCCCAGCCGGTGGAGCCCACCGCGCCGACCGTCTGGCCCTGGCTCACCGCCTGGCCGGCCTTGACGTCGATGCGGCTCAGGTGCGCGTACGCCGTCTGCTGGTTGTTGCGGTGATTGATGATGACGATATTGCCGTAGCCGTTCTGCGTGCCCGCGAAATCGACCGTGCCGTCGCCGACCGAACGCACCGAGGTGCCGGTGGGTGCCGCGTAGTCGATGCCGTTGTGCTGGCGCCAGCTGTTCAGGATCGGGTGCATGCGCATCGCGAAGCCGCTGGACACGCGCGAGAACTCGACCGGTGTTGCCAGGTAGGCCTTGCGCAGGCTGTCGCCGTTCGGGCGGTAGTAGCTGCCCTTCTGGCCCGCGCCCGGAGGCTGGAACCAGACGGCCTGGTGGATCTTGCCGTTGTTCTCGAACTCGGCCGACAGCACGCGGCCGCTGCGCAGCGCCTGTCCGTCGGCTTCGAAGGTTTCGTACACCACGGCGAAGCGGTCGCCCTTGCGCAGGGCGCGCACGTCGACGTCGCCCGCGAAGATGTCGGCCAGCTGGCTTGCCACCGCGTCGGGAATGCGCGAGTCGTCGGTGGCGGCGAACAGCGAGGTGCGGATGGTGCCGCTTGCCAGGCGCGTGCCCGGCGTGAGCATGTCGCGCTCGGTCACGCCGGCAAAGCCGGTGGGCGTGCGTTCGATGACGAAGCGCTTGAAGCCGCCGTCGCCATCGGGAATCCAGCGGGCGCTGAGCTTCTTGAGCTGGTTTTCCTGCGTGGCCTCGGCCGTCACGGTGCGGCCGGCGCGCGAGAACAGCGCGTTGCGGGCTTCCACGCTGCTGCGCACGAAGGCGGTGGCGGCCGGGTCGGAAATGCCCAGGCGCTTCATCAGGGCCTCGGCCGTGTCGCTCGAACGGGTGACGTCGGTGCGGAACAGGGTGAAGCTGAAGTTTTCGAGCGATTCGCTCTGGTCGGCGAACGACATTGGCGCCGTCGCTTCGAGAATCTGGTGGACCGGGAGGTCGGATGCGTCAGGACCGAGCGATGCCACCGCGAGGGTGCCGGCGCTCAGCAGCGCGGCAGCAATGACCGCGGTGATCTGCTTGGGGTACGTCCGGAATGTATAGGCCACGCGAGAAGCAAGTAGCTCCTCGGCGGCAAGAATGCCGTTGATCAAACTGTGAATTCCAGCTCAGGTTCTGCAAATCCGTGCTGCAAGGCCCAGTACGTTCAGGGCGGCAGCAGACGGTGCGGAAAAAGCGCCGCTTAGAATTCGGCGCTTGAAAAGTCGGGCTGAGTATAGCTTCGGCACCCCCAAAGTCAGCTAAAAAAGCCCGTAAAGGCCGAATCTGTTACATCCATGAGCCTCTCAAATAGTGTAGGACGCGCGCTAGAAATATCCCTCCGCGGCGCTGACGAGCTGCTGCCGCAGGACGAGTGGGTGCGCAAGCTCCAGCGCTCCGAAGCCACCGGGACCCCCCTGCGCATCAAATTCGGTCTGGACCCGACGGCACCGGATATTCATCTGGGTCACACGGTGGTTTTCAACAAGATGCGCCAGTTGCAAGACCTGGGCCACACGGTGATCCCGCTGATCGGCGACTTCACCACCACCATCGGCGACCCGTCCGGGCGCAACAGCACCCGGCCGCCGCTGACCCGCGAGCAGATCGAGGCCAATGCGGCGACCTACTTCGACCAGCTGCGCCTGGTGCTGAACGTCGATATTGCCGAAGTCCGCTACAACTCCGAGTGGAGCGACCCCCTGGGCGCGCGCGGCATGATCCAGCTCGCCGCCAAGTACACGGTGGCCCGGATGATGGAGCGCGACGACTTCAACAAGCGCTTCAAGGGCGGCCAGTCGATCTCGGTGCACGAATTCCTCTACCCGCTGATGCAGGGCTACGACTCGGTCGCGCTCAAGAGCGACCTCGAGCTGGGCGGCACCGACCAGAAATTCAACCTGCTCGTCGGTCGCCATCTCCAGCAGGAATACGGTCAAGAACCGCAGTGCATACTCACTATGCCGCTGCTGGAAGGGCTCGACGGCGTCGAAAAGATGTCGAAGAGCAAGAACAACTACATCGGTATCAGCGAAGACGCCAACACCATGTTCGCCAAGGTGCTGTCGATTTCCGACGACCTGATGTGGCGCTGGTACACGCTGCTGAGCTTCCAGTCGCTGGAGCAGATCGCGGCGCTGAAGGCCGAGATCGAGGGCGGCCGCAATCCGAAGGACGCCAAGGTCGCGCTGGCCAAGGAAATCACCACGCGCTTCCACAGTGCGGCGGCGGCGGACGCGGCCGAGCAGGATTTCATCAACCGCAGCAAGGGTGGCGTGCCGGACGAGATTCCGGAGGTGTCGCTGTCGGGTGCTCCGCTGGGCATCGCCCAACTGCTCAAGCAGGCGAACCTGGCGCCTTCGACCTCGGAAGGCAATCGCCTGATCGACGGTGGCGGCGTGCGTATCGACTCAGCCGTGGTTAGCGACAAGGCGCTGAAGCTGCCCGCAGGCAGCTACGTGGTGCAGGTCGGCAAGCGCAAGTTCGCCCGCGTGACCCTGAGCTGAGGGGCTTTCAGCGAACCTCGATGGTGACGCGCCGGTTCCGCGGCTCGTCCACCTCGTCGGCGGTCGGGACGGCCAGGTCGCGCTCGCCGCGGCCCACGGCCTCGATGCGGTTGGCCGGGAACTGGCGCTCCACGAAGAGCTGAACCACTTCCTGCGCCCGACGACGCGACAACTGGTCGTTCTGCTCGCCGCTGCCCTTGGTGTCGGTGTGGCCCGTGACCACGATGTCGCCGCCGCTGCGCGCCAACGCCGCAGCCAGCGCCTCGGTCATGATCTGCTGCGAAGCCGGCGTCAACGTGGTGCCGCCGAGCTCGAAATACACCGTGTAGCGCTGCGGCGGAGGCGGGCGCATGTCGAACAGCGGCTTGTTCTCTGCCTGCACCTTGGCCGGATCGGCCTGGTCGACCACCGGAGCGCCCTTTGCGCCCACTGCGGCCGTGGCGCGCTGGTAAGGCGTGGAAAGCACTTCTTCTCCGTCCTTGGCGCGTACCACCACTGCCGATGGCTTGCCGTCCGCCTGCGGCAGCAGCACCACCCGCGTGCCGGGCGTCGAGCATGCGGCCAGCAGCAGGGCGGCCAGCGCGGCCGGAAGAAGGAATGCGAGGCGGGACTGTTGGGGCTTGGGAGTCTTCATCATGGCTGGCCGTCGGCTTGCACGATGAAGTCGGTGCCGCGAATGCCGATGGTGGCCGTCTGCGTCTCGACCCGCACTGCGTCGGGATTGGTCTTGCCGATCAGGCCGGTGATCATGCGCATGGAGCCTCGCAGCAGCGAGACCAGCATGCCGCCTTCGTGCGTCGTGCCGTCGAAGTGGAATTCCTTCAGGTCGAGCCGCGACGAGGGGCCGACCACCAGTGTCGTGTCGTCGCGCAGCACCACGGAGGCCGAGGAGTCGGGGCCGGTCACGATGCGGTCCACGGCGCCCAGCGCGTCGCCGGGGCTGGCCGCGCGGGTGGCGCCGGCGCCGTTGAGCAGTTGCACGTTGCCGCGCACGAACTTCACGAAGCCCGCCTGGGGATCCGCCTTGGCGGCGGGGGCGGCTGTAGCAGGCGCCGGTGCGGACGCGGCTGCGGCAGGTGGCGCCGCCACGGGAGCGGCCGATGGCGTCTGGGCTTGTGCCAGCGCGGCCGAGGCCACAATGGCGAGGCCGCCCAAGGCGATCACGAGGTTTTTCATCATCTGGGCTCTCTGCGAAGGACAGTTTCGCGTTGGTCGCAAATTATTAATGCGAAGGCGTTACATGTAGACACGGAGCCGATAATTCAGGCAGTTCTTGCGGCCTTTTACCGCTTTTTGCGTTGCCTTCTGCCCAATTCCCATGGTTTTTGCATGACGTTGACCCCCAAGACGCTGCTGCGTGTGTCCGTTGCCGTGGCCTTGATCACGATTGTGCTCAAGGGCCTGGCTGGCTACCTGACGAATTCGATGGGCCTGATCTCGGACGCGATGGAGTCCTTCGTGAACCTGGCGAGCGCCATGTTCGCGCTGGCCATGGTGACCATCGCCGAGCGGCCCGCCGACGACGACCATCCCTACGGCCACCACAAGGCCGAGTACTTTTCCTCGGGCTTCGAAGGCATCCTGATCGTTGGTGCGGCCATTGCGATCCTCTGGGTGTCCATCCAGCGCCTGCTGTCGCCGCAGCCGCTGGAGCAGCTGGGCTGGGGCCTGGCGCTGTCGGTGCTCAGCTCGGGCTTCAACGCAGGGCTGGCTTTCATGCTCTTCCGCGCGGCACGCACGCACCGTTCGATCGCGCTGGAGGCCGACGGCCGCCACCTGATGACCGACGTCTGGACCTCCGCCGCCGTGGTGGTCGGCATCGTCGGCGTGCAGCTCAGCGGCTGGCTCTGGCTCGACCCGTTGCTGGCCATTGGCGTAGCGCTCAACATCGTGCGCGAGGGCGTCAAGCTGGTGTGGCGCTCGTCGCAGGGCCTGATGGACGAAGCCCTCGACCCCGAAACCCTCGCCACCGTGCGCGCCACCCTCGACGCCTTCGCCGCCCGCATGCCCGAAGGCACGCGGCTGCGCTTCGACGACATGGTGACCCGCAGCGCCGGCCAGCGCCGCTTTGCCGACCTGCACATGCACGTGCCCGGCGACTGGACCCTGCAGCATGCCGCCAACATGCGCGACCAGCTGGAGCAGGCCCTGATGGACGCCGTGCCCGGCCTGCGCGTGACGATCCAGCTCCTGCCCCTGACCATGGAAGCCCGCGCCACCCAGGCCGGCGAACATCACGCCTTATGAAAGCTGTTCTCCAACGCGTGGCAAATGCGCGCGTCGACACTGCCGGCCGCACCGTCGGCGCCATCGACGCGGGCCTGCTCGTGCTGCTGTGCGCAGAGCGCGGCGACGTCGACGTGCTCGCCGACCGCATGCTCGCCAAGATCCTCAAGCTGCGCATCTTCTCGGACGAGGCCGGCAAGATGAACCGCAGCGTGCAGGACATCGGCGGCGGCCTGCTGGTGGTGAGCCAGTTCACGCTGGCGGCCGACGTGAGCGGCGGCAATCGCCCCAGCTTCACCCAGGCCGCGCCGCCCGATGAAGGGCGCCGGCTCTACGGGTACTTCGTGGCGCAGGCGCGCGCCGCGCACCCGGTGGTGGCCACCGGCGAGTTCGGCGCCGACATGCAGGTGCACCTGCTGAACGACGGGCCCGTCACCATCCCGCTGCAGATGACGGCGTAGCGGCGGCGGCCGCTTATTTATTTGCCGTACGGGCTGCGAATGCCCAGGCCCGCAAGAATCTCGATTTCGTACGCTTCCATCTCGTCAGCGTCGGCCTCGCTGGTCTCGTGGTCCCAGCCCTGCGCATGCAGCGTGCCGTGCACCAGCAGGTGCGCGTAGTGGTCGGCCAGCGTCTTGCGGTTTTCCTTCGCCTCGCGCGCCACCACCGGAGCGCACAGCACCAGGTCGGCCATCACCAGCGGGCTTTGCGCGTAGTCGAAGGTCAGCACGTTGGTTGCGTAGTCCTTGCCGCGAAACTCGCGGTTCAGGCGCTGGCCCTCATCGGCATCGACGATGCGCACTGTGATCTCGCCGTCGATGTCCAGCGCATGGCGGATCCAGCGCGTCACGCTGTGGCGCGGCAGCGCGGCGCGATGGCGCTCCACGCCCTTGAAGCGGCCGAATTGCAGCGAGAGCGAAAGTGCGGGAAGTGCGGATGCGGCCATCTCAGTGGGCTCCCGCGCGCTTGCGCTGGCCATCGTAGGCATCGACGATCTTCGCCACAAGCGGGTGGCGCACCACGTCCACGCTCGTGAAGTGCGTCATGGCAATGCCGTTCACGCGCTTGAGCACGCGTTCGGCGTCGATCAGCCCGCTCAACTGCTGCTTGGGCAGATCGATCTGGCTCACGTCGCCCGTCACCACCGCGCGCGCGCCGAAGCCGATGCGTGTGAGGAACATCTTCATCTGCTCGGGCGTGGTGTTCTGTGCCTCGTCGAGGATCACGAAGGCGTTGTTCAGCGTGCGCCCGCGCATGAAGGCCAGCGGCGCGATCTCGAGCGCATTTCGCTCGAAGGCCTTCTGCACCTTCTCGTAGCCCATCAGGTCGTAGAGCGCGTCGTACAGCGGGCGCAGGTACGGGTCGACCTTCTGCGTCAGGTCGCCCGGCAGAAAGCCCAGCCGCTCGCCTGCTTCCACCGCGGGCCGCGTCAGCACGATGCGCTGCACCGCGGCGCGCTCCAGCGCATCGACCGCGCAGGCCACTGCGAGATACGTCTTGCCGGTGCCGGCCGGGCCGATGCCGAAGGTGATGTCGTGCTTGGCGATGTTGTCGAGGTACAGCGCCTGCGTGGGTGTGCGCGCGCGCAGGTCGGTGCGGCGGGTGACGAGCATCGCTATGTCGTCGTCACCATCGAGCATTCCGCCGTCGCCGGCCAGCGTGAACTGCACCACCGCCGCGTCGATGGGCCGCTGGGCAATTTCGTACAGCGCCTGCAGCACGTCCATTGCGCGCTGCGCGGAGGCCTTGGGGCCGTCGACCTTGAACTGTTCGTGACGGTGCGCGATCTTCACGCCCAACGCCTCTTCGATGCGGCGCAGGTGGGTGTCCAGAGGTCCGCACAGGTGGCCGAGGCGCGAATTGTTCAGTGGGGTAAAGGTGTGTCGCAGAATCACGCCGGACATTTCAAGGAAAAAGGGCACCCATGATAGGCAAACTGACCGGCACGCTGGCCGAACGCAACCCACCGCAGGTAGTTGTGGACTGCAACGGAGTCGGCTATGAGGTCGACGTGCCGATGAGCACGTTCTACAACCTGCCGAACCTCGGCGCGAAAGTCTCGCTGCTCACGCACTTCGTCGTGCGCGAGGACGCGCAGATTCTCTACGGCTTCGGCACTGCGGAGGAAAGGGCAGCCTTTCGCCAGCTCATCAAGATCACCGGCGTGGGGCCGCGCACCGCGCTGGGCCTGCTTTCGGGCATGAGCGTGGGTGAGCTTTCGCAGGCGATCACAACGCAGGAACTCGGCCGGCTCGTGAAGATTCCGGGCATCGGCAAGAAGACGGCCGAGCGGCTGTTGCTTGAACTCAAGGGCAAGCTCGGCGCTGACATCGGCCTGCCGGCGCATGCGGCGTCCGATGCGCAGGCGGACATTCTCCAGGCGCTGATCGCGCTGGGGTACAGCGACAAGGAGGCCGCGCTTGCGCTCAAGGCGCTGCCAAAGGATGCGACGGTGAGCGAGGGCATCAAGATGGCGCTGAAGTCACTGGCTAAGTGAGCTTGGTTCGGGGCGCGATCACGCCGACGGCGTGATCGTTCAGCGCAGCGCTTAAACCTCCGGCACAACGGCAGCGCACATGTGCGAATGGCACCGGGTGCTCCCCGCAGCGAAATAAAGGAGGAGGCCGTAGGCCGGGGGACATTCGCGGAGGGGAGTACCCGGTGTCATTCGCACGCACCCCGGAACGAAACTCTCGCCGCTCAGGGATAGATCTTCTCGCCCTTCTCCAGCATCTCCACGAACTGCGCGATGCGCCGCGCCCGGGTCTCGGGCTTCTTCGCCCCCTGAGTACGAAACAGCACGGAATAGCGGTTGCGCGCATCCAGCGTGGCGAAGAACTTCGCAGCTTTCTTGTTCGCGTCCAGCGCGGCCTGAAGATCGGGCGGCACCGTCGCCACGCTCGCGGCTTCGTAGGCCGCGTCCCAGCGCCCGTCGGCTTTCGCGCGCTCGATCTCGACCAGTCCGGCCGGCTGCATGCGGCCTTCGTCTATGAGCTTGAGCACCTTGGTGCGGTTGATCTGCGACCAGATGCTGCGCTTGGTGCGCGGCGTGAAGCGTTGCAGGAAATACTGCGCATCGTCGCTCTTGCGCTGGCCATCGATCCAGCCGTAGCACAGCGCTTCCTCGAGCGCGGCGGGGTGGTCGATGGAGGCGATGCCGCTGTCCTTCTTCGCGATGCGAAGCCATACGCCGGCGGCGGTCGCGTGGTGGCGCTTGAGCCAGCGTGTCCACGACGCGGCATTGGTGCACTCGATTGGCGTGTCGTGCGGAACGCGCTCTGCCGTCTTCGTGGTCATGGCACCCACCAGTAGCGCAGCGCGTGGAAGTAGATGGGCGCTGCAAAGATCACCGAGTCGAGCCGATCGAGCATGCCGCCATGGCCTTCGATCATCGAACCCCAGTCCTTCACGCCGCGGTCGCGCTTGATGGCCGACATCACCAATCCGCCGAAGAAGCCCATCAGGCAGATCGTGAGCGCCATCAGCGCCGCCTGCCACGGGTTGAACGGCGTGGCCCAGTACAGCGCCGCGCCCAGCGCGGTGGCGCTCGCTACGCCGCCGATCAGGCCTTCCCAGGTCTTGGAGGGCGACAGTTCGGGCGCCACCTTGCGCTTGCCGAAGAGCTTGCCCCACACGTACTGCAGCACGTCGCTGCCTTGCACCACGATCACCAGGAACGCGATCAGCAGCAGGTTGCGGCCTTCGAAGCCGGGAATCTGCAGCGTGAGCAGCGCCGGCACGTGGCTGATGCAGAACACGCACACCATCAGCCCCCACTGGATCTTCGAGGTGCGCTCAAGGAAGCGGCGCGTGTCGCCGCCGACCGCCGCCAGGATGGGCAGCAGCAGGAAGGCATAGACCGGGATGTAGATCGCGTAGAGCCCGTACCAGTCGATCCAGATCAGGAAATACTGCCCTGGCAGCGCGAGGTAGAAGGCCAGCGCGATCGGCGCGTGGTCGCCGCGCCGCGTGTAGGCCAGGCTGATGAACTCGCGCAGCGCATAGAACGAGATCAGATAGAACAGCACGATCACGCCGCCCTTGCCGAAGGCAAAGGCAATGCCGATCACCGCCACCATCACCCACCACGCATTGACGCGCGAGTTGAGGTTGTCGATTACCGAATGAGGCTGGCCGTGCGCCACGCGCCACTTGAGCAGCGCGCCGATGGCCGAGGCCAGTATCAGCACGCCGGCCACGCCGCCGAAAAGTTTGAGCGTGGTCCACGCGAAGGGAGAGAGTTCGATCACGAGGCGCTCCCTCCGTTGCTTTGTTCGTTTTGTTGTTCGATGCGGTCGTATTCGGGGCGCAGGTCGAGCATCGCCGTGCGCGCGCGAGCGATGAAGGTGTTCTTGTCTTCACCCTCGGCCAGCTTGATCGGCGCGCCGTAGCGCACCGTGCACGCGAGCGGAATAGGCACCAGCGTGCCCTTGGGCAGCACGCGCTTCAGGTTCTCGATCCACACGGGCACCAGCCGCACGTTGGGGCAGGCGCGCGCCAGGTGGAAGAGCCCGCTTTTCAGCGGCAGCAGGATCTCGTCGCCCGTGTTGCGCGTGCCCTCGGGGAACATGATGAGCGAGTCGCCGGCGTCCAGCGCCTCCTTCATCTGCTCGACAGGGTTCTCGCCCTGGCCCGATCCGTCGCGGCGGATCATCAGCGCATTGAACACGTCGGCGCCGATGAACTGGCGCGTCTTCGAGGCCATCCAGTAGTCCTGCCCGGCCACCGGCCGCGTGAGCGCGCGCAGGTCGGGCGGCAGCGTGGCCCACAGCAGCACGAAGTCGCCGTGGCTCGTGTGGTTGGCGAAGTACAGCGTCTGCTCGGCCTTAGGCGTGGTGCCCGACCAGATGGCGCGCACCCCGGTCAGCAGCCCGGCCGCGCCGATGATCAGCTTGCCCGCCACGATGGCGAGCCCGCGCCGCAGCACGGTGCTTTCGGGCTTGTCGTTGTTCTTGTTGTTTTCTTCGGTCAAGAGAGGTCCTGTGTCATCAAGGCAAGGAGGAACAAGGCGCTCTGGCAGGCCACGACGATGGCATGGCGCTGCATGAGCTGTCGGGTGCCCTGCACGCGGTCGTCGAGCGGGCGCGTGGTGTTGTGTTGCGACGGCGGTGGCTCGCGCAGTCCGAGCGTGGAGAGCGCTTTGTCGAGCGCTTCGAGCGAAGCGACGGTGTTGCGCGCGAGGCCGTCGAACAGCGCTTCGTCGAAGCGCAGCCGGAACGCGAAGTAGCGCTCCAGCGCGCCGAGGATCACGACGGCGCCGAAGCCCATGGTGGCCGTGGTCGAGAGCGAGCGCAGCGTCAGCGCAAGCACCAGTGCCGAGATGCAGGTGAGCGCGAAGCCCCAGAGGCCCAGCAGCGCGATGGCGCGCAGAAGGCCCGCCAGCGCGGCGCAGGTGGTTCGGTCGTTGTCATCGGTCATGGGGCGGTACCTCAGGCAAAGGTTTGAACGGCTCCAGGGACACCCGCCAGGCACCCCGCAGCACGATCTGCGGCCGTGCGCGGCGCACCGTGTCCTCGGCCTGGGCGACGCTGCCGGCCGGGCCGTAGCGGCCCAGCCAGGCGATCACCGCCGCAGCGCTGCGCGAGAAGCCGAGCGCGCAGCAGACCCACACTGTGGCACCGTCCGCGTTCCGGCGCTGGCCTTCGATGACGGCTGCCGCGCGCTGCAGGCGCACGGTTGGCGGCACCGTCAGGTCGAGCAGCGGTACGCAGCGCGCATGCGGGACGCCCGCGGGCATCTGCAGCTCGGCGCACAGGCTCACCAGCCGGGGCTGCCCGGCGGCCAGCCATTCGGCGTGCGTCGGCCGTCGGCCCAGCCGCAGGCCCGGCACCACTTCGACCGAAGCCGGCAGCTTGCGCGTCCAGAGCCAGGCGTTGATGGCGGCGGCGAGCCGGTAGGGCGCCAGCATCCACCGCGCCGCCCAGCCCATGCGACCGTGGCCGTCCATCTGGAAGCCGCGTGCGCCGAAGCCGATGTAGTTCAACGCCACCAGCGCCAGCGACGCGGCCGGCCATGCGAGCCACAGCGCGACGCCACCGCCGTACAGCGCGGCCGCCAGGAACAGCGCCGCGCCCACTGCGTAGAAACCCGCGAGCTTCCAGCGCTGCGAGTCGCGCGTGATGCGCCACGCACACGGCATCGACACCACGCGCTCCAGCGGCCACAGCCACACGCAGAACAGGCCGAGCAGCGCGCCGGTCGGAATGTCGATGAAGTGGTGCTGCCACGTCGTGAGCACCGACGCGCAGATGGCGAAGGCCCACACATGCAGCACCAGCCGCGCCCAGAGGGGCCGAATGAACTGCCGGTACCAGTCCCACAGGATCACGGCCAGCGCGATGTGCAGCGAAGGCGCCTGGTTGAACGGCTGGTCGAACCCGCGCAGCGCGTTGAACAGAAAGGCCGGCGCCCCGTCGACTGGCGGCTGCCCGAAGCTGAAGTGCAGCGGCCAGAGGATGAAGCAGCTGCAGGCGACGAGCGTGGCCGTGACCAGCCGCAGCGCGTGCCGGTCGAGCGTGTGCCGGCTGCGCGCCAGGAACAGCGACAGCGCATAGAAGACGTTGATCGTCCAGTAAGGAAAGATCGTCCACGGCCAGAACGGCACTTGCCGCTCCCACTCGAAAGCCATCGACGGCACGTTCGCCCGCGTGGTCGCCCACCAGTTGGCGAAACCATAGGTCGCATAGAACAGCGGCCCCAGAAACACCAGCCATGCGGCGGCGCGCTTCCAGGGCCGTTGCGCCAGCCAGGCGGTCATTGAGTGACGCGCACTGCCAGCGACACCGTGAAGATGCCCCACTCGTCGACCCGCTGGTCGATCTTGCGGAAGCCCGCTTCTTCCACCAGCTGGTCCATTTCGTACTGGGTGCGGCGGCGCATCACCCAGGCCTCGCCCTGGCGATGGCTGGTGAGGGCGCGCGCGATCATCTCGAGCTGCGGGTGCCACGGCTGACCGGTGTAGACGAGGTAGCCGCGGTCTTCCACCGCGTCGCCCACGCCCGCGAGCGAGCGGCGCACCATCTCGTTGTCGGGGAACAGCTCGTACAGGCCCGACACCACGGCCAGCGTGGGCCGCGGCAATACGCTCGCGAGGCTCATGCGGTCGAAGGCGTCGGCCTGCACGAACTGCGCGACGTCCTCCAGGCCCTTCTCGGCGATGAGCGCACGGCCGTCGCGCACGTTGATGTCGCTGTAGTCGCGCAGCAGGATGGAGCTGGCCTTGACAGGGCTGGCCAGCACCGCGTCGAGCACGTAGCGGCCGTGGCCGGCGGCGATGTCCATCACGCGCACCTCGCGGTGCATGTCGGCCAGGCGCTCCATTGCAATGCGTAGCAACTCCTCGACGTGGATCTTGCGCTGGCGGATGCCGCGCCAGCCGATGGAGTCCAGGTACGTCTTGTCGATGGAGCGGCCGATGGCGGAGCTGCCCTGCGGATGGTTGCGGTACACGTAGTCGAGCGTGCTGCCCGAGTCGAAGCCGGTGGCATGGCCGAGCTTGATGCCTTCAGACATCGTGCCGCCCAGCTTCAGGCTCGCGCGGGTCATGGCCCAGTAGGCGCCGCGCGGCGACAGGGGCGACAGCGGCTCGGCCAGCGCACGCGACTCGTCGGCCGTATCGCCGCTCAGGTGCGCCTCGCGGCGGTCCACCGGCACGGCCGGCTCGTCGAAGCGCTGCAGGATGAATTCGCGGATCTGCGCCACGGCCGGCGCCCGGTCTTTCTCGCCCAGGGTGTCGTGGAAGAAGCCGGGCAGCTCGGTCTTGGTCTTCACCGCGCTGCCCAGCCGCTCGAAGAACTGGTGCTGCGGCTTGTGGTGCACCACCCAGTCGGCGCCTGAAATGAGCAGCTGCACCGGCAGCGTGATCGCATTGGCGTCGGCGACCACGCGGTCGGCGGCTTCGTACAGGCCCAGCAGGATGTTGACCGCGATGGGCCGAGAGATCAGCGGATCGCTCTCGTAGCTGGCGATGCGTTCGGGGTCGTGCGTGAGGAACTTCGCCTTCACGTAGCTGTTGACGAAGAACAGGCCGCGCAGCTTGTGCATCAGCCCTAGCCCGGCGCGCGCGAACGGCACGTAGAGCTTGACCTTGAAGGCCGGCGAGGCGAGCGTGAGCCCGCGCACCTTGGGCGCGTAGTCGTGCGCCCAGGTGGCGATAAGCACCGCGCCCACGCTCTGCGCGACCACGTGGATGTCCTGCTCGGACACGCCGTGTGCCGTGCCGATGTGCTGCACGAAGGTCTGCACGTCGCGCACCGAGGTGCCGAAGCTCGGGCTGTAGCCGCGCTGCCCGGGCGAGCGGCCGTGGCCGCGGGCGTCCCAGGCGAAGAAGTCGAAGTCGGGCAGGTTCAGCTCGTCGACCAGGTGCGCCATGCGCGCGCCGTGTTCATGGCCGCGATGGAACAGCACGATGGCGCCGCGCCGCGTGGCGCCGGTGGCTGGCCAGTGGCGGTAGAAAAGCGATTCGCCGTCGTGCGTCTGGAAATGAAGCTCGTTCGGAGCGCGTGGAGTGGTGTCGTTCATTGAATCCCTGTGAAATCTTGTAGGAGCTTGTTCAGTGGCGGCCTGCGGCGTCGGCCTCGGCCAGCGCGCGGCGGATGCGGTTGACGGTGGTCCAGGCCACCAGCACAGCAAGCAGCGGCATCAGCCAGGCCGTCCAGCCCGGCAGCGGCAAGCCCAGCGCCACGTAGAGGCCGAGTGCGCCGAACACGAAGGCCCGGTCGCTCTTGCCCAGCGGACCGTCGTAGCGGCGCGAGGCGCCCACCGTGGGGCCCAGCGCGCCGGCGAATTCGCTCAGCCCGGCCAGCACGATCACCGTGCCGACCCAGAAGCCGCTGAAAGGCAGCACCAGTGCAAAGGGCAGGTACAGCGCCGCGTCGGAGACCACGTCGGTCAGTTCGTTGAGGAAAGCGCCCAGCTTGCTCTGCTGGTTGTGCTCGCGCGCCAGCATGCCGTCGATGGCGTTGAAAGCCATGCGAAGGAACATCCAAAGTGGAATGAGCCCGAAGGCCGCCAGCGAGGGCGCCGCGAAGAAGAGCCAGAGCCCGAGCGCGACCGAAACGACGCATGCCGCCATCGTGACCTGGTTGGCGGTGACGCCCATCGCATGCAGGCGGACCACCAGCGGCCGCAGCAGGGCCTGGAAACGCGGCTTCAGTTCGTAGATCGACACGTGCTGGCTTCCCCTCGTTTGTTATGTGCCGAAGCATTCTGCCAGTCTGGCCCAAGGACTAAACTTGCCGACGCAGACCCTTACCCAATGACCATCCAGACAGACGACTTCGCGCCCGCCCCCCAACGCGTGGTGTCCGCAGCCCCCGCATCGCCCAACGAAGAGGCGATCGAGCGGGCCCTGCGCCCCAAGCTGCTCGACGAGTACGTCGGCCAGGCCAAGGTGCGCGAGCAGCTCGAAATCTTCATCGGCGCCGCGCGCAAGCGCAAAGAGGCGCTCGACCACGTGTTGCTGTTCGGCCCCCCGGGCCTGGGCAAGACCACGCTGTCGCACATCATCGCGGCCGAACTGGGCGTCAACCTGCGCCAGACCTCCGGCCCCGTGCTCGAAAAGCCCAAGGACCTGGCGGCGCTGCTGACCAACCTGGAGCCGAACGACGTGCTCTTCATCGACGAGATCCACCGGCTGAGCCCCGTCGTCGAAGAAATCCTGTACCCCGCGCTGGAGGACTACCAGATCGACATCATGATCGGCGAGGGCCCCGCGGCGCGCAGCATCAAGCTCGACCTGCAGCCCTTCACCCTGGTGGGCGCCACCACCCGCGCCGGCATGCTGACCAACCCGCTGCGCGACCGCTTCGGCATCGTCGCGCGGCTGGAGTTCTACACGCCCGAAGAGCTGGCGCTGATCGTGACCCGCAGCGCCCGCCTGCTCAAGGTGGAGACCGACGAAACCGGCGGCTTCGAGATCGCCCGCCGTTCGCGCGGCACGCCCCGCATTGCCAACCGCCTGCTGCGCCGCGTGCGCGACTACGCCGAGGTCAAGGGCAATGGCCGCATCACCGAAGAAATCGCGCACAAGGCGCTGGCCATGCTCGACGTCGACCCGCAGGGCTTCGACCTGATGGACCGCAAGCTGCTCGAAGCCGTCATTCACCGTTTCGACGGCGGCCCGGTGGGGCTGGACAACGTGGCGGCCAGCATCGGCGAGGAGCGCGACACCATCGAGGATGTGATCGAGCCCTATCTCATCCAGCAGGGCTACCTGCAGCGCACGCCGCGCGGGCGCATCGCCACGCTGGCGGCGTACCGGCACCTGGGCGTGACGCCGCCTTCGAGCCGTTCCGACGGACAAGACCTCTTTGGAGCCTGAAGACACATGCACACTCATGACCTGAGTGCCTGGCAGCACGACCACCATTTCGGCGCCGACACCGCCTCCGCCGAGCGCAGCACGCGCCTCGTGATGTGGATCACCGCCGCGATGATGGTCGTCGAGATCGGCGCCGGCTGGTGGTTCAACTCGATGGCGCTGCTGGCCGACGGCTGGCACATGAGCTCGCACGCGCTGGCCATCGGCCTGAGCGCCTTTGCCTATGCGGCCGCGCGGCGCTACGCGCGCGACCCGCGCTTTGCCTTCGGCACCTGGAAGATCGAAGTGCTCGGCGGCTTTGCCAGCGCGCTGGTGCTGCTGGGCATCGCGGCGCTGATGGTGGTGGGCTCGCTCGAGCGGCTGTGGTCGCCTTCGGCCATTCACTACCCCGAAGCCATCTCGGTCGCGGTGCTGGGGCTGGTGGTCAACCTGGTCTGCGCGCGGTTGCTGGGCGGGGCGCATCACCATCATCACGGGCATGACCACGGCCACGCCCGTGGGCACGACGATCACCACGCGCATGGCGACCACCATGGCCACGACCTGAACCTGCGTTCCGCCTACATGCACGTCGTGGCCGATGCTGCCACCTCGGTGCTGGCCATTGCGGCGCTGCTGGGCGGCTGGTTCTACGGCTGGGCCTGGCTCGATCCGGCGATGGGCATCGTCGGCGCGGTGCTGGTGGCGGTCTGGGCCAAGGGGCTGCTGAAGGAAACCGGCAAGGTGCTGCTCGACCGCGAGATGGACCACCCGGTGACGCAAGAGATCCGCGAAGGCGTCGAGACGACGCTGGCCGATTCGGAAACGCGCGTGGCCGATCTGCACGTGTGGCGCGTGGGGCGCGATGCGTATGCCTGTGCGCTCACGGTGGTGACGCATTCCATGACGCTGACGGCCGACGAGGTGCGGGCGTGCTTCTCGATGCACGAGGAAATTCGCCACTCCACGGTGGAGATCCAGCGCTGCGTCGACTAGCTCCTTGTTCTTCCTGCAGGCCGCGTGTGCCGCACGATCAGAATCTGCGCCGCGTAGTAGGTAGCCAGCACCCACAGCGACGCCAGCGGCAGCGGTGACACGAAGCGGTTCGTTGCCAGCAGCGAGTCGCTCAGCATGAAGAAGCATGCGCCCACCGCAACCCACAGCGCGGCAGGGTCCGCGCTTCGTAGCACGGCGGCCCGCCCGATGGCCTGTGCCGCCATGCAGGCGATCACGATCACATAGACGCCGACCGGCACCCGCAGGGCGACGGGCAGCCCACCTTGCCAGAGAAACGCGTACATCCCCGCGCCGATCAGCAGCGTCGCCGCGAGCACGCCGCGGCGCGGAAACAGGCCGACCCCGATGCGGAACAGCGCGATGTAGGCCAGGTGCGCCAGCAGGAAACACACGAGCCCGGGTACGAAAAGCTTGGCCGGCCCCATCAGCAGCACGTCGCCGGCCAGCGATGCCACCAGGCCCGTCAGCAGCAGCCCGTCGAAGGTCGTTACGGCACCAGCCGCCATCGCCCGCCGCGCGGCGAAGAAGATCGCGATCGACAAAGCCAGCGGCTTGAAGACGAGGTGCAGCCAGCCGATGCCCAGCGCCGCGCTCGCCGTGGCCAGGGCCGCTGCCTCGATCAGCAGCACCTCGGTCATCGACAACCGCCCCTGCAGCACACCGCCGATGGCCCACAGGCTCGCCGTCAGCGCGGCCAGCCAGACGGCGGCCTGCGGCAGCGGCATGGTGTCGGAGAACCACAGGAAGAATATGGCCCCCGCCAGCATCAGCATGAACTGCACGCCCGCGAACCACTGCACGGCCCGGCTCACCACCGGTTCGTAGCGCGTCACCTTTGAAATGTCGAAGGCCGGCTTCGGAAATCGCGTCGCCACGTCCGTCGGCCGCCAGCCTGGCGGCTTGAACCACACGCGCAGCTTGTCGGCCCAGCTGCGCGTATGCCATGAATCCTTCGCCAGCGCCCAGTACACCTCGGCGTTGGCCCACAGCGGGTCCCAGCTGCGCAGCTCGCCGCGCGTGCCGTAGACGCAGCGTTCGTCTTCCTCGCGGAAGCTGCCGAACATCCGGTCCCATACGATCAGGATGCCGCCGTAGTTGCGGTCGAGGTACTTGTCGTTCACCGCGTGGTGCACGCGGTGGTTCGAGGGCGAGCAGAACCAGCGGTCGAACCAGCCCAGCTTGCCCACCTGCTCGGTGTGCACCCAGAACTGATAGAGCAGGTCGACCAGAGCCACCACGCCGAACACCAGCGGTGGCACGCCCGCCACCGCCATCGGCAGATAGAACACCCAGCTCAGCAGTGCGCCGCTCGATGTCTGCCGCAACGCGGTCGACAGGTTGTAGTGCTGGCTCTGGTGATGCACCACGTGCGCCGCCCACAGGATGGCCGACTCGTGGCCCATTCGGTGCAGCCAGTAGTAGCAGAAGTCGTAGAACACCAGCGCCAGCAGCCAGCCGTACCACGTCGTCCAGAAGTCGCGCGCTGCCTCTTGCGGAAACAGCGCCACTGCCGAATACACGGCCGTGTAGATGCCGATGCGCAGCAGCCCCGTGAGCACCGCGCTGATCTGGCTCAGCATGCCCAGGCCGATGCTGTTCACCGCGTCGGCGAGGCGGTAGGTGTCATGCCCTGTGCCGCGTCGCGCGCGCACGCGCCCGACCGCGAATTCGATTGCGATCAGCAGGAAGAAAACGGGAGTTGCGAGAACGATGATCTGGCCGGGGCGCATCGCGCGATTGTGGCGTTGCCGTCGGGCGACAAGTCACCGGGATGTCACGGAGGCGCCATCGTATGGTCACGTGGCGGTGGGAGCCTACCCGTCCATGCAACGCGACGACGCCTTCCTTCGTGCATGGCACGACACCGCGACCCGGGCCCTCGACCCCGAGGACGACGATCGCGTACGTCCGCCCCTGCAATTCCGCACCCTCTGGATTTCCGACCTGCACCTGGGCACGCCCGGCTGCCAGGCTCGTGCGCTGCTCGATTTTCTCAAGCACACCGAGTGCGAGACCCTGTTCCTGGTCGGCGACATCATCGACGGCTGGCAGCTCAAGCGCCACTGGTACTGGCCGCAGGCGCACAACGACGTGATCCAGAAGCTGCTGCGCAAGGCGCGCAAGGGCACGCGCGTGATCTTCATTCCGGGCAACCACGACGAGTTCGCCCGCAAGTACCTGCATCACAACTTCGGCGGCATCGACGTGGCCGAAGAATGGATCCACGAGACGGCCGATGGCCGCAAGCTCTGGATCATCCACGGCGACCTGTTCGACGGCGTCATCCAGTGCGCCAAGTGGCTCGCCTACGTGGGCGATTCGCTCTACGAGTTCACGCTCAAGCTCAACCGCCATCTGAACTCGCTGCGTGCGCGCATGGGGCTGCCGTACTGGTCGCTGTCGAAGTACCTCAAGGGCAAGGTCAAGCGCGCGGTGAGCTACGTGGGCGACTTCGAAGTGGCCGTGGCCCGCGAAGCCCGCAAGCGCGGCGCACAGGGCGTGGTCTGCGGGCACATACACCATGCCGAGATGCGCGATATCGACGGCATCCTTTATTGCAACGATGGCGACTGGGTCGAGAGCCTGACGGCACTGGCCGAGCATGCCGACGGCACGCTGGAAATCATCGACTGGGCGCAGCACATGCCCGTGCCGACGAAGGCGACGCCGCAGCGCGAAGCCGTCGCGGCCTGAGCCCGTCCGGGCAGGCCGGTCAGCCCTTGCGGCCGGGGTCGTTCGTCGTATGGCCGAGTTGCTCGCGCCAGGCGTCGTAATGCCGAAGCATGCTCTTGCTCATTTCGCCCATCCATAGCCACCAGGCCAGTGCGAAATTCTCGGGGCCATCGGGCTCCGGTGAAGTCTGGAAAAGGCTGGCGGGCGGTTCCGGCAGTTCGTAGTCGCACAGCCGCTCGACGCTGCTGTGCGGGAAGCCGGGAATGACAGTGCTCACTGCTGTGCTCCTTCGAGGGCGGCGCGTTCTCGGGCGCCCGGAACAACTCCCGCACGCATTGGAGCAGGAACCGGGACGCCGACGTATCGGATTATCCCGAATGAAAACAAAAGACTACGGAAGACGGTGGCTTTCGAGGCGCCATGCCGCGCGTGGCCGCGTTCGTCCGATCCGACGATGCCGCCGGGCCTCCGGGGGCCTCACACTCGGCCGGTGTTATTTCGACGGCAGGAGACGACAAACACCATGGCCTGGGCACTCACGGCGGCGGAGACCGCATTCCGCGACGAGGTTCGAGACTTCCTGGCGCGTGAGCTGACGCCCGAACTGCGTGCCGCGGGCCGGCGCTGCTCCGGCATCTTCACCGACTACGAATACGGCAACCGCTGGCACCGCGTGCTGGCAAAGCGCGGCTGGAGCGTGCCGCAGTGGCCGGTCGAGCACGGCGGCACCGGCTGGACGCCGATGCAGCACTACCTCTTCGCGGCCGAGCTTGCCGCCGCCGACGCGCCACCGCGCGCACCCATGGGGCCGGGCATGGTCGCGCCGGTGATCATCGCCTTCGGCACCGAGGCGCAGAAGCGCGCGTGGCTGCCCGGCATCCGATCGGGCGAGGACTACTGGTGCCAGGGCTACTCGGAGCCGCAGTCGGGCTCCGACCTGGCCTCGCTTCAGTGCAAGGCGGTGCGCGACGGCGACCACTACGTCATCAACGGCACCAAGATCTGGACCACCCACGCGCAGTACGCCAACCGCATGTTCTGCCTTGTGCGCACCACCTCGGGCGGCAAACCGCAGCAGGGCATCAGCTTCCTGTGCTTCGACATTCCGGCGCCGGGCATCACCATCCGGCCGATCATCAGCATCTCGGGCGACCACGAGCTCAACCAGGTGTTCTTCGACGACGTGCGCGTGCCGGCCGACGGGCTCATCGGCGAGGAGAACCAGGGCTGGGCCATCGCCAAGTACCTGCTGCAGCACGAGCGCGGCGGCGCATGGGCGCCCATGCTGCGCGCGCGCCTGCGCCGGCTGACCGCCGCGGCGGATGCCGCCTTTGCAACTGCAGGCGGCGACGCACACGAAGCCGACGACATGGCCCTGCGCCTGGCCGAAGCCGAGTGCGCCATCGACGCCCTCGAGGCCACCGAGCTGCAATCGCTGCGCGCGCAGGCCCGCGGCGAGCAGCCGGGCATCCGCCCGTCGATGGGCAAGGTGCTGGGCTCCGAGCTGCGGCAGCGGTTGACCGAGCTCGGCGTGGAAATCGCCGCCCACTACGCCGCCGCCGACCTGCCGCTGGACGACGGCCTGCAAGGCGAGCTGCCGATTCCCGAAGACGCCGTGTTCTCTATGTCGGCCTACCTCAACGACCGCGCGGCTTCCATCTACGCGGGTTCCAACGAGGTGCAACGCAACATCGTCGCGGCCCACTTGCTGGCGAACTGAGGTCCTTCCATGAGCACCCTCACCGAGCAGGACGAAACCCTCGCGATGCTGCGCGACAGCCTCGCGCGCTACCTCGACGACAACCACGGCTTCGAGCAGCGCCTGTACGCGCTGCGCAAGGCCGACGATGCGCCTCCGCCGTTCTGGCAGGGCCTGGCCAGCGAGCTCGACCTGCTGGGCGCGGCGCTGCCCGAGTCGCAGGGCGGCCTCGGCGGCGGCATGGCCGCCCACCTCGCGATGATGGAAACGCTGGGCGGTGCGCTCGCTGCCGAGCCGTACCTGTCGACGATGGTGATCGGCGCGGGCCTGCTGCAGCGCCACCCCGGCGCGCAGGCCGATGCGCTGCTCAAGCGCATCGTCGCCGGGCAGGCCGTGCTCGCCTTCGCGCACGGCGAGCCGCAGAGCCGGCACGACCGCGCCGATGTGCAGACCGAACTCGCGCGCGAAGGCAACGGCTTTCGCCTGAACGGCCGCAAGGCCGTGGTGCACGCCGCGCCATGGGCCAGCCACTTCATCGTGAGCGCGCGCAGCGGCGCCGGTCTCTCGCTGCTCGTCGTGCCCAGGGAAACAGCCGGCGTGCGCCTGCGCGCCTACCCAACCCGCGACGGCGGCCGCGCCGCCGACATCGCCTTCGACGACGTGCGCCTGCCCGCTGAAGCGCTGCTCGGAGCCGAGGGCAGCGCGCTGCCGCAGATCGAGCGAGCGCTCGACGAAGCCACGCTCGCGGTCTGCGCCGAGTCCATCGGCATCATGCGCCGCCTGATGCGCGACACGCTCGACTACGTACGCCAGCGCAAGCAGTTCGGCGTGCCGATCTCCAGCTTCCAGGTGCTGCAGCACCGCCTGGCCGATATGCACATGGCGCTGGAGCAGGCAGCCGCGCTCACTGCGAGCGTCGGCGAGCACGTCGACACAGCCGACCACAACGAGCGCGCCCGTGCCGTGTCTTCCGCCAAGGTCGCAGCCGCCAAGGCCTGCAAAGCCGTGGGGCAGGGCGCGGTGCAGCTGCACGGCGGCATGGGCATGACG
Source organism: Variovorax sp. YR566 (assembly GCF_051992195.1). NCBI lineage: Bacteria > Pseudomonadati > Pseudomonadota > Betaproteobacteria > Burkholderiales > Comamonadaceae > Variovorax > Variovorax sp. YR566. The sequence goes on along the minus strand of NZ_CP197092.1, from coordinate 6,595,790 downwards.
GAGGAACTGGCGGTCGGCCACTACGTGCGCCGCGCCACGCTCATCGAAGGCCAGTTCGGCCCGCCCGCGTGGCATTTGCGCCGCGTGGCGAAGCTGCGCCCGGCCGCAACGTAGACATCGGGGGCCCGCATTCGTCGCTTTGGACGATGCAGCCCCGCCGCCCCCGAGCCAAGATGCCTCCACACACAGGAGACAGACCATGGCAGGTCCATTGCAAGGCCTTCGGGTGATCGAGATGGCGGGCATCGGCCCCGGGCCCTTCTGCGCGATGCTGTTCGCCGACATGGGCGCGGAGGTGGTCCGCATCGAGCGCCCCGGCACGCGCACCGCGCCGCACGACATCCTCGCGCGCGGGCGCAGCACGCTGCAGGTCGACCTGCGCGCGGAAGGCGCGGCGCAATCCGTGCTCGACGCCATCGAAAAGGCCGACGTGCTCATCGAGGGCTTTCGCCCCGGCGTGATGGAGCGCCTGGGCCTCAGCCCCGCCGAATGCCATGCGCGCAACCCGCGCCTGGTCTATGGCCGCATGACAGGCTGGGGCCAGCACGGCCCGCTCGCGCACGCGGCAGGCCATGACATCAACTACATCGCCATCAGCGGTGCGCTGCACGCCATCGGCCGCGCGGGCGAGCCGCCGGTGCCGCCGCTGAACTACGTGGGCGACTTCGGCGGCGGCGCGATGCTGCTGGCCTTCGGCATCCTCGCCGCACTGCACGAGACGAAGAACTCCGGCCAGGGCCAGGTGGTCGATGCCGCCATGACCGACGGCGCGGCGCTGTTGTCGGCCATGATGTACGGCTTCAAGTCGGCCGGCCAATGGAGCAACCAGCGCGGCGAGAACATGCTCGACGGCGGCGCGCACTTCTACGACGCCTACGCGTGCGCCGACGGCAAGTACGTGGCCGTGGGCGCCATCGAGCCGCAGTTCTACGCGCTCATGCGCGAGCGCTGCGGCATCGCCGACGACCCCGCCTTCGACGCGCAGATGGACGCCGACCGCTGGCCGCTGCTCAAGCTGCGCATGGCCGACGTGTTCCGCACCCGCACGCGCGACGAGTGGTGCGTGCTGCTCGAAGGCAGCGACGCCTGCTTTGCGCCCGTGCTCGACTGGGACGAGGCCCCGGAGCATCCGCACAACGTGGCGCGCGGCACCTTCGCCAACGTGGGCGGCGTGGTGCAGCCCGCGCCCGCGCCCCGCTTCAGCCGCACCGCGCCCGTGGTGCCGCCGGCCACGGCGCGCGACGACGGCCCCACCATGCTGCGCCGCTGGGGAGTGGCAGCGGATGCCCTCGCGCCCCTGTGCGGCGCCTGAAAGAGCCCCGCATGTTCCTCACCCAACCCCTGCTCAAAGGCCGCCGCGAAAACGCCCGGGCCACCGCCGTGGTCTGCGGCAACACGCGCCTGGACTTCGGCACCTTCACCGACCGCGTCGCGCGCCTGGGCGCCGTGCTGAAGCAGCTCGGCATGGCGCGTGGCGACCGCGTCGGCATGATGAGCCTCAACTCGCACCGCTTCGTCGAATACTTCTTCGGCACCTGGTGGGGCGGCGGCGTCATCAACCCGGTCAACATCCGCTGGAATCCGAAGGAGGTCGCGTACTCGCTCGACGACTGCGACACCCGCATCCTGCTGGTCGACGACCTCTTCGCGCCCATGGTGCCCGCGCTGCGCCAGCTGTCGAAGTCGCTGCGCACCGTGGTGTATTGCGGCGACGGTGCCGTGCCCGAGGGCATGGCCGGCTACGAGGCGCTGCTGGCGCAAGCGCAGCCCATCGACGACGCACCGCACAGCGGCGACGAGCTCGCGGCCATCATGTACACGGGCGGCACCACTGGCCAGCCCAAGGGCGTGATGCTCACGCACGGCAGCCTGTGCATCAATGCGCTGGGCACGGTGGCGGCATTGCCGCGCGACACGCACGACGCGGCCGCCATCGTCGCGGCGCCCATGTTCCACGTGGCCGGCTGCGGCGTGGCGTTGCAGAGCCTGCTGCGGCAGATGCCGGTGCACGTGGTGCCGATGTTCGACGAACTGGCCGTGCTGCAGACCCTGCAGTCGGCGCGCATCACAGAGATGTTCCTGGTGCCGACCATGATCAAGCGCGTGATCGAGCATCCACGCTTCGCCGAGTTCGACCTAACGAGCCTGCGCCTGCTGTCGTACGGCGCGGCGCCCATCGACGCGGCATTGCTCGACCAGGCCATGCGCGCCTTTCCGGGCACCGCGTTCGCGCAGGTGTACGGCATGACCGAGCTGTCGCCCGTCGTCACCGCGCTGCCGCCGCACTGCCACCTGCCCGGGACCGACCGCGAGCGCCTGCTGCGCTCGGCGGGCACGCCGATCTCCATTGCCGAAGTGCGCATCGTCGACGGCGAAGACAACGAGCTGCCCCACGGCCAGGTCGGCGAGATCGTCGCGCGCGGCCCCATGGTCATGAAGGGCTACTGGAACAAGCCCGAGCAGACCGAGGCCGCGCTGCGCGGCGGCTGGATGCACACCGGCGACGGCGGCTACATGGACGAGCAGGGCTTCGTGTACGTGGTCGACCGCATGAAGGACATGATCGTGAGCGGCGGCGAGAACGTGTATTCGGCCGAGGTCGAGAACGCCATCGCGCAGATGCCGCAAGTGCTGATGTCCGCCGTGATCGGCGTGCCCGACGACAAGTGGGGCGAGCGCGTGCATGCGGTGATCGTGCGGCGCGAAGGCATGGCGCTGGAGGCCGAGGCCGTCATCGCCCACTGCCGCGAGCAGATCGCCGGCTACAAGTGCCCGCGCAGCGTGGAGTTCCGCGACGCGCTGCCGCTCTCGGCGGCCGGCAAGCTGCAGAAGTTCCAGCTGCGCGAACCCTTCTGGGCCGGCAGGGAGCGCCGCGTCGGCTGAGCCCCGCCAAGACCGCAAGACAACAAACCAAGGAAGACAACATGTCCATCGATTTCCGCCGCTCCTGGAGCGACGAAGACCTGGAGCTGTACCGCGACAACGTGGTGCGCTTCGTCGAGACCGAAGTGCTCCCGCACGACGAGGAAGCTCGCAAGCGCGGCCACGTGGGGCACGAGGTGTGGCGCAAGGCCGGCGCCCTGGGCCTGCTGTGCGCCGACATTCCCGAGGAGTACGGCGGCGCGGGCGGTGACTTCCGCCATGAGGCCGTGGTCTACGAGGAGATGTCGCGCCGCGCGCTCACCGGTATGGCCACATCGGTGCACGCTATCGTGGCGCACTACTTCCTCAACCACGGCACCGAGGCGCAGAAGCTCCACTACCTGCCGCGCATGGCGCGCGGCGAGCTGGTGGGCGCCATCGCCATGACCGAACCCGGCGCGGGCTCCGACCTGCAGGGCGTGCGCACCCGCGCCGAGAAGACGAAGGATGGGAAGGACGGCGGCTACCTCATCAATGGCTCCAAGACCTTCATCACCAACGGCTTTCTCGCCGGCGTGGTGCTGGTGGTGGCCAAGACCGACCCAACGCAGGGCGCGAAGGGCACGTCGATCCTCATTGTCGAGACCGAGGGCTGCAAGGGCTTTCGAGTGGGCCGCGTGCTCGACAAGATCGGCATGAAGGCGCAGGACACCTCCGAGCTTTTCTTCGACGACGTGCGCGTGTCCGCCGATGCTCTGCTGGGCGGCGTGGAAGGGCAGGGCTTTTTCCAGCTCATGAGTGACCTGCCTTACGAGCGCACCATCATCGGCCTGAGCGCGCTGGCCACCATGGAAGGCGCCTACCAGGCCACGCTCGACTACGTGCGCGACCGCAAGGCCTTCGGCAAGCCGATCGTCGAGTTCCAGAACACCAGGTTCAAGCTGGCCGAGATCGCCACGCAGATCAAGGTGGGCCGCGCCTTCATCGACCGCTGCGTGGAAGATCTCGTGGCCGGCAAGCTCGACACCGCCACCGCCTCGATGGCCAAGCTCTGGGGCTCGGAGGCGCAGGGCCGCGTGATCGACGAGTGCCTGCAGCTCTTCGGCGGCTACGGCTTCATGAACGAGTACATGGTGGCGCGCATGTATGCCGACGCCCGGGTGCAGCGCATCTACGGCGGCACCAACGAGATCATGAAGGAAGTGATCGCCAGGGCGCTGTGAGCAGCAGCGCGCCTAGGACAGCCGCCGGATCTCCGCCCGTGCAATCTCGCGGTGGGGGTACGACGGCGAGAGGCCGATGAACTGCGTGTATTTCTCGCGCGCCGCGTCGGTGTGGCCCGCGTCTTCCAGCTCCAGCGCCTCCAGCGTGAACTGGGTGAAGAGCCGGTTGGCATCGTTCTCGCGCGCCGACGCGGCCAGCGACTTGGGCTGCAGTTCGGGTTGCGCGGCGTAGATCTGCCGCTGCACTTCGATCACTTCGATCAGCGCGCGGCCGATGCGCTGGATGTTCTCGTCCACGGGGTCGAGGCCGGTGGCCCGCACATCCGCTGCGGCCTGGTCCAGCAGATGCGAGGCCACGCGCAGCAACTGGTGGAGCTGTTTGTGCGTCGTCATGGGCGGGCCGCTCCGCGCACGCAGCAGCTTTCGGGCTTCGCCGCTTCGGCGAAGCCGGTTTCGTGCAGGGCCCTCATCCGTTGTTCCGCTTGGCGCCGGATGCCGCCGTCCGTGCGCGCGGCTTGCGCTGCGAGGCTGGCTGGGCCGCGGCTTCTTCCTCGGCACGCAGCTTCTCGGCGAGCTGGCTTGTCCGCTCGGCGATGGCCAGGCTCTTGGCCATTTCGGCGCCGTGCACCTTCACCGAGAACGCCTTGCTCACGCTGCCCTTGCCCGTGGTGTAGGTAATGGCCAGCCAGTAGCCGGGATGGCTGGGATTGGGCGTCTTGAAGTGCACGCCGCTCACGCCGCTGGTGTTGTTGCGCCGGGTGATCTCGGATTTGGAGCGCTTGGCCGTGCGCGGCCCGGGCGGATGGGCCGACAGCCCCATGCGGATCGCCTCTTCGGCCGGATGAATGCGCGCCAGCCCCGTCATGCGCTTGAGCTGCTGCGCGCGCTCCTGGATCGCCAGCGCCTGCGCGTCGTCGCCCAGGTCCGCGACGGAGAAGTCGGTGCGAAGAATTTCGTCCGGCGCGATGTAGGTCTTGGCCATCCACGCCCGCACACGGCCGCCCGGCGCGAGATGGTGGAACACGCCCGTCACGCCGGTGCTGTTGTTGGTGCGGTGTTTTTCGGCCCGCTCGCGGCGCGCCTGCGGCGGCACGCTGCGCACGATGAAGTCGCGCCAGTCCTGCGCGTGGAGCAGGGCCTGTTCCGCTCCGCCGTAGCTGGCCTTGCCGAACAGCCTGTGATGGCGAACGCCATTGCGAACTATGGAAACCTCGAAACCCCAGGACCTGGAGTAGATGCCGTACATGGCTGCCGGGTTGGGGATACCTTTGGGCATTCTCGACGTGATGCTGCTGCTTTTGCACTCAGTTTTGCTGAGTCTGATGGGCTCCCCGATTCGCTCGTCGCTCATCGGCGCGCGCATTTCGCAGCTATTTTGGCCCAAGCGCCATGACGATTCCGCGGAAGCGGTCATGCCCGGGACAACGCGGGGCACAGCGCCGGGGATGAGGCGTGCGTTTTCGCCGGCCCTTTCACTGCTGCGGCCTCGCCTCGGCGGTGGCCAGGCCGTGCTGCCGAGCGCCTTGCTGGGCGCCCTGCCGGAAGGGAATGGTGAGCGGGTCGTTGGCGGGGGCGGTGTTCGACATCAGCTTCTGCTCGAGCTGGCGCTCGCGCTCCTCGATGGCCAGCAGCTTGGCCTTCTCTGGCCCGTGCTCCTTGATGGAGAAGGCCTTGCTCACGCTGCCCTTGCCCGCGGTGTAGGTGATGGCGAGCCAGTAGCCCGGGTGGCCCGGGTTGGGCGCCTTGAAATGCACGCCGCTCACGCCGCTGGAATTGGTGCTGCGCCTGATCTCGGACTTCGAGCGCTTGGGCGCCAGCAGTTCGGAGTGGGTGGCCGGCGGGCTCTTGCGGATCGTTTCCTCGGCCGGATGCAGCTTCGCCAGCCCGGCCATGCGCTCCAGCTGCCGCTCACGCTCCTCGATGGCCAGCGCCTGCGCGGCCTCGCCCACCAGGTTCACGGGAAAGTCGGTGCGCAGGATCTCGTCCTGCCCGATATAGGTCTTGGCGACCCAGGCGCGCACCCTGCCGCCCGAGGCGACCTGGCAGAAGACGCCGGACACGCCGGTGGTGTTGTTGATCCGCAGCTTCTCGGCCCGGGTGCGCCGCGGCACCGGCGGCACGCTGCGCACCACGCCGTCGCGCCAGTTCTGTGCCTGCAGCAGCGCCTGCTCCTCGCCGCCGTAGCTGGCGCGGCCGAACTGCTTGTAGTAGCGCGTGCCGTTGCGCACGATCGACACCTCGAAGCCCCAGGCACGAGGGTAGATGCCATACATGGCGGCGGGGTTGGGAATACCTTTGGGCATGGTGGCTTCGGCTTGCGTCGCTCTCTGTTGCTTGCGGTACCGCAGCGTTCGGAAGGCGCGGTTCCTGAGAGGGATGCTAGGGATTGCGAGGCGGCCGGGGTATCACCGGAATCCGTAGTAATCGTGACAGCCGAAGTCACTGCTGAAGCACTAAGTTCTATATTGAGACCGGGCAGGCTGCTACCTGATCACCCCGAGCCTGCGTGCAATGGCCACAGCCTGCGTCCGGCTCTTCGCGTCCAGCTTCATGTTGATGTTGCGCAGGTGCGTGCGCACCGTGCTGTCCGACACGAACAGCTTCTCCGCCATTGCGTTGTTCGAGTAGCCCTCGGCCAGCAACTGCAGCACGCGGATTTCCTTGCGCGTCAGCGGCTCCTTCATGGCGTTGTCGCCGGTCGACGCTTCCGCTTCGCCTGTTGCCGCCGGTCCCACGGCGTGCAGCAGCCGCTGCAGATGGTCCGCCAGGATCGGGTCGTTGGTGCTGCCGCTGCGCGCGCCCTCATGCTGCGCCGCCGCATACCGATGCACCAGCATTCCCACGGCCGGCCCCTCGTCGAGGATCAGCCGCATGAATCCTTCCTGGCTTGCCGTCTGCAGCACTTCGCCGAATTCGTCGACGGCGGCGGCCACATCGCCCACGCGCTGCAGCGCCAGCGCGCGCAGCACCTTGAGCTTGAGCACGCGTCGGTTGCGGGCCGAGGCCAGCGCGGCATGCAGCTCCGCGTCGAGCACGCCCAGCGCGCTGCGTGCGTCGCCGAAGGTGATCTCCCAGCGTGCCTTGGCCAGCGCGAGATAGTCGAGGTCGTGCGCCGGCAGGCGTTGCCGCTGTTCGCGCTCCCACAGCGCGGGGTCGTCGGCGCGCAGCAGTTCGTCGTGCGATGCGGGCCCGTTGCCCTGCAGCAGCAGCATGCGCGAGCGCTCCAGCTTGGCGCCCGCCACCACGCGCGGCAACTGCCGGTGGTGGCCCAGGTATTCGAGCTCGGTCAAGGCCTGGAAGGCTGCGTCGATGTCGCCCGCATGGAACGCGAGCCGAGAGCGCATCACGTGGCTCAGGATCATGTGGTCGGGCAGGCCCACGTCGCGCGCCAGCGGCAGGTACACGTTCAGCAGGTGCTCGGCCTGCACGAGCTGGTTGGTCTCGTACACGGCGCCCGCGTACAGCACGCCGGCCCATGCATTGCCGTGGCTGTGGTTGTAGGACACCGCATGCGTCGAATCGACCGCCATGCGCAGCCGCGCGGTGGCCTGCCGCAGGCGGCCTTCGTGCAGGTCGAACAGGCCGGCCAGCGACTCGGTATACATGCGGTTGAAGGTGCTGTTGCCCTGCTCGCGCCGAGCCACGTCGAGCAGGCGCCGCGCTTCCTGCTGGTCGCCGCGCACGGCCAGGATGTGGGACATGGCGTTGAGCAGCACGCTGTCGGCAAAGGCCAGGCCGGTCGGCAGGCGCGCCAGGCTCGGCCGGCCGGCCTCGTAGGCCTCGTCGTGCCGGTCCTGCATGGCCAGCAGCAGGGGCACCAGCGTGTGGGCGCTGGCGCGCACTTCGGCAATGGGGCTGTCGAGGCAGCCCGACTGCTCCAACTGCCGCATCGCGTCCCACGGGCCATGGGTGAAGCAGGTGGCCCACAGCGAGATGGGCTGCAGGAACGGGTGTTCGCGCAGCTGATGCTCGGGTATCGCCGAGAACCAGCGCGCCAGCATGCGCATGCGGCCCTGTTCGAGGAACTGCGCCGCGTAGCTGTCGAGCAGGGTCAGCGCATACGGATGGTCGCCTCCCTCGATGGCATGGTCGATGGCGGGCACGGGGCGGTCGTGCGCTTCGTACCAGCCCGCCGCCGCGAGGTGCAGGCGCTCCAGCTCGCCGGGCTGCTCGCGCGCCAGCTGCGCGCGCAGGAAGTCGGCAAACAGGCTGTGATAGCGCCATGCATCGCCGTCGCCGCTCACGGGCGTGACGAACAGGTTCGACGCGGCCAGCCGTTCGAGAATGGCCGCGCAGTCCACGCGCGGGCACAGCGCCTGGCACACCGACGCATCGAGCTGCCGCAGGATGCTGGTGCGCAGCAGGAAGTCGCGTATCTCCTGCGGCTGGTGCGCGAGCACGTCTTCGGCCAGGTAGTCGGCCACGGCGCGGTCTGAGCCTGAAAAGCGTTCGACAAAACCGCTCGTGGTGCCATGCCGCTCCAGCGCCATCGACGCGAGCCAGATCGCGGCCACCCAGCCTTCGGTCTTGCGGTACAGCTGCGACAGCATGTCGGCCGGCAACGCCTGGGTTGCCTGCGCCTGGCGCAGGCTGAAGAAGGCGCTGGTTTCTTCGAGACTGAAGCGCAGGCGGTCGGTGTCGATCTCCATCAGCTGGCCGCGCGCGCGCAGCCGCCCCAGGCCCAGGTCGGGCAGGCTGCGCGAGCCGATCACGATCTGCCCGCGTCGCGGCAGGTGCTCGATGATCTCGCGCACCAGCCCCAGCACGGCCGGCTCCTGCACTCTTTCGAAGTCGTCGAGAAACAGCGTGAAGGGCGAGTCGTGGGCGGCCAGCGCAGCCACAGCATCGAAGGGCGCATTGGCGAGCGGCTCTTCCACACCCAGGCGCTGCACGGCCTCGGCCAGGCATGCGAGAAAGCGCGAGACGTCGTTGTCGGCGCGGTCCAGCGTGAGCCACGCGGTGGCAATGCCCTGCGCCTCCATGCGCTCGCGAATCTGCGCCATGGCTGTCGTCTTGCCGAAGCCGGCCGGCGCCCGTACGAGCACCAGCTTCACGGCTGCCGAGGCGATCTCCTCGCTGATCGCGGTGCGCAGCACCTGCGTGGCGACGAAGGCCGGGGGGTTGAGCTTGGTTTCGAGAATCCGGGGTGTGGGGGACTGCATGCGGTGCTGCTGAAATCCCGTCGTTTCCGACGATGTGTGCGGCTGATTCTGCTTCCTAAACTGGCTGTGGACAAACCCGTCAAGACACCTCAAGGACACCAGCAGATGCAACTCGATTCCAGCATTGCAGCCGTCGTCACCGGCGGCGCCTCGGGGCTCGGCGCCGCCACCGCGCGCCGCCTTGCCAGCCACGGCGTGAAGGTCGCGCTGTTCGATCTCAACGCCGAGCAGGGCGAAGCCTTGGCCAAAGAGCTGGGCGGCGTCTTCTGCAAGGTCGACGTCACATCCGAAGAACAGGTCGATGCGGCGTTCGCCAAAGCGCGCGCGGCGCACGGGCAGGAGCGCGTGCTCGTCAACTGCGCCGGCACCGGCAATGCGGTGAAGACCGCGAGCCGCGACAAGGCCACCGGCGAGATCAAGCACTTTCCGCTCGCGAATTTCGACCGCATCATCCAGATCAACCTGGTCGGCACCTTCCGCTGCATTGCCAAGTCGGCGGCCGGCATGCTCACGCTCGACATGCTGCAGGACGGCGAGCGCGGCGCCATCGTCAACACCGCCTCGGTGGCCGCGCAGGACGGCCAGATGGGGCAGGCCGCCTACACCGCATCGAAGGCCGGCATCGTCGGCATGACGCTGCCGATCGCGCGCGACCTCATGAGCGAGGGCATCCGCGTGAACACCATCCTGCCGGGCATCTTCGACACGCCGCTGCTGCAGGGCGCGCCCGACAACGTGAAGGCCGCACTGGCGGCGTCGGTGCCGTTTCCGAAGCGGCTGGGCAACCCGGCGGAGTACGCGACGCTGGCGGAGCTGATGATCACCAACGGGTATTTCAACGGCGAAAGCGTGAGGCTCGACGGCGCTATCCGCATGGCGCCGCGCTGAGCGGTTCGACCCTCCGCACGCTCGCGCACGGACATACCTCTTATGGGGGATGTGCAGGCGCGCACCTTCCGATTGAATTCGCAGCCAGAGGCAGCATGGCCGGGCGATGCATCGGCCGTACCAGGTGCCACTGGAGGGGAATTCGATGAGCGCTATCGACGAAGAGGTGGCCAAGCGACGCGACGCGCTGGGCGATCCCGCTTTGACAGGTTCGACCCGGAAGTGGGGGCTTGCGCTTTCGGGTGGTGGCATCCGCAGCGCAACTTTCTGCCTCGGCGTCTTCAGCGCGCTCGCGCGGCGAGGGGCGCTGCTGCGCTTCGACCTGATGTCCTCGGTGTCGGGCGGCGGCTATGCCGCCTCCATGCTCGGGCGGCTCTTCAGCAGGGCGCGCAATCGCGCGGATCTCGATCGCATCCAGGACGAAGTCGGCAAGGCAGGGTCGAGCTGGTTCATCTGGTGGCTGCGCGCCAACGGTCGCTACCTGATTCCGCGCGGGCCGCTCGACCGCACCTTCGCGGTGGCGCTGTACCTGCGCAACCTGCTCGGCGTGCACGTGGAGCTGGGCCTGGTGTCCGTGCTGGCGGGGCTCGCGCTTGCAGCGCTGAATCTGGTGGCCTGGTGGGGCATGGCGGAAGTGGGGTACCTGCCCGGCATCGCGGGCTACTTCCAGTGGCTGGCCGAGTGGCTGCCGTCGTGGACCCCGGTGGTCTGGCTGGCGCTGCCGGTGGTCGGAGTGTTCGTGCTGGTCCATGCGTCGGCTTATTGGGCCGTGCCGTGGGTGGAGGCCACGCGCCAGCAAGGCGGCGTCTGGAGGATCTGCCTGGGCGTGCTGGTCGCGAGTGCCCTGCTGCTCGGGCTGGGCCTGACATTCGGAGATGTCCGCAGCGAGACCGGCGACGATCTCAGGAACTTTCTCTGGAGCGGTTTCGGCGTGCTGATCGCCGTCTGGTTCTTTGCCGTGCGCCTGGCGGACGGCGTGTTGACGGAGTCCGAAGACCGCGGCACGCACCAGCCGCAGTCCGACAAGGCGCGCAACCTCCTGACGAACAAGCTCGCCTTCAGTTTTCGCGTGCTGATCGTCGTGCTGGCGGTCGGTCTGGCCGATCGGCTCGCATGGCATGTGGCGTTCCAGCAGATCGGGCTGGCGAGCGCGGGCATTTATCTCGCGATGGCAGCGGCAGTGTTGCGTGCGGTGCTGCCGCTGGCGTCGAACCTGGTGCCGGGGCGGTCGACGTCGAAGGCCCTCATGGCCATTGCGCATCTGCTGGGCTATTTGCTGGCCTTCCTGCTGTTCGCGTGGTGGGTGTCGCTGGTGTACAAGGCCGTGCTGGGCGGGCTGTTCGTGCCGCGCCAGGACCTGGCTTTTTCCGATGCATGGCGCATCTGGGGGCTGCTGCTGGTGCCGGTCGTGAGCTATCTCTGGTGCACGGGCAAGACGCCGGCGTTCCTGAACCTCTCGTCGCTGCATGCCTTCTACCGGGCACGGCTGATCCGCAGCTATCTGGGTGCGGCCAACGCGCAGCGTTTCGGCCAACCTTCGGCGCAGGGCGCGTACGGGGTCCTGGGGGCGTTGGACTCCGTGCCGGCCGTGTTCCCGCCAAACCTGGACACCGCTTCGGTCAACACGATCGTTGCGGACGATGACGCCGATCTTGCGCACTACAAGCCGCAGGCCCCTGGAGGACCGGTCCACCTGCTCAATGTGTGCCTCAACCAGACCAAGGACCCGAGGGGGCAGCTCTTCAACCAGGACCGCCGTGGCCTGTCGTTGACCGTGGCGTCGGGCGGCTTCATGCGGGTGGGGCAGGAAGAGTGGAAAGAGCTGAAAGGCAGCGACACGCCGATGACGCTCGGCAGCTGGATGGCGGTGTCGGGGGCCGCCGTGGCACCGGGCCTGGGCAAGCTCACGCGTGGCGGAGTGGCTGCGCTGCTCGTGTTCGCGGGCGTGCGGCTGGGCTACTGGTGGCGCCAGCCGGAGAAAGACAAGAAGCATTGGTCGGATTTCCTGACCAAGTCGTGGGGCCTGATGCGCGAGACGCTGGCGATCTTCGAGGGCAAGGAAGGCCGCGACTGGTTCATGACCGATGGCGGGCATTTCGAGAACACCGGCGCCTACGCGTTGCTCTCGGAACGCGCGGAAGTCATCGTCGTGGTGGATTGCGGAGCCGACCCCGACTACACCTTCGGCGATGTCGAAAACCTGGTGCGCAAGGCACGCATCGACTTGCAGGCCGACATCGAGTTCCTGCGGCCCCGGCGGGCACTGCCGGGCGAGGTTCCGCGCGGGCTGGCGTCGGAGCCCCCGGGCTTCTACGGTGCGCTGCACGCATTCGGCTCGCTGCAGGAGCTGGCCTCGAACGCGAGCAATGCCTGCCTGGCGGTGGCCCGGATCAATTACTCCGACAGGGACGGGGTTGTGGAGGTGGGGCCGAAGCTGAAGCGGGAGCGCGGAATCCTGCTGATCGTCAAGCCGAACATGTGCAAGGGCCTGCCCATCGATCTTCAGAACTTCAAGCGGGCAGCGCCAACCTTTCCCCAGGAAACGACCGCCGACCAGTTCTTCTCGGAAGCGCAATGGGAGAGCTACTTCCGGCTCGGGCAGGTCCTGGCGCAGGACCTGAGCCCGGCATTCATCGAGGCTCTGCGCGCGGACTGCGTCAAGAACGAGCCGGCGCATTTCGTGCCGGACGACTGCTCGGTGGCCCTGTCGGGCGCTGCGCTGAACGGCGACGAAAAAACGGCGCGCGGACGCATCATCGGCAGCGTGGGCGCCACGGCGGTGGGCGCGTCGATCGGGCTGGGCGCGGCGGCGACGCTGGGTGTGTCCGCGTGGCAGGCGATCGACAGTGTGAAGGTGGGGAGCGCCAGCCGCGTGGACAGGGAGCGCAAGGCGCTCGATGAACTGAGCGATCTCTGGAGCAAGCTGCCCGCGGCTCTTCCTGCGAATGCCAGGCCGACGCAGGTCGCTCCCCAGCTCGAGGCGCTGGCCAGCGAACTTCTCAAGACTGCGGATACGCTGTGCCCGGCTGGCGAGGTGGACTGGTTCAAGCGCTCCGAGCTGGCCAGGCGCATCTACGCCGACACCCTCAGCGAGTGCCGCAAGGTGGTGCCCTATGTCTTTTCTCGCGCTTGCAAGGGGCTTGTGGAGGCAGAGCATCCGGAGGCGCAGAGCAGGCTTGCCGTCTGCCTCAAGCAGGAGCCGGGCAAGACCTCCAAGGAGCCGCTGCCGCGCTATTGGGGCTATGACTATTCGGCCGTGGCGCCGCTCGATGGCATGCACCTTTGCAGTCCATTCCGCGCCGAATTGCTCAAAGCCCGCAATCGGTATCTGGCTGATTACGGAGAGGCCGACGATCAAAGCGCTTCGCTGTCCGGGAAGGATGCAGGAGCGCCGGAGTCGAACGACCTTGGCGCGCGACGCGCATGTCCCAAGGTAGAGGCGACGCCAGCCGGGGCCCCGCCGCCGGCGGTTTCTCCTGCCGCGATTCCACCAGCACCAGCTGCGTCGTCGCCCGCATCTGCCGCATCGTCGCCTTCTGTTGCACCACCAGCGCCAGTCGCTCCCGCCGCGACGCCTCGCAGCGAGGCCGCGAGGAGCGAGTCCTGCAAGGGCGAGAGGGTCTACATCCAGATTTACGACGGCAGCCAGAGAGACAGCGTACGTACCTATCGTGAGCGTTGGCAGCAAATAGGCGCCAGCGTGCCGCCGATCGAAGACGTCACGGAGTCGGCGCGCAAGAACAACCTCCCGCCGCCGAGGCAGGTGAGCCAGCCCACGGTGCGCTATCACGACAAGGCGTCGATCGGTTGTGCCTACGCGCTGCTTCGCGAGGTGGGCTATCCCAATTGGCTCGTGGAGCAGCTGTCCCCCCGACTCAAGCCGAGCAATCGCACCGTCGAGGTCTGGATTCCGACCTCGGCGTCACTCCCCGCGAAGTAGGGGACGGAAAGCGAGAGTCCAAAATCGTCCGTTCCGACGACGCTGCGCCGCGGCACGGGGCCAACAATTCTCCAAACCCCAGACCCCATTGGAGAATTCCCCATGCCCGAAGCATTCATCGTCGCCGCCGCACGTACCGCCGGAGGCCGCCGCAACGGCCGCCTTGCCGGCTGGCACCCGGCCGATCTCGCCGCGCAGGTGCTCAACGCCCTGGTGGAGCGCACCGACGCCGACCCGGCACTGGTCGAAGACGTCATCATGGGCTGCGTCGACCAGGCCGGCGAGCAGTCTTCCAACATCGCGCGCAACGCGGTGCTGGCGTCGAAGCTGCCTGAATCCGTGCCGGCCACTTCGGTCGACCGCCAGTGCGGCTCGTCGCAGCAGGCGCTGCATTTCGCGGCGCAGGCCGTGATGTCGGGCAGCATGGACATCGTCATCGCCGCCGGCGTGGAAAGCATGACGCGCGTGCCGATGGGCATGCCCAGCACGCTGCCGCTGAAGAACGGCCTGGGCTTCTACGTGAGCCCGCTCATGGCACAACGCTACCCCGACATCCAGTTCAGCCAGTTCACAGGCGCCGAGATGATCGCCAGGAACTACGGCATCGAGAAAGACGAGCTCGACCGCTACGCATTCGAAAGCCACAGGCGCGCCATTGCCGCCACCCAGGCCGGCCTTTTCGAGCGCGAGATCGTGCCGATTGCGGTGCGCATGGCCGACGGCACCGAGCCCGGCGAGCTGCACACCACCGACGAGGGCATCCGCTACGACGCCACGCTGGAGAGCATTGCGGCCGTCAAGCTCATTGCCGAAGGTGGGCGCTGCACCGCCGCCACCGCCAGCCAGATCTGCGACGGCGCGAGCGGCCTGATGGTGGTGAACGAGCGCGGCCTGAAGACGCTGGGCGTGAAGCCGCTCGCGCGCATCCACCACATGAGCGTGATGGGGCACGACCCGGTGATCATGCTGGAGGCACCGCTGCCCGCCACGCAGCGCGCGCTGAAGAAGGCGGGCATGAAGATCGAGGACATCGACCTGTACGAAGTCAACGAGGCCTTCGCACCGGTGCCGCTGGCCTGGCTGCAGGCGCTGGGCGCCGACCCGGCCCGGCTGAACGTGAACGGCGGCGCGATCGCGCTGGGCCATCCGCTGGGCGCCTCGGGCACCAAGCTGATGACCACGCTGGTCCACGCGCTCGGCCAGCGCGGCAAGCGCTACGGCCTGCAGACCATGTGCGAAGGCGGCGGCATGGCCAACGTGACCATCGTCGAGCGGCTCTGAGCGCGGCGCGCCCGCGCTGTGGGGCGCCCGGATCGGCGATGCCAACATAATCGGGCCCCATGGGCGCCCTGCCAGCCATCCTCGATCCTCGCTCCGTCATCATTCTTGCGGGGCTCATGGGCGTTGTGATGGCGCTGGTGGTGTTCTTCATGCGGCGCAGCTATCCGGCCACCATCCAGGGGCTGGACGAGTGGTCCCAGGCGCCGCTCATGGCGTTCGTGAGCACCATGCTGTTTGCGGCGCGCGGCTTCTTTCCGGACTTCCTCACGATCGTCGTCGCCAACTTCGTGCTGTACCAGGCCTGCATCCTGTACTACGCGGGCAGCCAGAAATTCTTGCTCGGGCGCCGCGACACCCGGGGCTGGACGTTGCTGAACGGCTGCCTGGCGCTGGCCATGTTCTGGTTCAGCAGCGTGAAGCCCGACTTCGAGACCCGCCTGCTGCTCATTACCCTGGCGGTGTCGGCGCTGTTCTTCTTCCACGCCCAGCTGTACATGCGCCACGAGGGCGGGGTGTTCGGCAAGCGGCTGATGATCGGGCTGCTGCTGGCGCAGGCGCTGGTGGCCGGCCTGCGCTTCGTGTCGGTAGTGGCGGGGCTGGCTGGCAGCAGCCTGATGGACGGCACATGGATCCAGTCGCTCTACATCAGCATGTACTCGTTCACCGTGCTGCTGCTATCCATCGCCGTCATCCTCATGGCCACCGACCGGGTGCACACCGAATTCGAATACCTGGCCACGCGCGACCCGCTCACCGGCGCGCTCAACCGGCGCGCGGTGCTGGATGCATGCGGCACCGTGTTCGCCTCGGGCCGCCGGCGCATGGCGCTGCTGATGGTGGACCTGGACCACTTCAAGGACATCAACGACCGCTTCGGCCACCAGATGGGCGACGCAGTGCTGCGCGAGGCCGTCGGCCGCATGCAGCGCGCCATCGGCGACAAGGGCCTGCTCGGGCGCTACGGCGGCGAAGAATTCGTGGTGCTGCTGCCCGACGTGGGCAAGGCCGAGGCGATGGATATCGCCGCGCGCCTCAAGCAGAACATCGACGAACCGTTCCCGGCCGATTCGCCGATGGCCGCTGTCGGCTCGATGGCGGTGAGCATCGGCGTGGCGGCCAGCGAGAGTGGCACGGGCAGCATTGGCGTCGACGATGTGCTGGCGCTGGCTGATGCGGCGCTGTATCGCGCGAAGGCAATGGGGCGGGATCAGGTGATTGCGGCTGCCTGAGGGTTGTTGTCAGCGCCGCACCGCACCGCTCGCCAGCACGATCCCCGGCACCACCAGCGCCAGGGCCAGCAGCACCGCACCGGTGATCGATTCGTTCATCCAGGCCGCCGCGCCCAGCGTGGTCAGCACTGGCACCAGCGCCGCCGACAGCGACGCGCGCGGCGCGCCGAGCCGTGCGACGGCCACCATGTAGACCACCAGCCCAAGCACTCCTGCACCCACACTTTGCGTCGTGGCCTGCAGCGCGACATCGGGCCATGGAGCGCTGAGCAGCCGCCGCGGTGCGCCGGCGATCGACATCACAGGCAACAGCATCAGCGCCGACCACCCGTTCACGAACGCCGCGCCTTGCCACGGCGTGAGCCCGCAGTGCGCGAACGCGAGCGAATGCACGGCCCACAGCATGGCCGCCGCAAGAAAGAGCAGATCGCCGCGCCAGTCGAGCGAGCCGCCGCGAAAGCTCCCCGCAGCGAACAGTGCCATGCCGATGGCAATGCAGGCCAGCCCGACAAGCCTGAGGCCCTCGACCTTCTGCCTCTTGTGAAGCCATGCGCCGATGGCGGTGAAGAGCGGCAGGCTGCCCGCCATGAAGATGCCCATGTGGCTCGCAGGCGCCCATTGCGCGCCGGCCAGCACCAGCAGTCCGAAGGGCAGGCCGCCGCCGATGACGAGCAGCGCGAGCACCAGCGGCGAGGCCTTCGGCGCGATGCGCTTGCTGCCGAACCACAGCGGCGCGAGCAGCAGCGCCGGAATGCCGTAGCGCATCAGCGCCAGCTCCATCGGCCCGAGCGTGGTGGTCACGCCGTGGCGCGAGACGAGTTGCCAGGCGCTGCCGATGAAGGCTGCGGCCAGCGCGGCGAGCAGGCCTGCAGAAAGGTTGCGATCCATCATCGCGGCGAGTCTCGCGACCGCGCCGCGCGGCGGCTATCAAATTCGTGCGCTGCCGGCCAGCACGCGGCGGGCTTCGCCCAGCGTCACGCCCACCTCGCGGCGGAACACCGCGCCCAGGTGGCTCTGGCTGCAATAGCCGAGGTCGTGCGCGATGCCCGCGAGGTTGCTGTCTCCATCGACGAGCCGCTCCATGGCTGCTGCGAGCCGCAGGTGCTGGCGGTACTGATGCAGGCTCAGGCCAGTCTGCTGCCGGAAGCTGCGTGCCAGATGGAATGGCGAGCGCGAGACCGCGTCGGCCACTTCGTGCATCGGGAGCTTCGCCTCCCCGTCGGCGGTTTCTGCGAGCAGCCGCTTTGCGCGCATGACCGCGCCCGTCAGCGGCAACTGCCGGCGCGACATGCCGAGTTCATCGACCAATGCAGTGATGGCATCCGCACCTGCATCGCCTGCACGCAGTTGCCGCTGCGCCGCGTGAACCCGGTACAGCGACCGTGGTGAAAGCAGGCAGAACACAGGTGCCGCATCGGTGTGAGACGGCCGATGCCGGCTGATGACCATGCTGTGTCGAGCTGCATGCATCACCGGCCGCAACTGATAGACCAGGGCGTCGCAGAACTGCATGGCGGTGAGCCCGTCGACCAGCCAGGTGCCGTCGCCTGTGCGCACATCGAGCACCGTGCGGCCCACCGGGAAGATGATGCGCCGCGATTCCAGCGTGTAGGGGCTGCTCCAGTCAGGCCCCTGGTGCGCGTGGGCGCGCACGTGCTCGACCGTGAACTCGTGTCCGGTGTAGAGGAGAGTGCGTTCCTGTGGCATGACTGGATGGCCGTCGACTACTTTTCGCCCCAGCGCCAGCGCGGTGGCTCGCCCTTGATCCAGCAGACGGCGACGAGCGCGATGGTCAGCCCCATGAGGGCCGCGAAAAACAGCAGGGGTTCCCGTTCGGGGCGGATGGACAACACAGCCGTCACCACCAGCAGGCCGTACACGGCCATCACCGCCCAGCCTTGCCAGCAGTTGGGCAGGCCCCAGCCCCAGCCGTAGCGCTTGGCGGGAAACCAGTAGGGCTGCTTTTGCATCACGTCTCCTCGTCGATTTGCCGGATTCTGTCCGCTCTGCCTGAAGAGATGCTGAGCTTCAGCCTCACGCAAACGGATAAGGCCCTTGCATCTTCCCGATGTGGCTCACATGGCTCACCATGCCGTGCGCTTCGTTCCACAGGTGCAGCATGCAGCCGGGCCGGCCCATGAAGGAGGCCGGCGCCGCGTCGGCGGCCAGCTGCAGCGCGATCTCGGTCGTGCTGCTCGGGCATGAACACACGACCGTGCCTGCCCAGCGCCGCAGCATGGTGCGGTGCACGTGGCCGCACAGCACCAGCTCGATGTTGGAGGCGCTGCGCACGATGGCTTCGAGCGGCGCCGTGTCCATGTAGCGGTACGTATCCATGTAGGGAATGCCGCTCATGAAGGGCGGGTGATGCAGCATCAGCAGCGTTGGCTTGATTCGGTCGGTTTCGAGCGTGCGCTGCAGCCACGCCAATCCTTGCGCATCGATGCCGCCATGGTGAAGCCCGGGAATGCACGAGTCCAGCGCCACGATGCGCACCGCATGGTCGTCGAGGCAGTAGTGCAGCGCGCCTTCGGCCGGCAGGTACGCATGGTCCGCGAAGGCTGCACGAAAGTTCTCGCGGTGATCGTGGTTGCCGGGAATCACGAGGTACGGAATCGTCAGCTTCGCGAGCAGGTGCCGCACCTGTGCGTATTCATCGGGCCGGCCGTCGTCGACGAGGTCGCCGGTCAGCAGCACCAGGTCGGGCTTGCGGTCGAGCGCGTGCAGGTGGTCGATGGCTTCCTCGAACATGCGGTTCGAGTCGGCCACGCCCTGGTAGAGCTGGCCGGCGGGGCGGATGTGGGGGTCGGAGATCTGTGCGATGAGCATGCCGCATCATCAAGCACGATCCGTTCCCTCCGGTGGATTCAGATGCCGACGAACTCGGCCACCTCGGCCAGCGGTGCGCGCTCGGTCACCAGCGCATCGAGCGGCCGGCTGCGGTCCGCATAGCCGATGGACATGCCCGTGAACAGCATGCGCTCGGGCGGCAGGGCGATGAACTGGCCGATGGTCTGCGGGTAGATCGCCCAGCACTCCTGCGGGCAGCTGTCGAGCCCTTCGCCGCGCAGCAGCAGCATCACGTTCTGCAGCATCATCCCCAGGTCGGACCACTGCGGCGGGCCCATGCGGCGGTCGACGCTGCAGAAAAGCGCGAGCGGCGCGCCGAAGAACTGGTAGTTGCGCGCAAACCATTCGCGGCGCGCGGCCTTGTCTTCGCGCGGAATGCCCAGGCGCGCATACATTGCCTCGCCCACGGCGAAGCGGCGGTCGCGATACGGCGCTGCAAGCTCGCGCGGGTAGATGTCGTACTCGCTGCCTTCGCCGGTGGGCGCCTCCTGCACGCGCGTGCGCATGATCGCCTTGAGCTCGGCGAGTTTTTCTCCGCCCACCACATGCAGATGCCATGGCTGCAGGTTGCCGCCGGAAGGCGCGCGCAGCGCCTGCTCGACGACGCGGCGGATGACGTCGCCGGGCACCGGCGTGTCGAGAAAGTCGCGCACCGAGCGGCGGGTGGCGATTGCGTCCTGAACGTTCATGCAAAAGTCCTCTTGAAAGGCCATGCTAGGGGCAACCCTCGAGCG
This sequence comes from Variovorax sp. YR566, assembly GCF_051992195.1. Taxonomy (NCBI): domain Bacteria; kingdom Pseudomonadati; phylum Pseudomonadota; class Betaproteobacteria; order Burkholderiales; family Comamonadaceae; genus Variovorax; species Variovorax sp. YR566. The sequence goes on along the minus strand of NZ_CP197092.1, from coordinate 6,575,621 downwards.
ACCTCAATCGTCCGTTCCGACGATGCGGCGCTGAGTGGCGGCTGCCTAGCATCGCCTCAGCGTACAGGAGACAAAAACATGTTCGGATTGATGCAAGACCGCCCGCTGCTGATCTCGTCGCTCATCGATCACGCAGCCACCTTCCACCCGCATGCCGAAGTCGTGGGTCGCACGGTGGAGGGGCCGGTGCATCGCACCAACTACGCGGAGATACAGCGCCGCGCCAAGCAGGTGGCCAACGCGCTGACGACGCTCGGCATCGAACCCGGCGACCGCGTGGGCACGCTCGCGTGGAACACTTATCGCCACCTGGCGCTGTACTTCGGCGTGTCGGGTTCTGGCGCGGTGCTGCACACGGTGAACCCGCGGCTCTTTCCGGAGCAGGTCGACTACATCGTCAACCACGCCGAAGACAAGGTGCTGTTCTTCGATGCCAACTTCGCTCCGCTGGTCGAGAAGCTCGCGCCCGGCCTGAAGTCGGTGCGCGCCTTCATCGCGATGACCGACCGCGCCCACATGCCCGCCATCGACGTGCCCAACCTGCTGTGCTACGACGAGCTCATCGGCGCGCAGAGTGAGACCTACTCCTGGCCCGAGTTCGACGAACGCACCGCCTCGTCGCTTTGCTACACCTCGGGCACCACCGGCAACCCGAAGGGCGTGCTGTATTCGCACCGCTCGACCGTGCTGCACTCGCTGATGGAATGCGCGCCCGACACCTTCGGCGCCAACTCGCAGATGACGCTGCTGCTCGCAGTGCCCATGTTCCACGCCAACGCATGGGGCATGCCGTATGCGGCCGCGATGACCGGCATGAAGCTCGTCATGCCCGGCCCGCATATGGACGGCCAGAGCCTGTACGAGCTGATGCGCGACGAGAAGGTCGGCTTCTCGCAGGCCGTGCCGACCATCTGGCTCATGCTGTTCCAGTACTTCGACGCGCACCCCGAAATCGACACGCGCGCCATCGGCCTGAAGCGCATCGGCGTGGGTGGTGCGGCCACGCCGCGCAGCATGATCGAACGCTTCGAGAGCGACTTCGGCGCCGACTTCGTGCAGGGCTGGGGCATGACCGAGACCAGCCCCATCGGCGTGATCGGCAACCTGCTGCCCAAGCATTTGTCGATGCCGAAAGAAGAGCAGATGCGCGTGAAGATGCGCCAGGGCCGCGGCGTGTGGGGCGTGGAGCTGAAGATCGTCGGCGAGGACGGCCAGCGCCTGCCGCACGACGGCAAGGCCTTCGGCCATTTGCACGTGCGCGGCCCGTGGATTGCGAGCGGCTATTTCAAGAGCGAGGGCGGCCCGGTGCTCGACGCCGAGGGTTTCTTTCCGACCGGTGACGTCGCCAACATCGACGAAGACGGCTACGTGCAACTGGTCGATCGCGCGAAGGACGTCATCAAGTCGGGCGGCGAATGGATTTCTTCCATCGACCTGGAAAACGCCGCGAGCATGCACCCGGCCGTGGCCGAAGCGGCGGTGATCGGCATCGCACATCCGAAGTGGCAGGAGCGTCCGCTGCTCATCGTGGTGAAGCGTGCTGGCGCCGAAGTCACGCGCGAGGAACTGCTCACTTTCCTCGCGCAGCGCGTCGTGAAGTGGTGGCTACCGGAAGACGTGGTCTTCGTCGACACGCTGCCGCATACAGCCACCGGCAAGCTGCTGAAGACCAAGCTGCGCGAGCAGTTCAAAGGTTACGTTGCGACGACATCTGTTTGACGGTTTGATGACTTGTTAGATTTTTCTGTGGACAACTCTGTGAGTTGTGGGTGGAGGCGCAGAGGCGAAGCGAGGATTGGCGTGGCTTCCCATCACGTTGCCTGTTGAATAGGCAGCCCTTCGATGGGGGAGGCCGAAAGGCATAGGGTGGGCGCGTATGTATACAAACAGGAGGGGCAGCCGGCGTCGACTCCCTCCGAAAACTAGACACCGCGAAACTAGCTGGTGCCCCGCGCCAGCTGAGCCCGCCCGAACGGCGTGATGCGCCGGATCACCGCCAGCTCCTGCGGCTCGCGGCTGTCCTTCCACGCCAGCACCGGGCTGATCGCGGCATCGACGAACCCGGCCTGCTTCAGCGCCTCGATGCAGTTGATCTCCTGCGCGTCGTCCACGCGAAGCGGGAATGTCGAACGCTCGATCATGCGCAGGTAGTGCAGCGGTTCGATGCCCGTGCGTGCCGGCTTCGGTGGTGCGTCGGTGTTGCTGGCGTTGCGACCGCGCAGGTTGTCGATCTCGGCGTGCCCCTCGTCGGTGATGCAGACCACCAGCGCCGCCTGCGCCAGCCTGTAGCTGCCCCCGGTGTCGAAAGCCGGGTCGATGGCGGCTTCGATCAGGCCGGTTGCTTTCAGGACGGAAACGCGTCGCACGTCCTGCGCGTCCGTCACGTGCATTGGCAGGCGAGCATGCTCCAAATGAAGAAGGTAACTGAGCGGCACCGAAGATCCCCTGTCTACGTATCCCTCGGCCCTCATGCCGCGTCATGCCGTCCAGCCAAAGCAGGGGCAGCAAGAACGCCCCCGACTTCCTGGACAACTCATGCGCCCCGGACCAATCCAGCCCGCGAGGGTGTTGGTCGAGAAGGGTGTGAATTGTGAATATTTGTCAACAATTCTTGTAGGACGGCCGGTCGAGCGCCATCACCGAAACAGGGTATTTCCTCTGGCCGGGTTCTGGGGTTTCAGGATCGGCTGCGTTGGCGCGGCCGACCCTCGACGCGTTCGCTCCTCAGTGCTTGTGGCTACCGTGCCCCGCGGGTTGCGCAGAGGCATTGAGCGCCCGCACCGGTGCCTTCACCTCGACCGATTCGCGCTTGCCGTCCTTGCCTTCGAAAACCAGCGTGAGCGGCACGGTGTCGCCTTCCTTCACCTGCTGCTTGAGGTCGAGCAGCATCACGTGATAGCCGCCGGGCTTGAGCTCGACGGTCTTGCCGGCGGGCAGGTCGAGCGCAGGGATCTGGCGCATGCGCATCACGTTGTCCTGCATGGCCATTTCGTGCACCTCAACGATGGGCGTGACGGGCGAACTGGCCGAGACCAGTTTGGTGTCTTTCGCGGCGCTGAGCTGCATGAACGCGCCGGTGGCCTTCTGCTGCGGCACGGTGGCGCGCACCCACGCGTCCTTGATGGTGACCTGGGCGTGCGCGTGTGCGGCGAGCAATGTGGCGATGGCGATGAGGAGGGTGCGTGCGATGGGGTTTTTCATGGATGAAATCTCCTGAGGTTGAAACGATGGAAGTCAGGCGGATGCGGTCTGAAGAATCTGGCGGAGGTCTTGCGCGCATTCTTCCGCGCTCTGTTCGTGGCGCAGCACGAGGCGGATCTTTCCCTTCGGGTCGAACACGTAGCTGAAGGCCGAGTGGTCCATGGTGTACGAGGAGCCCGTGGGCACTTTCTTGTAGAACACCTTGAAGTCTTTCGCGGTCTCGCTGGTTCGCTGCATGTCGCCATAGAGGCCTATGAAGCTGGGGTCGAAGGCCTGCGTGTAGGCCTTGAGCACGACAGGCAGATCGCGCTCGGGGTCGACGGTGACGAAGATCACCTGAAGGCGCTCGCCGTCTGCACCGAGCAGCCGCTTCGTCTCTGCCGCGCGCACGAGTGCTGTGGGGCACACGTCGGGGCACTGGGTGAAGCCGAAGAACATCATCACTGCCTTGCCCTTGAAGTCGGCCAGTGTGCGTTCATGGCCGTCCGCGTCGGTCAAACGGAAATCCTGCGCGTATCTGGCGCCGGTGATGTCGACGCCGTTGAAGCTGGCGGGCAGCACCTTGTCGCAGGCTGCGAGGGTCGTGAGCGCGGCGAGGCTGCCGGCGGACAGCAGCAGGAATCGCCTTGTTGGATGGGGTGTGTGGATCATTGAAAAAGCTCTCTTCGGCACGGGTGCGTGTGCCGACGAATTCATTGCAGGAACGCACGCGACGAGCGAGCCTCGACCGAGGCGGCCGCATCACGCGCGCAAGAACTGAAGAAGCGTCAGGAGAGCGAAGGAGGCCCGCGCGCCGGCAAGGGCGCAGCGGTGACCGCGGCGACGTGCGCGGACGGAATCGGCTGGACTGCGCGGGCCAGCGGCATGAGCGCGGGCAACTCGACAGTTGGCGTCGTTGCGGGTGGAGCGCCGTTGAGCACGCACAGCGGGCAGTCCATGTGGCCCGCGCCCAGCTCTTGCGCGCCGTCGTCGGTGTGCACGATGGCTTTCACCGAACCGGCGTTCGAGCAGACCAGTTCCACGGTCTGCGGATGCACGACTGGAGACGCGATGGCCACGCCAAGCGACAGCGCGAACCACAGCAGCACCCAGCGGATCAGGCCCACGCCCGGACGCCGCAAGCCCGCGCGGGCGGCGGGCGGGTTTGGTGTGGCGAGGGAAGGCGCGAGCATCGGCGCGGATTATCGGTCAGCATGCCCGGCAAAGAAAAAAGCCTTGTAAGTCGTTGACTCACAAGGCTTTTTCGTTTTGTTGGTGGCTCTTCACGGACTCGAACCGCGGACCTGTGGATTATGATTCCATCGCTCTAACCGACTGAGCTAAAGAGCCGTCAGTGCTGATTTGCACCGAGCCCAAAATTATAGCCCAGGCTGAGGGCCCAGTTCAACCACCCGCGGGCAACTTGCCCAATTCTTCGGAAACGAGCCGCACGATCAGCTTGTCCAGCGTCTGCACCGAGTAGTTGCCGACGTCATGCACGGTCTGCGTTCCCGGGCCGCTCGCCGGGTTCGTCGCTTCCTTGTAGGTCAGGAACACGAAGCGCCCGCCGGTGTATTGCGCGATCTGGCGCTGGATGTATTCGCCCTGCTTGTCGAGCCCCGATGCGCCCACGCTCAACACCTTGATGCCCTTGCCCAGCGCGGCGACCATGTCGTCGTCGTACTGCGGGCCGCCGTAGTCGAGGTGCGGCGGCGCATCGGCCAGCAGCACCACGAGGCGCGTGGTGCCGTTGCCGCGCCAGCTCATCTTGTGGATGGTTTCGTTCAGGGCCTCGTTCATCGCCTCGGGGTAGTCGCCGCCGCCTGCAGCACGCAGCGCATCGAGCACGCCCTGGAAGGCGTTGAGGTCGTTGGTGAAGTCGTGGCGGCGCACGAGAAATTCGTCAGAGCGGTCGCGATACGCCACCAGGCCGAAACAGGTGTCGGGGCGGCTCGGCAGTTTGGCGACCTGGTCGGCGATGGTGCGCAGGGTGGTCTTGAGCTTGGCGATCTCGTCGTCCATCGAGCCGGTGGCGTCGATCAGGAAGACCAGGTCGAGCCTGGCGCGCGCGGGCACGGCGCCGGGCTTGCCGTCGAGCACGACGTCGACGGCGTTCTTCTGGCCGCGCTGCAGGAAGGCGGTGCTCTGGCGGCCGTTCCTGCGCACGGTCACTTCGTACACCGGGCTCTGCGCCTTGTCGAATGCGTTCGGATGCAGCCAGGCGCGCCCGCCCGCATCGGTGCGGGCCCACATGGCGGCGCCGTTCGCGGCCTGCACCGCCACTTCGGCATCGGGCACGACCGCACCGCGGGCGTCGCGCACCTGGAGGAGGTAGCGCGCGCTGATGTCGCGCTCGCGGTGGACGACCTGCGTGCGACCGCGGAAGGCCAGGTATTCGCTGAAGTCGGCGTTGTCGTCGACCATGCCGGCGGTGACGGGTTCGTTGGCGGGGCGCGGGGCCTGGGCTGGTGGCTGAAGGCCGCCGCTTATGCGCGGCGCTGCGGGCGCGGCCGGCGCAGCAGCTTCAGCGATGGCGCTGGCAAGGGGCTCGGCGGCGGGTGCCGGCATTGATTTCGCGGCCGAGACCGACGGCGAGCCGGGCCGGCGCAGGCTGTAGTCCTTCATCGCGTCGGTGTCCGCAAGCTCGCGCCGGTCGCGTGCGACGCGCGCCATGCCCGGTGTCTCGTAGGTCTGGACCGGCCTCGCGCAGTGCGTGGCGGACGGTGCCTCGAAGTTCGGCACCGTCTGCGCCACTTGCAGGCGGCTGTCGGGCGCGGGCGTGGGCCAGCGCGTGGCACTGGAAAGGGCAGGGGGCTCGGTGGCGCCGCAGGCGGTCAGGAGCAGTTGGGCGCACAGCAGTACGACGAGCGGGCGGCGAAACCTGGGAACGAAAGCTTGGGTCATGGAAGCACTCCGGGTGGTTGAGTGCAGGCTGATACGGCCGACCACCGCCAGCGGGGTTGAGCTCGCCGACTTTTTTTGCCGCCCCGAACCCCGGTGCGGTCCGCCGCCCGTACAAGCTGGGGTGAAAATCCTTCGATGTCCGCGCTTCCCCGCGCCCCTTCCGCCAAGAACGCCCCCGAGCGCCAGGCCATGCCCGACGACCAGTTGATGCTGGCCTACGCGCAGGGTGACGCCGCCGCGTTCGACGTGCTCTACGCGCGCCACGAAGGCGGACTGTTCCGCTTCGTCAAGCGGCTGCTGGGCGCGCGGCTCGTGGCGCAGGCCGACGAGGTATTCCAGGACACCTGGGTGCGGATCATCTCGGCGCGCGACAGCTTTTCGCCGCAGGGCGCGACGTGGCGCACCTGGGCCTTCACCATTGCGCACAACCTGGCGATGGACCGGCTGCGCGTGAGCGGGCGCGAAGTGACGCTCGATGCGCACCCGGACGACGACAGCGAACCCGTGCCCACGCTCGACCGCGGCGTGCGCGGGGCCGTCGATGCGGCGGCGCACCCGTCGGCCGAAGAGCTGGCGTTCTGGCGTGCCGCGGGCCGTCGCCTGCTGGCTTGCCTCGACGAACTGCCGGCCGATCAGCGCGCCGCGTTCCTGCTGCACCATGAAGACGGCCTGACCGTCGAGGCGCTGGCCTCGAGCCTGGAGATCGGTTTCGAGACCGTGCGCAGCCGCCTGCGCTATGGCTTGCAAAAACTGCGCGGGTGCATGGAGCGCTATCTGTCGGTGCTGGAGCAACGGGCATGAGTGGCAACAACACCAAGTTCGACGACGACAACAACGGCGATCTGCGCGACCCCGCGCTGCGCCGCGCGCTGGACCATGCGCCCGACAGTGATGCCAGGCCCGATCCGCGCACGCGCGACGCGGTCCTGAAGATGGCGCACAACCTTGCCGAGGCGCCGGTGACAGCGAGCCCTGCCGCCAACAGCGCGAGCGCCGCGCCGTGGTGGCGACGCCTCTTCGGCGGTGGCGGTGAGCCGCGTGCGCGCATGCCGTGGAACGCGGCTTTCGCGACGGTGCTGGTGGCTGGTTTCGTGGCGGTGCTGTGGCATCGCGAGCCTGTGCCCGATGCGCGACTCGATGGTGAAGCCCGCGTGGGCGGGGCGACTGCGCAAGCGCCGGCGCCGGTGGCGCCGCCTGCAACGGCTCCGGCGCAAGCGTCCGCGGAGGCCGCGCCTCCAGCCGAAGCGCCGGCAGCCGCCGCCGCGCCGCCACCAGTCGTTGCGCAAGCCCCCGCAGCGCCTGCCGCGGAGCAACGCGCCAAGGCCCCGGCCCCGCGCGATTCTTCTTCCTCGAAAAAGGCGGCCGATGCGGCGAGCGCAGATGCCCTCCAGCGTGCTGCGCCGAAGCCATCTCTCAAGCAGGCGGCTCCTGCGCCCGTCGCGCCCGCCGAGCCGGTCACACCTTCGACACCGCCTGCCATCGTGGCCGAGCAATCCGCACCCGCACCCGTCTTGCGCGATGAACGCCGCGAAGCCTCCGTGGAAAACGAACGGCGAAGCGCTTATGCAGCAGGAGCGCCCGCGCCGGCAGCGCCACCGCCGCCAGCCGCCGCACCCGCGAACCAGGACAGCGCCAGCGCCGAGGTTTCCGGCGGACTGCGTTCGACCGCGCCGGGCGCTGCCGCCAAGGCCATGACAAGGCCTCGGAGCGCGGCAGCGTCTTTCTCCGCGCTGGAGCGATGGACGTCCTTCAACTTCACGCGTTCAGGCGCCAGCGTGCGCCACGAGCGCGGCGACATCGAAGGCCTGCCGGCGCTCGTGAGCACCGTGGCGCGTTCGGCCACGTCGCCCGACGAACCGCTCGCCGCACCGGTCGAGGCGCGGCTCGAGCTGTACCGAGGCAATGCGCTGGTCGCCGTGCTGGAAATCGCCGGCGGCCAGGTGCGCTGGACATCGCAGCCCGGCGGCGCGGCTCTCGTCGGCACGCCACCAGCGCAAGCGCTCGATGCGCTGCGCTCGCTGCTTACGCGCTGATCAGATCAGGCGTTCTTGAAATCCGGCGCGCGCTTGTTGAGGAAGGCGTCCATGCCTTCCTTCTGGTCGACGGTGGCGAACAGCGCATGGAACAGTCGGCGCTCGAACATCACGCCGTCGCTCAGGCCGCTTTCGAAGGCGCGGTTGACCGATTCCTTCGCCGCCATCACCGAGATCTGCGAGTAGCCGCAGATGATCAGCGCCGCGCCCAGCGCCTCGTCGGCGAGCTTTTCGAAAGGCACCACGCGGCTCACGAGGCCGGCGCGCTCGGCTTCGGCGGCGTCCATCATGCGGGCCGTGAGCACCATGTCCATGGCCTTGCTCTTGCCCACTGCGCGTGGCAGGCGCTGCGTGCCCCCGGCGCCGGGGATCACGCCGATCTTGATTTCGGGCTGGCCGAACTTCGCGTTGTCGGCCGCGATGATGAAGTCGCACATCATCGCCAGCTCGCAGCCGCCGCCCAGCGCGAAGCCGGCCACCGCGCCGATCACCGGCTTGCGGATCGAGCGGATGGTTTCCCAGTTGCGCGTGATGTAGTCGCCTTTGTAGGTGTCGATGAAGCTGTACTTGGCCATCGCTGCGATGTCTGCGCCGGCCGCGAAGGCGCGCTCGCTGCCCGTGAGGATGATGCAGCCGATGGCGTCGTCCGCATCGAAGGCCTTCAGGGCCTGGCCCAGCTCGGTCATGAGCGCGTCGTTGAGCGCATTCAGGGCCTTCGGGCGGTTGAGGGTGATGATGCCGACCTTGCCTGCTTCGGTCCGCACTTCGATGTTTTCGTAGCTCATGGTGTCTCCGGGGGAAGGGGAAGAAAACGCGCTTCACTATACCCAGCATGGCCGGCGCGGGTGGCGGGGCATTGCGAGTTCCCATAGAGTGCCCGCCATGAGTTCCAACTACGCCTACCTGTTCGTCGCCATCGTGGCCGAAGTGATCGCCACCAGTTTCCTCAAGGGGTCCGAGGGCTTCACCCGACTGTGGCCCACGCTGGCCTCGGTTGTGGGCTATGTGATTGCGTTCTTCTTTCTCTCGCTCACGCTGCGCACCATCCCCACGGGCATCGCCTATGCGATCTGGTCCGGCGTGGGCATCGTGCTGATCTCGCTGGTGGGCTGGCTATGGTTCGGGCAGAAGCTCGACGGGCCGGCCATTGCGGGGCTCGCGCTGATCATCGCGGGCGTGGTGGTGGTGAACGTGTTTTCCAAGTCGGTTTCCCACTGAGCGCCATGTGGCTTTCAGTTGAGAATTATTCTCATCTAGAATGCCCGCCATGGAGTTCCCGATGCAAGAACATGCCGTGTTGCTGCGGGCCTATGCCCGCGTGCAGGAGCGCTGCTCGCGCCTGCTGGTCGAGCAGGCCGCGCTCGTCGAAAGGCTCGAAGCGCAGATCGTGCGTTTGCGTGGCGCCCTGGTGGCGCGCGACTCGGCCATTGCCATCGTGCGCGAAGAGCTCGCGGTGCGTGCCGCCGCAGGCGGAGCGCTGCCGAAGCGGCTGAGCGCGCTGCTGTCGCCGGGCAGCAAGCGCCATCTGATGATGCCGCCCGAGCCGCAGGCGCGCGCCGACCTGCGCGAGAAGGCCGTGCTGTGTGTCGGCCATGAAGACGAGGCGCCTTCGCTCGCGCGCCAGCTGGTCGAGATTGCCGGCGGCCGCTACCTGCACCACGACGGCGGAGACGATGCGGACGATCCCGCGCTCGAAGCCAGCCTGCGCGCGGCCGATCTCGTGATCTGCCAGACCGGCTGCGTGAGCCACGATGCCTACTGGCGCGTGCAAGACCACTGCCGGCGCACCGGCAAGCCCTGCGTGCTGGTCGGTGAACCGCAGCCGATGCTCTTCGTGCGGCACCCGGCAGCGGCGGAAAACGCCTAGCCGGCCAACCAGCCCGCCACCTTCGTGGCGTCGTGCGAGAACAGGCGCCAGGTGGTCACTCCGACAGGCAACACCAGCGGCAGCCTGATCAGCTTGCGGTCGCGCGCCACGATGGCCGTGCACTTCGTCGCATCGCCCAGGTACAGCGCCAGGTCATCGAGCTTGGCGATGCGCCATGCCTGCGCAGCCTGCTGCTGGCCCTTCTTGCCGGCAGCAGGCAACTCGATGCCGATCCACTCGTCGTTCGCGGAGAAGCCGGCCTTCTCGGCCGCGCCGCCGCGCAACACCACCTTCACCTGAACGCTGCCATTGGCCTCGGCCACGCGCAGGCCCAACGCCTGCGCCTGCTGCGACGGGTCCTCCAGCGTGGCAACGCCGTGCGCGCGCAGCAGTTGCGCGAGCGGAAGCTCCTCGGTCGAATGCACCCAGCGCGCCAACTCCGCCGCGTACGAGCGGCCGCTCACGGCCTCGAGCGCCGCTGCAATGTCGGCCTCGCTGATCGGCCCGCCACTGCTGTGCGTCCACAGGTGGCGCATCACGTCGTCGAGCGAGCCCTTGCCTTCATGGCGCAGCGTGAGGTCGAAGCAAAGCGCCACCAGCGCGCCCTTGGTGTAGTAGCTCACCGTGCTGTTGGGCGTCTGCTCGTCTTGGCGGTAGTACTTGACCCAGGCGTCGAAGCTCGCGTCGGCCACCGGCTGCACCAGTCGGCCCGGCGTCTGCATGACCTGGTTGATGGTCTTGTTCAGCAGGCGCAGGTAGGCTGCGTCGTCGATGCGACCGGCGCGGCGCAGCAGCAGGTCGTCGTAGTAGCTGGTGAAGCCCTCGAAGAACCACAGCAGCTGCGTGTAGTTCTCCTGGCTGTAGTCGTAGCGCGCGAACTCGGCCGGCCGCATGCGCTTGACGTTCCAGGTATGGAAGTACTCGTGGCTGATGAGGCCCATCAGCGTGGTGTAGCCATCGGGCTGCTTCTTCTTTTCGCCGCGCTGCGGAAGGTCGCGGCGGTTGCAGATCAGCGCGGTGGAATGGCGGTGTTCGAGCCCGCCATAACCGTCGTCGACGGCGTTGAGCATGAACACGTAGCGGTCGATCGGCGGCTTCGGTCCGCCGCGTTTGCCGACCTTGTCGCCGTGCCAGAAGCGCATCTCGGCTTCGCAGATCGCCTTTGTGTCGGCGATCAACCTCTCGCCATCGAAGGATGCAGCGGCACCGGCAATCACGAAGCGGTGCGGCACGCCGCAGGCTTCGAATTCGGCACTCCAGAAGGCACCCAGCTCGACCGGGCTGTCGGCCAGCTCGTCGTAGCCTGATGCGTGGTAGTTGCCGAAGCCATGCTTGTCGGCCTTCAGCGGCACGAGGGCGGTGGCGCACGACCAGCGCGCGGCGTCGTCGGCCAGCTTGGGTGCGACGATCTCCAGCGCATGCGGCGCCTCGGTCTGGCCTTCTACGCGCAGGCAAACGCTGGTGCCGTTGAAGAAGCCGCGCTCGGCATCGAGCCAGGCGGTGCGCACCGAGTTGTCGTACGCGCAGACCTGGTAGTGCAGCACCAACGGCTGGCCGGGCGTGCATTCGACGAGCCAGCTGCATTTGTCGAGCTGCATCAGCGCCGGCTTGCGGCGGCCCTGCGTGGCGCGCAGGCCCTGCAGGTTCTTGGCGAATTCGCGGACCAGGTAGCTACCGGGAATCCACACCGGCAGCGACACGTGCTGCTGCGCGGCGGGCGCGTCGATGGTGAGCGTGACACTGAATAGATGCGCGTGCAGGTCCGCGCATTCGACGCGATAGCGCACGCCCGCCACGGGTGCGGCGACAGCGGCGGCGCGCCGCGAAACGGTCTTCGTCGCCATCAGCTGGACGAAGCGGCGAGTTGCTTCTCGACCTGCTCTGCGGGAATGGCGCCGGGCGTGCGGGTGCCGTCGCTGAAGATCAGCGTGGGCGTGCCGGTGATGTTGTACTTGCGGCCGAACTCGACGTTGCGCTGCAGCGCGGTCACGTCGCAGCCGTTAGGCGCGGTGGTGGGACGGGTGCTCGACTCCATCCAGTCGCCCCAGGCCTTGCCCTTGTCCTTGCTGCACCAGATGTCGCGCGACTTGATGTTCGAATCGGGGCCGAGCACCGGGTACAGGAACAGGTACACGGTGACGTTGTCGACCGTCTTCATGTCCTTCTCGAAGCGCTTGCAGTAGCCGCAGTTCGGGTCTTCGAACACCGCGAGCTTGCGCTTGCCGTTGCCGCGCACGATCTTGATCGAGTCCTTCAGCGGCAACTGGTCGAAGGCGACCGCGCTGAGTTTTTCCACGCGCTCTTCGGTCAGGTTCTTGCGCGATTTCACGTCGATCAGGTTGCCCTGGATGAGGTAGTTGCCCTGCTCGTCGGTGTAGAAGATCTGCGAGCCGTTCACGCGCACTTCGTAGACACCCGGAATCGGCGACTTCGACACTTCGTCGATGGCCGGGAACTGCGGAATGCGTGCGGGCAGGTTCTTGCGGATCTCGGCTTCGCCGGCTGTGGCGGCCACGACCGCGCCCAGCGTGCAGGCGGCGAGTAAGAGGTTGCGTACGAGTGTCATCGGGAGATCCGTTGGTTCGGTTCTAAAAGAGGGGGCGGGGCGTCAGGCCTTCAGGCCCATGGCCTGCGCCGTGATCCAGCGCTTGACGAGGCGCGTGCGGTCGAAGCCGCGCATGCCCCAGTTGCGCAATGCAGGAAGCGGACCCAGGTTGTGCGCAAAGAGTTGCTGCAGCCCGTCGGTCGCCAGGCTCATCTGCAGCACGTCGGCGCGGCGGGCGCGTTCGTAGCGGCGCAGCAGGCGCGCGTCGCCCACGCTGCGCAAGTAGTCGCGGTTCTTGATCACGTCGGCCAGCGCGGCCGCATCGGCCAGGCCCAGATTCAGGCCCTGGCCGGCCAGAGGATGCACCGTGTGGGCCGCATCGCCCGCCAGTGCCCAGGAGCGAGTCGGCTGCCCGGGCATGGCGCCGGTCCAGCGGTCGGCGATGGCGCGGGCCAGCGGCCAGGCGCCGCGCTCGCTCGTGAGCTTGAGCGCGCCGAGCGCGTTGTGGCTGGCTTCGGTGATGGCGGCGTTGAATTCGTCGTTGCCCTGCGCGAGCAGTTCGGGCGCGCGCAACTGGTCGACCGACCACACCAGCGCGACCGTCTTGCCGTGCGCGCCGCCGAGCGGCAGCAGCGCGAGCACTTCGCCCTTGTCGTTGAACCACTGGCGCGCGATGCCGTCGTGCGACTGCCCGGCCTCCAGGCGCGCCGCGATCGCATGCTGCGGATAGCGCGTGACCTCGTAGCTCACGCCGAGGGCTTCGCGCGTGGTGCTGGCCTTGCCTTCGCACACCACGGTGAGCGGGGCTGCCACCGGCTCGGTCACCACTTCGATCAGGGGCTGGAAGCGCACTGCGTCGGCCAGTTGCTGTTCGAGCGCGGGCACGTCGACGATCCAGGCCAGCGCGTCGACCTTCTGGCGCGCGGCGCTGAACTGCACCCGGCCGCCTTCGTCGCCATGCACGAGCATCTCGCGCACGGCCGTGGCATGGGCCCCATCGGGCCAGGCGCGCAGCGATTCGAGCAGCGTGCGGGAGGCGGTGTTGAGCGCGTAGGCGCGGATGTCTTCCTTGCCCTGCGTGGCCGGCGGCACCACCAGCGCGACGCGCACACGCTCGCGCGCGAGCAGCAGGGCCAGCGTACGGCCGACGATGCCGGCGCCGCGAATGCAAACTTCTGGGGGGAGGGCCATGAATCGATTGTAGGAGTTGCCCGCCAGCCCGCGCCCGGCGCCTTTCCCCCCGGGGTGCCAAGGTCTTCCGGCTGCCGCGATGCGGGACAATTGCGGCCGAATTCCAAGGAACCCCCACCGTGTCCCAGCCCGCTTTCGACCTCGAAGCCACCATCGCGCGCCTGTTCGTCTATCCGGTCAAGTCCTGTGCCGGGGTCGAGCTTCCCGAAATGCTGCTGACCGAGACCGGCCTGGAGTTCGACCGGGCCTGGATGGTGGTCGACGCCCAGGGCGAATTCGTCTCCCAGCGGCAGCTGCCGCGCATGGCGCTGATCAAGCCGCAGATGAAGCACATGGAAGTGGTGCTGCGCGCGCCCGGCATGCTGGCGCTGCACCTGGCTTTCGACCGGGTCGAGAAGCCGGTGCGGGTGCGCGTGTGGAAGGACGACGTGGCTGCCTACGACATGGGCGACATCGCCGCGCAGTGGTTCAGCGACTTTCTCTCCGAACCCGGCAAGCCGCAGACTCTGCGCCTCGTGCGTTTCGACCCCGAGCACAAGCGCCTGTCGAGCATGAAGTGGACCGACGGCGTCGAAGCGCAGACCCAGTTCGCCGACGGCTACGCGCTGCTGGTGGCGAGCGAGGGCTCGCTGGCCGAACTCAACGAACGCCTCGCGGCGCAGGGCCACGGTGCAGTGGGTATCGAGCGCTTCCGCCCCAACATCGTGCTGGCGGGTATCGAGTCGCACGACGAGGACCGTGTCGACGCCCTGCACATCACGACCGGCGAAGGCGAGGCCGAGCTGCGCCCCGTCAAGCCCTGCACGCGCTGCCCGATTCCCGACATCGATCCGGCCACGGCCCTCAGCAGCCCCGAGGTCGGCGACACGCTGCGCACCTACCGCGCCGACGCGCGGGTGGATGGCGGCATCACCTTCGGCATGAACTGCATCGTGATCCAGGGCGTGGAGCACATGCTCAAGGTCGGGCAGGCGGTGGGCGCGAACTACAGGTTCGAGTGACCGACGCCAGGCCGGCGCTTCAGAACTTCACTCCGGCGATCAGGATGATGTTCGCGTAGGGCGTGCATTCGCCCGTGCGCACGACGGCGCGCGCCTTTGCCGTGCGGCGCTTGAATTCTTCGTGCGACACCGTCTGCGGCGCGATGCCCAGCGACTGCGGATACCAGCCCGGCAGCTTCTTCGCATCGCCCAGCGCCTCGTCGGCCACCACGATGCTTTCCACCTGCATTTCCGACAGCACGGCCTGCAGCACGTCGGTGAGCTGCGGCACGCCGCGCGCCACGGCGAGGTCGATGCGGCGCGGGCCGTCAGGAATCGGCAGGCCGGCGTCGCCGAGCACGAGCATGTCGCCATGGCCCAGCGAGGCGATCACATGGGACAGTTCGGCATGCAGCAGGGGGGAGCGTTTCACAGCTTGATCCAGTCGGGAGGCAGGGGGCTGCGCAGCACGGCGTCGCGCTGCGGAATGGAAGGTTGGGCGCCGGGCTGCTGGATGCACAGCGCGGCGGCGCGGATGCCCAGGCGCACGGCTTCGTCGAAGGGCTGGCCTTCGCCCAGCGCGACTGCGAGCGCACCCAGGAAGGTGTCGCCGGCGGCCGTGGTGTCGACCGCCTGCACCTTCGGCGCGGGATGGTGACGCGCGCCGTCGGCATCGACTGCCACGGCGCCACGCGCGCCGAGCGTGACGACCACGCGCTCGATGCCCTTGGCGCGCAGGGCCTGGCCGGCCTGGGCGGCTTCCTGTGGACTGTCTGCGGACTGGCCGCACAGCGTTTGCGCCTCGATCTCGTTGACGACCAGCGTGTCGATCTGCGGCCACAGCGGTTCGGCGATCGCCTGCACCGGCGACGGGTTGAGCAGCACCTTGCAGCCCGCACCATGCGCCACCGCAATGGCGCGCGCGACCTGGCCCATCGGCGTCTCGAACTGCGTCACGAGGAAGGCCGCGCCCTGCACCTGCTGCTTCAGCGCAGCCTCGTCGATCTCGACCCGGGCGTTGGCGCCGGGAATCATCACGATGCGGTTCTGGCCGCTGTCCTCCACGAGGATCAGCGCCGTGCCGGTCGGCTCGCCCGCCGCGGTGCGCAGCGCGGCGGTGTCGATGCCGTCGCGCTCCAATGCCTGGCGCAGCGACTGGCCGTGCGCGTCGTTGCCGACGCAGCCGATCATTTGCACCTGGCCGCCTTCGCGCGCACAGCTCACCGCCTGGTTGGCGCCCTTGCCGCCGGGAATGTTGGCAATCGAATGGCCCAGCAGGGTTTCGCCCGCGGCCGGCGCGTGCGGCACACGCAGCACCAGGTCCATGTTGAGGCTGCCGAGCACCACGATGCGCGGCGCCTGGATGGAACTGGTGGAAGAAGAAGGCTTCAGGCTCACGGGGTGCGGGACTTTCGGGTTTCCGTTGAAGGCGTTTCGGTCGCGACGGGTGCGGCGGGCTCGCGGAAGCTCGCGTGCCGCGCGGTCGAGGCGCGCACGCGCAGCTCGGGCTGCAGCACCACCTTGCGCGCGTCGCGCCGCTTGCCGCCGACGCGTTCGAGCAGCATGTCGACCGCCAACGCGCCGATGCGCTCCTTGGGCTGCGCCACGGTGGTGAGCGGGGGGCTTGTGTAGGCCGAGAGTTCGATGTCGTCGAAGCCGACGATCGAGAGTTCGTCGGGCACCCGCACGCCGCTTTCATGCGCGGCACGCAGCGCGCCGATGGCCATCAGGTCGTTGCAGACGAACACGGCCGAGGGCTTGCGCTCGGTGCGAAGAATGGCATGCATTGCTTCGTAGCCGCCCTGGCTGGTGAAGCCGCCGCGCCACAGCAGCGCTTCGGCATTCGCGATGTCGGGTGTTGCGCCGGTCTCGGCCAGCGCCATGCGCCAGCCCTCGATGCGCTGCTCGCTCGGCATCACGCCCACCGGCCCGCCGATGCAGGCAATGCGCTTGTGGCCCAGCGACAGCAGGTGCCGCACCGCGAGCAGGCCGCCCTGCATGTGCGCGGTTTCCACCAGGTCGCAGGCCGGGTCGGCGATTTCTCGGTCGACCAGCACCGTGGGCATGCGCAGGCCGCGCAGCTGCTTCATGAGGGAGTCGTCGTCGCCCGCGCCGGTCGACACCACGATCAACCCGTCGATGCGGCGCTCGGCCAGCACCTGCAGGTAGACGCTCTGGCGGTGAGGCTCGTCGTCGGTGTTGCACAGCACCAGCGTGTAGCCGGCGCCGAAGCAGCGGTCTTCCACGATGCGCACGATCTCGGCGAAGTAGGGGTTCGAGCTGTTGGGAATCAGCATGCCCAGCGTCGAGGTGGTGTTGCTCTTCAGGCTGCGCGCCATCGCGTTGGGCACGTAGCCCAGCTCGCGGATGGCGAGCTCCACGCGTTCGCGCACCTTGGCGCTCACGTGGCGGGTGTCGTTGACCACGTGCGACACGGTGGTGACGGACACATCCGCCTTGAGTGCGACGTCCTTGATGGTAGCCATGGCTTTTCCTGTTCCTGGTGGGGGCGGGATGCTGTCGTCAGGCCAGGCGGCGGTCGGCACGGCGCTGGCGGAGGGTGTCGATGATCACCGCTACCACGATCACGGCGCCGGTGATGATGCGTTTGCTCGGCTCGCTCGCGCCAACCTGCGCAAGGCCCGCCTCGAGCACCGCGATGATCAGCACGCCGAAGAAGGTGTTGATCACCGAGCCGCGCCCGCCCATGAGGCTGGTGCCGCCAATGACCACGGCAGCGATCACCTGCAGCTCGATGCCGACGCCGGCATTCGGGTCGGCCGCTTCGAGGCGCGCCGATTGCATCAGGCCCGCGAGGCCGGCCAGCAGGCCGGTCACGGCGAACACGATGATGCGGATGGGGCGCGGGTCGATGCCCGCCAGGCGCATGGCTTCTTCATTGGTGCCGATGCCCACCACGTGGCGGCCGAACACCGTGCGCGTGAGCACCATCTGCCCGATGACGACGAGTACCACCGCCAGCACGAAGGCGGCCGAGATGCCGCCGATCCACGGCGCGGCCAGGCCCGAGATGGCGTCGCCCACGTACTGCGTGCGCGAATCGGTCACGAGGTAGGCGCCGCCGCGCACCGCTTCGAGCATGCCCAGCGAGACGATGAAGCTCGGCAGCCGCCATGCGACCGACACCGCGCCCGTGACCGTGCCGCAGATGAGCCCGGTAACAAGGCCGAGCACCGCGGCCACAGGCACCGAGAGCTTCCATTCGAGGATGGCCGCCGCCGTGACGGCCGCGCTCAGCGCCAGCACCGAGCCGACGGACAGGTCGATGCCCGCGATGATCAGCACGAAGGTCATGCCGACCGCCATCACGGCCAGCGCGGGAATTTCATTCGCGATGGAGACGAAGGTCTCGCGCGTCAGGAAGTATTCGCTCAGCGAACCGAAGAGCGCGACCATGCCCACGAGCACGACCGTCAGGCCCAGGTAGGTGCCGAGCTGGCCCTTGAGTGCGGAGGGCGAGGCCGGCGGGTTTTGTTTGGTGGAGGCTTCGGCGTTCATTGTGTGTCGGCGGTGACCGGGGTCGAATCGGAAACGGGGGATACCGTCGGCGGGCTGGCGGCGCGTCCTGTCGCGTCGCTGAATGCTGCGGCCAGCAGCGATTGTTCGGTCCACTCGCCGCGCTCGAACACCGCGACCAGCCGGCCGGCGCTCATCACGCCGATGCGGTCGCACATGGCCATCAGTTCGCGCAGGTCGCTCGACACCATCAGCAGCGCCTTGCCGGCGTCGGTCATGCGGTCGAGTTCGGCGTACAGGTCGGCGCGCGCGCCCACGTCCACGCCGCGCGTGGGCTCGTCGAGCAGCAGCACCTTGCATTCGCGGTGCAGCCAGCGCGCGAACACCACCTTCTGCTGGTTGCCGCCGCTGAGCGTGGCAACCGGTTGTTCGATGCTGCGTGAACGGATGCGCAGCAGTTCCACCAGCTTCTGCGCAATGCTGCGCTCCTTGGCGCGCTGCAGCCAGCCGGCGTGCGAGATAGCGCCAAGATCGCTCAGCGTGGCGTTGACGCGGATCGATTGCGTCAGCAGCAGGCCCTGCGACTTGCGGTCTTCGGTGACGAGGCCGATACCCGCGCGGATGGCCTGCATCGGCGAGCGCCAGCCCTTGCGCGCGTGCTGCGTGGGCTGGCCGTTTTCATAAAGGGTGATCTCGCCGCGGTCGGCGCGGTCGGCGCCGAACAGCAGCCGCACCAGTTCGGTCCGGCCCGAGCCGACCAGCCCGGCCAGGCCCATGACTTCGCCTGCGCGCAGGTCGATGTCGACGTCGCGCACGACCTGCGCCCGGCCAATGCCGCGCGCACTCAGCAACACGGGGCCGGCCACGCGGCGGTCGCGGCCCTCGTGCTCGTGCACCGCACGGCCGACCATGCGCTGCACCAGTTCGGATTCGCGCACGCCGGCCATGGCGCGCACGTCCACCAGCCGGCCGTCGCGCAGCACCGCGACGCGGTCGGCGATGCGCTGCAGTTCCTCGAGGCGGTGCGACACGTACACGATGGCCACGCCGCGCGCCTTCAGCAGCTCGATCTGCTCGAACAAGTGCGAGGTTTCGCGCGGCGTGAGCATGGCGGTGGGCTCGTCGAGCACCAGCACGCGCGTGTCGTCCTGCAGGTTGCGCGCGATCTCCACCATCTGCTGCTGGCCGATGCCCAGCCGCGCCACGGGCGTGGCCGGGTCGATGTTCTCCATGCCGATCTTGGCGAGCTGGCGCGCGGCCAGCTCGTGCAGCTTGCTGCGGCGGATCCAGCCGGTCTTGTTGGGCAGCCGGTCGAGCAGCAGGTTCTCGGCCACCGACAGCGTGGTGACGAGGCCGAGTTCCTGCATGACCATGCGCACGCCCAGCCGCTCGGCGTCGCGGCGCGAGCCGGGCGCAAAGGGCTTGCCGTCGAGCAGCATCTGGCCGCGCGTGGGCTGCACCAGGCCGCAGACGATCTTCGAAAGGGTGCTCTTGCCGGCGCCGTTCTCGCCCGTGAGGGCCAGCACTTCGCCGGCGTTGAGCACGAGCGAGACGTCGTCCAGCACCGGCGCCGCATAGTCCTTGCCCATGGCGCTCAGCGAGAGCACGGGCATGGCCGTTGTGAGATTCATGGCGGCGGATGCTGTCAACGTCTGTACTTTCTCTTGCTGTGTGCTTACTTCGAGTCTTTGGTGACCAGCACCACGTCGGTCTTCACTTCGGCGGGCATCTCCGACTGCTTCTTCTTGTCGGCGATGGCTTTCAGCGCGGTCTCGATGCCGAACACGGCCTGCTTGGCGGCGAACTGGTCGGCCGTGGCGAGCACGCGGCCGTCCTTCAGCATCGGCTTGATGGCGCCGATGTTGTCGTAGCCCACCACCAGCACCTTGCCGGTCTTGCCCGCGGCCTTGACCGCAGCCACGGCGCCCAGCGCCATGCTGTCGTTGCCGGCGAGCAGGGCCTTCAGGTCGGGGTGCTCGCGCATCATGCCGGCGGCCACGGTGTTGCCCTTGTCGATTTCCCACTGGCCGGACTGCACGCCCACCACCGTCACGCCGGCGGCCTTCATGGCGTCTTGATAGCCCAGCGTGCGCTGCTGCGCATTGAAGGTGGTCGACACGCCTTCGATGATGCCGACCTTGTCGCCCGCCTTCAGCTCCTTGGCGAGCGCGTCGCCCACCAGCTTGGCGCCGGCGCGGTTGTCGGGGCCCACGAACGGCACCAGGATGCCCTTTTCCTTCAGTGCGGCACCGTCGAGCTGGTTGTCGATGTTGACCACCAGGATGCCCTTGTCGATGGCCGCCTTGATCACCGGCACCAGCGCCTTCGAATCGGCCGGAGCGATGACCAGCGCGTTGATCTTCTGCGCCACCATCTGCTCGACCATCTTGATCTGGGCGGAGGTGTCGGTCTCGTCCTTGATGCCGTTGGCCACCAGCGTGTATTCGGCGGCATGGGCCTTCTGGTGCGCCTTGGCGCCGTCTTCCATGGTGCGGAAGAACTCGTTGGCCAGCGACTTCATGACCAGCGCGACCTTGGGCTTGTCCTGGGCGAGGGCGGGTGTTCCGGCCATGGCGCCCAGCAGCGTGAGTGCGGCGGCGCTTTGCAGGGTACGGCGGGTGAACTTCATGGTGAATGTCTCCTGAGGTGGTTGATCAGAACGGTGCGCCGGTCTTTGCCGGGGGCTCCGATGTTAGCTGAGGGAAACGTTTGCGCAAACGTTTGCCGGTCGGTGCTAACCCTGAGGTTTTGAGCAAGCAAATGCGAGCTCGAAGACCTGCCGGACGGGCCTGCAACCATGCTCGCCTAAAATCGCGGGTTACCCAAGAGGACCTCCCATGAGTTTGCAATGCGGCATCGTCGGCCTGCCCAACGTCGGTAAATCCACCCTTTTCAATGCGTTGACCAAGGCCGGCATCGCGGCGGAAAACTATCCGTTCTGCACCATCGAGCCCAACGTGGGCGTGGTGGAAGTGCCCGACCCCCGTCTCGCGCAACTGAGCGAGATCGTCAAGCCCGAGCGCGTGGTGCCCGCCATTGTCGAGTTCGTCGACATCGCTGGCCTGGTGGCCGGTGCCAGCACCGGCGAAGGCCTGGGCAACAAGTTTCTGGCGCACATCCGCGAGACCGACGCCACCGTCAACGTGGTGCGCTGCTTCGACGACGAGAACGTGATCCACGTGGCCGGCAAGGTCGACCCGATCTCCGACATCGAAGTGATCCAGACCGAACTCTGCCTGGCCGACCTGGCCACGGTCGAGAAGGCGCTGCACCGTCACACCAAGGTGGCCCGTTCCGGCGACAAGGACGCGCAAAAGCTGGTCGGCCTGCTCGAGCGCTGCCAGGCCGCGCTGAACGAGAACACGCCGGTGCGCGCGCTCGACTTCACCAAGGAAGAGCTGCCGCTGGTCAAGAGCTTCACGCTAATCACCGCCAAGCCCGCGATGTTCGTGGGCAATGTGGCGGAAGACGGCTTCGAGAACAACCCGTATCTCGACCGCCTGCGCGAATACGCTGCCAAGCAGGGCGCGCCCGTGGTCGCCATCTGCGCCAAGATCGAAGCCGACCTGGCCGAGATGGACGACGAAGACAAGAAGATGTTCCTCGCCGAGATCGGCCAGGAAGAGCCGGGCCTGAACCGCCTGATCCGCGCGGCCTTCAAGCTGCTGGGCCTGCAAACGTATTTCACCGCCGGCGTGAAGGAAGTGCGCGCCTGGACCATCCACATCGGCGACACCGGCCCGCAGGCGGCCGGCGTGATCCACGGCGACTTCGAGAAGGGCTACATCCGCGCCCAGACCATCGCGTTCGAGGACTACATCGCCTTCAAGGGCGAGCAGGGCGCCAAGGACGCGGGGAAGATGCGTTCTGAAGGCAAGGAATACGTCGTGAAAGATGGCGACGTGATGAACTTCCTGTTCAGCTCCTGACGCCACTCTCCCGAGCGAAATGCTCCGTTGATGAGCCTTCCCAAGATCGTCATCATTGCGGGCCCCAACGGGGCGGGAAAGACTACCTTCGCCCGCGCTTTCCTTCCGCAGGAAGCGCAAATCTCGCGTTTCATCAATGCGGATCTGATCGCCGCCGGGCTGTCACCCTTCGCGCCGGAGGCCGAAGCCATCAAGGCCGGGCGATTGATGCTGGAAGAGATTGCCGAGTGCGTTCGTCGTCGGGAGAGCTTTGCTTTCGAGACCACGTTGTCGGGACTGAGCTATCTGCGCCACATCGGCGCATGGAGGAAGTCTGGCTATCACGTGAGCCTTTTCTTTCTGGCGCTTCCGACGGCAGAATTTGCAGTCGCGCGCGTGGCGGAACGTGTCCGGCAAGGCGGGCATCACATTCCTGAAGATGTGATTCGCCGTCGTTTCGAGGCGGGGCGTCGGAATTTTGACGACCGTTATCGCGCTGCGGTGGATGCCTGGGCGCTGTACGACAACGCTGGCGAAGAGCCAGATCTCATCGAATGGGGAGAAGCACCATGACCCGTGAACAGCTGATGCAAGCAAAGGACAAGGACCTGGCCGCTTCGCTGATCGCGATTCGGCGCGCCGCACGGGAAGCGCGAGAAGCCGCAGTGCGCACCAACACTGCCATCGTGGTGCAACGTGGCCAGAAATCAGTCCGCATCACGGCTGACGAACTGCGCAAGGCCGGGGTGAAGTAGGCGTCGAGCACAGTGCTGGCAGCCGCCGGCCCGCACATCCGGCTGGGTCGCCAAGGCCGGTTTCTTGGGTAGACTGCGCGCGCCCTATTTCTCCTCCAAGGCCCGCCTTCATGCTCACCGTCCACCACCTCAACAACTCGCGCTCGCAGCGTGTGCTCTGGCTGCTCGAAGAACTCGAGCTGCCGTACGAGATCGTTCACTACCAGCGCGATCCGCAAACCAGTCTGGCGCCCGCTTCGCTGCGGGCCATTCATCCGCTGGGCAAGTCGCCGGTGGTAACGACGGATGACGGACTCACGCTTGCGGAATCGGGCGCGATCATCGAGACGCTCGTCGAGCGCTACGGCCACGGCCGCCTCGCGCCCGCGGCCGGTTCGCCGGAGGCGCTGCGCTATCGCTACTGGCTGCACTTTGCCGAAGGCACGGCGATGTCGCCGCTGCTGCTCAAGCTGGTGTTCGATCGCATCGAGACGAGCAAGATGCCTTTCTTCGCGAAGCCGATCGCCAAGGCCATCTCGGCCAAGGCGAAGTCGGCGTTCATCAATCCGAACATCGCAAGCCATCTGAACTACATGGAAGCCGAACTCGGCAAGAGCGAATGGTTCGCCGGCGACGAGTTCACGGGCGCGGACATCCAGATGAGCTTCGTGGTCGAAGCCGCGCAGGCGCGCGGCGGGCTCGATGCGAAGCGGCCGAAGCTGATGGCGTACCTGGAACGCATCCATGCGCGTCCCGCGTACAAGCGCGCGCTCGAACGCGGCGGTCCCTACGCCTTGTTGAACTGATCAGAAGATCTGCAGCAGCGCCACCGTCATGGTGATGTAGCGCAGGAACTTGCCCACGGCCATGTAGGCAACGCATGGCCAGAACGGCAGCTTGAGCCAACCTGCGACCGCGCACAGCGGGTCGCCCACCAGTGGCAGCCAGCTCAGCAGGCAGGCCTTCGGGCCGAGCCGCTCCAGCCAGCCCAGAACGCGCACATGATGTTTCGAGTGCGAGTATTTGTCGGCCACCTTGTGCGCGCCGTAGCCCATCCACCAGTCGACTGCGCCCCCCAGCGTGTTGCCTATGGTCGCCACCGCGATGGCCGGCCAGAACATGTCGGGGTTGAGCTTGAGCAGCCCGAAGAGAAAGGGCTCGGAGCCCACCGGCAGTAGCGTCGCGGAGACGAACGCCGCCACGAACAAGGTCGAGAGACCGTACTGCGGCAGTGCCAGCAGCGCCATGAGGGAGTCGAGCCAGGCTTGCATAAGGTCGGCGCAGTATAGGCAGCGCGTGCCTCGCAACCCCGCAGGAGAAAGCCCCGGAATGCACCGGTGTTTGTACGGGTACCCAGGGCGCAAATCGTTTCAGTCGCTGAAATGCGGCGTGGCTACAATCGTGCCTCATTTTTCAGCAGCCGAACGCGCACGCTCCTCTTTCCAATGACCTTGCAGATCGGCACCCACACGCTGGAAAACCGCCTGTTCGTCGCGCCCATGGCCGGCGTGACGGACCGGCCCTTCCGCATGCTGTGCCGCGAACTCGGTGCCGGCTACGCGGTCAGCGAGATGGTCACGTCGCGCAAGGAACTCTGGGGCACGCTCAAGACATCGCGCCGTGCGAACCATGATGGCGAACCGGGCCCCATTGCGGTGCAGATTGCCGGCACCGATGCGGCCATGATGGCCGAGGCCACGGTCTACAACATCGAGCGCGGTGCGCAGATCATCGACATCAACATGGGCTGCCCGGCCAAGAAGGTCTGCAACAAGTGGGCGGGTTCTGCGCTGATGCGCGACGAGCCGCTGGCGCTTGAAATCGTGCAGGCCGTGGTCGATGCCGCGCAGCCTTTCGGCGTGCCGGTCACGCTCAAGATGCGCACCGGCTGGAGCCAGGAGCACCGCAATGCGGTGAAGCTCGCGCGCGATTTCGAATCGGCCGGCGTGCAGATGCTCACGGTGCACGGCCGTACGCGCGAGCAGGGCTACAAGGGCTTTGCCGAGTACGACACCATCGCCGCCGTGAAGGCCGCGGTGCGCGTGCCGGTGGTGGCCAACGGCGACATCCGTTCGCCCGAGAAGGCACGCGACGTGCTTGCGGCCACCGGCGCCGACGCGGTGATGATCGGTCGCGCCGCGCAGGGCCGCCCGTGGATCTTCCGCGAGATCGCGCACTTCCTGGAAACGGGCACGCACCGCGCGCCGCCGCTGGTGGCCGAAGTGCGCCGCTTGCTGCTCGACCATCTCGTGGAGCACTATGCGCTTTACGGCGACTACAGCGGTGTGCGCACGGCGCGCAAGCACATCGGCTGGTATGTGCGCACGCTGCCCGACGGCGAAGCGTTTCGCGCACGCATGAACACCATCGAGGACTGTGCCGAGCAGCTGCGCGCGGTCGGCGACTATTTCGACGGGCTGGCGGACCGCATGGACCGCATGCCCGTGCAGCACCTGGCGGACGAAGAGGCGTCGCCAGGTGAAGAGGAGGCGGCTTGCGCCGTCGATTGAGAAAAAGAGAAGAAGCAATGAGCAAGAAACATATCGAGGACTGCGTGCGCACCAGTCTGGACAGCTACTTTCGCGATCTGCGTGGCACCGAACCCGACGGCATGTACGAAATGCTCGTGCGCGTGGTCGAGAAACCCCTGCTCGACGTCGTGATGACGCGCGCGGAAGGCAATCAATCCAAAGCCGCGCAATGGCTGGGCCTGAATCGCAACACGCTTCGCAAGAAGCTCGTTGAACACAAACTTTTGAAATAACTCCACGGCATATCCAATGGCCCAGACCGCACTCATCTCCGTTTCCGACAAGACCGGCATTCTCGAATTCGCCCAGGCGCTGCATGCGCTGGGCATCAAGCTGCTGTCCACCGGCGGCACCGCCAAGCTGCTGGCCGATGCCGGCCTGCCCGTCACCGAAGTTGCCGACCACACCGGTTTTCCGGAGATGCTCGATGGCCGCGTGAAGACGCTGCACCCGAAGATCCACGGCGGCCTGCTCGCGCGCCGCGACCTGCCCGCGCACGTGGCGGCCATCAAGGAACACGGCATCGACACCATCGACCTGCTGGTGGTCAACCTGTACCCGTTCGAAGCCACCGTGGCCAAGTCCGGCTGCACGCTCGAAGACGCGATCGAGAACATCGACATCGGCGGCCCGGCCATGGTGCGCAGCGCGGCCAAGAACTGGAAGGACGTGGGCGTGCTCACCGACGCATCGCAGTACGCGGTGGCGCTCGCCGAGCTCAAGGCCGACGGCAAGCTCAGCGACAAGACCAAGTTCGCGTTTTCGGTGGCCGCGTTCAACCGCATCGCCGACTACGACGGTGCCATCAGCGACTACCTCTCGGCCATCGACTTCGACGCCAGCATCGGCCAGCCCGCGCCCAAGCGCTCGCTGTTCCCCGCGCAAAGCAATGGCCGCTTCGTGAAGGTGCAAGACCTGCGCTACGGCGAGAACCCGCACCAGCAGGCCGCGTTCTACCGCGACCTGTATCCGGCGCCCGGTTCGCTCGTGTCGGCAAAGCAGCTGCAGGGCAAGGAGCTGAGCTACAACAACATCGCCGACGCCGATGCTGCATGGGAATGCGTGAAGAGCTTCGACGTGCCGGCCTGCGTGATCGTGAAGCACGCCAACCCCTGCGGCGTTGCCATCGGCAAGGATGCTGCCGAGGCTTACGGCAAGGCCTTCAAGACCGACCCGACCTCGGCCTTCGGCGGCATCATCGCCTTCAATCGACCGGTCGACGGCGCGACGGCCCAGGAGATCTCCAAGCAGTTCGTCGAAGTGCTGATGGCGCCCGATTACACGCCCGAGGCACTGGAGCTGTTCCAGGCGACCAAGAACCGGCAGAACGTGCGCATTCTCAAGATATCGCTGCCGCCGGGCGGCGCGAGCGACTGGGACAACGGCCGCAATGCGATGGACGTGAAGCGCATCGGCTCAGGCTTGTTGATGCAGACCGCCGACAACCATGAGCTCGCGGCCAGCGACCTCAAGGTGGTCAGCAAGAAGCAGCCTACGCCGCAGCAGCTGCAAGACCTGCTCTTCGCATGGAAGGTCGCGAAGTACGTGAAGAGCAACGCGATCGTGTTCTGCGCCAACGGCATGACCATGGGCGTGGGCGCGGGCCAGATGAGCCGCCTCGACTCGGCGCGCATCGCCAGCATCAAGGCCGAGCACGCAGGCCTGTCGCTGAAGGACACCGCCGTGGCCAGCGACGCCTTCTTCCCGTTCCGCGACGGCCTCGACGTGGTGGTCGATGCGGGCGCGAGCTGCGTCATCCAGCCGGGCGGCTCGATGCGCGACCAGGAAGTGATCGATGCCGCCGACGAGCGCGGCGTGGTGATGGTGCTTTCGGGCGTGCGCCACTTCCGCCACTGATCGGCGGAACGCAGGGTTCGGCGGCCGCGAGACTTACTCGTGGTTGCCGAACCGGTATTTCAGCTGGAAGGTGATCGCGCCGTACAGCCGGTTCTTGATCGTCGGCACGTAGGCGATGTTGAGGCCCCAGTTCTTGCCTTCGATGGCAGCCACCGGAAGGATGGCCGGGAACCAGTTGCCGTTGCGGTAGTTGGGATAGCCGTCGAAGCCGCCGACCACGGCGCCGAACTTCACGCCGTAGAACTCGACGGGCAACACATACAGGCCCACGTAGTTCGACTGCCGGCGATCGCTGTTGCGGAAGGTGCCCGCCGTGAGGCGGTAGGTGTCGTTCAGCGGGTACTCGAAGCCCAGCCCCTGGTTGACGTTCTCCAGGCCCTTGCCGCCGTCGAAGTGCGCCGAATAGAAGCCCGGGTTGATCCAGATGTTCTTCGGATCGAAGGAGGACTGCGCAGTTGCCAGGTCGGGTAGAAGAAGAGCAAGAAGAGGAATGCTCAGCACCGGCAACGTGCGCAGGGGGTTCATGGGCTAGGGCGTCCTGAAGATTTGTCTTGCGGCTTCGATGGTGGCGGCGACGTCGTCGTCGCTGTGGGCTGCGCTCACGAAGCCTGCTTCGTAAAGCGCGGGGGCAATATACACGCCGCGATCGAGCAAACCGTGAAACAGCGCATTGAATTTCGCGTTGTCGGTTGTCATCACGGTTGCATAGTTTTGCGGCAGGTCCTTCATCAGGAAGAAGCCGAACATGCCGCCTTCGCTGTCGGCATTGAAGGGCTGTCCTTCGGCCGCGGCGGCCGCCTTCAGGCCATCGACCAGCGTGCGCGTTTTCTTGCCGAGCGCTTCGTAGAAGCCGGGCTTTGCAATTTCCTTCAGCGTGGCAAGACCACATGCCGTGGCCACCGGATTACCCGACAGCGTGCCGGCCTGATAGACCGGGCCCAGCGGCGCAAGCTGTTCCATGATCGCGCGCGGCCCGCCGAAGGCCGCGAGCGGCATGCCGCCGCCGATGACCTTGCCGAGCACCGTGAGGTCGGGCTTGATGCCCAGCACGCCCTGTGCGCCGTGCAGGCCCACGCGAAAGCCGGTCATCACTTCATCGAAGATCAGCAGGGCGCCGTGCTGCGTGCAGAGCTCGCGGCAGCGCTTGGCGAACTCGGGCGTGGCGCGCACGAAGTTCATGTTGCCGGCAATGGCTTCGATCATCAGGCAGGCGATGTCGTTGCCGTGCAGGGCGAAGGCTTCTTCGAGCTGCTGCAGGTTGTTGTACTCGAGCACGATGGTGTGCTGCACCACCTCGGGCGGCACGCCGGCCGAGGTCGGGTTGCCGAAGGTGGCGAGGCCGGAGCCGGCCTTCACCAGCAATGCGTCGGCGTGGCCGTGGTAGCAGCCCTCGAACTTGACGATGCTCTTGCGGCCGGTGGCACCGCGCGCCAGGCGCAGCGCGCTCATCGCGGCTTCGGTGCCGGAGTTCACGAGCCGCACCATCTCCATCGACGGCACCAGCGCGAGGATGGCCTCGGCCAGTTCGATCTCGCGCTCGGTCGGCGCGCCGTACGAGAAGCCTTCGAGCACGGCCTTCTGCACCGCCTCGACCACGGCAGGGTGGCCATGGCCCAGGATCATCGGACCCCAGGAGCCGATGTAGTCGATGTAGCGCTTGTCGTTGGCGTCCCAGAAGTAGGCGCCCTGTGCGCGCTGGATGAAGCGGGGCGTGCCGCCCACGGCCTTGAAGGCGCGTACGGGCGAGTTGACGCCCCCGGGGATCACGGCGCGGGCGCGCTCGAAAAGAATGTCGTTGCGGTCGGTCATCAGTGTCGGGTGTCGTGTGGGGGGAGGGCGAAGTCCGGCGCGGCGTCCGGGTCTTCATCGTCTTCGTCGTCCTCGGGCTCGGCCCAGAACAGGCGGTCGGGCAGCACATGGCCCATGCCGGGGCGAAAGCCCGCGTCGAGGCAGCGGTCCATGTAGGCCAGCGCCTCGGTGGTCGCGGCCACGAGGTCGGTGCCGCTCGCCAGCAAGGCGGCCAGCGCGGCCGACAGGGTGTCGCCGGCGCCGGCGAAGACGGCTTCGAGCCGTTCGTACTTCTCGTTGGCGAGCACCGACTGCGGCGAGGCCAGCACGTTGTCGATGAACTGCTCGGGCAGCACCATCCCGGTTACCAGCGTGTAGGGCACGCCGAACTCGCCAGCGGCCTTGGCAATGTCGCGCGCACCGGGCGGACGCTCGCCGTTCCAGTCCGGAAGCAGCCAGCGCCACAGAGTACTGTGGTTTCCAACCAACACCGTTGTCTGAGGCAAAACAAGCTCCCGAAAAGCGTCCAGATAGGGCTCGATCAGGTTCTCGTCCCACCACGAAAGGTTGGGCATGTAGGCCACCACGGGCACCTCGGGATAGTCGGCGGCGGTCTCGGCGATGGTGCTCAGGGCCTCGGGGGTGCCGGCAAAGCCCACCTTGATCAACTGGACTTCCACGTCCTCCAGGATGGCGCGCGCCTGTTCGGCGATGGCCTCCTCGTCGAAGGGAAAGTGGTCGAAAATCTCGGCCGTGTCCCTGGCGTAGGCGCCTGTGACGACGGGCAGGACGTGTGCGCCCACCGACGCCATGGCGAGGGCATCGGCGCCCAGCCCGCCCGCACCGCTGGGGTCGCTGGCGTTGAACACCAGCACGCAGGGAGGATTCAGGTCGCGCTCGGCCAGCTCGCCTTCATCCTGCGAGGGGTCGTTAAGATCGCCCGGTTTGCGGGTTTTGTCTGCTGGAAGTAAGTAGATGGTCATACGCCGGGCGGAATCCCCTGGATGGTGGCATAGGCGCGACGTTTACCGTCTGCCAGTGAGATACGCATAGATACACTCGTTGCATTTAATGAACAAGGACTTTAAGCTCCGATGAATACGAAAACTTGGATGTGCCTGATTTGTGGGTGGATCTATGACGAAGCGGTTGGTGTACCGGAAGACGGCATCGCGGCAGGCACGGCCTGGGCCGATGTGCCGATGAACTGGACCTGTCCTGAGTGCGGTGCGCGCAAGGAAGACTTCGAAATGGTTGAAATCTGAAAGCATGGCATAGATAGAGCTACGCGGTCTGCGTCGATGTTCGGCGCGGCGGGCTTCCAAGTCTCATGAGCAGGAGCGTTTGCAATGGGCCCGAATGGATCAGGTTACAAGGTGCTTGTCATCGACGACAGCAATACCATCCGGCGCAGTGCCGAGATTTTTCTGAAGCAGGGTGGGCACGAGGTTCTTCTTGCGGAGGACGGCTTCGACGCGCTCTCCAAGGTTAACGACCACAAGCCGCATCTGATTTTCTGCGACATCCTGATGCCGCGACTCGACGGCTACCAGACCTGCGCCATCATCAAGCGCAACGCCCATTTTTCCAACGTTCCGGTCGTCATGCTGTCTTCGAAAGACGGTGTATTCGACAAGGCCCGCGGCCGTATGGTCGGATCGCAAGACTACCTGACCAAGCCTTTCACCAAAGACCAGCTGCTGCAGGCCGTGCAGCAGTTTGGCATCGTTCAACAGGAAGTGCAGTAATGCCTATTCGCAAAATCCTCGTCGTCGACGACTCCAAGACGGAACTGGTGTTCCTGACCGACCTCCTCCAGAAGAACGGCTTTGCCGTCAAGACGGCTGAAAACGCCGACGACGCCATGCGCCGCCTGGAAGAAGACCACCCCGACCTGATCCTCATGGACGTCGTGATGCCCGGCCAGAACGGCTTCCAGCTCACGCGCGCCATTGCCCGCGACCCGAAGTACGCGGCGATCCCGATCATCCTGTGCACCAGCAAGAACCAGGAAACCGACCGCGTCTGGGGCATGCGCCAGGGCGCACGCGACTACATCGTGAAGCCGGTCAACGCAGCCGACCTGATGTCCAAGATCAGCGCGCTGAACTGAGCGAAAGCCTGCCGAGTCCATGGCGAATCGCGATGCTCTGAGAGCCTTCCAGTCCCGGCTGGCGAGCCGCCTGCAGGCCGCTCGCACGACGGGCGTGGCTGCCACGTGGCTGGCGGTCGAGGCGGGCGAGGGCAAATACCTCTTTCCGCTGGGACACGCCGGCGAAATCTTTCCCTGGACGCCGCCACAGCCCGTGCCCTACACGGAGCCGTGGTTCCTCGGCGTTGCCAACCTGCGCGGCGGCCTCTATGGCGTCGTGCAGCTGTCGGCATTCGCCTCCGGCGTCCCGGTCGCGCTGGCCGCCACCGAGGCGGCGCGCATCCAGTCGCGGCTCGTTGCTTTCAACGAGCTGCTCGAAGTCAACTGCGCATTGCTGGTCGATCGACTGGCGGGGTTGCGGGGGGCGGAGGCCTTCACGGCGTCCGAGCCTCCTGGCGCAGAAGCACCTGCCTGGCATGGGCATCTGTTTACCGATGCAGCGGGGGAGCGCTGGCAGGAAGTCAACCTGCAAGCGCTTTCGCAGCAACCCCAGTTTTTGAGTATTGGTGCGTAGTGCTCCCGCACGCCGTACCGGAAACCACCTGAAGGACCGACCGTGAGCTCGATCGCCGACAAGTTCAAGAAATTACTGCCCGTGAACAACGGGAACGACAAGGCCCGCGTCGATGGCTCCGGTTCCACGATATCGCTTGACGATGTCGATACCGTCCAGGTTCCGGACGAGAAAACCGTGCGCCTCGCCAGGAAGGGTGCCGCGACCACGGACACCAGCTTCGGCGAGCTCGACCTGCCGGGCGGCGGCGACGCCGCCAACGAGCCGGGCGCCACGGTTGCCGAAGCGGCGCCCGACACCACCGGCGGCCGCGCGGGCTCCAACCCGGCGAGGCAGCAGCGGATCCTGGCCATCCTGCTGGCCGTCGTGGTGCTGTTGCTGCTGCTGGTTGCCGGCTCCGCCATTCTTCGCGCGGAACGCCTGGCGCAGCAGGTGGCGGCCACCGGCCAGTCGCTGATGCAGTCGCAGCGTCTTGCCAAGTCGATCTCGCAGGCCCTTGTCGGCAGCGCCTCGGCGTTCGTCGAAGTGAAGGACAGCGCCGACGACCTCTCGCGCCGCGTGCAGGGCCTGACCAACGGCGACGACTCGTTGCGCCTGGAGCGCGTGGGCAACCAGTACGACGAGGAGATGAACAAGATCAATCCTCTCGTCACCCGCGCCGACGCCAGCGCCAAGGCCGTGCTGGCCCAGCGCCAGATCCTGACGCAGGTGGGTGCCGCTCTGCGCGACATCAACCAGCAGTCGTCCACGCTGCTCGAAATGACGGAAACCGTCGCGTCGCTGAAGATGCAGCAGAACGCCACGCTGCCTGAAATCTCGGCCGCCGGCCAGCTCGTGATGCTGACGCAGCGCATCGGCAAGTCGACCAACGAGTTCTTCACGGTCGAGGGCGTGAACCCCGACGCCGTGTTCCTGCTGGGCAAGGACCTGAACACCTTCCAGGAAACCACCCGCGGCCTGCTGGACGGCAACGCGCAGCAGCGCTTCCCCGGCTCGAAAGACCCGCAGACCCGCCAGCAGCTCGAAGCCATCCTGAAGACCTACGAGCAGATGCGCACACAGGCTTCGGCCATTCTGGGCAACCTGCAGGGTCTGGTGGCGGCGCGCGAAGCGCAGGCTTCCATCCTGACCGACAGCGAGCCGCTGCGTAAGTCGCTCGGCGACCTGCAGGAAAAGCTCTCCGCACGCACCGGCCTGGGCGCCGGCACCATCGTGCTGCTGTTCGTGCTGTCGCTGGCCGCCCTGGCACTCGCTGGCGCCATCGGCTTCGTGCAGGTGCGCGAAGGCCGTGAACGTGCCGCCGTCGCCGAACGCGAACGTCTGGCTGCCGAACAGGCTTCCGACGAAGCCGGCCGCGTGAACAACGCCAACCAGGCCGCCATTCTTCGGCTGATGAACGAACTGCAGACAGTGGCCGAAGGCGACCTGACGCAGGAAGCAACCGTGACCGAGGACATCACCGGCGCCATCGCCGACTCGGTGAACTACACGGTGGAAGAACTGCGACTGCTGGTGGGCAACGTGCAGAACACGGCTACCCGCGTGGCGCAGACGACGTCGCAGGTGGAAAGCACCTCGACCGAGCTGCTGGCCGCCTCGACCGAGCAGCTGCGCGAAATTCGCGAAACCGGCCAGTCGGTGCTGACCATGGCCGAGCGAATCAACGGTGTGTCTACCCAGGCGCAAGAGTCCGCCACGGTGGCGCGCCAGTCGCTGCAGGCTGCATCCTCGGGTCTGCAGGCCGTGCAGAACGCCATCGGCGGTATGAACTCCATCCGCGACCAGATCCAGGAAACCTCCAAGCGGATCAAGCGCCTGGGCGAATCCTCGCAGGAGATTGGCGAAATCACGGAGCTGATCTCGGACATTACCGAACAGACGAACGTGCTGGCCCTGAACGCCGCCATCCAGGCCGCATCGGCCGGTGAAGCCGGACGAGGCTTCTCGGTGGTGGCGGAAGAAGTTCAGCGACTGGCCGAACGCTCCGCAGACGCCACGCGCCAGATCTCGGCGCTGGTGAAGGCGATTCAGACCGACACGCAGGATGCCGTGGGCGCCATGGAGCGCTCCACGCAGGGTGTGGTTGAAGGGGCCAAGCTGTCCGACAACGCGGGTACCGCGCTGTCCGAGATCGACCGCGTGTCGCGCCGACTCGCTGAGCTGATTGAGCAGATTTCGCAATCCGCCTCCCGCGAAGCCGATTCGGCCAACGTGGTGGCCGCGAACATCCAGCACATTTTTGCCGTGACGGAACAGACCGGAGAAGGTACGCGCACCACCGCCCAGCAGGTGCGCGAACTGTCGCAGATGGCCGAAGAACTGCGTCGTTCGGTGGCTCGTTTCAAGATTGCCTGACCCACAAGATAGATAAGAACGGCGAGCACCCAACGTGTCGATTCAAACCCCTGCCACGGCCCCCCTCGCCGGCAACGTGCCGGCCACCGAAGACCTCGGGCCGCTGGCCTGGGTGCTGGGAGAAATCCAGAAATCCCTCGACGGTGTAGGTAAGTCGCTGCGGCGCTTCGTGCGCGACGTGGACGCCGCAGCCGAGCCTGAGGCCGGCCCGCTGCAGATGGCCCGCCAGCAACTGCACCAGGCCGTTGGCGCGCTCCAGATGGTGGGGCATTCCTCGCCCGCGCTGGTGCTCGGCGCCATCGAGTTCGCGGTGCAGGGCTTCATCGCCGAACCGCAGCGCTGCACCGATGCCGCGGTGGTCAAGATCGAGCGTGCCGGCTTCGCCGTCACCGATTTCCTCAACGCCCTGCTGGCCGGCAAGCCCGTGTCGTCGGTGGCGCTGTTCCCCCAGTACCGCGACGTGCTGGAGCTCGTCGGCAACGAGCGCGTTCACCCGGCCGACCTGTGGAGCACCGTCTGGCGCTGGGTCGAGGTCAAGCCCGCGCTGACGCAGGCCGCCATCGCCTATGACCCGGCCGTGCGCTCGAAGCTCGACCGCGAAGTGCTGCAACTGGTCAAGACCGGCGACGTGCAGGCCGCCCGGCGGTTGCATGCGCTGTGCCTGGGGCTCGGCCGCGGTGCACTGCTGCCCCGCGTCGCCAGCTTCTGGACCCTGGCCGCCGGCTTCTTCGAAGCCCTGGCCACCGGGCTGATCACGCCCGATTCCTACGTCAAGCGCGCCGCCTCGCGCGTGCTGCTGCAGTACGCCACGCTCGCGCGCGGCGACAGCCTCGTGTCCGACCGTCTCGGACAAGACCTGCTGTTCTTCTGCGCGCAGGCCGTGCCCACCGCCAGCGACGACGCCGCCACGCTGCGCACCGTGCGCAGCGCCTGGGGCATCGCCGGCGAACAGCGCATCGACTACACCGTTGAGCAGTTCGGCCGCTTCGATCCGCTGGTGCTGCAACAAGCGCGCAAGCGTATCGAGACCGCCAAGGAAATGTGGTCGGGCCTCTCGGGCGGCGACATCACCCGCACGCGCCAGGTGGCCGACACCTTCGCGCAGCTCGGCGAATCGCTGCAGAAGCTGCACCCGCCGAGCCTGCCGATGGTGCAGGCGCTGACCCATGCGGTCGAAGCCTCCGTGCGCTCCGGCCAGGCCCCGGGCACCGAACTCGCGATGGAAGTCGCCACCTCGGTGCTCTACCTGGAAGCCGCGCTCGAAGACCTCGACCCGAGCGATCCGCAGCTCACCTCGCGCACCCTGCAGCTGGCGGGCCGCATCGAACGCGTGCGCGCGGGCGGCCATTCCGAGCCGCTCGAGCCGTGGATGGAAGACCTCTACCGCCGTGTGAGCGACCGCCAGACCATGGGCACCGTGGTCGACGAGCTGCGCAGCCACCTGAGCGAACTCGAGAAATCGCTCGACCAGTATTTCCGCCGCCCGGCCGAAAAGGGTCTGCTGCGCACCGTGCCGACGCAGCTCCTGCAGATGCGCGGTGTGTTCTCCGTGCTCGGCCTCGACCAGGCCGCGCTCACCGTTCAGCGCATGCGCGACGACGTCGAGGCGATGCTCGTCAGCACCTCGCCGGCCGAAGAAATGGCCGGCTTCGACGCGTTGGGCAACAACCTCGGCGCGCTCGGTTTCCTGATCGACATGCTGGGCTACCAGCCCGCGCTGGCCAAGCGCCTGTTCGTGTTCGACGCTGAAGCCGGCGAACTCAAGCCGCTGATGGGCCGCCAGGCCACCGACAGCACTGCTGCCGACGGCGCCGCCCCGAGCCCGGCTCCGGTCGCCCAGGCCGTGCTCAGCATCGAGGAAGTCGACGCACAGATCGCCTCGAAGCTCGCCGCGCTCGCCACGCCCAACCGCAAGGCCAAGGTTTCGCCGATCGAGGAGTTCAGCAGCAAGGCCGACAGCTGGACGAACAAGATCTCCGGTCCGTCCGCACTGCCCGACACCGAAGTCACCGAGCTCGAAGAAGACGACCTGCAGAACATCTTCCTCGACGAGGCCCGCGAGGTGGTGCAGAACGGCCTGGCCGCCATCGCCGAACTCGCCAGCTACCCGGACGACACCGAAGAACTCACGATCCTGCGTCGTGCCTTCCACACGCTCAAGGGCAGCTCGCGCATGGTCGGCCTCACCGACTTCGGCGACGCCGCCTGGTCGCTCGAACAGGTGCTCAACACCTGGCTGGCCGACCAGCGCGCCGCCACGCCGGAACTGCTGTCGGCCACCGAACGCACGATGAAGGACTTCAGCCAGTGGGTCGAGGCCATTGCCTCGGGCTCCGCACACGGCTGGCAGTCGGCACCGTTCAGCCGCGTGGCCAACGCGCTGCTGGCCGGCGAGCCCGTGCCCCCGCCGGTGCGCGTGGCCGATGCGGAGGCCCTGGCGGTCGCCGCGCGCCACATCGCGGCCGAAGCGCCTCATTCCGCGCCAGCGCCGCTCGAAGTTGCGGCGCCGGTGGCGGCGCAGCTGCCGCCCCTGCAATTGCCCGATTTGCCGGACCTGTCGCTGACCTCGGAAGCTCCCGCACCAACACCGGCTGCGGCACCCGAGGTGCCGTTCGAAACCGTGGCATGGCAGGAGCCCGAGAAGGCTGCCACGCCCGAGCCCGACGACGATTTCGCATCGACCGACTTCATCGATTTCGAAGCGAAGCAGACCACCGAGCCTGCAGCGCTGGAAGCCTTGCCGAGCGGCGAGGAGTTCGATTTCCTGGCGCCCCCCGCGAAGACGCCTGCCGCCGCCGAGCCGGAGCCGGCAGAGCCCGCTCCAGTCATCGAATCGATCGAGGCCACCGTGCCGACCACGGCCGGCCTGCCCGACCTGGACTGGGAGCCCGAGCCGCTGCCCGTGCAGGCTGCTGCCGTTGTTGCAGCCGAGCCCGAAGTCATCGAAGCCGCGGCGCTGCCGCTGCACGAAGAAGAGCCTGAAGAACCGGTCGCCGCACCCGAGCCGCAACCGGTGGCTGAAGCAGAGCCGGAGCCCGAGCCCGAACTGCCCGCCCCGGCGGTTGCCGAAGAGGTGCTCGTGCCCATCTTCGAAGCACCCCCGGTGCCCGAAGAACCGCAGATCCTCGTTGCCGACAAAGAAACAGAAGCAGAAGCGCCCGAACCTGTCGTGGCCGCTGCGCCAGCTGCGCAGCAGGAAAGCGCCGAAGACCAGGTCAAGGTCATCGGCCCGCTGCGCATCGGCATCCAGCTCTACAACGTCTACCTCAACGAGGCCGACGAATGGTCGCGCCAGCTCGCCACCGACGTCGGCGAATGGGCGCTCGAATCGCACGAACGCCTGCCCGACTCGACCGTCGCGC
Organism: Variovorax sp. YR566; assembly: GCF_051992195.1. NCBI lineage: Bacteria > Pseudomonadati > Pseudomonadota > Betaproteobacteria > Burkholderiales > Comamonadaceae > Variovorax > Variovorax sp. YR566. The sequence goes on along the minus strand of NZ_CP197092.1, from coordinate 6,538,243 downwards.
TGGCCCACTCGCTGGCCGGCAGCTCGGCCACGGTCGGCTTCCACAGCCTGTCGGGCATGGCCCGCCTGTTCGAAGCCGCGCTGCAGCATCTGCAGATGCAGGGCAGCGGCACGCGTGAGCAGGGCATGGTGCTGGTGGCCGCGGCCGACGAGCTGCGTCGCCTGCTGCACCAGTTCGCCGTCGGCTTCCTGCGTGATCCGGCCGAAGGCACGCTGCAGGCGCTGCGCGACATCGCCAATTCGCCGATGCCGACCGAAGTTGCCATGCGCGCCGAAGTCCGGCCGCTGCAGCAGGTGGTGGTCAGCGATTCCGTCGCCGACGTGGCGCTGGACGATTCCGAAGACGCCATCGACCTGGCCGACGCGGTCGACGTCGACCTGTTCCCGATCTTCGAGGAAGAGGCGGCCGAACTGCTGCCCCAGCTCGGCGAGGCGCTGCGCCAGTGGGCGCATCACCCCGACGACAGCGCGCCGCGCGCCTCGGTGCTGCGCACGCTGCACACGCTCAAGGGCAGCGCACGGCTGGCCGGCGCCATGCGCCTTGGCGAGCGCGCGCACCGCATGGAGTCCGAGATCGAAGTCCTGGGCTCCCAGGGCGCGGAACGGGCCGACATCGAAAAGCTGCTGACGCGCCTCGACGCCCTGCAGGCCACCTTCGACGCACTGCGCGCGGCCGACGATGCCACGCAGGTCGAGCTGGCCCAGATCGTGGCCGCGGCCACCGCGACCGCATCCGCCGCCCAGCTGCTGCAGGTGGCGCCCGAAGCCGGCGTGCCGGCGAACGACGAAACCGCCACCCCCGTGGCGAGCCTGGAAGACGAAGAATCCGTCGCTGCCGCACCGGCCGCACCCACGACGCTGCAACCGCGCCCTGCGCCCGCACTGCTCACGCCCCTGCGTGCCGCAACGGGCCAGGCCGTACGCATCCGCACCCAGCTGCTCGACCGCCTGGTCGCGCAGACCGGCGAGGTCATCATCACGCGTTCGCGCCTGGAGGCCGAGCTGGGCCAGCTGCGCGGCTCGCTGTCCGACCTCACGGGCAACCTGGACCGCCTGCGCCAGCAGCTGCGCGACATCGAAGTGCAGGCCGAAAGCCAGATGCAGTCCCGCCTGGCGCAAGCCAAGGACTCGCAACAGGGCTTCGACCCGCTGGAGTTCGACCGCTTCACCCGCGTGCAGGAACTCACGCGCATGATGGCCGAGTCGGTGAACGACGTGGCCACCGTGCAGCGCACGCTGCAAAAGACGGTGCAGGCGACGGAAGACGACCTCAGCGTGCAGGCGCGCCAGACGCGCGAACTGCAGCGCGGCCTGCTGCGCACGCGCATGGTGGAATTCGAAGGCATCTCCGACCGCCTCTACCGCGTGGTGCGCCAGGCCTCGAAGGACACCGGCAAGCAGGTGCGCCTGGACATCGTCGGCGGCTCTATCGAAATGGACCGCGGCGTGCTGGACCGCATGACGCCCGCCTTCGAGCACTTGCTGCGCAACTGCGTGGCCCACGGCATCGAGGATTCGGCCGTGCGCGAAAAGGCCGGCAAGGACGCCAGCGGCCTGATCGTCATCGACCTGCACCATGAAGGCAACGACGTCTCGGTGAGCTTCCGCGACGACGGCGCCGGCCTCGACAACAAGCGCATCGCCGAGCGCGCCCGCGCTCTCGGCCTGCTCGGCCACGACCAGGAACTGTCGGCCGAAGAAGCCACCGAGCTGATCTTCAAGCCCGGCTTCTCGACGGCGGGCCAGGTCTCCGAACTGGCCGGCCGCGGCATCGGCATGGACGTGGTGCGCGCGCAGATCGCGGCGCTCGGCGGCCGCATCGAAACGCACAGCAACCCGGGCCAGGGCACCACCTTCAAGCTGGTGCTGCCGCTGACCACCGCCGTGACGCACGTGGTGATGCTGCGCGCGGGCGAGGTGTCGATCGGCGTGCCGTCGAACCTGGTGGAACTGGTGCAGCGCGTGGGCGGAACCGACCTCGAGGCCGCCTACCTGCACAACAGCCATCCCTTCGGCCATGAACAGGTGCCGTTCTACTGGGCCGGCGCGCTGCTGCAGGCCTCGACCCGCAGCGAGCATGCGGGCGCCAAGAACAACACGATCGTGGTCGTGCGAAGCGCCGCGCAGCGCGTGGCCCTGCACGTGGACGAAGTGCTGGGCAACCAGGAAGTCGTGGTCAAGAACCTCGGCCCGCAGCTCGCGCGGCTGCCCGGCCTGGCCGGCATCTCGGTGCTGGCTTCGGGCGCGGTGGCGCTGATCTACAACCCGGTGGCGCTGGCCGCGGTGCACGGCGAACAGGCGCGGGAGCGCCAGGCCGCCGCGCTGGTGGCGCCGGCGCATGCCGCATCGGCCATGGCCGGGCAGGGCGCGCCGCAGGAGCCGTTGCCGGTGCTGGCCCCGGTGGCACCGCAGATTCCGCTGGTGCTGGTGGTGGACGACTCCATCACCGTGCGCCGCGTCACGCAGCGTCTGCTGCAGCGCGAAGGCTATCGCGTGTCGCTCGCGGCCGACGGCCTGCAGGCGCTCGAACGGCTGCAGCAGGAGCGCCCGGCGGTGGTGCTGTCGGACATCGAGATGCCGCGCATGGACGGCTTCGACCTGGCCCGCAACATCCGCGCCGACGCCGCATTGGCCGAGCTGCCGATCATCATGATCACCTCGCGCATCGCCGAGAAGCACCGCGACTACGCGCGCACGCTGGGCGTGAACCACTACCTCGGCAAGCCGTACTCGGAAGAGGAACTGCTGCGCCTGGTGCGTGCGTACACGAGCGAGTCGACGACGCTGGCTGCCGCCGCCTGACGCGCGGTTTTCAGGCAGCGATAAAGAAAAGGGCCTTCGGGCCCTTTTCTTTATCTATTTCTGCAGCGCCTTCGCCCGAGCCACGCCGTAGCGCTGCAGCGTCTTCTCGCGCGCTTCGGCGTGGTCCACCACCGGCTTCGGGTACGTCTCGCCGAGCTTGATGCCCGCCGCCTCCAGCTCCACCGGCGACGCCATCCACGGCGCATGGATCGCCGCATTCGACAGCCCCGCCAGCTGCGGCAGGTAGCGGCGGATGAACTTGCCCTCGGGGTCGAAGCGCTCGCTCTGCGTCACCGGATTGAAGATGCGGAAGTAGGGCTGCGCGTCGCAGCCGCTCGAACTGGCCCATTGCCAGCCGCCGTTGTTCGACGCCAGCTCGAAGTCGTTCAGGTGCAGCGCGAAGTAGGCCTCGCCGCGCCGCCAGTCCAGCCCCAGGTCTTTGCACAGGAAGCTCGCCACCACCATGCGCAGGCGGTTGTGCATGTAGCCGCTCTGGTTGATCTGCAGCATGGCCGCGTCCACCAGTGGGTAGCCGGTGCGGCCCTGGCACCAGGCGTCGAACAGCTGGTCGGCGTGCTTGCCGTGGTGCCAGGTGATCTTGTCGTACTCGGGCCGGAAGCTCTTCGACTCGCCGCCCCGGTGCACGTGCGGAAAGTGAACCAGTATCTGGAAGTAGAACTCGCGCCAGATCAGCTCGCTCAGCCAGGTCGCCGCCCCGGCGTTGCCCTGCAGCGAGAGCTGGTGCGCCAGGCTGGCCATCTGCCGGATCGACACCGTGCCGAAACGCAGGTGCACGCCCATGTAGCTGGGCCCCCGCACCGCCGGAAAGTCGCGCGCCTCGTGGTAGCGGTCGATGCGCTCGAAGAAATCCTCGAACAGCAGGCCCGCGCCGCGCGTGCCCGTGGGAATTTCCAGCGCCGAGAGGTTGCTCTTCTCGAAGCCGATCTCCCGCAGCGTCGGCACCGGCTCCCCGTAGGCCTGTGGCGAGGGCGCCAGCGCGTCGGCGTGGCTGCGCACCGGGTACGACTTGAGGAAGAACGCATCGACTTTCGCCAGCCAGGCCCGCTTGTAGGGCGTGAACACCGTGTAGGGCTGGTCGGTCTTGGTCATGACCTCGTCGCGGTCGAAGACGGTGGAGTCCTTGTAGGTGTGGAAGGCCACGCCGGCATTGGCCAGCGCGCCGAACACCTTGGCGTCGCGCTCCAGCGCGTCGGGTTCGTCGTCGCGGTTGGCAAATACCGCCTGCACGCCGAGCTCGCGCGCCAGCGCCGGAATTTCCTGCACCGCCGCGGCATGCCGCACGATCAGCCCGCCGCCCAGCGCGCGCAGCTCGGCCTCGAGCTCCACCAGCGATTCGCGGATGAATTCGACCCGGCGGTCGACCGTGGGCAGGGCGTCGAGGATGGCCTTGTCGAACACGAAAACGCAGACCACCTGGCGGCAGGCCCGCAGCGCGCGATACAGGGCCGCGTTGTCGTCCACCCGGAGATCCCGGCGGAACCACATGAGCCCTTTGGGATAGGTCTTGTCAACGGCCAGTAAAATCGGAGGCATATGGCCGCCGATTCTGCCCCGATGAACCTTACGCATCACTTTTTGATAGCGATGCCCGGGATGGAAGACAAAACTTTCAACCGCAGCGTCGTGTACCTCTGCGAACACAGCGAGCGCGGTGCGCTCGGCCTGGTAATCAACAAACCCAGCGACATCAACCTGAGGGTGCTGTTCGAGAAGATCGAGCTCCATCTGGCCCGCCCCGAGCTGGGCGAAGCCCCCGTCTTCCAAGGCGGCCCGGTGCAGACCGAACGCGGCTTCGTGCTGCACGAGCCGGTCTTCACCCAGGCCGAGAAGCCCGAGGAATCGGTCTACGCCTCGACCATGACCATCCCCGGCGGGCTCGAAATGACCACCTCCAAGGACGTGCTGGAGGCCCTGGCCACCGGCGCGGGCCCGCGCAAGGTGCTGGTTTCGCTGGGCTATGCGGCCTGGGGCGAAGGCCAGCTCGAGTCCGAACTGGCCGAGAACAGCTGGCTTACCGTGGGCGCCGACCCGGCCGTGATCTTCGACACCCCGATCGAGCAGCGCTACGACAGGGCGCTGCTGCTGCTGGGCCTCGAGGCGTGGAAATTGTCGCCGGACGCCGGACACGCATGAGCGCAGCCGCCATGCCAGACGCTCCCGCTCCTACTGCTTCTTCTTCCGTTCCCGCTGCTGCCGTTCCCGTCCCAGCCCATTTCCAGACCTTCCTGGCCTTCGATTTCGGCCTGAAGCGCACGGGCGTGGCCAGCGGCAACCGGCTGCTGCAGACGGCCACCCCCCAGCCCACCATCAAGGCCGAGGGCGACGCCCGCTTCGCGCAGGTCGAGGCCCGCATCAAGGAATGGCAGCCCGACGCGCTGGTGATCGGCGTGCCCTACCACCCCGACGGTGCCCCGCACGAGAACACCCGCCGCGCGCAGAAGTTCGCGCGCCAGCTGCGCGGCCGTTTCAACCTCCAGGTGTTCGAGGTCGACGAGCGCTACAGCACCACCGAGGCGCTGGCCTCCGGCGCGCGCGATGCCGACGCTGCCTCGGCCTGCATCATCCTGGAGCAATTCTTGAGGAGTCTCACGTGAGTTCAATTCCCGATGCCGAAGCGCTCTACACCAAGCTGCTTGCCGGCGTTAAGACGCTGATGCGCCCTGAAACCAGGCTGGTCGGCATCACTTCCGGCGGCGCCTGGCTGGTCGAGCGCCTGCAGAAAGACCTGGGCCTGAGCGGCGCCCCCGGCGTCATCTCGTCGGCCATGCACCGTGACGACTTCGCGCGCCGCGGCCTCTCGGCCAGCGCGCAGACCGTGCTGCCCTTCGACGTGAACGGCACCGACGTGCTGCTGCTCGACGACGTGCTCTACACCGGCCGCACCATCCGAGCGGTGCTCAACGAGCTGTTCGACTTCGGTCGCCCCGCCAGCGTGCGCCTGGCGGTGCTGGTGGACCGGGGCGGACGCGAACTGCCCGTGGCCGCCGACTTCGCCGCCACCACGCTCACGCTGCCGAACACCCAGCTGCTTGCCCTGGCCCGCGCCGCAGACGGCGCCTTCAGCCTCAAGGTGGAGGAAAGCAAGTAATGCTCTACAAGCGAAATCCGCAGCTCAACAAGAACGGCGAGCTGATCCACCTGCTGTCGATCGAAGGCCTGCCCAAGGACATCGTCACGCACATCCTCGACACCGCCGCCAACTTCACGAGCGTGAGCGACCGCGAGGTGAAGAAGGTGCCGCTGCTGCGCGGCAAGAGCGTGTTCAACCTGTTCTTCGAGAACAGCACCCGCACCCGCACCACCTTCGAGATCGCGGCCAAGCGCCTGTCGGCCGACGTCATCAACCTCGACATCGCGCGCTCCTCGGCCACCAAGGGCGAATCGCTGCTCGACACCATCGCCAACCTGAGCGCGATGGCCGCCGACCTGTTCGTGGTGCGCCACAGCGAGTCGGGCGCGCCGTACCTGATCGCGCAGCACGTGGCGCCGCACGTGCACGTGGTGAACGCCGGCGACGGCCGCCACGCGCACCCGACGCAGGGGCTGCTCGACATGTACACGATCCGTCACTACAAGAAAGACTTCTCGAACCTCACGGTCGCCATCGTCGGCGACGTGCTGCACTCGCGTGTGGCGCGCTCCGACATCCATGCGCTCACCACGCTCGGCTGCGCAGAAGTGCGCGTGGTGGGCCCCAAGACGCTGGTGCCGAGCGACATGGCCGGCATGGGCGTGCGCGTGTGCCACACGCTCGAAGAGGGCATCAAGGACTGCGACGTGGTCATCATGCTGCGCCTGCAGAACGAGCGCATGAGCGGCGCGCTGCTGCCGTCGTCGCAGGAGTTCTTCAAGACCTTCGGCCTCACGCCCGAGAAGCTGCAGCTGGCCAAGCCGGACGCCATCGTGATGCACCCGGGCCCGATCAACCGCGGCGTGGAGATCGACTCCGCCGTGGTCGACGGCAAACAGAGCGTGATCCTCCCGCAGGTCACTTTCGGCATCGCCGTGCGCATGGCGGTGATGAGCATCGTGGCAGGTAACGAAGCATGAACACACTGATCACCAACGGCCGCTTCGTCGACCCCGCTTCGGGCACAGACAAGAAGGCCGACATCGCCATCGCCGACGGCAAGATCGCCGGCATCGGCCGCATCCCTGCCGGCTTCAAGGCCGAGCGCACCATCGATGCCGCGGGCTGCATCGTCGCCCCCGGCCTCGTCGACCTTGCCGCGCGCCTGCGCGAGCCCGGCTACGAACACGAAGGCATGCTCGAAAGCGAAATGGCCGCGGCCATTGCCGGCGGCGTCACCAGCCTCGTGTGCCCGCCCGACACCGACCCCGTGCTCGACGAACCCGGCCTGGTCGAGATGCTCAAGTTCCGCGCCGAGAAGCTGCAGTGCGCGCGCCTGTTTCCGCTCGGCGCGCTCACGCGCAACCTCGCCGGCGGCGTGCTGACCGAGATGGCCGAGCTCACAGAGGCCGGCTGCATCGGCTTCAGCCAGGCCGACGTGCCGCTGGCCGACACGCAGGTGCTGCAGCGTGCGCTGTCGTACGCCAGCACCTTCGGCTACACCGTGTGGCTGCGTCCGCAGGACCGCGACCTCGGCAAGGGCGTTGCGGCCAGCGGCCCGCTCGCCACGCGGCTCGGCCTCGCGGGCGTGCCCGTGTCGGCCGAGACGATCGCCATCTTCACCATCGTCGAGCTGATGAAGGCCACCGGCGCACGCGTGCACCTGTGCCGCATCTCCAGCGCCCGCGGCGTGGCGCTGGTGCGCGAAGCCAAGGCGCAGGGCCTGCCGCTCACCTGCGACGTCAGCATCAACTCGCTGCACCTGGTCGACACCGACATCGGCTACTTCGACAGCCGTGCACGCCTGAACCCGCCGCTGCGCCAGCAAGGCGACCGCGAGGCGCTTTCTGCCGCGCTGGCCGACGGCACCATCGACGCGCTGGTGTCCGACCACACGCCGGTCGAGGCCGACGCCAAGACGCTGCCCTTTGCCGAAAGCGAAGCCGGCGCGACCGGGCTCGAGCTGCTGCTGCCGCTCGCGCTGCAATGGGGCGAGCGCAGTGGCGCGGGTGTGGCACGCGCCATCGAGGTCATCACCTCTGCACCAGCGCGCCTGCTGGCCGCTGAAGACGCGGGCACCGGCATCGGCCGCCTGGTGGAAGGCGGCGTGGCCGACCTGTGCATTGCCGACCCCGGGCTCGAATGGCAGGTGCTGCCCGATGCGCTCAAGAGCCAGGGCAAGCACACGCCGTTCGCCGGCTATCCGATGCAGGGCCGCGCACGCCACACGCTGGTGGCGGGCCGGGTCGTGCACGGCTGACAGACAGAAAGAAAGAACGACGCCCCGATGGTTCATTCGTTGAAAGCCTGCTGGCGCCTGCTGCACGCGGTGGGGCATGCGCTGGTCGGCTGGTGGACGATTCGCTTCACCTTTCCCAGCCTCGAGCAGGCAGAGCGCAATGCGCGCGTGCAGGCATGGTCGAGGCGCATGCTCGAGATCATGGGCATCACGCTGAAGGTGCAGGGCACGCCGCCGCCCGAGGGGCCGGTGCTGCTCATTTGCAATCACCTCTCGTGGCTCGACATCACCTGCCTCCATGCGGCACGCCATGTGCGCTTCGTGTCGAAGTCGGACGTCAAGAACTGGCCGCTGATCGGCACGCTTTCCAACGGCTCCGGCACGCTCTACATCGAGCGCGAACGCCGCCGCGACGCACTGCGCGTGGTGCACCACATGACCGAGGCGCTGCGCAACGGCGACCTGATCGGCGTGTTTCCCGAAGGCACGACCAGCGACGGCCGTGGCCTGCTGCCGTTCCACGCCAACCTGCTGCAGGCGGCCATTTCTTCCGGCGCGCCGGTGCTGCCCGCCGCGCTGCGCTTTGCCGATGCCGCCACCGGCGAGACCAGCCAGGCCCCGCGCTACATCGACGACGACAGCCTCGCCGCCTCGCTGTGGAATACGCTGCGCGCGCCGCCGCTGCTGGCCATCGTGCGCTTCGGCGAGCCGCAGGACCCGCACGGCCGCGAGCGCCGCGCCTGGGCGCAGTCGCTGCATGAAGACGTGCAGCAGTTGCGCCGCGAAACACACTGAAGTCAAAAAAAAAGCGCTCCTCGAGGGAGCGCTTAACGACGCAGGAATGCGCCGTGAGGAGGAACCGGGAGCCCTTCGGCAAATGCTGCCTGCCGAAGACCTTCAAGCCTCCACTTTGACCGCGTGCGCGGCCCGTGCCTGCGGGATAAGGCAGGCCGGGCGCGTGGGTGCTTGCCTACAGTCAGCCCAGCAGGCCGTGCAGGATGTTGGTGACCGGGCTCACGACGTGGTTCACCGTCTGCTCGACCTGGCTGGTGATCGGCGCCACCACTTCGGTCAGGCCCGAGCCGACGGCATGGCCCGCGCCTTCGACCACGCTGGCCACCGTGTCGACCACCGGTGCCACGACACCCGTGGCCCCTGCCAGGATGTCCGTTGCCGGAGCCGCGGCGTGGGAGACCGTGCTGCCTACGGTCTCGACTGCCGGAGCGACTGCGTCGCCCGCCGGCTGCAGGACGTTGGCCACGGCGCCGTCGCCGCCCAGCGCGCCAAGCAGACTGCCGACGAGACCGTCCGCGCCCAGCAGGCCGCCGACCAGGCCGTCGCTGCCCAGGAGGTTGCCCACGATGCCGTCCTCGCCGAGAACACCACCGAGCAGGCCGCCACCGCTGCCACTGCCGCCGCCGAGTACGCCGCCAAGGAGGCCATCGTCACCCAGGACACCGCCCAGGAGACCGCCGTCGCCGCCGGTCACGCCGCCGAGCACACCGCCTAGCAGACCGTCGTCACCCAGGACACCGCCGAGCAGGCCGCCGTCACCCAGGACACCGCCAAGGAGGCCACCGTCCCCGCCGAGCACGCCGCCCAGCAGACCGCCTTCGCCCAGGACGCCGCCGAGGAGACCACCATCACCACCGAGTACGCCGCCAAGCAGGCCGTCGTCGCCCAGGACCCCGCCGAGGAGGCCGCCATCGCTGCCAAGCAGACCGCCCAACAGACCACCGTCGCCCAGCACGCCACCGAGCAAGCCGCCGTCACCGCCCAGCAGGCTGCCGAGCGGGCCTTCGGCGCCGAGAAGGCCGTCGTCGGCCAGAACACCGCCCAGCAGGCCGTCGTCACCGAGAAGGCCGCCCAGCAGGCCGTTATCGCCCAGCACGCCACTGAGCAGGCCGCCATCTCCCCCGAGCAAACCGGCCAGGGGTGTCTCGCTCAGCAGGTCGCCAACCGCGCCGTCGGGTCCGAGCAGGCTGTCGACCAGCCCGCCTTCGCCAAGCAGGCCGCCGGTGAGGCCTTCGCTGCCCAGCAAGCCGGCGAGCGAGCCGTCGCCGCCGAGCACGCCGCCCAACGGGCCATCGTCGCCGAGGAGGCCGTCAACACCGCCGAGCACGCCGCCAAGCAAGCCACCGTCACCGCCAAGCAGACCGCCCAGCAGGCCGTCGTCACCCAGCACGCCACCGAGCAAGCCGCCGTCGCCGCCAAGCAGACCGCCCAGCAGGCCGTTATCACCCAGGACGCCACCGAGCAAGCCGCCGTCGCCGCCAAGCAGACCGCCCAGCAGGCCGTTATCACCCAGGACGCCACCGAGCAGCCCGCCGTCACCGCCGAGCAGGCCGCCAAGGAGCCCGTCATCGCCAAGCAGTTGCCCGATCAGACCGTCTTCGCCGAGCACGTTGCCCAGCAGGCTGCCGTCGCCCAGCAGGCCTTCGAGCACCTGCCCGACCACGCCGTCGGTGCCGACCAGTTCGTCCACGAGGCCGTCGATGCCAAGGCCGGTGGTCACGCCGCCGAGCAGGCCTTCGCTGCCGAGCACGTTTTCGAGGATGTTGCCCAACGCATCGGTCAGGTAGTCGACCTGGCCGATCAGCGACCCGACGAGCGCGTCAGTCAAGCCGTCGCCCAGCAGGCCGTCCACCACGGGGGTGAGCACGCCGCCGATGTTGACGGCCAGGTTGTCGACGGTGTTGTCCAGCGGATCGAACGCGTTCGGATCGTCGGGCCTGAACTCGTTGCCCGCGATCGGCGAAAGCACGTCGTCCAGCAGATCCGTGAGGCCGTCGGCTGCGGGCATCAGCGATGCCAATGTGCCGGATGAACTGGCGGCGACGCTTCTGGCCGCAGCGGCGCTGCCACCTCCGAGGCCGAGGACGTTGTCCAGGGAGCCGAGCAGATGGCCGGCGAGGCTGTCGCCTGGATCGAGCAGGTGGTCGGCATCAGCGTCCGCATCGGCGTCTGCGTCTGCGTCTGCGTCTGCATCCGCGTCGGCATCAGCGTCCGCATCTGCATCTGCATCTGCATCTGCATCTGCATCTGCATCCGCATCCGCATCCGCATCCGCATCCGCATCCGCATCCGCATCCGCATCGGCGTCGGCGTCGGCGTCGGCGTCTGCATCACCGTCCGCATCCGAGTCTGCATCTGCATCTGCATCTGCATCTGCATCTGCGTCGGCATCGCTGTCGCCAACGCCCGGAACGAAGAAAGGAACTGCGCCGGCGTCGCTGCCGCCGCCACCGCTCAGCGCGGCGCCGAGCGCGACGGCACCCAGTGCGCCGAGCGCGAATTCACCCAGGCCGATGCCGCTGCCGGCAGCGGTCTTCTTGCTCACCGCAAGCGCTGCGGCTTCCGCGTCGCTGTCGGGCGAAGTCACTTCCAGGTCGCCCGAGGCCACGTCCACATTCACTTGCTCGAGGCCGCTGGCCAGCTTGGTCGTGCTGATGGTGGCGTCGGTGCCGCCCGTGAAGACGCCGGACAGCGGCGCCGTGTTGGTGGCCGATCCGGGGAAGAGAACATTGGCGTGGCCGTCCTGCGGAACGATCACGCGGTCGCCGGCCATCAGCGCCTGGCTGCCGTCGACGGGAATCGAGACGCCGTCGCGCATGAGGACCGTGCCGGGCGTGGCGTTCGACAGCGATCCGATGCCGGCCGGTGCCGCGGGCTGAACTGCGGCGGCGGTAGTGCCCATGGGGGCAATCGGCTTCACTGTCGCCTGGGCGATGACCACCGGCGCGGCACCGTTGTCGGCGCCTCCGGCGATCGAAGAAATCGATGCATTGGCATCCGTCATGGCAGTCTCCTCGGTGGTGGGACTTACTGACGGGGCAACTTGCGTGCCGCATTTTCGCGATACATCGAGCGCGCATGCGCCGAATGTGCAAGCTATTGATTCATATGAATTTTTTGCCGGATCGGTGCCGCGATGGAGATCGGCGAAAGCCCTTGGCTGTGCGCTCTTCGGCGCTTGTTACGTAGCGTTGTTACGCGCTGGGGTCGTAACGAGTGCTCGCGCAACGGCAGTCGCCGAAGGCTTCGGCAACGGGTATCTGAACAGGGGGGCTTGCTGGTGCTCGACAGGAATCAAAAAACGGCCGGACAGCCCTGCCTATGTTGAATTCTCCCCAGCTCAGTCTGAAAAGTATCGACAAAAGTACCGACAAATCTTGACGGTGATTTCTGTACGGAGAGATTTATCTCGGCGCTGCACTCCATCTCGTGAGCCGTACGCCGAGGTTTGGAGGCGTGCCAAATCGTCGGTGCGTTTCGTGGATGCAAAGAGCGCAGGCTGCCACGATGCGTCAGGAGTGAGCGTTCGATCGGCTTTCCTGAATCTCATTTGGTCAACGAGTGGAAATCGGAAGGATTGCCGACCCATGCCTGCAATGCTTCTCTGCGCCATCCTTTTGCTCGTCCGCCGAGCGACACCTGAGGCGGAAAAGCACCGGCAGCAATCCGTCGATAGATGGTGGAGCGACTCAAGGCAGTGATGCGGATCACGTCACCGAGCCGATAGAAGGCCGGTTCAGGCTTCTGCGAAGCGGTCGTAGTGTCCCTGGCATATGGCATGGCTGCACCTTCTTGAGCTTCCTGGCCGCGTGAGGATGCGCGAGTCCTGCGAGGTTCAAAACTCGCTTCAGCGAACTGCGGCGATGAACGTCGCACAGGTTGATCGCCTTCTTCAGAAATCACGCTCAAGCGTCCGGGGCCGGCTTCGACCCGGTTGTCGACTTCACAGCGGACCGGACCTCGGTGCGATGCGGAGCACCCATGCGCTTACGCTTCGCATCCGATAGTCGGTCGATGGCATTCGAGCTTACGCAGCGCTCAATGCACGAGCAGTGCGGCGACGCGCACGGGAGTTGGTGCTGCAGATGTGTCGCTCATCAGCCAGGATGACCGCCATCACCTCGGTGACGCGGCGCTCAACACGGCCCTGCTTGCGGGCGAAGAGCAGAGGTTGGGGCTCGTCGGCCGACGAGGGCAGCGTCTGAGTTGGGGTGTTCTTGTTGATGCCCACGAGCATGGGCGTCAAGACCCTGTTGTGCCCAAGAGCAAGCGCAGATGTGGACGCTTTCCCTCGCTCGCCGCAATCCGGCGCGGCAGTACTGCCTAGGCGGCTCGAGTGCGTATTTCAGCCCATCGTGGACGGCGTTTCAGGCTGATCGAAGACGCCGTTTCAACGTGATCGTGGACGGCATTTCAAACTGATCGTGGACGCTGTTTCAGCGCGATCGTGGACGATTTGGGGAGCGCGCAAGTGATCTTTTGACCGGGCGTCAAGCTCATCGCCTTTTGCGGTGAAGCCTGATGCCCACGAACAGAATCACGATGCGCCGAATCCGAGAGACATTGCGCCTGCACCTGCAGGCAGACCTGAGCTACAACGAGATCAGCCGAGCGCTCAAGATCTCCAAGAGCGTCGCGGGCAAGTACGTCTCGCTCGCCCGCGCCGCAGGCATCGACTGGGTGGTGGCCCAGACGCTCACCGACGAGGAGCTTGAATCCCGGCTGTATCGACCGGCGTTGCCCCGCTCCAGCCACCAACTCAGCCCCGACTTCGCGCTGGTCCATCAGGAACTCAAGCGCGCCGGTGTCACCCTGCAGCTGCTGTGGGAGGAGTACGCCCGCAGCCTCGTCGGGGCAGGCCAGCAGGCCTACAAGTACACGAGCTTCTGCGTGAAGTACCGGGCGTGGGCGCTCGGGCTGAAGCGGTCCATGCGCCAGACCCACATCGCCGGCGAGAAGCTGTTCGTCGACTACGCCGGCCAGACCGTTGCGCTCATCGACGCGGCCACCGGCGAGCTCGCCGCCGCGCAGATCTTCGTGGCCACGCTCGGCGCGTCCAACTACACCTACGCCTGCGCCACCGCGCGTCAGACCACCGCAGACTGGATCGGCGCCCAGGTGCGTGCGCTGGAATTCTTCGGCGGCGTGCCGCGCTTGATCGTGCCCGATCAGGCCCGCGCGTTGATCAAGAGTCCAGATCGCTACGACCCCGAACCCAATCGCCTATACGACGAGTTCGCCACCCATTACGGCTGTGCGTTGCTCGCAGCACGCCCGGCCCATCCTCGCGACAAGCCGAAGGTCGAGAACGCGGTGCTCGTGGTCGAGAGATGGATTCTGGCGCGCCTGCGCAACCGGCGCTTCTTCAGCCTGGACGAACTCAACCGGGCGATCGCCGCGCTGCTGGTCGATCTGAACCAGCGCCCCTTCAAGAAGCTGCCCGGCTGTCGGCGCAGCGCCTTCGAGACGCTGGACGCGCCCGCGCTGCGGCCGCTGCCGCCCCAGCGCTTCGAGGCGTGCCTGTGGAAGAGCGCCAAGGTGAACATCGACTACCACGTCGAGTTCGACGGTCACTACTACAGCGTGCCGCACGCTCTCGTGCGCACCACCGTCGATCTGCGCGTCAGCGCCAGCCTGGTGGAGTGCTTCGCTGCCAACCAGCGTGTGGCCTGCCATGCGCTGAGCCACCGCAAAGGCGCGCACACGACCGCGCCCGAGCACATGCCGGCGTCGCACCGCGCCCACCTGGAGTGGACGCCCCAGAAGCTGATCGACTGGGGCCGGCGCATCGGCGTCAGTGCGGCGGCGGTGGTGACTTGGCAACTCGAACACCGCCCGCATCCGGAGCAGGGCTACCGCGCCTGCCTGGGGTTGCAGCGCCTGGCGCGCGAGTACACGCCGGCACGGCTGGAAGCCGCCTGTGCTCGAGCGCTCGCGATTCGCGCGCCGACCTACCGCAGCGTCGCCTCGATATTGAAGAACGGCCTGGACCGCCAGCCCGCCCTGTTCGCGACGACACCCACGCCGCTGCCCGCTCACGAGAACGTGCGTGGCCCGGACTACTACCACTGAACCACTCAAGGAGATGACGATGCTGAATGAACACACCCTGGACCAACTGCGCAGCCTGCGCCTGGACGGCATGGTGCGCGCAATCGAGGAGCAAACTACGAGCACCGCGGCGGCCGCACTGGGCTTCGACGAGCGCCTGACCATGCTCGTGCAGCGCGAGATCGCATGGCGCGACAACAAGCGGGTGGCGCGTCTGATGAAGGCCGCCCGGTTGAAGGTCAGCACGGCCTGCGTGGAGGACATCAATTGGCGCGCGAGTCGTTCGCTGGACCGCGCCCAGGTGGCCGCGCTGGCCGGCGGCGACTGGCTGCGAAACGCGCAGAACTTGCTGATCACCGGCGCGACGGGATGCGGCAAGACCTGGTTGGCATGCGCGCTGGCGCACCAGGCGGCAAGGTCGGGCTTCTCGGTCCTGTACACCCGCGCTGCGCGCCTGTTCGATGAGCTGCAGGTCGCCCACGGCGACGGCAGCTTCACCCGGCGTCTGGCGCAGTTGGCCAAGCTCGATCTGATCGTGATCGACGACTTCGCGATCTCCCCGGTCGGCGCGCCCGAGCGAAACGATCTGCTGGAGGTGCTGGACGATCGCGTGGGCACGCGCTCGACGCTGATCACCAGCCAGTTGCCTGTACGAGCATGGCACACCTACCTGGACGACCCAACCCTCGCCGACGCGATCCTGGAGCGTGTCGTGCACAGCAGTCACAAGATCGAGCTCAAAGGCAAATCGCTGCGCGATGAGGAGCCCATGAAATGACTACCGCGCTCACCGCCCACGACTGTGGGCTGCAAGACGACTTATCCACCGCGTCGGCCGGTACGTCGCAAGCGCCGTCCGCCGCCGTGGATAAGTCTGCGCCGCAACCCTCACCAAACATCTGGAACCTCGCTTCGCGTCAGTGCGCTTCAAACTGATCGTGGACGATTGAGATACATTGAACCCCTTGCTTGCGTGCATCCCCTGCACGTCCACGATGGCGCTGAAACAGCGTCCGCGATCAGCCTGAAACAGGCGTCCACGATCGCTGAAATGCGCACCTCGAGCGTACAGACCGCGAAGGCGGTTGCCTTCCAGAACCACAGCCAACCATCGCTTCGCCCACCGAGAGGCGGCTGAATGCGCGGGGCAGGATGCAGCCCCATCGACAGAACAACGATGTCGCCGGCCACCGTCTCCAAACTGTTTGCTCATTGTCTGTTCATCATCGCGCCTCCGAATCAGGTCGCACCATGCAATGAACTCACCTCTTTTGTCGCAACGCTATCTCGCCAGCATTTCGGCTTTGTGCTTGGTGATCATTCCTGCAGCGAACGCGGAAATCGTGTGCATCAACGACCCCGTTCCTGCTCCAGTGCCGCGCACAAGGCTGCCTCCGGCGATGCACGCTCCCAGACCACGCCGGATTCCGGCGACCGGATGGTCGTTGGGGCCGATATCGATGAACGCCATCGTTTGGAAACTCGACAGTCGGAGCCGGCTTTCCTGTTCTTGATTTCCTTCATGACCCGCGAATACATTCCTTCCTGTCCGAAGCTCCAGACTTTTGTCATCAACCTCGATCGATCGCCAGATCGCATGGAGGCGATGCGGCGGCGATTGGGTCGCGTCGATCTCTCGTGGCGGCGGATCCCTGGAGTCGATGGGAAGACCCTCGACCTGGCGCTGCATGCCGATGTCGACGAGGCGGGGTATCGACGCAGACACGGCAAGAAAATGAACCCTGCCGAGGCAGGTTGCTATCTCTCCCATCTGGAAGCGCTGCGTCAGTTTCTCGCGGGGCCTTGCGACTGGGTGCTGGTGCTGGAGGACGATGCCGACTTTCCAGAAGACTTCCAGCAACTTCTGCAGAGCCTTCTTGCTTCCAATGAGCAGTGGGACATCGTCAAGCTATCCAGTTTCCATTCGGGAACACCGATCTTCACTGCAAGTCTTCACCACCCCTACGAACTCGCAATACCACTCTCGCGGCACATGAATGCGAACTGCGTGCTCTACAACAGAAATGCTGCCCGCACGCTCTCGAAGTATTTGCTTCCGATGAGTCTTCCTTACGATCACGCCCTTGAACGCGCGTGGCTTTTCGGACTGAAGCTGCGAGTCGTTGTCCCGTCGCCTTGCCCGTCCGATACCGGGTTGACCTCCACCATTGGAGATCGCAAGCAGCTGAAGCTTTACAAGTTTCCCCTGTATCGGCGATTACCCGCCATGCTGTTCCGCCTGCAAACAGAAGTCGCTCGATTCGGCTTTGGATTGATGCAGTTGTTTCACACGACACGAGGTCTGTAGTTCGAGAGGGCCGAGCCAGGTGACTGGCACTCAGGCTTGAGAGGTCTGTCGCATGCGCGGCGGATCGCGAAGCTCGGACCGTGACGTCGTGGTGAACCTGCCAGGGTCGCGCGATTCAGGCGCTTGCATCTAGCCAAGGCGAAGTCCGCGGAACTCCAGACCCACCTGATTCCGCCGAGTGAAGGTCTTCATTTTTTCTCCTTCTTCGAAGTTCAGGATGTCGGTCATGGACCATCCATGGCATTACGTCTCGCTCGGTGCCTCCTAGGTGCCGTAACTCGACAGCCTATTGGTGCCGGCGCGTGTGAACGATTCTCTATTGGAGCTTGCCATGGTGGCACGATGGCACAAGACGCAGCCCTTTCCTTTCGTTCAGTCGCGGCAGAGAAAACTCCGCCAGGTATGGCGTTTCGTGATGGGGCTGCTGGCCGTCGGCGTCCTGGCGTTCGGCATCTTCATCGCGGCCACCGACACATGTGAAGCCGCAGAAGTCGGCGCTGCTGGCAACCATGGCCGGTCTACCCTTGCGCCGATCACGGCCGCTGGTGCCAATGCAGCCCCTGCCGACCTGCGTGGCGGCAACTGCAAGCCCAAGCGCGACACCCGCCGCATCAGGGACCCGAAGACGCGGTCCTGAGTACGTCGCGGTTGCCCATGCTCGTGTCGAACCGCCTCATCTGCGCCGCTGACGCCCGAACAGAAGATCAAGGCCCTCGATGTCCAGCTTCGCGAAGCTGACGAGGAAGCTCCGCTGCTCGAGGCCGTGCTCCATATTCTGAAGAAGGACTCCGAGGTGGGGCATGTCGCAAGAAAAGCCTTTGGCAAGTCCTCCCGCAAAAGCGCCTGTCGAGGCTGAGTGTCTCGAGGGCCTGCTGCTACTGGGGCATCAGCCGTCAGGGAGACTCCGCAGCCGGGCCGAATCCTTCGGTATATCTTTGTTTGCTCATGGCACCTCCTATCGGGCCTCAGGCTCGAGTGCGTATTTCGGGGCATCGTGACCGCCGATTTCGGCATCGTGACCGGTCATTCCGGCGCATCGTGACCGGTCCGCGTTTCGGACCATCGTGACCGGCCGTTTCGGCATCGTGACCGCCCGTTTCGGCGTTCATGACCGCCGGTCCGGAGCCTTCCTGAGGAGGCGCCCGGGCGTCGGCGGCGCTGCGTAGAGAACTCAACCCCTGGGCACCGTAGCCTCGGCGGCTTTGCCGTCGAAGGAGCGGGATGCCCAAGCAACGAATGTCTCTACCCATGATCAAGGATGTCATCCGCCTGAAGTGGCACGCCCAGCTCTCTTACGAGCAGATCGCCACTACCCTCAAGGTCTCCAAAGGCGTCGTCGCCAAGTACGTCAGCCTGGCCACAGTCGCCGGCCTGGACTGGGAGAGCGTGCAGCATTGGAACGAGCGGCAGCTCTCGAGCGCGCTGCTTCCCCGGGCCTCCACCTCGCAGCCCTTCGTCGAACCCGACTGGGGCCGCATTCATCGGGAGCTCGACCGCAAGGGCATGACGCTCATGCTGCTGTGGCAGGAGTACGTGGCCGCCCATCCCGATGGCCGCACCTGGCGCTACACGCAGTTCTGCGAGCACTACAAGGAGTTCGCCCGCACGCTCAAGCGCTCCATGCGCCAACACCGGCGCGCCGGCGAGAAGCTGTTTATCGACTTCGCCGGCCCCACCGTGCCACTGAGTGACGGCGCCCGCGCCCAGGTGTTCGTCTCGGCCATGGCCGCCTCCAGTTACGTCTTCGCCTGCGCCACCCCGGCCCAGCGCCTGGATGACTGGATCGACTGCATGGTGCGTGCGTTGCACTTCTACGGCGGTGTGCCGCAGTTGATCGTGCCGGACAACGCACGCGCGGTCATCGCCTCGCCCGACCGCTACGAACCACGCGCTAACGACACCGTGCTCGACTTCGCCCGCTACTACGGTACCTCGGTGCTGGCCGCCCGCCCACGAACCCCAAGGGATAAGGCCACTGCCGAGTCTTCAGTGCAAGTCGTCACCCGTTGGGTGCTGGCGCGGCTGCGCCACCATCGCTTCGACACCGTCGCCCAGGTCGATACCGCCATCACCGAGCTGCTATCGAGCGTGAACGACCGGCCGTTCCAGAAGCTGCCCGGCAGCCGCGCCAGCGTGTTCGCCGAACTGGATGCGCCGGCTCTGATGGCGCTGCCGCGCCAACCCTATGAGCTTGCCCGCTTCAAGACGGTGAAGGTCCACATCGACTACCACGTCGAGCTGGAGGGCCACCGCTACAGCGTGCCTCACGCGCTCGTCGGCCAGACCCTGGAGGCGCGCCTCACCCGCCACGGCGTAGAGCTGCTGCTGCGCGGCCAGCGCGTGGCCGCCCACGCCCGCAACGAGCGCCGCGGCGGCTACACCACGGTGGAGGCCCACATGCCCGCTGCCCACCGCGCCCACCTGGAGTGGACGCCTCAGCGTCTGATCGATTGGGGGCAACGCATCGGCATGGCCTGCGGCGAACTCATCACCCGGCTGCTGCAGACCTACAAGCATCCCGAGCACGGCTACCGCTCCTGCCTGGGACTGCTGAACCTGTCGCGCCGATATGGCGAGGCACGGCTGGAGGCGGCCTGCGAGCGGGCCCTCGCACTGGGCGCCTTCCGCTACCGCCATGTGCGCGACCTGCTGGCCAACAACCGTGACCAGGTGCCGCTGAATGCCGAAGCCGAATGGACCAGTCCGACGCACGCCAACCTGCGCGGACCGGGCTACTACCAGTGAGGACGACCGACCTCACCAGCCCAGAGCCCACCATGAACTCATCCAATCCATTGCACCCACACGCCATGCTCAACAACGCCACCCTGACCCAACTGCGCGCACTCAAGCTGCAGGGCTTTGCCGACGCCTTGCAGCAGCAGCAAGAACAGGCCGACTGCCTGAACCTGTCGTTCGACGAGCGACTGGCCCTGCTGGTCGAGCGCGAGGTCTATGCCCGAGGTGACCGCAAGCGGGCCCGGCTGCTGCAGCGTGCCCAGCTGAAGTACCCCACGGCTACCTTGGAGGACGCCAGCTTCGAGGCGGTGCGCGGCATCGACAGGTCCACCTTGATGGGCGTCGCACTGTCGACCTGGATCGAGCGGGGCGAGACGCTGACCTTCGCCGGCGCCACCGGGCTGGGCAAGACGTGGTTGGCCTGCGCGCTGGCCCAGTACGCCTGTCGCCAGGGGCACTCGGCGCTGTACTTGAGGGTGCCACGTCTGGCCGAGGAGCTTCGCATCCTCCACGGCGCAGGCACCTTCCGACGTTGGCTCGAACAGCTTGCCAAGGTCGACGTGTTGATCCTGGACGATTGGGGAACGGGTCCGATGGACAGTGTCACCCGGGGTGACCTGCTGGAGGTCATTGATGACCGGGTGGGCCACCGCGCGACGATCATCACGCACCAGTTGCCCATCGAGCATTGGCACGCCTGGCTGGGCGACGCCACCATCGCAGACGCCATCCTCGACCGATTGATGCAAAGCTGCCGGCGCTTCAATCTCGAGGGCGAGTCGCGTCGCACAGGCAAGGCCGCGCGGGCAGCAGCCAAGTCAACAAAGGCAGTTCAGGAGGCCAGCCAATGATCTGATCGAATCTGACCCCCTAAACTCTGCCCCCTGCGCAGCACCGCCATCGACCTGGGCGGTCACGATCACCGAAACGCGTGGTCACGTTGCCGAAATGACGCCGAATTCACCCCTCGGCGTGCCGGTCACGATGGGCCGAAATGGGCGGTCACGTTCGCCGAAATACGCACTCGAGACTCAGAGGTACCAGGAAAACCTGGGGCAATTCACTTGTAGGCGGTGATTAATAGCTTGCGGGTGGAGTTAAGCAAGAATCTGAATGTGACATTGGGATGGTCCAAGGCAACCTTTCCATGGGAATTGGTTTCCACGAATCCATGCGGGCCCTTGTTGTCATTTTTCTTCAGCCAATTGATGGTGTCTTTGATTTCCTGAATCTTCGGAGCATGGTCTTGAGAGGCGAAAATCCAGTCGCAAAATATCTCGCCGCTGAGCTCCCAGTGAAAGTACTTGAGTTTTCTGGGCATGAGGATTTGCTCGGTGACGATCTTGTTCAATGAAACTTTGCGGGTGGACGGCAAGCCTTGACGTACCCACTTCACTACCGCATCGCCTTCTAGCTTTTCATTTACCTGCCTGAGTTGCTCGGGGCTCAATAAATTCGCTGGCCCATACTCGTCGGCAAAATTTGCGGCCGTAAGGCAGAGGCGCGGATAGCGTATGTTGAAACTTTTTGTCTCCTCTCCAATGACGACCAGATCCGCGTGCGATTAAAAGCTCTGAACATGGTAATCGTGGTCAGGGAAGCACCCAATTAAATTGGCAACAATCTCTTCGGCCTTGGCGGCTCTGGTTTTTCCAGGAAGTTTTTTTGTTGATCCAAATGTATGCCGACATGGTGCAAGCCGGCATTGCAATGCTCCCTGAACCAGTTGAAGAAGGCCGCAGATTCTTCGTAATTCAGCTGATGTTCTTCTGAATTGGGTATGAGAAGGGTGGATCTATGATTTAACTCGGAGCTGCGGTCTCTCAGATTCTGGAGGTCCACGCCGAACGCCGTTGCCCATTCAAGTTGCTTATTGAACTCGGCCTCGTCTCGCTGCCAATCGCGCAGGACGCTTGGAGGTATGTATTCGGCTGCCGTCGGGTTGTATCGAAATTGCCTTTGTGGCTGCGTAGGCTGTGTTTGAGTCTGAACCGCCGGCATGGGTGCTGTTGGCAAAGCTACTGGTGGCACAGGCATTACCTGCACAGTCAACGTCGGCACGGTCACTATCTGCGGAGGCACTTCCGCCACGAGCACTGGAACAGATTCCGCCAAGGCAATTGGAGGAGGACGTACCTGCACCGGAGTTTCTAGCAAGGGGTCTGGACGGGCGGTGGCCGCCAAAACGCCTTGTCGGTTCATGTGATCCTCGTGGGCTCGAGGAACGACAAGCACCTGCTGTCTTCGAAGAAAGTCTCGATGGAGGCGGGCGGCCCATTTCCTTTGTTGGCGGTCCGCTGCGCGTGCATCTTGGCGAAACTGCTTTCCTGCTGTCATAAGTACTCATCCATTGAATTCGATTACTTCATTTTTCTATGAATGAAGCCGGATTTTGGGTGGCCCTTGGGCAACGCCAAGGCCGCGTGACGGGAATTGAGAAGTCGCCGGAAATTCTAGAGGCCAGTTATATAAATCATCAAGCGAACTCCAAACAACGTTCCAGGCGATCTGCCTTTTTGATATGGCCACTTCTGTCGATGGCAAAAGAGTGCACACCAACAACGGCACTTTGCTCAAAATTTCTACCAATTCGGACGGGCGCAACAATCTGCCCGAAGGTTCTCCTTCAGGCCCTTGAGGACTTGCCCCCATTACCGAAAAATTCCGGGATATTTTTCTTGCGCATCGTCCGTCATGCTGAACGTCCATCGCACGAGTCCGGCAATGACCGACGTGATAGGCGGCATAGGAATGCGCACGGGCGTGTGTATTTCCTCGTGCCGCAGCGTCAGCGTCCTGCCGTTCCATCTTGACCCGGCCCGAGTCCGTGATCCTCAAGAGGCGGTGGTCGATCCAGCGAAGCCGACGCACGCCGCGAGGTTGAGGGTGACCAGCAGCAGATATTTCTCAGCATCGGCGCGCACGCACGCAGCAAGTCGTGGTCGCCGAGGCATCCGCAGACGAACGCGATCAGGTAGCGCTCGAGATGCCACGACGCCCTTGGAGATGCCGGGCGAGGCGGCGATGCGCTCATGGCAGAGGCGGGCTTCAATCAAGGTTGGGACGTAGGACGTCTCTGATCTTACGGACGTCGAGTACTGGCAAAGGTCGCGCTGCCTTGCTTCATGCCGCGGGCCGTCATGTCCAGGTCGCGAACATCCGATCGGACTGCTGCTCGATCCGTGCGGTGAAGCTCGGCAGATCGACAGACAGCTCCAAACGTCGGCACAGCGCATGCAGCGTCTGGATCGTCGCATGAGCGATCGCTTCCGGATTGCCAACGCTCACCGCATCTGGGCACGCTCACAGTGCCGGGTCGGGCCGAGGTGCCACAGCAACACGTACCCGGGCGGTTGACAAACACCAGGGCCGAACGGCCAGGTGTCCAGGACGCATCGTGTGCAATCCGCGTGCTCTCGATGTCGATTCATGTGGTCAGGCTCTGAAGAAGCCGTTGAAGCAGGGGGATCGCCTCTGCCGGGGTCTGCGCGGTGCCGTACACATAGTTGTCGGGTCTCGCGATGACCACCGACTGGCCCAAGGACGCCAGCCAAGGCGCCATGACCGCCTCAAGTTCTTCCACGTGGAGGGACGGTGTTCTCGTTTGTTTCGTCGAGCCCACCTGGACCAGCGTTCCGCCGCACGATGCCAAAAGGCCGAGCAGCTGCGTTTCCACTGCCGCATCGAGTTCCCCGAGAACCATGACCCGGACGCCACGCCCGCACAGGTCGTCCAGTCGGCCTTCGAGTCCCGACGCCCTGACACGGGGCTGCGGAACCAGTGAGCCGGCGCCGGGCGCGTCCGGTGCGATCAGGCCCTGCCTCAGGGGCGGAATCATGTTCTGGCGAAACACGGTTCGCACCTGCCCGCCCTGTTCGGCCAGAAGACGTTCGTCGCGCCTGTGCGCCAATTCGGGATCGCGCTCGCAGATGACGCGCCCCAACTCGATCGCGGTCAGCGTGGTTTCGACGACGTGGGGCCGGCGTTCCTCGCCATAGGAGTCGAGAAGCGAAGCCGGCGACGAGCCGCTCAAGACCCGGTCGAGCTTCCACGCCAGGTTCTGGGCATCTCGAAGCCCCTGGACCATCCCTTGCGCCATGAAGGGCGGCGTCATGTGCGCGGCATCACCTGCCAGAAGGATTCGGCCTTCACGCCACGTGCTTGCCACCAGCCCGTGGAACCGATAGGCCGCAGCGCGCCAGAGCTTGCCGTCTTCGGGCCTGATCCAGCGTTCGAGCAGCGGCCACAGTTCGCTTTCCGGAAATTCAGGAGACAGGCTCTCCCCAGGCAGGAGCATGATTTCCCACCGGCGGTGGTTGCCCGGCAACACGACGAAGGTCGACGGACGCCCTGCCTCGCAGTACTGAACTTGGGTCTGCGGCAGGTTGTCGAGCTTGTCCTCGTTGACGAGGACGTCCACCACTAGCCAGGGCTCATGAAAGTGCAAATCCTCCAGTGGAATCCCGAGGCGCGTGCGGATCGGGCTTGCACCGCCGTCGCAGGCCACCAGGTACCTGCCCGTGACGCGCGTGGTCGGTTCCTCCCCGCGAACGCGCACGTCGATCCAGGCGCCTCCGGCATCTTGACCTTGCGCCGTGACCTCGGTCTCCAGATGCACCTGCACCGTCGCCAGTTCCGAGAGCCGGGTTCGGATGATGCCCTCGAAGGCGGGCTGATCGAACACGTAGTTCGGTGCCCAGCCGAGGCGATAGGGTGGGGGCGCCATGTCCAGACGCTTGATCAACTGGCCTTCCATGCCGCGGTATTCGCTGGGGCGGTAGGGGGCGGTGTGCTTCTGGATTTTTTCCGCGATGCCAAGCTCTTGCATGATCCGCATGACCTCGTGGTCGAGGCCGATGGCCCTTGGCAAGGGATAGAGATCGGGCAGCCTGTCGAAGGCGGCCACCCGGACGCCGCGCTGCCCCAGCAGCGCAGCGAGTGTTGCCCCGGTCGGGCCAAGGCCCACGATGATGACGTCGACGTTCATTGCGAACCCATTGATGCGCTTGAGGCGTGGAACAGAGGAGAAGATGTGCCGACTGGAAGTGGATCAGGCGGCAACCGTCACGGCGCTGCCGCTTTCCCTATGCGCACGATGACGGTGCCGGGGCAGCGCCTGCCCGTCAAGCGCGCCGCGTGCGCGTGCTGCAGTGTCTTGGCGATGCGTGCGGCAGGTCGATCGACGTCGTCGTGCGCTGGCGCGCCAGGGCGAGTGATGCTGCACGCCGGCAGCCTTGCGCGCATCAGGAGTCCAGCGAGATGCCGGTCGTCTTCACGATGCCCTGCCAGCGCCTGTAGTCCGCTTCGAGAAGGTGCCTGAGCTCCGTGGCGTCCGCCGGGCGCGGCTCCACTTCCAGCCGCTTCGCTGCGGCGGTCAACTCCGGCTTGCCGACGGCAAGCCGGAGTTGATTCTGAAGCTTGGCGACCGCATCGGCGGGAGCCTTCGATGAAGTGAACAGGCCATACCACTCCACGAGTTCGAGGGCAGGTCGCTTGAGCTCGGTGAAGGTCGGCACCGCAGGCAGCGAAGCGACTCGGCTCGGGTTGGTGACGGCAAGGATGCGTATCCGTCCGGTCTTGTGATACTCGAGCAGCGTCGGCAGGGGGTTGAAGGTCGAGGCCACCTGGCCGCCGATCAGGTCTTGCAGTCCGGGCGCGACACCCTTGTAGGGCACGTGCACGAGGGGGGCCCCGATCTCGCGACCCAGGATGGTTCCCAGAAAGTGCGGTGCCGTGCCGGAGCCCGGCGTCGCGAAAGTCGCTTCCTTGGCGTTGTTCCTCGACCAGTCGACGAATTCCGCGAAGCTCTTGATGGGCGAGGTTCCCGGAACCGCGAATCCGAAGGAGTGATCGCACACGCCTCCGACAGCGGCGAAATCGCCGAGGCTGTCGAACATGGGCTTCTTGTAGAGGTGAGGCACGAGCGACAAGATGGACGATGGCGTCAGCAGCAGTGCATTGCCGTCCGGTGCAGCCATGCGCACGGCCTCGGCGGCCAGTTGGCCGGAGGCTCCCGGCTTGTTGTCGACGATCATGCTTTGCCCCGGCGGCGTCATCAGGGGGGCCAGCACGCGGGCAAGGCTGTCGGCTGTGCCTCCGGGAGGGAACCCGACGATGATCCGGGCCGCATTGGCGGACTGGGCGAATGCAGCGAGGCTCTCCCAGCCCAGCCCCATGGCCGATGCAGCAGCAAGGAGTCGGCGTCTGGTCAAGGTGTTGTTCAAGGTATGTCTCCAGGATTCATGCACCGGCGTGGCGGCGCGGATGGGAATGAGTGCGACAGGAGGTGAACTGCCTGCGCGCGCTGCCGTCTCGCGCCGGCTGCAGGGTCGACGTTCGAGACGCGCCTGCGGATCTCGATCGAAGACATGGGAGGGCTCTTTGCCGCAGCTGGCGATTGAATGTGCACGAAAAAGAAGTTTATGCATAAAAATAGAAACGCCCTCGGTGTTTTCCCTGCATGCTTTCTTTCTTTGTGCATAAAATGTGCGCCATGAGCTACACGAACTCCAGTGCGTCAGCCGATTCCTCCACGCCTCTGTCGGAGCAGGCTTTTCGCAGCCTTCGCCACGATGTCTTGATCGGGACTTTCGAAGCGGGCAGCAAGCTCAAACTGGAAGAACTTCAGGGGCACTACGGCTTTTCGAGCAGCCCGTTGCGCGAAGCGCTCAGCCGCCTCACGCAGGAAGGTCTTGTGCGCGCCGACGAGCGAAGAGGGTTTCGTGTCGCGCCGATCTCGCTGGAGGACTTGAACGACATCACCGGCATGCGGCTGATGCTCGATGTGCATGCGCTGCGCGGCGCGATCGAGTTGGGTGACGATGCTTGGGAAGGGGCGGTCGTCGCCGCCTTTCATCGACTCGAGAAAGTCGAATCAAGGCTCAGTGACGGCCCCGTGATCCTCGACGAGGAGTGGAGCGAAGTTCACCGCACCTTCCATCTGGCGCTGGTCGCCGCATGTGCGTCGGATCGGCAACGCATGTGGAGTGCCAGCTTGTTCGATCAGGCCGAGCGCTATCGCCGCTTTTCCGCGCGCCATCGTCAGGCAGGGCGTCGCAAGTCCAACGAGCATCGAAAGATCATGGATGCGACCCTGCGGCGCGACGCGGATACCGCCTGTGCGCTGCTGAGCGAACACATCCTGAGCACCCAGCGCAACGTGGAAGCCGCGATACGCCGCGTCACGGGCGCCTGAGGTATTGCGGGAAGAGCGCCTCCTCGGGCTGACACCCACGGGGCGCCTCCCTGGTGCCCGGCGATCGCGGGCACTTCAGTTCTTCAGTCCCTGCCTGGCTAGCCACTGGTCGATCAGCGCGGCGATCTGGTCGGAGTTGCGGTCCATCATGAGCATGTGGGAGTTGCCGGTGATGCCGATCTCCGGCAGCACGATGCGCTCGCCCTTGCCGCCGGCGCGCACCAGGCTGTCGCGGAACTGCTCCTGCTGCGCCGCGATGCGCTCCCAGAACGCGAACTTGCCCAGGTTGTCGCCCCAGACCCAGAGCATGGGCACCCCCTTGACGCGCGCGAAGTCATAGGTGTCGGCGTTGGGCGAGCCCGAGGTCTCGACCGCCACCAGTGCCTTGACCTTCTGCGGATACTTCAGCGCGGAATTGAAGGCGAAGTTGCCGCCCTGGCTGTGCACGACGATGACGCAGGGACAGACCTTGTCCACGTAGGCGTCGTAGGCGGCCTGGGTGGCCGCATCGTTGGTGCCCCAGCGCGGGATGGCCTGCTTGGCGAACTGGTCGAAGGCTGTCACTGGGAACTGCGTGCCGGGCAAGGCGCGGCGCTTGGCGGGATCGGTGGCGTACGAGTCGGTGTCGCCGATGCGGAAGAGCTCCCAGGCCTCCTTCTTCGGGCGGAAGAAGGGCTCGCTCTTGAAGATCTCCGGGTAGCGGGCCCACGACGCGCGACCGCGCTCGACCGCGTCGCTCACGTAGACGTCGTAGCCCGCGCGCAGGAAGAAGTTCTCCCAGCCGGGCTGCCCGTCCGGCTTGGTCTCGAAGGTGGTGCCCGCCAGTCCACCGCCGTGCCACAGGAGCGGCGGGTACCTCGCCTTGGGCTTGCACAGCCGCGTGTAGCGCGCGTACAGCGCCTCGACCTCGAAGTCGCCGTTCGGGTCGAGCTTGAGCGGCGGCGCGCCGGGCGTGAACACGAGTTCCCGTTGCGGCAGGCCCGCGAGCGTGACGGCGCGCCCGCCGACATGAAAGCTGCCCATCTCGGCCACCTGCAGTGAAGGGCCGCTCGCACAGCCGACCAGCGTCGTGAGCGCCAGGGCCGCCGCGACGCGGAGGATGTTTCTTGCCATGGTGTTGTTGTCTCCGTTGTCTTGTGGTTCCGGCTTCGCAGTGTAGGAAGCCGTGCCCCTGCCGACGCATCGTGGTTGGCGATGGCAGCGCTCTTCTTTCGCTGCCGCATGGGCCGCGTGAATGCGCCTTGGATTAAACATGCACGAAGATATTTTTATGCACAAAAACGTCTTCATGCATTAATATGGATATCGGGCGGGGGCTGTGCCGACCTGCCGTGCAACGTCCAATCCGAAAGAAGCAACGCATGAAACTGATGTCCTACTCCCTCGCAGGCCGCGAAACTTGGGGCGCCGTCGTCGATGGCGGTGTGGTCGAGTTGGCCGCGCGCACCGGCCACGCCACGTTGGCCGACTTCATCGCCAGTGCGGACTTCGCGCGTCGCGACGCACTGGTTGCAGGGCTCGCCGCCGATGTGCCGCTGTCCGATGTGCGCTACCTGCCCGTCATCACGAAGCCCGAGAAGATCGTCTGTGCGGTGCGCAACTACATGGACCACCACCAGGAGGTGCTGGCCGCGGGCATGCATCGCGAGCTCTCCGAGCAACCGCCGATCTTCCTGCGCGTGTGGCGCTCGCAGACGCCGCACGAGGGGCCGATCGTGTGCCCGCGCGTGTCGGAGTCGCTCGACTGGGAGGGCGAGCTGGCGGTGATCATCGGCAAGGAAGGCCGCGACATCCAAGAGACCGATGCGTGGGATCACGTGGCGGGCTACAGCTGCTACAACGACGGCAGCGTGCGCGAGTGGCAGTTCCATGCCAAGCAGATCGCCTCGGGGAAGAACTTCGAAGCGACCGGCGGCTTCGGCCCCTGGATGGTCACGGCCGAAGAGATCGCGCCCGGGCGCGAGCTCAAGCTCGAGACGCGGCTCAACGGCGAGGTGGTGCAGTCGAGCCACACGGGCCACATGATCTTCTCCATCCCGCGTCTCATTGCCTATGCCTCCACCATCTTCACGCTGGTGCCCGGCGACGTGATCGCCACCGGCACGCCGGCCGGCGTGGGCTGGAGCAAGAAGCCGCCGCGTTTCATGAAGCCTGGCGACGTGGTCGAAGTCGAGATCGAGGCCGTGGGGCTGCTTCGCAACCCGGTGGTCGCACAGGACTGAGCGCACGCGCGCCGGGCCGCAAGCGCACGAGTCGCCCGCCACAGGGCGCTGCACCAGGAGACAAGACCTTGAAACGCAGAACGCTTCTCGCCGCCGGCGCGGCAACGGCAGCCGCGTGGCCGGCCTTCAAGGCCCTCGCACAGAGCTACCCGGAGCGCGCCGTGAAGCTCTACCAGGGCTTCGCCCCGGGCGGCAACGCGGATGCGATCGCCAGGGCCGTGGGCGTCGAGATGGGCAAGGCGCTCGGCCAGCCGATCGTGGTCGAGGCCCAGCCGGGGGCGGGTGGCACCATCGCGGCGGCCACCGTGGCGCGCGCCAAACCCGACGGCTACACGCTGCTGCTGGCCACCGGCGGGCATGCGGTGGCAGGGGCGCTGTACAACACGCTGCCCTACAAGACCGTGGCCGACTTCGAGGCCGTGTCCACCGTCACCTACTTCCCCTTCCTGATCGTCGTCCATGCGGGCTCGAAGGCGCAGGGGCTCGCCGAGATCCTCGCTGCGGCCAAGGCCGCGCCTGGAACCATCGCCTATGGCACCGCCGGCATCGGGTCGACGCACCACCTCGCGGGCGAGCTTCTCACCAAGATGGCCGGCGTCTCGATGATGCACGTGCCCTACCGGGGCGATGCGGCATCCGTCACCGCGCTGCTCGGTGGCGAGGTGCCTTTCATCATCGCGCCGCCCACGGCAGTGCTGTCGAACATCCAGGCCGGCAAGCTGCGCGCCATGGCGACGACGGGGCCGCAGCGCTGGCCGGGCCTGCCGAAGGTGCCAGCGGTTGCGGAGCAGGGCGTGGCGGGGTATGACGTGCGCTCGTGGGCGGGCATCCTGGCACCGGCGGGCACGCCGCGCCCGATCGTCAACCGGCTCAATGCCGAGGCGCTGCACGCGCTGCAGGCCCTGTCGGTGCGGCAGCGCCTGGAAGACATGGGCGGCGAGGCGAGCGGCAGCACGCCCGAGGAGATGAAGGCCCTCGTGGCCCGGGAACTCGAGAAGTGGACCCAGGTGGTGGCCGACGCGAAGATTCCCAGGCAATGAACGAACAAACGAAATGAAGAACGAAGGAATCAAGCCATGTCACTGATCGCGCTGCGCAAGAGAAGCCTC
This sequence comes from Variovorax sp. YR566, assembly GCF_051992195.1. NCBI lineage: Bacteria > Pseudomonadati > Pseudomonadota > Betaproteobacteria > Burkholderiales > Comamonadaceae > Variovorax > Variovorax sp. YR566. The sequence continues at coordinate 6,507,693 of NZ_CP197092.1, read as the reverse complement.
ACCGTGGAGACCGTCTTCCACGAAGGCGGCCCGGCACCCGCGAAGCCGCTGCGCATCGCCGCCGCCTGCGCGGTGATCCGCAATCCCTACGCCGGGCGCTACGAACCTGACCTGCTGCCTTTCATGGCGGCACTGCGAAGCCTCGGTACCTCGCTGGCCGAAGAGCTCGTGGCCACGCTCGGCAAGGACAAGGTCGAGGCGTACAGCAAGGCGGCCATCGTCGGCGTCAACGGCGAACTCGAGCACGGCGCGGTCTGGCACGAGGCCGGCGGCTGGGCCATGCGCCATGTGCTGGGCGACCCCAAGGCCATCGTGCCGGCGGCCAAGGTCGTCGCGGCCACCGGCTATCGCCTCATGGTGCCGCTGCACTACATCCATGCCGCCTACGTGCGCAGCCACTTCAACACCTTCGAGGTGGGCATCCAGGACGCGCCGCGGCCCGACGAGATTCTCTTTGCGCTGGTGATGGCCGACGGCGGACGCATCCACTCGCGCCTGGGCGGCCTGGCCAAGGAACAGGTCTCGGCGCACGACGGGCAGCGTTGAGCATGACGAAGCACACCATGCGCGCCGTGCAGTTGTCCGAAACAGGTGATCCTGAGGTTCTTCGGCTGGTCGAGCTGCCGCTGCCCGAACCGGGGCCGGGCCAGGTGCGCGTCAAGGCCGCCGCGATCGGCGCAGGCGGGCCGGACGTGCTCATCCGCAACGGCACCTACAAGTGGATGCCGCCGCTGCCGGCCATTCCGGGCAACGAGATGGCAGGAACGGTCGATGCGATCGGGGCCGGCGTCACCAAGCTGTCCGTGGGCGAGCGCGTGCTCGTGAGTGCGCGGGAGCTCGCGCAGCGCGGCGGGTGCTACGCGGAGTACATCTGCATGAGCGAGTCGGCGCCCTTCGTGCTGCCGCTCGCGCTGGGCTTCGAAGACGCGGTGAGCCTGGGCAACTTCCAGCTCGCGATCGCACTGCTCGCGAGCAATGGCAATCTGCCGGCGCAGACCATCCTGGTGCCGGGTGCCGCAGGCGGTGTCGCGACCGCGCTGGCGCAGGTCGCGCGTGCACGCGGCCTGCGCGTGATCGGCACCGCCTCGTCGCACGAGAAGCGCGTCTTCGCGCTGGAGAACGGCGTGAGCGAAGTCATCGACGGCGACCCCGCCACCCTGCCCGAGCGCGTGATGGCCTTGACCGGGGGCCGCGGCGCCGACCTCGCGTTCGACCATGTCGGCGGCGCGCTCTTCGTCGCCTGCCTGCGTTCGCTCGCGCCCTTCGGCATGGCCGTGTCCTACAACATCCTCGCGGGTCCGCCCTCGAACGATGTCTTCGACGAGCTGCGCAAGCTGCTCGGCAGGAGCCTGGCGATCCGCACCTTCTCGATCCACACCGTCGACAGCGATGTGGCGCAGCGCCGTGGGTTGATGGAGGACGCCATCGCGCTGATGGCGCAGGGAAAGGTGCGCGCGCCGCGCGCCACCCGCATGCCGATGGCCGAGGCGCGGCGCGCGCACCAGCTGCTGGACAGCGGCGGCTCGCTCGGCAAGCTCGTCCTGACTCCTTGAATCCACCCGCATCCCACTGAATTCAGCCCGAGGCCATCGTGAACGCACCCTACATTCCCAATCTGTCGCACTGCGGCATCTTCTGCCGCGATCTGGTCGTGATGAAGCGCTTCTATACCGGCGTGTTCGACATGCAGGAAACCGATCGGGGCGTCGGCGGCACCTTCCGCTACGAACTCGTGTTCCTGAGTGGGCGCGATGACCAGCATCACCAGCTGGTGCTGGCTGGTGGTCGTGCCGCGGACGCGCCCAGCACCGTGATGCAGCTTTCGTTCAAGGTCAAGACCATCGATCACTTGCGCGAAGCGCGCGGCCGCGCGCTGGCGCTGGGTGCGACGAAGATGCGTGGCCTGAACCACGGCAACGCACTGTCCATCTACTGCATGGACCCGGAGGACAACACGGTGGAGGTGTACCTTGACACGCCGTGGTACGTCAGCCAGCCGCATGGCGACCCGTTGGACCTGGAAGACACCGACGAGGCGATCTGGGCCCAGACCGAGCGCGTGGTGCGCTCGGACCCCAGCTTCATGCCGGCGGAAGAGTGGGCCGCCCGTTTCGCCCGACGCAGCGAGGCACTGCGTGCTGCGCGCCGCTGAGCACACGACGGGGGCCTGGAGCGCGGGCTTCCTGCCCCTGCGGGAGCAGTGAGCAAGTCCCCTGCGCTGTGGAGGTTGGTGGCTTCATGCCGGATGCAGGCACCGAAGCGCGGCCGGCATGGATGGTGTGACGCGTGGACCGGCCGATGATGACGGTCGCAGTGAAGCGACAAGTGCCTTCGACGCAGGCACCGTGTGTGATGTCCATGGGCTGGCTGCATCAGATCGCTCGAGCGCGCGAAAGAGGTGCGAGAGCGGCGTTGAGGGCGGCCTAGCGCCTCATGGGGTGGTCAACGAGTTCAAGGAGGCCTGGCCACGGAGTTCAGGCAGGCCGGTCAGGGGATCCGAAGGACCGCATCTGCCGACGTCAGCGATGCCGCTTCACACGCATTCGGGCGCGAGCCGGTCGAGGACTTCGACAATGCTTTTCACCAGCCGGTCCGAGTATGGCTTCGAGGGATGCAGCACGTCCTCCATTTCTTGGGGCGTGAATCTCACGGCATCCCAATCGGCAAAGGGAACGCGCAAGTCGGAGGCCAGTCGACGGATGGATTGATTCGCCGCAGTCCGCCCGGGAATCGACACCGGCTGCCGGGAAAGTCCCGTCAGGATGGGTTCCCGGCCTTCGCGGCGAACGGTCTCGATCATCGAGCGCAACGAAACTTCGAGTGGAAGACGCTGCATCGTGTCATTGATCCCGTGCTCGATGACGACAAAGCGCCCTGTCCGGGGTTCGCTTCCAAATGTCTTTGCCCGCAGGGTGGCCGTCTCGCCATTGAGCGAGAAGTCCTGCACGGCATAGCGGGGCCGCAGGCGCTTCAGCGTGGCCGCGGGTGGCTCGGCCAGGCGCAGGTTGCCCTTGTAGCCGCCATGCATGATCGAGTCGCCGTATAGATCGACGCTGCAGACGGCAGCTTCGGCGGGTGTCTTCGTGGACGATGGCGACGAGGGCGCAGCGACGGAGGCCGTGGGAGCGGGGATGCTGTCCTTGACGGGGACATCGGTTCGCATGGAGCACGCTGCAAGTCCGAGCAATCCCACGATTGCGGCAGCACTCCTGCGATGACATGGAAATCGGAGATGGCTTGGCATCGTCCTACTGTCGTAGGGCGATGCGTTAAGCGATGTCTGCCTGTGTCAAGATACGCAAAGATCCGGCCGCCCTTCGTCCACGGGCGGCATTCCGCCAGGTGAAGGTCATGGGTCCGGCCATGAGATTGGTCATGCGCGCCGTGGGACTTCTTCCGCGTTGCGGGCACGGGGCTGCATGGCCCGCAGGCGTTGCCACATGCCGACCAGAATGGATCGACCGGACGCAGGTTCCCTGGGCGGGGCCTGTTCCTCTTCCAGCCACCGCGCGAATGCTTCCCTGCCGCTGCCCGACCAGTGCAGATGCACGCTGCGCATGTCCGCAGTTGAGCGCATGGCATTGCGCTCGAGCGTCCATGGGTAGAACTCCTTGAAGCCGCGCCGGAACAGAATCTCCAGAATCCAGTGGGATTGGTAGTCGGCCCGGCCATGCAGGACGAAGCTGCCGTCGGCCGCGAGAATCTTCGCGTCGAGCACCTGATACGTGTGCTCGAGAAGGCTCCGCTTCGGGTCGAGCTCGATGGCATTCCATTGCCTGACGTAGCGTCCATGCATCCCGAACAGGGCCTGCCTCGTGGCGACGTCGTCCAGTACCGTGCCGAACTCGGCGCAGGACCACCGCTGGCCGCCGGGAGGCTGCCCGCCTATCCAGTAGTCGCTCGATCCGTGCATGGCGGTTCCTTCCGCGCACACCCTGCCGCCGTCAGCGACGCGTCCAGCCGCCGGGACTCAGGCGCCAGCCCCGGCCATCCCGCACCCAGGCCGGCGAGCGGTACCTGTAGCCCGGGCGTGCCGTTTCCCATCGGCCGGGCACCCATTCATGGCGGCCATCGGCCCAGCCCCAGTAGCCGCGGATCCACATGGCGCTGGCAAACGGCGGCGGCGGTACGGCCTCCTCATAGGGGGCTGGCGGCGGCACGTCGATGATGATGGCGCCTTGGTTGTAGTAGGGCGGCGGCGCCGGGGGCGCAACCACGGGCGGGGGAACGGGTGCGAGCGGAACGGGTGGGGGGGGAGGCAAAGGGTGCCGAACCGGTGGAGGCGGGATCGGAGCGAGCGGGACAGGCGGCGGCGGGACCGGCGCGAACGGATCGGGCCCGACCGGGGCGGGTTGCGCGGCGGCGCCTGCGGACAGAAGCAGCCACAGGGCCAATGTGACAACTGCAAGCAGGATGGCCGACAGCGTTTGCGGGGCAGCGACGCCGCTGGGGCGTCGGGCTTGCTCAGGCGTGGATGGCATGGACAGGTCTCTGGAAGGGGGCAGAAAGGCAAACATGGATCGAGTGATCGGCCTCTGGCATGGGCGCCTGGGGTCGAACGCAGGACGGGCGCATCAAGGCCGAGGCATCGGTCCCGGCAGAGGTCCTGGTACCAGCGGAACCGGCGCCGGTGGTGCCAGCAGGACGGGAGCAGGCACTGGCACCGGTGGGGGAAGGGGCGCCAGGGGCACACAAGCTGACAGAAGCAGCACAGACAGAGAGAGCGCGACCGTGGCTGCAAGCCTCAGGTCAAGAAGTGGCGTTTTGTTGGGCATGAAGGCATCCGTTGATCGCTCAAGTGCAACGTGGCTGCCCTCAGCCAGTCTGCTCAAGCGTTCAAGGATCGTAGGAGCGCTGCACGTTCACCACGGTTCAGCGACGTTAAGCAGGGTAAAAATCAACGTCGGCCTTGCCCCGACGCTTCAGTTCATCACCCGCGTGCTGGCAGTGTCAGCGTCACGGCGAGACCGCCCCCTTCGCGCAAGGTGGCTTCCACGCTGCCTCCATGCAGCAGCATCGATCGGCGTGCGATCGCGAGGCCCAGGCCGGTGCCGCGCACCGATTCACTGCCTTCGACCCGCGTGAAGGGCTCGAAGATCGCCTGCAGCATCTCCGGCGGCACGCCGGGGCCGCGATCCCGCACGGTGGTGACGAGCGCCCCGGCTTCTTCGTCGATGACCGCCTCCACGCCGATCTCGCTGCCCGCCGGACTGAACTTCAGCGCATTGCGGATGACGTTCTCGAACGCTCTGTAGAGAAGCTCGCCGTGTGCCTCGATCACGAAGCTGCCCGGCGCATCGAGCTGCAGCGTTCGCTGCGATGCGTGGGCCTCGAAGCCGGCATCGTCGGCGATGGCCTGCAGCAGCTCGATGACGTCGACGCGCTGCCGCGGTGCGCCGGCGGAGCCCGCGTCCAGCCGATGCAGCGTCAGCAATTCCTCGATCAGCATGTCCAGGCGTTCGCTCTCGCGTTCGATGCGCTCGATCATCACGGCCGTCTGCGACGGATCCTGGCGCAGCAGACCGATGGCCGCCTGCAGGCGGGTCAACGGCGAACGCAATTCGTGCGAGATGTCGTGCATCAGCGCGCGGTTGGCCTGCGCCAACTGCTCGATCCGCACAGCCATGCGATCGAAGTCGCGCGCGAGGTCGGCGATCTCGTCGCGCCGGCCGCTCATCAGCGGTTCGACCCGGGTGTCCAGCCGGCCCTCGGCGAAACGATCGAGGGCCCAGCTCAGGTGGCGCAGGGGACGCGAAAGGTACCACGCGAACACGAGGCTGATGAACAGCACCGCGATGACGGCCGACAAGAACGGAACTATCGGGATCGGACCCCACATCGCCATCCCTTCGGGTGGTGGTGGCGCATGGCCAGTGAGCTGCATATAGCCCACCGTTCCGCCGATGGCCAGCACCATGCACATGACGATCGCGAGCAGCAGCTTCCAGAAGAGGCGGCCAGGTCCATCGCGGCGGCGTCGTGGCGCCATGGCTAGTCTTCCAGCAGCTGATAGCCTCTGCCGCGCACACTCTGGATCCACGACTGGCCGTCCGAGCGCGTGCCGAGCTTCTGGCGGATGCTGCTGATATGAACGTCGATGCGACGGTCGAAGCGCGCCAGGGGCCTGCCGAAAGCCTGCTGCGAGATGGCGTCCTTGCTGACGAGTTGTCCGGCATGACGCGCCAATACGTCGAGCAGGCTGAACTCGGTGCCTGTCAGTTCCAGCGGCTTGCCGCACCACAACGCGCGTCGACTGCTGGGCCACAGCGTGAGCTCCCCCACTTGCAGCATCCGTGTATTGACCTGTTGTGTACTGGCCGGCTCCCGCACCCCGGTGCGGCGCAGGATCGCGCGGATGCGCGCGGCCAGCTCGGCGGGCGTGCAGGGCTTGGGCACATAGTCGTCCGCACCCATGTCGAGGCCGACGATGCGGTCGATGTTTTCGCCTCGCGCCGTGAGCATCAGCACAGGCAACTGGCTGGTGGCGCGAATGCGGCGCAGCGTCTCCACGCCCGACATGCGCGGCATCATGATGTCGAGGACGACGATCGCGTATGCGCCGCGGACCGCCTCGGCGGCGCCACTCTCGCCGTCGTGCACTGCATTGACGTCGAAACCTTCGCGCGCAAGATAGAGCGACAGCATCTCAGTAAGGGCGATGTCGTCATCGACAAGAAGTACGCGAGGCATGGGACGATCGTGAATAGGACTTGCAGTATCGCGCCGTTTGATGGCCCGGCGCGCATCGGTGCCTGGACTTTTACCCAGCTTAACGTCTCTGAACCGAGGTGAACAGAGGGCGTTCCTAAGATTCGCGCCTTCTCACTCGCGTTACGCATCTTCCCTTGGCAACCCGTCTTTTCACCGTCCTCGTGTTGGGTGCTGCAAGCCTCGTGCTTGCAGCATGCGCCACCAGACGTACCTACTCCGAGCCGGTGCTCGAAACTCCTCCTGCCTGGCAGGCCGTGCTGCCGCATGGCGGCAGCGTCGGTGCAATGCGCGACTGGTGGCGGCAGTTCGACGACCCCGTCGTTGCGCAGCTGACCGCGATCGCGGAAAGCGACAGTCCGAGCCTCGTGAAGGCGTGGGCCGCCATTGAAAAGGCGCGTGCCACGCTCACCACCTCTCAGGCGAGCGGCTTGCCGAGCCTCGACGGCAGCGCATCGGTCACCCGCGCGCGGCAGCAGTCGGTATCGGGCGCACTGGCAACGACGACGACACGCAGCGCGGGCCTCGATGCGGCGTGGGAGATCGACCTGTTCGGCAAAGTGCGAAACAACATCGAGGCGGCTGAAGCCCGCGCCGGCGCGCGTGTGGCCGATTGGCACGATGCCCGTGTGTCACTCGCGGCGGAGGTGGTCGACACCTATGTGCAGTACCGTGGTTGCGAGCTGCTCGTCGATGCCTACGAGCGCGAGCGGGTCTCGACGGCGAAGACCGAGCGGGCAACGGCCGTCGCGGTGCGCGCGGGCTTCAGTTCGGAGTCCGATGCTGCGCTGGCGCGCGCCAGCCTGGCGAGCACGACTTCGACGCTGCTGTCGCAGCGCGCCCAGTGCGATCTGCTCGTCAAGTCTCTTGTCGATCTGACGGGGCGCGACGAGCCGATGCTGCGCTCGTTGCTGTCCAGCGGCAAGACCGGCGATGGAGCCGGCAGCGGCCGCCTGCCCCTGCCGGCCGGACTGGAGGTCCAAAGCGTGCCTGCCAATGTGCTGCGGCAGCGGCCTGACCTTGCATCGCTGGAACGAGAGCTGGCCGCGAGCAGCGCGGAGATCGGCGTGGCGCAGGCCGACCTGTACCCGAGCCTGTCGCTCTCGGGATCGATCTCCGTCTCGGCGACGCCGGGCGCTTCGGCGCTCACGACATGGTCGCTCGGTCCCTCGCTTTCGATACCGCTGTTCGACGGGGGCAAGCGCCGCGCCGCCGTCGTCACCGCGCGTGCCAACTACCAGACGGCACTCGCCAACTACCGGCAGGGCGTGCGCACCGCGGTGAAGGAGGTCGAGCGTTCGCTGGTCAACCTGGACAGCACCGCGCGCCGCGTCGATGAGGCGCAACGCGCGGCCGACGACTACCGCCGCTACTTCCAGGCCACCGAGACGAACTGGCGTGCGGGCCTCGAGAGTCTGCTGACCTTGGAGGAGGCGCGGCGGTCGGCCCTGTCGGCCGAGATCAGCCTGATCACGCTGCAGAGCGACCGCGTCGAATACTGGATCTCCCTCTACAAGGCACTCGGCGGAGGCTGGCAGGCGGGTGCGTCCGCGTTGCCCGCATCGCAAACCGGTGGGTCGGTGGAAGCATCGAAATCAAACTCATGAAGACTCTGCTCTCGAATAGAAAATTCCGCATCTGCGCAGGTGTGCTGGCCGTGGTGCTGGCGGTCGGTGCCATCGCTTGGCTCGAACGTCCCAAGACGGCGTCTACCGCACCGACGGCGGACGCAAAGGCCCCGAGCGTGCTGACCGTCAGCGTGGTCGCGCCGAAGACCGAGAACTGGCCCGACGTCGTGCAGGCCAGCGGCCAGCTCGCTGCCTGGCAGGAGATCATCGTCAGCCCCGAGACCGGCGGACTGCGCATCGCCGAACTCTCGGTGGACGTGGGGGCGAAGGTCAAGCGCGGCGACCTGCTCGCGCGGCTGGCCAGCGAGAGCCTGCAGGCCGATCAGCGCAAGCAGCAGGCCGCCGTCGCGCAGGCACGCGCGTCGCTGGAGCAGGCAGTCTCGAACCTGCGGCGCGCGAAGATGGTCGAAGAAAGCGGATCGCTGTCGGCGCAGAAGGTGGAGGACTACCGCATCAGCGAGGCGACGTCGCGCGCGTCGCTTGCGTCTGCGGAGGCCGAGCTCGACAGCATCCAGCTGAAGCTGCGGCAGACCCGCATCGTCGCCGTCGACGACGGCGTCGTGTCGTCGAAGTCCGCGGTGCTCGGCAACGTCGTCAGCGCGGGTGCCGAAATGTTCCGCATGGTGCGCCAGGGCCGCATCGAGTGGCGTCCGGAGCTCGATGCGCGCCAGGTGTCGAGCCTGCGCACAGGTCAGAGCGTGCGGGTGACATTGCCTGACGGTGAGCTGGCCAGAGGGCGCGTGCGGCTGGTCGGCCCGACGCTCAGCACGAGCACCGGCCGTGCGACGGTCTACGTCAGCCTCCAGGCGAACAGTCTGGCGCGGCTCGGCACGTTCGTGAACGGGGTCATCGAACTCGATCCCCGCGCGGCGCAGACGCTTCCGCAGACGGCCGTGACCTTGCGCGACGGCCGCGCCTATGTCTACCTGCTGGGCGCCGGGGGCAAGGTCAGCAGCCGCCCGGTGACGACCGGCCGCAGGCAGGACGGCCGCGTGGAAGTGGAGGGCCTGCCCCCCGATGCGCGCGTGGTCGCCGAAGGCGGGGCCTTCCTGTCCGAGGGGGCGCAGGTGACCGTGGTCCAGTCGAAGGAAACGCACGGCGCGGCGCAGGAGGCGGCGCGATGAACTTCTCTTCGTGGTCGATCCGCAATCCGGTGCCGGCGCTGCTGCTCTTCGCGTTGCTCACCGTGCTGGGGCTCATCGGTTTCCGGCAGCTGCAGATCCAGGACTTTCCGGACATGGATCTGCCGACGGTGCAGATCGCGGCGACGCTGGAGGGCGCCGCGCCCTCGCAGCTCGAAACCGAGGTCGCGCGCAAGATCGAGGACAAGCTGGCCTCGCTCAGCCGGCTGGACCACGTCACGACGACGATCACGGACGGCTCGGTGTCCATCAGCGTCAGTTTCGAGATCGACAAGAACGGCGAGGAGGCCCTGAGCGAGGTGCGCAACGCCGTGGACAGCGTGCGCGCCGAGCTGCCGTCGAGCATGGCCTCGCCGACGGTGTCGAAGCTCACGACGGCGGGCTCGGCCTTCCTGACCTACACGATCGCATCGGACAAGCTGGACGAGCAGGACCTGTCCTGGTTCGTCGACAACGACGTCACGAAGGCGTTGCTCGCCGTGAAGGGGGTGGCGTCGGTCGCCCGCGTCGGCGGCCTGGACCGCGAGGTGCATGTCGATCTCGACCCCACGCTGATGGCAGGCCTCGGCGTCACGCCCTCGGACGTGTCGGGCAGGCTGAAGTCGACGCAGAAGGAGAGCTCCGGGGGGCAGGGTGACATCGGCGGCCAGCGGCAGTCGACGCGCATGATCGCGACCGTCGGCACCCCGGCCGATATCGCTGCGATCACCGTGCCGCTCGCGGACGGCCGCTACGTGAGGCTGGGCCAGATCGCGCGCATCAGCGACGCTCGCGCCGACCCCACGACGCTCGCGTTCATCGACGGTCGCCCGGTCATCGGCTTCCAGGTGACGCGGTCGCGCGGTTACTCGGACGTCGGTGTGGCGAACGCCGTGCGCACTGCGGTCAGCAGCTTCGGGCAGGCACACCCCGAGGTCAGCATCGCAGAGGCGAGCAACACGGTCGCGCCGATCGAAGACAACTACGAGGGCTCGATGCACCTGCTGATCGAGGGCGCGCTGCTCGCGATCGTCGTCGTCTGGTGGTTCCTGCGCGACTGGCGTGCGACCTTCATCTCGGCGACCGCCTTGCCGCTGTCGATCATTCCGACCTTCGGCTTCATGGCGCTGGCGGGCTACTCGCTCAACACGATCACGCTGCTGTCGCTGTCGCTGGTCGTGGGCGTCCTGGTCGACGACGCGATCGTCGAGATCGAGAACATCGAGCGCCACCTGCGCATGGGCAAGACGCCCTACCAGGCGGCAATGGAAGCGGCCGACGAGATCGGCCTGGCAGTCATCGCCACCACCTTCACGCTGGTCGCGGTGTTCCTGCCGACGGCATTCATGAGCGGCATCCCGGGGAAGTTCTTCCGCCAGTTCGGCGTGACCGCATCGGTCGCGGTGCTGGTTTCGCTGCTCGTCGCGCGGCTGCTGACGCCGATGATGGCCGCCTACCTGATGAAGCCGGTGAAGGCGGGGGCGCACGGCGATGCCGATGGTCCGCTGATGACGCGCTACCTGGGCTGGGTGCGCAAGACCTTGTCGAATCGCGGTGCCGTCGTGGCTGCCACGGTGTTCTTCTTCATCGCCACGGCTGGTGTTGCAACCCGCCTGTCCACTGCCTTCATGCCGGCACAGGACAAGGCCCAGAGCGTCGTGACGATCAAGCTGGCACCCGGCAGCACGCTGGAGATGACTGCGGCGGCGAGTCGCCGTGCCGCAGAGCTGCTGGGCACGCTGCCCGAGGTGCGCGGCGTCTTCATCTCCGCCGGCACCGCGACAACTTCGGGAGGACCCGTGATGTCATCTTCGGCAGACCTGACGAGTGCGACGTTGACAGTCAATCTTGTTCCACGTGGCGAGCGTCAACTCAAGCAGTCGGGCGTGGAAGCAAGGATGCGCGAGTTGCTGCAAGCGATCCCCGGCGTACGTGTTTCGGTCGGCGGTGGCAACAGCGGCGAAGCACTGCAGATCACGCTTGCCAGCGACGATCCGCAGGCATTGACGCGCGCTGCCGAGCAGGCCGAGGCGCAGCTTCGCACGCTCAAGGGCATCGGCAACGTCACGTCGAGTGCCGCGCTGCAGCGCCCGGAGATCCAGGTGCGCCCCGACAGCGCGCGCGCGGCGTCGCTGGGCGTCACCTCGGAGTCGCTTGGCGACGCGGTGCGGCTGGCAACCTACGGCGACTACTCGACGGTCCTGCCGAAGCTGAACCTGCCGCAGCGCCAGATCGCGATCCGCGTGCGCATGGACCCGGCGCTGCGCGGCGACCTCGGCACCGTCGCCAACCTGCGCGTGCCGGGCAGCAACGGCAGCGTGAGCCTGGGCTCGGTGGCCGAGGTCACGCTCGGCAGCGGACCCTCGCAGATCGATCGCCTCGACCGCTCGCGCAACGTCACGCTGACCGTGGAGCTCAATGGCCGCGCGATCGGTGACGTGCGGCTCGAGGCGATGCAGCTACCAGCGCTGCGCGCCCTGCCTGCCGGCGTTCGCAGCGTCGACCAGGGCGACGTGCAGCGCATGAGCGAATTGTTCCAGAGCTTCGGTACCGCCATGGCGATCGGCATCTTCTGCATCTACGCGGTGCTGGTGCTGCTGTTCCACGACTTCCTGCAGCCCGGCACGATCCTGTCGGCCCTGCCGCTGGCGCTGGTCGGCGCGCTGTTCTCGCTGTGGCTGACGCACCAGGCGTTCTCGATGCCGGTGGTCATCGGCGTCCTGATGCTGATGGGCATCGTGACGAAGAACTCGATCCTGCTCGTCGAGTACGCGATCCTGGCGCGGCGAGAGCGCGGCCTCGGGCGCTTCGAGGCGCTGATCGACGCCTGCCACAAGCGGGCGCGGCCCATCGTGATGACCACCATCGCCATGGGGGCGGGCATGCTGCCCAACGCCCTCGGCCTCGGGGCGGAGCCCAGCTTCCGCCAGCCGATGGCCATCGTGGTCATCGGCGGCCTCTTGACCTCGACGGTGCTGAGCCTGCTCGTCGTGCCGGTCGTCTTCACCTTCGTCGACGACTTGCTGCAGGTGCTTCGGCGCGCCATCGCGCGCCGGGAACCGGATGTGCCTGCACGCGATTCGGTCACCGAGAGCTGAGCGGCCCGGCCCATGCAGTCGCTTGCAACGCAAGAAGATGCCGGTGGCATCGCGGACCGATGAGCAAGGAAGCCTCACCGATGGAATTCGGGCGCCCGGATCATCTCTTCGTGGTGGAGGGCGACGTCGCGTTCAGGGACATGCTCTGCTGCTACCTCGAGGAGCAGGGCGTCGCGAGCACGCCCATGGCAAGCGCCGAGGAGATGCTGCGTCGCATCCACCGCGTGCGCCCCGACCTGATCGTGCTGAACGCACGGCTTCCAAGAATGTCGGGGCTCGATGCCTGCCGCCGCTTGCGGGCGGACGGCGACAAGGTGCCCATCATCTTCCTCACGCCTCGCGACGAGGAGATCGACCGGCTGCTCGGCCTGGAGATGGGCGCGGATGACTGCCTGAGCAAACCGTTCTCCGCGCGCGAACTCGTCGCTCGGGTGCGGGCCGTGCTGCGGCGCACCGCGTTCACGCCGGGTGCGCCGCTCGCGACGGGCGCCTCGATCCCGATTGGAGCCTGCGTGTTCCAGGTCGGGCAGCGCAGTTTGGACTGCGGTGGCGAACTTCGCGTGCTCAGTACGGTCGAGTACGCGATGCTTGCCGAGTTGGCCACCAACGCCGGCGTTCCGATCTCTCGGGAGCGGCTGCTGGCCGTGTCGCATGGGCGCGAGCAAAAGGTCTCCCTGCGCGCGGTGGATGCCGCGATGGTTCGCCTGCGCCGGGCGCTGGAGCCCGATCCGGCCCATCCACGGTACATCCAGACCGTACGCAAGCACGGGTATGTTTTCGTGCCTGACGGGATCGGCAGACGAGCCATCTGAGCATCGGGTGCCGGATGCCGCCCCTCATGGCCGATCGCCGGTGTCGGTCCTTTGTTCGGGGCTGGTGAGGTTCTCGCCGCCACGCGCCCGACCTGAAACAACGGCGCCAAGAGTTGGCACGCCCGATCGCCGGTCTTGACAGCGGGGAGGCCTTGCCAAGGTCGATGCGGCCTGGGCGTTTCGGCCGCTTGCGTTCCTTGTCGTGAGCAGTGCGGGCCCGCGGCGGCGATGGATGGCGGCCCGTGATCATGGCCGGATCCACTGAGCCGGCTCGGCGGACGGATCATCACAGTCCGATGATACGAGGCGCGCGGGGGGCCGCCCCGTGGCTGCCTTCGCAGCCAAAGGCGGACCGCCCCTCCTGCGCAAGGCGACTAGGTGCAATCTCCCAGCCGGCGCGCCTTCACGGTGTGCTGGATCGTGCGGGTGCCGAGGAACTTCATTTCCAGCGTTTCCTGCAGGCTTACCTGGTCGGGCTGCGTTGTTGCGCTTCCGGTCCCGGTCATCGTCGGACTTTCGCAGGTCGATGTCCACGAAGAGGTAGGACCTTCGCGCCGAACCTGGGAGTACTCGCATTTGGGGGGCGGCTTCGAGGCGTCGTCCGAGGGCTGAGGCGCGGCCTCCATCAGCGCCTTCTCCGGGACGGCGCCGAGCGCTGCCGCCGAAAGGCACGTGGTTCGAACACGCTCCGAGGAATCGCCGAAGGGCAACCCCTTGAAGGAGCCCGTCAATTCCCACTGACCGGGCCTTACGGCCACCTGCGCGAACGTGCTCGCATGCATCGCCATTGCGAGCCAGAAGACCAGTCGCGCTTTCGCTATCGCCATGAATCACTCCTTGAATGAAAGGAGGTCCAGCTTAAGACGCTGCACAAGCGAAGGCGATGGTGAAGCATGACGAAATGTGATGCGAAGGAGGCGCGCGTCACGTGACGTCACTTGCGCGAGTGATGTGTTTGGCGGATGCGACGTCCGTCGGTGGGGTGCCCGGTCCGGTCCCCGTGCACAAGCGTGCGGTGTCTGGCATCCGGATCGCCGTTCTCCTGCTTCGCCGAGGCCATCTTTTACCTTGGTTAACGCTGCCGAACGCTGATGAACAGAAGCGTTCCTAAGATGCCCTGGAGCAGCTGAGCAGCTCATTGGATCACTGGCATCGGTGTTGAGATCAGCACCGAAAACAGACGATCCCCGCAGCGACGATCTGCCTGCGGCGTCGTATTCCCTCTATCAACAAAAGCATCATGAATTGTTTCTCTCGACTGGTGGCATTGACCTCGATCTCCATCGCCTCGCTCCTGGCAGGCTGCGCAACGGATGTGCAAACAACCCCGAAGGCTCTGCCAAAGAGCGTGCCCGGCATCGCCGTCACGACGGATTGCGGGAAATGTGAAGTGCCCGTGGAGGTCACAGAGTTGATCCGCACCGGCTATGCCGTGGCGGCAGCGAAAGCGGGTGTTCCGATCGCCAACGACAAGCAGATCACCTTGACGATCAAGGACTACTCGGAGCGCAGCATGGTGGTGCGATTCGGCTCGGTGGTTGCGGGGCCGCTGGCCTTTGCGTTGAAGGATGAGATCAAGGCTGTTGCGGTGGTCGATGGGAAGCGATCACCGCTGGAGTACAACCACCGCAACCCCTTCCAGGGCATCAAGTCCGTTGCCGAGAAGATGGGTGAGCTGAGTTTCGAGACCGTCACCAGATGACCCGCGCGCGCGTGTTCGAAAGCGGGCGCCGAGCAGCCGGCCGTCCGGCTGCAATGACGAAATTCATCATCGCGTCATCGTGCAAGCCGCTGGCGATACGGCTCGGCCGCGCAAGACCTGCGTCAAGTGCAGTGCACCTTCCTGCGGTGCCCGTCGAACCGGGCCCGGTCTCTTCCGTGCGAAGAGGCCTCGTTCTCTCATTTCACAACCGGAGCATTCCATGACCTTTCCTCCCCTTTTCCGTGTTGCAGGCAGCGCAGCATTGCTCGTCGCGGCTTTCAGTGCCCACGCGGGCAGCTTCCCCTCGTCCGCGGCCTCCAGTGCCGGGTCTGCATCGAGCGGCAGCGTGTCCACGTCATTGCGCGGGTCGAGCAGGAGCTCGTTCGACGGCGACAAGGTGGCCGAGGGCGACTACCGCATCACGGAGATCGCACAGGCCGGTGACCGTGAGGGCTTCGCGCGTGTCGCAATGCAGAGCGACAGCGACGCGCAGCGGCGCATCGTGCTCGAGCTGCCGCAGGCCACGTTCGCGAAGGAGCGCCTGGGGCTCGGCGACCTCGTGCATGCACAACAGCGCGCCTACGGCACCGCATTCGCACGTGGCGATTCACGCGAGGCGTTCTACCTGGTGCTCGCCGACGACTGGTACGGCGGACTGGCGGCGCGTCCCGTGAGTCTCTGACCATGTCTTGGGTCTTCCTTCGCCGGCTTGCGCTGACGGGTTTCGTGGTGATCTGCACCTTCGCGGCACGCGTTGCGGACGCGGCCCCTGCATCCTCGCAGTTGTGCGATCGCGTGACCCCACTCGACGCCAGTCAACAGGATCGCGTGCTGCGCTTTGCCGCCGTCTTGCAGGAAGCCTTGTCACAGACCGGTAGCGACACGGTGCTGATCAGTCGCTCCGGCCTCGATCTTTCTCGCTTTCGCATCCGCTACTCCCACGCCGCCATCGCCTGGAAAGGCGCGGGCGGAACCTGGCTCGCGCGGCAGCTGTACTACGCCTGCGACGAAGGGCACCCACGCCTCTACGACCAGGGCCTGGCCGGTTTCGTCATGGGCATCGACGACCCGGCGCTGGGCTACGTCTCCGTCGTGACCCTGCCCCCTGACGCAGCACTGGCACTGCGCAATACCGTGCTCGATGCGCCACGCGCCTTGCACCTGCTGGCCGCGCGCTACAGCGCCAATGCCTATCCGTTCAGCCTGCGCTACCAGAACTGCAACCAATGGGTCATGGAGTCGCTCGCGGTCGCATGGGGCAAGTTGCCCGACGGAGATGATCTGCGCGAGCGCGCCCAGCAATGGCTGCGCGACGCGCCCTACAGGCCCGAGCCTGTCGATGTCGGTTCGCACGCACTCGTCTTCGCGTCGAACTTCGTGCCGCTGCTGCACCTGGACGACCATCCTGTGGACGACATCTACGCGCTGAAGCTGCGCGTCAGCCTGCCGTCGACCGTGGAAGCCTTCGCGAGGGAACAGCAACGCGCCGGGACCGAGCGCATCGAGCTGTGTCACGACGGCGGGCAGGTCGTGGTGCACCGCGGCTGGGAGCCTGTTCCTGCAGGCTGCCGGCCCGCAGCGAGCGATCGCATCGTTCTTCTCGACTGAAGCCAACAAGGGCAAACGACAAGCAATGAAAAACCTTTTCTCCAACTTCGCCGTCGCCCATGCCGCTGTGCTTGCGCTCGTGGTGGGCGTCTTTCTGTTGGATGGCTGCGCGCACAAGCAAGCCGACACGCCCCCGAATGCCTCGGATACAGCGGCTTCGGCACCTGCAGAGGGCCCCAACCCATGAATGTCCTGTTGCTCAAATCCGAACACGCGAGGTACGACGAGTTCGGTGGCATGCTCGGAAGATGCGGCTTCACCGTCGATGTGCTCGACCCCTGCGATGCTCGTGCGCGGCTTGTCGCGGGCAAGCCGTACGCGCTGATCCTTGTCGACGCCGTGCAACCGACGGCGGCCCATGTGGCGATACGTTCCGTCCGGCGCAGCAGCAGTGCACCGCTGCTGGTGCTGACGCAAAGAGACCCGGTGGCCGAACGCCTGGAAGGACTGGCGCAGGGCGTGACCGAGTACCTGGTCAAGCCGTGTGCACCCGCCGATCTGGTGGAGCGCGCTTGGGCGCTAGCGTCCGGCGATCGCTACCTGAAGGGGGGTGTGGTGCGGCTGGCGGACCTGGCCATCGACCGCGCGAGCGGCAAGGCCTTTCGTCAGGGCGTCGATCTCAGCCTCAGTTCGACGCTCTTCGAGCTTCTGGACGTGCTGATGGCGCACAGGGGGCAGGTGCTGTCGCGCGCGGAGCTGATCAAGACCGTGTGGGGATCAAGCACCAGCGAAAGGGACAACTTGGTCACGGTGGGCGTTCTGAGGCTTCGCCAGAAACTCGACGATCCGTTCCCCTTGAAGCTGCTTCACACGGTGCGCGGCCGAGGGTATGTATTGAAGCTGTTCAACGATCAGGTGCACGTGCTGTGAAGCTTCAATAGCTCGCGCCCTGATCTGCGGCAGCGAGCCGAGGACCGCTGGGGCGGCAGCCTCCACGACGAAGGGGGCGCGCATGGCGGCAGGGTTGTGACTCGCGCGCATTGCAAGATGGCTCCAGGCAATCCGTGCTTGGGTTGCTCGCGGATCGATCTGGGAGACCGTCGTCGACGCACGAGTACCGATGCTTCGGTTGCCCTGCACCAGCGGTTGGGTACCATTTCCCGGTGCTGCGCTGCATCCACGGCGCATCCGGTTTCGTTGGATGGCTACATGCCAAGAAGGATGGAACATGGCGGCGTTCTTCATCGAGATGGGCCAGGGCATTCTGGCTCCTGGATACGATCCCAGGACGCGCAAAGGTGATTTGCGCGTGACGACTTCGAATCTGTATTCGTGCGCGCTCATCGGCGGGTACAACGTCCATACCGGATGGGCAGGCGCTTTTCACTATCCCGCAGGAGAGCTGAGCTCGATCACGCCGGAGGAGGTCATGTGGAAAACGTCTTACAGGGGCTACGACAGCGAGATCGAGGACTTGGATTGGTCCCTGGGGAATCTGGCGGAAATCAAAAGAAGAGTTGAGTGCGGAGTCAGGACGATTGAAGGGTTGCTCTCCTGGATTCAAACCTTGCGACCGACGGCGTGCACGGTGATGGAGGGGCGCATGTGTGAATCGCAGGATATGGACAGGCTCCGGGTCTTCCTGGAGGGCCACGGGAGGATCGGCGTGAAGCGCCTGCGGGCTGCGGGCGGCGAGGTCGCGATGAGGTCCTCCAGCGACAAGCCCTTGAAGGTGGCCTTGCTGGGCGAATTTCTTGGCCCCGTCGGGTTTCATCCTCGGCTCGATGTTCAGTATTTCCCAACGGGCCGTCATTACTTCACCGACCCGCAGAAGAAGTTCATCCTGGTTGGCCACAACGTGACCGCCAAGATCGCAAGTTGGGGGAAAAAGAGGAGGGCAGCGAAGCGGCGTGAAGAACAGCGTGCCGGGGCATGAGATGGAAGTGCTTTCGCTGCGCAGGCCAAGGCTTCAACAGGTCCGCTCTTTTTCCCCGTCGCCGACGTCGTGTGGCCTCGGGCAGAACTGATCGAGCGTCTGGACGATCAGCGGGTCAAGGCGCAGCGTGACCGTAGGGGATGGCCTTGTGGCCGTAGCGGCGTACGCGAATGTTCGCTTGCTCGCCGTGGCCGGTGAAATGCTCGAGGGCGCAGAGACGCGAGCAGTACTCGCCGATCATGGCTGACGCTTCGTCGGTCGTGACCCGCTGGTAGGTGCACGTCTTGAGGAACTTTCCGACCCACAGGCCGCCGGTGTAGCGCGCGGCACCGGAGGTGGGAAGCGTGTGGTTGGTCCCGATGACCTTGTCGCCATAGGCAACGTTGGTACGAGCGCCGAGGAAAAGAGCCCCGTAGTTTTGCAGGCGCTCGAGGAAGTAGTCCGGGTCGCGGGTCATGACCTGCACGTGCTCGGACGCAATCCGATCAGCCTCGCGAATCATCTCTTCGTCGGTTTCACACACGATGATCTCGCCGTGGTTCTCCCATGCGACCCGTGCGATGGGCGCGGTGTCGAGCTTCTCGAGCATGAGCTCAATCTGTGCCAGTGTGTCCCGAGCCAGTTTCTCCGAGGTGGTGACGAGTACGGCGGGCGAGGTCGGCCCATGCTCAACCTGTCCCAGCAGGTCGGTGGCAACGAGTTCGCCGTCCACGCTATCGTCCGCCACGATCAGCGTCTCTGTGGGGCCGGCGACCAGGTCGATGCCGACCTTTCCAAACAGCTGACGCTTTGCCTCGGCCACGTAGGCGTTGCCCGGGCCGACAATCATGTCCACGGCCAGAAACTCGCCAACGCCCAAGGCCATGGCTGCGACCGCTTGAACCCCGCCAATGCAGTAGATCTCGTCCGCGCCCGCAAAGTGGATGGCGGCGATGACGGCCGCGCTTGGCTTTCCCTCGTAGGGGGGCGACACGGCGATAACGCGCCTGACGCCCGCCACCTTCGCGGTGACCACACCCATGTGTGCCGATGCGACCAGCGGGTACTTGCCGCTCGGGATGTAGCACCCGACGGTTCCTACCGGAACGTGGCGGTGGCCAAGGACAACGCCCGGCAGTGTTTCGACTTCGACATCAAGCATCGAGGCGCGTTGGTACTCCGCGAACTTGCGCACCTGTGCTTGCGCGAACTTGATGTCCGCGACCTGCTGCGGCGTGAGTTCGGCGATGCAGGCCTCGATCTGTGCCTGACCGAGACGAAAGCTTTCCGGTGCCCATTGGTCGAACCTGCAGGAGTATTCGCGCAGCGCGTCTGCGCCGCGTGCTGCGATGTCGCTGATCATGTTTTCGACGGTCGAGCGCACATGGGTATTGTCGGCTTCACCTGTTGGTTCGGTGGTGGGGGATTTGAGGATGTAGGACATGCGAGTGGAGATGAGGGTTTGGGGTGTTCGATGGGGCCCTCCCATCGATGGACCAAATTGTGGGAGTCCCCTCCCGCGCCTTCAATTCGCAACGCATCGCCGGATGACGCAGGTTGACGCACGGCCTGCTTCAAAGTGCGTCACCTGCTGGGCGGTCAGCCTTCGCCGCCGATCAGTGGCTGTCCGGCCGGCCCGCCGAGGTAGCGTCGGACCTCCGGTGGAATGGTGGGTGCTTCCATGTCGAGCACCGTTGCGAGTCGCAGATGCTGTCGACGCAGAGGTGAATCCGCTTCGCGTGCAAGCACGACCCGGGCCGAGAAAGGCTGCCGATAGGAAGTTGCAGCCACTCCAGTGACGACGCCGAACAAGAATCGCACCGGCGTTCGGTGCTGTGGCGTGAGCACCGTGAAGGTGAGTTCATTCCTCTGTTTGCTCTCGAAATCGACCATGAAGATCCGGTCGCCCATCAGCGTGCAAAAGCCTCTGTAGACAAACGAGAAAGCGGTCCGTGCACCGCCCTCGAGCTCGGGGAAGCGCTCGACCGTGACGTACTGCGTCAAACCGTCCCTCTCGAACATCCGCGTGACCGAGCGCAAGACTTTCCCCTTGTAGATGGCCGACTGGTGGTAACGGAAATACAGGCCATGGAAGGCCTGAAGCTCGGCGCCCGCGGCTTGCGCGATCCGCAGGAGTTCCGAGACACCCGAGAGCTTGACCAGATCCGATGCCGCCTCGTCCAAACCTTCGTAGAACCGCCTGAATGCATCGGCCGGCAACGCGAGATCGCCCGCGTCCATGTGAAAGTACTTCGCAATCCTGACGAGGATTCTTTGGGAAGGCATGTGCTTCCCGGCGAGGTACTTGTTGAACTGCTGGCGGTTCACGCCGACACGCGCACAGAACTCCGAGATGGAGTGGAACGACTCGGCGAGCGTGAGCAGGTTCGACGCAATCTGAGGCTGCGGCGAAGAGGGATGCGTGGTCATGGGAACCGTACTCGATCAAACAGGAGCGCTTGACTGTACACAGCGCGCGCGGTCCAAGAGGGGGCGGCGGGCGTCGGATTGGTGCGTGCAGACCCTCGGGAGGCATCGACGATCGGGTTGGAATGGAGCGGTTCTACGAGCTTTCCCCAATATCCCCGGATGGGAAATAGACGACACTTGGATTTTGACATGTCAAATTGATATCTGGCATGTTAATTGCGCCGACAGACCACCACACCCACTTTTGGAGCAGTAATGACCAAGTTTTCTGTTGCATCGACGTCAAGGCGCGGCCTCTTGAAAGGCGCGGGCACCGTTGGTCTGGCAACGCTGGCGTTCCCGACCATCTGGACACCGGCACAGGCCCAAGACAAGCGGATCGTTGTGAGGGATCCAGGAGGCCCTTACGCCGATGGCTTCCGCGAAGCCTTCTACCAACCGTTCAAGGCGGCCACCGGGATCGAAGTCGTCCCGATCGTCGCGCAGGCGGATCCGACCGCTCAGATCAAAGCCATGGTCGATGCCAAGAACTACGCGTGGGACATGGCGCTTCTGAATCGCCAATCGGCCGACGTTCTCACCGACGCCAAAACAGGCGTTTATCTCGAAGACGTCAATGTGAGCGCGTCGGAGATCCCTGAAAGATTCCGTTCGCAGTATCTGATCGCCACGCTGGTGCTTCAGACGGTGCTCGCAGTTCGCACCGACAAGTTCAAGGACCGCAAGATGCCCAGCTCATGGGCAGACTTCTTCAACGTCAAGGACTTCCCGGGCCGCCGCGCCATGCGGCGCAACCCGGCTGACACGTTGGAGCAGGCCCTGCTCGCTTCGGGTGTCAAGGGTAGTGCCCTCTACCCGCTGGACCTGGACAGGGCATTCTCAAAACTGGACACCATCAAGAAGGACATCCAGGTGTGGTGGACCGGTGGCGCACAGACCTCACAACTGCTCAAGAGTGGGGAGGTCGACATGTGCCCGACTTGGAATGCCCGCGCCCAGACGGTCGTCGACGAGGGTGGACCCGTGAAGATCATCTGGAACGAAGGGCTTTGGAGCTACGAAGGATTCGCCATCCTGAAGGGCACGCCCAAAGCCAGTGTCTGTCGGGAGTTCATCAAGTTCACCTGCGATGCCAAGCGCCAAGCGGCCTACACCAAGTACCTCGCATACGGCCCGTCGAACCCGGAGGCCTACAAGCACATCGATCCCGCACGCGCGCAAACGCTTCCCGCCTTGCCTGCCAATCTGGCCAATTCGGTTCAGCTCGATGGGCGCTACTGGGCATCCAACAAGGACGCTGTCAATGAGCGCTTCAACACCTGGCTGCTGAGCTGAGAACCTCCGTCATGTCTGTCATCGCTCAAGTTCACACCCTCGTCCCGCGCCATGCGCACAGTGTGCCGGCGCCACAAGTCGTGCACGCCGACGCAGCCAAGCTGCGTGTCGCCGGGATCTCGAAGCGCTATGGGGATTCCTTCGCCCTCCGAGAGTCGAACCTCGACATTCAAACTGGCGAGTTCGTGACGCTCCTCGGCCCATCGGGTTCGGGCAAGACAACCCTGCTCATGATGATTGCCGGCCTGGTCACACCCACCGCAGGCGATATCTGGATCGATGGGCGTGCTGCCACCAGGCAGCAGCCGTACGAGCGCGACGTCGGAATGATGTTCCAGAGCTACGCCCTGTTTCCGCACATGACCGTGGGCGAGAACATTGCCTTTCCCTTGAAGATGAAAGGCGCGTCCAAGGAGAGCATCCGCAAAGCCGTGAACGAAGTTCTTGAACAGATCAAGCTTCCCTCCCTGCGCAATCGCTTTCCGGGAGAGCTGTCGGGCGGCCAGCAGCAACGGGTGGCGCTGGCGCGCTCCATCGTGCACCGACCCTCCGTCGTGCTGATGGACGAACCGCTGGCAGCGCTGGACAAGTCGTTGAGGACGCACATGCAACTCGAGATTCGGCAGCTCCAGCAGGCCCTCGGCATCACCGTGCTCTATGTCACGCACGATCAGGAAGAGGCGATGACGATGTCGGACAGGATCTGCCTGATGAACGAGGCGCGAATCGAACAGGTCGCGGCGCCGGCAGAGCTGTATTTCTCCCCCCGATCCGTGTTCGCCGCCGGCTTTCTAGGCGAGTCCAACACATTGGAGGGAGTGATCGAGTCCATAGAAGGCGAGACCGCGCTCGTACGTCATGCAGATACCGTCCTTCGCGGACGCTTGATGAACGACGCATGTGTGGGGGCACGCTGCAGACTGATGGTGCGGCCCGAAGCGCTGACGGTTTCGGATGGACCGTGGGTGGCGCTCGGCAACGTGATCGATGCGCATGTGACGTCTCAAGTCATCGGAGGCGCTCTCGCGCGAACGGTCATGCGTGCCAGGACTGGTGTCGAAGTCGTGGCAACCCGCCTTACGGCGCGCAGCGGTGCACGGCCGCAGGGCGATGTGCGCGTCTCGTTTGCCGAAGAGGACAGTCTCGTCTTCGGAGAAGCATCGTGAGTGCGACCGGCGTAAGCAGCCCACGGTGGACTGGTGTCGCATTGCTGTCGCCCGCGATGGTCTTTCTGCTCGCGACCGTGTTTGTGCCTGTCGCATTGCTGATGTTCGCGTCGTTGAACGGGCCTTCCGGTTTCTCGTACTCGTCGTTTGCGCGCTTGGTGAACGCGCCCGTTTACTCGCAAGTGATTGGCCACAGCGCCTTTCTTTCAGCTGCCGCTGCCTCGATCAGCGTCCTGGCGGCCTTCCCCGTCGCAGTCGCACTCGCACGTACGAGTGGGGGCTGGCGCCAGCTCCTGATGATCGGCGTGCTGCTGCCCTTTTGGACCAGCTTCCTGGTTCGAACGATAGCCTGGATCGTGGTCCTGGGACGCAACGGTCTGGCCAACAGTGTCCTCCTGTCTCTGGGCGTGACATCGCAACCGCTCGAGCTGCTGTACACGAACCTGAGCGTCATCGTCGGCCTGGTCCATGTGCTGCTCCCGCTCGCAATTCTGACCATGTTGCCGGTCATCGAGTCGATGGACCGTCGACTGGTTCCAGCGGCGGCAACGTTGGGGGCGCGACCCGGAGTGTCGTTCTTCGTGGTCTACCTCCCCCTGTGCGCCGCCGGGTGCACCGCCGCCTGGTTGACGACATTCGTCTCTGCGCTGGGTTTCTTCATCACGCCCGCTCTCCTCGGGTCGCCCAGGCAAACAATGATCGCCCAGATCATCATTCAACAAGTCCAGGAAATGATGGACTGGGGACTTGCCGCGTCTCTTTCTCTGGTCACCCTGGCGGCGACCCTTGTCATCTATTGGCTCTATGACAAGTTGGTCGGGCTCTCGAGCTTGGCGGGTGAGGCGGCGAAATCGCAGGGCGGCAAACTCAGCAGGATCCGGGACTTGAAAGATTCCCTCTGTTGGCGGCTTGGCAGCGCGACCGACGCAATGTTGAAACTGTTTCCAGTGCGCGGGCAGGATGAAGGTAAGGGTGTCCCGTTGACCGCACTGCTGATCCTTTTCTTGGCAATTGCCCCGGTGCTGCTGCTGATCCCCGAGTCGTTCACCACGAGCTCGTTCATCGACTGGCCACCAAAGGGTTTTACGACGAAGTGGTACGAGGACGTCTTCAACTCGCCGGTGTGGGCCGCTGCGACATGGAGATCCTTGGGCGTCGGCATCATGGCCGCACTGATTGCCAGCCTGATTGGCATCCCGGCGGCCTTCGCATTTGCGCATCAGCGCGTACCGGCCCGCTCTTTGCTGCTCGGTCTGGTGCTGGCGCCGGTGATCTTGCCGCGCATCATCATCGCACTCGGCTTGTTTTACGTGCTTTCGCGAATGAACCTGGTGGGCTCATCCTTCGCGTTGGCAGTCGGCCATGCTGCACTGGCCCTTCCGTATGTGGTCATTACCGTGACGGCGACCCTCAAGTCCTACGACCGGCGACTGGATGCCGTTGCCAGCATCTTGGGAGCGAGAACGGGTACGCGTCTGGCCCGGGTGACCCTGCCCATCATCATGCCAGGTATCGCTTCGGCGCTGATCTTCGCGTTTGCCACTTCCTTTGATGATTTAACGTTGTCGCTCTTTGTCAGCGGTGGCCTGTTCACGACGCTGCCCAAGCAGATGTGGGACGACGCCTTGCTCAAGGTAAGCCCATCGCTGGCTGCTGTATCGGTGCTGCTGTTCGCCGGCGTGCTGCTTGTCATGGCAATCGTGTACTTCACCCGCGCGGCGCTCGCGCGTCGGCGGTTTGTGTGAGTTCCGGAGTCGAAATGAACGAAGAAATCGTGGTGATCGGCGCCGGGATAGTGGGGGCCTCATGTGCTGCCCGCTTGGTGATGGCAGGCAAAAAAGTAGTCATCGCCGACCGGCTCGGACCCGGGGATGCGTGCTCTTTCGGTAACGCCGGCGGACTCAGTCCGACGATCAGCTTTCCGCTGGCAACGCCGGACATGTACAGGCAAATCCCGGGTTGGCTCACCGACCCGGACGGCCCATTGGTGGTCGATTGGAAGTATCTGCCAAAGGCGGCTCCCTGGCTCCTGCGTTTCCTCCGCGAGGGTTCGCCTGCCCGCTCCGCAGCGGCCGCGCAGGGCATGCGTACCATGATGCGGGGTGTGTTCGAAGACTATCAGCCGCTGTTCAAGTTTGCCGGGGCTGAGGCGCTCATTCACCGTGTGGGCCAGTTGTACGTGTTCGACACTGACGCCGGTTTCGCAAAAGAGCAAGGCGCCATAGAGGCTCGGCGCGAGCTGGGTCTCGCGCAGGAAGTGCTCGACAGCCATGGCATTCACGCTCATGAGCCCGGGCTGGACGCGAGATTCAAGCATGGCGTCTACTTGCCGACCCACGGCCATTGCGCCAACCCCCACCGCCTCGTTCAGATGCTGGTGCAGGCTTGCATCGAAGCGGGAGCGCGATTCGTCTCCGGCAGCGTCAAGGGTTTGGAGCCGGTGGCCGGCGGGGTCCGCGTTCATGGGCTGGGGGAGTCGCTGACTGGAGCGTCGGTCATTCTTGCCGGTGGCGTCTGGTCCAACGAACTTCTGCGGCCGCTCGGCTGCTCTGTTCCGTTGGAGAGCCATCGCGGCTACCACGTCCAGTTGCCTTACGGCACGGCCAAGCGTCCGTCTAGAAATGTCATGTGGACGGAAATGAAGACGCTCGCGACGCCGATGGACGAAGGTCTGCGAATTGCCGGGACCGCCGAGATCGCAGGGATCCACGCCGAGCCAAACGAGCGACGTTTCGAACTGTTGCAGCGCATCGCTGGGCAGATGTACGGCGGTCTGGAGCCGCGTGGCGCGACCCATTGGATGGGGCACCGGCCCTGCACGCCCGACTCGCTGCCGGTGATCGGCGCATTGGCGCGCGATTCGAGGATCATTTGCGCGTTTGGACACGGTCACGTCGGCCTTTCGGGCGCTTCTTTCACCGGACGCGTAGTCAAGAGCATTGTCCTTGGAGACGATGTGCAGCCGGAATGGAAAGCTTTCTCCCCGCAGCGCTACCTTTGAGAGTTGATTGGACAAAACCATGCTACCCATATTCGACATTGCCGATGAATCTCTGCCGTTGCAGGAGAGATTGTTCGAGGACATCAAGCGAAGAATCATCACCTGCGAGCTCCTGCCTGGAACGGAAGTGTCCGAGAGTTCGGTGTCGACCGCGTACGGCATCTCGAAGGCGCCTGTGCGCAGCGCGTTGTCCAGGCTGAAAGAGGCTGGCTGGTTGCAGAGTCTTCCGCGGCGGAGTCACGTGGTGACACCATTGAAGATCAGCGACGTCAACGAAATCTACGATGCGCGAGCCTTGATCGAACCCGAGACCGCTCGACTTGCGGCAGGGAACGTTTCGCGCTCGTATCTGCTAGCACTCGACGGCGCCTGTGCGCGCGCCTACGACTTGGACGATGCCAATGCAAAGCGCGAATTCTTGCTGGCCAATGCTGCGTTCCACGTCGGCATCGCCAAGGCTTGCGGAAACGCACGTCTGTGCAACATCCTTGCGCAATTGCACGAGGAGTCGCTGCGAGTGCTGTACCTGAGCGTCAGTGTTGCCCAGCGATCCAACTCCTGGAAGACCGGGCATCAACTGATGATCGAGATGCTGCTGCACGGTGACGGAGTCGGAGCGGCCAAGGAGACGCTCGAGGGCATCGAAAGAAGTCGCTCGGCGGTTCTGGACGCGCTGGCTCGCCAGAAGCATTTGCTGAAAAGCGGTTCCTGAACCTGCTTCGCATGCGCAGCATTCTGTGCGCCAAGTGGCACCGCAGTGTCCCTGCGCGCGCGTCGCGCGTCATCTTCAACTCAACTGAATCTCTATGACTGACATTTCTCGCATCAACGTCGGCATTCGCCTGTCTGACGTTTCCATCTTCAACAATGTCGCATATCTCGCGGGTCAAGTGCCGCGCAAGACCATTGACGCGGGCATCAAAGAACAAACTGCCGAAGTTCTTGCAACGATCGATGATCTGCTCGAGAAGGCCGGCAGCGACAAGAGTCGCATCTTGTCCTGTCAGATCTTCCTGAAGGACATCAACCAGATTGCTGAAATGAACTCCGTCTGGGACCTTTGGATCCCAAAGGGGGACTGCCCGTCTCGCGCTACGGTCCAGGCATCGATGGCCAATCCAAAGACCGGCATCGAGATCGTGATCGCGGCTGCGCTGCGATAGCCCAGAAGTACAGCCTTGAGGCGGCTCGCGACAATTCACGACGTACCTGTTCCAGGAATCGAACCGCCCGGGCTGTCAACCTCAACATGCGCGACTGGTGGATGCCCGGCGCTGCGGGCTACTTCGACCATGTGTCCAAGGCGCTGAAAGCTGTGCAGGTGTTCGTTCCGGGGAGAGGTGACCCGGCTCGCCAAGCTCAAGAAGGCGCATGCCGACAGCGTGGCCGAGCGACTGGCTGCGGATCGGGATGGCCGCCGGTGATGTTCACCAAGCCGGCGCCCGCCATCGACGTACCGGCAATACAGGGCGCGGGGGCTGACGGTGTCTGCCGCATGTCATCCCTAGATCACGCATGTCCATGGTCCGCTTGCGGTCGCCATCGAGGCTGGCACACTCAAGCCAGCCGTGCTTGAGAAGGCCCCGCAGACGTTGATCATCTTTGCCACGAGGACTCGTCGGTTCAGCCTTCCAGGCGCAGGACCCGCTGGGGTGTACGACCAGACCCGCCTCGAGGGAATCGGCCGCATCGGCATCGCGGAAGCACCGATTCAGTGGCCCGTAGTTGCCCGCGTCGAAGTAGAACTGAGCCACCGTGAACCACTCGGCGAAGTCCAGATGGGTGGTGATCACCACACTTGTGTGCTCGTACCGCTTCGAGAGCAGATGGAGCGCAAACCGTCAATCAACGACGCCCTGGCGTTGGGCGCGACCGACGTTTTGGACGGCTTTGGTATCCATCCGCTCTGACAGACTTGCGACGACGGATTTGTAGGGCTGACACCGCACGGTCGATGCTCAACAATCCAAGAAACATCGCGATCGCGCTCGCCACGGTCATGCTCAGCATCGAGGGTGTGGCATCACCATAGCAATCTTGTTCCAGCAGAAACGACATCAGGTGTTCATATTTCAGAACGACAAGCAACGCCCCAATCGAGAGGCCGATTGCGAGCAATATCGAAATGACCGCATACAGGACGGCGCAGGCAAGGCGACTTGACCAGCGCCCGCAAAGTAAGCGAGGGCCCAAGGCCCTCTTGACGATCGGACCTCGTAGCGACTACAGCAGATCGCTCTCGCCGTCGTTGACTTCATCGATGAAGAGGTCGTCCGACCAAGCCATCCCGATCGCCTTGTCCAGGCGCTTGAGCAGCGCATTGAAGGTCTCGCCATCACGGCGCACGAGCATGGCCAGGCAGCTGCTGCCGTCGGCCGCTGTGGCAGCGCACTCGTGAGGCGGCAGCGCGCCGATGTTGATGTCACCGCCATCGGCGATCAACGTCTCGATGTTCCTCGTCGATCGCGCCATGGCAGCGTCAGAGCTTGATCGCGGCCAGGCGGTCGTTGGCCTCGGTGGAATCGAATGCCTTGGGATCCCAGGTCTTTACGCCGATCCATTCGGCCAAGTTCTCGTGCTCCGGGTCATCGGGATCGGCCATGGCCTGGACGAAGTCGGCATAGCCTGGAATGCCGCCGCAGTCCTCGGGCGGCGTCGCGCAGGCGCCGCCGACGCAGAACGGCAGGGGCAGCAGCGGATCCGGTGCGAGCTTCTTCTCGACCTTGATGCGGTGGTCCCAGTAGTCCCCGAAGTCGTAGACGTAGCTCAGCGTCGACCGGTTCAGGGCGGTGGTCAGTCGCGTGCTCTCGCTGGTGATCGCGCCAGGATCGTCGTACATCGGATCGGGCGTTCCATAGCGCTCGCCGTCGCCGGCGATGAACTCGTGCAGGTGCGAGTGGCCCCATCCGAACGCGGCCTGGATGACCAGGTGAAGCTTGAGCAACGTGATCGTCTCGGGCACCAGCACGCGGCGCCAGACCTTGGGCTTCGTGCCGCGCAACTCGATGTGCAGTTGGAGGATTTCCGGGGACGTCTTGATCCGATGTACCTTGGTCGCCATGCTCAGGCTGCTTCTCGTTGATCGTCGGCGCGTCGGCCGATGTTCCACGGCAGCAACTCGTCGATGCGGTTGATGGGATGGTCGGCGATGCACGTCAGCACATCGCGCAGATAGGCCTCGGGATCGATCCCGTTGAGCTTGGCCGTCTCCACAAGGCTATAGATCGCCGCAGCGCGTTCGCCTCCCGCGTCCGACCCCATAAAGAGGTAGTTCTTGCGGCCGAGGCTGACGCCGCGCAGCGCGCGCTCGGCGGCATTGTTACCTGGCATGCTTGTCCCGCGCGCCGCCCGGCGCACAGACGAGCTCTCCGGAGTATCGTTTGCGGACCGGGATTGGGGTGTCGGGAGCATGTTTTGCGGGCAGGCCGAAATTGACAATGAGCTGCGAGCTCGAGTTGTTATCTGGCTGCCCCCATCGATTCGCCCGGTTGCGCTGCGAGCGCGAATCCGTAGTTGTCGTGTTGCCCGTGAGCTCCCTTCGCACGTCCGGCGTCTGGACACCTGGCGTCGTGTCCTACTGGCGCACGTAGACCCCGAACTGCCGCAGCTGCGCCTCACTGTTGGTCACCTCCGTGAGCGTATCCTCGCCGCCGCTGCTGACCATCAGTTGCGCAAGGGTGTGTGCAACCGCCATGTGCGGTACCACAGAGGGAAACACCGCAAGATTACCGTTGGGGGCCAGTATCGTGATGGTTGCCTTCGAGGCAACGGGCGACACCGTGCTGTCCGAAATGGCGACCAGTGTCGCGCCGCGCTCGATCGCGAGCGTGGTCGCCTGCACGCTGATCACTGTATATGGCGACGACGTGAAGCAAACGAAGACGTCGTTCTTGTCAATGCGGCGCAACTCGTCTGCAACCGTTCCGCCCGTGCCGTGCACCAGGGTCACACCCTTTCGGAAGGAGGACAGGACGTAGTGGAAGTAATAGGCCGCAGAGAACAAGCTGCGAACACCAAGGATATAGACGTTCGTTGCCTTGGAAAGCGCTTGCTGCGCTCCGATCCAGGACCGCTGGTTCTCTGAGCCAAGCGTCTTGTCGAGGTTGACCAATTCCGTGTGCAGGAAATCTGCGAGGGACTTTCCTGTGCCTTCGTTCCTCGAACGGTTTCGCAACTGGATGGTGCGGCTGACGAGACCCGAATCTTGGCTGGTCAGCCAGTCGATGTAGACAGCCTTGAAGGCCTCGTAGTTCTCGAATCCCAGTTCCCGCGCAAGTCGCAGCATCGAGGCTGGTTGCAGGCCGGCGTTGCCTGCGACCGACCGCATGGATTGCAGCGCGATCTCCTTAGGCGAATCGAGCACGTAGCGAGCAGCCGCCTTGATTTTGGGTGGCATTCCGGAGAAGCGGTCCTCGATGAGCGCCTCAAGTTCTTCTTTGTTCATCTCTATGAGCCCGGTCACGGCACCGACGACATAGGTGCAGTCCCGGTCCCTGCGCCCCATGACGGCGCAAAAAATGAACAAGTGTTCCAAATTGGGTGAATGACTGCACCAATATCGTCCCGCCAAAGAGGCCAACGATACCACTCATCACCTTGTTCATTCGGCTGATGTCACTGGAGGATGGTCTATTCATCTCGAGATTTC
Organism: Variovorax sp. YR566; assembly: GCF_051992195.1. Classification (NCBI taxonomy): domain Bacteria; kingdom Pseudomonadati; phylum Pseudomonadota; class Betaproteobacteria; order Burkholderiales; family Comamonadaceae; genus Variovorax; species Variovorax sp. YR566. The sequence goes on along the minus strand of NZ_CP197092.1, from coordinate 6,476,581 downwards.
AAGGGTTTACACCCAGATAAAACACTTGGTCTGAATATTGCCTTGATTAAACATATGATCTATTATCAATGAAAATACAACGAATGTTTAATTTGCTCGCTCGACCCGCTTGTCCGTACCGATGAGCAGAGGAGCGCGTCCACCAGAGATGCCCCGGCGAGCGGGCGCATGCCTGGCGGCCGCAAGGGGCAACCGAGCTTTGTGGTTCACATCGCTGCCGGTCGGCTGCAACACGATCCAGGTGTGCTGTCGAAGGCGAGGAAGCAGTCACGCGCCGCACTGCAAGCGACAACGCGGCATCGCAACAGGAAGACGTTCAATGGACAGCGCAACTCATATCTTTCACCGCCACCTCCATCACCAGTATCCGACCGCGGTCAGCGGGAAGGGCATCTATATTCGCGACGCATCGGGGAGGGAATACATCGATGCGTCCGGCGGGGCAGCGGTGTCGTGTCTTGGGCATGGGCACCCGGACGTGATTGCGGCGATTCACGCGCAGGTCGACAAGCTCGCCTATGCCCACACTGCGTTCTTCAGCACGGAAGTTGCGGAAGAGCTGGCGCACCAACTCATTCGCGCCACTTCGCCTGCTGCGGACTTCAGCCACGTCTATTTCGTCAGTGGCGGATCCGAAGCCGTCGAGGCCGCACTGAAGATGGCCCGCCAATACTTCATCGAAATCGGCCAGCCGCAACGCAAACGCTTCATCGCGCGTCGACAGAGTTACCACGGCAACACCCTCGGCGCGCTGGCGGTCGGTGGCAACAAATGGCGGCGCGCCCAGTTCGAGCCCTTGCTGATCGATGTCACCCACGTCTCGCCTTGCTATGCGTACCGTGAGAAGCAGTCGGCCGAGAGCGAAGTCCAGTACGGGCAACGACTGGCCAAAGAGTTGGAGGACGCCATCCTTGCCGAAGCGCCCAATTCGGTGATCGCATTCGTGGCCGAGACCGTGGGCGGCGCGACCTCCGGCGTCATCACGCCTGTTCCTGGATATCTCGCCGGCGTGCGTCAGGTGTGCGACAAGTACGGCGTCTTGCTGATACTGGACGAGGTCATGTGCGGCATGGGGCGCACCGGCACGCTGCACGCTTGGGAGCAAGAAGGCGGCGTCGCGCCCGATATCCAAACGATCGCGAAGGGCTTGGGCGGTGGGTATCAACCCATTGGTGCCGTCTTGGCAGGTCGGCACGTCGTCGACGCAATCAGCAAGGGATCCGGCTTCTTCCACCACGGGCATACCTACCTCGGCCATGCAACCGCCTGTGCCGCAGCCCTCGCTGTCCAGCAGGTCATTCAGCGGGAAGGTCTGCTTGACCAGGTGCGCTCCCGCGGAAAGTTCTTTGCAGATCTGTTGGCCGCGAGGTTCGACAGCCATGACTTCGTCGGCGATGTGCGAGGGCGAGGGTTCTTCATGGGCGTTGAGCTCGTCAAAGACCGGCAGGAGAAGACGCCTTTCGATCCCCAGCTTTCTTTGAACGCACGCATCAAGAAGGAAGCGATGGCGCGTGGTCTCGCCTGCTACCCGGCCGGCGGGACCGTGGACGGGAAATCCGGCGATCACGTCATGCTCGCGCCACCGTTCATTGCCACCGAAAGCGAGCTGACCATGATCGTGGATCGACTGGCCGATTCGATCGATGCGGCCATCGCATCTTGCAATCCATGACCACGCACCGCTCGTCCCTTGCCCGCCCGGACGGCCAAGGGGGCCAACAACAGCCATGACCGAAGACTTCCCCAGTGAGTTGGCGCCAAGCGCCACTCTTCTTCCACCGAGCACCCACACTCAATCCTAGGATAGACATGAAAACACGCTCCCTCTTTCTGGTCCTGGCCTGTTCCCTGGCCATCGCCGGTTCGGCATCCGCGCAAGCCTTGACTGGCACCTTGAAGAAGATCAAGGACACCGGGTCGATCACGCTTGGCGTTCGCGAATCTTCGATTCCGATGGCCTACCTCGACGACAAGCAGCAGCCTGTCGGCTACGCGGTCGACATTTGCAAGAAGATCGTCGAAGCGATCAAGGTCCAACTGGCGATTCCCAATCTCAAGGTTGAGTACCAGCCGGCCAACTCCTCGAACCGCATCGCGCTGGTAACGAATGGCACCATGGATCTCGAATGCGCATCCACCAGCAATCTTGTCGAGCGCCAAAAGCTCGTCGCGTTCTCGGTCACGCACTTCGTCTCCAACATCCGTGCGATCGTGCGCGCGGACTCGCCCTATACCAGCCTGAAATCGCTCAGCGGCAAGCCGATCGCCCTGATCACCGGAATGACTGCAATTCCGATGCTGCAGAAGTACGCGACCGAGAATCAGGTGAACTTCGAGCGCGTCTACGGCAAGGACGTGGCTGAGTCATTCCTTCTGTTTCAGACCAAGCGCGCTGAAGCGTTCGTCTTCGATGACGTGTTGCTGGCATCCATGGCCGCCAACACCGGCGACGCCAAGGCCTTCCGGATTCTGGACGACACGCTGCGCTCGGAACCCAATGCCTTGATGTTCCGCAAGGATGACCCGGCGTTTAAGAAGGTCGTGGACGACACCATCGTCGGTCTCATCAAGTCGGGCGAGATCGAAAAGATCTACGCCAAGTGGTTCCTGCAGCCGATTCCTCCGAAGAACATCAACCTGAACTTCCCGATCTCCAAGGAACTCAAGGAAGCCTTTGCCAAGCCCAACGACAGCGGAATCTAAATAGAAGAGAGGCGAGGAAGACCCAGTCTTCTTCGCCGAAGCAAAGAAGAGGACCGAACGATGCTAGACCTAAACTGGAATTTTCTATTCGAGCCTGACCCCAGTTCCGGCGACCTCATTTGGAAAATGATCGGGACGGGGCTGGGCAACACTTTGAAGTTGTCCATCGCCGCATGGATCATCGCCATGGGGTTGGGCATCACGATCGGCGCGGCCAGAACCGGCAAGAGAAAGACGCTCGCCAAATTGGGAGACGGCTTCGCGGAGTTCTTCCGGAACATCCCATTGATCGTTCAGATGTTCTTGTGGTTCTTCGTCGTGCCCAACTGGATCCCCATCCTCAAGAGCGTCGACTACTCGACATACCAGTTCATATCGGCCGTCCTGGCCCTTGGCCTGTTCACCGCAGCGCGGGTATCGGAGCAGATCCGGGCCGCCATTTTGGCGATGCCGCGAGGACAACGCGCTGCAGGCGAAGCCCTGGGCCTGCGCGGAACGCAGGTCTATCGCTACATCCTGCTTCCCATGGCATTGCGAATCTGCATTCCATCTTTGACCAGCGACACGATGAGTCTCATCAAGAACTCCACCGTGGCGCTCACGATCGGCTACGCCGAGCTCATGTTTCGCAGCGTCAAGGAGGTGGCCGAGACCAACTTCCGCTTCTTTGAGGTCTACGCCATCCTGACGATTCTCTACATCGGGATCTCGATGATGGCGAACAGAGTCATGCGCTACGTTGAAGGCCGCGTCGCCGTGCCTGGATACATCACTTCCAAAGCATAGAGAGTCAAATGGACTACTTCAATACCGAAGCGCTTCTGCGCGGGTTGCCGTACCTTTGGACTGGCCTCAAGTACACGCTCCTGCTGACCGTCGTCGCTTCGACCGTCGGAATCTTTCTCGGCTGCCTGCTGGCGCTTGCGCGCCTCTCGTCCTCGAAGATCCTCTCCAGGTCAGTGGCCGTCTATGTGGACTTCATGCGCTCGACTCCGTTGGTGCTGGTCATTTTCTGGGTGTTTTTCGTTGGACCGCTGGTACTGCAAGTCGTCACCGGCGAGGAGCGGCCCGTGTCCATCGGTGCGAATGTCACGGCCTTCGTGACGTTCTCCATCTTTGAAGCGGCTTATTTCTCCGAGATCATTCGCTCTGGAATCCAGGGTATCCCTCGAGGCCAGATTCATGCAGCACAGGCGATGGGATTCGGGTATGGCCAGTCCATGCGTTTCATCATCCTTCCGCAAGCGTTCAGGCGTGTGCTGCCCGTGCTTCTGACTCAGATCGTCAACCTCTTCCAGGACACCTCGCTCGTTTACGTGATCTCGGCGACTGATTTTCTTGGCGCCGCATCGAAGCTCGCGCAGCGCGATGGTGCGATCACCACGATGTATGTGTTCGTCGCCATCGTCTATTTCGTTGTTTGCTATGCGTTGTCAAAGCTGACAAGACGATTGCATCTCAGGTACGCGAACTTCTGAACAAGGAAACGGTATGTCGATGATTGAAATTGAGAATGTCTCAAAGTGGTACGGAAGCTTCCAGGTCCTGAACGACTGTACGCTCGAACTTGACAAGGGGGATGTCGTGGTGGTGTGCGGTCCTTCGGGATCCGGAAAATCCACGCTGATCAAAACAGTCAATGGCCTCGAAGCCATTCAGAAAGGCCGCATCCGGTTCGGTGGCGAATGCGTGACGGACCTGAAGAACAAGGCCCTGAATCTGCCGCGCATCAGATCCAAGGTCGGCATGGTGTTTCAGCACTTTGAACTCTTCCCGCACCTGTCGGTAGTCGAGAACATCTGCCTTGCCCAGACGAAGGTGCTGGGACGAACGCGCGAGCTGTCGCAGTACAAAGCTGGCCTCATGCTCGATCGCGTCGGTCTGAGGGCGCATATCGACAAGTACCCGGGGCAGTTGTCCGGCGGGCAACAACAGCGCGTCGCTATCGCACGAGCGCTGGCGATGGATCCTCTGGCGATGCTTTTTGACGAGCCAACTTCCGCGTTGGATCCTGAAATGGTCAACGAAGTCCTGGACGTCATGATCGAGTTGGTGAAAGAAGGCATGACCATGATGGTAGTGACTCATGAGATGGGGTTTGCCCGAAAAGTGGCCAACCGTGTTGTCTTCATGGACCATGGCGCGATCGTCGAAGACGTCTGCGCTGCCGATTTCTTCGGCAAGCCGAAAGAACGCAGCGAGCGGGCCGAGCAGTTTCTGTCAAAGATCCTTGCCCATTGAACAAACACATGGCTCAGAAATGGGCCGGTCAACGGTCTGCGCGACCGGCGTCGGCCGGCGTTCGATGGCGTGTGCGGCGGCGCGCATTGTCCCAAGTGTCGTGCCGGAACCGTGCGATGGGCATGGGGACGTTGCTGCCGAAGGATTTGCAATCCGGGGCATTGTCCGGGCGCCGCCTCCGGAGGGGTGCTGCGCAGGACTGGCGAACTCGCGCTCTTGAGGGTTGTCGCTGCCGAAGATGAGGCCGAGCAAGCTGCTGCGGGACGGCGAGTATCGAACGCCGTCGGCAGCATTGACCTGCCCGGTTTCTCCGAGACATTGATTTCTAGGAAGATGGCTCCCGCCCGAAGAGGAGCCCATGAAGAAGAGTCGATTTTCAGAAGAGCAAATGGTCACGATCCTGCGCGAAGCAGATCGTACGACGGTGGCAGAGTCCGCCAAGAAGCACAAGGTCAGCGACGCCACCATCTATGCCTGGCGCAAGCATTTCGGCCAGATGGAAGCCGCCGACGTCAAGCGTTTGAAGGCCCTGGAGCTTGAGAACAGCCGATTGAAGAAGCTCCTTGCCGAGAAAGACCTGGACCTCGAGATCCTCAAGGAGATCAACGCAAAAAAATGGTGAGCCCGCTGGCTCGGCGCGAGCAACTGGCCTTCGTGCGCGCACGGGGCTTGAGTCTGCGCCGCGCCTGCGGGCTCATTGGCATGTCACGCGCCACGCCCAGCTACGAGCTGCGCCTGCCCGCCAAGGATGCGCCGGTGCTCGCGGCGATGAAGGCACTGTCGGCCCAGTATCCGCGCTACGGCTATCGCCGAATTCGCGTGTTCCTGCGTCGCAGCGGCTTCGAGCTGAGTTGGTCACGCACACATCGCCTGTGGCGCCAGGCAGGCCTGCTGGTGCCCCGCAAGCGGCCACGCAAGCGCATCGCCTCGGTGCGCCCGCGCATCCACACGCCGTTCAAGGCCAACATGGTCTGGGCCTACGACTTCGTCTTCGACAGCACGGCCAGTGGTCAGCAGATCAAATGCCTGACCGTGGTGGACGAATACACCCGCGAGTGCTTGGCCATCGATGTGGCCGGGGCCATTCGCTCCAAGCGCGTCATCGAGGTGTTGTCGCGCCTGGTGCGCCTGTATGGGGCGCCGCTGTTCATGCGCTCGGACAACGGGCCCGAGTTCGTCAGCCAGGCCATCCTGGAGTGGATCGCGCACGCCGGCATCGCCACCGTGCTCAACGACCCGGGCAAGCCTTGGCAGAACGGCACCGACGAGAGCTTCAACGGCAAATTCCGTGATGAGTGCCTGTCCATCGAGTGGTTCCGCTCGCGCCGCGAAGCCGCCGTCCTGATCGAAGCCTGGCGCAATCACTACAACGAGGTACGTCCCCACAGCAGCCTGCAATACTTGACCCCGGCAGAGTTCAAACAGGAACTCCGCCTAGAACTGCAACCCGCCGTCTTCTAGGAAAAACTGTCTCGACTAAACCGAGCAGGTCACTTCCAGGCGCAGGACCCGCTGGGGTGTACGACGAGACCCGCCTCGAGGGAATCGGCCGCATCGGCATCGCGGAAGCACCGATTCAGTGGCCCGTGGTCGACGCGGGATCGGGCGGCACGCGCGACGAGTGCTGCGTCAAGGCCGGCCCCGGGGCCGCTCACGAACCACTTGCTTCATCTGTCGTCGCATAGCGCGCGATGTCGTTCAGAAGGATGTCCATGGCCGGTACTCCAACCGCTTGAGTCATCTCGCACTGGGCATGCACGATGGCGCGCCCGAACGCGTCCAGCCACACCAATCCCGCATGAGTGAAGCGCACGACGCGGGCACGCCCATCGGCCGGATCCGGCACGCGTTCGACCAGTCCCAGTGTTTCGCACTGGTCGATCAACTCTGTCATCGCGGCATTGGTCATGGCCGCGCGTCGGGCGAGCTCGGTGATGCGCGTGCCCTCGAGGTCCAGATGGCGCGTCAGGTTCACGTGCGAGCGCCGGGTTTGGGACTGCCCCGCTTCCTGCATGAGGTCCATGACGCGGTCTTCGAAACGGCGCAATGCGTTGTCAAGCACGCGGCCCGGGTTGTGGTGTCGCCAGCGGTAGGCCCGCGGCAGGGCGGAGTTGGTCATGGTATTTCCCCTAATGGTGATGAAATATTGCTTAGGTAACCTAAGTAATATTGAATCTGAACTTCCAGCGAGCAAGATAGCCGATGACTGCCGACCCCTTCTCCGCAAGCCAGCCAGCGCTCGTGACAGACGTGCTGATCTCTGGCGGCGGCCCCTGTGGTTTGATGCTGGCCAACGAACTTGGCCGGCGTGGCATCCGTTGCTTGATGGTGGATGCAAAGCCGAGCACTGCCTTCAATCCTCAGGCGAACGCCACCCAGGCCCGCACGATGGAGCACTTTCGGCGTTTGGGATTTGCTCACGAAGTCCGTGCCCAAGGCTTGCCGCCAAACCATCCAACGGACATTGCCTACTTCACCCGCTACACGCAGCATGAACTTGCACGCCTGGCCTTGCCGACGGCCGCGGAAGCAATCGCCGGGGTCAGATCGAGGACGGGTTCATGGAGCGCAGCAGAACTGCCGCATCGCGTGTCGCAGAAGTTCGTCGAGCAGACATTGCGCCGCCACGCGCAAACCTGGCCGTCGGTCGACATGCGGTATGGCTGGGCGCTGGAGTGCTTCCATGACAACGGCCAGTCGGTCGACGCAATCGTGCGGCCTACCGACGATGGCCCTGCACAGAAGGTGAATGCCCGATACCTCGTCGGTGCCGATGGTGCACGCAGCCTGGTTCGGCGCGAACTGGGCATCGAATGGGAAGGGGTCACCGGTATTCAGCGCGAATTCATGGGGGGAAAGATGTTTGCTGCCTACCTGCGCGCACCCGGCTTCCTGTCGGTGTTGAAGCATCCCAAGGCATGGATGTATGTCGCCGTCAACCATGGCCGCCGCGCATTCATGGCTTCAGTGGATGGCGTGGCGGAGTACGCGTTTCATGCGGCGTTGAAGCCGGGAGAAGACGCAGAGAACTGGACTGACGAGGACGCGCGCCGCGTCTTCGCCGAGGCCGTAGGCGTCGATCTGCCGGTGGAGGTTCTTTCGAAGGGGACATGGCTGGCTGGCCATGCATTGGTGGCGCAGCGTTTCCAACAGGGGCGCGTATTCATTGCGGGTGACGCTGCGCATTTGTTCACTCCTACCGGCGGTCTGGGCTACAACACCGCGGTTGAAGATGCGGTGAACCTCGGATGGAAGCTTGCGAGTGTCATTCGTTCCCAGGCGCCCGAGGCCCTTCTGGACAGCTACGAATTCGAACGCAAGCGGATCGCTGAACGCAACACCGGGTTTGCACGGCGCTTCGCGGATTCAGTGGGACTTTTCGTCGCGAGGCCTGAGCTGGAAGATGACTCCGAAAGTGGTGCCGCGGAACGCAGCCTCGCGGCGCGGCACCTCAACGAGCATGCGCGCCTCGAGTTTGACATCCCCGGTGTGACGTTCGGTGGCCGCTATGACGGTTCGCCCATCATCTTTGGCGACGGCGCATCACTGCCACCTGGCGAGCCCAATGCCTATGTGCACACGGCCAGCCCCGGCGGTCGGCCGCCGCATGCCTGGCTGGACGACGGGCGATCGCTTTTCGACCTATTCCATGTTGAGTGGACCTTGTTGGCTCTCGGACCCGATGTGCCATCCATCGCCGGATTCGAGAAGGCGGCCCACGATGCGTCCGTGGATTTGCGGGTCGTGCGGCTGCCGTTCGCATTGCTGCGCGAACTGTATGAAGCGCCGCTCGTGCTCATTCGTCCCGACCAGATCGTCGCATGGCGCGGATCTACAGCCGACGGGGCGGGGGACGTGTTGTCCCGCGTGAACGGGAGAGGCTCCGGCGCCTGATACCTGATGCATGGCAAGAAAACGACTAGGAGACATTCATGACAGAAGTTCGAGGCTTTTTCACTCGATTCATGGCCGTACTTTTCACCCTGACCCTTGCCGCAGCGCCGGTCTTCGCGCAAACATGGCCGAACAAGCCGGTTCGCATGGTGGTTGCGTTTCCGCCGGGAACGCCAGGCGATGTCATTGCTCGCCTGATTCAGCCCGCGCTGCAGTCGGCCTGGGGGCAAGCCGTCGTGGTTGAAAACAAGCCCGGGGCAGGGGGAAATCTTGCTGCTGGCGAGGTCGCCCAGGCCAAGGATGGCCACACATTGCTCGTGGGGCCTGATACCGTACTCACGATCAACCCGCACCTGTACAAGAAGCTGAGCTTTGACCCGCGGAGCTCGCTGCAGCCGGTGACCTACTTCGCCAGCTTCAATCAGATGCTGGTTTGCAATCCCGGCGCCGGCATCGCATCGCTGGAGGCGTTTTCTCGACTGCCTTCCACCAAGCTCTATGCATCGGGCGGGGCGGGAACGCCGAGCCACATGACCATGGAGCTGTTGCTGTCGACCTTGGGCACGAGGCTCACGCATGTTCCCTACAAAGGGCCGGGGCCGGCTGCGCAAGATGTGATCGCCGGTCATGTCGACTGCGGCTTCATCGTCTCGTCCGTCGTGCTGCCTTACGTTCAGAGCGGCCGACTGCGTGCGATCGCCGTGTCCGGCAAGGAGCGCTCGGTGGTCCTGACGGGCGTGCCGACCGTGGCCGAGAGTGGGCATCCAGGGTTCGACGCGACCTTCTTCGAAACCCTGATGGCTCCTGCCGGACTGCCAGCCGCAGTGGTCGACAAGATTCAGCACGACGTGCGCCTTGTGTTGCTCGCTCCGTCGATGAAGGCGCGTCTTGCCGACATGGACCTGCGCGTCGAAGCCAGTACGCCGCAGCAAGCCCGGCAGCGAAGCCACGAGGACTCCGCAAAGTGGGAGGGCGTGGCGCAGCGGACCGGCCTGCGGCTGGATTGAGAAACTGGCAAGCGATCTCCTGGCCCGAAACACCATTAGGAGGCACCTGCGAGCGCAGACAGGGGCGTCGCGGTATGCCAGGCGGTCAGCCCGAGGAGGCCGGCCGCGTTCGCACCGTCTGTCGCCAGAACATGGTGCTCGATCCCAAGGCAGTATGGATCGCCGCAGGCGCGCCCTGCGCGAGATCGCACTTTTCCTCACCCGAACGAGCGTTCGCGGTGTGGCGTTCAAGGGCAGTCTGGATGACTTGGTCGGACGGAGCATTCGGGTAGTTGTCGTTGCCTAGCTCCTTGCCAACCGGTGGGCCAATCGCATGAAGGTCCTCGTGCACGATGGCATCGGCATCTGGCTGTGCGCACGTCGTCTGCACCACGGCCGCTTCCTCAGGACCAACGCGAGCCTGGGCACGCAGATGGCGATGACGCGTGAGCAGCTCGACGCGCTCGTGCTCGGACTGCCCTGGCAGCGCCTCGGTGCAGCTGGCGTCATCACCTTGGTGTGATCGCTCGGTCAGCCGCGTCGACGAACTGCTGCTGCATTGCTGGCAACACAGCTGACGGCCTGCTTGTGCACGACCTGTCGCTGCATCACCGGAACTGACTACATTCAAAATCGCTCTTGGGACGACCGCTTTGTGATTGCCTCGATCGACGGTAGCGGCGCCAAGACGGCAGTACAGCGCCCTTGAAAGAACTCACTCGAAATCGAAACTATCCCAGGAGCTCGCGGCAGTCGAGGTCTTCGACTGCGAGGCATACGCGCTCGAAGTTGTTCCACCAGATCACTGAAGGAATTCCGTTCGCGTGCTGCCAGATCGGGGTTGTGAGCAGCCAGAGCACCGAAAGCCTGTAGTCATCTTGCAATGCGCGCCGATCGTAGCCCTGTACACCATGCGCGACCAGTTCATCGTGGAAGCTGTCGAGCAAGCGGTTCTCGCATCGCTGCCGCAGATCGGGGTACCACTGCTGGGCCATCATGCATGCGAGGTCATCCGATCCGGTGTTGACCTGCCAGGCATCCCAGTCGAACAACCTGCCACCGTCTTTCGCGCTGTCGCGCGGCAGAAAGCAATTCCAAACGTGCGCATCGCCCTGGACGACGGTCATATGACGGTGCGATTGGTAGCGTGCAGCGAGCTGCGGCGCGGCCTCGAACAAGCGCTCGTAGAGAGCACGTCTTTCTCCGGCAAGCCGATCACCCATTTCATCGGCGAAGCTCGCGAACTGCGCGACCGCGACTCCTGTCGCTTTTTCGTGGGCTTGCGTGTCCTGCCACGTGCCGATCGTCACGCCAAGCCGAGCGTCATCCCACCACGCACTTTGGGAACGGGCGTGTGTCCGGACGATGGCGTCGCACTGCGCGAAGGTCGGAGGGACTGGCCAGCGGGTCGCGATCACGTGAGTGTCGGTGAAGTCTTCCAGCAGAAGATGCCAGGTGCCGGTGTCACTGTCCCATTCGGCATCGAAGCAATGAGGCACGATCCCGGAAGGCATGCAGGGCGCGAGATCGCGGTAGAACGCGACCTCTCGCTTGCCGCCAACCCATGGCCCGCCAGCCCGTTCGGAGAGCCCGGCTTTCAGGATGAGCGTTGTAGGCGCCTCAGATGCGGCGTCGGCAAAAGTTAACCGCAATCTGAAGATGTGCGACAGCACGGTCGAGTAAGACGTCTCTACCGACACTGCGGTCAAACGATTTTGACCGAGTCGCTTCGACCTGAGCAGCACCTCGTTGAGCTTCTCCAGCTCGGCAATTTTCGGCAGGGATGGGCTTGCCATGCCAAATTATGATCGGCCTCAGCCTGAAGTGCGAGATGGGTCAGCATGCGCTCTAAGGGTGACAACGGAGGTCCAGTCTCCCCCTGCGAAATGCGCCATATGGTCAAGATGGGGTTGTCGTCCGCTGACTGACCAAGAACGAGGAGGCCGAATTTCTCGCGGCTCTGCCCTCCTGGGCGAACAACGGACCCATCGCGTGAGGCGCCGACGGAAGGTGAGATGGCACGGGTGCAAGAGGATGGCGCTGTCCTCGGGTCCTGGCGGGCAAGGATCGGCCAGCGGGTGACGGTCTCGGCGGCCCGACGACCGGGTGTTCGGCACGGCTGCCACGCCCGTGGCGGGACTCGCCTTGCCGCACCGCTGCTTGCAGGGGATGGCGCCGGACCGAGGGTTGCGACGCGCGACCTGGCGCGTGCCGGGTTGCCGGTCAGCCTCCGAGATAGGCACGCTGGACTGCTTCGCTTGCGAGCAGCCGCTGCGCGTCGTCCTCGCCGACGATGCGGCCTTGTTCCAGCAGGTAGCCTCGGCTGGAGAGCGCGAGGCTGCGCCTGGCGTTCTGCTCGACCAGCAGAATCGAGACCCTGTCGTCGCGCACACGCGCCAAGGATTTGAACAGCTCCGACACCATCAGCGGCGAGAGGCCCAGCGACGGCTCGTCGAGGAGAAGGACATCCGGGCTGGACATCAGGGCGCGGCCGATTGCAACCATCTGCTGCTCGCCGCCGCTCATTGTTCGCACGCTTTGAGTCAAGCGTTCACGAAGCCTCGGAAACAGCTCGAGGACGCGTGCGAGGTTGCGCTGCTCGCTGGCGCGTGCACGTCGCGGGTAGGCGCCCAGAAAAATATTCTCCCTGACCGTCAGATCTCCGAAGATGCCGCGCCCCTCCGGCACGAGTGCGATGCCGGCCTCGACGCGCTGGTCTGCCTTCAGCCCGGTCAGCGGCTTGCCGTTCAGAACGAAGCTCGCGCCGTCTGTCGGCATCAGACCGGCGATGCACCGCAGCAAGGTGGACTTTCCAGCTCCGTTCGCCCCCAGGACGCTGACCACCTGTCCCGCCCCCACGTTGATCGCGACGTCAGCCAGCGCTCTGTGTTTTCCGTAGTGGGCACTCAGCGCCTTGACCTCAAGCATCGTCGTCTCCCAAGTAGGCTCGTACCACCTCGGGGTCCGCCAGGACCGAGGCGGCCGTACCACGGGCAATCCGTTGCCCCGCATTCATCACGACGCAGTGATCGCACAGCGATCTCACGGCCTCCAACACATGCTCCACCATCAGGATCGACACACCTTCGTGCTTGAGCGAACGCACCAGATCGATGGCTTGAAGAAGCTCTGTCGGATTGAGCCCCGCCAGCCATTCGTCGAGCAGCAAGACCCTCGGGCGACTCGCGAGGCAGCGCGCGAGCTCGAGCCGCTTCTGGTCGATGTAAGTCAGATCCTCGGCGCGATGGGATGCGCGAGCCGCCAATCCGACGCGATCGAGCAACGCCATTGCGGGGGTGGTTGCCTCGCGGCCGAACAGGTGACCGTGGGTGAACGACATGCCGGCAACCGTGTTCTCCAGCACTGTCATCGTCTTGAAGAGACGCACCAGTTGATAGGTCCGAGAGATACCGAGGCGAGCCACCTTGAAGTTGGGGGCCCCGGCTGTCTCGAGTCCATCGAGTTTCACCGAGCCCCGGTCAGGGCGGAGCGCGCCACTGATCAGGTTGAGCGCGGTGGTCTTGCCGGAACCGTTGGGCCCCAAGAGGCCGACGATCTCTCCCTTGCCGACTTCGAGCGAGAGGCCTTCGACGGCCTTCAGGCCACCGAAGCGACGTGAAAGACCCTTCACATCCAGAAGCGGCTTGCTCACTTGACCTTCCTCCAAAGCTTCTCGACGATGCCCAGAAGCCCTCGGGGGAGCAGATAGACGATCACCAGGAAGATGGCGCCCAACACGATGCTGAAGTGGTCCGGAAAATACTTGGTCAGGACTTCGAAAGCCAGCACCAGAGGCACCACCCCAAGGATGGGGCCGTAGAACGCCGCAACGCCTCCCAGCAGCGCCATCACGACGACCTGAAACGATACCAAGGAGTTGAAGGCGATCGACGGCTCGATGTAAGTCCATCGCGGGGCAACGATGGCCCCGGCGACCGACATGAACATGGCCGTGCCCGTCAGCACCGCAAGGCGCACGCCGACCGTATTGATGCCGCAACTGCGGGCGGCCGATTCATCCTCGCCAATGAGCCGCAATGCAAAGCCCAGGCGCGATTTCGAGAGCCAAGCGCCCAGTGCCCACAGCAGTGCCAACAGGATCAGCAACTGCCAATAGATCTGCGCAGGGCTGGTCTCGAGGAAGACGTATCGTCCGACGGAGCCGACGAATTTTGATTCGTACCAGGTGACAAGCTGGCGAATGAGTTCAGCGATCCCGAAGCTGAACACGACGAAGTACATCCCGGAAAGCCGCAGCGTGCAGAGGCCGATCAGCAGTGCAAGCGCACCTCCCAGCAGGGCGGAAACGACCAGGACAAGCGGCCAGGGCAGCACTTCCGCGAGCATGGCAACGCTATAGCATCCCACGCCGAAGAATGCGACCGTCGCCAGCGAGATGAACCTCGTGGTCCCGCAGAAGATGCCCCATGCCGTGGCCAGATTCGCATAAAGCAGCAGGTTGATGAGCAAGGACGTCGTGTAGTCGTTGCCTGTCGCCGGCGCGAACGCCAAGACGATGAAGGCGACGAGCGACGCAATCAGGAAGCTCGTGGAGCTGGATTTCATCGGCTGGTCCTCCCGAACAGGCCGGAAGGACGAAACACCAGCACGAGAAGGAAGATGGCGTAGTTTGCGGCCAGCGTCAGGCCAGGGTCCACGTAGGTCGCGACGAAACTCTCACTCAGGCCGAGCAACAGGGCGGCAAACACGCATCCAATGAAGTTGCCGACGCCACCCATGATGACGACGATCAGCGCCTTCATCGTGAAAAGAACCCCCATCGTCGCGCTGAAGGTGGAGAACATGCTGACCAGTACGCCGGCCACCACCACCAAGGCAGTTCCGATCGCGAACGCGAACATCGCAATCTTCGTCACGTCGATGGCCACGAGTGGCGCCGACGCGGGGTCGACGGCGACGGCGCGCAGGGCCGTTCCCATGCGGGTTCGCGTCAGCAGCAAGAAGAGCGATGCGCCAAGAGCCAGCGCCACGACAAGAGCCAGCAATCGATTGGCGGCAATGGTGGTGCCGAGTACCTCGACCGGAATCGACAGGTAGGAGTAACTCATGTAGTTGCCGCCGAACATCGCGAGCATCACGCCCTGGACAACGAACAGGAGGCCGAAGGTAGACAAGATGCTGTCGCCCTCCAGCGCGTCCCGGCTCCGCGCACGCCTTACGAGTGGGAGGAATGCAATGCGGTAGAGCAGCGCACCGGCGCAGGCTGCCAAAGGCACCAGCACGATCAGCGAGACCAGCGGCGAGATGCCGTTGTGTGTGAACAGGACCAATCCGCCCAGCGCCGCAGCGATAAGCATCTCGCCGTAGGCCAGATTGAGGATGCGCGCGACCCCGTATTGCAGATTGAGGCCCAAGGCAACGAGCGCGTACGTGCCTCCCAGCGTCAGCCCGAAAATCAATGCATCGATCAACCGCATGGTGGGCCTAGGCGGCTTTCCAGGCGGGCTTGGCGACGGGCTCTTTGGCGCCTTTCTGCTTCGGGGCGATGCCGAAGAACGTACCGCCCTGCCACTGTCCGACCGTCCATCCGCCTGCGAGGATGTGGTTGTCGAACTTGAGCGCTCCGGCCACGGTGTCGAACGTCGTGGACCCGAGGGCCTTGACGATCGCCGGGCGATCGATCTTTCCGACCTTTTCGATGGCCTGCTGCAGCGCCTGGAGCCCGGCGTAGCATAGCGCGCTGACCCATTGCTCCGGCGGCTGTCCCGTCAGCGCGGTGTGCCGGGCGACATAGGCCCTGAGGGCTTCCGTGTCCGGATTCCAGCCCCCTGGGCCCATCACCCCCTCAGTGTTCGCCCCAAACTTCTGGGCATAGAGCGGCAATGCCGTCCCGACGCCGGCATAGAACAGCTTCGGATTGAAGCCGCGCACCCGCGCGGACTCCGTTAAGCCAAGCGTGTCGGGCGGATAGCTGAAGCCGAGGAATATGTCGGGGTTCGTGCGCTGGGCGTTGGCGATCAGGGGGGTCATGTCTTGCGACGTGATCGGATAGCTGCTGTCGAGGACGAGTTCAAACTTAGCTGCTTTCAACGACTTCCGCGCGGCGGCTGCCAGTTCCAGGCCGAACTGGTCGGTGACATTCACCATCGCGACCTTGCTGCCGATCTTGCCTTCGGTGCGCATCTGCGACATCACCGCGACGACGGCGTCCGAGTACGAGGACGCGGTCGCCAGCAGACTGAACATGTTGTCCCACCGCTTCACCAACTCGGGCATCCGGTCGGTGATGCAGCTGGGCATGATCATGGGAAAATTGCCCTTGTGAAAGGCTGGCGCCACCGCGAGATTCATGCCGGTGCCCCAGGGGGGCAGCAGGAAGTCGACCTTGTCCTGGTTGACCAAGCGCTCGATCGCACGAACGGCTTCCTCCGGCTGGCTGCGATCGTCGTACTCGATGACCTCGACACGACGCTTGCTTGCGCCGACCGCAACGCCGCCGGCCTTGTTGACGTCATCTACCCACAGCTTGTAGGTCGGGATCTGCGCCGAAGCTGCGCCGCCTGCAAACGGCCCCGTCTTCGAGATCGCGTAACCGATCTTGATCGGGTCGCTGGTCTGCGCCCGAACCAGCGCGGCAGGGACCGACGCGGCGAGGGCCGCGCCTCCGAGGACGCGGACGAAATCTCGGCGGTGTTGATGCGAAGTCATGGTGTTCGTCCGATCGTGTTTCAGGGGTGGATGACGTAGTTGCTGAAGCCGCCGTTGCGGTTCTCGATGCCGGAGATGGCTTCGTTGACCTGTTCCAACGGGAAGCCGACCTGCTCGAAGATGTTGAGATCGACAAGGCCTGCCTCGGACATGTCCGCCATGTCCTGGCCCTGCCCGGCCGTGAACCAGACCGAGCCGTCGAGCGACTGTCGAAGGTCCATCATCGTGTGGAGGTCCACCGGCACGCCGCCCGCGATCGCACCGATGTTGACTGCCGCGCCGCCGCGCTTGAGCGAGCGCATGCCGGCCAGGAATGTCTCGTGCAGCGCGCCGGGTCCCAGGCAATCCACGAACACGTCGACGCCGTCGCCCGTATGACGCATGACCCAGATGTCGGGCGCTTCAGCATCGTCGAGCGACATGACTTCGATGCGCGATGGCGCAATGGCCTTCACGCGTTCGAGCAAGGCCCGGTTGCGAGCCGTTCCGTAGATCTTGGTGGCCCCCATCGCGAGACCGTACAGAACGGCACCAATGCCAAGGGTGCCGCTGATGCCGTTGATGAGCAGGGTTTTGCCGACGCCCACGTCGACCTTGCGAAGGGCCGCATAGGCGGTGCCGAGGTATCCGAACCGGGCCCCTTGGTCGAACGTGACGTTGTCCGGCAGCTTGACCAGCGAGTACTGCGGCGCCGTCATGTATTCCGAGAGGCCGGCATAGGGGTAGTCGCGGAAAATGGCCAGGGAGTTCTGCGAGAACCCGAAGTAGCCATTGAACGTGTAGTGGCTGCAACTCGTCAGTTCGCCGCTGCGGCACGCGCGGCACCCGCCGCAGTAGCGCCCCGGGTTGACATACACGCGATCGCCTGGTTTCCATACGCGGACTTGCGAACCGACCTCCACGATCTCACCCGTGGGATCGAGGCCGAAGATCGCCGGCAGGGGAGGCAGGGGGCGCTCGGGAAACCAGGTCGTCCAGTTCTTCAGGATGTTGCCCAGGTTGGGCACGATGCCGCACGACCTGACACGCACCAGCACGTCGCCGGGACGCACGCTTGGAACGTCGAGTTCCTCGATCCGCATGGGCCCGCCGATCTCGTGCATGCGGGCAGCTTTCATCTTTTGGGGCAGCGACATGTGTGTCTTCCTTGGATTGAATGGACGGGATGCTTTGCCATCGCCGGACAGGAGGCTAGGTGATGCGCATCTCGGTGGGCGTGGTCTGGAAAGCGAGCTGTTGCCAGCGCTCGCCTTCCTTGATCCAAACCTGCATCACGCGGGAATCGATGGTCACGGTGCCCGTGCCGTTCTTTCGGACACCCACCAGCAGCTGGCGGCCGGTCATGAGGGCGCTGCCACCCATGACTCGGACTTCCAGATCGGCTCTCTCGAGGCGCGTGTAGGTGACGTTGAAGCCGCCGGTGCTGAAGTAGCTGTCGTAGCCGTCGACCTGACCCTTGGCATGAACGTGGGTGAGATCGTGGTGAAGCAGCTGACGCAGGCGATCGATGTCCGCGTCCATCATGGCGCGGCAGCGTTGCTGCTCGAGGTCGATCAACAGTTCTCGCACGTCGGCTGTCGCATTTACCTTGTTCATCGGAGTGCTTTCGGAAACGAGCGTCGACTCATCGGCGCGGGACTGGGTAGACGACTGGAGCGAACGCGCCGCGGGCTTTCAGGCGGCGCGCTGCTTCCCCATGAGGACGAACAGCATGGTTGCCGGCTTGTCGCCCTTGTTCCGCCATGCATGGCGGTTGCCCTGCTGAACGGCCACGTCGTGCTTTTTCAACAGCACCTCCTTGCCGTCGTCCAATTCCAGCGTGATCTCCCCGTCGAGCACCACGTCGTAGTCGATGCTGTCGGTGGTGTGCATCCCGGGCGCGTCCGGTTCGAAGGTTTCGGCCAGACCAGGCAATAGCCGATCGAATTCGGCGCCGAAGGCAGCACCGTCGAAGTTCGGTCGCATCATCACGGCGTCCGGAGGAAAGGTGACGAACATCAGCCGGGATTCGCCAAGGCCCGGAAGAAAGTTGGCCTCGACGGTCGGATCGCTGAACGTGGACTTGCTCCCAGCCTCGCTCACCGCCGTTGTCGACCAGAGCAGGTTGGCTTCGAATCCCGGTACGGTCTCGAACGCCGAATTCCGTACCGCGTGCGCGTCGGACAGGACTCCCGACTTTCCGGCTGAGTCGACGCCCAAGACTACGCGTCTGATTTTCATGATGGATCTCCTATGAAGCTTTGAGATGGATGGTCGGCCGGGTGTCATCGGGAAAGGGTAAATTCAATTATTGTGCAAAAAATCCATTTTGTGCAATGTTGAAGGCGCACGAGCCAAACATCATTGGGACCTTCCCTAGTCTTACTGTGTCATAAGTGAAATAATGCGATCCTCTCGTCTTCGTACCGGAGGATTGATGAATGCATCCGAGCGCTTCGATAGCTATCTGGAGCACCTGAGCGAAGGCCTGGGTCACGTGGACCGGCATGCGGGCCTTCGTGGTTACTGCACGGGCTTGATGCTTCCGCTGTCGCGCAAGAGCGTGGAGCCCATGGCCGCGCGGGTGGACCCGACGCACGCCAGCGCGCGGCACCAAGCACTGCACCACTTCGTGGCCAAGGCCGAATGGTCTGACACCCAGATGCTGCGGCGCGTATGTCAGTGGGTAATGCCCAAGATGGACTTCAGCCAGGGCGGCTGGTGGATCATCGACGACACCGGGTTTCCGAAGAAGGGCCGCCACTCGGTCGGTGTCACGCGCCAGTACTGCGGGATGCTCGGCAAACAGGACAACTGCCAGGTGGCCGTGAGCATCTCGCTGGCAAGCAAACAGGGCAGCTTGCCCGTGGCCTGGCAACTGTACCTGCCCGAGGATTGGGCTACGGATCCCGAACGCCGCACCAAGGCAGGCGTTCCCGATGAAGTGCGATTCGCCACGAAGATGCAGATCGCGCTGCAGCAATTGCGCACGTTGCTGGACGAAGGTGCACCGCGCCACTGCGTGCTGGCCGATGCTGGCTACGGCGTGGACAACGCTTTTCGTCAGGCGCTCAGCGATATGGGCTTGCTCTATGCGGTAGGTATCACATCTGCCGTCGTGGTCTGGCCGCCTGGCGTTCAGCCGCTGCCACCTAAGCCTTACAACGGCATGGGCCGCCCGCCAGTGATGCCCAGGCGCACGGCAGCGCTGCAGCCCATGAGCGTCAAGGCATTGGCGCAGTCGCTGCCAAGCCGAGCGTTCCAGGACATCAGTTGGCGCGAGGGAACCAACGACACGTTGAGTGGGCGCTTCGCGGCCGTGCGGGTGCGCCACGCCGGCGGCAATACGGGCAAGGCACGCCTGCATCCCGAGCAGTGGCTGCTCGTCGAGTGGCCAGCAAGCGACGCTGAGCCGAGCAAGTACTTCTTGTCCACAATGCCAGAAGACACGCCGATCAACGATTTGGTCGACGTTGCCCACCAGCGTTGGCGCATCGAGCGCGACTACCAGGATCTGAAGCAGGACTTCGGTCTCGGCCACTATGAGGGCCGAGGGTGGCGGGGGCTCCACCACCATGCCGCCTTGAGCATCGCGGCCTACGGGTTCCTCATGGCTGAACGCCTCGTCTCCGACAAGTCTGTCGGCGGTAAAAAAAACTTCATCGAACGCCAAGTGCCTCCACTTCCCGAGGATTACATCCCCCGCGGCAGTCCTGCGCGCGCAGCGCCACGTGCCGACGTCGATCACGACACTGCGCCATCGACTGAGCTATCAGTTGATCGCTCGTCTCGGCCAGTGCCCCTGCTGCGGAAGGGCAAGCGCAAAGCTACTCTTGTGACACTACAAGGGCTTTCCCAATAGTCAAGCAGCGCAAGGCCGGAGGGATCGATCTCGAACCCTCGATGACACAGCTGAAGCGACTCGACGCCAACTGCGCAGCGACGCTGATGTCACAGGGCAAGGTGCGGACTGGCGAAACTACAAACGGTCATTGATGCAGGCGCATTGCCTACGGACCCTGATGAAAGACGCACGTGGAGGACCCATTCAGTAAACGAGGACGCTATGCAAAGCGCCTCCACGTCACAGGCGGTCAATCCCCACGCAGGTCCAACCTTGCTTCATCAACGCAAGCCGTCAAGCGGCGGTAGAAATACGGTCAGTGCGGCCTCTGGGCCAATCGGTGGCGATGGACGCCGCGCGCTCACTTGGGCATCACGAACGCCTCGCCTCGGGCCAGCAAGGCCCAAGCCATGCGAGCGTTTTTGGCTGCAATGGCCACAATCGCGCGCCAGTACCCTCTGCGCGCAGCCAAAGCAACCGCCCATTGACTGACTGGGTCCGTCTTGCCCTTGGCGAAGTTGAGTACCGATCTTGCGCCCAGGATCATGAGCGAACGAATATAGGGATCACCGGCCTTGGTGATATGCCCCAAGCGTGCCTTGCCACCCGAGCTGTACTGGCTGGGAACCAATCCCAACCAGGCGGCCAGTTGGCGGCCGCATTTGAATTCGTGCCCATTTCCGATAATGGCCAACAATGCGGTGGCCGTGGTCTTGCCGATGCCCGGCAAGTGCATGAGTTGCTTCGCACGAGCGTCCTCTTGGGCGATCTGCGCAATATGGCAGTCGTACTGGGCGATCCGTTCATCGAGCCGATGCAAGTCGCTGAGCATGTCGCCGATCGCATTGTTGGCCCAGCCAGGAAGATCTTCCAGGCAGGCTGCTGCGCGCCGACGTACGGTCTCGGCCTTGAGCGGTAGGACGACTCCAAACTCGGACAACACCCCTCGGATCCGATTGATGGTGGCAGTGCGTTGTTCAATGTAGCTCTGGCGCACACGGTGCACGCTCAGTTGAGCCTGCTGCTCCAGATTCTTGACCGGCACGAATCGCATGTTGGGCCGCTGAACCGCCTCGCAGATGGCGGCGGCGTCCGCTGCGTCGTTCTTGCCGCGCTTACCGCTGAGGCGGTACGGTGCCACGAATTTGGGCGCGATCAGCCGCACGGTGTGGCCGTGAGCAGCAAACAACCTGGCCCAGTGATGGGCGCCGGAGCAGGCCTCCATCCCAATGACACAGGGCGGTAGACCGGCGATGAGTTCCAACAACTTCGTGCGCGGCACGCTCGGGCGCACCAATGTCGGCTTGCCGGCCTCATCTACGCCGTGAACAGCAAACACATCCTTGGCAAGGTCAATGCCGATAATCAGAATGGTCATGGACTTCCCCTTTCGAGTGAGTTGATGAGAACTTCCCATCGTGGCACTTGGATGCCGTTTGCCGCAACGCTCAATAAGCACTCTGCGGATTGCTCGGGACGGGGAAGTCCCTTTCATTCAGTAAGACTAGGGGGCCAGATCAAGTCGGCTTCGATGGCCTGGACGGCTTGAACGCGGGCGAGGTGGGATGCCGCGAGTCAGCTCCGTTTTTCTGAAGTGCTGTGCGCAGGCAGGAGGAAGAAGATCGGTTGCGAGGTCTCCTCGAGGAGATGGTGCAGGTGGTGCTACGGCAGGCGCTGCGGAAGGTGATCAAGCCGTCCTATGCCCAAGTCGGCCGCGGTCGCAGGCCCTGCCCCTGGAGGCGATGCTGCGCGTGCATCCGATGCAGAGCTGGTTCGCGCTGAGCGATCCGGCGATGGAGGAGGCGCTCTGCGAGATCGCGTCGCTGCGCAGCTTCGCGGGCTCGAGGCTCGGCGAGCCTAGCGTGCAACGGCCTGCTGCTCAAGCAGCCGGTGCAGGGACCACTGCACGAAGATCAGCGAGCCAAGGACGTGGTCAAGCGAGGCAGCTTCAAGAAAAGCCCGAAGAGGCGGCGGGAGCAGGGGCGGGCGAGTTCTCGCTCGGAGCGAGTCAGGTACCTGGGGCCTGCAAAGAGGTCGGTTCGGAGTCTCGATGATGGCTAGCCAATTCCGAGGTGCTTGAGTCGGTAGGCCATCTGGGCGCGGGTGATGCCCATGTCCCGTGCGGCTTGCGCCACGTTGTACCGGGCGGCAATCAACACCTTCCTGTAGCGAGCGGCGTCTCTTCCATCAGCCTTTGCTGGAGGCGTCTTGGCCGCTCTCGAGACGTTGTCTTCGGCGGGGGGCGGTTCGGATGCGGCGGTCAAGCGTCCGCCAGCGCCCAGGCCCAGGGTCTGTGGGTTGAGAATTTCTCCGCCGCGAAACATGTGGTGGACATCGATCGGCTCGTCGTGCGCGGCCATGATCACCCCCCGCTCGACGAGGTTCTGCAACTCTCGGACATTGCCCGGGAAGTTGTACTGCAAGAGTGCTTGAACGGCGCGTGGGGTGAAACCCGGAATCTCGCGCTCATGGATTTCCGCATATCTGCGCAGGAAGGCCTCCATCAACAGTGGAATGTCGTCGCGGCGCTCCTTGAGCGGGGGCAGGCCAATAGGAAAGACGTTCAGGCGGAAGAACAGATCCTCGCGGAATCGCCCGGCCGCGACCTCGTTGCGCAGGTCCACATTGGTCGCTGCCACGATGCGCACGTCCACCGCGATCAGTTTCTGGCCACCGACCCGCTCGATCACCCGCTCCTGCAGGGCGCGAAGCAGCTTGCCCTGCGCGACCAGGCTCATCGAGGCGATCTCGTCCAGGAAAAGTGTTCCTCCCTTGGCGCGCTCGAATCGCCCGGCCCGAGATGCGACGGCGCCCGTATAGGCGCCTTGGTCGACACCGAACAGTTCGGATTCGATCAGCGTGTCCGGAATGGCTGCGCAGTTGATCGCAATGAACGGTGCATTGGCCCTCGGGCTGATCGCGTGCAGCGTCTGCGCGAAGAGTTCCTTGCCGGCCCCCGACGGTCCAGTGAACAACACGGTGGCATGCGTTGGTGCGACTCGCTCGATGAGATGGCGAGCTGCGCTGAAGCTTGACGAGATACCGATCAGCTCCTGGGCTTGGCCCTTCGATGGCATGGATGATGTCCGAGGCCGGCTGATGTCGGAGATGGCGGGCACGATCGAGCGACGCACGCGCTGGGCCGAGTGATCGGGTGTGAAGTAGTGCTGATCGAGCTCGGGGCTGTCCCATTGGTCGGCCGGGCGGCCGATGATCCGGCAGGCTTCAGCGCCCGTCGAGCGGCAAGCCACTTCCCGATAGATGATCAGCTTGCCCATGAATGCGCTGGCATAGCCACTGGCGTAGCCGATCTGCATCCAGCACGCGGGCTCCGTGCCGATGCCGAATGCGGAGATGTGCTCATCGTCCTCGCTGGAGTCGTGCCAGATGAAATCCGCGTAAAAGTCACCGCGTGGAATGTCGAACTCGAAGCTGATGGTCTCGGGACGCACGATGCCCTCTAGCTTGTGCATGCGAGGCCCGGCATGAAACACGTTGGCGGGATCGCTGCCCGGCCACATCTGAAGCACGAGTTCCGCGTCGCGTGAGCCCGCTGTGTAGCCCACCCGCGTCAGGAGCGAGCGCGCTTGCTCCTGCCCCAGGCTCGAAATGAGTTCCCGACGCAACCCGCCGTAGGTCGACGAGCGCCAAAGGACCATGCGTTGGTCGTTCAACCAGATTCGGCCATCGCCGGGCGAGAACGTGAGCGTCTCCGTGAGATCACGCAGCGTGGGGGGCGCACCCTCGTCGATCTCGGCGCTGCTGCCTGCGCCCTTGTGATCTTGAAGTTCGGCGAGCGACAAGCGCGTGGGCTTTTTTTTCAAGGACTTTCTCGGTCGGTTGATTAATTTTTGTTCATCAATTTTTCACCAATCGACAACAACTGCATTCCGGGTAATCCCGCGGCAGATTCGGTAAGTGATTGATTTGCTTGAGCTCTGGCTGGCGTGCCGCGTTGGCACCGTGCTTGCGAATGAAGAGCCAAGTTCATCGCAAACAAAGGATTGCAAATGCTCCAAGGCAAAAAGATCGTGATCACAGGTGCGGCGTCGGGAATCGGCGCCAAGACGGCCGAGCTGGCCGCGGCGCACGGTGCGCAAGTCATTTCGGTCGACATCAACAAGCCCGCGAAGCCGGTCGGTGAGTTCATTGCCGCAGACCTGTCCGACGAGCGCTCGATCGACGAACTCGTCGCCAGACTGCCCCAGGGCATCGACGGACTGGCCAACGTCGCAGGCCTGCCGCCGACATGGCCCGCACCCGCGGTCGTGAAGGTCAACCTCGTGGGCTTGAAGCGGCTGACGGTGTCGCTCGTCCCCAAGATGGCCGACGGAGCCTCCATCGTCAACCTGGCGTCGATCGCGGGCCTGGGCTGGCCGCAGGCAAGGGACGTCATTCAGGAAAGCAATTCGCTGCAACTCGGCGACGTGGATGCCTTTTGCCGCGTCCACGGCATTGAAGGTGCGCGCAGCTACTTCTTCTCCAAGGAGGCGCTGATCGTCTGGACGATGGAAAACCGCTGGACCTGGCGCGCCCGCGGCATCCGCATGAACACCGTGAGCCCCGGCCCGGTCGACACGCCGATCCTGAAGGACTTCATCGAGACGCTGGGCGCTCGCGCCGAAGAGGACATGAGGACGATGGACCGGCCCGGCACCCCCGCCGACATCGCGCCTGTCGTTTGCTTTCTTCTCTCGGACGGCGCCGTCTGGATTCGTGGGACCAACGTTCCGGTCGACGGCGGCATGTTCTCGAACGTGCTGCTCCAGACGAGCGGCTTCTGACGCCGTCTTTCTTGATTCACCACACAGGAGACAACATGCAGAAAAACTTCCATTCCGAACGCGAATCCGTCAGTGCTCTGCGGTCGCGCCGCGAGGTTCTCGCGCTGGCTGGCGCGGCTGGCCTGGCGCTGGCGGTGCCCGGTCGCGCGAGCGCGCAAGGCGCGGACACGCTGCGCATTGGATTCGTCAGTCCCAGGACCGGTCCTCTGGGCAGCTTCGGCGAGGGCGATGGCTACGTGCTCGGACTCGCTCGAAAGGCGCTGGGCGGCGGCCTGACCATCGGCGGCAAGAAGTACAACGTCGAGCTCCTGGATCGCGACACGCAGTCCGACCCGGCGCGCGCGAGCCAGCTCGCGAAAGCGCTGATCGACGAGAAGATCGACTTGATGCTCACGACTTCCACGCCCGAGGTCGTGAATCCGGTCTCCGACGCGTGCGAGGCCGCCGGCGTGCCGTGCCTGGGAACCGTCATGCCCTGGGAGGCCTGGTACTTCGGTCGCGGCGCCAAGCCGGGCCAGCCCTCGCCCTACAAATGGACGTTCCTGTTCTCCTTCGGGGTCGCGGATTTCGTGAAATCCTATGTGTCGCAGTGGTCTGCGATCCCGACCAACAAGAAGGTCGCCGCGCTGTTGCCCAACGATGCGGATGGCAATGCGATCCGCGCGGCGATGCTGCCCGAGCTGCAGAAGGCCGGTTTTATCGTGGTGGACGGTGGCCCGTACGAAACCGGCACGACCGATTTCTCCGTGCAGATCGCCAAGTTCAAGGCCGAGAAGTGCGAGATCCTTTGCACGTTTCCGATTCCCTCGGACTTTGCCACTTTCTGGCGCCAGGCTGCACAACAGGGCCTCGCCAAGACCATGAAGATCGTCCAGGTCGCCAAGACCGGTCTTTTCGCCTCCACCATCGAGGTGCTTGGCCCTCTGGGCTACAACATCTCGGTTGCTGCCTATTGGCACAAGAGCTACCCGTACGCCTCGTCGCTGACCGGCGTGAGCGGGCTGCAACTGGCCGATGGATACGAGAAGGCCTCGGGCAAGCAATGGAACCAGCAGCTCGGCGCCTCCCTCTCGCTGATCGACGCGGGTCTTGCTGCACTGAAGGCGAGCACCAACCCGAAGGACAAGGTCGGCGTTGCCAAGTCGCTGTCGACGCTGCAGGCCACGACCATGATGGGTCATCTGGACTTCACCAAAGGCCCCGTCGGCAACGTCTCCTCGGTCCCGATGATCGGGGCGCAATGGGTCAAGCCGGCTGCGGGCTCGAAGTTCAAGTACGACTACATCGTCACCGAGAACGCAAGCGACCCGAAGGTTCCGGTCGCGAGCAAGGTCAAGCCTTTCGCGTAGTGCTCGATCGTGGCTGCAATCCATTCATCCACAGTGCCGCTCATTCGGGCCCAGGGGCTGTGCAAGAGCTTCGGGGCGTTGAAGGTGCTCGACGGAGTCGACCTGGCGATCGCGTCCGGTGAGGCCGTCGGCGTCGTCGGCCCCAACGGGGCGGGCAAGACGACCCTTCTGGCGTCGCTGTCCGGGTCTCTGGCGGCGAGCAAGGGTTCGATCGCGTTCAATGGGCAAGACGTGACCGGCTTCGATGCGGCTCGCCGCTGTCGGATGGGCATCGCTCGCAGTCACCAGGTCCCCAAGCCCTTTGTCGGCATGACGGTCTTCGAGAACGTTCTCTGTGCGGCATTGCATGGCGGTGGCTTTCGTCGGGCGGAAGCCTACGATCGGGCGATCGCTGCGATCGACGCATGCGGGATGGCATCGGTCGCCAATCGGCGGGCGGAAGCCTTGGGGTTGCTTGATCGAAAGCGACTCGAACTCACGCGCGCGCTGGCAACGGACCCGCAATTGCTGCTGCTCGACGAGATCGGTGGCGGGCTCACGGATGGTGAGGCGGCGGAACTCGTCTCTACCGTGCGCGACCTTCACGCGCGCGGAATCACCATCATCTGGATCGAGCACATCGTTCATGTGCTCGTCCAGGTGGCCAAGAGGCTCATATGCATGGATGCCGGACGCATCATCGCCGACGGCACGCCCGAAGCGGTGTTGTCGGACAGCCAGGTGGTGAGCGCCTATCTGGGAGGTCACGCATGAGCGTGTTGGACATCCAGGGCCTGGAGGCGCGCCACGGCCTGTTGCAAGCCGTTCGCGGCATCGACATCGAACTGCAGGCCGGTGAGCGCCTCGCGCTTGTCGGCGCCAACGGTGCAGGGAAGACGACGTTGCTTCGCACCATCGCCGGCATACATCCTGCCGCAAATGGACAGGTGAAGCTTGAGGGTGTTGACATCACCGGGCAATCGGCTCATCGACGCGCTTCGGAAGGGATCGCGCTGGTTCCGGAGGGGCGGCGCCTGTTCAAGACGATGTCCGTCGCGGACAACTTGAGAGTTGCACTGGCGGCACGCAGGTCGGGTCCGTGGACGTTCGACACCGTGATCGATGCGTTTCCTCAGCTCAAGCCGAAGCTCAAAGCCCCCGCCGGTTCCCTGTCCGGAGGGCAGCAGCAGGCCGTTGCGATCGCTCGCGCGCTCATGACCAACCCGAAAGTTCTACTGCTCGACGAGATCTCGTTGGGCTTGTCGCCCGCAGCGGTGCATTCCACATACGAATCACTGGCGTCGCTGTTCGCCGCAAAGACCAGCCTGATCCTCGTGGAACAAGACCTGAATCGAACCTTTGAAGTTGCGGACCACATCGTGTGCATGTTGGAGGGGCAGATCGTTGCCCGCGGAAGGACCAGTGAATTGACGCGAGAACAAGTCATCGACCATTACTTCGGTCATCGCACGGCGGGTGCCGCAACGGAGCCCGCATGAACTGGATGAATCAAATTGTCCAGGGGGTTCTCTTGGGCGGGTACTACGCGCTGCTTGCGTGTGGGTTGTCGTTCATGTTTGGCGTCATGAGGATCATCAATCTCGCGCATGGCAGCCTCGCTGTACTCGCCGCTTACGGGGTATTTCTCCTCGCTGAAAAGTACGAGCTCAGCCCGTTCTGGGGGATGCTGCTGGCGATGCCGGCCATGGGCGCCATCGGTTGGATCCTGCAGCGCTTGGTTCTGGAGCGCAGTCGCCGATCCGGTGAGCTCGTGCCGATCCTGGCGACGTTCGGCTTGGCCGTGATTCTGGACAATTCGATGTTCAGCGCATTCGGTGCGGACACCCGGTCACTCGCGCCGTACATCGATACGCTCGCGTACGACGGCTTCGACGTGGGCGACATCACGATTGGCTACCTGCCGCTCTTGATCTTCGTCTGCGCGGTGCTGTTGCTCGGGGGGCTTCACATCGCGCTTGGCTATACGGGCCTCGGCAGGCAGATCCGTGCCGTCGCGGACGACCCCAGTACCGCGGAGCTCGTGGGTGTCAATTCGCGCGCGGTCAACGGCATGGCGGCAGCTATCTCGATGGCAGCCGTTGCGATTGCCGGAACCTTTCTGGCTATGCGCGCCACCGTGGACGCCTACTCGGGCGCGCCTCAGCTGATCTTCGCCTTCGAGGCCGTGATGATCGGTGGAGCCGGGTCGTTGTGGGGAACCCTCGCGGGAGGCATTGCCTTGGGCGTCGCGCAAAGCGTGAGCGCCCAGGTTCATTCCCAGGGATTTCTGATCGGGGGACACGTCTTGTTCCTCGTGGTCATGCTGGTCCGGATGGCCCTGAACGGCCGATCGCTGCGCGCCGTTCTGACGGGGAGGCATTGAGATGACGTCGAACTCCCAGGGAACTCGTTGTGTTCGGAGATGGACTTCTCAGTCCAGATGCGGCGTCGCCCTGCTGGCGCTGAGCCAGCTCGCCCTTGGCCTGGCGCCGCTGGTGCTCTCAACTGCTGCGGTGGATCGGTTGACGATCCTGTTCATCTACGGGATTCTTGCGTTGATGTGGAACGCCTTGGCAGGTTTCGCAGGGCTCGTGTCCGTGGGCCATCAGGTCTTCTTCGGTCTGGGCGCCTATGCCGCGGTGCGATTTGCCGACGCAGGACTCGGGCCCTACCCCGCGATGGTGCTGGCCGCCTTCGCTGTCGCGCTGGTGTCCATCCCGATGTCGTTTTTCATGCTCCGCCTGCGCGGTGGCGAATTCGCCATCGGCATGTGGGTGGTGGCGGCCCTCACGCACCTGGTCGTCAATCTCGACACCCTCGTCAAGGGCGAGACGGGGACGTCGCTGATCACCTTGCAGCAATACGAAGCCGAACCAAGACGGCTGATGACCTACTGGCTTGCACTCGCGACCATGGCAGGCCTGGCCTGGGGCGTCTTCTTTCTGCTGCGCAGTCGTGCCGGAGCGGCGCTCCAGGCAATCCGTGATGACGAGGAGGCCGCTGCATCAGTGGGTATCACGGTGATGCCCACCAAGCGATTGATCTTTGTGCTTTCGGCTTTCGGATGTGCCGCCGCGGGAGCTCTTTGGCTGGCCACCGCGGTGACGTTTCAACCCAAAACCTACTTCGGTGCTCAGTGGACCGCATACATGCTGTTCATGGTGTTGGTGGGTGGGCTTGGCACCTTCGAAGGTCCGGTGATCGGTGCCGTCCTCTTCTTCACCATCGAGTCCTTGTTTGGTGGAACCGGCGTCACGTATCTGATCGGCCTTGGGGCAGTTGCTGTCGTGTTCGCGCTTTTCCTGCCCAAGGGCATCTGGGGCGCCATCGAGCAGCGCTGGCATATCAACCTGCTGCCCATCGGGTACCACCTCAGCGATCGGTCGGATGGAACCGCGGCGCAGAGTGGGCACCGGCAAGACGCTGACTGTCTTTGAACTCATTCGATTTTCTCAGGAGAAACCATGTCTGATCTTTCCATGCTCATCAATGGCCTCAAGGTGCCGGCCGAGAACCAGAAGACTTTCGAGCGCCGCAATCCTCTGGACGGCTCGGTCGCGACGCGCGCGCCGGCGGCATCCACCATGGACGCACGCCGTGCCGCAGACGCCGCCGAGGCTGCGTTCGTGAAGTGGCGCGACACCGGCCCCAACGAACGTCGCGCGCTTCTTTCGAAGGCGGCGGACATGCTGGAGGCGAAGCTGCCTCAATTCGTTCACGCGGTAGCCGCCGAAACAGGGGCTTCCAGCATGTGGACCGAGTTCAACGTGATGCTTGCCGGCGGCATTATCCGAGAGGCTGCGGCACTCACGACGCAAATCACCGGTGAAGTGATTCCCTCGGACGTTCCCGGGTCGCTGGCCATGGGGGTTCGCCAACCGGCGGGCGTGGTGCTGGGCATTGCGCCTTGGAATGCGCCGGTGATTCTTGGCGTCCGTGCGATCGCCACGCCGCTCGCATGTGGGAACACCGTGATCTTCAAGGGCAGCGAGAACTGTCCGCGAACGCATCAGCTGATCGTGGAATCGTTCGAAGAAGCGGGATTCCCGCCCGGGGTGGTGAATTACCTGACGAACGCGCCCCAGGACGCTGCGGCGATTGTCGAAGAGCTGGTTTCCCATCGGGGAGTGCGTCGCATCAACTTCACCGGATCTACCCGTGTGGGCAAGCTCATTGCCCAGACCTGTGCCAAGTACCTCAAGCCAGTTGTCCTCGAACTGGGTGGAAAGGCGCCCCTGATCATTCTCGATGATGCTGATATTGGCGAGGCCGTGAACGCAGCAGCATTCGGTTGCTTTGCCAACAGCGGGCAAATCTGCATGAGTACCGAACGGGTCATCGTCGACAAAAAGATCGCCGACCAGTTTGTCGAAGCCTTTGCGGCGAAGGCACGGGCCTTGCCATTGGGCGATCCGCGCAAGCCTGAACCGGTGGTCCTCGGCAGCGTCATCGGCATGAGTACCGTGGAGCACTGCAACGCGCTGATCGATGACGCCCTTTCCAAGGGAGCGAAGTTGGTCAGCGGCGCAAAGGCCGAGAGCACGCTGATGCCCGCCACACTGCTCGACCACGTCACCCCAGACATGCGGATCTACCACGAGGAAACCTTCGGCCCGGTCAAGGCGATCGTGCGAGTCGAGGGAGCGGACGAAGCAGTGGCCTGCGCCAACGACAACGAGTACGGGCTCTCCTCCGCGGTGATCGGCAAAGACGTCGCCCGCGCGTTCAATGTCGCTCGGCAGATCGAATCGGGCATCTGCCATGTCAACGGACCCACCGTCCACGACGAGGCCCAAATGCCGTTCGGTGGCGTGAAGTCAAGCGGCCTCGGCCGGTTTGGAGGCCGTGCCGGTATCGCCGAATTCACCGATCTGCGCTGGATTACCGTGCAAACGACCCCGCGCCACTATCCATTCTGACCAGACCTGCCTGATGGCTTGCCGTCGGTCGAGAACACCCAACTTCCAGGAGACATCGAATGATCATGAAATTTCGCGCCCGCATGATGGGTGCATTCCTTTCTCTGCTTTTCTGCGTGGCCGCGACGGCGGCGGACGTCGACAGGCTGGCGACCGAGCTCTATCCGCTGATCCTCAGCGGGCAAGCGCAACAGTTGGAAAGTAGCTTTGCCGTCGAGCCCAAGATTGACACGCCCCGCACAGGCCCACTCCGTGGCGTTCAGATGTGGCGCAGGTTCGTTGCGCAAGAATCTCAGTGGCTGACCGGCATGGGGGTGCGACCGGAAAGCTTGAAGGTGGTGAAAACGACAAGAAACGCGCAACGCGTCGTGCACGAATTCGTCGTCGACGTCGCCACGTCCGCACGCACCGGCCCCTTCAAGATGGCTGTTGTCGTCGATGCGACCGGCAACAAGGCTGCCGCAGTTCGCGTCTACTACGCGTACGCTACGACGCCGGGCAATCAAGGCTTCCTGCGGCAAGCGATCATTCCGTCCGATCCCAACGTCGTCAAGGAGGTTGCGACCCCGGTGCGCAAGTATTTCGAGGCCATCGAGGCGTCCGACCAAATGGCCTGGAAGTACTTCACGCCAGATGGATACTTCAACGGCGGGAACGCTCCGCTGACAGGCTTCGGTCTGAAGAAGTTCTATGCGGTGCTGGGGGCCGAGCCTGGTGGTGTTCCACTGCGGCCTGCGACCGTCACTTGCGAGCATGGAACCTGCGCCATCGAAGAGAACCTGGCCACCTGGGGAACGATCGTGTTCTCCCGAGATACCGCAGGCCTTGCGGTGTACGACTACGATGAAGCTCGCGGGCTCGTCATGGGTGCACGTGTCTACGATGATCTTCCCGAAAGCCCATTCGGTGTACCTGGCTGGATCCACAAGAACTGGAGTCTGATCGCTTCAGCACTCGAGAAGTCTGGCTGCAAGACGACGTATCGGCCTGCGTCTGACGCATCGCCGGCTACTGTGCGCCGAGAGCTCTTCGGTGCTCACTGCGAGTGAGTTTGCACGATCTCTTCCCGACGCGATGTTGTACGAGTCAAGCCTGTGGCTGATCCGCTGATGTCAATCATGTTGACCACTGGCAAGGCCCGCGATGCCGAGCGTGCTGTTTCGCGACGTGGCCGCCGTCAAGAACTTGCGCAAGGCAGATACCTTGATCGCCGCATGTTGTGACGGAGGGCCGTCTTCCGTTCGTGCGCACAGGGGGCCCGTTGGCGGTGCCGATGAACGAGAGGCTGCACGCTTACTGCGAGCTTGGATCGGGACAGCGAGCATCTTCTGGCGGATCTCACTGTCCGAATTGCGCGCGCTTGCATTGGCCGCTGGCCTTCACGAGGGCGAGGGTCAGTCGCGCGGGTTCAGGCTACCTATCAGGCACGGAGTTGGACCGTGCCTGACCTGTGGACGTTGACGATAAGAAAGGCGCCGAACGTCATTGGATACGCCTGTTGACTCTGTTTGACGAAACCCTGAATCAGCTCTGACTCACGGGTTACTTGGCGTTTGGGGGGTGTTGACCAACACAAAGACTTCCATCCAGGATCACTCGACGACCTTGCCTTCCGATGTGTAGCCGCCAAGGAAGACCTGCAAGGCACGTTGCGTCGCCTCCCGCAATACCTTCCGGGTCAAAGGCCCCTGGATGCCGAGAAGGCATGGCGTGACGGTCTCGGAGTGCAGCAGCGCCATCAAGTGATGCGACGCCGCGACCGGGTCGGCCGTGCGCAGCCGGCCCTTGCGCATCTGCCGCTCCAGAAATCCGGACACCTCCTCGAGACCCTTCTTCGGTCCTCCTTCGAAGAAGCGCCGCCCGATGTCGCTGCGGCCGGATTCGGCGATCACGGCCCTGTGCGCCTGGATGACCTCCTGCGAGCACACCACCGCCAGAACCTTCTCGCCGAAGCGTTGCAGCACGCGCTCGAGGTCGTCGTCGTCCTCCTGTCCCAGCGCCGCGAAGATCGGTTCGAAGTGCCTCTTCGCGGCACTGTGCATTGCGGCGACGAACAGCTCCTCCTTGGCGCTGAAGTAGCCATAGAGCGTCGCCCTCGAGCCGCCTACGCGCGCGGCGATTTCCACCATCGAGGCGCCCTCGAACCCCAGTTCCCTGAAGACCTCCGATGCCACCTGGACGATCGCCTCGCGCTTGGCTTCGGTTTTGACTCGCATCTGAATGCCTCCTTAATTTTGTACAACGATGTCCATTATTGATTGACAAGCCCTGAAAGTCAAAATACATTTCAGTACAACACTGTATGTTTAATCATCGACTGTACACACCAACGTCCCGTCGTTTTCCCAGGAGAAACGCAATGCGCCCCCCTCTTACCTATGGCCTGACTTTCGCCGCGGCCGTCGTGTCCACCTGCATGCTCGTCGCCTGCGGCAAGCCGCCGGGCGGTCCACCGCCCGCGCCCGGCACGCCGGAAGTCGGCGTGGTCACCGTGCAGCCGCAGCACGTGGCCATCACGACCGAACTGCCGGGACGCACCGTGCCCTTCCTGATCGCCGACGTGCGCCCGCAGGTCGGCGGCATCGTGAAGTCACGTAAGTTCCGCGAAGGCAGCGACGTGAAGGCTGGCGAGGCGCTCTACCAGATCGATCCCGCCACCTACAAGGCGACCTACGATAGCAACGTCGCCGCGCTCGCTAAGGCTCAGGCCAGCCTCACGACCACGCGGCTGAAGGCCGAGCGCTACAAGGAGCTGGTCGCCATCAAGGCCGTGAGCCAGCAGGACTACGACGACGCCGCCGCCTCGCTGGGCCAAGGCGAGGCCGACGTTGCCTCGGCACGGGCCAATGTTGAGACGAGCCGCATCAACCTTGCCTATGCACGCATCGACGCACCGATCTCCGGCCGCATCGGCAAGTCGACGGTCACGCCCGGCGCACTGGTCACGGCGAGCCAGTCGACCGCGCTGGCCACCATCCAGCAGCTCGATCCGATCTATGTCGACGTGACGCAATCCAGCGCCGCGATGCTTCAGTTGAAGCAGGCCATGGCCCGCGGCGATCTGCAAAAGAGCGGCGCCAACGCCGCGAAGGTGCGGCTGCTGCTCGAAGACGGGAGCGCCTATCCGCTCGAAGGCAAGCTCGAGTTCTCTGACGTCACCGTAGACCAGAACACCGGCGCCATCACGCTGCGCGCGGTGTTCCCCAACCCCAAGGCGGACCTGCTGCCCGGCATGTACGTGCGCGCCGTGCTGCAGGAAGGCGTGAAGGAACAGGCGCTCATGGTGCCGCAGCAGGCCGTGTCGCGCGACAGCACCGGCAAGCCGACGGCCTACGTGGTGGATGCCCAGCACAAGCTGCAGCGGCGCGTGCTCGAAACGGAACGCGCCATCGGCGACCAATGGCTGGTGCGCAGCGGCCTGCAGGCCGGCGACCAGCTCGTGGTGGACGGCCTGCAGCGCGCGGCGCCGGGCGTCGAGGTGAAGACGGTGCAGTGGAACCCCAAGTCCAAGCCCGGCACCGAAACCACGGCCAAGGCGGCCCTCCCCTCGCCCGGCGCCACGGCGGACTGATCCAGGAAGACCACCATGGCACGCTTCTTCATCGACCGCCCCATCTTCGCGTGGGTCCTCGCCATCATCGTGATGCTGGGCGGCGTCATGTCCATCGCCACGCTGCCGATCGCGCAGTACCCGAGCATCGCGCCGCCCGCCGTCGCAATCACCGCCAACTACCCCGGCGCTTCCGCCAAGACGCTCGAAGACACCGTCACCCAGGTCATCGAGCAGAAGATGAAGGGGCTGGACCGGCTGAGCTACATGGCCTCGACCAGCGAGTCGTCGGGCTCGGTCACCATCACGCTCACCTTCGAGAACGGAACCGACCCCGACACCGCTCAGGTGCAGGTGCAGAACAAGCTCTCGCTCGCCACGCCGCTGCTGCCGCAAGAGGTGCAGCAACAGGGCGTCACCGTCACGAAGTCGGCCACCAACTTTCTGAACGTGTTGGCCTTCACCTCCGAAGACGGCAGCATGAACGGGTCGGACCTGTCCGACTACGTCGCGGCCAACGTCCAGGACGCAATCAGCCGCGTCGAGGGCGTGGGCGACACCACGCTCTTCGGCTCGCAGTACGCCATGCGCGTATGGCTCGACCCGAACAAGCTCTCCAGCTTCAGCCTCACGCCGCTGGATGTGAAGAACGCGATCACGGCGCAGAACGCGCAGGTTTCGGCCGGCCAGCTCGGCGGCATGCCTGCGGCAAGCAACCAGCAGCTCAACGCCACCATCACCTCGCAGACGCGCCTGAAGACCGCGCAGGAGTTCGAGGACATCCTGCTGCGCACGCAGACCGACGGCTCGCAGGTCCGCCTGCGCGACGTAGCCCGCATCGAGCTCGGCAGCGAGTCGTACAACACGGTCGGTCGCTACAACGGCAAGCCGGCCGCGGGCCTGGCCATCAAGCTGGCCACCGGCGCCAATGCGCTCGACACGGTCAAGGCCGTCGATGCGCGCGTCGCCGAGCTCGAGAAGTTCTTTCCGCAGGGCATGAAGGTGCAGAAGCCCTACGACACCACGCCCTTCGTGCGGATCTCCATCGAGGAGGTCATCAAGACGCTCGTCGAGGCCGTGGTGCTGGTGTTCCTGGTGATGTATCTCTTCCTGCAGAATTTCCGCGCCACGCTGATCCCGACCATTGCGGTTCCCGTGGTGCTGCTGGGCACCTTCGGCGTGCTCGCGGCCTTCGGCTTCACCATCAACACACTGACGATGTTCGCGATGGTGCTCGCCATCGGGCTGCTGGTGGACGATGCAATCGTGGTCGTCGAGAACGTCGAGCGTGTGATGGCCGATGAAGGCCTCCCGCCCAAGGAGGCCACGCGCAAGTCCATGGGCCAGATCACCGGCGCGCTGGTCGGCGTGGCCCTGGTGCTGGCGGCGGTGTTCGTGCCGATGGCTTTCTTCGGCGGCTCCACGGGTGTGATCTACCGGCAGTTCTCCATCACCATCGTCTCGGCCATGACGCTGTCGGTGCTCGTGGCGCTGGTGCTCACGCCGGCCCTTTGCGCGACGCTGCTCAAGCCGGTCGACAAGGATCATGCAATGGCCACCACCGGCTTCTTCGGATGGTTCAACCGCAGCTTCGATCGCGGCAACCACCGCTACCAGGGCATCGTGCGGCACATGGTGGGCAAGGGCTGGCGCTACATGGCCCTGTACGCGGTCTTGTTTGCCGTGGTGGTGTTCGGCTTCATGAAGCTGCCCATCGGCTTTCTGCCCGACGAAGACCAGGGCACGATGTTTGCGCTGGTGCAGCTGCCGCCGGGCGCGACGAACACGCGCACGGAAGAAGTCATCCGCCAGGTGGAGCATCACTTCCTGGTCGATCAGAAAGACGCGGTCTCGGGCATCTTCACGGTGGCGGGTTTCAGCTTCGCGGGCAGCGGGCAGAACACGGGCTTTGCCTTCATCAAGCTCAAGCCCTGGAATGAACGCGAGGGCGAGGCACTGAGCGTGACGGGAGTGGCCGCAAAGGCCGGTGCCTTCTTCAACACAATCAGGGACGCAAAGGTGTTCGCCTTCGCACCGCCCGCCGTGGCAGAGCTCGGCAACGCGACCGGCTTCGACCTGATGCTGCAGGACCGCGCCAACCTCGGGCACGAGGCCTTGATGCAGGCGCGCAACCAGCTGCTCGGCACGCTGGCCAAGGACAAGCGCCTGGTGGCCGTGCGCCCCAACGGGATGGAAGACACGCCCGAATTCAGGCTCGAGATCGATCCGCACAAGGCACAGGCCCAGGGCCTTTCGATGTCCGACATCAACGACACCTTCTCCACCGCCTGGGGCAGCAGCTACGTCAACGACTTCATCGACAAGGGGCGCGTGAAGAAGGTGATGCTGCAGGCCGATGCACAGTACCGGATGCTGCCGGAGGACATCGACCGCTGGTACGTGCGCAACAGCGCCGGAACGATGGTGCCCTTCACCTCATTCGCCAAGGCGGGCTGGAGTTCCGGCTCGCCCCGCCTGGAGCGCTACAACGGGGTGCCCTCGGTGGAAATCCTGGGCATGGCGATGCCGGGAGCCGCGTCCAGCGGCGAGGCGCTTGCCATCGTGGAAGCGGCGGTCGCGCAGCTGCCACCAGGGATCGGCTATGAATGGACCGGCCTGTCGCGCCAGGAGAAGGCATCGAGCGGCCAGACCGGCCTGCTCTATGGGCTGTCGATCCTGATCGTGTTCCTGTGCCTTGCGGCGCTGTACGAAAGCTGGGCGATTCCGTTCTCGGTGATCCTGGTGGTGCCGCTCGGCGTGCTGGGCGCGCTGATCGGCGCGATCCTGACGTGGAAGATGAACGACGTGTACTTCCAGGTGGGCCTGCTCACCACCATCGGCCTCGCGTCGAAGAACGCCATCCTGATCGTGGAGTTCGCGAAGGACCTGCACGCGCAGGGCAAGGGACTGGTCGAGTCCGCGCTGGAGGCGGCGCGCCTGCGCCTGCGCCCCATCCTCATGACCTCGCTGGCCTTCATCCTCGGCGTGCTGCCGATGGTGCTGGGCACCGGTGCGGGGGCCGGCGCGCAGCATGCGCTGGGCACGGCCGTCATCGGCGGCATGCTGTCGGGCACGCTGCTCGCGATCTTCTTCGTGCCGCTTTTCTTCGTGCTGGTGCGCGGCCTCTTCAAGGGACGGTCGCCCTCGCCTGCTTTGCCCGCCTTGCCGGACTCGCATGCACAACCGGCTGCGGCCGCTTCCTGAGGTGTCTGCCATGAAACCATTCCGCCTTGCTCCGCTCGCGCTCGCCGCCCTGATGGCCGGCTGCAGCCTGATTCCCACTTACCAGCAACCCGCGGCGCCCGTGGCCGGCAAATTCGCCGGCGACACAGGCAACGCCCCAGCCTCCACGCCGGTGGCCGACCTCGGCTGGCGCAACGTCTTCACCGATCCGTCGCTGCAGCGCGTGATCGAGATGAGCCTCGCCAACAATCGCGACCTGCGCGTCGCGGTGCTGAACATCGAGAAAGCCCGCGCCCAGTACCGGGTGCAGGATGCAGCGCTCTTCCCCACCGTCAACGCCAGTGCCGGCGGCAGCGGCAGCCGCACGCCGGCCGACCTGTCGTCGACCGGCGAAGCCCTCACGGCGCGGCAGTACAGCGCTTCGGTCGGGTTCAGCTCCTACGAAATCGACCTGTTCGGTCGCGTGCGAAGCCTGAGCGCACAGGCGCTGGAGCAGTTCTTCTCCACGGCCGAGGCGCGCCGCAGCACGCAGATCACGCTGGTGGCCGAGGTGGCGACGAGCTACCTCACGCTGGCGGCCGACCAGGACCGGCTGAAACTCGCGCGCGACACGCTCCAGAGCCAGAGCGACTCCTACAGCCTCAACCAGCGCAGCTTTGAACTGGGCGCGGCGTCGGCGCTCACGCTGAGCCAGGCGCAGACCAGCGTCGACACCGCGCGCGTCGACGTCGAGCGCTACACCTCCCAGGTAGCGCAAGACCGCAATGCGCTGGTGCTGCTCGTGGGCGCAGACGTGCCGGACGAACTGCTGCCGCAGTCGCTGCCCGATGGCACGGCAGCCGCAGCGAGCCCGCTGGCCACCATTCCGCCCGGGCTGCCCTCGGAGCTGCTGCAACGGCGACCCGACATCCTGCAGGCCGAGCGCGACCTGAAAGCCGCCAATGCCTACATCGGCGCGGCGCGTGCGGCTTTCTATCCGAGCATCAGCCTCACCGCGTCGGCCGGCACGTCGAGCAGCCAGCTCTCGGGCCTGTTCAAGGGCGGCTCGGGCAGCTGGAGCTTCGCGCCGCAGATCACGCTGCCGATCTTCGATGGCGGCGCCAACCGCGCCAATCTCAAGATCGCGACCGTGAGCCGCGACATCTCGGTGGCGCAGTACGAGAAGGCAATCCAGACGGCGTTCCGCGAGGTTTCAGACGCACTGGCGCAACGCAACACGCTGGGCCGCCAGCTCGATGCACAACAGTCTCTGGTGAATGCGACGGCCGAGAGCTACCGCCTTTCGGACGCGCGATTCCGCCGCGGTGTCGACAGCTACCTCAGCGTGCTGGATTCGCAGCGCTCGCTCTACACGGCACAGCAGAACCTCATCACCACGCGCCTGTCGCGCCTGACCAACCTCGTGACCTTCTACAAGACGCTGGGCGGCGGATGGGCAGAGAGCACGGTCAGCGCTCCCGTGGCCGGGACGCCTTCGGACAAGGCCTCCTGAGCATCGTCATGAAGACGCCTCATGGCCCGGCATACGAAGATTGAAGCACAGCTCACGCGCACGCGGATCGTCGAAGCCGCGCTCGCCGCCTTTGCCGAGCACGGCGTGCGGGCGACCTCACTGGGAGACGTGGCCACGCGCGCCGATGTGACGCGCGGCGCGGTGTACTGGCATTTCGCGGACAAGCCGGCGCTCGTCTGCGAAGTGATCGCTGGACTTGAATGGCCGCTCGACATAGGCGCCGACATCGAGGCCTATGGAGCGCATCCCCAGCCGCTACTGCTGCTGCGGCGGCAACTGTGGCGCCAGATGGAGCGCTGCGTGCAGACCCCATGGCAATGGCAAAGGGTGAAGCTGGTCCTGCGCCATGGCATCCGATCGGAACTGAGCCCTGCACCGGTGGCGCAGCTGGAAGAGCTGATGGCCCGGACCGTGCAGCGCCTGGGCCAGGTCATGGCGATCGCTCACGGCCGCGGCCAGCTGCGCGACGGGCTCGCGCCGCCGTCCGTCGCGCAAGGCCTGCATGCCGTCGGCAAGGCCATGCTGGCGGAACATGCGAGCGAGCCGGCGCACTCGCAACGGCCGGTTTCTCCACTGTGCCTCGAACTCTTCATGAAGGGGGCTGCTGCTGAAGCGGTCCAGATGGCCCCGGCACCGAGCCTGCGCCTTCGGTAGCCAGGGCCTCCGCTGCGCGCTGATCGGGTGATCCTGCCCCAACCGGGGACAGCACGCTCGGGATCTTGGTCGGGCGGTACCTTGCGTTCGCAAGGGACCTGGTCCGCCGCGGTTTCTCCGAGACGTCGATTTCCATGAAGCCGACTTCCGCGCCCAAGAGGAGCCCATGACGGAGAGTCGCGATACGGACAGGACGCCCACTTCTGAAACGGGTCTGACGACTCCGGAAGCGCTACCTTCGGTTGGTTCGCAGCCCAAGTCCAGGTCAGATCGGGCGCACCCGATTCGTGGGCAGCATTGCGAAGACGGCGACCTGCATGCATCCGCGCCTCGCCTCCAGCCCAGGAGCTACCGCATGTGCGCCAAGTCTCGAACGTCCGATCGGAGCGCTGCACGATCAGAACCATGAAGCGGCAAGCGAACAAACAGTTCCAAACGGTGACGCAGCGCATGCTCGCTCCAGCTTCGAGGCGCACGCGCCGGAACGGGCATGCTCGCTCCATTCAGGGGGCCTATGGCCGCAGGGTGAACTGTGTCGGTGTCGGTCATCATTCCAGGCTTCCCGCTCGAGGCCGAGCAATCCATGACCGACGCGCGGGAGGAGCGAACCTTTCACCTGCGTATTTCATCAATGCCGATGCTCGGAGCGATAGATCACCTCCTGTCGGGCAACCTGTTCGTCGAGCCGTACCTGGTCACGCTGCTGCCCGGCGCCGATCCCTACGTGACCTTCCAGCACCCGGGTCTCAAGTTCCTGTACTTCCTGTCCGGGGAGGTCAGCTACCGCTATGGCGGCAGGACCGCGGAAGTGAGGGCAGGGGACTCGCTGCTGTTCGATGCGACCGCACTGCATGGGATCGAGGCCATTCGGACCCAGCCGGTCTCTTACCTGTCAGTGGTGTTCACGCTGCGAGAGTAGGCTGTTCTTGGCGGCCCTGCCGCGCTGCGCGCGGCGACGCGAATGCCCATTCGATGGTTCCCCTGCGAATTCGCTAGCCGATTCCACTCCCATCTGAACACCGCCGCCGGTTGCTTAGCAAGACGCGCCGACCTCAGCCGTGTAGCAGCCTTCGGTGCGTATTTCAGCCCATCGTGGACGGCGTTTCAGGCTGATCGAAGACGCCGTTTCAACGTGATCGTGGACGGCATTTCAAACTGATCGTGGACGCTGTTTCAGCGCGATCGTGGACGATTTGGGGAGCGCGCAAGTGATCTTTTGACCGGGCGTCAAGCTCATCGCCTTTTGCGGTGAAGCCTGATGCCCACGAACAGAATCACGATGCGCCGAATCCGAGAGACATTGCGCCTGCACCTGCAGGCAGACCTGAGCTACAACGAGATCAGCCGAGCGCTCAAGATCTCCAAGAGCGTCGCGGGCAAGTACGTCTCGCTCGCCCGCGCCGCAGGCATCGACTGGGTGGTGGCCCAGACGCTCACCGACGAGGAGCTTGAATCCCGGCTGTATCGACCGGCGTTGCCCCGCTCCAGCCACCAACTCAGCCCCGACTTCGCGCTGGTCCATCAGGAACTCAAGCGCGCCGGTGTCACCCTGCAGCTGCTGTGGGAGGAGTACGCCCGCAGCCTCGTCGGGGCAGGCCAGCAGGCCTACAAGTACACGAGCTTCTGCGTGAAGTACCGGGCGTGGGCGCTCGGGCTGAAGCGGTCCATGCGCCAGACCCACATCGCCGGCGAGAAGCTGTTCGTCGACTACGCCGGCCAGACCGTTGCGCTCATCGACGCGGCCACCGGCGAGCTCGCCGCCGCGCAGATCTTCGTGGCCACGCTCGGCGCGTCCAACTACACCTACGCCTGCGCCACCGCGCGTCAGACCACCGCAGACTGGATCGGCGCCCAGGTGCGTGCGCTGGAATTCTTCGGCGGCGTGCCGCGCTTGATCGTGCCCGATCAGGCCCGCGCGTTGATCAAGAGTCCAGATCGCTACGACCCCGAACCCAATCGCCTATACGACGAGTTCGCCACCCATTACGGCTGTGCGTTGCTCGCAGCACGCCCGGCCCATCCTCGCGACAAGCCGAAGGTCGAGAACGCGGTGCTCGTGGTCGAGAGATGGATTCTGGCGCGCCTGCGCAACCGGCGCTTCTTCAGCCTGGACGAACTCAACCGGGCGATCGCCGCGCTGCTGGTCGATCTGAACCAGCGCCCCTTCAAGAAGCTGCCCGGCTGTCGGCGCAGCGCCTTCGAGACGCTGGACGCGCCCGCGCTGCGGCCGCTGCCGCCCCAGCGCTTCGAGGCGTGCCTGTGGAAGAGCGCCAAGGTGAACATCGACTACCACGTCGAGTTCGACGGTCACTACTACAGCGTGCCGCACGCTCTCGTGCGCACCACCGTCGATCTGCGCGTCAGCGCCAGCCTGGTGGAGTGCTTCGCTGCCAACCAGCGTGTGGCCTGCCATGCGCTGAGCCACCGCAAAGGCGCGCACACGACCGCGCCCGAGCACATGCCGGCGTCGCACCGCGCCCACCTGGAGTGGACGCCCCAGAAGCTGATCGACTGGGGCCGGCGCATCGGCGTCAGTGCGGCGGCGGTGGTGACTTGGCAACTCGAACACCGCCCGCATCCGGAGCAGGGCTACCGCGCCTGCCTGGGGTTGCAGCGCCTGGCGCGCGAGTACACGCCGGCACGGCTGGAAGCCGCCTGTGCTCGAGCGCTCGCGATTCGCGCGCCGACCTACCGCAGCGTCGCCTCGATATTGAAGAACGGCCTGGACCGCCAGCCCGCCCTGTTCGCGACGACACCCACGCCGCTGCCCGCTCACGAGAACGTGCGTGGCCCGGACTACTACCACTGAACCACTCAAGGAGATGACGATGCTGAATGAACACACCCTGGACCAACTGCGCAGCCTGCGCCTGGACGGCATGGTGCGCGCAATCGAGGAGCAAACTACGAGCACCGCGGCGGCCGCACTGGGCTTCGACGAGCGCCTGACCATGCTCGTGCAGCGCGAGATCGCATGGCGCGACAACAAGCGGGTGGCGCGTCTGATGAAGGCCGCCCGGTTGAAGGTCAGCACGGCCTGCGTGGAGGACATCAATTGGCGCGCGAGTCGTTCGCTGGACCGCGCCCAGGTGGCCGCGCTGGCCGGCGGCGACTGGCTGCGAAACGCGCAGAACTTGCTGATCACCGGCGCGACGGGATGCGGCAAGACCTGGTTGGCATGCGCGCTGGCGCACCAGGCGGCAAGGTCGGGCTTCTCGGTCCTGTACACCCGCGCTGCGCGCCTGTTCGATGAGCTGCAGGTCGCCCACGGCGACGGCAGCTTCACCCGGCGTCTGGCGCAGTTGGCCAAGCTCGATCTGATCGTGATCGACGACTTCGCGATCTCCCCGGTCGGCGCGCCCGAGCGAAACGATCTGCTGGAGGTGCTGGACGATCGCGTGGGCACGCGCTCGACGCTGATCACCAGCCAGTTGCCTGTACGAGCATGGCACACCTACCTGGACGACCCAACCCTCGCCGACGCGATCCTGGAGCGTGTCGTGCACAGCAGTCACAAGATCGAGCTCAAAGGCAAATCGCTGCGCGATGAGGAGCCCATGAAATGACTACCGCGCTCACCGCCCACGACTGTGGGCTGCAAGACGACTTATCCACCGCGTCGGCCGGTACGTCGCAAGCGCCGTCCGCCGCCGTGGATAAGTCTGCGCCGCAACCCTCACCAAACATCTGGAACCTCGCTTCGCGTCAGTGCGCTTCAAACTGATCGTGGACGATTGAGATACATTGAACCCCTCGCTTGCGCGCATCCCCTGCGCGTCCACGATGGCGCTGAAACAGCGTCCGCGATCAGCCTGAAACAGGCGTCCACGATCGCTGAAATGCGCACCCCGCAAGCCAAACGCGCGGCCGTCGCCATCATGATCGGGGAATGCGA
This sequence comes from Variovorax sp. YR566, assembly GCF_051992195.1. Classification (NCBI taxonomy): domain Bacteria; kingdom Pseudomonadati; phylum Pseudomonadota; class Betaproteobacteria; order Burkholderiales; family Comamonadaceae; genus Variovorax; species Variovorax sp. YR566. The sequence goes on along the minus strand of NZ_CP197092.1, from coordinate 6,432,439 downwards.
TCTGAGCGAGCGGCGCGCCTGCAGGCTTGTGGGGCTCTCCCGCGACAGCTACCGCCATCCACCCGAGGCCGATGCCATGACGCAAGAGCTCAGCAACAAGATCGTCGAGATCGCACATGCACGCCGGCGCTTCGGCTATCGGCGCATCCACGACATGCTGCGCCCGGACTTCCCGGGCGTGAACCACAAGCGCGTCTACCGCCTGTACAGCGCCGCCAACCTGGCGGTGCGCAAGCGCAAAAAGGTCAAACGCCCCGCCAGCGAACGCGTGCCGCTGCAACTGGCCACGACGGTCAATGAGGTGTGGAGCATGGACTTCGTCAGCGACAGCCTGAGCACGGGACGGCGCATCAAGTGCTTGACCGTGGCCGATGACTTCAGCCACGAGTGCGTGAGCATCTCGGTGGACTGGGGAATCTCGGGGCAATACGTTACGCGGCTGCTGGATCAAGCGGCCGTGTTCAGAGGCTATCGTGAGCAACACGCTGGCCGCGGGTGTGGTGCGCATCGGCCAGGCCGTGCAGCCCATCATCAACCTGCTGCGTGACCACCTGCTGGACTCGGACCTGATCTACGGAGACGAGACGACCGTGCAGGTGCTCAAGGAGCCCGGTCGGCAGGCGCAGAGCAAAAGCTTCATGTGGGCTCAGATGAACGGCAGCGGACCGCCAGTTCGACTGTTCGCCTATGCGCCGGGTCGCGGTACCGTGCACGCGCAGAAGCTCTATGCCGGCATCCGGCGCGGCGCCACGCTCGTGACCGACGGGTATCAGGTCTACGACGGCATCGCCGCGGACCATGGCCTGACGCACCTTGGATGCTGGGTGCACGCGCGCCGACCGCTGATCAAGGCCGAGGAGGCGATCCCGAAGGCAGCCCGGTCACCGGACCAGCTGGCAACACGGTTCATTAAGCTCATCGGCAAGCTCTACCGAGCGGAGGCGCTGGCCAAGGACTGGACGTCAGAGCGCCGTCATCGGCTGCGCCAGCGCTACAGCGCCGCAGTGGTCAAGCAGATCGAACAGTTGCTGCTCGCGCACCTGCACGCCGTCGCGCCCTCGAGCCTGCTGGGCGAGGCGCTGCACTACCTTCACGGCCAGTGGCCCAAACTCATCCGCTTCCTGGACAACGGGACCTGGCCGCTAGACTCCAACCCGGTAGAAAATGCGATCCGCCCGTTCGTCGTTGGACGACGCTCATGGCTCTTCGCCGACACCGTCGGCGGTGCGAACGCCAGCGCCAATCTTTATTCACTCATCGAGACGGCAAAGGCCAATGGTGTCGAGCCGTATCGCTATCTCGTCGCCCTGTTCAAGAATCTGCCGCTGGCGCAAACGGCCGACGACTACGAAGCCCTGCTGCCATGGCGACTCGTGCAGTGACCAAGCGGGCTAAGTCTGCGATCTGCCTCAGTGCAGGTCATTCGCTGCTCCGCAGCACTTCTTGAACTTCTTGCCGCTGCCGCAGGGGCAAGGCTCATTGCGCCCCACCTTGGGTTGCATCGACTTCGCCACCTCGCGCTCATAGACAGCGCGTCTGAGCGGCAGCCAATGGGCATGCATGTCCAGCACTGCTTGCGGGATCTGAAGTGCCAGTTCCGCCCTCATGGCAGGCGTCTTGGTGAGTTCGTCCTGATCCACGCAGTAGTCATCTTCGCCGAGCAGGCCGATCGGCCTGAACCAGGCTTGCCCTTGCGGTGTCGACAGCAACGGCTGCCAGTCACTCCAGCAAAGCTTCATTCCCTCAACGAAGCCGCAGGCCCACACTTCAGCGTCGTCATACTCCCGCTCGTCGCCTTCGTAGGTCATCGTTGACCAGCCAGGACTGACCCCTCGTGGGTCATCCTCCAGCCCGGCAATGATGCTGTTGAAGTGGCGCATGACGAGCCCCAAAATGTGGTTCACCTGCTCGATTGAATCCATCGGCGGCATCATCTCCTTGGTGCCCCAGATCTTGGGGAGCCACCGCTTCGGATGGATGGTTGTGGGACCGACCGCAAGGGCGTGCAAGAACCCATCCACCATGTCCAGGGTCATGACATCTTCTGTGTCGACGTCATAGAGCAGGAACTGGTCAAGCTCGTCGTATTCGTCCTCGGAAAGTGGGGCAAATGGGGTGCTCATGGATTGAATGCGGGATGCGGGAACAATCGAGATTCTCGCCCGCGGCGCGCCGCCAGCCGACAGCTAACCATCCGTGACTCCCTTACCCCAAACGGTCATCTGGGCACAGGGGCGTGGTCAATAGAGCGCTTACCATTGAGCCATCAGTGGGCAGCAAAGGCGATTCGTACGACAACGCCCTGGCCGAGACGATCAACGGCCTCTACAAGGCTGAACTGATCCATCGCCGGGCACCGTGGAAGACCAAGGAGGCGGTGGAGTTTGCAACTCTCGAATGGGTGTCCTGGTTCAACCACCATCGCCTGCTCGAACCCATCGGCTACATCCCGCCTGCAGAAGCTGAGGCAAACTATTACCGGCAACTCGCCAGTCAGACCGCCACGATGGCGGCATGACTTAAACCAACCGGCCTCCACGAAAGCCGGGGCGCTTCACTGCCGGTTCCGCGCTGTGACCCCGCACCCTACCGTCTTCATAGTAGTAGACCTCGTAGATAGCGACCGCGCCATCTCGGCTCATTACTCGATATTCCCAAGTCATAGAATTAGCGGGAGTCTGACTCCGATTACTACTTGAGACCGCCATCAATCCTCAGCCCAATAGCGCACCTTCTCATCAGAATCGCGGCTGAGCTTGTCAAGGCAAGCTATGGTTTTTTTGCTGCGAGGAAATCTGGCAAGAGCTGAGGCGACGCCCGCGCGAACTTCAGGGCTGCGATCAGTCGCTGCAGCGATCAGGGATTCAACGACCTCTATCGCTCTTAAATGCCCAAGAGCCGCAGCCGCCGACGCCCGCACGCAGGCCGCGGAATCTATCTTCAGTACCTCATTCAGCAACGGGATGCTTTGTTCTCGATATGGCAAGCTAGGTGTGCCAAGTTGACCAAGAATGAAGGCACCCAATTCTCGGTCATGACGCTTTGCTGCTCTCAGCAAACCACGGGCAAGCTCAAACTCGGAGTCTCCGCCTTTCAATTGAATCGCTCTCGCCGCAGCCATTCGCACTCGGGTGCTTCCATCGGTGAGGAACTGGGGCAGCAAATCTACTGAATACAGTTCCAAAGCCTGCCAGATCAAGGTGTCAATTGCAGTGTTTGTCATATCAAGATGGGTGTGAATCTTAGCGACTCCTACCCCCTTTTCCATACCGAGAGCCTCGGCATCCCCATGCCTTTTGAGTGGCTTTTACTTGGTCTGGCCGGTACCTGCTAGCGTTTTGCGCGAGCCACGCGCATCGGTCCATCGGTACTCTCCCACAGAGCCGTTCATTCGCTGCATATGCTTCGTAGTCTTTGGCGATTTCAGTGTCCGCTTGATTGCCAGGGGCGGTCATCTGCGCCGGTTCAGATACAGACGGATCTGGCCAAGTTATTCCATTCCAATTCCACGTAGGCAACAGCGGGCTTGGCTTTGTCCAGCTCGATGGCACGGGACTTTGATTTTGAGTGGATCCGCCGCCAGGAACAACCGGCGGCCCAGGCATCGGACCAAAGGGTGTAGGCCACACCGTCTGCAATCCCAGCGGATCGGTCGCATTTAGCGGATCGCCATCCACATACCCGTATCTGTTGAATCCCCCATCAAGCCCAATGGGATCGGACTGGCTGTATCGGCCTGTCCTGCTGTCATAGCTGCGGAAATAGTTGTAGTTGAGCCCCGATTCCTCATCCGCATACTGCCCCGGATACCGCAGGTTGAACTTCACCTCCGAGATGCTGGTCGTGCCCGGGTTCGGCGTCGTCTCCAGATTGGCAAAGCGGTTCTTCGCCAGCGTCGGCTTGTCTTCCCCGAACGCGCTGTAGCCCCACTGCCAGACCGCTTGCCCATCCGCGTTCGTGAGCTTGCGCGTTGTGTTCAGGTGATCGCTGTGCACCGCATAGGTGTTGCCGTTGACGATGGCCGCAATCGGCATCGGCCCGTTGGCCGAGGGCAGATAGATGTACTGCGCCTGCCCGCCGCTGTTCGTGCCGCCGCTGCCCGCCTCCGCGAGCAGGGTGCCCTGCTCGTCGTAGACATACGCATAACCCAGCTGCTCGGCCTGCGTGGTCGCCGGGCTCCACAGCTTGGTGAAGAACGCGATCAGGCTCTGCATGAAGCCCGGGTCGGCCTCGTCGCCCTGGCTGGGCGGATACAGCGGCTCGGTCTTGAAGACGCGCTGGCCCAGCGCGTTGTGCGCGTAGCGCGTAGTCGGGCTGACATCGGTCGCACCCGTCGTCGCTGCAGCAAGCCGGCCTTCGATGTCGTAGGTATAGCTGCGCAGGCCGTCGCTCACCATGTCGCCGTTGGCGTTGTAGCCGTAGGTGACGCTGGTGCTGCTCGCGCCGTTGATGGTCTGGCTGAAACCCGTGAGCTGGTTGCTTGTCGATCCCACCGTGTAGGTGCGGTTGGTGCTCACGCCGGCGACGGCGCGGGTGCTGCTGGAGCGGTTGCCGTTGGCGTCGTAGCCGAAGCCTGCGGTGTTGCCCGTGGCGTTGAAGCTCACGATGCGTCCCACCGCGCTGTAGCCCACGCTCCAGGTGACGTTGGCATTGGCGATGGTGCTGTGGGTCGGGTCGGTGTCGCCGGGCTGCCAGAGGTTCTGCGTCAGGCTGGTGATGCGCCCGGCTGCGTCGTAGGTGTAGCTGCTGAACTCGGTGGTGGTCAGGCGGCCCGCGGTGTCGTAGGTGCGGCTGGCTGCCACTGCTGGGGAGGCAAACGCCCAGGTCCAGGCGGTGGGCTGGCCCAGCGGGTTCCAGGCGATGCTGGTGACCAGCGGGGTGCCGTTCCAGTTCAGGCTGGCGAGACGGCCGGTGGTGTCGTAGAGATGCGTGAGCGTTCCGCCATTGGGGTAGCCAATGCTCGCCAGCGTGCCGTTGGGGTTGTAGGCGTAGCTGACCTGCTGGACGCTGCCGTTGGCAAGGGTCTGCTTCTTGAGGGTGACGCGGCCGAAGGTGTCGCGGGTGTACTCGGTGGTGCCGCTGCGGTCGACGATCTCGGACAGATAGCCCTTGCTGTTGACCGTGAGGTCGTAGCGCAGGGTGGTGGTCTTGCCGTCGGCGAAGACCAGGCCTATGGGGCGGCCCAGGGCATCGCGGGTGATCGTGGTCGCCTGGCCGAGGGCGTCGGTGATCTGGGTGGGCAGGCCCAGGTTGTCGTACTGGGTGCTGGCGGTGCCGACATCAGCGCTGCTCTCTGCCGTCGCGTTCCCTTGGGCATTGCGGGTGTAGGCGGTGGTCACGCCCTTGAAGTCCTTGGCTTCGGTGACGGCGTCGAGGGCGTTGTATTTGAGGGTGGCGCTGGCGCTGGCTGCGTCGGTCACGGTCTTGACGCGGCGCAGGTTGTCCAGGCCGTACTGGGTGCTCTGGTTCAGGCCGTTGGTCTGGGCAATCAGTTCGCCGTTGGCGTCGTAGCCGAAGGTGTTGGACTGGTTGGGGCCTTCAGTCTTGCCGGAGAGACGGTTGATGTTGTTGACCGTGCGGGCCACGCTCCAGGCTACGCTGCCGGCGCTGTCCTTGATCTGCTCGGCGGTGCGGTTGCCCATGCCGTCCAGGGTGTAGGTGCCGCTCTCGCCTCGGTTGTTGCTCCAGCCTGTGAGGCGGTGGGCCGCGTCGTAGGTGTAGGTCAGGACGAGGCCTGTGGGTAGCGACACAGTCTCCACGGTGCCGTAGGGCTTGTAGGTGAGCGTGGTGGTCTGGCCGCCGACCGTCTGGGTCAGCAGGCGGTCGCGGGCGTCGTAGGTGTAGGTGGTGACAAGGCCGTTGGGGACAGTCGAGCTGACGACGCGGTTGGCAGTGTCGTAGGCGTAAGTGGTGACGTGGCCCAGCGCATTGGTCGATGTGAGGACGTTGCCTCGGGTGTCGTAGGTGTAGTTCGTAACCGCACCGTTGGGCTCAGTGGCGGTGTCAACCAACTGCGACGTGTTGTAGGTCCACTGCCAGAGCTGGGCTTTGTTGGTGGCCGTGTCGGTGACGGTCTTCGACAGCGTGTTGCCCAAGGTGTCGTAGGTGTAGGCGGCGGTGCGGCCGGCCTCAGTCACCAGTGTCGGCAACGAGAACAGTGGATGCCATTGCGTTGCGACGGTCTTGGCTTCAGGCGTGCCGGATGCTTGCACCACGGTGAGGGGCAAGCGCCGAGCGGTATCCCAAGCTGTTGTCGTGATCGCGCCCTTGAAGTCAGTCTCAGAGGTAATCAGGCCGTTGACGTCTTGAACACGAGAGGCGGCATCCGCTTGGCTTCGCTCCGATGGGCGAGAGCTAGCAGCAACCGTGAGCTTGCCTGCTACGATGCCATAGTTGTAGCTGCGGCTTGCACCCAATGGGTCAACAATGACAGCTGAACCTGCTGCAGGGTAGCTGACTTGATAGCTACCAGCCCCATCTGGCAGAGTGGTGCCGATGGCACGACCCTGCTCATCATAGGCAAAGGTGGCCCATCGGGCGCCAGTCTCATCCACGATTCCCGTGAGGGCCTGAGCATATGTGGCGTTCTCGTACAGGAAGGTTTGGTTCTTGCCGTCAGGATAGAGCACTGATGCTAGGCGACCAGCACTGTCGTAGCCGTAGCTAACAATCCGGCCATCGGGTGTGACCAGCATCGTTAGTTGATTTGCGCCGTTGTACGTAAACGATAAGACGCGACCAAAGGCATTGGTAACCGTGGCTAGCTGGCCAGCTCCGTTGTAAGCATACGCCGTGCCCCAACCGTTGCGAGCCACCGCACTCTGCAACTTACCATCAGCAGTGAAGTTGTACGTATCGCCATTGTCGGTACGATGCCACGCCCATGTCCCAGCACTTGCTAACACGAGCCCATCCGCGCTATCAGTAGGGGTCCAGCCAGCGCTGGTGGAAGTGCGCGTGAAGGTGCGCACATAGCCTTCGGGAAGGGTAACGGTGGCAGTCAGCGGTGCCCCAACAGGTATTGCACTCAGTCCGATGTTGTAGTTGTGAGACCAAGCCTGCCCCAAGCCGGAAGCTGGGCCGGTCGTACCATTGGCCCAACTGCTTCGATAAGTGCGACTAAAGACAAGGGGGTCTGGTCCAGCGGCGAACCAATCGGTTTGTGCTTCGTATTTTTCGGTGCTGCCAGGAAGAATGGGATTGCCGGCCGATGCACCGGCCATGCACATATTTGGCGGCTCTGAAAGCACTGGGGACGGTGTCGAACCCGTTTTCACGCAGGAAGATTGAGTGGAGTCCTCGACGTATCCGCCGTGGCACAAACAAAGCCCGCCCCAGGAGTAGCTGTTTGCAGGGCAAAAAGTAGGACTGGATTCAATCAGCACAGCACCGTTTGGCTGTACGGAGCCGTTGGGAGCTTGGGTGAAGATATTGCAAGTGTTGCCGTCCCATACCGTCCAACCAGTTGCCCATCCTAAGTACCGAACCTCAGCCGGAATCATTGGAGACGCCGCACTACATGCATCAGCTTTGGCCGAAAAATAATCTGTGTAGAGCAAATGCATGATCGACAGATGTCCGCGCCATTGGAATGGCAACGGACTCACTGCGGCCAGTGCGGGGGAGCTTCCTCCGCTGATAAGTAGCAGAAGGGCGATTGCGTGCAGGTCTAACCGGCCTTTGGAACTTGAACCACGGCAAGTCAAGGGAGAACTATCTACAACGGCAGCGCTGGCGCGTCGAGTCGTTCTAAGAAATGCATGTACCCTATTTGCCAGTTGGGCGATGCATTGCTGGGCACAAAGCTAAAGATCATGACTATCTCGGTCTGGCCGCGCCAACTTCAAATGACTCATTCCCCATCCCTCCCTATCTGCTCGCATAGTTATCCAATCAATCGCGACGGCCTCGTCGCGTTGTTGCGACGATCTGCATTTCTTGGACGATCAATCACCCACTCGAGGCGCAGTCTGCCGAGTATTCTTTTTTCCTTAAATCAATGGCTCTGCAATTTGGTGGAGAGTGGAAAGAATATGCAGATCGCTTGGGCGATGCCTGGCTGGATGTAGAGTGGAGTGCGCGTGGTGAACCCCTAAGAAGGTTCTTTGAACGCGCAGAATGGGTGGTTGGCCTGATGGAAACGGGAGATGAAAAACCCGTTGGTCATCACGATGTCGCGATATCGGAGTCTCGTGATTTCAAAATAAAAATTGCCGCCACAGAATGGCTAAAAGATTCCGGAAAATCTCTTCAAGTTATCGGAAATGAAGCCGTGTTTGAGCGGTCAAACGTCTTTATCGGTCCCGAGACTTTGCGAGGTCGCAGTTCTCGATCACAAGTTACGCGGAATTTACTTCGTGATAGGTTTAAGTTCTCCAATCATTCAAATCCTCCTTATGATCGGGCGGCTTTCGTCACTGCGCTTGCGGAAATGATCGGAAGGACGTCGGGAAATCAGCGGGTTTTTACGCATTTGGACGCACCGTTTGATGCTCTGGCGCTTAAGCCGGAAGTAAGGCTGTTCGCGCGCCCTCTATTTTCGCTTGCCGCCTCCAGCAAAAACCCTGTTTTGCTTCCTTTTCTTTTCTTAGGATCCGCGCGGGAAAATGGGAAGAAAATAGAGGTATCGCCCGAGCAGATAGAAAGGCTATGCCTTTGGGTGCATCCTCGATTGAATCACCAAATTGAAATAAATGAAGTCCGGCGCCTATATAGGGACTGATCACTTGGGTCGATGATGAGGTAATGAAGCCAACGATGTTCTGGGAGAAGTGGAGCTTGGCTCGAGGCCATGTCAGGATCTGAACGAAGTCCTGCAAGGGATCCCAGCCGGTGCTGGGCGCGAGTCGAGGCCGGCCCGCAGGATCTACCCGGCAAACGCCAAGCTGCTGGGTAGACGGGTAGCCAGTTGTCGTGTTCCACTGGGAATGGAATTTTTTCACCGAACTTGGAATTAGCGCCAGGTGGCCGACACGGGGGCGCCGCCCAACCCTCTCCGGTCGACCCCCTGATCGTCGAATCAAGAGATTTAGCAAAACTCTCGTACCTCGGCCACGGTATGGATCTCGGCCATGGTATGTAACATGGCCGAGATATGTAAAATGACCGGGTTACTCGAAGACTGGCCTACATGCCTTCAAAACACCCCCCCAGCCTCCGCGGCGAACAAGCGGAAAGGTTCGTCGGTGAACTGTTCCGCGCCCACGGTTGGCAAGTTGATTTCCCTCCCGACAGTTCGGGGGGGGATCCAGACATCTGGGTAGAGCAAGGCCAACACGCCTATGCGATCGAGGTGAAGGCTCCGACCGAAAGCCGCGCTGACAGGGTGATTCCCCTCTTGTCCCAGGCCGTGTTGCAGGCCCAGTTGCAGGCACAGTTAAGCGGCAATCACCCCGATGGTGTGCGACCTCTGGCCGTGATATGCCTTGACCATGCGAGTTACGCTCTGGTGGAGCAAGTCGTTCGTTTCGCCGAAAAGTATGCTCCCGAAGTGGCCGTGGGCATTGTTTCGCGCGACGGGGTTCGGCGGTTCAGCGGCCCAGGCTTGGAGGGCATGAACGAGGAAGCAGAGCCCGTCGCCCGCTCCCGAGGTACGAGCACGCCACAAGCGGTCAATCTCTTTTCAGACCTTAACCAATGGCTACTCAAAGTCTTGCTCGCGTCGGACTTGCCAGAAGGGCTGCTGTCCGCCCCGCGAGAGCGGTACGTCAGCGGGGCGGCACTGGCCGACGCAGCGGATGTGTCCAGAATGAGCGTCTCGCGCTTTCTACAGCAGCTGAAAAGCGAAGGGTACCTCGCCGATTCCGGGTACCTGACGCTCGTCCGAAGAGAAGAGCTGTTCCGCCGTTGGAGTGCAGCCAATATGCGGCCGGCGCCGGAGCAGCCGATGAGCGCTCTCATACCGCTGGTAGGTAACCTGGTCCAACCACTGGTGAACAGCCTCCACGCCGATGCTTGCCTCGCGGTCTTCGCCGCCGCGACCGAATTGAACTTAGGCCACGTCAGCGGCGTTCCGCCCTACATCTACGTTCGCAAGCTGCCTCTGCCGAACGAACGCCGATGGGGAATGCTCACGCCGGCAAACAAGGGCAAACCGACCGTGGTGCTGCGGCAAGCGCTGAACCCCCAGTCCATATTCCGCGGTGCAGTGCAGCGCAACGGCATGCTGGTCACCGACGTGATCCAGGTGTGGCTGGACGTCGCGCACCACCCCAGCCGCGGCACTGAGCAGGCAGAACTCATCTACGAGAAGATACTGGCACCCATCATGAAAGGCGTCCACTGAATGGACGACCTCAACGATTTCGCCCGCCTGGCGCAGGCGCTGGTCCCCTGGGGCGACCATCTGGTCTACGTGGGGGGATGGGCGCACCGCCTCCACCGCCTCCATCCCCACGCACATGTCCCCGATCATGATGCTCTGCTGACCCGCGACAGTGACGTAGCCATCGACAAGTGGGTGCCGAAAGAAAGCGACATCAAGGCGGCACTGCTCGCCCACGGCTTCAGAGAAGAACTGCGCGGCGATCTCCGCCCACCCGATGCCCAATACACACTCGGCGATGAGAATGCCGGCTTCTACGCCGAATTCCTCACGCCCCTGGTGGGCAGCGGATACAGACGAGGTGGAACGCAGATCGCGAACGAGAAGATGGCCGGTATCCTGGCCCAGAGAATTCGCCACCTGGACATTTTGCTGGTCGATCCCTGGCGAGTGACCCTGGATACCGACAACTTCGACTCGCTCCCGGCACCGATGGAAGTTCGCGTCGCAAATCCCCTGTGCTTCATGGTTCAAAAGTTCCTCATCCAGGAGAGAAGGCGCAAGCAGGGTAAGGCGCCCAAGGATCTGCTGTACCTCTATGACACCATCCAACTGTTCGGCGGCCAGTTGGACGCCTTCCAGGAACGCTGGAGAACGGTGGTCGCCCCAGCACTGGGGCAAGCCGACGCCAAAAAGGTGATCGAGCTCAGCCAACAAACCTTCAACGCCGTCGACGACGACCTGCGGAACGCCGCCATCATTGCTCAGGGCCGCGACCTCGACCCGGATGATATGCGGCGAGCCTGCAAGTTCGCGTTCGAGCACATTCTGGCAATCTGAGCCATCCCTAGGCCCCGCCCGCATGCGGCCTGCATAGGCCGTGGCCATCGCCTCCACCTTGATGCCAAGCGCCCTCTCGACCCGCTGGGAGCTGCCCGTACCCTCGGTGCCTAGCAACGTGTCCTCCGCCAGCGCCGCTTTAGCCGCCTTCGCGGCATCGCCCAGTCGCAGCGCACACCGCTTCCTCGTTGCAATGTATTCCTTGGCTTTCGGAGACGCACTGTCGAAGCAGCATTTGCGGAGGCATCGAGGTCGCAACTTAGCCGCTAAATTCCAAACTTAGAGCGACAAACCCCGAAGATTTCCACCCTAAGTGAAACAACGGTTCCAAGCGCAGTGCCTGTTTGGGGCGTAAGTGATTGACTCCAAAGAGAGGCGGGGCTCACTCCTCCTGAAACTCGACATCAGCAAGAGCTGAGCGCGCGCGGCTCAGATCGGCCGCACGTCGAAGAACGGTAATAGTCCGCTCGAGGCCGTTGTTGACGGCCGGGTGGTTTAAGGCGTGATGTCGGTGACGTGTTGAAGCAGAGCGAACGCCACGCGCCATGCGCGACCGTCGCAGTGAACGGTGGCTGTGCGCTGGTTGATCCGAACGATTTCTCCGACGTGGCGCTTGAGGCTTTGGTCGGTAAAGCTCACGCGCTGGCCGACGCGGAAGTCCTGTTTGTGATAGATCTCCGGCGGCGGCCTCAGCGGTGCTGCAGTCGCCGGTGAGGGTGACGCGCCTGCCTGCTGATCATCGACAGGCACGACGGCCGCGTACAGCACGCTGAAGCGCTGTTTGCTTTGCTCATCGATCAGTGTGACCTGCCGGTCTTTCATCGCCGCGATGCGAGCCTCGCGCAGCTTGCCGGTCCCCCAGTCCCAGTACCTCACCAGTTGGCCCATGTGCAACTGCGAGCGCGCCTGCACGATGCGCCTGGGGTCGGCCATGAGTTGCTCGATGACCCAGCTGAGCTGGTACAGCTCAGCGCTGGTGGCCATGGGGAGATCTTCGATCTGCTTGACACGCATGCTGGCGATTTTGCCAGCGGCGATGCGCTCAGGCCGCGAGCTTGTCAGTCGGCTGTGAGCTCGTCGGCGCCGCCTTGGCAAGCTCACTGGCAACCGCCCACGGCAGCAACTCGTCGATACGGTTGCTCGGATACCCGATCGCCAACGCCATCGGCGACTTCGCCGAGACCTGCGACAGCGCGGTGTTGAACCATGCCTTCAGGTCGCCCAGCATTGCAGCGGTTCGTTCCCGGCGAACTCGCATTCGCTCGTGTGGCGGCTTGCCTCGGATCTCGGCTTCCACCCCGAAGACCTTGCCGATGCGCTGCAGCGCCTGGTGCGCCAGCGTTCCGCCGAGCTTGTGCTGGCGCTCGTGGATGTCCCACAGCTTGCGCCGTGCATGGCTCCAGCAAGCCGCTTCGACCACCCGGCCGTCTTCATACAAGGGGTGGTAGCCAGCGAAGGCATCAGCTTGCAGGATTCCCTTGAAGTGCCGCAGGTGGCGCACTGGATGCTCGCCCTTGCGGTTTGCTGAGTACTGGAACCACACTGCTGGCGGCGCTGTGTCGCCGCTGGGCCGGTCATCCCTCACATACACCCACAGACGGCCTGTTCGAGCCTTCGCGCCTGCGCCGCCGAGCACGCGGATCGGCGTGTCGTCGCCATGGATCTTGTTGGCGGCCAACACGTAGCGGCCGATGGCTTCGGCCAGCGGGCTCAGCAAGCGTGCCGCCTGCGCCACCCAGTCGGCCAGGGTCGAGCGCTGCAGCTCGACGCCTTCACGGCCGTAGATCTGGCACAGCCGATACAAGGGTGTGTGATCGCAATACTTGCTCACCAACACGTGCGAGAGCAGCCCGGCGCCGGCCATGCAGCGATCGATGGGGCGACTCGGCGCGGGCACCTGCGTGATCGTGCTGCAGTTCGCGCAAGCGAGCTTGGGGCGAACGTGGCGCACAACATGGAAGCTGCCCGGCTCATAGTCGAGTACCTCCGCGACGTCCTGGCCGATCTCGCGAAGACCGCGGCCGCAGGCCTGGCAGTTGCAACCGCTGTGCGGCGTATGCATCACGGTGCGCCGCGGCAGATGATCTGGCAAGTCGCGCACGCCGGTGCGCTGTCGCGCCTGGCGCTTCTTGCGGCCCTGCTCGATGGACGTGACGTTGGAAGGGTGCTCGCCGTCTTCGGCGTCGGCGCCCTCGGCCTGTGTTGTCGGCGTCAATGTCGGCTGCGCGAGCTGGCCGCCCACCAGCTCAAGCTGGGCGTGCTCGAGTTGCTCGCTGGAGCGGCCGTACTTCATGCGTCGCAAGTACGCCACTTCGACCTTGAGCTTCTCGACAGTGAGCAGCGCGATCTTCAATGCCTCTTGCGAGCGCTGCACTTCGCCGCTGAGCGCGGCGTTGGCGGCAAGCAGTTCCTGTGAGGTCATGGGCACGAATGTGCCGGTCGGTACCTGGCCCTACAACGGGAGTTGTCCTGTCAACTTGGCCGATGCTCCACTACGCCGCTGCGCGTGGCTGCCAGGTGCGCTCGGGTCGGCGCCAGTCGATGCCTTCGAGCAGCATCGACAGCTGCGCACCGCTCAACGAGATCGATCCCGACTCGGCCTGTGGCCAGACGAATCGCCCTCGCTCCAGCCGCTTGGCCAGCAGGCACATGCCGTCGCCGTCACTCCACAACAGCTTGACCAGGTCGCCGCGCCGCCCGCGGAAGACGAAGACGTGGCCGGAGTACGGATCCTCGGTGAGAGCGGTCTGCACCTTCGCCGCCAGCGTGTCCATGCCGCAACGCATGTCCGTCACGCCAGCGGCCAGCCAGACGCGGGTGCCCGCCCGCGGGCCGATCATGCACTCTGGCGCAGTGCGCGCAAGACACTGCACAGGCTGTCTTCGTCGACAGTCCCACGCAGTCGCAATTGCGCGCCGGCGAACTCCAGTTCGATGACGCCGTTGCGCGGTGTCGGTCTCGATGACGATGGGGCAGGCGCAGCGGAAGTCGGAATGGACATGACCTCGGTCGCCGGTGCTACCTCTATCGGCAACAGCACCGCCGGCGGCGCGTCGCCTGCGGCTCGAACATGCTCCCTGCGCCACTTGAACAGCATGTTGGCGTTGATGCCGCTGCGCAGCGCTATCGCCGACACGGACGCGCCCGGCTCCAAACTCTGCCGTACCAGCTCCTGCTTGAACGCACGGTCGTGATGTCGTCGGCCGGCCTTCGAGGCTTGCTCACTCTTCATGGTGCACACCATCTCCTTTAGCGCACACCTCCAAGCGGGTCTGCGATTGAGGTCAGATGCTTGCTGCCGCCTGAGCATCAGGCAAGGACGGTCTTCGTCGGACTATTACGACCATCGCCACTGCGCGCGAACATCTGTCATTCCAGACCGAGGACCCCTGGGAGGGCTACTGGAAGGCCAAGCAGACGCTCACTGGGCCGATGAAGGTGCTTGGGTTCGCGAAGAAGAAGGGTGATTGATGTATGACGAACGTGCTGCGCTGTAGTCAACGACTGCTTCAGCCTCGGCATGTCGAATTCGGGTTCTTCTCGCGTGACTGGTTGCTGTCCGACTGTGAGCGCCGGTTGAGTCTTGACCTACCGGGTCAGAAGTCCAGGGAATCCAACAGCCCTCGTGTCTAGAGCCGCGCCTTGGCCGCTAATTCGGTCACAGAAACGCCAATGCCTGCGGCGATCTGAACAACGGTCATCACGCCAGGGTTTTGCATCCCTCTTTCGATGCTGCTCAGGTAAGAGCGGTCGATGTGACTGCGATGCGCCAACCACAGAATTCACGCACCGCGCCAGGGCGCTCAGGCATGGGCGCGAATGCCCCATTCTGAGTCCGTTGTGGCAGCGTTCTCGCATGCCCGGTTGCAGGTTCAATCGGGAACGGAGGTGTGCGAGCCGACGGCCTCTTGGATTCGTGAACAACCTATGCCTCCTTACAAATCTTTCCAACTCCAACGTTGCAGCAAGGGGCGGGCAATCGTCGACTCGATTGCCGTCAATGCTGCACACCGCCCTTCGGCATGCTTGGCGTAGGCACTGACAGCAGCGTCAAGAGGGTAGTGCATTACTTGTAGGCAGTGATGAGCAATGTGCGCCCGGAATTGACGACGAATTTGTATGAGCTATTTGGATGATCTAAGCTAATGTTCCCCTTGTTGTTTGATGTTTCCACAAATCCATTCGGACCTTTGCTGTTTTCAGGTCTTCTTGCCCATTCGAAAACTCTTTTTACTTCAAGAATGCTGGGTGCGTGATCTTGTGAATGAGAAATCCAGTCGCAAAACACTTCACCGCCCAACTGATATTGAAAATCTTTCAGTTCTTTGGGCATAAGTATTTTCCCCGCAACGGGGTTGTTGAATGCGGTATTTCTTCGTGTGTACGGCACCGACTCAAATGCCCATTTCAAAACAACTGTGCCATCCAATTTTTTATTCAATGTCTGCAGTTGGCTCGTGCTCAGAATGTTGATTGGCCCAGTCTCGCATGAAACAACAAAAGCATTTAGACCCAAGCGCGGGTAGAGTAGTTTTAATTTCGCCGTCTCCTCTCCTACAACTATCAAATCAGAGAAAATGTGAAAATCTCTCTCGGTGAGATCAAATTCTGGGAGGTAAGAAAGCATTGACTCGACAATTTGCACAGATAACTCGCCGCGCCATCCGCTGAGATCTTCAAGGGTCTTCAGGCATGATCCAACATGAATTAATCCATTTCTACAGTAGCCTTCAAACCATAGAAGCCAATTGCCAAAATGTTTGTAGTCCTGACCGTCTACGTCGGAATTTGGCGTTAACGCGATTGCCCTAGAGTTCAGATCGGCACACCGACTCATCAGGGCTTGTAGGTTTGCTCCGAAATTGGTGGTGAAATCAAATTCGTCCTTGAAAAGTTTTTCGTCTTCTTGTTTTTGAGGTGAAAGCAGGACATTGTTGGTTTTCGGCGGAGGAGTGTACGCAGCCGCATTTGGATTCATTTTGAATTGTCGCGGTGCTGAAGTCTGCCCCTGTGACGGCTCTGCCTGCGCCAATATGGGCACTGGAACGGGCATCTGCACCGGTTGCGGTATCGGCACGGGCATCGCCGTCGGCATTAGCACTGCAACGGGAGCTTGCGCTTGATCAAGCCTAGGCGGGGGGACAGGCTGTGGCAGTACTTGCGCTTGCCGTTGAGGCGGGGCCTGTAGCAGCGGGTCTGGTCGGGCGACGGCCTCTAACAGACCTTGTTGATTCAGGTGTTCTTCATGAGCCCGGGGAACAACAAATGCGCGCTGTCTTCTGAGAAAGTCTCTATGCAGGCGATCCGCCCACTTCCTTTGTTGTCGTTCAGCTGCGCGTGCATCTCGACGAAACTGCTTTCCAAAGGTCATAATAGTCCTTGATTTGAATGAATTGATTTCTTTTGTTTGCAGGGGAGGGCGGCTTCCAAGGCTACCCATGAGTGACTAGGCGATTGACGTATCACGTGCCGTCCTTTTTCATGCGTCAGCGTGTAATTGGATGGCGTTCTAACTGCTCGCACAATTTCTTGTCAACTCGGCGTCAACGAAAGAAAAAGCAGTTCGCCTGAAAACTCGACTGAAGCTTCTGGATGAGGAGATCTAGGGCCTGTTAACACAACCGCAAGCCATCAGCGATGAGGGCGAAGCTGATGAAGGCGGTGAACATGACGTCGAGCTTCTCGAACCGGGAGAAGATGCGCCGATAGCCCTTGAGCCGACGGAACAAGCGTTCGACTTCATTGCGGCGCTTGTACATGGCGCGGTCGTATTCCCACGGCTCGACGCGGGTGCGCAGTGGCGGGACGACAGGTATAAAGCCGAGGTCAAGCGCAAGCTGTCGAGTCTCGTTGCCTTCATAGGCGCGATCCATGAGCAGATGCAGCGGCCGATTCGGCGCGCCCAAGCGCCTGAGCAACTCGCGACCTTCGGGTGCATCGTGCGCCTGGCCCGGCGACAACGAGAACGTTGCGGCCGTGCGCGCGTCCGCGGCGAGAAGGTGGATCTTGGTGTTCCATCCGCCGCGGGACTTGCCGATAGCTTGCGGACCGTTTTTTTTCCAGCGCCTGTGGCATCGGGATGCACCTTGACGCTGGTGCTGTCCAACGACACGGCTTCGATCTTGATCTGCACCACTTGCGCGAGCTGTAGCTGCGCGAAGGCTGTGTCCAGGACGCCAGACTTGGCCCAGCGATTCATGCGCGTGTAGATGGTGTGCCAGTTGCCGAACCGCTTGGGCAGGCCTCGCCACTTGCACCCATGCTCGGCGACGTACAAGATGGCATTGAGTACCTGCAAGTTCGACAAGCTGACATTGCCTCGCTGAGTCGGCAAGCAGTCCTCGATCTGCTCAAACTGCGCTCGTGTGATCTCCATGCCACCAATGTCGCTCGAACACGCGATGCGCGCAACTAGTGTTAACAGGCCCTAGCCGAAAGGCCACACACCAACAATGACAAATCAATGGTATTGGGAGTGTTGTCGACACGATGAATATGAAAGGACTCAATTCCCGGAGATTGCTGTTGTCGATGAACGACTGTAGGGCGGCGCGTGGTCGCGCAAGGTAAGGTCGAGCATCAGGGGTTCTCGCCGAGAGCGGCTCGCAGCTTGGCACCGTCCATGCGTGCGCTATCACCCGCCGTACCGTGAGCGTCCAGTCATCCCATCTTGACCGGCCCCACGCGGGTCACTTGGACTGCAACTGCGCTCCGACGTAGGCAACGCACTCCACGAGGTTGAGAGCGGCCAGCAGCAAGAACTTCTCGGCATCAGTTCGCACGCGCAGCAGGTCATGCTCGCCGAGGTAGCCGTACACGAACGCCAGCAGGTAGCGCTCGGGGTGGTCAACGCAGAACTTCGTGATCATCTGCGCGACGAGGTCTGGCGGCACGCCCTCGGTGAACTGCATCGTCGCCGTCAGCCGCTGCAAGCAGGTTTCCTGGACGTCTTCAGAGATCGTCGGCACGGCGTGCCCGCAGTGCTTCATGGCCTGGAAGGCAACCAGCAGAACGTGGATCGGCACCTCAAGCTGCAGCATGTCGACCCCGTAGCGAGGCAACACGAGGATGGAGGCCAGCAGGTTCGGCTGCTGGACGTAGATTTCGTCAGCCAGCTCAACCTTTTGTTGCGCGCTCATGCGGTCGACGTCGATGTTCGCCCGCACCATCACGGCCTGCGTGAGCAAGGTCATGGTCGCGCGTCGGACGCTGGCTGCCATCGGTGCGGCAGCAAGTCCTCGATCTGGCTGGCGCGCTGCGTCGGCAGGCGCTGCAACACGTCGCGCAGGTAGGCCCAGGGGTCATGGCCGTTCAGGCGCGCCGACTGCACCAGGCTCATCACGATGGCGGCGCGTTGGCCAGCGAGTTCACTGCCCACGAACATCCATGCCTTGCGGCCCATCGCCCACGGCTTGATTTGGCGCTCGAGGTGGTTGTTGTCGATGGCGACCGCGCCGTCGTCCAAGTGACGCGTCAGCGCGGCCCAGTGCCCCAGCGTGTAGTCGATGGCCTTGGCCGTCGGGCCGCCGTCGGCCACCAGCCGGCGCTCCAGTTGTAGCCAGTGCTTGAGCTCTTCCCACAGCGGCCTGGCGAGCTGCTGGCGTTGCGCCCGGCGCTCGTCATCGCTGAGCTCTTTGAGCTGTGCCTCGACCCCGTAGATGCGCGCGAAGCGACGCACCGCCTCCAGGCCCACCACGCTGGTGCCGTCGTGCGTCAACTCTTCGAAGTTGCGGCGCGCGTGCGCGGCGCAGGCTGCGCCCAGGCGGTCCGGATACAGCCGGGGATCGACCACGGTCTCGTAGGCGCCGTAGCGGTCGGTCAGCAACGTGCCCGACCATCGTCTGCCGTGTCTCCCTCGGCCTCCCAGGAATGCCAGCGGGTACTGCGCCCCGCGTCCCGGGCAGAACTCGTAGATCACACCAGGCACCTTGTCGTGCCAGCTTCTGGCGTAGGCCCAGACGTAGGCTCGGCGCGTCTTGCCCGCGCCGGGGTCCAGCAGGGCCACTGGGGTCTCGTCGGCGTGCAGCACCGCGCAGCTGAGGATGAAGCGCCTGTGCGCCTCGTGCAGCGGCTCCAGCGCTGCACCTGCCTGGCCGGTGATGGACGCCAGCGTCGAGCGCGGTGTGTGCACGCCGCTGCGGGCGTTGATGGTCGCTTGCCGGTAGTACGGCATGTGGTCCACGAAGCGGCTGATCAGCGTGTGCGCGACGAAGCCGCTGGCAGCGATACCGCCCTCGATGACTTCTGCCACGCTGGGCGCCTGGCGCAGCACCTGGCAGCAGCGGCAGCCCGACGGGGCGACCTGCAAGACCTTGCAGATCGGCTCGACCCCGAAGGTGCCGCGATGCTTGTCGATGAAATCCCTCAGGACTTCAGTCGGCGGTCGAGCTCCGCCTGGGCGAAAAACGCACTCGCCAGCTTGAGGATCTCGTTGGCTCGGCGTAGCTCCTTGACCTCGCGTTCGAGCTCCTTCATCCGCTGGGCCTCGCTGGTCGTCACGCCTTCGCGTACGCCGTTGTCGACCTCATCGCCTTGACCCATTCGTTCAGCGTCTGCGGCACGCAGCCGATCTTCGGTGCAATCGATTCGATCGCAGCCCACAGCGACGGGTACTCCCCACGGTGCTCCTGCACCATCCTCACCGCGCGCTCACGCACCTCGGGTGAAAACTTGTTTGACTTCTTCATGGCTCAATCCTCTCAGAGTGTTGAGCCTCCTGAAAAGCCGGGGCGCTTCAAATCGACATGTAGATCACTGCCTCAGTTAACAGGGGCTATCTATTAAAGAGAACCAGCAGACCGACGACCCCCGTTATTAAGTTATGCCCGTGCCCAGCCCCTTGTGGTCGCCTTCCAGCCAGGGGCGAGGGCGGGAATCAACGGCTTCGCTTCCTTCTTCACGTCCTCCGAATACCCCAGGTCTGCCCAGAGCCTCCGGGAGGACACTGCGATCTCCTTGGACACCCTGAGCCTCTCGGCCACTGCTTGAGCCGCCTGGGTCTTCTGTGCCGGTCCCGGCGTCCCTTCCGGATGCCAATCCTCCCAACGCATCCCGGGCGTCACCTTGTCCAGATGCGTGCGGAAATTGGACCTCGCATCCATAGACAACCAGGCTGTCATCGCAGGAGCTTCGCGCTCGTTCACGATGAGACGCATCCTCCCTCGCGCCAAGGCCTGGAAGATGTCGCCGGCACAGACGCTCGCCAGCGCATCCAGCATCTCCGTGTGCTTCAGCGTGTAGGTTGCCGCCGCTGCGCAAGCCATGGAGGACGCCATTCCGGACTGCCTCGTCTCAGGCTACGAACACCTGATCGAGGGCCTGAAGCTATCGGACCCTGAAGACCGCCACGTGCTGGCGGCTGCGATCTCTGGGCACGTGGATGCGATCATGACGTGGAACGAAAAGGACTTTCCCAGGGAAGTGCTGGACCCGTTCGGCATCGAGGTACAGACCCCTGACGAATTCGTCCTCAACCAGTTGATGCTGGAGAAGCTCACCGCCCTCGCAGCTTTGAAGCGAATGCGCGAGCGCTGGGCCCGACCGCAGTACGACGCGATCGCGTTGGTCGCCCTGCTCGAAAAGCGCGGATTGCCCCAGACTGCGGCGCACCTGCGCGATGTCGTGGCACTCATCTAGCTGGCTTGGCAGGCGCGCGCGGACTTGGCGCTATGTCATCTGGCGCGGCTTCAAGGGAATCGCGTCGGCACCGATGCGCAGCTTGTCGAGGTAGTCCGCCCAGCGCTGCATCATTTCCTGGCGCGCGGGGAGATGTGCGGTGCGGTTGTACGCGCGACCGTTGGCATCCTTGACCGTGTGGGAGAGCTGGTGCTCTATGAAGTCCACGCGCTCGCCAAGCACCTCATCCATGATCGTCCGCGCGGTTGCCCTGAAGCCGTGGGCCGTGTGAACTTCAGCGCTGTAGCCCATCCCGCGCAGGGCGGCATTGATCGTGTTCTCGCTCATGGGGCGTTCACCCGTCCGTATGCTGGGAAACACAAATCGTCCATGCCCTGTGATCGGGTGGAGGTTGCGCAGGATCTCCACCGCTTGGGTTGCTAGCGGCACGACGTGATCGACCTTCATTTTCATCTTCGGGCCGGCGATGCGCCACTCGGCCGCGTCCAGGTCGATCTCAGCCCATTCCGCGGTGCGCAACTCGCCAGGCCGGACAAACAGCAGAGGGGAAAGCTTCAGCGCGGCAACGGTAGTGGGGTGGCCGCTATAGGCATGGATCGAGCGCATCAGGTCTCCGACCCGCTTGGGCTCGGTAATGGCGGCGAAGTGCTTGGTCGCTTTCGAGGCCAGAGCTTCGCTCAGATCGGCGGTCACGTCCCTCTCTGCCAGTCCTGAGACCACTGCGAAGCGAAACACCTGCCCGCAAAGCTGCTTGACGCGATGGGCGGTATCGATAGCGCCGCGTGCTTCCAGCTTGCGGACAACTCGCTCCAGAATGTCGCGCGGACCGATGGTGGACATGGGCATCTTGCCGATGAAGGGGAACACGTCCTTCTCGAGCCATGTCTTGACCTTGAGCTGCGTTCCACTGGCTCGTTTGGCCGCAGTCTTTCCCAGCCACTCGCGCGCAACCGCCTCGAACGTATTCGCCGCTGCGTCGGCTCGGGCTCTCTTTTCTTCGCGCTTGGCCGCGCTTGGGTCAATCCCGTCTGCCAGCAGCTCGCGGGCGGCGGCGCGGCGATCCCGAGCTTTGGCCAGCGAGACCTCTGGGTAGGTACCCAGCGCCAGCGTTTTCCGCTTGCCGGCGAAGGTGTAATCCATTCGCCAGTATTTCCCAGCAGTCTTCACCAACAGGTACATGCCGGCGCCGTCGGCATATTTGTCGCCGATGGCCTTCCCGGTGGGCTTCACCTGCCTAACAAACGTGTCTGTCAGTGCCATCTCCACTCCTTAACGGTATCTCGTCACGGGGATTTCCGGGATACCGGCAAAAGTAACGGTATTTCTGGGAGATCGGATGCTACGCGGTGCATCGTCGCGAGGCAAAGAAAAACCCGCTACGCTGGGGAAACGTGCGGGTTTTGAGGCTTGGTGAGACGCCGTGAACCGGGTCCTTGGTGCCTTCGACAGGAATCGAACCTGTATCTGAGTCTTAGGAGGACCCCGTTCTATCCATTGAACTACGAAGACGGATTGAGGCGAGAGGAGAGGAGACCCCGCTGCGCGCCGCGATTTTATAGGCTTGGCGATGACAGGACGCGCAGGGCTCGCCAGCGCGGGCTAACCCGAATACGAAATCTGCGAAAAGTTGACCGCGATCAAGCAGGCGTGAATCAGTGGCGCGCACCATCGTGCCGGTCCGTATCTCTGCTCAGATCCAAGAACAAAAAAGAGCGAAACACTACACAGGAGACAACCTGATGAAGAAGATCGCTTCGCTCGTTCTGGGCCGTACGAAGGTCGTTGCCGCGGCCGTTCTGGCGCTGGCAGCCGCCACGCCCGCCCTCGCATGGGAACCCACCAAGCCGGTGGAGTTCGTGATTCCCGCCGGCACCGGCGGAGGCGCCGACCAGATGGGGCGCCTGCTGCAGGGCATCGTCATCAAATACAAGCTGATGAAGGAGCCTCTGATCGTCGTCAACAAGTCGGGCGGCGCGGGCGCCGAGGGCTTTCTGGCGGTGAAGGAAGCCAAGGGCGATCCGCACAAGATCGTCATCTCGCTGTCGAACCTGTTCACCACGCCGATGGCTACGGGCGTGCCTTTCAACTGGAAGGACATGACACCGGTCGCCATGCTGGCCCTCGACCAGTTCGTGCTGTGGACCAACGCGACCGAGCCCTACAAGAACGCCGGCGAGTACATCACCGCGGTGAAGACCGCGGGGCCGAGCAAGTTCAAGATGGCCGGCACGGGCTCGAAGCAGGAAGACCAGATCATCACGGTCGCGCTCGAGAAAGCCACCGGCACCAAGTTCATCTACGTGCCGTTCAAGGGTGGCGGCGAGGTGGCGGTGCAGCTGGTGGGCGGCCATGTGAATTCGACGGTGAACAACCCGATCGAGGCGGTGGCGCAGTGGCGTGCGGGCAAGCTGCGCGCGCTGTGCGTGTTCGACGACGAGCGCATGCCGTTCAAGGCCAAGGTCACGGACACGCAGTCGTGGAACGACATCCCCACCTGCAAGGAAGCGGGCGTGCCCACCAAGTACACGATGCTGCGCGGCATATTCATGCCACCCGGCGTGACGCCCGACCAGCTCGCGTTCTACAAGGACCTGCTGGTCAAGGTCGCCGCCACGCCGGAGTGGAAGGAGTACATGGAGAAGGGTGCCTTCAACCCGACCTTCATGACCGGCGACGCCTTCGCGAAATGGCTCACCGAGGCCGAGGCCACGCACCGCACGCTGATGGCTGACGCGGGCTTCCTCGCAAGCAACAAGTAGCCGACAGGTCGCGACGGCGCCGCGCGCCGCGCGGCACCCACAGAGTGCCGGCGGCCCGACGGACGGCGTGCGCGCCGCATCCGTCCCTTCTTTCTTTCTCACACAACCACGATGGGGGCTCCATGGAGCACGACGAAACATCCGAGGGCCCGGCGCGTTCGGGCATCTCCACCCACCTGGTCGAAGCGGCGGTGGCATTGGCGCTGCTGGTGATCGGCCTGGTGGTGGTCTTCGAGGCGCGCAAGCTCGGCGCGGGCTGGACCAGCGACGGCCCCGGCGCGGGCTACTTTCCGTTCTTCATCGGCGTGATCATCACGATCTCGGGCGCCGGCATCCTCTACCAGGCACTGCTCGGCAAGAGCCGCAACACCGCGGTGTTCGTCGATTCGGTGCAGCTCAAGCGCGTGCTGTCGGTGCTGGTGCCGGCCACGGTCTACGTGCTGGCGATCACCTTCCTCGGCATCTACCTGGCATCGGCGATCTACATCGCACTGTTCATGGTGGTGCTGGGCAAGTACGCGTGGCTCAAGAGCGTGCTTGCCGCGCTGGCGGTCAACACGCTGTTCTTCTTCATGTTCGAGGTCTGGTTCAAGGTGCCGCTGTTCAAGGGCACTCTCGATCCGCTTCGATTCCTCGGCTACTGAACCTACTCACGGAGCACAAGCGAAATGGAAGAAATCAGTGCCCTGATGCAGGGCTTTTCAGTGATCCTCACGCCAATGAACATCGGCCTGATGTTCGTCGGCATCATCCTCGGCGTGTTGATCGGCGTGCTGCCAGGCCTCGGCGGCGCCAACGGCGTGGCGATCCTGCTGCCGCTCACCTTCACGATGTCGCCGACCTCGGCCATCATCATGCTGTCGTGCATCTACTGGGGGGCGCTGTTCGGCGGGGCCATCACCTCGATCCTGTTCAACATACCGGGCGAGCCGTGGTCGGTGGCCACCACATTCGACGGCTATCCGATGGCGCAGAACGGGCAGGCCGGCGCGGCGCTCACGACGGCCTTCACCTCGTCGTTCGTGGGCGCCTTTCTCGCGGTGGTGATGATCACCTTCCTCGCGCCGCTGGTCGCCAAGTTCGCGCTCAAGTTCGGTTCGCCCGAGTTCTTCGCGGTGTACTTGCTGACCTTCTGCAGCTTCGTCGGCATGGGCAAGGGCTCGCCCTTCAAGATCCTGGCGTCGATGGCGCTGGGCTTCGCACTCGCGAGCGTGGGCATGGACACCGTCACCGGCCAGCTGCGCCTGACCTTCGGCCAGCCCGAGCTGATGCGCGGCTTCGACTTCCTGATTGCGGTGATCGGCCTGTTCGGCATCGGCGAAATTCTGCTGTCGATGGAAGAGGGCCTGAAGTTCTCCGGCAAGAGCGCGAAGATCGATCCCAAGGTGGTGTGGCAAACGTGGAAGCAGTTGCCCAAATACTGGGTGACCTCGATCCGCAGCTCGCTCATCGGCATCTGGATGGGCATCACGCCCGGCGGCGCAACGCCGGCCTCGTTCATGAGCTACGGACTTGCCAAGAAGATGTCGAAGAAGGGCGCCAAGTTCGGCACCGGCGAGATGGAAGGCGTGGTCGCACCCGAAACCGCCGCGCACGCCGCCGGCACCAGCGCACTGCTGCCCATGCTGGCGCTGGGCATCCCTGGTTCGCCTACCGCTGCCGTGTTGCTGGGTGGCCTGCTGATCTGGGGCTTGCAGCCCGGGCCGCTGCTGTTCGTCGAGCAGAAAGACTTCGTCTGGGGCCTGATCGCCAGCATGTACCTCGGCAACATCGTCGGCCTGATCGTGGTGCTCAGCACCGTGCCGCTGTTCGCGTCGATCCTGCGTATTCCGTTCTCGATCATCGCGCCGGTGATCATCGTGATATGCGCGATCGGCGCCTACACCGTGCACAACGCGATGCTCGACATCTGGTTCATGCTCGGCTTCGGCGTGATGGGCTATCTCTTCAAGAAGCTCGACTTTCCGCTCGCGCCGCTGGTGCTTGCGCTGGTGCTCGGCGACAAGGCCGAAGACTCCTTCCGCCAGGCCATGCTGGTGTCGCAGGGCGACGTGATGGTGATGTTCTCGAACCCGCTGGTCGGCGGCATCACCACGCTGGCGCTGGTGCTGCTGTTCTGGCCGCTGATCTCGAAGGCGCTGGCGCTGCTCAACAGAAAGCCGAAGAAGCCCGACGAGTTCGCGGTCGAACGGCCGGTGGACTGAAACACAACGAGGAGCCAAAGACATGCCTGTGATCGCACTGACCCAGGAGATGGGGTCCCTCGCGAAAGACGTTTCGCTGAAGCTCGCCGAGACCCTCGGCCTCGCCGTGATGCGCCATGAAGTCATCGAGCACGTGGCAGACCGCATGCAGGTCTCCACGAGCCTGATCGGCCGGCTGCGCAGCGGCAAGGCCGGCCTGGTGGAGCGCCTGACCACCGACTCGCGCAGCGTGGCGCTCTACACGGCCGAGGAACTGTTCGCGCTGGCCGACCGTGGCAATGTGGTGCTGCGCGGCTGGGGTGCCACCTGCCTGCTGCGGCCGGTGCCGCACGTGGTGTGCGTGCGCATCACGCGTTCGCTGAAGAAGCGCGTCGAGTGGCTGATGGGCGACCTCGAAACCGACGACGCCGAATTTGCCGAAGCCGAGATCCGCCGCAGCGACCAGGCTCATGCCGCACGCATGCACTCGCAGTTCGGCGTGACCTGGGGCGACCCGGTGCTCTACGACCTGGTGCTCAACACCGACCGCCTGTCGGTCGAGAGCTGCGTCGAGCAGATCCGCCTGATGGTGAACCGGCCCGAATTCGCAGAAACGCCGGCGTCGCGCGCGCTGCTTGCCAACATGGCGCTGGAAGCGCGTGTGCGCGCCGCGCTGAAGGAGCATGAGGCAACGCGCGACATCAACGTGACGATCACCGCGAACCAGGGCGAGGTGATGCTGCGCGGCATCGTGCTCAACAGCGATGAGCGGGCGCAGGCCGAGGCGGTTGCTGCGGAGGTGTCAGGCGTCAGTGGTGTCCACAACCAGCTCAGGTTGATGGCGAGCACGCGGCGTTTTGCTTCTGCCAAGCAAACGTGAGTTGGTTCGGGGCGCGCTCACGCCGACGGGGTACCTTGCTCCGCGAATGTCCCCCGGCCTGCGGCCTCCTCCTTTATTTCGCTGCGCAAGGCACCCCATCGACGTGATCGTTCAGCGCAGCGTTTGATCGGCCCGCACAACGACTGCGTCCATGTGCGAATGGCATCGGGTGCTCCCCGCAGCGAAATAAAGGAGGAGGCCGCAGGCCGGGGGACATTCGCGGAGGGGAGTACCCGGTGTCATTCGCACGCACCCCGAACAAACCCGAACAAACCCGAACGAACCTGAACGAATACAGGAACTAGATCTTCCCGCGCTTCCGAAGCCGACTAAGGGTTTCTGCTGAGAGATTCAGATACGAAGCCAGCTCCTTGCTCGGAATCCGGTCCTCGAGCTCCGGATGCTTTCGGATGAACCGATGCACGCGCCCTGCCGCATCGAGCAAATGCAGCGTGATCGTGTGCGCCATGATCTCGCTCATACCCCGCATCACCAGGAACTCGAACAGTTCCTTCGTCTCCGGATGCCGGTTCAGAAAGGCGATCCATTCCTTCAGCGGAAGGCTCGCCACCCGCGCCTTCGTCACGCAGACGATGCCGTAGGGCGTGGGCGTGCCCAACCGCAGCGCGGCGTAGCTCGTTTCCATGTCGTTCTCGTCGGCGAAGCGAAGGATCATTTCCTTGCCCTCCGGGTTGCTCACCACCCGCTTGAGGATGCCGTCGAGGATGAAGTATTGCTCCATCTCCCGCACGCCCTGATGCAACAGGAATTCGCCCTTGTTGCCGTCCACGATGACGAGATGGGTTTCCAGTTCGGCGCGGTCGGCTTCGCTCAGGTCCTTGAGAAGGATGTTCTGCCGGAGCTGGGCACGAATGATGTTTTTCTCCGGGTGGTTTTCCAACAACGTCATGGTCACCGTCTTGCTCGATTTTTTCGCTGCCGGCGCCATTCATCGGGGCGCGCCGTTTTCGGGAAAGTTGACCGAGGTCAACGGCCGAAAGCTTGAGCCCGAATCATAGTCTTGGCTCGGGCCTTGGCCATTCACCCATGCAGAAGGAGAGACATGTCTTCAGTCAGAACAGAGAAAGAGGCAACCACCACGCTGGACGATGCCCTCAAGCCCGTGAAAACCCGCGATGCCGATGGCGAACAAGTGGTTCGCGCCATCAAGAGCTTGACGGAAGACGCGCCGGCCGCCGAGACCATCGACGGCTTCCATCTTGTCATCGATGCGCTCAAGCTCAACGACATCGACACCATCTTCGGCCTGCCCGGCATCCCGATCACCGACCTCACGCGCATGGCCCAGGCTGAAGGCCTGCGCGTCATCTCGTTCCGCCACGAGCAGCACGCCGGCAACGCCGCAGCAGCTGCAGGCTTCCTCACGCAGAAGCCCGGCATCTGCCTGACCGTGTCGGCCCCCGGCTTCCTCAACGGCCTCACCGCGCTGGCCAACGCCACCACCAACTGCTTTCCGATGATCCTCATCAGCGGCTCCAGCGAGCGCGAGATCGTTGACCTGCAGCAAGGCGACTACGAGGAAATGGACCAGCTCGCCATCGCCAAGCCGCTGTGCAAGGCCGCCTTCCGCGTGCTGCATGCTGAAGACATCGGCGTGGGCATTGCACGCGCCATCCGTGCTGCGCTGTCGGGCCGCCCGGGCGGTGTGTACCTCGACCTGCCCGCCAAGCTGTTCGCGCAGACCATGGACGCAGCGGCCGGCAAGAAGTCGCTCATCAAGGTCGTCGACCCCGCGCCGCGCCAGATCCCCGCGCCCGATGCCGTCAAGCGCGCGCTTGACTTGCTCAAGGGCGCAAAGCGCCCGCTGATCCTGCTCGGCAAGGGCGCCGCCTATGCACAGGCCGATGCCGACATCCGTGCATTCGTCGAGAAGACCGGCATTCCCTACCTGCCGATGTCGATGGCCAAGGGCCTGCTGCCCGACACCCACGTGCAGTCGGCCGCGGCCGCGCGCTCCTACGTGCTGCAGGAAGCCGACGTCGTGCTGCTGGTCGGCGCGCGCCTGAACTGGCTGCTCTCGCACGGCAAGGGCAAGACCTGGGCGCAGGAAAAGGGCGCCAAGCAATTCATCCAGATCGACATCGCGCCGACCGAGATCGACAGCAACGTCGCCATCGAAGCGCCCGTGATCGGCGACATCGGCTCCTGCGTTGCCGCGCTGCTGGCCGGCATCGATGCCAAGTGGGCCAAGCCGCCGGCCGATTGGACCGGTGCCATTGCCGAGCGCAAGGACAAGAACCTGTCGAAGATGGCCGTCACGCTGGCCGCGCGGCCCTCGCCGATGAACTTCCACAGCGCGCTCAGCGTGATCCGCGACCAGGTGAAGGCGCGGCCCGATGCCATCGTCGTCAACGAAGGCGCCAACACGCTCGACTTCGCGCGCAGCATCGTCGACATGTACGAGCCGCGCAAGCGCCTCGACGTGGGCACCTGGGGGATCATGGGCATCGGCATGGGCTTCTCGGTGGCCGCGGCCGTGGTCACTGGCAAGCCGGTGATCGCCATCGAGGGCGACAGCGCCTTCGGCTTCAGCGGCATGGAGGTGGAAACCATCTGCCGCTACAACCTGCCCATCTGCGTCATCGTCTTCAACAACAACGGCGTCTACCGCGGCACCGACGTGAACGCCAGCGGCACACCTGACGTGGCGCCCACCGTGTTCGTCAAGAACGCGCGCTACGACAAGCTGATGGAAGCCTTCGGCGGCGTCGGCGTGCATGCCACCACTGCCGATGAACTCCAGAAGGCCCTGGCCGAGGCCGTTGCCTCGGGCCGGCCGACCCTGATCAATGCCGTCATCGACGAGACCGCGGGCACTGAAAGCGGCCGCATCACGAGCCTGAACCCCAGCACGGCGAAGAAGAAGTAACCCGAGTTCCATCATTCAAGGAGATATCCAAATGAGCAGCAGCAACAACAAACCACTCAGCGGCATCAAGATCATCGACTTCACGCACGTGCAAGCCGGTCCCGCCTGCACGCAGATGCTGGCCTGGTTCGGCGCGGACGTCATCAAGGTCGAGCGCCCGGGCGCCGGCGACGTCACGCGTTCGCAGCTGCGCGACATTCCCGATGTCGATGCGCTGTACTTCACCATGCTCAACAGCAACAAGCGCTCGCTGACGCTGGACACCAAGCAGCCCGAAGGCAAGGTCGTGCTGGAGAAGCTGATCCGCGAATCCGACGTGCTGGTCGAGAACTTCGGCCCCGGCGCGCTCGACCGCATGGGCTTCACCTGGGAACGCATCCAGGAACTCAACCCGAAGATGATCGTCGCCTCGGTCAAGGGCTTCAGCGACGGCCACCACTACGACGACCTGAAGGTGTACGAGAACGTCGCGCAGTGCGCAGGCGGCGCTGCCTCGACCACCGGCTTCTGGGACGGCCCGCCCACCGTGAGCGCTGCCGCCCTTGGCGACAGCAACACCGGCATGCACCTGGCCATCGGCATCCTCACGGCCATCATCGGCCGCCAGCAGACCGGCAAGGGCCAGCGCGTGGCCTGCGCGATGCAGGACGCGGTGCTCAACCTGTGCCGCGTGAAGATGCGCGACCAGCTGCGCCTCGACAAGCTCGGCTACCTGGAGGAATACCCGCAGTACCCGCACGGCACCTTCAGCGACGTGGTGCCGCGCGGCGGCAATGCCGGCGGCGGCGGCCAGCCGGGCTGGGTGCTCAAGTGCAAGGGCTGGGAGACCGACCCGAACGCCTACATCTACTTCACGGTGCAGGGCCATGCCTGGGCTCCGATCTGCGACGCCATCGGCAAGCCCGAGTGGAAGACCGACCCCGACTACACGACACCGAAGGCACGCCAGCCGCACATCACCGACATCTTCGCGACCATCGAAGGCTGGCTGGCTGACAAGACCAAGTTCGAGGCGGTCGACATCCTGCGCAAGTTCGACATTCCCTGCGCGCCGGTGCTGACGATGAAGGAGCTGCTGCACGACCCGTCGCTGCGCGCCAGCGGCTCCATCGTCGAAGTGCCGCACAAGGAGCGCGGCAGCTACTTCACCGTGGGCAGCCCCATCAAGTTCTCGGACCTCAAGCCCGAGATCACCGGCTCGCCGCTGCTTGGCGAGCACACCGACGAAGTGCTGGCGGAGCTGGGCTACAGCAAGGACCAGATCTCCAACCTGCGCGAAGCCAAGGCTGTGTAGGCCGGGTTCGCTGCGGGGGCTTCATCCCCTGCAGTGAACGACGACATGTAGACAGGTAGCGCCGGGAGGCACGTATGCAAACGAACCTGGATTTCAAGCAGCTCGTCGAAGGCGCCGGCGACGCGATCATGGTGTGCGATGCGGCAGGCGCGATCACGTTGTGGAACCGTGCCTCCGAACGCATCTTCGGCTTCACCGAAGCCGAGGCGCTCGGCAAGTCGCTCGACTTGATCATTCCCCAGCGCCAACGCCAGCGGCACTGGGACGGCTACAACAAGACGATGGAAACCGGCGTCACCAAGTACGGCGCCGACCTGCTGCGCGTACCGGCGCTGCACAAGGACGGGCACACGCTGTCGATCGCCTTCACGGTGTCGATGCTGTTCTCCGCCGATCACGAGGTCACGGGCATCGTTGCCATCGTTCGCGACGAGACCGCCCGCTTTGCCGAGGAGCGCAAATTGCGCGCCCGTCTGGTAGAAGTCGAAGCCACGATGATCAAAGAAGGAGACAGTCAATGAGCAAAGCACTCGAGGGCGTTCGAATCCTCGATTTCACCCATGTGCAGTCCGGCCCCACCTGCACCCAACTGCTGGCCTGGTTCGGTGCCGACGTGATCAAGGTCGAGCGCGCAGGCGAAGGCGACGCAACGCGCGGCCAGCTACGCGACATTCCCGGTGCGGACAGCCTCTACTTCACGATGCTGAACCACAACAAGCGCTCGATCACGCTGGACACCAAGAAGCCCAAGGGCAAGGAAGTTCTCGACAGCCTGATCAAGACCTGCGACGTGCTGGTCGAGAACTTCGCGCCCGGCGCACTCGACCGCATGGGCATTACCTGGGCCCACATCCAGAAGCTCAACCCGCGCATGATCGTGGCCTCGGTCAAGGGCTTCGGCCCCGGCAAGTACGAGCACTGCAAGGTTTATGAGAACGTGGCCCAGTGCGCCGGCGGCGCGGCATCGACCACCGGTTTCGAGGACGGCCCGCCGCTCGTGACCGGCGCGCAGATCGGCGACAGCGGCACCGGCCTGCACCTGGCGCTCGGCATCCTCGCCGCGCTGTTCCAGCGCAACAGCACCGGGCGCGGCCAGCAGGTGCTCGCGCCCATGCAGGACGCCGTGCTCAACCTGTGTCGCGTGAAGATGCGCGACCAGCAGCGCCTGGAACGCACCGGCACCATGCACGAGTACCCGCAGTACCCCGACGGCAAGTTCGGCGATGCGGTGCCGCGCGCCGGCAATGCATCGGGCGGCGGCCAGCCCGGTTCCATTCTCAAGTGCAAGGGCTGGGAGACGGACCCCAACGCATACATCTACTTCATCACGCAGGCGGCCGTGTGGCCGGCGGTGTGCAAGGTCATCGGCGAAGAGGGCTGGATCAACGACGAGGCCTACGCCACGCCGGCCGCGCGCCTGCTGCACCTGAAGCCGATCTTCGCGCGCATCGAGCAATGGACCATGACCAAGACCAAGTTCGAGGCCATGGACATCCTCAACGAGTACGACATTCCCTGCGGGCCGATCCTCTCGATGAAGGAGATCGCCGCGGACGAATCGCTGCGCGAGACCGGCACCATCGTCGAGGTCGACCACCCGGTGCGCGGCAAGTACCTGACGGTGGGCAACCCCATCAAGATGTCCGACAGCCCGACGGTGGTGACGCGTTCGCCGCTGCTCGGCGAACACACCGAGGAAGTGCTGCGGCAGCTCGGCTACGGCGCGGACGAGCTGGAGACATTGCGGGCCGAACGCGTGATCTGAGGCACGGCGGGCGCAGACCCGCCCGCCTGCCATCGTGAGTTGAAAGAAAAAGCGCTGCCTGCGGGTGGCGCGGAAGGCCCTTGGGCGCGTGGATTTGGCGCCTTCCATGCATAACTTATGGCGAATGGTTTTTATAAATTCATTTAATTTTTATTTATTGTCCATCGACCCTACATTTTGAACTCGCCGGGATTTTTCATCCGATTCATCAATTCGGCATTCATTCAAGGAGAAGGTCATGGAAAACCATTCACCCATTCAGTACTGGCGCGACGAAATCGAGCGCAATGCCTATAACGCAGCATTCTTCGAATTGGGGCTGCGCTGGCATTGGGACGGCGAAACCTACGACCGCCTGATGGGCCTGAACCAGAGCGCCAACGAGCGGATCGGCCACTACCTGAAGACCCATCAGCCGCATCTGCTGAAGGCCTACGACGCCGAATTCCTGGCCGAGGCAATCGAGCAGAAGAAGGAATTGCACAGAAAGCGGGAAATGGCTTCGTCGAGCTATTTCAATTGGGCGGAAAGCCACGGCGTCGAGCTCGGCGCCTGAAATTCCTTGCAAATAAACAGCCTGCTGCGACCATGAACATCCACGAATACCAGGGCAAGGACGTGTTGCGCCAATACGGCGTGGCGACACCCCGTGGATTCGTCTGCCGTTCGCCCGACGAGGCGGCAGACGCCGCCACCCGTCTCGGTGGCCGGGCCTGGGTGGTCAAGGCGCAGATCCATGCGGGCGGCCGCGGCAAGGGCGGCGGCGTGAAGCCCGCGTGGTCCGTCGCCGAAGTGCGGCGGCACGCGGACCAGATGCTCGGCATGACGCTGAAGACGCCGCAGACCGGCCCCGAAGGCCGCGTGGTGAAGCGGCTGCTGGTCGAGGAGAGCGTCGAGATCGACAAGGAGCTGTACCTCGGCTTCGTGGTCGACCGCAATTCGCAGCGCGTGGCGCTGATGGCGTCGAGCGAAGGCGGCATGGACATCGAGGAGGTGGCCGCACGCACGCCCGAGAAGATCCACAAGCTTTTCATCGATCCGGACACCGGCCTGCGGATTGCCGATGCAGACGGCATCGCGCGCCGCATCGGCATCTCCGAGCGCTCGGTGGTGCAGGCGCGCGTGTTCATGCAGAACCTCTACCAGGCCTTCGATGGCAGCGACGCTTCGCTGGCCGAGATCAATCCGCTGGTGCTCACACGCGACGGCCGAGTGATTGCGCTCGACGCCAAGTTCGACTTCGACGCCAACGCGCTGTTCCGCCAGCCGGAGATTGCCGCGATGCGCGACTTCGACGAGGAAGATCCGGTGGAGGTCGAGGCCTCGAAGTTCGATCTTTCGTACATCGCGCTCGACGGCGACATCGGCTGCCTGGTCAATGGCGCGGGCCTTGCGATGGCGACGATGGACGCAATCAAGCTCTACGGCGGTTCGCCCGCCAACTTCCTCGACGTGGGCGGCGGCGCAACGGCCGAGAAGGTGACCGAGGCCTTCAAGCTGATGCTGCGCAACCCGAAGCTCAAGGCAGTGCTCGTCAACATCTTCGGCGGCATCATGAAGTGCGACGTGATCGCGCACGGCGTGGTCACTGCAGCGCGCGAGACCGGCCTCACCGTGCCGCTCATCGTGCGCATGAAGGGCACCAACGAAGACCTGGGAAGGACCATCCTCGCGCAGTCCGGACTGTCGATCATCAACACAGACGACATGGCCGAGGCTGCACAGCGGGCCATTGGTGCGGCTCGGAACTGGATGCGCTAGGTATGAAAGCCTGCTCCCTCATTCGCTGCGTCGTTTCGGGGCACGCTCACGCCGACGGGGGACATTCGCGGAGGGGAGTACCCGGTGTCATTCGCACCCACCCCGAACAAACGCACGCAGCACAAAACACGATGGAGCAAATGAAATGTCCATCCTGATCAACAAGCACACCCGCGTCATCACGCAGGGCATCACCGGCAAGACCGGCAGCTTCCACACACAGGCCTGCCTCGAATACGGCAACGGCAAACACTGCTTCGTCGCAGGTGTGAATCCGCTGAAAGCAGGCGGCTCGCTGGCCGGCATCCCGATCTTCGGCACCGTGCAAGAAGCAAAGGCCGAGACAGGCGCCACCGTCTCCGTGATCTACGTGCCGCCAGCCTTCGCAGCAGCGGCAATCGACGAAGCAGTCGATGCCGAACTCGACCTCGTCATCTGCATTACCGAAGGCATCCCTGTGCGCGACATGATCCGCACCCGCCACCGCATGCAAGGCCGCAAGACGCTGCTGCTCGGCCCGAATTGCCCCGGACTCATCACGCCCGGCGAAATCAAGATCGGCATCATGCCGGGCCATATCCATCAGCGCGGACGCATCGGTGTCGTCTCGCGCTCGGGCACGCTGACCTACGAGGCCGCGAGCCAGCTCGCGAGCTTCGGCATCGGGCAGTCGACCGTGGTCGGTATCGGCGGCGACCCGGTCGGCGGGCTGCGGCACATCGACGTGCTGAAGATGTTCAACGACGACCCGCGCACCGACGCCGTGATCATGGTCGGCGAGATCGGCGGCGATGCTGAAGAGGAGTGCGCGCGCTGGATCCGCGACCACATGCGCAAGCCCGTGGTCGGGTTCATCGCAGGCGCCAGCGCACCGCCCGGCAAGCGCATGGGCCATGCGGGCGCCATCATTTCCGGCGGCCGCGGCACCGCCGAAGAAAAGCTCGCGGTGATGAAGGAATGCGGTATCCACGTGACGCGCAATCCGGCCGAGATGGGAAAGCTGCTCGCCTCGCTCGTCATCCCCGACTACCTCCCGTTCGACTGACTGACGGTAGGCCGCTCCGAATTTTCATCAATCCAGAAAGCAGATAACAACATGGAACAGCAGCAGAAGAAATGGGTCCGCTTCGAGCATGCCGGTGGCATCGGCTTCGGCACATTGGAAGGCGATGCGGTGCACGAGCGCCAGGGCGACATGTTCGGCAGCTCGGAGCTCACGGGCCGCGTGTTCGCGCTGGCCGGGCTGCAACTGCTCACGCCCACCGAGCCGACCAAGGTGATTGCGCTGTGGAACAACTTCCACGCATTGGGCGCAAAGCTGAGCCTGCCGGTGCCGGCCGAGCCGCTGTACCTGCTGAAGACGCCCAATTCATATCTCGCCCCCGGCGCTCCCATCCGCAAGCCGCTGTGCGACGGCAAGGTGGTGTTCGAAGGCGAGCTCGGCATCGTGATCGGCAAGACCGCCACCGCCGTCTCCGAAGCCGATGCGCTCGACCACGTGTTTGGGTACACCTGCGCCAACGACGTGACGGTGGCCGACATCCTCAACCGCGACGCATCGTTCGCGCAATGGGTGCGCGCCAAGGGCTTCGACACCTTCTGCCCCATGGGCCCGGTCGTCGCCACCGGCCTCGACCCCGCAACACTCACCGTCACCACGCTGCTCAACGGCGAGGTGCGACAGAACTACCCGATCAGCGATATGCGCTTCTCGGTGCAGCAACTTGTGAGCCTCATCTCGCAGGACATGACGCTGCATCGCGGCGACGTGATCCTCTGCGGCACCTCGGTCGGCGTCGGCTCCATGAAGCCCGGCAGCCTCGTGGAGATCGAGATCGACGGCATCGGCAAGCTCAGCAACCGCTTCGGCTGACACATCGCCGAAGGGTCGCGCAACGAATTCAACTCTTGGGGATCGACATGAAGATTGCAATCATCGGCGCGGGCGCCATTGGCGGACTGGTCGGCGCGAAGCTCGCGCTGGCCGGCGAAGACGTGACGTTCATCGTGCGCGGCGCCAATCTCGATGCCATTGGCAAGAACGGCATCAAGCTGATCTCGGCCGAAGGCGAAGAGCAGGTGGCGCGCAACGTCAAGGCCACCGACCGCTATGACGAGGCCGGCCCGCAGGACATCGTCGTCCTCGCGATGAAGGCCCACCAGGTCGAGGCGGTGGCCAACGACGTGCCAAAGCTGTTCGGGCCCGAAACGGTGGTCGTGACGATGCAGAACGGCATCCCGTACTGGTACTTCCACCAGCACGGCGGCGCGCTCGCGGGTACGCCGGTGCGCAGCGTCGATCCCTCGGGGCTCGTTGCCACGAAGATCCCTGCGCAGCGCGTGATCGGCTGCGTGGTGTATCCGGCATCGGAGCTGATCGCGCCTGGCGTGGTCAAGCACATTGAAGGCGACCGCTTCCCTGTTGGCGAGCTCGATGGCTCGACGAGCGAGCGCGTGAACCGTGTCTCTGCCTGCTTCACAGGTGCTGGCTTCAAGGCACCCGTGCTCGACAACATCCGCTCCGAGATCTGGCTCAAGCTGTGGGGCAACCTGACCTTCAACCCGATCAGCAGCCTCTCGCATTCGACCCTGGTCGACATCTGCCAGTATCCGCCGTCGCGCGAGCTTGCCGCCGCGATGATGCGCGAGGCCCAGGCCGTTGCGCACAAGCTCGGCATCGAGTTCCGCGTGACGCTCGAAAAGCGCATCGCGGGCGCGGAGAAGGTCGGCAAGCACAAGACATCGATGCTGCAGGACGTGGAAGCAGGGCGCGCACCAGAGATCGATGCGCTGGTGGGCGCGGTGGTCGAGCTGGCCCGGCTCACCGAAACCCCGACGCCGCACATCGACACCGTCTACAGCCTGGTCAAGCTGCTCGCGCGCACCATGGAAGACCAGCGTGGCCGCGTCAAGCTCCATGAAATGACGACAGCATGAGACGCACACGCAGCGCAAAGATCGTCGCCACGCTCGGCCCAGCCACCACCGACGAGCCGGCCATCCGCGCGCTGTTCGAGCGTGGCGTGGACGTGTTCCGGCTCAACTTCAGCCACGGCACGCAGCACGACCATGCACGGCGTCTGGAAACCATCCGCCGCCTCGAGAAGGAATTCAACCGGCCCATCGGCATCCTGCTCGACCTGCAGGGGCCCAAGCTGCGGCTGGGCACTTTCGAAGGCGGTCGCGCGCAGCTCGATGCAGGCGCGCGCTTCCGGCTCGACATGGACAAGACCAGCGGCAGTGCACGCCGCGCGCCGCTGCCACATCCGGAAATCTTCGCCGCGCTGCAGGACGGCACCGAGCTGCTGCTCGACGATGGCAAGCTGCGGCTGCGCGTGGACAGCCACGGCGCCGACTTCGCAGAGACCACGGTGCTGGTCGGTGGGCCTATCTCCGACCGCAAAGGCGTCAACGTGCCGAGCGTGCTGCTGCCGATCTCGCCGCTGACGCCGAAGGACCGCGACGACCTCGACTTCGGCCTGTCGATGGGCGTCGACTGGGTTGCGCTTTCTTTCGTGCAGCGGCCCGAGGACATCGAGGAGGCGCGCGCCATCATCGGCACGCGCGCCTGGATCATGGCCAAGCTGGAGAAGCCCGCGGCCATCGAGCATCTGGATGCGATCGTCGCGCTGTGCGACGGCCTGATGGTGGCGCGCGGCGACCTTGGCGTGGAGCTGCCGCCCGAGCAGGTGCCCGAGCTGCAGCGCCTGATCGTGCGCGCCTGCCGCAAGGGCGGCAAGCCGGTGGTGGTGGCGACGCAGATGCTCGAATCGATGATTGCCTCGCCGGTGCCCACGCGCGCCGAGGTGTCGGACGTTGCAACCGCCATCTACGACGGCGTCGATGCGGTGATGCTCTCGGCCGAATCGGCCTCGGGCAAGTACCCGCTCGAAGCGGTCGCGATGATGGACCGCATCATCGTGCGCGTGGAGGCCGATCCTTCATACCGCGCGGGCATCGACGCCACGCACGATGCGGCGCTGTCGACCACGGCAGATGCTGTCTGCGCCTCGCTGCGGCAGGTGGCCGCGCTGCTCGCGCCGGCCGCCACCGTGACGTACACCTCCTCGGGCTTCACCAGCCTGCGCGCGGCGCGAGAGCGCCCGGCGGTACCGATATTGAGCCTCACGCCCGACACCGTCGCGGCGCGCCGCATGGCGATGGTCTGGGGCGTGCATGCGGTGCTGGTCGACGACGTGCACGACGTGGGCGAGATGATCGAATGCGCCTGCCGCACGGCACGCGCCGAGGGCTTCGCGAAGGCGGGCGACGACGTGGTTGTGGTCGCGGGCCTGCCCTTCGGGCAATCGGGCACCACCAACCTGCTGCACGTCGCGCGGATACCGGACTGAAGCGGACTGAGCGCGCGGCGCCAGCGCAGGCGTTGTCGCGCTGTACGATGCCGCTCGACTGCAGCCACCCTCTTTCCCGATGAAGCATGCGACCCTGCGCCAGTTGAAAGTCTTCGAGGCAGTGGCGCGGCTGCTGAGTTTTTCGCGCGCGGCCGAGGAGCTTCACCTCACGCAGCCCGCCGTCTCCACGCAGGTGCGCAAGCTCGAGGAGCACGCGGGCAATGCGTTGTTCGAGCAGTTCGGCAAGAAGATCTATCTCACGCCTGCGGGCACCGAGCTGCTGCAGATCAGCCGCGCGATCATCCAGCAGTTCGAAGCGGCCGAGAACGCGATGATGCAGTTCAAGGGCGTCTCGGGCGGCAAGCTCAACGTGGGTGTGATCAGCGCGGGCGACTACTTCTTTCCGCGCCTGCTGGTGGAGTTCGCGAGCCGGCACCAGGGCGTGACGTTGAACTTCACGGTGCACAACCGGGCGGGGCTGCTGACCCACATCGCAGAGAACCTCACGGATCTCGCGATCATGGTGCGGCCGCCGACCGACCTGGACACCGTCAATCAGCCCTTCGCGCCGCACCCTTATGTGATCGTCGCGGCGCCGAAGCATCCGCTGGTGGGTGTGAAGAAGATCCCGATGGCACGGCTGATGCGCGAGCCCTTCGTGGTGCGCGAGAAAGCATCGGACACCTGGCATTCGATGGAAGACGGCTTTGGCGGCGATCTGAGCGGCATCAACATCGCGATGGAGATCCGCAGCACCGAGACCATCAAGCAGGCGGTGATCGCGGGCATGGGCGTGAGCTTCGTCTCGGCCCACACGGTGAGCCAGGAGATGCGCGCGGGCAGTCTCTGCGTGCTCGACGTCGAAGGCTTTCCGCTGATGCTCAACTGGTACGTGGTGCACCGCCGAAGCAAGCGCCTGCCGCCGGTGGCGCAGGCCTTCAAGGACTTTCTGCTGAGCGACGGGCCGTCGCTGATATCGCAGATCGTGCCGTTCGGGAACCACAAAGAAAAAGAGCGCGGCGAGTAACTCGCGCGCGCTCTTTGTGGGGGAGGGATCCGGTGCGGCGGTTCAACGCTGCACGGCCGCCCTGCGGCGTTGCATCAGCGCGGCACGTGCGGCCTTGTAGAAGATCACGATGGGCATTGCGGCGAACAGTTCGCGCATTGCGTCGTTGGCGGTGGACGACGAGGCCGGGGTACGGAGGCTGCTGGAATTCAGTGTGGTGTGGCTCATTGAGGGCTCCAAAGGATTGAATCTAAAAGACCGAAGGGATTACCCTGAATTTTAGGGTTTACCCTAGACGAGAGCAAACGCCATTTTTGCGTTTCTTGATCTAGGTCAATTTTTTCGGAGGCAGACAGGTTCTTGCGTAGGCCTGCAACCCGTCTGCAGGAGCGCTTCCGGAGCACATGAGCGAGCGCGCAACGCGCATCGCAAATTCATGAAGGCCATCGCACTGGCCATCGAAAGTTCGCGCGAAGACTTCCGCGATTTTTTCTTCGTCGCACCATGCTGCCGCAATGTCGCTGCAATGCCGTCGCATCGCGCGATGCACATCGCATGCAGCGCGATGCACGCACGCATCGCGGTGTGTTTCGAACGGCATCGACACACACAAAGTGCGCGTGCAACGAGGCCTCGTGCTAGGGATATCACGGGGGTCTCACGAGGGCGCGATTCGTGTGAACTTGACTGAGGTCAAGAGTTTTTGAGTCGCTCAGTCCGACAGTCATTCACGCGCAGAAACTGGTGATCCCAATGCCGTGTAGCGATGCCAAGGAAACCTCGTCGCCTTTCGATGCGCACCGATCGCTCGACTGATTGCTCTGTATTCGCAGCCTGTCGGATTTAAACGAAAACACCAAGGACAACTCCATGACTCGGCCCACCTCCACGACCGCGGGTTCCAACCCCGCGATGTATCCCCCGTCCGAAACCTATGGCGCGACCGCGACGCGATCCGAGGCGTTCCGATGGGGTCAGTTGCTGATCGGCATCGTCTGCATGGCGATGATCGCCAACCTGCAATATGGATGGACGCTCTTCGTCAATCCGATTGCAGACAAGCACGGCTGGAGCCGCGCCGCGATCCAGGTTGCGTTCACCATCTTCGTGCTCACAGAGACATGGCTCGTGCCCATCGAAGGCTACCTGGTCGACCGCTTCGGCCCGCGTCCCGTGGTGCTGGTGGGCGGCGTGCTGTGCGGCCTGGGCTGGGTGCTCAACTCGGTGGCCGACTCGCTGCCGCTGCTGTACATCGCGGCGGCCGTTGGCGGCATTGGCGCAGGTGCCGTCTACGGCACCTGCGTGGGCAATGCGCTCAAGTGGTTCCCCGATCGCCGGGGGCTTGCAGCGGGCATGACCGCAGCGGGCTTCGGTGCGGGTTCGGCCCTCACGATCATTCCGATCTCCGCGATGATCAAGTCGAGCGGCTATGAATCTGCGTTTCTGTATTTTGGGATCGGGCAGGGACTCATTGTGTTCCTGCTCGCATGGATGCTGACCCGCGCGCCAAGCCACTCCAAGGCGTCGAACAGCCGCAACGTGCAGCAGGCTGGCCGCGACTACGCGCCGTCCGAGGTGCTGCGCTCGCCCGTCTTCTGGGTGATGTACGCGATGTTCGTGATGGTGGCCGCCGGCGGCCTGATGGCCACGGCGCAGCTTGCGCCCATCGCCAAGGACTTCAAGATCATGGACGTGCCGGTCAACATCATGGGCCTGGTGCTGCCCGCGCTGACCTTCGCGCTCGCCATC
Organism: Variovorax sp. YR566; assembly: GCF_051992195.1. Lineage (NCBI taxonomy): Bacteria > Pseudomonadati > Pseudomonadota > Betaproteobacteria > Burkholderiales > Comamonadaceae > Variovorax > Variovorax sp. YR566. Next base: position 6,391,060 of record NZ_CP197092.1, on the reverse strand, counting down.
GACCGCGTGCTCAACGGCCTCACGCGGCCCTTCTTCGGCTGGGTGTCCGACAAGATCGGCCGCGAGCAGACCATGTTCATCGCCTTCGCGATGGAGTCGGTCGGCATCCTGATGCTCTATCACTACGGCCAGAACCCGATCCTCTTCGTGATCCTGACCGGCATCGTGTTCTTCGCCTGGGGCGAGATCTACAGCCTGTTCCCGTCGACCTGCGCCGACACCTTCGGATCGAAGTACGCGGCGTCGAACGCAGGCATGCTCTACACCGCGAAGGGCACGGCCTCGCTGCTGGTGCCGCTGTCGAGCGTGCTCGCGGCCGCCACCGGCAGCTGGCAGGCGGTCTTCATCGTGGCCAGCGCGGTCAATGCGCTCGCGGCGCTGATGGCGTGGTTCGTGTTGCGGCCGATGCGCCGCAAGCACATCGAGGCGAGCCGCGTCGTCGAATAAATAGACCACCATCGGCTTTCCGTCAGCCGGTACCATCCGGCTTTCTTCCGCCCACGCAGCCCTGCCATGAAGATGGCAGGGCTTTTCGCCGATGCACAGGAGCCCGCAGTGACGATCTACCGACTTGACGCGCATGAACCGGTCATCGACGCCAGCGCCCGCGTGGCCGAGAGCGCCAGCGTGATCGGACAGGTCGTGCTCGCAGCCGGCAGCCGCGTCGGCGCGAATGCGGTGCTGCGCGGCGACAACGAGCCCATCACCATCGGCCGCGGCAGCCATGTGCAGGCGGGCGTGATGCTGCATGCCGACCCGGGCTATCCACTGACCATCGGCGACGACGTGACGGTGGAGCCGCACGTGATGCTCCATGGCTGCACCGTTGGCGACGGCGCCGTGGTCGGCGAGCACACCATCGCGCTCAACGGCTCGGTGGTCGGCCGTGCGTGCATCGTCGAGTCCGGCTCGCTGCTGACCGAGGGCAAGGTCTTTCCCGACCGCTCGCGCATCGCGGGCAGGCCCGCGAAGGTCACGGGGGAGGTCGACGACGCCGAGGCCGAAGCGCTTCTGCTCAGGGCGCGCGGCAGCGCCGGTCCCTTCGCTCGCTAGGGCCTTTCAGCACCCCTCCCGAAACCCTGCGCGCCCGCAGGGTTTGTGCGCATTGGCACCGTGCTTGTTTCGGCGGAAATTGACTTGCGTCAAGGCCCCCGGCGCCCGATTCATCGACATTGATCCTCAAGCGGATGGCCGCGGGATTCACGTCGAATTTCATGACGTTGGTCCCGCGACAGAACCACGATGAAAACAGCTCCGCTTGCAAGCAGACAGCAATGCAGCAGCGGCGCCGGAAACGGACCAGATCGGACGGGATCATGAAACTACAACAAGCGCAGCAGGGGCACGAGGTACCGCATCCGGCCTCCGGCCCCACCGACAAGGAAGACGAACTCGTCGCTGTGCATCGCAGCCTGCTGCAGCATGCGGACGAACCAGGCGCGCTGCTGCCGATCCTGCACGACGTGCAGGACGCGCTGGGCTACATCCCCGCGCACACGGTGCCGGTGATTGCCGACGCGCTGAACCTCTCGCGTGCGGAGGTCCATGGTGTCGTCACCTACTACCACCACTTCCGTGCCGAGCCGGCTGGCCGGCACGTGATCCAGATCTGCCGCGCCGAGGCCTGCCAGGCGATGGGCGCCGACGCCTTGCTCGCCCACGCCGAACTGCGCCTGGGTTGCAATGCGCACGGCACCTCGAAAGATGGCGCCTTCACGCTGGAGCCCGCGTTCTGCCTCGGCCTGTGCGCCTCGTCGCCCGCGATGACGTTCGACGACCAGCCGCATGCGCGCATGACGGCCAAGAGCTTCGATGCATTGGTCGCGCAGACCAGCGGAGGCCGCGCATGAGCGCCGCGCCGGGCCGCCCCAAGCAAGCTCGCACCGCAGTGCGAAGCACGGAGGTACTCCAATGAGCACCATCACCGTCTACGTGCCGCGCGACTCGGCAGCGCTTGCAGCAGGGGCCGACCGCGTGGCCCGATGCATCGCGAAGGAAGCTGCGGCGCGTGGCCTCATGCTCGAACTCGTGCGCAACGGTTCGCGCGGCATGTTCTGGCTCGAACCGCTGGTCGAGGTGAACACACCGAGCGGCCGCATCGCCTACGGACCGGTGACGCCCGACGACGTGGCCGGCCTGTTCGATGCCGGCTTCCTCACCGGCGGCAAGCACCCGCTGGCTCTAGGCCTGACCGAAGACATTCCCTACCTGAAGAAGCAGGAACGCCTGACCTTCGCGCGCATGGGCATCACCGACCCGGTGTCGCTGACCGACTACCAAGCCTACGAAGGCTTCGCAGGCCTGCGCCGCGCGCTGGCCCTCGCGCCCGAGGAAATCGTGCAGCAGGTGCTCGACTCGGGCCTGCGCGGTCGCGGCGGCGCGGCCTTTCCGGCCGGCATCAAGTGGAAGACGGTGCTGGGCACGGCGGCGGCGCAGAAGTACATCGTCTGCAATGCCGACGAGGGCGACTCGGGAACCTACTCCGACCGCATGACGATGGAGGGCGACCCCTTCATGCTGATCGAGGGCATGACCATCGCCGGCCTCGCCACCGGCGCGACGCAGGGCTACATCTACGTGCGTTCGGAATACCCGCACGCGATAGCGACGCTGAACGAGGCCATCCGCATTGCCGAGGCAGCGGGCTTTCTCGGCGACAACATCCTGCGTTCGGGCAAGCGCTTCTCGCTCGCGGTGCGCAAGGGCGCGGGCTCGTATGTGTGCGGCGAGGAAACGGCGCTGCTCGAAAGCCTCGAAGGCAAGCGCGGCATCGTGCGCGCCAAGCCGCCGCTGCCGGCCATCGAAGGCCTGTTCGGGCAGCCCACGCTGATCAACAACGTCATCACGCTGGCCAGCGTGCCGCTGATCCTGGCGCGCGGCGCGGCCTTCTATCGCGACTACGGCGTCGGCCGTTCGCGCGGCACGCTGCCGATGCAACTGGCCGGCAACATCAAGTACGGCGGCCTGGTGGAGAAGGCTTTCGGCGTCACGCTGCGCGAGCTGCTGTACGACTACGGCGGCGGCTCGGCCTCGGGCCGGCCGATCAAGGCAGTGCAGGTCGGCGGGCCGCTTGGTGCGTACTTGCCCGAATCGCAATGGGACCTGCCACTCGACTACGAGGCCTACGCGGCCGTCGGCGGCACGGTGGGCCACGGCGGCATCGTGGTGCACGACGACACGGCCGACCTGTCGAAGCTCGCGCGCTATGCCATGGAGTTCTGCGCGCTCGAGTCGTGCGGCAAGTGCACACCATGCCGCATCGGATCGACGCGCGGCGTCGAGGTCATCGACAAGATCCGCAACAACCAGAACCGTCCGCAGCAGGTGATCTTGCTGCGCGACCTGTGCAACACGATGGTCCACGGCTCGCTGTGCGCCATGGGCGGCATGACGCCGTTTCCGGTGCTCTCGGCACTCGACCACTTCCCGCAGGACTTCGGTCTCGTGGTTCCCGATCGCGAAGCTGCCTAGGCGGTTGCGGCGCAGCAGCAGGAGTAAGAAAGACATGTTGGACCATCTCAAGGAAACCGATTACGGCACCCCCAAGCGCGAATCCACGCGCGAGGTGACGCTGGAGATCGACGGCAACGAAGTGACGGTGCCCGCGGGCACTTCGCTGATGCGCGCGGCGGTGGATGCGGGCATCCAGGTGCCCAAGCTCTGCGCTACCGACAGCCTGGAGCCCTTCGGCTCCTGCCGGCTGTGCCTGGTCGAGATCGAGGGCCGCAAGGGCTTTCCGGCCTCTTGCACCACGCCTGCCGAAGCCGGCATGAAGGTGCGCACCCAGACGCCCAAGCTGCAGGACCTGCGCAAGGGCGTGATGGAGCTCTACATCTCCGACCATCCGCTGGATTGCCTCACCTGCTCGGCCAACGGCAATTGCGAGCTGCAGGACATGGCGGGCGTCACCGGCCTGCGCAACGTGCGCTACGGCTTCGACGGCGCCAACCACCTGAAGAGCGAGAAGGACGAGTCGAACCCGTACTTCAGCTACGACCCGTCGAAGTGCATCGTGTGCAACCGCTGCGTGCGTGCCTGCGAGGAAACGCAGGGCACCTTCGCGCTGACCATCAGCGGCCGCGGCTTCGAGTCGCGCGTGTCGCCGGGCCAGGACGAGGCCTTCATGGATTCGGAGTGCGTGAGCTGCGGCGCCTGCGTCGAAGCCTGCCCCACCGCCACCCTGCAGGAAAAGTCGGTGATCTGGCTCGGCCAGCCCGAGCACAGCGTGATCACCACCTGCGCCTACTGCGGCGTGGGCTGCGCCTTCAAGGCCGAGATGAAGGGCAATGAGGTCGTGCGCATGGTGCCGTGGAAAGACGGCAAGGCCAATGAAGGCCACTCCTGCGTCAAGGGCCGCTTCGCCTGGGGCTATGCGACGCACCAGGACCGCATGCTCAAGCCGATGATCCGCAAGAACATCACCGACCCGTGGCAGGAAGTGAGCTGGGACACCGCGCTCAACTACGCCGCGGGCGAGTTCAAGCGCCTGCAGGCCAAGTACGGCAAGGACTCCATCGGCGGCATCACCTCGTCGCGCTGCACCAACGAGGAAACCTACCTGGTCCAGAAGCTGGTGCGTGCCGCCTTCGGCAACAACAACGTCGACACCTGTGCACGCGTGTGCCACTCGCCCACGGGCTACGGCCTGAAGCAGACGCTGGGCGAATCGGCCGGCACGCAGACCTTTGCGTCGGTCGACAAGGCCGACGTCATCATGGTGATCGGCGCCAACCCGACCGACGGGCACCCGGTGTTCGCATCGCGCATGAAGAAGCGGCTGCGCCAGGGCGCGAAGCTGATCGTGGTCGATCCGCGCCGCATCGACATCGTGAAGTCACCTCACGTCAAGGCTTCGCACCACCTGCAGCTCAAGCCCGGCACCAACGTGGCCGTGGTGACGGCGCTGGCGCACGTCATCGTCACCGAAGGGCTTATGGCCGACGACTTCGTGGCCGAGCGCTGCGATACGGCTTCGTTCAAGGAGTGGAAGTCGTACGTCGAGCAGCCCGAGCAATCGCCCGAAGCCACCGAAAAGGCGACTGGCGTGCCCGCGGCCGAGCTGCGCGCCGCTGCGCGTCTGTTCGCCACGGCTGGCAACGGCGCCATCTACTACGGCCTGGGCGTGACCGAGCACAGCCAGGGCTCGACCACGGTGATGGGTATCGCCAACCTCGCGATGGTCACCGGCAACGTCGGGCGCGAAGGCGTGGGCGTCAACCCGCTGCGCGGCCAGAACAACGTGCAGGGTGCCTGCGACATGGGCTCGTTCCCGCACGAACTGCCGGGCTACCGCCATGTGTCGGACAGCACCACGCGCGCCTCGTTCGAAGCCGCCTGGGGCGTGCAGATCAACCCCGAGCCGGGCCTGCGCATTCCCAACATGTTCGACGCCGCCATCGGCGGCAGCTTCAAGGGCCTGTACTGCGAAGGCGAGGACATCGTGCAGTCCGACCCGAACACGCAGCACGTGGCGGCCGCGATGATGGGCATGGAGTGCGTGGTGGTGCAGGACATGTTCCTCAACGAAACCGCCAAGTACGCCCACGTGTTCCTGCCGGGCTCCTCGTTCCTCGAGAAGGACGGCACCTTCACCAATGCCGAGCGCCGCATCTCGCGCGTTCGCAAGGTGATGCCGCCCAAGGCCGGCTATGCCGACTGGGAAGTGACCGTGAAGCTCGCGCAGGCCCTCGGCTATCCGATGGACTACAAGAGCCCCGAAGAGATCATGGACGAGATCGCCGCGCTGACGCCCACCTTCCACGGCGTGAGCTACAAGCGCATCGACGAGCTCGGCAGCATCCAGTGGCCCTGCAACGACGAGGCGCCCGACGGCACGCCCACGATGCACATCGACCACTTCGTGCGCGGCAAGGGCAAGTTCATCGTCACGCAGTACGTGGCGACGGACGAGAAGGTCACGCGCAAGTTCCCGCTGCTGCTGACCACCGGGCGCATCCTCTCGCAGTACAACGTGGGCGCGCAGACGCGCCGCACCGACAACAACCAGTGGCACAGCGAAGACCGGCTGGAGATCCATCCGCACGATGCCGAGGAGCGCGGCGTGAGCGACGGCGACTGGGTGGGCATCCAGAGCCGCGCGGGCGAGACGGTGCTGCGCGCCACGGTGTCCGAGCGCATGCAGCCGGGCGTGGTGTACACCACCTTCCACTTTCCCGAGTCGGGCGCGAACGTCATCACGACAGACAACTCCGACTGGGCCACCAACTGCCCCGAATACAAGGTCACAGCCGTGCAGGTGATGCCGGTGATGCAGCCTTCGGCCTGGCAGCAGGAGTACAGCCGCTTCAACCAGACGCAGCAGGACTTGCTTGCCGCCGCATCGGCGCAGCAAAGCGGCGAGACGGTACCGGCCAAGTGAGGATGCTCGCCGCATGAACCTGGTCACCGACGCCGTTCAGTTCTGCGAAGGCGCGCAGTTGCTGCCCGTGCGCGGAGTGCGCGGCGGCCGGCCATTCGACGTGCAGGACTGGGTGGCCGAGGAAGTGCCCGTGGCGCTCGAATACAACGGCATCTCGCATGCGGTGATGCTCGCGACGCCGCTCGACCTGGAAGACTTCGCGCTCGGCTTCTCGCTCAGCGAGGGCATCCTCGAAGCGGCGCACGAGCTTTACTCGGTGGAAGCCGAGCCGTCGGCGCTCGGCGTCACGGTGCATCTGCAGGTGTCGAGCGCGGCCTTTGCGCGCCTCAAGCAGCGCCGCCGCTCGATGGCCGGACGCACCGGTTGCGGCCTGTGCGGCACCGAAAGCCTGACGCAGGTTTCGCGCGAACTGCCCGTGCTGAGCAGCGAGGGCGCCGCGCAGTTCGACCGCGAGGCTATCGGCCGTGCGATGTCGCAGCTGCCATCGCAGCAGACGCTGCAAGAGGCTACCGGTGCCGTGCACGCGGCCGCCTGGTGCTCGGCGGAAGGCGAAGTGATGTGGCTGCGCGAGGACGTGGGCCGCCACAACGCGCTCGACAAGCTGGTGGGCGCGCTCGCGGCCAACGACGTCGATGCTTCCACGGGCTTCATCGCAGTGACCAGCCGCGCGAGTTTCGAGATGGTGCAGAAGGCCGCGATGGCCGGCGCGCCGCTGCTCGCCGCGGTGTCGGCGCCGACCTCGTTCGCGGTGGCCACGGCGCAGCGCGCGGGCCTCACGCTGGTGGGCTTCGTGCGGCAGCAGGACCTGGGCGTCTACAGCCATCCGCAGCGGCTGCGCACGGCGGAACCGCACCGCGTGCGCTGACGCTTCATCAACAAACAAATCAATTTTTCGAAGGCCCCATGGAGCACGATCATTCGGCACAGCTGGTCAAGATGGCCAATCAGATCGGCACCTTCTTCCAGGCGCAATCGCCGAGCGATGCCGGCGCTGCCACGCAGGCGATTGCCGGGCACCTGAAGTCGTTCTGGGCGCCGAGCATGCGCATCCAGCTGATACGCGACTTCGACGCCGGCAAGACGCCGCTGCTGATGCCTATCGTGGCATCAGCGATTCGCGGCCATCGGGCGACGCTGCTGCCTGCTGCGCCATGAGCAGCGACTCGTAGTACAGGCACAGCGGCATCGCGACGAACACCATGCCCGCGACGTAGATCACGAGGCTGGTGACCGGGAACTGCATCTCGTCCCAGTACGGTATGGAAGCCACCGCCGCGATGACGGCGATCAGCGTGATCACGCCGCGCAGCGTGCCGCGCATGAACGCGATGCGCGAGAGCCCCGGTGGGGCGTATGTCCGAGGGCCTTGCGCAAAGCTCTGAAGGCCCTCGCCCTTGTCTCCATCTTTTTTCATCGTCGTCGCTCCTCGGTGAAGGCGAAGACGGTTCTTATCACGCGCGCAAGACGCGGGTCAAGGCCGAAGTCCGGCTACTGCGGGACAACCCGCGCTCAGTCGTACTTCACGGTGTAGATCAGGTCGAGCCCGCTCGTCTGCCCCGCCTGCCCGCGCAGCGTGAGCCGCGTCGTCAGGTCGTAGAAGATGAAGATCGTGCCGAAGGTGCCGCCCAGGCTGCGTTCGTAGGTGAGGTAGAAATCTTTCGACAGCCGCTTGCCCAGCGTGACCGCCGACTCGCGCAGGTCGCCGCCGCTGCCCGGCCCCTTGAAGCCGAGTTCGTCCAGCCCGAAACGGCTGGCCAGGCTGCCGCCGCTGCCACTGCCGCCGATCTTGCCGAGCAGCGACAGCGCGGCCTGCTGCAGCAGCGCGGATTCGCCGCCGCTGGTGGCCGAAGCGCGGCCCAGGATCACCCATGACAGCGTTTCGGCATCGGACAGCGCGGGCTCCGAGTACAGCTTTACGCGTGGCGATTGCGCGGTGCCGGTGATCTGCACGCCCGCGCGCTGCGACAGGTTCGGGCGGATCGCCAAGACGTCCAGCGCCGGGTTGTCGAAGGGGCCGTTGAAACGCGCCACGCCGGTTTCCACGTCGAGCTGCTGGCCGTAGGCGCGGTACTGGCCTTTCACGGTCTTCACTTCGCCGGTGATGCGCGGCGGGGCATTCAGCCTCGTGCTGCGGATCTCCAGGTCGCCTTCGAGCCGCGTGGTGATGCCGCGGCCCTGCACCGCGAAGTCGTCGCCAAGGTCGAAGTTGATGACGATGTCCGGCGGCTTGGCGGTCTGCGGCTTGGCAGCCTGCGCGTCGGCCTGGGCGGATTCGCGCTGCGCCGTCTCGGTGGCCTCGCGGTCCTTGGCGGCGGAGCGCACGACGACGTCGCTGCCCAGGCTGGGCGCGGTCTCGTCGGGCAGGATGATGACGGCGCGGTCGGTCTTGAGCTTGCCGCGCACATTGAACTGGCCGTTGTCGAGCCGGGCCTGCACATCGCCCGAGAGCGTGACCTGCCGGTCGGTGCGCACCAGCACGCGCAACGCGCGCAACTGGCCCTGCAGGGCCATGCGGATGCCCGAGGCTGTTCCGCTGGCGGGGCCCCAGCTGAGGTCGCCGCTGGCCGAGAGCGTGCCGCCGTCGCTGCGGGCCTCGCTGGCCGAGGTGCTGCGGTTGCCGCTCTGGCCGGCGATGCGCGTGGAGCTGCCGGTGCCGCCCTTGAGCGTGAATTCGGTGATCTCGATGCGCTCGCCGCTGAGCGTGGCGCGCAGGCGGCCATCGCGCAGGTCCAGCCCTTCGACCGGTGCGCGCAGCGCGAGCTTGTCGGCGCCCAGCGTGCCGTTCCAGCGCGGCACGGCGCGGTTGCCCGACAGCGTGGCGCCGGCGTCGAGCGTGCCGGCAATGCGCCAGCCCGGCGGCGCGAGCATCGACCACACGCCGAGGTTCGGCAGCGCGGCCTTGATGGTGCCGCCCAGCGGTGCGTCGGGCGCCCACTGCCAGCCGCCGGCGCGCTGCTGTACGCGGGTGTTGATGTCGGCGTCGATCTTGCCGGCGCGTTCGCTGTCCCACGCGAGAACGGCGTGCACCGCGTCGCCTTCGGCATCGAGCCGCAGTTCGGCCTGGCGCAGGCCGGCCGGCGTGCTGGGCGCGTCGCCGTTCCCGGAGGAGGAGTTCATCGTGCGTTCACTCGCAGTGCCCGTTCCGGTGCTGGTGATGCGCGTGACGAGCGCGGCCTCGCCGGCCTGCACGCGGATGTCGCCGCTCTGGCGCCCGATGCGGGCCTTGGCGCGCAGCGTGTCGCCGGCGTCGATGTCCCAGTCGCCGTTGAACATCAGGTCGCCGCTGATGCCGTATTCGCCCAGCGTGGTATTGGCGCCGAACGCGCCGGCCCAGGCCATCGGCAGGCCCTGCAGCTGGCCCTTGGACTGCACGCGGAACACGCGGTTGGGCGCCGCGCCGCTCTGGCTGAAGCGCAGCGGCTGCCAGTCGATGCGCACGGTGCCGGGTACCGGGCCGCGCAAGGTGGCCGCGGCGGCGGATGCTTCGACGTCGAGGCGGGGTGCATTGCCGCTGGTGGTGCGGATGGTTGCCGTGACTTCGCGGCTCAGCTCCAGCACCCACGGGTCGCCGGGGCGGGCGCTGTCCTGTGCCTGCAGCTTCAGGCTGGCCAGCGCCGCGCGCCATTGGCCGGCGCCGGCGATGCCGCCGCTGGCGCGGGTGTCGATGTTGAACTTCTGCGTGCCGGTGGCGGCTTCGCCCTTCAGCGTGAGCGAGGCCTGCGCGAGGCTGCCTTCGAGGTCGGCGCGCAGGTCGCGCAGTTGCACGGCGGTGGTCGTGCCGCCGGGCGTGGCCGAGGGCAGGCTCAGGTCGAGCCGCGGCACGCCGAGCATGGCCTTGAGGCTGGGCTCGGCGCCGCGCTGCGCGGGCGCGTTGGCGTTCTGCAGCCGGCGCTGGATGGTCTGCCAGCCGCCTTGCCAGCTGGCGTCGAGCTTCGCCGAGCCCTTTGCGCTGGCGTTCGCGAATACGCCGGACAGCCCGGGCAGGCTTTGCACCCAGCGCTGTACGACGTCGGCATCGTCGATGCTGGCTCTGATGTCTCCACCGCCTGCAGACGGTGCAATGCGGCCATCGACCTGCGCGCTGCCGCCCGGCAGCACGAGGTTGAGCTTGCCGCTGGCAGCCTGCTCGGCCACGCGCACCTGCAGCCGGCCATCGACGCTGGCGCGCTGGGCCTCGATGCGCAGCGTGCGCAGGTCGAGCACCTGGTCTTTCCATTGGCCCTGGGCCAGCGCGCGGTCGAGCGCGAAGCCTGGCAGGGCCTTGCTGCCGGCGCCGCCCTCTGCGCGCAAGGCACCGTCGAAGGTGATGGTGCTTTCCTTCTGCTCGGCCTTGAGCTGGCCGCTGACGGGCGCGCCCGAGAGTTCGGTGTACAGCGCGCCGGGCCGCACGCCGCGCACGGTGGCCTGCGCCTGCCACGGCGACGGCGCGGGGCTCCACTTGCCGGCCGCGTCGATGCGTCCGCCGCCCGCGCGCACGGTGGCTTCGGGAACGCTCCAGCTCGTGCCGTCGAAGCCGACCTTGGCCTGCACCTGTTCGAGCGGCAGTTTCTCTTTGTCCCACGGGCCGGGCACGGCGTTGCGGATGTCGGCCGAGGCCTTCCATGCGGTGGGCCCGGTATCGGCGTCGGGCTGCAGTTCGACCGTGCCGGTGAGCTGCGTCTGGGGTGCGCCGGGCCACAGGCTCGACGCATCGACGTTGCGCAGGTCGGCCTTCGCGTCGATCACCGGCTGGGGCAGCCAGGGCGCGATCTGTGCCTGCAGGCTGGCTTCCATCGGCGCATCGGCGTTTTCTTCGGCCGGCTTCAGCTCGGCCGCTACCTGCAGCCGCGCAGCGGTGCCGGCGAGCGTGCCCTTCACGGTGGCGGTGGCCAGCACGTCGATGTTGTGGTCCTCGGCCAGCGGCGCCTTCACGCGGCCGTCGAGCGATGCATCAATCGCCATGGGCGCGGGGCCTTGCAGCTTCACGCGGGTGCTGTAGTGGCCGTCGGCAATGTCCACGCCCTTGACTTCGAGCACATGCTCGGCGGCCTTGTAGCTGTAGCTGCCCGAGAGGTTGAGCGCCTGCAGCGCGGGCGGGCCGGCCCAGCGCACTTCGTCGATGCGGAAGGGCAGCTCGATCTCGATCGGCAGCGCGAGCCGTTCGAGCGGCTCGGTGGGCTTGTCGCTGGGCGGGCCGCGCTTTTCGATGAGCACCTGCTTCGCGTGCACCTCGCCGAGCTGCACCTTGCGTTGCAGCAGCGGCGCGAGCTGCCAGCCGATGGTGGCTTCGTTCACTTCGACGGCAATGCCCTCGCTCTGGTACTTGAGCCAGCCGATGTGGCCGCCGGTGCGCAGCGAGCCGCTCACGTCGCGGCTTTCGAGCGTCTGCCCGGCCGGCAGGCGCTGCGCCGCCTGCGCGATCGCGAAGGCGAGCGAGGTGTTCGAGCCCAGCCACCACCACGCGCCCGCGACCAGCAGCACCACGGCGAGCAGCAGCCCGGCCACGGTCCAGGCCAGGGCGCGCATTGCCCGGCGCGCGCGCGAGCGGCGGGGGGCGAGGGGCGTTGGCGTGGGGTCTGCGTCGGTCTGCATCGAAAAAATCAGAAGGTGAAGCCGAGGCGGAAGTGCAGGCGGAATTTCTTCGAGTCCACGCCGTAGGCCAGGTCGGCCTGCACCGGCCCCACGGGGCTGCGCCAGCGCGCGCCCACGCCCACGCCCACCTTGGGCTTGAGCTCGCCGGGCTTGTCGGCCACGGCGCCGGCATCGGCGAACACCACGCTCTCCCATTCGGTGAGCTTGCCGTTGTAGACGAAGGGGCGCTGCCACTCCACGCTGGCCACGCCGAGGTAGCGGCCGGCAACGGTCTGGCCGTCGGCGCGCACGGTGCCGATCTGCTTGTAGCTGTAGCCGCGCACGGTGGTGTCGCCGCCGGTCAGGAACATCAGCGTGGACGGGATCTGCGCGCTGTCTTTGGCCGACACCGCGCCGGCCTCCACGCGCAGCTGCAGGCGGCTGCGGCGCGCGCGTGCTTCCTTGTCGTCCGCTGCGCCCAGCGGCAGCACGCCGAGCCAACGCGCGTAGGTGCGCGTGAAGGGCGTCTGCTCGCCGGTGAGCGTGTAGCCCGCGGCCACTTCGAGTGCGAGACCGAAGCCGCGCGAGGGCGACGCGTTGTCGTCGAAATAGCGGCCGGTCCAGCCCCAGTTGGCCGTCACGGCAGAGGCCGAGGGCGGTGCGTTGATGCCGCGGTTCTGCGCGTAGTCGTACTGCAGGAAGTAGCTGCGGTCGATGTGGTCGCCCGACTTGCTGCGCCCGCCTCGCAGGCGTCCGCTGTCGACCACGTAGCTGCCCGATTGCTCGCTCTTCAGTTCGGCGCCCGAGAACCATTGCCAGCCCCGGTCGTCGGGAATCGCCTTCCACTCGGTGCCGAGCGACTTGATGTCGTTGTCGACCGACAGCCGCGAGACGGAGCGCCAGCCCAGCAGCGGAATCTGGTTGTGGATGTGGTCGATCGACAGGCGCGGGCCGTTGTCGGTGGTGAAGCCCACGCCCATCACCACCTTCTGCAGCGGCGCCTCGCGCAGCTGCGCGATCACCGGCGCGGCCAGCGGGTTGCCGCTCTCGGTGTCGAGCGTGAGGAACACCGAGTCGTAGTAGCCGCTGCTGGCCAGGCGCTGCTGGGCATCGAGCAGCTTCTGCTGGTCGTAGTCGGTGCCGCTGGGCAGGCGGGCGATGCGGCGTGCGCCGTCGGGGTCGTAGCGCTGGATGCCGTGCAGCATGAGCGGGCCGAACTTGTAGGCCGGGCCTGACTGGTAGGTGACGCTGAGGCGGGCCTCGCTGCGGTCGGCGTCCACTTCGGCGCGGCTGATCTCGATGCTGCCGGTGGGAAAGCGCTTGGCCGTCAGGCTGCGCAGCGCGGTGGTCTTGGCATCGTCCCAGGCCTGCTGGGTGAAGGGCTGGCCGGCGCGCAGGGCCCAGTTGGTGCGGATCGAATCGCGCTGCGCCTCGGCGGTTGCGTCGTTTGCGATCGGGCCGCCGTAGCTGATCTGCACGTTGCTCACCTTGGTGCTCTCGCCGGGCGAGACGGTGATGACGATTTCGCGCGGGGCCTTGGTGCTTTCGGGTGTCTCGTTGAGTTCGAGCGTCAGCGTGGGCGAGAAGTAGCCCATGGTGCCGAGCAGCTCGCGTGCATTGGCCTCGGCGGCCACCATGAGGCGGGAGATTTCGGTAGCGCCGAGGTCGTCGAGCTCGCGGTAGCGCTGGATCTCGAGGTGCAGCTTGAGGTAGTCGCGCACGGCCTCGGGGCCGCGCACATCGACGGTGAAGGCGTCGCGCTTGTCGGCTTTTTTCTTGTCGTCGTCCTTGCCGTCGTCAGTGGCGGCAGTGCTGTCGGCAGCACCGCTGCGCACGAGGCCGGCCGCGGGCTTGTTGTCTTCGGGCGCCTCTTTCTTCGGCAGCAGGCTGCAGCCTTGCAAGAGCAGGACGCCGGAAAAAAGCAAAGCCGGCCACCATGCCGGCGAAGAAACTGAAACCACCCTGACCATGGGCGGATTCTGACAGCAAGATTCGCCGGTTCCTGAAGCGTCCGGATACAGATGGCTTCGTCCTACTTGGACAGCATGCGCATCGCGTCTTCGAGGCCTCGCAGGGTCAGGGGGTACATGCGGTTCGACATGAGCTGCTGCATCACCGCGATGCTCTGGCGGTACTGCCACACGCCCTGCGGCTCGGGGTTGATCCACGCGAACTTCGGAAAGGTGTGCGTGAGACGCTGGATCCACTCGGCGCCGGCTTCTTCGTTGTTGTATTCGACGCTGCCGCCGGGCTGCAATATCTCGTAGGGGCTCATCGTGGCGTCGCCGACGAAGATGAGCTTGTAGTCCTTGTTGTACTTGCGCAGGATGTCCCAGGTCGCGAACTTCTCGGAGAAGCGGCGCTTGTTGTTCTTCCACATGAAGTCGTACACGCAGTTGTGGAAGTAGAAGAATTCGAGGTGCTTGAACTCGGTCTTCACGGCCGAGAACAGCTCTTCCACGCGCTGGATGTGCTCGTCCATCGTGCCGCCCACGTCCATCAGCAGCAGCACCTTGACGTTGTTGTGGCGCTCGGGCCGCATCTTGATGTCGAGGTAGCCGGCATTGGCCGCGGTCGAGTGGATGGTGTCGTCGAGGTCCAGCTCTTCGTCGTGGCCTTCGCGCGCGAACTTGCGCAGCCGGCGCAGCGCAACCTTGATGTTGCGCGTGCCAAGCTCCTGCGTGTCGTCGTAGTCCTTATAGGCGCGCTGGTCCCACACCTTCACGGCGCTCTTGTTCTTGCCGGCCCCACCAATGCGGATGCCTTGGGGGTTGTAGCCGCCGTTGCCGAAGGGCGAGGTGCCGCCGGTGCCGATCCACTTGCTGCCGCCCTCGTGGCGCTCCTTCTGCTCCTCGAAGCGCTTCTTGAGCGTTTCCATGAGCTCGTCCCAGCCCATCTTCTCGATCTTGGCTTTTTCCTCGGCGGTGAACTCACGTTCGAGCGTCTTCTTGAGCCAGTCGAGCGGCACTTCCTTCGTGAAGTCGGTCAGCATCTCGACGCCCTTGAAGTAGGCGGCGAAGGCGCGGTCGAATTTGTCGTAGTGCTTCTCGTCCTTCACGAGCGCGGTGCGCGAGAGGTAGTAGAAGTCGTCGATGCCGTAGGCGCCGTCGGAGTTGGGCCCCACCACGTCGGCCTGCAGGGCTTCGAGCAGAGTGAGGTATTCCTTGACCGACACCGGCAGCTTGGCCGAGCGCAGGGTGTAGAAGAAGTCGATGAGCATGGGCGCTCCTTGTGTTTCAGCCGCGCGGCTTGTCGAGCAGGTACAGCAGCTGGGCCTTCACTTCGGGCCATTCGCCCGCGCGCAGGCTGTACATGACGGTGTCGCGGATGGTGCCGTCGCGGCGCATCACGTGGCCGCGGATCACGCCGTCTTTCTTCGCGCCCAGGCGCTCGATGGCGCGCTGCGAGGCGAAGTTGAAGTTGTCGGTGCGCCAGCCCACCACGTTGCAGTTCAGCGTGTCGAAGGCATGCGCGAGCAGCAGCAGCTTGCAGGTGGTGTTGACGTGCGTGCGCTGGCAGCGCGCGGCGTACCACGTGTAGCCGATCTCCACGCGCTTCACGCCCGGCAGGATGTCGTGGAAGCTGGTGCTGCCGAGCACTGTGCCGGTGGCCTCGTCGGTCACTGCGAAGGCGAAGCGGTCGGCGGTCTTCAGCGCGGTCTCGATGTAGGCGCGCGTGTCCTGCGGCTCGGGCACCGAGGTGACGCGCAGCTTCCACAGTTCGCCGTCGGCGGCTGCGGCGCGCAGGCCTTCTTCATGAGCCAGCGACAGCGGCACCAGCGCGATGCCGCGGGCCTTCAGCGTGACGGGTTCGACGAACGCCATTTCAAACTCTCTTGTGTTTTCAGCCTTTGGGATCGCCATACTTGCGCACGTACCAGGCGCGCGCCAGTTGCACCCCGCCACCGCCGCCCAGGCCGATCAGCAGGATCCCGAAGATTTCCTTGTTGCCGTAGCCGGCGGCGCCGAAGGCATCGAGGCCCAGCAGCAGCCCCAACCCGCGGCCGAGCAGCGCACCCAGCACGAACAGCACTGCCTGGGCAATGCCCAGCTTCATCAGCTGCCCCGTGGGATGCGGCGTCTGGCTCATGGACTCAGCGGTTGTTGCGTTGCATGAAGACGAGCTTCTCGAACAGCGTCACGTCCTGTTCGTTCTTGAGCAGCGCGCCCACCAGCGGCGGCACGGCGACCTTGTCGTCCTTGCTCTGCAGCGCTTCGAGCGGAATGTCTTCGGCCACCAGCAGCTTGAGCCAGTCGAGCAGCTCGGAGGTCGAGGGCTTCTTCTTCAGGCCGGGCAGGTTGCGCACGTCGTAGAAGGTCTTCATCGCGGCCGTGAGCAGTTCTTGCTTCAGGCCAGGGAAGTGCACGGCGACGATGTGCTTCATCGTCTCGGCATCGGGGAACTTGATGTAGTGGAAGAAGCAGCGGCGCAGGAAGGCGTCGGGCAGTTCCTTCTCGTTGTTCGAGGTGATGAACACCACCGGACGGTGCTTGGCGCGGATGAGTTCGCGCGTCTCGTAGCAATAGAACTCCATGCGGTCGATTTCGCGCAGCAGGTCGTTCGGGAATTCGATGTCGGCCTTGTCGATCTCGTCGATGAGCAATGCCACCGGCTGGTCGGCCGTGAAGGCCTGCCAGAGCACGCCCTTGATGATGTAGTTCTGGATGTCCTTGACGCGCTCGCCGCCGTCGACGTCCTTCAGTTGCGAGTCGCGCAGGCGGCTCACGGCATCGTATTCATACAGGCCCTGCTGTGCCTTGGTGGTCGACTTGATGTGCCACTGCAGCAGCGGCAGGCCGAGCGATTGGGCCACTTCCTCGGCCAGCATGGTCTTGCCCGTGCCGGGCTCGCCCTTGACGAGCAGCGGGCGCTTGAGAGTGATGGCCGCATTGACCGCGAGCATCAGGTCTTGCGTGGCGACGTAATTGTCTGAGCCCTGGAATTTCATGAGTGAGATGAGTGAGACGGAGGCTGGGGTGGAGAAAAGAACACACTTGACACGCGTTGTGCAGCCTCAGGGTTGGCCTGCACAGGGTTCCAGGGGACCCCTGCATATAATCGAATGTTGATTCGAAAAACTGTACTCTCCACGAGATTGTGCGCGCAAAATGAACAAGTTGTTGACCACGATGTTTGCCCTTGCTGTCGCTTGCGTGACGGTCTCGGCTGAAGCCCAGCAAGTCACTGGCAAGGCCCAGGACGGAGCAAAGAAGGTTGCGATGTGCGTGGGCTGCCACGGCATCATTGGCTATCAGGCCAGCTTCCCGGAGATCCACAAGGTGCCGATGATCGCCGGCCAGAGCGCCACGTACATCACGGCCGCGCTCACCGCATACAAGGGCGGCGACCGCAAGCATCCCACCATGCGTGCCATTGCCGACACGCTCACCGACCAGGACATCGCCGACCTCGCTGCCTATTACAGCCAGTTGGGCCTGAAGGACGGCAGTGCACCGCCGGCCACGCTGGCCAAGGCCACGCCCTCGAACGTCGAGGCGCTCATCACCCGCAACGCCGACAACAACTGCACCAAGTGCCACGGCGCCAACTTCAACACGCCGAACGACGGCACCGTGCCCAAGCTGGCCGGCCAGCATGCCGACTATCTGTTCGTCGCGCTCAAGTCGTACCGCGTGAAGAACAACCCGCACCTCGGCCGCTCGAATGCGGTGATGGGCCAGCAGGTCGAAGACAAGAAGTTCACCAACGCCGAGCTCAAGACGCTGGCCAGCTACATCAGCTCGTTGCCCGGCGAACTGAAGACGGTGCCCGAATCGCGCATTCACCACGGCGCCGAATAAGCGCTTCGCTCATAACAAAAAAGCCCGCTGCGAGCGGGCTTTTTTGCGTCCGGGATTTCCCTGAGATCAGACGTCGAAGAAGGCAGTCTCGTCAGTGCCCTGCATGCGGATGTCGAAGCGATACGTCACTGCGCCGCCTTGCTCCACGCGCTCGGCGATCAGCGTGTGGCGGCGATCGGCCGGCACGCTCTGCAGCACTGCGTCTTTCGCGTTGGCTTCGGCTTCGTCGCTGAAGTACACGCGCGTGAACGCATGCAGCAGCAGGCCGCGCATCAGCACGATCACGTTGATGTGCGGCGCTTCGCCGGGCGATTCAGCGCCGGGCTTCACGGTGTGGAACACGAAGCGGTTGCCTTCGGCGGTGCCCGTGCCGACGCGGCCGAAGGCGCGAAAGCCCATGGCGCGTGCCTCGTCGGGCGTCTGCGGGTAGCGGCCTTCGCCGTCGGGCTGGCTGATCTCGACCAGCGCGTCGTTGATCGGGTTGCCGTCGCCGTCGATCACCCGGCCTTCGAGGCGGATGCGCTGGCCGCTGGCCTTGTCGAGCGCCAGCACGGCGTCGAAGGGCTGGTCGAAGTCGTAGCCGTACTGCGTGGCGGTGAGGCCGTAGGCGAAGTAGGGGCCCACGGTTTGCGAGGGGGTCTGGCCGAAGTCGGCTTCCTGTGCGGTCATCAACATGGTGTGTGTCTCCTGGCTCAGCGGTTCTCGAAAGGCGTTTCGTCTGCGCCGCGCAGCACGATGTCGAACTGGTAGCCCAGTGCGTAGCCCTCTTCGGTGATGTCGAGGCTGAAATCGGCGATGAGCCGGTTGCGGTAGCGCTCGGGCGTGCCGGTGATCATCGGGTCGTACTGCATCAGCGGGTCGCCGGGGAAGTACATCTGCGTGACCAGGCGGCTCGCGAAGCTCTGGCCGAACAGCGACAGGTGGATGTGCTGCGGGCGCCATGCGTTCGGGTGATTGCCCCAGGGGTAGGCGCCGGGCTTGATGGTGAGAAAGCGGTAGCGGCCTTCGCTGTCGGTCAGGCAGCGGCCCGCGCCCAGGAAGTTCGGGTCCAGCGGTGCGTCGTGCTGGTCTACCTTGTGCACGTAGCGGCCGGCGGCGTTGGCCTGCCACAGCTCGACCAGCGTGTTGGCCACCGGGCGGCGGCGCTCGTCGAGCACCTGGCCGGTGAGGATCATGCGTTCGCCCAGCGGTTCGCCGTTGCGGCGCGCGTTGCGCGTGAGGTCGTTGTCGAACTCGCCGATGCTGTCGTGGCCGTACACCGGCTGCTGCAGTTCGCCGAGCGAGGCCTTCAGCGGAATCAGCGGCTTCTGCGGGCCGCGCTTCACGGTGGACTTGTAGCCGGGGTAGACATAACTGGGGTGGGCTTCCCAGTCGCGCGGGGTGAGGATGGGCGAGGGGCCCTTGGTCTTGGTCAACATGTACGTTGTCTCCTGTCGTGGGACGAATCCGGAAGCCGCCACTTTAGAAGCGGCATCCGATGATGTAAATTGAAGATTGCTCCGTTCTCAATAACCAGAAGGCATTGAAAGATTCCGCCGATCTTCGCCAGGACTTCGTGCGCAATGTGCAGTTGCGGCACCTGCGCTGCCTCGTTGCCGTAGCGCAGGAGCGCCACCTCGCGCGCGCGGCCGAACGGCTGGCGCTGAGCCAGCCGGCCGTGTCGAAGACGCTCTCCGAGCTGGAGGCGATTGTCGGCACGCGGCTGGTCGAGCGCAGCAAGGCCGGCCGGCGCGGCGTGCAGGGTCTCACGGCAGCCGGCGAGCAACTGCTCGCGCATGCGCTGCGCGTGCTCGAAGCGCTCGATGCCAGCGCGCAGGCCGTGGCGCCGGCGGCTGGCGGGCGCATCGAGCGCTTGCGCATCGGCGCGCTGCCGAGCGTGGCGCCGGCCCTGCTGCCGATGGCGCTGGCACGGCTGCGCGACAGCCGGCCTTCGGTGCAGATCGTGGTGAAGAGCGCCGCCAACCCCACGCTGCTCGACGAGTTGCGCGCCGGCGAGCTCGACCTGGTGGTCGGCCGCATGAGCGATCCGCGCCTGATGGGCGGCCTGAGCTTCGAGCTGCTGTACACCGAGCCGCTGGTGTTCGCCGTGCGCGCGGGCCATCCGCTGGCGCTGAAGGCGGCGTCGGTGCAGGCGGTGCTGGCTTATCCGCTGGTGGTGTACGGCGAGGGCACGATCCCGCGCCACAACACCGAGAGCTTCCTGTCGGCGCGCGGCCTCGTGTTGCCGGCTAACGCATTGCAGACGCTCGACGTGGCGGTGGCGCGCGCGCTGGTGGCGGTGTCCGATGCGGTATGGATCACGCCGCTGGGCGCCGCGCGCGGCGAGCTGGCGGACGGGCGCCTCGCGCGGTTGCGCATCGAGACGGCTGGCACCGAAGAGCCGGTCGGGCTGCTGCAGCGCAGCGATGCCGAGCCTTCGGCGCTGCGCGGCGCCATGGCCGCGTTGCTGCGCGAGGCTGCGAAGCAGCAGGGCGCGGTGCCGCAGCGGCCCAGGAAAACCTCTCGCGGCTAACTGGCTAGTCTTTCGTGGCCCTGCGCTGTACGCAGGCCACGTAGCCCTCGCCATCCGGCGGCCTGCCCGCGCGCTGGCTCTCCCACATCATCTGGCCCAGGCAGTCCATCGCCTCGTGATGCGCATGCAGCAGCGAGCCGCGGCGCGCTGCCAGCAGCTCGACGGCCTGGCGGATGCCGCGCGGCTGGTCGATGGAGCACTGCTCGCTGATCGACAGATGCATCGACAGATGAAGGAACGGGTTCTCGCGCCCGTTCGATCCGTCGTACACCCGCGCCACCGCCGCGTCGGCATCGACAAGGTCCTCGTGGTACTCGGGGTGCTCGTCGATCCAGCCGGCCGCGATGGTCTCTAGCGCTTCCATCGGCAGGCCCTGCCGGTGCTTGGCGTACACGTCGCAGAAGAAGCGGCGCACGTCTTCCTGGGAGGGGTTGAACATATATAGATAGAGCAGAAGAAAAAGAGGGATGGGAGCCGTGTGTGGGGGCCGTGTTTGCGAGCCGTTTCGCAGGCGGCTTCGGGAGCTTGGGATGTGTCGGATGTTCCGGGTACAGGGCGTTACATCGTTACGTAACGAATCGCCAAATGACCTTCTTACGAGCTGTTTCCACACCCCGGTGGAAACCCCCGCTTAAAGAAAAATCTCCATACAAATCAACAGGTTGCATTGCCATGGACCGCTTTGGCATGGGGCGCGAAAAAAGCGGCACGCTAGTTGCCCCTTAGTAGGCATCTTTTGTCACAGAGGCTGCCATGACCGCTCAACAAGCATCGACCAATTCGACCGAAGGACTTGCCGCCGCTGGCGTCGCTCCTGTGGTCATTGCCCAGGCCACCGTCACTCCGCTGGGCGCTCCTGCCTCGCTGGGTTCGGCGGCGCCCGCCGCAACTGCTGGCCCGTCCAGCATCGGCACATTATCGAATGCCACGCCGGGTGTCGCAGTGATGCGCGACGGTGTCAGCATTCCCGTCGATGGCAATCAGACTCTGATGGCCGGCGACCGCGTGATCGTTCCGCAGGACGGCCACGCCAATGTTCTCTTCCCCGGATCGGCCACCAACAAGGCCCCGCTGGCCGGTGTGTTCACCGGCGGCACCGACGCCACCATCGGCTCGACCAAGCTGCCGGGCGGCCTCGAACAAGTGAATGTGGATGTCGCCTCGGGCGACCTGCAAGTGACCCCGCCGGACAGCGACGCAGATGCCGCGGCCCTGGCCGTGACCAAGAAGCTCGCAGCCGGCAGCGGCATCGGGCTGGGTGAATTCGCACTCGGCGCCCTGGGCGCCGCAGCGCTTGGCGCCGCCCTCAGCGGTGGCGGCGGCGGCAGCGACAGCGTTGTTCCGCTGCTCGTCGGTTCGGGCAATCCGACCACGCCCACCACGCCGGGCGACTCCGACGCGGACGCCGACTCGGATGCAGATGCCGACGCCGACGCGGATGCGGACGGTGATGCAGATGCAGATGCCGACGCCGATGCCGATGCTGACGCCGATGCCGATGCTGATGCTGATGCTGATGCTGATGCTGATGCTGATGCTGATGCTGATGCTGATGCCGATGCCGATGCCGATGCTGATGCCGATGCCGACGCCGACGCCGACGCCGACGCCGACGCCGACGCCGATGCCGATGCAGATGCAGATGCAGATGCAGATGCAGATGCAGATGCCGATGCCGATGCCGATGCCGATGCGGACGCTGACGCCGATGCCGACGCCGATGCCGATGCCGATGCCGATGCCGATGCCGATGCCGATGCCGATGCCGATGCGGATGCCGATGCCGATGCGGATGCCGATGCCGATGCGGATGCGGACGCTGATGCCGATGCCGATGCCGATGCCGACGCCGATGCCGATGCCGACGCAGACGCAGACGCAGACGCAGACGCAGACCACCTCCTCGATCCAGGCGACGGCGCCGTCGGTCACGTCACCGACAGCCTCGGCAATGCGCTCGGCCTTGGCGACTCGCTCACGCCGGTCAACAACGTGGTCGACGGCCTGACCGACACGCTCGACGACGTGCTCGCTCCGGTGCTCGGCAGCGAGTTCACGCCGAACGATCCCAACCAGTTCGACCCTATCGACAACACTGTCGGCAGCGTGACCGGCCTGCTGGGCGACTCCCTGAGCCCCACGCTCGACAACCTGCTGGGCGAGGGCGCCACGACCGCCATCCTCGGCACGGTGCTGGGCCAGGTCGACTACCTGACCGACGCGCTGGACAACGGCCTGACCAACCTGATCGGTGACCACGGCATCATCAGCGGCCTGACCGACGCCCTCGGCCTCGGCGGCCTCACCGACCAACTGGTGGGCGACGACGGCCTCCTGGGCGGCGTGCTCGGCAACGTGCTCGGCGACGGCAGCCTGGTGTCAGGCCTGCTGGCTGACGATGGCCTTGTCGGTGGCCTGCTCGGCGAAGACGGCCTTGTCGGCGGCTTGCTGGGCGAAGACGGCGCCGTGGGCGGCCTGCTCGGCAATGTGCTGGGCAGCGACGGCCTCGTGGGCGGCCTGCTCGGCGACGGCGCGGTGGGCAGCCTGACCGGCGGCCTGCTGGGTGACGAGGGCCTGCTGGGTGGCCTGCTCGGCGACGGCAGCGCACTGGGCGGTGTTCTGGGCGACGACGGCCTCGTGGGCGGTCTGCTCGGCGGCGACGGCGCCCTCTCGGGTCTGCTGGGCAGCAGCGGCCTCACCGGCGAGCTGCTGGGCCACGGTGGCCTGGTCGACAGCCTGCTCGGCCAGGACGGCGCGATCTCCGGCCTCATCTCCGACAGCCCGCTGGGTGGCCTGCTCGGTGGCGAAGGCGGTCTCCTGGGCGGCGCGCTCGACGGCCTGCTCGCTGACGACGGTCTGGTCGGCGGCTTGCTGGGTGACGATGGCCTCGTCGGCGGTCTGCTCGGCGGCGATGGCCTCCTGGGCGGCGTGCTGGGCGGCGACGGCCTGCTGGGCGGTGTGCTCGGCGACGACGGCCTGCTCGGCGGCGTGCTGGGCGACGATGGTCTGGTGGGTGGCCTGCTCGGTGGCGATGGCCTTCTGGGCGGCGTGCTGGGCGATGACGGTCTGGTCGGCGGCCTGCTGGGCGGCGACGGCATCGTGGGCGGCCTGCTCGGTGACGACGGTCTGGTGGGTGGTTTGCTGGGCGACGATGGCCTGCTGGGCGGCGTGCTCGGCGGCGACGGCCTCGCTGGCGGCCTGCTCGGGCCGGATGGCCTGGTTGGCGGCCTGCTGGGCGAAGACGGTCCGGTCGGTGGCCTGCTGGGTGATGACGGCCTGCTTGGCGGTCTGCTCGGCGATGTGCTGGGTGGCATCGGCGGTGGCGGCACCCCGGGCACCGGCGCGGCGCTGCTCGACCCGGCCGACGGCGTGCTCGGCAACCTGGCCGACGGCCTGAACACCGGCCTGCTGGGCGGGCTCGGCCTGGGCAACGTACTCGGGCCGGTTGTCGGCGTCGCGGACGGCCTGACCGACACGGTCGACGGCCTGCTGGGCCCGGTGCTCGGCACCAGCTTCACGGAGAACGACCCCAACGTGCTCGACCCGGTCGACGGCCTCGTTGGCCAGGTTGCGGGCGGCGTGAGCGGCCTGCTGAGCCCGCTGACAGATCAACTGCTCGGCGCGAACACGACGGCCGCGCTGCTGAATGGTGTCACGGCTCAAGTCGACTACCTGACGGATGGTGTGGCCAACCTGCTGGGGGGCGATGGCCTGCTCGGCGGGGTGCTGGGTGACGACGGCTTGTTGGGTGGCGTCCTCGGCGGTGACGGCGGCCTCCTTGGCGGCGTCCTGGGTGATGACGGCCTGCTGGGCGGTGTGCTCGGCGGCGACGGTGGCCTGCTCGGCGGTGTCCTGGGTGACGACGGTCTGCTGGGCGGCGTGCTCGGCGGCGACGGCGGTCTCCTCGGTGGCGTTCTGGGCGACGACGGCTTGCTGGGCGGCGTACTCGGCGGCGACGGCGGCCTCCTTGGCGGTGTCCTGGGTGACGATGGCCTGCTGGGCGGCGTACTCGGCGGCGACGGTGGTCTCCTCGGTGGCGTGCTGGGTGACGACGGCCTGCTGGGCGGCGTGCTCGGCGGCGACGGTGGCCTCCTTGGCGGTGTCCTGGGTGACGATGGCCTGCTGGGCGGTGTGCTCGGCGGCGACGGTGGCCTCCTTGGCGGTGTCCTGGGTGACGACGGCCTGCTGGGTGGCGTGCTCGGCGGTGTTACCGGCGGCGACGGCGGCCTGCTCGGCGGCATCCTCGGCGACGACGGCTTGCTGGGTGGTGTGCTCGGCGGCGTGACCGGTGGCGACGGCGGTCTTCTCGGCGGCATCCTCGGTGACGACGGCTTGCTGGGTGGCGTACTCGGCGGCGTGACCGGTGGCGACGGTGGCCTGCTCGGCGGCATCCTCGGTGACGACGGCTTGCTGGGTGGCGTACTCGGCGGCGTGACCGGTGGCGACGGCGGCCTGCTCGGCGGCATCCTCGGTGACGACGGTCTGCTGGGTGGCGTACTCGGCGGTGTGACCGGTGGCGACGGCGGCGTGCTCGGCGGCATCCTCGGTGACGACGGCCTGCTGGGCGGCGTGCTCGGCGGTGTGACCGGTGGCGACACCGGCGGCGTGCTCGGCGGCATCCTCGGTGACGACGGCCTGCTGGGCGGCGTACTCGGCGGTGTGACCGGTGGCGACACCGGTGGCCTGCTCGGCGGCATCCTCGGCGACGACGGCCTGGTGGGTGGCCTGCTTGGCGGCGTGACCGGTGGCGACGCCGGTGGCCTGCTCGGCGGTGTGCTCGGCAACGACGGCCTCGTCGGCAGCCTCCTGGGTCAGGACGGTCTGGTGGGTGGCCTGCTCGGCGGCCTGACCGGCGCCGACAGCCCGGTGGCCAACATCCTGCAGCCGGTGACCTCGGTCGCCAGCGGCCTGACCGACACCGTGACCCCGATCGTCTCGAACGCGACGAGCGCGGTGCACGACGTGACGGCTCCGGTGACCGACATCCTGGCCGGTGCCACGACGGCGACCGCTCCGGTGACAGACGTTGTCAGCAGCGTGGTGAACGGTGTCGAACATGCAGTCACCCCGCTGGTGACCGATGTCGTGACCCCGATCACCAGCCTGGTCGAGCACGCCGCGTCGCCCGTGACGAACATCCTTCACGGTCTGCTGGGCTGATCACTAAAAGACAAAGAAGGAAGAGGGGCGAGGGAGCTAGTAGCTGCTGCAGCACCAGGGACAGGCCACCACCGGCCTGTCCCTCGAAAGGACCGATATGAAAAAGAATTTCCGCACACTGACCATCGTCGCCCTCGGCGCAGCCCTCGTGGGTTGCGCGGCCCCGAAAGCGGGCCGCGACGATGCAACGTACTACTACTCGAACAAGGCCGCCACCGCGGTGCCGAAGGTGGAGCCGGCACCGCCGCCGCCGCCGCAGAACGGACCGGTCGGCGTGCCGAAGATCGTCTACTTCGACTTCGACAAATACAACATCAGGCCGGGCGATCGCAACATCGTCGAGGCGCATGCGAGCTTCCTGCGCAACCGGCCGGCGAGCCGGGTCGTGATCGAAGGCCACACTGACCAGCGCGGCGGCCGCGAGTACAACCTCGCGCTGGGCCAGCGCCGTGCCGATTCGGTACAGCGCACGCTCACGCAGCTCGGCGTACCCGCCGAGCGCATCGAAGCCATCAGCTGGGGCCTGGAAAAACCAGCGTCGCTCGAAACCACCGAGGAGGGCTATCAGCTCAATCGCCGAGCCGAATTCAGCTACCGCTGAACCGGATCACCGCGATGACTTCGACGACGGCGGTTTCCGGCCCACGCACACGTCATCAAAGCGAGAGCAGATGACGGGCGCGGCCGGTCTCCCGCATTCGTCCGGAGCCGAATGATGTCCTTCCCAGACCAGCTCCACGCCTGCCACGAACGCCTGGTGTCGGTGTGCGCGGCGCTGCCTGCCCCGTACCCGGCGTTCACGCTGTTCTTCTCCGTGAGCGATGGCTCGCAGCGCGCACACGTTGTGCACGCGCGGGCCGCCGATTTCGAGACCGCCTGGCGCGAAGGCGCCGAGCATGCCGAGCGCTGGGTGCGCGAGCGCGGCATCGTGTCGCCGTGGCTGCGCATCGACTGGGTCGAGGGCGCGAGCCCGATGGACTGGGCCCAGTTCAAGACACAGCTCACCGCCGTCAAGCGCAACTACTTCCGCCTCGGCCTGGCCTTCGACAAAGACTTCGCGCTGGCCTTCACCGAGCAGGAGCTCAACGCCAACGCCATGCTGTGCGGCGATTCGACCATTCCGCATTCGGTGGTGAACGCGCGCAACTTCGAGGTCTACGGCCAGGCGCGTTTCCAGAGTTCGCCGCCGCTGGACATGCCCTCGGACCAGCCGGTCTACCTGCTCGCCACGGTGGGCGTGTTCTGCCAGCCCGACGGCGTGGTGCACAAGCTGGTGGGCACGGGGCTCGACGCGGGCCGCCGCCAGCTGCCGGCACTCAACCCGCAGTCGGTGCTCGACCTCGTGCGCAGCGGCTCGTCGTACCTGGCGCGCCAGGTGCAGAGCGACGGCCTCTTCGTGTACGGCTACTTTCCGTGCTTCGACCGCCGCATTCCGACCTACGACGCGATGCGCCATGCGAGCGCGCTCTACGCAATGATCGAAGCGTGGGAGCTCACGCGCGACGAAACGCTGCGCGCGGCCATCGACCGCTCGCTCGACCATCTCACGAGCTCGCTGATCCGCGACTACACGCTGCTGGACGGGCGCGCGGTGGCGTTCCTGGTAGACACCGGCGGGGAGATCAAGCTCGGCGGCAACGCGGCCTGCGTGCTCGCACTGGTGAAGTACTGCGAGCTGACGGACACGCGCCGCTGGCTGCCGCTGCTGGAAAAGCTCGCGCTCGGCATCGCCTCGCTGCAAGACCCGGCCACCGGCCGCTTCAACCACGTGCTGCATGCGGCCGACCTCACGGTCAAGCAGGCCTCGCGCATCATTTACTACGACGGCGAAGCGGCCTACGGCCTCATGCGCCTGTATGCCCTCACGCGCGACCCGCAATGGCTGGCCGTGGTCGAGAAGGCGTTCGATCATTTCATCTCCAGCCAGCACTGGCAGGCGCACGACCACTGGCTCAGCTGCTGCGTGTACGAACTCACGCACTGGAGCCCGCAGGAGAAGTACTTTCGCTTCGGCCTGCAGAACGTGGCGGGGTATCTGGACTTCGTGCTCGACCGGAAGACCACCTTCCCGACGCTGCTCGAACTCATGCTGGCCGCGCAGCAGATGCTCCAGCGGCTCGAGGGCATGCCCGCGATGCGGCACCTGCTCGACGAGCTCGACGTCGAGAAGTTCTACCGCGCGCTCGACTACCGCGCGCACTACCTGCTCAACGGCTTCTTCTGGCCCGAGATGGCGATGTACTTCCGCCGGCCTTCCACCGTCGTCGGCTCGTTCTTCATCCGCCATCACTCGTTCCGCGTGCGCATCGACGACGTCGAGCAGTACGTGTCGGGCTTCGTCGCCTATCACCGTTACCTGGTGGAGCGGCGCGCCTCGCCCGGAGCGGCCGGCACTGGCGGCGGCGGCAGCACCGGCGTGGGCGGCGCGCGCGACGACGGCGCCGTCTGGACCGCGAGCGAGATGGCACGCGTCACCGGCGGCGAATGGGTCGTCAAGCCCGAGGACGGCTGGCGCGCCACCGGCGTGGCGCAGCGCTCTTTCATGCGCAAGGGCCGCGTGGTGTTCGACCACCAGACGCGGCCGTCGAAGACACCACTGGCGGCCGTCACGCTCAAGGGCGTGCTGCAACCGGCGGCAGCCGTGCTGTGCACCGACCCCAAGCCGCACCTCGACAAGCGCGTGCCCGTGCTCAAGGTGTCGAACGTGCTGCAGGCCGTGCTGGAGCTGGGCGACCATGCGCGCGCCGAGTTCACCGGCCGCGTGTGCGGCGTGCTCGGCAGCGGCGCGACGAACGGCGCGGCAAGCGGCACCGTCGCCGCCATGCTGGCCGGCGCGCTCACCGTGTGGGGCGAGGTCGGCCAGCCCGAGGGCAACGTCAGCCTGCCATCGGGCATCGCCTGGAACATGACCTGCATGCCGCGGCACGCGGCCTACTGGGTGCTGGAGATGGGCACCTCGCACATGCCGGCGTCGGCGCAGCTGGTGCGGCCTTCGCTGGTGGTGGTGACGGGGCTGTCGGCCGCGTCGCAGAAACACCGCGGCCCGTCGGAGGCCGCAGCGCGGCTCGACAGCCGGATCTTCCAGGCCATGGCCCCGGGCGACAGCGTGGTGCTCAACCGCGACATGCCCGAGTTCGCGACCTTTGCCGAAGCGGCGATGGCGCAGCAACTGCAGATCGTGACCTGCGGCGAGCACAAGGACGCCGACGTGCGCCTGCTCGCCTTCGACCATGGCGAAGTGCAGGCGATGGTGGCGGGCGAGCCCTTTCAGCTGCGGCTCAATGCGCCGGGGCGCCACATGGGCGCGAGCGCCATCGCCGCGCTCGCGGCCCTGCAGGCCATGCGCCTGCCGCTGGCGGCCGCGGTCGAGCCCTTCGCGCATTTCGAGCCGCCGGGCGGCCGTGGCGCACTGCACACCATTCACATCGGCGGCGGCAGCTTCAAGCTGATCGACGAGACCTACGACGCCAACCCGAGCTCGATGCGCGCGGCGCTGGAGCTGCTGTCGCAGGCGCCCTGCGAGCCGTCGCGCCGCGTGGCGATCCTCGGCGACATGCAGGAGCTCGGCCCCGCCGCGCAACGCCACCACCTCGACCTCGAAGCCGAGTTGCTGGCCTCCCAGCCCGATCGCGTGCTGCTGTGCGGCCCGCTGATGCGGGCACTGCACACGCGCATTCGCACCAAGGTGCGCTCGCACTGGTTCGTCGACGTGTCCGATCTGTCGACCGCGCTCGGCAGCCTGCTGCAGCCCGGCGACTGGGTGCTGGCGAAGAGTTCAGCGGGCGTCGGCCTGTCCCGGTTGGCCCGGGTTTTGAAAGCACTGCCATGAGATGGAACGTACTTGCGAACTCGCCCTTCGAACATGAGGTGCCGCTGCGTCGGCAGCCGTTGCGCCGCTGGTGGCTGGGCTGGCTGCAACTGCTGTGCGCATGGGTGCTTTGCATGCTGCTGTGCGCCAACATCGCATTGGTGTTCGCAGAGGGTTTGCCCCAATCAAACAGGGAGGCCAAAGCAGGGAGTCCGGCCGGTTGCGCGGTCAAGGGAAGCGCCGCGCAACCGGAGCCGGTTCATGGGAGGCGAAAGCTGTCGTGTTGATGTGCACGGCGAGTGAATTTTTGCCTTGTAACAGCCGGGTAACAGTTGATAATGACGCAGGCGTCATTGCACGACGGATCGGCTCTTTCCCATGATCAAGTTCCTCTTGCCCAGTCAATTGGTTGCCGACACGCCAGACGAACCTGGCGCCAGTCCCTATGCGGGCGCCTTGAACGCCGCATTCCGAGCGGCCTATCCGCTGGTGAAGAGCGCGGCGTGGCGCTCGCTACCCATCAGCCTGTTCGGGCTGCTGCCTTCGATCTTCCTGCTGCAGGTGTATGACCGCGTGCTCTCGCGCAGCGGTACCTCGACGCTTGCCGCGCTGGTCAGCGGCATTCTGTTTTTCCTGTGCATCGAGTTCTGGCTGCGCACGCGCCGCTCGCGCCTGCTGCGCAATGCGGGCGCCATCATCGACCACGGTGTGTCGGGCGCGCTGCTGAACTCGATGCTGGGCCGCCCGCTGCGCGCGCTCGAAGCACGGCCTGCTTCTGTGTGGCACCTGTACTTCCGCGACGTGGCCTCGGTGCGCGGCACCGTCACCGGCGGGCTCGCGCAATCGATCTTCGACCTGCCGATGGCCATCTTCGCGCTCATCGTCATCGGCATCGTCGCGCTGCCGGTGCTGCCGGTGGTGGCGCTGTTCCTGGCCATCATGTCTTTCCTGGCGTGGTGGTGGGCCGACGAAGTGCGCTCCGGCCGCGTCGAGGAAGTGCAGCGCGGCCGTGGCCTTGAGCGCGTCACGGCCGAGATCTGCAACGCGCGCGAAACCCTCAAGGCCCAGGCCAACGACGCGCCGACCATCGAGATGTGGCGCAAGACCTACAACTCATGGCTCACCGAGAGCTTCAGCAAGAACGGCCAGATCGAAACCGCGCGCGACGGCACCACCGTGCTGCTCACCGTGTTCTCGGTCGTCGTGGTGACCGTTGGCGCGGTCTCGGTGATGGAGCAGTGGATGACGGTGGGCGGCCTCGTCGCATCGAACATGCTGGCGCTCAAGGCGCTGCAGCCGGTGGCGGGGCTGGTGTCGAACTGGCGCTCGCTGGCCACCGCGAAGGAAGCCGCCAAGCGGCTCGAAACCGTTCTGCGCGAACCGGTCGAGAAGCCGCCCACGGGCATGACGCTGCCGCAGCCGCTGGGCCGCATCACCCTGAAGGACGTGAGCTTCAGCTTCACCGAAACGGCGCAGCAGCCGGTGCTGGAAAACGTCGACCTCGACATCGGCCCGGGCGGGCTGCACGTGATCGTCGGGCGCAACGGCGCGGGCAAGTCCACGCTGGTGAAGCTGCTGTCGGGCCTGTACACGCCCACGCGCGGCATCGTCAGCATCGGCGAGTACGACCTCTCGCAGTTCGGCCGCGAAGAGCTGTCGCACTGGATCAGCTATCTCTCGCAGGAGGTCTACTGGTTCGGCGGCTCGCTCATCGACGTGATGCGCCGCACGGCCCCGGGCCAGAGCGACGAGCAGATCGTTGCGGCCTGCAAGCTCTCGGGCGCGCACGACTTCATCTCGCGGCTGCCCGATGGCTACCGCACCATGGTCGGCGAAGGCGGCACCGGCGTGTCGGTGGGTGAGCGGCGCAAGCTGGCGCTGGCCATGAGCTTTCTGCGCAAGCCCTCGGTGCTGGTGCTCGACGAACCCAGCAACGACCTCGACTTCCAGAGCGAGCGCAACCTGCTCGCCACGTTGCTCGCGGTGGCCAAGGTGCGCACCGTGGTGGTGGTCACGCATTCGCTGCGCATCGTCTCCGCCGCCAGCGTGGTCTACCACGTCACGGGGCTGGGCAATGTGGAGCAGGGCACGGCCGCGGTGATGGTGCCGAAGCTGTTCGGCGTGAAGAAACCGCTGGTCGCGCTGGGCGATGCGGAAGACGGCGCAGCGGGGGCCACGGCCTCCCGCTCGATGGCGTGATGCGCGAATGACGAGTGACCGGGGACGCGACTTGAAATCAGATTTGCCGCAGATTCTTCAGGACGAGAACGACAAGCGCGCGGCCCAGACCTCGCCGCAGGGGCGGCGGCGCCAGTGGATCATCGGCGGCGCGATCGGCGTGCTGGCCCTGGTGGGCCTGGGCTTCCCGATGGAGACCGTGGTGGTCGCGCCCGGCCGCGTGATCCCTTCTGACCGCGTCAAGTCGATCCAGCATTTGGAAGGCGGCATCGTCAGCAACGTGCTGGTGAAGGAAGGCGACAAGGTCAAGCAGGGCCAGTCGCTGGTCGAGATCGACCTTGGCGGCAGCGGCCTCAACCTCGAAGAACTCACTGCCCGCTATGCCGCCACGCAGGCTACCCGCGTGCGCCTCATCGCCGAGAGCCGCGGCCAGCCGCTCAAGCGCGAATCTTTTGCCACCGACATCGACGAAGCCGTGTTCGAAGGCGAGACCGGCGCCTACCAGGCGCGCGCGCTCGAACAGCGCGGCGTGATGGCAGGCGCCGTGTCGGGCCTGGAGCAGGCGCGCAGCAAGCAGCTGGAGCAGCAGGCCAAGGTCAAGGGCTTGAGTGACCGGTTGGTGCTGGCGCAGAAGGAACTCGAAATCTCCGAGCAGCTGCTCAGCGAAAAACTGGTCGGCCAGGTCGAGGTGCTGGAGAAGCGGCGCCAGGCCGAGAGCGCGCGCAGCGAACTCGCGGTGGCGCGCCAGGGCGTGATTTCAGCCAACGCGTCCATCACCGAGGCGCAGGCCAAGATGGCCGAGGCCGAAGGGCGCTTTCGCCGCCGCGCATCGGATGAACTGGCCACGGTGGAGCGGCAGTTCGCCAGCCTGAGCGAAGACCTGGCGCGTGCCCGCACCCAGCGTTCGCGCACGGTGGTGAAGGCGCCGTCGGACGGCATCGTCAAGGGCCTGCGCAACTCCAGCCCGGGCTGGGTGGTGAAGCCCGGCGAGTCGATTCTCGAAGTGGTGCCCGACGAGGACGAGATCATGGTCGAGGCGCGGCTCAATCCCAACGACCGCGGCTTCATCGAAGTGGGCCAGCAGGCGCGCGTGAAGATCACCGCCTACGACTACCTGCGCTACGGCGCGGTCGACGGCAAGGTCAAGCTGGTGGCGGCCGACGCCGACCGCGACCCGGCCATTTCCAGCGGCGCGCCGTACTACCGGCTGCTCATCAGCATGTCTCAGTCCCACGTGGGGCGCGACGAGAACCGCATTACCGCCGGCATGGAGTCCGAAGTGGACTTGCGTGTGGGCACCGACCCGTTCATCTGGTACATCCTGCGACCTGTGCTCAAGCTGCGGCGCGAAGCCTTCCGCGAACCATGAAGTACCGCAAACCGGTCGACCTGCGCCGCATGGGCTCCGGCGCTGTCTGCGCAGCGTTGTGCGCGAGCTTCGCGCTGCCGCCCGCCGCCTTTGCGCAGGAGCAACAACAGCAGCAGGAGGCAGGTGCCACGCTCATGCTTGCGCGCCGCCTGTCCCCGCCGTCGCTCGGCGCCGCGAGCTACACCCAGCAGGTGAAGCAGGCCCTGATAACGCTGTCGCAGGAATACCCGGAAGTGCAGACCGCGCAGGCGGCAGCCAACACCAGCAGCTACAGCGTGGATGCGGCCAAGCAGGCGCGCTACCCGCGCTTCAAGCTCGGCACTTCGTCCGGCAACTACAACAGCGGCGCGGAAAACGCCAAGACCCAAAGCTACACCGTGCTCACCGCCGAGGCGCGCATGAGCCTGATCGACGGCGGCGCCATGAGCGCCGCACAGCGCGCCGCCGAAGCGGGCAACCAGGCGGACGACGAAGCCGTCATCACCACCTCGCAGAAGGTGGTGCTGGACGCGCTCACCGCCTACCTGCAGGTGCAGCGCTTCGACCTCAAGAAGCAGATCGCGCACAAGGCCACTGAAGTGGTGGCCGAAATCTCCAAGGCCGAGGCCCGCCGCGTGGCGCTGGGCGTGAGCGGTGACAACGACCTGAACATGGCGGCCTCGCGGCGCGCGCTGGTGGCCGCGCGTGAGTCCGACTTCGAGGCACAGCGCGACGAGGCGCTCGCCAAGTTCCGCAACTACTTCAAGTTCTCGCCCAATCCCGAGTCGCTGCCCGTGCTTGCGGCACCGACGCAATGGCGCATCGGCTCGCAGGAAGAGGCGCTGCGCCGCGCAGAGTCGCGCAGCACCGAAATTGCAGAGGCGCAGGGCCGCATCGACCGCGCCAAGGCGCTGGCCGACCAGCAGGACGCGAGCCTCTACCCGTCGCTCGACGCCGTGCTCGTGAAGAGCAAAGACCCGCGCGGCGTGTCGCCGCAAGACCCGACGCGCGCGGCCGTCGAACTCAACTGGAACTTCGGCAACGGCTTCGACCGGCAGCTGCGCCTGAAGTCGGCGCTGGCCGAAGTCGCCAACCAGGAGGCCAAGCTCGAAGGCGTGAAGCTCAACCTGTTCGAGCTCACGTCGGCATCGTGGTCGCGCACCGTCTCCGGCCGCGAGCGCGAGAAGCAGCTGATGGAAGCCGTCAGCACCGCCGGCCAGGCCTTCCGTGGTCGCCGCCGCCTGATGGAGTTCGGTCGCGAGACCCTGCCCAAGGTGCTCGACGCGCAGCTCGACTACTACACGCTGCTGTTCGACTACGTCGATGGCGTGTTCGACCTGCGCATCTCCGAGCTGCGCCTGGCGCGCACCACCGGCGAACTGCGCATCGACCCGGTGGGCACCAACGGCTGGATCGACCGCCTCTTCGGCGCGCCCAGCCGCCAGGTGCTGACGGAAGACGGCCTGCTGGCAAAGCTCTGCATCTCGAGCAACACGGCCTGCGCGAGCGAGCCGGTGGCCGAGCGCAGCGTGGACGCGGCTGGAGCGAACCCGCCGCTGCGCAGGACCCCGCGCCTTTCGACGCCCTGAGGCCGCTGTCGTCGGTCAGGCGTCTTCGGGGATGCCTGGCTCGCCGTCGAGGATCTGGTACTTGCGCATCTTCTCCCACAGCACCTTGCGGCTGATGCCCAGGTGCTGCGCGGTGTCCTGGCGCTTCCAGTCGTTGATCTCCAGCGCCGCGATGATGCGGTTGCGCTCGCTGCTGTTCCAGCCCTTGCGGTCGGCGCTGCCATCGAGCGAGCTGCCATTGCCGTTGCTGCTGCCGCCGCCCATGCCATTGCGGTCGGCGAAGATCGCCGGCGCGGGCGTGCCGCGCGTGAGCGCGATGGCGCGCTGGATCAGGTTCTGGTCCCATGCGTGCAGTTGCCGCGCGATCACGCCCACGCGCTCCGCGAGATTACGCAGCTGCCGCACGTTGCCCGGAAAGTAAGTCTCGGCCACCGCGTCGCTGAGCCAGTGCGGCGTTTCGCCGAGCGTTTCGAGCTCGTCGCCCAGCACGTTGGTCAGCAGCGCCTTGAAGATCGCGATCTTGTCGACCTCGCCGCGCTCTTCGAGGCTGGGCACGTGCAGCTCGATCACAGCGAGCCGGTAGAACAGGTCGGCGCGGAACTCGCCGCTCGCCACCATCTCGCGCAGGTTGCGGTTGGTGGCCGCCACCAGCCGGAAGTCGACGCGCACCGGCGCCGTCGCGCCCAGCCGCGTGACCGCACTGTCTTCCAGCACGCGCAGCAGCTTCACTTGCTGGTAGCGCGGCAGGTCGCCGATTTCATCGAGGAACAGCGTGCCGCCCGTGGCCTGCTCGAAGTAGCCGCGATGCGCATGCACCGCGCCCGTGAACGAGCCCTTGGTGTGGCCGAAGAACAGCGACTCGAAAAGCCCGTCGGGAATCGCGCCGCAGTTCACCGCCACGAACGCGCCCTTGCTGTAGTGCTGGTGCCCCAGGTGCAGCTGCTGCGCAATGCGCTCCTTGCCCACGCCCGTTTCGCCGCGCACCAGCACGCTGTGATCGCAGTCGGCAAAGGCGCCCACCTCGGCCAGCAGCGCCTTCATCGCTTCGGAGTGCGCCACCAGCACATCGGGCGGCTGCGGCGCAACCTCGCGCGCGCGCAACTGCCGCACCAGCTTGGCGACCATCGTGCGCAGCTCCGCGCAGGTGAAGTCGTACGGCAGCACGTGCAGATATTCGGGCGGATAAGTGCGCGAATCGCGCTCGCGCGAACCCGCCGCAACCCAGATCACCGGCATGCCCTGCAGCAGCTCGGTGGCATGCGCCAGCCCGCCGCTGTCGATGACCGTGACGCTGATGATCGCCACCGAGGGACGCAGCGCGGCACCGCGATCCTGCGGCGGAGGCGGCAGGCCATCGGCCCGGATCACCTCCACGTCGAAGCTCGCCATGCACCGCGCGATGCGGTCGAGGATGTCGGCTTTGCCTTCCCAGACAAAGAGGTCGAGTTCGTCGAAGTTGGAGGCGCTCATAAAAATCGATTCAATAAACCAGTTGCGCTCCACCTTGGCACGTGAGTCTTGCTCCCACTTCGGTCTTCGCGAGATCGATGCCCAGCGCCGTGATCAATGTATTC
Source organism: Variovorax sp. YR566 (assembly GCF_051992195.1). Classification (NCBI taxonomy): domain Bacteria; kingdom Pseudomonadati; phylum Pseudomonadota; class Betaproteobacteria; order Burkholderiales; family Comamonadaceae; genus Variovorax; species Variovorax sp. YR566. The sequence continues at coordinate 6,355,182 of NZ_CP197092.1, read as the reverse complement.
ACCAGAGGATCCAGAAGGGGTGAAAGTGCGTTGGAGATCACTCCACGCAACAATCCAACCACCGTGTCGATAATGTTTCCAACGCCCACCAGCAGGTCGCCGAGGGCACTGTCGACCGACGGCTTGTACATGTGGATGTCGATCTGCGCCAAGGTCTGGCTCAGGCTGCCGACAAGGTTGCTCGCGACCACGGGCTGGTAGGGCGTGGGTATCTGGGTGGCGGAGATGTCGGGCAGGTTGGCATCCGCCGGTGCTGCGAAGTCCAAGGTATCGCTCGATCCGAGTACGGGGGTATTGGTCATCAGGCCGATGCCGCCTCCGGCGAAGGCCTGGCGATCGGCTGTGCTCTTCTGGCTGTCGGGGACCCAGGTGTTTCCCTTTTTCCAGGAGTAGGAGCAAAGCAGTGCGAGGCAAGTCTTTCTGACAGTCATCGAACCGATATCAACCAGGGGAATGGGTTCGACATTCGGGGGATCTTTGCTGGCGAAGGCTTGTGCGGCAGCATCCGCGGCACTGTTGCCGATCTTCCCCACGCGCAGGGTGGCAGCCGAGGTGTCTGCAATCACGGAAAGCGTCTTACTGCCGCCAGCAGGACAGCTGTATTTGTCGACGCGTGCCTTCCCTGCGGCAACGTCGAGGTTGATGTCGATGCGAAACGGCGATGACACCAGGCGCAGGTCCGTCACCTTATTTTCGCAACCGATGCAGAGCACGTTGCTCAATACGCCAACCAAGTCTAGATGAAGGAGGCTGTTGAGCAGATCGGTCACGGGCTGCGTCAGCTTGAGAACCTCGTTGAGCAGGCCGGTGACACCGTTCAGCGCGGTCGTGAAATCTACCGATATCAGCGCACGCACCTGGGCCGTGCGCACGCGGATGCCGTTGGCCCCTAACGGATCCAGCATGGCCAGTTCCGGATTTCCGATGGCTGAAACCTGTGGCGGTTCGATGACCTTGACGGTGGTAACGACGTTGGCCAGGCCCAGCAGATTGGCAGGCGCGCTGACGGTGGCCGCATGCTGGCTGTTCGCAAGTTGCACGAAGGCCTGCGTCAGCTGGAAGGCCTGCAGGTTGACGTCCAGGGCGCTGCTGGGCGTACCTGTGGCTACGCCCAGGATCTCGGCAACGCTGAGTTGGACGTTGGAGACTTGCGTGGTCAGGGCCACCATGTCGTTGAAACCGTTGAGTGCCACGTCCGCCAAGGCCCCGTTCTTTTGGAGAACCGTTGCGAGTGCCTGCAGCAGCTTGCCTGCTGTGATTTGCGAGTTGAGCACCTGCTCGTACTGGCCGGCCTGCAGGCCGACCTGCAGTGCGATGGCATCCAGGAAAGACAGCAGGTTGACCTGGGTGGTCACCAAGCCTTGCCAGCCAACCGCGGTGAGCGCCACGTTGCCGCCCAGGAGCTTGCCGAAGACGGTGTCCAGCAGTGCGGATTTGGTCGTGTCAACAGTCAGCAGCGTGCTCCGGATGCTGAGCATCGCCTGGGGAACCGACTGGTAGGCGATCGCCGAGACGACGATCGAATGCTGCGCGTTACCGGTGAACGAAAGCGGCAGCATCGAAGGGCTTCGCGTGATGGAGATGCGCACCGCATTCAACTGCTCTCCCGGATTCGGCGCGCCGAAGTAGAGCGGAGGCGTGCGAGAGAGCGGGTCCCAGTTCCCGCATTCCACCTCGGCATTTACCAGAGGATCGATACCGACAGGGAAGTTCTTGGCGGCGTTGTCCTTCGCTGCCTGTTGTGCGGGCGCGCATGCCGAGGGCTTCAATGCCTGCGCACCAGCCAGCGCGGCGAGGTCAACGGTTTTCTGCAGTTCCCGCTTCATGAAGAACAGGTAGCCGAGTTCCGTTCCGATCAGAACGATCAGGATCAGGCTCATGGCAATGGCCGTGTTGACCAGGATCGAGCCGCGATGCCGTTGGCGAAGAGATGGCGATTCATGTCTCATGGCGTGCCTTTCAGGACGGAAGCGCGGCGGCCGCCCGGCCCGTGACGGTATCCGGCATCCAACGACTGGTGTCCAGGAGAGGCAGCGACGGCAGCAACCGGTTCGCGCTGTAGGGATAGGCCACGGTCACTACTGCACCCGTGGCGGGAGCCGAGCCGCCCGCGCCCGTCATCACCACCGTCACGGTCACATGACTCTTGATCCAACCGAGGCGGCTCGTCGAGTCGGCATTGCTGGCTTCCGGCACGACCAGCGAACCAGCCAACGATTCATGGACGGCGTCCTGGACCCGCTGCTTGCGCAGGGCGTCGTCCGAAAGACCCATCATCGACGGCTGCGACAGCGCGCGCGCGCCGTCCTCGCCGGCCCGCGATACGGCCTGCTGAACGTACAAGACCGACCCGAACGTGGCGATGCCATAGATGACCAGGAACAGGAACGTGAACGTGAACGCGAACTCGATCGCCGCAATGCCGCGTTGACGGCATTGGCGGCCAGTGGCGAATCGGGCCCCTTCCCGTGGCGTTGCGACGCGCTTCATCATGGTGTCCTCCCGTCGAGCAGCATGCTCGCCTTGGCAACCAGGGTGTCGGGTACGGCAAAAGCGGGGAGCGGCGGCAGCATGTCCTTGAGGCCCGATGCCGTGATCGTGACTACGATCTGGCAGCGCTGTTCCCAGAGGATGCTGCACACGCGGGCGGCCGAGCAGTCGTTGCTGGCTACCTGGCAGATCTTGGCGTCCACGGTCGGGGCGATGGGCAGCAGGCCGCTGGCCTGATCGCGCGCGACGTCGTACGCCTTCGCGGCTCTGGTTGTCGCGCCGACCGGATAGCGAAGCGCGGCGCGCGCGCCGTCCTCGGCGGCGTTCTGCAGGCCAAAGCGAATGGCGAAAAGGACGCCGTAGCAAATGATGGCGTAGAGCAGGGTGAAGAAGATCAGAAAGGCGATCGCGAACTCAAGCGCGTAGACGCCGCGCTGGGTGCGCGGATTCGTCCGAGGGGGCGAGAGTCTCATGGTGTGCGGTGGTGGTTCGAGCAGGAACGCCGCCTTGGCGGCCTACTTGCTGCCGCTCGTGTTGCTGCCGGTCTTGACCGTCGAGTTCAGCCGCTCGGGGATCGGGTATTCGAAGCTCTTCAGATAGCGCTCGTAGCTTCGCCGTGCGACATCGCCCGCAATCGGACGCGGAGTGGGCGAGGCGATGCCGCCATCGCGTTGCCATGCGAGCAGGCTCGATGCAGCGTCCCCAACCTGCAAGGGCGGCGCGTCCTCGAAGTCGGCCATTTCATACGCTGCCGCCTGCCCGACGCCTTCTTGCATCGAAGCGCCCGAGGCCGGTGCAGCCACAGGGGTTGCTTGTGGTGTCGGTTTCGCCTCGGGTGCGAGCGCGGTGGGTGCGGTCTGCGCGGAAGCGGCGGCGACCATCAGCGCAAGGGCGAGTCCGGTCACGGGCCAGGCGGTGTTGGAGCGGGGAAGGCGATTGTTCATTCTGTACCTCGTGTGATCGGGCTGATGGAGGTGGCCGGACCTGCATTGGCCTGCGCTCCGCCCATGCCTGGCCAGCGTGCGGCCTTGAGACGCAGGGGTATGGCGTTGTCGTCCGGAGCACTCGCGCGTGCAATCGCAGGTTGGGGAGTAGGCTGCGCGGAAGCCAAAGGCGCACTGCCAAGTTGACGTGCGCTCTCGCGAATCGCGGCGCGTGTTGCGGGCGACATGCGGTGGGCCTCCATCAGTGCGTCGGCTTGGGCCTGCTGTTGCGTAACCTCGAGGTACAGCGCGAGGTTGGCTTGTGCCTGGGTATTGTCGGAGCGAAGTTGCAGCGCTTGCATCAACGGCAGGCGCGCCTGCGCGATGAGTCCCGCGCGCAAGCTGGCGTAACCCAAGTCGCTCAGAAGTACTGCGTCCGTAGGGTTGCGCCGTTGTGCTTCCTTCAGCAGTGCGACGGCTGTGGAATAGTCGCCGCGCCCGCCTGCCAGCAGTCCGAGGCCGTGGTAGCCGGCGCCTTCGAGCGGGGTACCAATCAGGCGCTTGTAAGAAGCCTCACTGCTTGCCGTCTCGCCCGTCTGGCGCAGTGCGTCGGCACGCAGGCGACTCGATTCGGGAGATACGCCCCAGCGTTGCTCGAGGGCATCGATATGCGCAAGCGATGCGAACCACAGGCCGTCCGTCTGCATCTGCTCGATGAGCTTCATGTACGTTGCGGCGGTGTCGATGTTCGTCGCGTTCTTCTGCGTCGCAGCAGTCTCTGCCGCCATTCGCTGTTGCGCATCGGCGGCTGCCGGATACAGGCCTTTGGGCCCACTGCAGCCGGCCAGCATCACCAGGGCCACGAGCAGCGCGCAAGCGCACTTTGAGTCTTGCAAGACGATGTTCATTTGGACATGGCTCCCAGTGAACGGATGATGGCGATGAAGCCTGGGCCAGCGGTCACGATCACGAGCGCCGGCAGAAGCGTGCTGACCATCACGCCGGTCATCTTCACGGTGATCTTGCCGATGCGTGCTTTCATTTCCGACTTGCGGTGTTCGCGCAATCGGTCGCTGAAGATGCGCAGGGGTTCCTGGACGGCACCGCCATGACGATCGACCTGCACAAGCAAGGAGACCATGCCCGCGAGGTTTTCGTTCGCATGCAAGGTTCCGAGGCGCGCAAGCGAATGTTCGCGCGTGCGGCCGCGGCTGTATTGGCTGTTGGCGAGCGTCAGCTCATGGCCCAGTACCGGCATGACGTGTGCGAAATCGTTGGCCATGATCTGCAGGCTCTGGTCGAGGCTCAAGCCTACGCCCTGAAGAAGCCGCAGGAGGTCAATGAAGAGCGGCAGCTCATGTGCTACGCGCTCGCGCCGCTTGGCGGCGAGCCGGCCAAGCAACCATTTCGGGACCATGAAACCGATGCCGATGGCCGATGCTGCAATGATGGTCAGCTTTCTCGTCGAGACGAGACCGGGCCAGAACAACAGAGCCAGCGTGGGCAGCAGAATTGCCAGCGCGATCCGTGTCACCAGAAAAACGAGTTGCGCCCGCATCGAAGAAAAGCCGCATTGATCGATCAACCGCCGGTCTTCATCGGCGACCAGGGCCTTGCCGATCCGGGTATTGAGCCAATGCAACGGCAGGTCGGCGTCGGCGCGCCTCGCGGCCTCGACTTCCGATGGAGCATCGACGACTGCATCGATGACTGCATCGTCGCGGTGAAGTGCCCGGCCCAAGGCTTTGCCGCGCTGGGCGCGCCGCACTTCGTTGACCAGCAGGCCAGCTGCTGCAGTGCAAAGACCCAGCGCCAGCAACACGAGACTCCAAACGGCGAGCTGCGCGGGAGTGAACATCATGTCAACCTCGCCAGTCGATAGAGCAGCACGGTGCCGAGCAACTGCAGGCCTACCGCACCGAAGATCATCATCTGGCCGGTGGAGTCGTACCACATCCGCAGGAAGTAGCCCGGGTTGGAGATGATGATGAAGCCGCCCACGCCCAAGGGCAGGAGGCCAAGGATCCACGCCGAAAGCCGCGTCTCGGCCGACATTGCGACGAGTTCGTGCTGGGCCTGCTCACGGTCGCGCATGAAGTTCGCAACGCGTTCCAGCAGCAGGTCCGCACGCCCGCCATAGCGCACGCCCAGCCCGAGGATAGATGCCAGGAGATACATTTCCTCGACGCGCACGCTGGCCGCCGTCTGGTGCAGTGCACGGTCGAGGTCCACGCCGGCGCGCACCAGATTCGCCGAACGTTCGAGATAGCTTTGCAGCGGTGGCTGCGTCGATGAAATCGCCAGTTGAAACGCGGCTTGCGTGGAGTTGCCGATGGTGATGAGGCGCACCATCGAATCGATAAATGCGGGAAGCTGGCTGACCAGTTGGCGGCGAAACTTCTGAAGACGCAGCCACAGCCCGAACAGCGCCAGGGCCAGCAGCACGACGAATGTCGCGATAGCGCCGATCCAGCCGGCGAACAGGCCGGCCACTGCGCTCAGGGCCACGATCGCGAGAGCAGCCAATGCAATCGCCTGCACCGAAATGGCACCTTCCAGCCAGGACGGCAATAACGCCTGGAGGCGGGCCCTGCGGGTTGGAGTCGCTGGTGGCTCGCCGCCGGCATTCATCCACGGGTCTGCCGCGATGCCGCTGCCGGGCGTGTCGATGAACGACGTGCGCGGCGAAGCCGACAGCGAAGCTTCCACGGCGACTGCAACGGCCTTGGCCTCGAGTTGCTGCGCCAGATGGCGATAGACAGCTTGCCGCTCTTGACGCCCTCGCGCCCATTGCCAAAGCAGAATGCCTGCCGCCGCGAGCAGCAACGCTAGGCACACTACGATCAGCAGAATCTCATCCACGGCGATCCCCTTGCGAACGCGTCATCATCTGCCGGAACCGTGTGATCTTGGGCGAGTGGGGTGCAATGCCGAGGGATATCCACCGGTCGCGCTCTTCGCCGTCGGGCGACACGATCGGGTCATATCGGTATAGCTCCTGCATCGCCACGACGTTGTCGTTGACGCCCGTGATTTCGCTCAGCGACACGATGCGCCGTTGACCACCAGACATGCGCCCGATCTGCACAATGAAGTCGATGGCGTTGGCAATCTGGCGGCGCAAGCTCACTTCGCTACCCTGGTAGCCCGCAAAGCCCGCAAGCATCTCTAGGCGATAGAGGCATTCACGAGGCGAACTGGCGTGGATGGTGCCCATCGAGCCTTCGTGACCCGTGTTCATCGCCTGCATCATCTCGATTACCTCGGCGCCCCGGACTTCGCCAACGATGATGCGGTCCGGCCGCATGCGCAGGCTGTTGCGCAGCAGGTCGCGGATCGAGACCACGCCGGTGCCGTCGAAGCCGCCAGGACGGCTTTCGAGGCGCACCACGTGGGTGTGGCCGAGCGAGAGTTCCGCGGTGTCTTCGATCGTGATCACCCGTTCGGCGGGCGGGATGAAGCTCGCGAGGGCGTTGAGCAGAGAGGTCTTGCCGGAACTCGTGCCGCCGCTGACCAGGATGTTGCAGCGTGCGCGTACGGCGATCTCGAGCAGTTGAGCCATGCCTGCATCGAAGGTGCCCAGCTTGACCAAGTCTGCCGGTGTAAGCGGCTCCTTGCGGAATTTCCGGATCGACACCGAAAGTCCGTCGATGGCCAGGGGTTCGATGATGACGTTGATGCGGCCTCCGTCGGGAAGCCGCGCATCGACCATCGGGTTGGCTTCATCGAGCCGTCGGCCCAGTGGGGCAAGGATGCGGCGCACGATGCGCATCACGTGTTCGGTATCGGCGAAGCGCAGCGTTTCGCGTTCGAGCACGCCATTGCGCGATACGTACACGTTCGTGTGCCCGTTGATGAGGATGTCTTCGACCGCGGGATCGTTGAGCAGGTCTTCCAGCGGGCCGAAGCCCGCCAGCTCCTTTGTGAGCGCGTCGGAGATGAGCTGCATTTCGCGATCGTTGATCGGCACGCGGCGCAGCCGTACAAAGCTGTCGACCTCCAACTCGACGAACTGCTGGATCGATGCTCGCGACCAGCGACCGAACTCTGCCCCGAGCTCCTCGATGCGGCTGAGCAAATGGTCGTGCGTCCAGCTCTTGATGTCCTGGAACTGCTGCGAATTGATGAATGCCTGATCGTCGTCGGCAAATTCGATATCGGTGGACATTGGCTCAACTTTCGTTTGAACTCTTCCAGAGCCCGGTGATTTGCGACATCAGTGCAACCCAGCGCTGATCTTTCGCTGGCGGTTGGCCCGACGCGGACATGTACTGCTGATGGAGGCTTCGAGCGAGGCCCGTGACGGCCTGTGAATAGGGGTCGCTACGCGCGGTACGCACCAGCATTTCCCCGCGGCTTGCGGCCGCCAGCAACGGTGCGCTGCGCGCGGGCAACACATGAAGCAGCGGCAATTCGAGGCGCTCGGCGATGTCCTTCGCCGACAGGCCGACATGGCTGTCGAATTTGTTCACGACCAGGGATAGCTGCTCGGTCTCGACGCCGCGTGCGCGAAGCTCTTTCAACAGATTGGCTGTGGAGACGATGGCACCGATGCTCTGGTCGCACACGACCCAGGTCTGCTGTGCCTCGCGCAGGGTTTGAGCGATGAAGTCGACGGTAGAGAAGCCGCCGAGGTCCGCGATCTGGAAGTCGAAGAAGTCGGAGAGTCTCTTGATCAGCGCCACGGAATCGGCATGCGAGATCTCTCGCACCTGCGACAGGCTGGCGGGCAGTGGCAGCACGGCGACACCGCTGGTGTGGTGCGCAAGGGCCGTGTGCAGCAGCGTCTGGTCAAGGCGCCGCAGGTTGCGCACGCCGTCGACGAAGCTGAAGCCGCTCTGGGTGTCGAGGTAAAGCAAGCCGTCGCGCGCAGGGAGGCCGAGATCTAGCAAAGCCACCCCGTGCCGCGTCGCGCGCGACGGTGGTCTTGCGGGCGCGTGGGCCAACTGAGCATTCAGCATGAGGGCCAGGCTGGTCGCCAGCGTGGTCACTCCCAGCCCAGCGCGCGCGCCAAGCAACGCGAGGGTGTTGCCGCGGGTACCGCCTTGCAAGCTGCTGCGCCGCTCGAGCAATGTTTTCAATGTGGTCACTGCTTCACTCGGCGCTGCTGCAACATCGACGAAATCATCGACGCCCGCGCGCAGAGCTGCAAGCATCGCCGTGGGCTCCGCCGACGTTCCCATGGCAAGCACTGGCAAAGCGGGCCAGTCCCTTTTAAGCCGCTGGTGAAGCTGGTTGGCACCAGCCATCTGGTCGGGTGAAAAGTCGATGAATATCGCGACAGGACCGAGCAGGGCGATGCGCTCGTCGATCGACTTCGTGTCTGGAGCAAGCACGACCACGGAACCCAGCCGCCCGAGCGCGTCGGTCAGCCAGGTGATGTGGCTGCCGTTGCTCGATGCGAACAAGTAGGTCTCCGCGCCCGTTTCCGGAATGCTGTCGCGTGGTGCGTTCATGAGGTCAGCATTTCTGGCGTTCACGCCGGTGTCTCTTCAACGCGAGAAGCCTGGAAGCGCGGTGTTGGCTGCGCCGCCCAGGAAGATCGAGCGCCACACCGCGCCGTCGCGTTGTTCTGCGGTACCCGGCAGGAATGGAGCGAGATCGGTGTTGCGTGCGATGGGCTTGACCAGATGCGGCGTCACCATGATCACCAGTTCCTTCTCGCTCATCGTGTACTTGTTCTGCCTGAAGAACGAACCGAGGATCGGGATGTCGCCGAGCAGCGGCACCTTGTCGACATTGGATGACGTGGTGCGACTCACCAAGCCGCCGATGACGAAGCTCTCGCCGTCGCCGAGTTCGACGGTTGTGTCCGCGCGGCGCGTCGTGATTGCGGGAACCGCGACGCCGTCGATGCTCAGGGCGTTGGTGTAGTCGAGGTCGCTTGCTTCCGGCGCGACCTTCAGGACGATTCGGTCGTTCGACAGGACCGTGGGGGTCACCGACAGCCCAATGCCGAAAGGCTTGTACTCGATAGTCGTCGTGCCGAGGCTTTGCGGTACCGGAATCGGCAACTCGCCGCCGGCGAGGAAGCTTGCGCTCTGGCCCGACATCGCCACCAGTGTCGGTTCCGCAAGCACGCGGGCGAGGCCGTTACCTTCGAGCAGATTCAACGTCAACGTCATGCCGCGGCCCTTGTTGGCGTTGCCGAAGCCCAAGGCAAGGCTGAATGCGTCGGCGAGGGCCCCGGACGGGCTGATGTTGCTGAAACTGAAGCCATGGCTGTTGGCGCCATAGGACGAGAGATTGAACCCCGCTTCTTTCAACACGCTTCGACTGAACTCCACGACCTTGACCTCGACTTGCACCGTGTGGCTGCGCACGTTCACGATGGAGCGGTCTACCAGCGGGGTCTTCTCGTCTGCGCTCGAAAGGGCGATGTCCGTGGCTTGCTGGTGAGCCGGGAGGCTGTCGGTGGAGCCCGTCACGATTGCCGCACGGCGGCGCACTTCCACTGCGTAAGTCGTGGCGGCCGGGTTGCCTTTTTCCCAGACCATCAAGGTCGTGCGGCCGGCGGCCTTGGCCGTGACGATGAGGCGTGCGGCGGGTGAACCCGCAGCCTTTCGGGTCAGCGTTACGCCGACCACGGCTTCGTTCGCGATGGCCATGCGGTCGATGCCCTTGTCGACCAGCAATTCTTTTTGCGTGCCGGCCTGCATGACGAGCGTGTCGGATTGTTGGCGCGCCGGGCTCGCTGGCTTTGCCTGCGGACCGGCGGCCCGCGAGATGGAGGGGAAAGCGCTGATCGAAGCGAGAGACAGCGCAATGAACACGAGACGAAACTGCTGCGGCCCATTTCGGGTGGACTGGCGATGAAAATCGTCCGACTTCACGCGGTGCGGCATGTGTTTTCTTTCTTGTTGGGCGGTCATTGGCTCGGCCAGTCAATAGCGCACGGTTTCACTGCGTTCGCCGCGAATCACTTCAACTTCAGTGCCTCCGCGTGCGGGCAGGCCGGAATTTCCGGGAGAGGGCGACCGGGCTGCCGCATGGGGGCGTCGACTGCCTTCAGCCACGTTGCCGGAAACAAAATCCATTGCCGTCAGGCCGGCTTGCGCCTTGTCCAGTCCCCCAAGCGGCGCCCGGCGTGGTTCGCCAGGCTTGGCGGGTGCGATCGTCAAGGCGGTAGGCAATTCCGCGAAGAGCTTGGGGTCGGGCTCGGCAGTGTCGGTCGGGTTGCGCAGTGCAAGCAGCAGCCGGCCGCTGGATTCGCCGAGCGTCAGCCTGTTGATCTCGTCGACTGCAACTGCCAGAACGGCTGTCCTGGCTGCTTCGGTGCGTTGTGTGGGGGGCTGTGCCGTACCCGCCTTGCCGTCGGCTCCCTTGGGCTGCATGCCGTCGACGGAAGCGCTGCCGAATGCCAGCACGCGCTTGCGTGCGAGCAGCAGTCGGGCCTGGCTGCGGTCGATGTCCTTGCCATCTGACTTGAACATCACGAAGACATCGACGAAGTCGCCTGGCTGAACCTTGTTGCCGACGCCCATGACTTCGTCGGCCTTGACGGCCACGGCACGCTCCCCCTCTGCCACGCGCAGCGCGAGACCCGAGACCAACTGTCCTTCCTGCAACGGCGTGCCCTCGCCGAGATTCAGTACCGGTACACGGCCGACGGCATCAGCGGTCGTCTGGAATGCACCTGCGGGATTGATCGGCAGGCGTTCGATGCGCAGTGCCTCGGCGGCAATGACTTGTCCCGCCAGCAGGGGCTTCGACGCGACGACCACGGGATAGGTTGTCGTTTCCCGCGCCTTTGTCGGCGCAGCAGTTGGTGCAGCAACGGTTTTTGTGGGCGGAGGCGCTTGGCGGCTGAGCATCCACGCGTAGCCACCCAGTGCAATGGCGAGCAGCACGAGGATGGCAGCGACTATCTTGGTGAGGTGGATCATGGGCGGCGTGTTGAAAGTGAGGGGGTGGGCGACACGGAAATCGACGATCCGCGGGCTTGCCGCTGTGTGTGCGATTACCTCTGTCGCCCCCAAATCAGCCATACCGCGGTGGCCAGAGACAGATAGGCCGCATAAGGGACAAAACGCGCACGGCGTTCGATGGGCACTGCGCCTTCGGCTGTCGCGCGTTGCCTCGAAAGCAGGAGTGCGAGCCGTGGAAACAGCGGCCAGCGCTGCAGAGCCAGCCAGAGGATGCCGTGAGCCGCGGCGAGAAGACTGCCTCCGATCCAGACAGGAAAGAGTGCGGCTGGGCCGATCCACAGACCGAGAGCGCCTGCGAACTTCACGTCGCCTGCTCCCATGACGCCGAGGGCGTAGAAAAGCAGGAGAACACCGAATCCCGCGGCAAAGCCGAGCAAGGCTTCCGACCAGCCGATCCCCACGGGTTGGAAGCCGAGGGCGAGCTGTGCGAGCGCCGCAACGGCGCCCGACAGCACCAGCCAGTTGGGAACGATGCGCCTGCGAAAGTCATGGACGGCGATCAGGGCCAGCCAGAGAAGCAGGACGAATTCCGGTCGCAAATCGATGCTCTCAGCTGTCCGCTTTAGGCAGCTTTCCCCCGATGTAGCTGAACATATCAATCAGTGCCTTGCCGATGCCACTTGTTTCGGAAAAGATCCCAATCAAGATAATTGCCATGAGCCCCGCAATAATTCCATATTCAATTGCGGTTGCACCTTCTTCGTCGCGCAGAAAACGAGTAATAGAGCTAAGCATGATTTCCCCTTTCAGGAAGTGTTAACAAAGGCTTGCGAGGTGGATGTTATACAGCGTAACTCCGTGTATCAACAAGGCAAACCCGCAAGACTTTCGCCCAGGTGTGCTAGCCAAAAGGAGTAAAGCAGGGTGGCTGCAAGCCTCCTGCCAGCCCGAGCCAGGAAGAGACCTGGTCAGCTGGTGGACAGTTTGGAAGTGAATTTTTCCCTCTGTAGGGCGCGCGGCGCCTCCCATGAAGAGGGGATGCGACGTTACGTCGCCGGGAACGCGCGAAACGGGGGTGTTACGGGAACAAGTGCGTTACGTGTTACGTAGCACGAAGCCCCAAAGGGCCAGATGTAACAGTGAAAAAAGGCTAAACCCGTGAGCAAAAAGTCACGGGTTTGAGGGGGTGACCCCGTCGCCGAGAGGGATTCGACCGGGCCTCAGCCCAGGATTTCTTCGTGAAAGAGCTTCCAGTCGGTACCCTGGCGTAACCAGTACTGGCGCCGGGAACGTCCGCTCTTCTCGCCTTCGAACACTTCGCCGAAGGTAACAATCATGGTGTCGTCACCGTCCCGCCAGTGGAGGTACGACATGTCCTTGAATTGCACGCGCTTGCCCTGCGCGTATTTCACTTCTTCGTCGACAGCCGAAATTCCTTCAGTGGATTTCTTGCTGCTGCGCTGGAAATCGGGCAAATAGAATTTCTTCAATTGCGCTTCATTTCCATTGGCTCGCGCATCTTTCCAGCCATTGATAGCGCTTGTAATTGACTGGGTTTCTTTTTCGGCCTGCGGTTGTGAAATCCATTGCAGGCTGCGCGCGGTCACCACCGGGGTGGCGCCAATTTGCACTTTTCGCAAAAGCTGCTTCAGGTCAGGGTTTGCCATGACCACGCACCCGTCGCTTGCCAGTGGCGCCCGGGCGAACTGCTGGGGCGGGGTGCCGTGCAGCCAGATGCCGCCGCCGGTCTTGCCGCGTCGCACGTCGTACGGGTTGGGGTAGTTGATGGGCAGGGCGCCCGCGCCGTAGAAGTCTTTCAGCGACTTCGGATCGAGGCTGCTGGTGATGTAGTACACGCCCAGCGGGGTGCGCGCGTCGCCCTCGGTGACCTTGTCGGTGCCCGACTTGCCGACCGAGATGTAGTAGTCGGCCGTGAGCTTCAGGCCCTTGTCCGAGTTCTCGAACAGGTACAGCCGCGAGCGCGAGGCGTCGACGGCAATGGCGTAGCGGCTGCGGGTCGAGAGCGTCAGGAACTGCGACGGCACGGTGTTGGCCGGCGGACGCTCGCGCAGGGCCTGCAGGCGGCGCTTCGATTCCTCGTGCAGCTCGGCCATGGCGGGGTTGCCGCGCATCTTCGCGATGCTGGCGGTGTCGGGCAGGGCATTCGACGGGGGCACTTGCGCCGCAAGCAGGTCGCCGTAGACGAGCTGTGCAAGCTGGAAGTTCGGATAGTCGCGCACCAGGTCACGGGCCTTGGCGAGCGCGGGGCGGGCTTGGCCACGGCCGAACATTTCATAGACCGCGATCAGGCGGGCTTCGGCGTTGCTGGCTTCCTGGATGGAGGAGGCGGATGCCGACCTGCGTGTGGGCCTTGTTGCCGTCGCGGCAGCTGTTCGGGTCTCTGCGGCGGGCACGCCCTTCTTGCCCTTGGCGGAAGAAGAGCGGCCAGTCGCGCCGCGCGTGGCGGAGCGGCTGCTGCTCGCTGCCTTGGCCTTGGTGCTGCCGCTGGCGGCTTTGGCGCTGCCCGCCTTGTGGGTGCTGTTCGACGCCAGCGCCGCACCGGGCGCCGCCAGCATCAGCGCCGATGCGGTCATGAGCGCTGCGAGCAGTTGTCCGCTGCGCAGACGAAACGGGGGATTCTGAAGCCGGCCGAGCCGGACGATGTCTGCCACTAGCCGCCGACGCTTTCCTTGCGAATGTGCCATTGATTGCCGGAGCGCTGCAGGTCCAGCGTCTTGCGGCTCGAAACGTTGAGGTTGTCCGCGCGATAGATCTGGCGGAACTTGGCCGTCGCGTTCTGCCCGTCGACCTTGATCGCGAGGTTCTCGATGTTCACGCTGATGCTCGACTTGCCGACGATGCGGGCGCGGCGGTCTTCTTCCCAGCCCTTGCGGCTCTGGCCGCCGGTGGGCGTGAAGTCGGGGCCGTAGGCCGCGAGGTAGCGGTCCATGTCCTGGCTGGCCCAGGCCGAAGCCCAGGCGCGCACGGCGGATTCGACTTCGGCATTGGAAGCGGTGCTGGCGGCGGGGGCCGGTGCGGGGGCTGGAGCCGGCGCCGCTTCGGGCGCCTTTGCCTCGGGCGCCTTGGGCGCGGCGGCCACCGGTGCGGGAGCTGCGGCAACCTTGACTGGTGGCGGCGGCGCAGCGGGGGCTGGCGCGGGAGCCGGCGCCTTTGCCGTCGGGACAGGTGCTGCCGAGGCCACCAGGGCTGTCGACTTGGCGCCCGGCGGTGTCGGCGTGAAGAGCGTGCGGATCACCGCCAGCTTGGGCTGCACGGCCGTGTTGTTCTGGTCGAGCTGCAAGGCCTTGCTGTAGGCCTGGCTGGCCAGCCGTGCATACACGTCGCCGAGGTTTTCCTGGGCGGTGGCGTAGCTGGGGTTGGTGCGAATGGCGCTTTCGAGCGCGCTGCGTGCCTTGTCGAACTGGTTCTGGCTCGCGTAGATCACCGCGAGGTTGTTGTACGGCTCGGGCAGCTCGGGCGCGTCCAGCGTGAGCTGGGTGAAGGCGGCGATGGCCTCGTTGCGCTTGCCGGTGTCGAGCTGGATCACGCCCTTGAGAAAGCGCATCTGCGGGTCGCGCGGCTTGTCTTTGAGGAAGGCGTCGGCCTTCGTCAGGGCCTCGTCGAGCTTGCCGGCCTGCATGAGCTTGTCGACCTCCTCATGCTCGATGGCGGCCAGCGCCGGGAGCACGGCGCCGCAGGTTGCCGCGGCCAGGAACAGGGCGCGCACGGTGGGGGAGAAGCTGAAACGGGCGCGTGGCCGGGGGCTCTTGGGCATTGCGGACAAGACCTCGTAGGGGTGGGTGATGCGGCAGGGATTGTAAGTGGGGCACGTAACTCCCCGACACAGGGATAACGGTCTTTCGAGGCCTTTAGGCTTGCCCGCAACGTCCCGTGGCGCCCCGCGCCGACCGGCCCCGCAGTACAGTGCCGCCGTGGACCGCCTCCAAAGCATTGAAACTTTCGTTCGCGTCGCGCAGACCCAGAGCTTTGCGGAAGCGGCGCGGCAGCTGCGCGTGGCCAATTCAGTCGTCACTACGCGGGTCAAGCAACTCGAAGAGTTCCTGGGCGCCCCGCTGTTCCATCGCAGCACGCGCGTGGTGAGGCTCAGCGACATGGGCCAGGCCTTCCTGCGCGACTGCACCGAGCTGGTGGGGCGCGCCAACGACATCGTCGACCAGATGCGCGATGCGCGCGGCACGCCCTCGGGCATCCTGCGCGTGCATGCACTCACCGGCATGGTGCTGGGCCGTTTCGCCACGCTGCTGCGCGAGTTCCAGACGACCTACCCTGACATCCACCTCGAGCTGATCGTGAGCGACGCGGTGGCCGACCCCGTGAAGGCCGGCGTCGACTGCGCGCTGCAGATCTTTCCAGCGGCCTCGCAGGAGCTGGTGTCGCGGCCGCTCTTTCCGGTGCGGCGAGTGCTGTGCGCCACGCCGGCGTACCTCGAAGCGCACGGCACGCCCGCCGCGCCGCGCGACCTGCACCGGCACAAGCTGGGCCTCTACTCGGGCTACCCCACGCGCGACCGATGGACCTTTCACCACGAGGGCGAGCAGACCACCATCTACCTGAACGCCGCGCTGCTGACCAACAGCGTGCACCTGCTGCGCGAATATGCACTGGAGCATGCGGGCATCGTCTGCCTGCCCACGCTGGTGGCGGGCGATGCCATTGCGCGCGGCGAGCTGCGCGTGGTGCTGGCCGAGCACCAGCTGTCGTCGTTCTCGCTGAGCGCGGTTTATGCGGGCACCTCGCGCAATGCGCTGAAGCTGCGCCTCTTCATCGAGCACATCGCCACCCGCTTCACGCGCGTGCCGCCGTGGGACGCCACGCTGATCGAGCGAGGCCTTATTCCTGCCGAGCTCATCGAGTTCAGCCGCTCCAGCGGATAGCGTCCGAACGGGGGTAAACCCCTGCGATTGTTCGGAAGCTCCGAATAATCCTCTTCCAAACTGGTCCCTACCGGTGCCGCCGCTTGACTCCTAGAGTTCACCCATCACTGGAGACAACAGGAGACAAGCCATGACAGCCACCACTGCGACCGCCTACAAGACCCGCTTCGGTTCACTCAAGCACTTCGAGAAGGGTCATGTCGAGCCCATCGACGACGACGTTCGCCACTACGCGTTCTCCAACTGCTTCGAGATCGCGAGCATCAGCAAACCCTACGAGAAGGTCGTGTTCGGCCAGAACCAGATCTACGTACTGGAGACGCTGCGCGCCGAAGGCACCTCGCCCTGGTACACCTGCGCGCACGACGAATTCGCGCTCGTGATGGACGGCGACGTCGAAGTGCACCTCGTGCAGCTCGACGACGGCCAGACAGTGGCCGACAAGGAAAAGAACGGCGCCGTGCTCGTCAAGGGCGAGCCCAAGGGCAAGAAGATGGGCTGGATGAAGCTCTCGCGCGGCCACCAGGGCCTGTTGCCGAAGAACACCGCCTACCAGTTCCGCAGCGTCGGCGAGCCGGGCGTGATCGTCCTGCAAAGCTGCAAGGGCGACCTCTCGGTCGAGAAGTGGGCCGACATCTGCCAATCGCACTGAGTGCATTGACCGCACCCGAATCCAGGAGCCACACACCATGAACGCACCCGCAGAACTCGCCAAGGTGATCGCGTCGCAGCCCGACGCCACGCTCGGCTACAAGGACTTTTCGCTCGGCAGCTTCAGCTTCCGCCGCGACGAATACTTCGTGCACATCGGCTGGAAGACCCGCGACGGCCGCCCCATGAGCCACACCATGGACGCCGGCAGCTACCTGCGCGCACTGATGCGCGACGTGGCCTGGGGCTTCTTCTACGGCTGGGTCAACTTCGACGACGTGTTCGGCACCGTCAACCACTACGAGTCGGTCGACCTGTACGCCGGCAGCTTCAACGGCACCATGAAGGACGCGGGCATCGACCTGCTCGAGAACTTCCCGACCGCGCAGATCCGCGCCACCTTCGAGGCCATGCTCGACGACTGGACCAACGAGAGCTTCGACCCCTTCGCCGCGCCGCAGGAAACCGGCTCGCCCTACGGCCGCAAGAACGGCAACAACACCGCCAAGATCACGAGGGCGCGTGAACTTGCCAAGCGCTGCGTGGGCCTGAAGGGAGACCTCGACCTGCGCAGCGACGAACGCGGCGCTCCGGTGAACCGCGCCTTTGCCGACGTGCCGCAGGGCCAGCCCGAGCTGCACCCCGAGCCCGGCTTCGAGAACGACGTGCACGCCTTCAATCTCTTCGGCTTCCTGAGCCGCTCGCAGGTCACCTGGAACCCGAGCTTCACCTCGGTGGTGAAGCACAGCTACATGTGCCCGACGACCGAGGAGCACATCCTGCCGATCATCCACGGCAACGATCGTGTCGAGTGGTTCTTCCAGATGACCGACGAAATCCACTGGGACTGCGGCGACAAGAACACCGGCAGGCCCATGGCCCGCGTGATCATGAAGGCCGGCGACATGGCAGCCATGCCCGCCTACTGCCGCCACCAGGGCTTCAGCCCCAAGCGCTCGATGCTGCTGGTGTGGGAGAACGGTTCGCCAAGCCTTGTGTACGAAATCCAGAAGGGAGAGAGCCCGGAGATTCCGGTCGAGTTCTGACCGGTTTTTCTCTCCCTCCCGACGCCCTTCCATCCAACTCTCCCCAAGCGGGGAGGGAGAGGAAACTCATGCCTGCTCTTTCCATCCGCCACCAGCTCTTCATCGACGGCCGCTTCATCGATGCCGAATCCGGCGAGACCCTCGCCACGCTGAACCCGCACGACAACACGCCCATCGCCCAGGTCGCGCTGGCCGGCAAGGCCGACGTCGACAAGGCCGTCGCTGCTGCGAAGCGCGCCTTCCCGAAATGGAGCCGCATGGCTGCCGCCGACCGTGGCCGCATCCTGCTGAAGCTCGCCGACCTCATCGAAGCCAACGGCGAAGAACTCGCGCGCCTCGAATCGCTCGACACCGGCCACCCGATCCGCGATTCGCGCCGGCTCGACGTGCCGCGCACGGCAGCGTGCTTCCGCTACTTCGGTGGCATGGCCGACAAGTTCCAGGGCGAGACCATTCCGGTCGAAGAGGGCTTTCTCAACTACACGCTGCGCGAGCCCGTCGGCATTGTCGGCCAAGTGGTGCCGTGGAACTTTCCGCTGATGTTCACCAGCTGGAAGATGGCGCCCGCGCTCGCGGCCGGCAACTGCATCGTGATGAAGCCGGCTGAAATCACGCCGCTGTCGTCCCTGCGCATCGCCGAGCTGATGGCCGAGGCCGGCCTGCCGCCAGGTGTGGTCAACATGCTGCCGGGGCTTGGCAGCGTGGCGGGCCAGTACATCGCCGAGCACCCGGAGATCGCCAAGATCGCGTTCACCGGCAGCACCGCCACGGGCCGGCGCATCGTGCAGGCCAGCGCGGGCAACCTGAAGAAGGTGCAGCTCGAACTCGGCGGCAAGGGGCCGAACATCGTCTTCGAAGACGCGAACCTGCAGGCTGCAGTCAACGGGAGCGCGTGGGCCATCTTCCACAACCAGGGGCAGGCCTGCATTGCGGGCTCGCGGCTGATGCTGCACGAGAAGGTCGCCGATGCCTTCCTCGAGCAGTTCATTCCGCTTGCGAAGTCGATCCGCCTCGGCAACCCGCTCGACGAGGCGACGGAGATGGGCCCGCTCACCAGCGCGCAGCATCGCGAGCGCGTGCTGAGCTATGTGGAAGTGGCGCTGGGCGAGGGCGGCGAACTGCTCGCGGGCGGCAAGTCGCCAGGCGGCGATCTTGCGAAGGGCTGCTACGTCGAGCCCACCGTGATGCGCGCCAGGTCGTACAAGGACCGCGTCGCGCAGGAAGAGGTGTTCGGCCCGTTCGTCACCGTGCTCACCTTCAAGAACGACGAAGAGGCGATGCAGATCGCCAACGGCACCGACTACGGCCTCGGCAGCGGCCTGTGGACCAACAACCTGCAGCGCGCCCACAAGGTCGCGCGCGACCTGCACGCCGGCATGGTCTGGATCAACAGCTACAAGCGCGTGAACCCCGGCTCGCCCTTCGGCGGCGTCGGCCAGAGCGGCTACGGCCGCGAGATGGGGTTCGATGCGATGCGCGAATACACGCAGGTCAAGAGCGTGTGGGTGAACGTCGACGCGCAGATACCGCCGCACTTCGCGCGCTGACCCCTGATCGGGCGGCACAAAAAACACAAGAGACGGAGACAACCATGACATTCAATCGCAGACAGTTCACGCAGGCCGCGGCCGCGCTGATGGCCTCGGGCGCAACGCCACTGGTTTTCGCGGCCGACACG
Source organism: Variovorax sp. YR566 (assembly GCF_051992195.1). Lineage (NCBI taxonomy): Bacteria > Pseudomonadati > Pseudomonadota > Betaproteobacteria > Burkholderiales > Comamonadaceae > Variovorax > Variovorax sp. YR566. The sequence goes on along the minus strand of NZ_CP197092.1, from coordinate 6,335,631 downwards.
CTGAAGATCGGCTACGTGTCGCCTCAGACCGGTCCGCTCGCGCCCTTCGGCGAGGCAGACAAATGGGTCATCGACCAGATGAAGACCGCCTTCAAGGACGGCATCAGTGTCGGCGGCAAGAAATACGCGGTGCAGATCGTGCTGAAGGACAGCCAGTCGAACCCCAACCGCGCGGGCGAGGTGGCGAACGACCTGATCCTGAAAGACAAGGTCGCGCTGGTGCTCACCGCCGGCACGCCCGAAACCGCCAACCCCGTGAGCGATGCGTGCGAACTCAACGAGGTGCCCTGCATCTCCAGCGTGGTGCCGTGGCAGCCCTGGTTCTTCGGCCGCAAGGGCGACCCGGCGAAGGGCTTCAACTGGACGTATCACATGTTCTGGGGCCTCGAAGACGTCATCGCCAACTTCACCAACGGCTGGAAGACGCTCGCCACCAACAAGAAGGTGGGCGGCCTGTTCCCGAACGACGGCGACGGCAACGCCTGGGGCGACAAGGAGCTGGGCTTCCCGAAGCCGCTCGCGCAGATGGGCTTCACGCTCACCGACCCTGGGCGCTTCCAGAACGGCACGCAGGACTTCAGCGCGCAGATCGCGGCCTTCAAGAAAGAGGGCGTCGAGATCGTCACCGGCGTGGTGATTCCGCCCGACGCCAAGACCTTTCTCACGCAGGCGCGGCAGCAGGGCTTCAAGCCGAAGATCATCACGCTCGGCAAGGCACTGCTGTTCCCCGGCGCGATCGAGGCGTTGGGCGACCTGGGCGATGGCCTGTCGACCGAGGTGTGGTGGAGCCCATCGCATCCGTTCACGTCGAGCCTCACGCAGCAAAGCACCAAGGCGCTGGCCGATGCCTATGAAGCCGGTGCGAAGAAGCAGTGGACGCAGCCCATCGGCTTTGCGCATGCGTTGTTCGAAGTGGCAGCGAATGCACTCGGGCGTGCCAAGTCGCTGAAGGCTTCGGACGTGCGCGACGCCGTGGCATCGACCTCGATCAACTCGGTAGTCGGCCCGGTGAAGTGGGGCGGCCAGGGGCCGTTCAAGAACGTCAGCAAGACACCGCTGGTGCTCGGCCAATGGGGCAAGGGCCAGAAGTACAAGGTGGAGCTGACCATCGTGAACAACGAGGCGGCGACGAACATTCCTGCCGGCGGCAAGCTGCGGCTGCTCTGACCGTCATGACGCTGCTGGCACTGCATGCCGTGAGCAAGTCCTACGGGGCGCTCAAGGTCACGGACGACATCACGCTGTCGGTGACCGAGGGCGAGACGCTGGGCATCCTCGGGCCGAACGGCGCGGGGAAGACCACGCTGTTCAACCTGATCTCGGGCGACGTGCGCGTCGATGCGGGGCGCGTCGAGTACGCGGGCCGCGACGTGACGCGGCTGCGGCCGCACCAGCGCTGTCATGCGGGCATCGGGCGCAGCTACCAGGTGCCGCAGCCCTTCGGCAACATGAGCGTGTTCGAGAACCTCGTCACGGCCGCCTGCTTCGGCGGGCAGCAGACCGAGCGCGAGGCGTGGCAGACGGCGCACGAGGTGCTGGAGCAGACGGGGCTGATGCCGCACGCGAACAAGCCTGCGGGTGGGCTGACCCTGCTCGATCGCAAGCGGCTGGAACTGGCGCGCGCGCTGGCAACGCGGCCGCAGTTGCTGCTGCTCGACGAGATCGCGGGTGGGCTGACGGAGCCAGAGGCCGCGGTGCTGGTCGGGGAGCTCAAGCGCATCAAGGCACGGGGCGTGACGATGATCTGGATCGAGCACGTGGTGCATGCGCTGCTGTCGCTGGCGGACCGCTTGTTCGTCATCAACTTCGGGCAGAAGCTGGCGGAAGGCGAGCCGCGCGCGGTGATGAACGACCCGGAGGTGCGGCGCGTGTACATGGGGATGGAGGCATGAGCGCGCTGCTTTCCACCCACGCCCTCAAGGCTTTCTACGGCGACGCCCAGGCCCTGTTCGGCATCGACTTCTCGCTGGCCCGGGGCGAGCTCGTCGCCATCATCGGTGCCAACGGCGCGGGCAAGTCGACCTTCCTCAAGAGCCTTACGGGCCTGGTGCGCGCGCCTCGCGAAGCGATCAGCTTCAAGGGTGAGCCCATCGGCGGGATGCCTCCCGGCGACATCGTGCGCCGCGGCCTCGCCATGGTTCCCGAAGGCCGCCGCTTGTTTCCCAGCCTCAGCGTCGAGGAGAACCTGCTCATGGGCGCCACCGCCGCGCGCAAGGGCCCGTGGAATCTTCAGCGCCTGTACGAGCTGTTTCCCATACTCGCCGAGAAGCGGCACCAGCCGGGCACGTCGCTGTCGGGCGGCCAGCAGCAGATGGTCGCGCTCGGCCGCGCGCTCATGAGCAACCCCGAGCTGCTGCTGTGCGACGAGTTGTCGCTCGGCCTCGCGCCCATCGTCATCCGAGAGATCTATGCCGCCATGCCCACGATCACCGGCGAGGGCATGACCGTCGTCATCGTCGAGCAGGACGTGACCATGGCGCGGCAGGTCTCTCAGCGCATCTACTGCTTCCAGGAAGGTCGCGTGTCGCTCGAAGGAAATTCCGCCGACCTCACGCGCGAACAGATCTCGCAGGCCTACTTCGGCATCGAGGCCGCCCATGCTTGAAACCCTCGTTCAAGGCGTGCTGCTCGGCGGCCTCTACACGCTGTTCGCGCTGGGCCAGTCGCTGATGTTCGGCGTGATGCGGCTCACCAATACGGCGCAGGGTGACTTCATCATCCTCGGCGCGTTCGCGGTCATCGCAGGCGTGTCGCTGACGGGCGATGCCATGCCCTGGCTCGTGGCGCTCGCGGTGCTGCCGGTGGCCTTCGGTTTCGGCTACGCGCTGCAGCGCTACGTGCTCAACGGCACGCTCGGCAAGGACCCGCTGCCTTCGCTGGTCGTCACTTTCGGCCTGTCGATCGTCATTCAGAACCTGCTGCTCGAACTGTTCTCGGCCGATCCGCGTGCCATCGAGACCGGCGGGCTCAACACGCAGGGCATTGCGCTGGGCGATGCGATGTCGCTCGGCGTGCTGCCGCTCATCGTGCTGGCCATCGCGGTCGTTGCGACGGGCGCTCTGCAGTGGCTCTTTGCGCGCACGGCGCTGGGCCGGTCGTTTCGCGCCGTGTCCGACGACCGCGAGATCGCCGAACTCATGGGGCTGAACGCGAAGAAGGTCTACGCGCTTGCCACTGCCATCGCCTTCGTACTGATCGCCATCGCGGGCGCGCTGCAGGGCATGCGAACAACCGTCTCGCCTTCCGACGGGCCGCTGCTGCTGCTCTTCGCGTTCGAGGCCGTGATCATCGGCGGCATGGGCTCCTTCTGGGGCACGCTGGCCGGCGCGATGATTCTCGGCATCACGCAGCAGATCGGCTTCAGGCTCGATCCGGGCTGGGGCATCTGGTTCGGGCACATCGTGTTCCTCGTCGTGCTGGTGCTGCGGCCGCAGGGGCTCTTTCCGAAAACGCGTGGATGAACCGAATGACGAGCATGCCCCCACCCCTCATCGCCGTCGAGCGTGCCACCGCCGCGAGCCGCGTCGCACTCTTCGTCGGCATCGCCCTCGTGCTCGTTGCCGCCAGCCTCCCGTGGTGGGGCGAGTCGAGCTGGATGCGCGAGTTCGTCGAGATCGCCTGCTACTTCATCTTCGCAATGATGTGGAACCTGCTTGCCGGATACGGCGGAATGGTGAGCATCGGGCAGCAGGCCTTCTTCGGCTTCGGCGGCTACGTGATGCTGATGCTCGGCAACTTCGCGGGCATCAATCCGTTCATTGCGATACCGCTGGGCGCGCTGGCTGCGGGTCTCATCGCCATACCCGTGTCATTCGTCGCGTTTCGTCTGTCGGGTGGCTACTTCGCGATCGGCACATGGGTCATCGCGGAGGTGTTCCGCCTGAGCTTTGCCAACGTGTCGGCGGTGGGCGGCGGCTCGGGCACTACGCTCACTGCGCTGCGCGGCATCGAGAAGGCCACGCGCGAAAGCACCACCTACTGGATGGCGCTGGCCTGCGTGGTCGCGGCCATCGCGCTGGTATACCTGTTCCTGCGCAGCAAGCGCGGCCTGGCGTTGCTGGCGATACGCGACAACGAAGTGGCGGCCGAGTCGCAAGGCATTCCGGTGGCGCGCATGAAGCTCGCGGTGTATGTGGTCGCGGCTTTCGGCGCGGGGCTCGCGGGGGCGCTGTACTTCGTGGGCAATTTGCGCATAAGCCCCGATGCGGCCTTCAGCGTCAACTGGACGGCTTTCGCCATCTTCATGGTGGTCATCGGCGGCATCGGCCGCATCGAGGGGCCGCTGGTGGGCGCGCTCATCTTCTGGGCGCTCAACAAGTTCCTGAGCGACTACGGCACCTGGTACCTGCTGGGCCTGGGCATGCTGGCGATCCTCGTCACGCTGTTCTTCAAGCAGGGGCTGTGGGGCTATGCGCAGCAGCACTGGGGCTGGTCGCTTTTTCCGACGCAGAGGCGGTTGCTGGGGGCTTCGTCGCGAAGGTGAAGTGCTGTCGCGTCCGACGCGATAAAGGCCCTGTGCAAACCTCCTTCTGACTTGCGCAGCAGAGCATGATCCTGTAACGTTTGAAACAAAGTGGTGACATTTCACCGCTTCTTTTCATCGCTCTGGAGCCTCCCTTGACGATCACCAAACGCCGCTTGCTCGAAGGCGGCGCTGCAGCCGTTGCCACTTCGTTGTTCGCACCGGGCTCCTGGGCCCAACAACGCCCGGCAGCCGGTGCCGACGCCTGGCCGACCAAGCCCGTCCACATCCTCGTGGGCTTTCCCGCCGGCGCATCGCCCGACCTCGCGACTCGCGCCATTGCCGAACCGCTGTCGAAGATCCTGCGCCAGCCGGTGGTCGTCGAGAACAAGCCCGGCGCCAGCGGCAACACCGTGGCCGACCTGGTGGCCAAGGCCACCGACGATCACACCATCGGCGCGCTGATCAACGGCAACCTCACCATCGCCAAGCTGCTCAATCCGGCGCTGCCTTTCGACCCCGAGAAAGACTTTGCGCCCGTCGGCCTCATCGGCACCGCGCCGCTGGTGCTGGCTGTCTCGGGCAGCGCCACGGGCAAGACCGCGGCCGACCAACTGCTGTGGGTGCGCAACCTCGGCAGCAGCGGCAAGTACGGTACGCCGGGCGTGGGCACCGTGGGCCACCTGGGCATGGAGCTCATCAAGAGCCGCGCAGCCATCACCGCGCAGCACAAGCCCTACACCGGCAACCCGCAGGTCATTGCGGGCCTGCTGGCCAACGAGATCCAGCTGGCGCTGCTGCCGCCCGGCCTCGCGTTGCCGCACATCAAGTCGGGAAAGATCAAGGCCATTGGCGTGACCTCGCCCGAGCGCAGCCCGCTGGCCAGCGAACTGCCCACGATTCGCGATGCGGACGTGCGCGGCGCCGACCTCGAAATCTGGACCGCGCTGGCCGCGCCCGCCGGCATGAAGCCCGCGGCCGTCGCCAAGCTCAATGCAGCGCTGGTCGAAGTGATCAGCTCTCCCGACGTGAGCGAGGCGCTGCTGAAGACCGGCTGGCAGGCACAGCCCGGCTCACCTGACACGCTGGCCAAGCGCATGCGCGCCGACACCACGCGCCTGGGCGGCGTGATCATCATGAAGGGTATCCACTCGGAGGGCTGACCGAGGGAGCCCCGGGCTCTCCTTACGTCTTCGACGCGACGCGCTTGAACCGCGCTTGGTCGAAGCGGATCGTGATGACTTCCGTGTCGTCCGGCTTGCCGGGAACGCGACCGTCTTCCGTCGGGAAGTTGGTGTCGATCGCAACGGCCAGGGTGTTGTCGTCCACCACCTCGACGCTCTCGACCGAATCGAAGGGCATGCTGAACTTGCCGGCCACCACGCTGGCCAGCGGACCGCCGATGTCCGTCGGGTCGGAGATGTTCAGCAGGTCGACCAGCAGCGTCTTCTTCAGCACACCGTTGGCATCCTTCACGTCGAGGTCGACCATGTACAGGCGCTTGACCACTGCCTTCGAGCCGTACAGGCTGTCGCGCTCGATCAGCACGAACTTGTTGCCGCCCACGTTGGTCATGTCGCCGATCACGATCTGGTTGTCTTTGGCGGGACCGTCCTTCTTGTAGACCGGGTTCTTGCCGGTGTAGAGCATCGAGGTGGGGTCGAACTCGAAGAAGTTCAGGTAGCGCTCGTCGTCTGCCACCGGCCTCAACGAGGCCAGCGAGGGCGCTGCTTCGGGCACCGCGTAGAGGCGGCTGCCGTCGCCGTTGAAGGCCAGGCTCTCGAAGCCCCGGCTCGAGAGCGAGGTCGCGGTGGCGCCGTCGTTCATCACCAGCGGGTTGGACGGGCTGCGCAGGAACGGATGCGGCACCGGGTCGCCCATCAGCGTGCCGTTCTTGTCGAAGTGCAGGATGTAGGGGCCGAACTCCTCGCCGACGAACCAAGTGCCGTCCTTGGCGCGGGCGATCGACTCGACGTCGAGGTCGAAGCCTGTCAGCAGCCGGCCGCTGACGATGCGCGCGTCCACCGGCTTGCCGCTGTCGACCAGATTGTTGCCGGACACCGTCTGGTAGTTGGCGTAGTCGGCGGTGATCTTCAGGTCGACGCCCTTGCCGTCCTTCAGGAAGCCGTTGGCGTCGTTGAAATTGACGTGGCTGTTCACCTTGATGGTGCCGGGCACCGTCGTGCCGTTGGCCGCGGTGCGGAAGTCGATGTTGACGTTGTAGAAGCCGACCACGAAGTCGCCGGAGTTGCCCTTGCTGCCGTAGCCGTTGTCGGGCATGGCGGTCCAGGTGCCGTCATCGTTCTTCAGCAGTGCCGAGAAGCCCGGCAGCGGCTGGCCGTTGAGGAAGGGTGGCGTCACGCCGAGCGCGGCGGTGATGAACTGGCCGGTGGTCGGGCCGGGCCAGCGGAACGTATCGGCCAGGGAGGCCCAGCCGGTCAGCTTGTGGGGCAATCCTGCCGAGTCGTCTTGTGGCGGCTGGGGAGCAGGTGCTGGCGCGGGAGGCGGAGCGGGTGTTGCCGCTACCGGGGGAAAGGCAACACTGCCGCCGTCACTGCCGCCGCACGCGGCGAGAACAGCAGAGGAAACGACTGCCAGCATCAGGTGACGCGGCAAGTTGGACGAGGCGAAGCGAATGGACATGAATGGACCCTCCCATGGTTTTTAGTGCGAAGCGCAATCTAAAAAGCCGGTGTGACGTGTCCATGAATACCCATTCGGGTCAGAGCATGCGCGAGATCCGCTCCGCCGCTTCGCGCAGCGCGGGCAGCATCGTCTCCTGCATTGCCTTCGCGCTGGTGCGGTTCGCTTGTCCGCTGATGTTGAGTGCGGCCACCATGCGCCCTTGCCGATCGACGATAGGTGCGGCCACCGAGATCAGGCCTTCCTCGAGTTCCTGGTTCACCAGGCACCACTGCTGCTTGCGTGCCTGCGCCACCTTGGCCATGAGCGCATCGATGTCGGTCACCGTGTGCTTCGTCAGCGCCTCGATGTTCGAGGCTTCGAGTCGCGCGCGCGCCTCGTCGTCATCGAGGTCCGCCAGCAGCAGCCGGCCGAGCGATGTGCAGTAGGCCGGCAGGCGAGAGCCCACACCCAGGTTGATGTGCATGATCTTCTTCGTCGGCACTCGCAGCACGTAGACGATGTCGGTCGCGTCGAGCACGGCGGCCGAGCACGACTCCTGCACCTGCTGCACCAGCGCTTCCATCACCGGCTCGGCGCGGTTCCAGATCGGCATGGACGAGAGGTACGCAAACCCAAGGTCGAGGATGCGCGGCGTGAGCGTGAAGAGCTTGCCGTCGGTCACCACATAGCCCAGCGTCTGCAGCGTGAGCAGGATGCGGCGTGCCCCCGCGCGCGTCAGCCCGCTGCCGGCGGCCACCTCGCTGAGCGTCTGGTGCGGCGCATTGGCGCTGAACGAGCGGATCACCTGCAGCCCCCGCGCAAAAGACTGCACGTAGCTGTCGCCGGGTGCGGGTGTATCGGGTTGTGTGGGGTGGGTTGCCATGGTGCGCGATCCTCTCTAAAATTCATTATACGAACAAATGTTCTTTAGACGAACAAATCGGCGGTTCGCAGAATCGGTCGGCGTGTTCAGGCGGTTCGCTTCCTCGCTTTCTTTTCTTCACTCCCGGAGACAGGCTTCATGATCAACAAGATCGCGCGCTCGGTCGCCGATGCCCTGGCAGGCATCCCAGACGGCGCCACGGTTCTCATCGGCGGCTTCGGCACCGCCGGCATTCCCAACGAACTCATCGAGGGCCTCGTCGAACAGGGCGCCAAGGACCTCACCGTCGTCAACAACAACGCGGGCAACGGAGAGACCGGCCTCGCGGCGCTGCTGAAGGCCGGCCGCGTTCGCAAGATCATCTGCAGCTTCCCGCGCCAGGCCGACAGCCAGGTGTTCGACGGGCTCTACCGCAGCGGCAAGCTCGAGCTAGAACTCGTGCCCCAGGGCAACCTCGCCGAGCGCATTCGCGCCGCGGGCGCCGGCATCGGCGCCTTCTTCTGCCCGACCGGCTACGGCACGCAACTGGCCGGCAACCGCGAGACCCGCGAGATCGACGGCAAGCAGTACGTGCTCGAGTACCCCATCCACGGCGACGTGGCGCTCATCAAGGCCGAGCGCGGCGACCGCTGGGGCAACCTGGTCTACCGCAAGGCCGCACGCAACTTCGGCCCGGTGATGGCCATGGCCTCGAAGAAGACGGTGGCCACCGTGCACGACATCGCAGAACTCGGCACCCTCGACCCCGAAACCATCGTCACCCCGGGCATCTTCGTGCACCAGGTGGTGCGCATCGAACGCGTCGCCACCCAGGCCGGCGGCTTCAAGAAGGCAGCTTGAGCTGCCGGGCCGCCCCAAAGCGAAAACCGTAGCGCGAAAGCGCGGAGGAATCTAATTCTCATGACTTACCAACGTCGCACCAAGGACCAATTGGCCGCCCGCGTGGCGCAGGACATCTTCGACGGCGCCGTCGTCAACCTCGGCATCGGCCAGCCCACGCTGGTGGCCAACCACCTGCCCAAGGGCCGCGAGGTCATCCTGCAGAGCGAAAACGGCATCCTCGGCATGGGCCCCGCGCCCGAGGCCGGCGAAGAAGACTACGACCTCATCAACGCCGGCAAGCAGCCCGTCACGCTGCTGCCGGGCGGCTCGTTCTTCCACCACTCCGACAGCTTCGCGATGATGCGCGGCGGCCATCTCGACATCTGCGTGCTCGGCGCGTTCCAGGTGTCTGCCACCGGTGACCTCGCCAACTGGCACACCGGCGAGAAAGACGCCATTCCCGCAGTCGGCGGCGCGATGGACCTCGCCATCGGCGCCAAGCAGACGTGGGTCATGATGGATCTGCTGACCAAGCAGGGCGTGAGCAAGCTGGTGAAGGAATGCACCTATCCGCTGACCGGCATTGCCTGCGTCAAGCGTGTGTACTCCGACCTCGCCACGCTCGAATGCACGCCGCAAGGCCTGAAGCTGGTCGACCTCGTCGACGGCCTCAGCCGCGAAGAACTCGAAAAGCTCGTCGGACTTCCGATCGCAGCCTGATCCTTTTTCAAGCAATCAAAGAGAGACAGCTTCCATGACCAATCAAGCCTTCATCTGCGACGCCGTTCGCACTCCCTTCGGCCGCTACGGCGGTTCGCTCAGCAGCGTGCGCACCGACGACCTGGGCGCCGTGCCGCTCAAGGCGCTGATGGAACGCAACAAGAACGTCGACTGGCAGGCCGTGAGCGACGTGCTCTATGGCTGCGCCAACCAGGCTGGCGAAGACAACCGCAACGTCGCGCGCATGTCGGCGCTGCTGGCGGGCCTGCCGCTCGAAATCGGCGGCGGCACCATCAACCGGCTGTGCGGCTCGGGCCTTGACGCCGTGGGTACCGCAGCGCGCGCCATCCGCGCAGGCGAAGCCGGTTTGATGATCGCCGGCGGCGTTGAAAGCATGAGCCGCGCCCCCTTCGTCATGCCCAAGGCCGAGAGCGCCTTCAGCCGCAACAACGCCGTGTACGACACCACCATCGGCTGGCGCTTCGTCAACAAGCTCATGAAGGCGCAGTACGGCGTCGACTCCATGCCCGAGACGGCCGAGAACGTGGCCACCGACTACAAGATCGAGCGCGAAGCACAAGACCTGATGGCGCTGAACTCGCAGCTGCGCGCCGTGGCCTCGCAGAAGTCAGGCTTTTTCGACGCCGAGATCGTGCCCGTGAGCGTGCCGCAGAAGAAGGGCGACGCGATCATCGTCAACAAGGACGAGCATCCGCGTGAGACCAGCCTGGAATCGCTCGCCAAGCTCAAGGGCGTTGTGCGCCCCGACGGCACCGTGACGGCCGGCAATGCCAGCGGCGTGAACGACGGTGCCTGCGCGCTGCTGCTGGCTGATGAAGCCAGTGCCGCGAAACACGGCCTCACGCCGCGCGCCCGCGTGGTCGGCATGGCCACCGCCGGCGTCGCGCCGCGCGTGATGGGCATCGGCCCCGCGCCCGCCACGCAGAAGGTGTTGGCGCTCACCGGCCTCACCATCGACCAGATCGACGTCATCGAACTGAACGAAGCCTTTGCCGCGCAAGGCCTTGCCGTGCTGCGCCTGCTGGGCCTGAAGGACGACGACGCCCGCGTCAACATCAACGGCGGCGCCATTGCGCTGGGCCATCCGCTGGGCGCCAGCGGTGCTCGCCTGGCCACCACCGCAGTCAACCAGCTGCACAAGGGCGGCGGCCGCTACGCGCTGTGCACGATGTGCATCGGCGTGGGGCAGGGCATCGCGGTGATTCTCGAACGCGTCTGACCGCGCCACGAACACACGACGACAAAAAGACAACCAGAGAAGCAAGAAGACAAGGCCATCGGAAGCCGCAGGCATAGCGGCCCGATGGCATTTTTTTAACCCAAGAGGACAGAGAGAAATGGATCAGAGGATGAAGAACCACACGTCGAAGACAACGCGCCGCAGCGCCGGCCTGGCCGCGCTTGCGCTGGCAACCGCAGCCCTGTTGCCCGCAACGGCACCGGCGCAGCAGGCCTTTCCCAGCAAGCCCGTGCGCATCATCACGCCGTTTCCCGTGGGCGGCGGCCCCGACGGCGTGGCGCGCCTAGTGGCCGACAAGCTCTCGCGCGCCTGGGGTCAGCCGGTGGTGGTCGAGAACCGCCCGGGTGGCAACGGCTTCATCGCCATCGACGCCTTCAAGCGCGGCGCCAAGGACGGCCACGACATCATCGTGCTCGACAACGTGCACCTGGCCGCGTACCCCGCGCTGTTCAAGAGGCTGCCCTACGACTCGGCCAAGGACTTCGACGCGCTGCTGCCGCTGTTCAAGACCTACTTCTTCTTCACCGTTGCCACCAACAGCAAGTACAAGACCGTGGGCGACCTGATCGCCGACGCCAAGGCCAACCCCGGCAAGCTCGACTACGGTTCGTGGTCGGTCGGCAACCCGGTGCACCTGGGCTCCGAGCTCTTCGAGTCGGCCACCGGCACGCAGATGGAACACGTGATCTACAAGGAGACCACGCAGCTGTACACGTCCGTGGCAACCGGTGAGCTGGCATTTGCTTTGGGCAGCAGCGCCACCGCCGGCCCGCTGCAGCGCGCGAACAAGCTGCGCTTCCTGGCGGCTGCCGCGCCGCAACGCGTGGCCGCCTTCCCCGACGTGCCGACGGTGTCCGAGTCAGGTGGTCCGAAGGGCTTCGAGGTCATCGGCTGGAATGCGATCGCGGTGCCCAAGGGCCTGCCTGCATCGGTCACCGAGAAGATCAAGCGCGACATCGAGAAGGGGCTTGCCGAACCCGACGTGCTGGAGAAGTTCAAGAGCTTCGGCTACGAGCCGTTCCCGACCACGCGGCCGCAGTTCGACGAGTTCGTGGCGAGCGAGACGAAGCGGTTCACCGACGTGATCCGCAAGGCGAACGTTTCGCTGGACTGACGAGGCAGGGGGCGGCCTACGCGTGCCGCCGCGCCGCCACGTGCAGCGTGCGCACGCGGGCCGGCGTCTGCACATCCGCAGCAGGCCGTTGTTCGGGCAGGGGCCTGCCCCAGCCCTGCGGCAGTTCGTGCAGCACGGCCTTCGCATCGAGCGAGCGGATCGCCACCGTGTTGTCGGCCGGAATGCGTCCCTGCGCCAGCAGCGCTTCGTAGCGCAAGGCGCTCACCCGCAGGAACGACGCGAAGTTACCGACCTCGCCGCGCGCAGCCACCAGCTCGTCGTAGAGCCGCTCGATGAGCTGCACCACGACCATGCCGTCGCGTTGCGCAATTTCTTCGAGCACCTGCCAGAACAGGTTCTCGAGCCGGATGCTGGTGACGACGCCGTGCAGCCGCACCGAGCGCGTGCGCGCGTCGTAGCTCTGTGGGTCTGCACTGATGAAGACTTCGCACATGGGCCGTCTCCTTGAGGGGCGTGGGGTGGTTGGGCGACGCACGCACTGTAGCGCCGCCCATCTGCCGAAGCGAGCCGGCGGCTCAGTGCTCGATGCGCGTGCCCAGCACAACCAGGAACTGCGAGAGCCACGCCGGGTGCGCCGGCCATGCAGGCGCGGTGACCAGGTTGCGGTCGGTCACGGCCTGGTCGACCGGAATGCCCATGTACTCGGCGCCCGCCAGTTCCACCTCGACCTGGCAGGCCGGGTAGGCCGACACCTTTCGGCCCTTCAGCAGGCCCGTGGCCGCGAGCAACTGCGCGCCGTGGCACACCGCCGCCAGCGGCTTGTCGGTGGCCAGGAAGTGCCGCGCGATCTCGACCACGCGGCTGTGCATGCGCAGGTACTCGGGCGCGCGGCCGCCGGGAATGACGAGCGCGTCGTAAGCCTCGGGGCGAACTTCGGCGAAGTTGGCGTTCAGCGTGAAGCGGTGGCCCGGTTTCTCGCTGTAGGTCTGGGCGCCCTCGAAGTCGTGGATGGCGGTGTGAATCCAGTCGCCGGCCTTCTTGTCCGGCGCCACGGCGTGCACCGTGTGGCCCACGGCGAGCAGCGTCTGGAAGGGCACCATGGTTTCGTAGTCTTCGGCGTAGTCGCCGCAGAGCATCAGGATCTTGCGAGCCATTTCTTGTCTCCTTCGAATGAGGTTGGAATGCGGCTTGGCGCCGGGGCGCCTGCCGTCGCCGCATTATTCGAAGGGGGAGTGCCCAGCGGGTAGCAGCCGGCTGTGACTCCGCTGCACCGGCCTCAGATGAGCGTCGCGCGCACGCCTGGTTGAGGGAAGGTGCTGATGCAGTTAACAGAAGTTCGCAAAGATTGCAGGGCGTGCCAAAGAGCTGTGCCGCGCCACAGGGTCGTCATTGACCTGCCTTTTCGCCTGAATAGTCTCGCTCAGGGTTTTCCCGCATCTCCGGGCCAACCTCATCCGGACAGACAGACAACTTATAGAAAAGGCCGAATCATGAAGACCACCCAACTCGCCCTCGCTGCTGCGCTCACCGTGCTTGCAGTCGCTTCCGCCAATGCCCAGCAACGCACTCGCGAAGCTGTCGAAGCCGAAGCCATTGCCGCCGCTCATGCGCCGGACCAGAACGTCACGCGCGGCTCGCGCGGTGCCGATCCGTTCAAGTCCGTGGCCGATCCCGAAGCCGTGTACAAGCAAGCCGTCGAAACCGCCAGCGCGCCCAACCAGAACGTGACGCGCGGCTCGCGTGGCGCCGATCCGTTCACGTCCAGCCGCGACCCGGCTCAGGTCTATCAGGAAGCCATGGCCACCGCCGCGGCGCCCGACCAGAACGTGACCGGCGGCTCGCGCGTCAACAGCCGGGTCATCTCGACCATGCAGAACCCCGTGCTGCAGTCGGCACAGGGCAAGTAAGCAAGCTCCGAAAGCGCCGCCGCCGCTACGCACTGCTCCGCGCGCGGCGCGCGGGCTCGGCCTGATGCAGATAGCCGGTGAAGGTGTCGGGCGGCGACGAGCCCGTGAGCCGGGTCAGGATGCGGCCGACTTCGCCCCGGTGATAGCCCGCATGGGTCGCTACGTGGGCCAGCATCTCCTCGCGCGACATCCGCCCCGGGGCTCCGTCGGTGAACGTGAACTCGATGCTTTCCTCGAACTCCTGAGGGTTCAGGCGCGCGACGTAGTCGATATACCAGCGATCGGTTTCCTTCACTGACTCGGCCAACGCTTGCAGCAGCGGCGGCTCTTGCGCACCCGTCGCGGTGTAGGCATGCGTCATGCGCTGGACATTCGCGACGAAGATGCGGTCGACGATGCAGGCGTGATTGAAGACGCGAAGCGCCATGCGGTATTCGTCGGGCGGGCCTTGCCTGGCCAGGTCGGCCAAACCCGCGAGCAGCCCCTCGTCGGCCCAGGCCTTGTACTGGAACAGCGAAGTCAGAAGCGTCTGCGTACTCATCACAATCTCCCTTTGAACCATGAAATGCACGCCTCGCGTTTCATCGGATGGCCGCCAGCGTGCGGTCCTATTCTTGAGTGGAGCCTCGAACTTGGGTACTCGCATTCCCCCGCCGCGCAGGACCATGCGCAAAGCGCCGCGCCAGCAGCGTTCGCGCGTCACGGTGGACGTGATCGTCGAAGCCGCAACTCGCGTTCTGGCGCGCCGCGGATGGGCGCGGTTCACAACCAACGAGATTGCGGCCGTCGCGGGCGTGAGCGTCGGCTCGCTCTACCAGTACTTTCCGAACAAGCTGGCGATTGCCGAAGCGATCCGCCAGCGTCATCTCGACGAGGTGCTCGTGGCGCTGTCCGGCGCCGGGGACGACAACGAGGCCATCCCGCTCGACCAGCGGGCGGCGCGGTTTGCCGACGGTGTCATTGCCGCCCATTCGGTCGACGAGGCGCTGCACCGGGTTCTGCTCGACGAGGTGCCGCTCGTGGCGCGGTCGAGCTATGCGGAGTTCGAGGCGGAATACCAGCGACGCTATCGGGCGCTGATCGCCGCGAGCGCGAGCGCGAACGGTGCCGCTGGTGACGACGAGACGGCCGCCCGCGTGCTCTCATCCGCCGTCGAAGGGGTCGTCCACGCGGCGGCGCATCGTGGCGACCTGGGCTTGCCCGCGCTCAGAAGCGAACTTGTCAGGTTGATCCTTGCCTACCTGCGCGACCGCCAGCAGGCAGCGTGAACGCTCAGGCGTAGGCCTTGGTCGAGCGCAATTGCAGCAAGGCCAGCATGCGCGCTTCCTCCGCATCCCGCAGGCTCTTGGCGGCCCGGCTGGCGGAGTACGACACGTAGAGCGTGTCGATCGCTTTCTCCCAGCACTGGGCCGTCTGGTAGATGCTGTCGGCACTTCCCGGCTTGGCCGGCACGGCGTATCCGGCCTTGTGGAGGATGTTGGCTTTGTGGTCGGTGCTGAGCATGACGTGGTCCCCCCAGTCGATGGTGTGAGGACCACGATATCCGCGATGCAGCATGTGCGCTATTGGCCACACGACGTATCCAGATGTAGGAAAAACCCGCCCCCAAGGGGCTTTGGCGGTCAGAAACTAGGCCATAAGGCTTAGGTCATGTCTCTCGATTGCCACACGAGGGTGGCGGCAGTCAGGTCTTCCAGGGCACTGCCGACGGCCTTGAACACGGTGCGTTCTCCGGCGGCCGAGCGGCCCGGATGCTCTGCGCGGCACAGCGTGGCCAGCGTACCCCGGACCTCTTCAGCGCGCAGCGTGCCGGCGGCCATCGCGTCGAGCAGATCGCCGGATTTCTGCAGCGCCTCTTCCGTGTCCACGAAGGTTTGCGCGCCTGCAAAGCACTGCACGTCGGCCTCGCGCATCGCGGGTGTGAAGCTGCCGATCAGGTCCAGGTGCGAGCCCGGCGCCAGCCATTCGCCGCGCACCAGCGGCGCGGTGGCCAGCGTGGCGCAGCTCACGATGTCGGCCTGGCGCACGCCTGCTTCCAGGTCGGTGGTTGCCCGCGCGTTCCAGCCCTCGGCGCGCCACTGCGCGGCCAAAGCTTCGGCGCCTTCGGCCCGGTGGTTCCACACCCACAGTTCGTCTATGGGCCGCACGCTCGCGTGCGCGGCCGGCAGCATGCAAGCGATGCGGCCGGTGCCCAGCACCAGCAGCCGATGCGCGTCCTGCCGCGCCAGAAACGAGGCCCCGAGTGCTGACGCCGCGGCCGTGCGGCGCGCGGTGATCTCGTTGCCGTCCATCATCGCCAGCGGCACGCCGGTGTGCGCGTCGTACAGCACATAGGTCGCATGCAGCCCGGGCAGGCCGCGCGCGCCGTTGCCGGGAAAGATGTTGATGGTCTTGATGCCAAGGAAACCCGCGTCGCTCCACGCCGGCATGATGAGCACGGTGCCTTTGCTGCTGCCGTCGCTTCCCGCGGTCTCGATGGCGTGCACGTGGCGCGGCGGAACCTGGGCCCCGGCCGCGAAGGCCGCGTGCAGCGCGGGCACCAGCCGCTCGAAGCTCAGCGGTGCGCGGGTGGCGGCTTCGTCGAAATGCTTCATGGCTGTCGTCATTGCTGCAGCGGATGCTGCGCGGATTCGAAGAACGCGGTCAGCGCCTTGCGATAGGCGGCGCCGTACCGCAGGGCCGTCATCGGTTCGAGGTGACTGGCGCCCGGCACTTCGATCAGCCGCTTGGGCTCGCGCGCATCGGCCAGCAGGCGCCTCGAATGCGTGGGCGAAATCACCTGGTCGGCCGTGCCATGGATCAGCAGCAGCGGAATGGGCGACACGGCCGCCACGTACTTCGACGCCGCGTACTCGTCGCTCACCAGCATGCCCGCACCCCACAGCTTGTCGTTGGCAATCGATGAGTAGGAATAGAAAGTCGACTCGATGGCCGCCGCCCTCACGCCCGCCCGGTTACCCGCACCGACCACCGCAATGGCATTGGTGCCGCCCAGGCTCTGCCCGAAGACGAACAGCCGCTGCGCATCGACATCGCTGCGCGAGCGCACGTAGTTCAGCGCGGCGTTGGAATCCTCGAACACGCCCTTGGGCTCCGGCTTGCCTTCGGACTGGCCGTAGCCGCGGTAGTCGAACACGAACACGTTGTAGTCCTGCTTCGGCAGCCAGGCCGCGAAGCGCCAGTGCGTGCTCATGTTCTGCGCGTTGCCATGGAAGTGCACCACCGTGCCCTTGGCTTCCTTCGGGTTCCGGCGGTTCTCCGCGGGCAGGAACCAGCCGCTCAGGCGCGTGCCGTCTGCGCTGGTGAACTGCACGCTCTCGTAGCGCAAGCCCAGAACGTCAGGCGTTTCATAGGCCACGCTGTCGGGGTAATAGAACATCGACTGCACGCAGCCCGTCAGCATGAGCGGCAGCGCGCACAGCGCCAGCTTCTTGCACCACCGGCGGACAGCGCTGTTCGTCATGTCTGCTTGCTGCCTGCGGTGGCCGCGCGGTTCTCCGCGAGCATGTTGCAGAAGAGGGCACCTTGCTCGATGGCGTCGTCCAGCGCGACGTGCGTGTGCGGCAGCTTGTCGAACCAGCGGCGCGGCATGGCGCGCTTGGTGCTGTCGCGGTAGTCGAGCTTGAGCATCGCCATGGCGAACGACTTGACGTCGAGCGCCGAGTGGCTGAACGGACTCTCGCCCGCAAAGCGCATCAGGTACCAGTAGACAAAAAGAAAGTCGAAGCCCGCCGGGTAGGCGACGAACACCGGCCGCGCGGGCAGGCCCTTGAGCCAGCTCACGTAGTTCTTCATCGCGTGGGCTGGGTCCTGCAGATCGGTGCGGCATGCGGCCCAGGCCTCGGGCTGGGTCTTCCACCAGGCGGCGGTCTTGGGGTCGGCCTCGGCGCCGGGTAGGGTGAGCAGATTGGCGCTGAAGGTGGAGACGAGTTGCTTGTCGGCCGTATAGGCGGCCGAGCCGAAGCTGAGCATCGAGTTCGGGCCCGGGATGGGGCCGTCGGATTCGACGTCTGTGCTTATGTAGATTTCTGACATGGGTTCAATCGATTTCGAGGATGGACCCGACCGAGCGCTGGAGTTCTTCTATCAGCTCGGGGTCCATGTATTTGTATTCATCGGGAATGTCGAGCACATGGATCGGCTTGCCTTCCAGCATCCGCGTGAACTCGGCCACCAGGCGTGACTTGTGTTTTTCTTCCATCACGAGGATCACGTCGGCCCATTCGATGTCGTCGACGGACACCTTGTGCCGCGCGTTCGGGCTCGTGCCGGCGGAGCGTGCGGAAATCAGCGGGTGCCGGCGCCAGAGTTGTTCCGCGGTCGGGCTGCGCCACTGGTTGCGGCTGCAGATGAAGAGGACGTTGCGCATGAATCGGGTGGAGGCTTGGGGCAGCTGGAAGACATGCATGTCTTGCCAGCGCCCGGACGAGTTTTCTATCAGCGTGACTTCGGCGCACGTCGCATGCACGGCGCCAGATGCGAGGAGGCGAATCTGCAGTTCGGCGGCTGCCGCATCCGCGTCGAGCGTGTTGCCGTGCGCCACCGTCAGATGCGGAATGACGCCTTGGTGCTCGCCGCCGTACGGCGGGAAATCGGGGAAGGCTTCCACGAGCGCCATCGTCATTTCGATGAAGGGCGCGGCCGGCTCCGGTGCGAGGTAGGCGGTTTCGGGGAAGCGCTCGACCTTGGCCAGGGAAAAGTCGAACGACGGCGTCTTGTTCAGAACCTGCTGCGCACGCTCCAGCACTTCGGGTGTGATCAGGGCAGGGTCCATGAAAGGCACGAGCACCGTGATGTGTGCCGGCACGCCGAGTGCGACAGTCGCGTCGTAGCGGCGGCGCAGGTCCCCGACAAGAGCCTCGGCAGCGGGGACTTTCACGGCGAATGCGGAGATGGCCATCGCGGCGGAGGATAGCTCAGGCGTTGGCGGTCTGGCCCCAGTCGAGCCCGTGCTTGACGAGGTACTTGCGCAGCCTGTCCGCATCGTTCACCACGCTGCGTTGCGCGCGCGAGGCCTGGAAGAGCTGGCGGCCCGCATCGGACAGGCTGCGCGATTGCCGGCAGACGCGCACCACCGCTTCGAGCTGCAGGCGGTCGAACAGGTCGAGCGCTGCTGCGCGCTCTTCGCCGAGCAGCGCATCGAGATCGACGTCGCCGCCCGCGGCTGCCGACGGCCCCTGGTGCTTCCACAGCCACCGCAGCCGCGCAATCTCCGCCTCTACCAGTGCCACTGGAATGCGCCCGCCATCGGCCAGTGTCGCCAGCCGCGTCACGCTCGCCGACAGGTCGCGGAAGTTGCCGCTCCAGATCGCCTCGCCGCTCTGTGCAAAGCGCAGGTAGGCAGCGCGTGCCTCGGCGTTGAAGCGCACCACGCGATGGTTCTCCGTTGCGTGAATGGCCAGCAGGTGATCGACGTTGGGCTCGATGTCCTCGGGGCGCTGCGCGAGGCCCGGCAGGTCGTAGGTCCAGAGGTTGATCCGTGCGAACAGGTCCTCGCGGAATCGGCCTTCGGCTACGTCGCTGCGCAGGTCGCGGTTGGTGCCGGCGATGAGCTGGAAATCGCTCTCCACTTCCTTGTCGGCGCCCACCGGGAAGAAGCGCTTCTCCTCGATCGCCTTCAACAGCATGGCTTGCTCGTCGAGCCCGAGCTCGCCGATCTCGTCGAGGAAGAGGGCGCCCTGGTGCGCAGTGCGCAGCAGGCCCGCACGATCACTTGCCGCTCCGGTGAAGGAGCCCTTCTTGTGCCCGAACAGCGTGGACGCCGCCCCGTCCCCTCGCAGCGTCGCGCAGTTCACTTCCACGAATGGCCCCGTCATCTGGTGCCGCGCCTGCTTCAGCTCGAACATGCGCCGCGCCAGGAACGACTTGCCAGCGCCCGTCGGCCCGATCAGCAGGATCGGCGCGCGCGATCGCACGGCTACGCGTTCGATTTCGTCGATCAGCGCATTGAAGCGCGCGTTGCGCGTGGCGATGCCGCTCTTCAGGAACGCGACCGCATCGCGCTGCTCCGCATCGAAGCGCCGCGCGATCACGTCGTAGCGCGACAGGTCGAGGTCGATCAGCGTGCACTTGCCGGCCTCGCCTTCGCGCTGCTTCCTGGGCGGCGAAGTCTGCGCCAGCACGCCGGGCACCACGCGCGATTCCGACAGCAGGAACATGCAGATCTGTGCAACGTGCGTGCCGGTGGTGATGTGCGTCCAGTACTGCTCGCGCTCGGTGTCGAAGCTGTAGCTGCGCGCCCAGTCGTACAGGCGCGTGTAGACCTCGCCGAAATCCCACGGGTCCGCAAGGTCGAGCGGCACGAGGTTGACGGTGGTCTCGGGAGACACGGTGGCGATGTCGGCCTTCACCACTTCCGCCAGCGCCTTGTGCCGCAGCGTGTAGAGCAGCTCCATGCGCGAGACGACCATGTCCTCGTGCTGGGCGAGCGAGACGGTGGGACGCCACTTGTTCCAGCGGCGCGCGCCTTGGCCGGCATCGAGCTGGGTGCCGAGGATGCCGATGACGACGATTGGCTTCATAGATATAAAGCTAGCTGAATTTATAAATGAATGTGAATTCTATCTGGCTTGATATCGCGAGCAATGACGCTGAGAAAAGAATTTCTCCTTTCATATCAACGACTTGTTCAACGCCGGCCCGCAACGGTGCCAAGCTGGCACGCTGGCTGCGATAGATCACCCGTCAGGATGCAGTTCAACCGCTCGCAGGTGCCGCATGAAAGCGGCCCGGTGCAGCAAGCCAGGTCTGTCCTTGGGTTTGCCGTATGCCGCAGCTGAACTGGCTGGCAACTGGGCTTGTTCCAGTTCTGCTCATGGTTGAGCACCGTGTTGACCACATGGCGTTGCGGGTTCGATTCCCGCGAAAAACCCGGCGGTGCTTGCACCGCCATCTGATGGGGGCGAAAGCCCCTCCGCCCCGGCACGCGACACCGTGCCAAGCGCAGGCGGCTTGCGCACCGCGTGTGTGGCAAGGAACTGCGTGCAGCCATCGACGGCGAGGGAAGTGACGGCGTTGCACATGCGACGACGGGAGGCACCTACCGAACCGCGCGACCGCTGCACGTCAGGCCTTGGCTACCGCAGTGCCCGCCGCCTGCCCTTTCGAGGGCCTGGATTGAGTGACTGAACGAAACGAATAACCGAACTGAACAACGAGTGGGAGTAGAAAAAATGCTGGGTTTCAACCGAATCACGATCAAGAAGAACGAACGCGCGCTGCTGCTGCGCAATGGCGATTTCGAGCAACTGCTCGGCGCGGGCAAGCACTGGGTGTTCTCGCGTTTCGACCGCATCGAACTGGAGCGCTTCGCGCTCGCCCAGCCGGCGTTCGAGCACGAGCTGGCCGATTACTTCCTGGCGCGCGAGCCCGAACTGGTCGAGCGTGAGTTTGTGCACGTGTCGCTTGGTGAGGCCGAAGTCGGCCTGCGCCTGGAAGACGGCGTGCTGGTGCAGATCCTGCCGCCTGCCACGCGCAAGCTGTACTGGCGCGGTCTGCGTGAGCAGCGCGTCGACGTGATCGACGTGGCCGACGATGCGCGTCTGCCGGCTGAGCTGGTTTCGAAGCTGCAGAGCGTGGCCCTGCGTCCGCGTGCGGTGGCTGGCCTCGACGGTGTGTTGCTGGTCCAGGTGCCCGAGTTCCATGTCGGCGTGTTGACGCTGCAGGGCCAGATGCAGGAGTTGCTGCCGCCGGGTAACCACGGTTTCTGGCGCTTCAACCGTCAAGTGGCCGTGTCCTGTGTGGACCTGCGTGCGCAGATTGCCGAAGTGAGCGGCCAGGAAATCCTGACCCGCGACAAGGTGGGCCTGCGCTTGAACATGTCGGCAGTGTGGCGCTTCACCGATGTGCGGCAGGCGATGGCGCAGATGCCGAAGCCTGCCGAGCATGTGTACCGCGAGCTGCAGTTCGGGCTGCGTGCAGCCGTCGGCGAGCAGACGCTCGACGCATTGCTGGAGAACAAGGCGGCCATCGACCAGACGGTGCTGGCGCAGGTGCGTGAGCGGCTGGAAGGTACTGGCATTGCGCTGGAGAGCGTGGGCGTGAAGGACATCATCCTGCCCGGCGAGATGAAGACCATCCTCGCCCAGGTGGTGGAGGCCGAGAAGTCGGCCCAGGCCAACGTGATCCGTCGCCGTGAGGAAACCGCGGCCACGCGCTCGCTGCTGAACACCGCCAAGGTGATGGAGGGCAACCCCGTCGCGTTGCGAATGAAGGAACTCGAAACGCTGGAACGGGTGGCCGAGCGGATCGACAAGATCTCCGTGATCGGCGGCTTGGACCAGGTGCTCAACGGGCTGGTGACGCTTCGGCCGAGCGGTTCCTGAGCGATAGGCAGAGAGAGATACGGGCACGCAGGCACAGAAGGGAGCGCCACTGCCAAAAATGTTGATATTGCCGGCAGCCTGGGTAAGACCAGGTACGGCGGGAAAGTCGGTTGACGAGCAAGGTTGAGGATGCAGGTGCTGGCTCCGATGACGGGTCTGTCACTGGCGCGCGTTTCCAATCGTCGACTGGGCCATCGGACTCAAGAACCATGGTCGCCGTATTGATGCGGGTTCGAATCCCGCCGTGTCCACCAGTTGGTCGTAAAGAATAGATAGATAGACAGAGAGAAAAGAAATGGAACAGAACTACAACCTCCACGAAGTCGAAAACGGCGTGCCCGTGAAGATGTGGACCCGCGGCGTGCCCGTGGAAGCCGAAGCGCAGAAGCAGCTCGAGAACGCCGCGCGCCTGCCTATCGTGTTCAAGCACATCGCGGCCATGCCCGACGTGCACTACGGCATCGGTGCGACCGTGGGTTCGGTGATCCCGACCTTCAAGGCCATCATCCCGGCCGCGGTGGGCGTGGACATCGGTTGCGGAATGATGGCGTGCAAGACCACGCTGCATGCCAACGACCTGCCCGACAACCTGGGACCGCTGCGCGGCGCGATCGAGAAGGCCGTGCCGCACGGCTCGAACCCCAAGCGCATGGGCCGCGATAAAGGTTCGTGGGAGACCCCGCCGAACGAAACCGACGTGGCCTGGAGTGCGCTGAAGGACGAGTTCGACGCGATCTGCGAAGACTACCCGCGCCTGAAGAACACCAACAACCACAAGCACCTGGGAACGCTGGGTACGGGCAACCACTTCATCGAGGTGTGCCTGGATGAAGCGGGTTCCGTGTGGTTCATGCTGCACTCGGGTTCGCGCGGCGTGGGTAACGCCATCGGTACGCACTTCATCGAGCTTGCGAAGAAAGACGCCGAGCTGCACCAGCGCAACCTGCCCGATCAGGACCTGGCGTACTTCGAGGAAGGTGCCCAGTATTTCGGCGACTACGTGCGTGCAGTGGGCTGGGCCCAGAAGTTCGCGCGTGCGAACCGCGAAGTGATGATGCAGCGCGTGGTCGCGGCCGTGCGCAAGGTCATCACCAAGCCCTTCGAGGCGCACGTGGAAGCGGTGAACTGCCACCACAACTACGTGAGCCGCGAAACGCACTTCGGTGAAGACGTGCTCATCACCCGCAAGGGCGCGGTGAGCGCAAAGATTGGCGAGCTGGGGATCATCCCCGGCAGCATGGGCGCCAAGAGCTTCATCGTGCGCGGAAAGGGCAACCCCGAGAGCTTCATGAGCTGCAGCCACGGCGCCGGTCGAAAGATGAGCCGTACCAAGGCGAAGAAGCTCTACACCGTGGCCGACCAGATCGCCGCAACCGAAGGTGTCGAATGCCGCAAGGACGCCGACGTGATCGACGAGATTCCGATGGCCTACAAGGACATCGACGCGGTGATGGATGCGCAGAAAGACCTGGTGGAGGTGGTTTACACGCTCAAGCAGGTCGTTTGCGTGAAGGGGTGATGCGGTGGGTGTCGAGTACCGCATCAGGATGGCATTGCCGACGCGGCCCACCGCCGAGGCAATCCTGACGAAGGCCGCCCATGGCTGCCGTCTGGAGATGGGGGACGCCGGCGGCAGCTTCTATTCGTCGGCGGCATCCGCGTCGGCGAAATGGCCGGAGGCCTCGGTGGACATCGAAGCCGATGGCCTTTTCATCTGCTTGCATGCGGACAGCGACTTTTCGCGGCAGATTTTCGGCCGGATCGTTCAATTCGCTGCGGGCGAAGGTGTCGTGACAGTGCAAGAGCTATAGAAGAGGGTTCGAACAACCGGACCTGCCTTCGTAGCAACGTATTACGGAGGTTTAAAAAATGAAGAGCAACAAGCAACGCCGTGTCGAGATCAAGGCGCACCGCCGCGAGCGTGCCGCCACGCTGGCTGCACGCCTGCGCTCGCCGGATGTCCGGCTGCCGAAGCCCGACTTCGCATATGCACTCGGTTGCGAGCCGGCGGATCGAGCCATTCTGCAGCGGCACAACAACACCTACGGCGTGCTGCCGGACTTCTATGTCGCGCGTCCATTCATCTGCCGCGATTGCGGTGCCGACGAGGTATGGACGGCCAAGCAGCAGAAATGGTGGTACGAGACGATTCACGGTCATATCGATAGCCGTGCCGTGCGATGTCTCGCATGCAGGCGCGCGCGGCGCGAGCGTTTGCGAGCTGTTGCACCTGGCGCCAACCTTCTGCTCGAGAAGACATGTCGCCTGCGTGCATTGGGTGCGGCAAAGCCGAGCGCTCAAGCCAGGGCCGAGATCGAAGCGGCATTGCAAAGCAAATGGTGGAGCCTGCGTGTCGTGGCGATCCAGGCAATGGGGCGCTGGGGCGGTGAAGAAAATCTTGCACGGCTCCACGCGTTCATGGCGGCTCGCCCGGAGGGAGGTCGCCGATACTTCTGTTGGGAGCGCGTCGCCGCGGATGCTGCAAGAAGCGCATTGATGTGCAGGGAGTGATAGACGAGATGATGAAACTGACTTTTCTGGGTACCTCCTCCGGTACCCCCACGCGCCACCGCAACGTCTCCGGCCTTGCCGTGCAGACGGTGCTCGGCCCGGACTGGTTCCTGGTCGACTGCGGTGAAGGCACACAGCATCGCGTGCTGCAGACACCGCTGTCCCTGAACGACCTGGCCGCCGTCTGCATCACGCATGTGCACGGCGACCACTGCTACGGCCTGCCGGGCCTGCTCGCGAGCGCGGGCATGAATAAGCGCACGAAGCCGTTGAAGCTGATTGCGCCGCTGCCGGTGTGGGAGTGGTTCGAGGCTACGCGCGCGTTGACCGATCTGCATCTGCCCTACGAAGTCGAGCATGTGGATCTCGGCGGTCCGTCACTGGTGTACGAGGTGCCGGGCCTGCGCATCGAAAGCCATGCGCTGCTGCATCGTGTGCCCAGCCACGCCTATCGCATGCAAGTCGAGACGCGGCGCGTGCGGCTGAAAGCGGACGCATTGCGCGCCATCGGCCTGCCACCCGGTCCTGCATGGCGTGCGCTGCAGCAAGGTGAGGACGTGCCTTTCAACGGCGGCGTGCTGCGCAGTGCCGACTACACCGAGACCCAGGTCGAAACGGCTGCCGCGGTGATGGGCGGCGATAACGCCGAACCCGCATTGCTGCACGACGCCTGCAAGGGCGCGCAACTGCTGGTGCACGAGGCCACCTTCACGCAGGAGGCACTCGACAAGGTCGGCCCCGGGCCGATGCACAGCTCCGCACGCCTGCTGGCCGAATTCGCGCAGGCGGCCGAAGTGCCCAACCTGATCCTCACGCACTTCAGCGCGCGCCATCAGAACGAAGAGGGAATGGCCGCATTGATGGCAGAGACGCAGGCGCACTACTGGGGCAACGCTTTTCTGGCGAACGACCTTGACGTGTTTGAACTCGATGCAGCGGGTACTCTTGCCCGCGGCGCCGACGGGCCACGACCATGAGCGTTCAACTTCTACGTCAGTCCTTGGAGTTGGAAAGTGTCACGGACTCCCTGCGTCTTCGCATGAGGGCCGCAGGCTGTGAGTTCTACTTCACGGTTCGGCAATGTCTAACTGCGGCGGTCTCCGTCGACGAGGTACATCACCGTTCATTGTTGGCGGCCTTGTTTAGCGAAGTGCAGGCAATGGCAGATCGAGGCTGGCAGTGGCAAATGGCAATACACCCTCATCTGAAGGCCGGGCAGCGCTGGATAGGGCCCGAGGATGTCATCAACGTGTCTGCCGTGCCTTGGGAAACTGCTGGAGTTGTTGACGCCCGTGTGCTCGAACCTGTCTGTTGCACCTCACCGATTCGAAGATCGGAGCCGCCGAATGGTTTTCAGCGACTGTCGCAAGCCTTTGAAAATCCACCCAGCTCGAGGCGGTGTCCACCAGATCTGTTGGCTGAGTTCTGTGCGGCGGTGGGGTTGTTGCCGAATCACGATATCGAGGTCCTAGATTGGGTGGGCGACCCTTTGATGGAGCCGGAGCGCAGCAATTGGAGCAAGTATTTTGAAGACGGGAAGGAGTGGTGGGGTATCTGGTGTCTCACCGTATGGAATCCACGTCGTCAAACGCTGGCCGCTCTCATCGCAAGCAGCACAGATTGACTGCCGGCCCTTTTCTTGACCGTCGTTCGCGCTAGCTTCTAGAGCGCGACAACTGCTTTTTGTTCATGACCGAGTATCTAAACAACGAATTCCTGCGCTCCGCCCACCCGATCGAGCCCGCCATGCGCGCGCAGATCATGGAGGCCCTGCGCGACATCGAAGCGAAGCACGACGTGACTGTGCTCTTCGCCTGCGAATCCGGCAGCCGCGGCTGGGGCTTTGCCTCGCCCGACAGCGACTACGACGTGCGCTTCATCTACGTCAACCGCCTGCCGTGGTACCTCACGGTGACGCCGCGCCGCGACGTGATCGAGGTGCCGATCAGCGGCGATCTCGACATCAACGGCTGGGATCTGCGAAAGGCGCTGGGCCTGATGCGCGAGTCGAACCCGACGCTGCTCGAATGGCTGCGCTCGCCCATCGTGTACCGCGACGACGTGGTGGCGATGCCGCGTTTCCGCGCCCTGTCGGAGGCGGTGTTTTCCAACGCGCGCGGCTGGCACCACTACAGCTCGATGGCAAAGAAGAACTTCCGCGAGCACCTGCAGGCCGACGAGGTGCGCTACAAGAAATACCTCTACGTGCTGCGCCCGCTGCTGGCCGCGCGCTGGATCCGCTCGCAGCCCGGCGTGCCGCCGATGCGCTTCGCCGATCTGGCGCAGCGCACGCTCGACCCAGTGCGCGACGCCGCACTGATCGACGAGATCAACGCGCTGCTCGAAGTGAAGATGCGCGCGGGCGAAGCCGCGACCAGCCCGCGCTGGCCCGGCATCCATGCGTTCATCGAATCCGAGCTGGTAGCCAATGCGGCGGAGCCGGTGACCCCGCTGCCGCAGGCCGAAGAGGCCGGCCTCGATGCATTCCTGCACGAGACGGTGCTGCGCTTCGAGAAGGCAAAGACGGAGGCCGCGCATGATTGAACTCGACGGTTCGCAAGGCGAGGGCGGCGGCCAGATCCTGCGCACCAGCCTCGCGCTGTCGGTGGTCACGGGCCAGCCGCTGACCATCGAGAAGATCCGCGCGGGCCGCGCCAAGCCGGGGCTGATGCGCCAGCACCTTGCGTGCGTGAACGCGGTTGCCGAAATCAGTGGCGCGCAGGTTGAAGGCGCGGAGCTGGGTTCGCAGTCGCTGCGCTTCCAGCCCGGCCCGGTGCGCGCGGGCGAGTACCGCTTCGCCATTGCCAGCGCGGGCAGCTGCATGCTGGTGCTGCAGACCGTGCTGCCACCGCTGCTGCTTGCTGGCGCGACCAGCCGTGTGCACCTGAGCGGCGGTACGCACAACCCGATGGCGCCGCCGTTCCACTTCCTGGAGCGTGCCTTCGCGCCGCTGGTGCGCCGCCTGGGTGCGGACCTGCAACTGACGCTGCGCCGCTGCGGCTTCTATCCGGCCGGTGGCGGCGAGGTCGAGGCGACCGTCGTGCCGGCGGCCGGCGCGCTGCAGCCCTTCGATCTGATGGCGCGCGGCGCGCACCAGTCGAACTACGCCGAATGCCTGGCGCCCGGCCTGCCGCGCCACGTGCCGACGCGCGAGCTCGATACGCTGGGCGGCGCGATGGGCTGGTCTGGCGAGCAGCTGCGCTTCGGCACGGTGCGCCAGAACGAAGGCCCCGGCAATGCGCTGATGGCCACGCTGGCGTACGAGCACGTCACCGAGGTCTTCACGGCCTTCGGCGAGAAGTCGCTGAGCGCCGAGCAGGTGGCGCACGGTCTGGTGAAGGAGCTGCGCGCGTTCCAGAAGAGCGAGGCCGCGGTCGGCCCGCACCTTGCGGATCAGCTGGCGTTGCTGCTGGCGCTCGCGGCGTGGCAGAGCAAGAAGGCCTGCGCCTTTACCTGCAGCGAGGTGACGGAGCACACGCGCACCAACTGCGCGGTGATCGAGTGCTTTCTGCCGGTGCGCTTCGCGATCACCGAGAGCCGCCAGGCTTCGACGGTGCAGGTCTCGCCGGCCTAGCTCAGGCCAGCGGCGTCGCGTTGGCGTACAGGCGCAGCAGCATCGCGCGCAGCGTCTTCACTTCCGCCGCGCTGAAGTCCGAGGTGGCCACCGCCTCGTAGTGCTGCGCGAGCGGAATCAGCTCGCAGGTCAGCGCGAGGCCGCGCTCCGTGAGCGCGATGCGCACCGCGCGCTTGTCGGTGTCGCACTTCTCGCGCGCCACCAGTTCATTCGCCGCCAGCCGGTCGACGATGCGCGACAGCGCCGACAGGTCGGTCGACGCGTGCATCGCCAGTTCAGACAGCGTTTGCCGCGGCGTGTGCTGCAGCGACGCACACACGCGCCATTCGCTGAGGCTGAGTCCGTAGGGCTTCAATGCCTTCGCAAAGGCATTGCCCATGCGCGCACCGGCGCGTGCCAGCAGGAAGGGAATGGCCTTCTCGAGGTCGTGATCTTGGGGCAGGGTTTTCATCTAGACATGCTTGAACAATCAAGTATATAGTCCGCCGCAATTACTTGAATAATCAAGCAAATACGGAGACGATCATGAGCCTGAAGCCTTTACGACGAGCTATCGGCGCATGCGCCATTGCACTGTCTTTCCTGGGAACGATGCCTCTGGCAACCGCTCAGGGAACGGCTGCCAAGTGGCCCCAGCAGGCGGTGCGCTTCGTGGTGCCGTTCCCCGCGGGGTCGGCGCCCGACGTGCTGATCCGCCATGTGGGCGCCAAGCTCGGCGAGAAGTGGGGACAAGGCGTGATCGTCGACAACAAGCCCGGCGGCAGCGGCGTGATCGGCATGAACGCGATCCTGGCTGCGCCTGCCGATGGCTACACCTTCGGCTTCGTGCAGGGCTCGGCCATCTCGGTGGCGCCGAGCACCATCAAGGGCGTGACCTACGACTTCAACCGCGACTACGTGCCGGTCACGCTCGCGGCCGTCGCGCCCTTCATGCTCGCGGTGCCGGCCAATTCGCCCTACAAGACGCTCGCTGACTTCATCGCCGCCGCACGCGCCAAGCCGCAGGGCATCGAGGTGGCAGACAACGGCCGCGGCACCGCGCCGCACCTGGCTTCGGCATTGCTTGGGCTGCAGTCGGGCGCGCAGTTTCTCGAAGTGCACTACCCGGGCGGTGCACAGGCCATGCAGGCCACGCTGGGCGGGCAGACCCAGATGATGGTCGAGACCTACAACGTGGTCGCCGGCAACGTGCAGGGAGGGCGCATGCGCGTGCTGGCCAGCATGGGCGACCGCGTCGAGGCCGGGCTGGAGCAGTTCCCGCTTGCGAGCAAGACAGTGCCCGGTGCGGTGGCGCATGGCTGGTTCGCCGTCATCGCGAAGAAGGGCGTCGACCCGCAGGTGCTCGCGAAGCTCAACAAGGACATGAACGAGGCGCTGCTGTTGCCCGACGTGGTGGCCAAGTCGCGCGAGCTGGGCACCTACCCGCGCCCTGGCACCCCCGAACAGCTGGCGCGCTACATCGCCGACGACCGCAAGACCTGGCAGGACGTGCTGGACAAGCTCAACATCAAACCGGAGTGATTTCCCCATGAAGAACAAGATTGCGCTCGAAGAGCATTTCGCGATCGACCTGACGATCGCCGACTCGCAGGTATACGCCCGCCCCGAGGTATGGCAGGGCCTGAAGAACAACCTGCTCGACTTCGAGCAGCAGCGCCTCGAGCAGATGGACGAGTGGGGCACCGAGCTGTCGATCCTCTCGCTCAACTCGCCGGCGGTGCAGGCCATTCCCGATGCGAAGCGCGCCGTCGAAGTCGCGCAGCGCGCCAACGACGTGCTGGCCGAGCAGACGAAGCGCCATCCCACGCGCTTTGGTGGGTTCGCGGCGTTGCCCATGCAAGACCCCGAGGCGGCCGCGCGCGAGCTGGAGCGTTGCGTGACGCAGCTGGGCTTCCACGGCTTCCTGGTCAACGGCTTCTCGCAGGTGGGCGACGAGAACACCGTCGTCTATTACGACGACCCGCGCTTCACCGATTTCTGGGCCGTCGCCGCCGCATTGAAGAAGCCTTTCTACATGCACCCGCGCGACCCGTTGCTGAGCCGCGAGCCCATCTACGAAGGTGCGCACTGGCTCACCGGCCCCACCTGGGCCTTCGCGGTGGAGACCGGCCTGCATGCGCTGCGCATCATGTCGAGCGGCCTGTTCGACCGGCACCCCGACCTGCAGATGATCCTCGGCCACTTCGGCGAGGGCATTCCCTTCAACATCTGGCGCGTCGACCACATCCTGCGCAAAGGCCGGCGCGGCATGCCCTGCGACAAGGAAATCGGCGACTACCTGCGCAGCAACGTGCACATCACGACCAGCGGCAACTTCCGCACGCCCACGCTGCTGTCGACGATGCTCGAGGTGGGGGCGGACCGCATCATGTATTCGGTCGACTACCCGTTCGAGAAGCATGAGGACGCGGCCCGCTGGTTCGACAAGTGCGAGATCAGCGAGAACGACCGCCAGAAGATCGGCCGCGACAACGCGCGCAAGCTGTTCGGATTGAAGTGACATGCGCACCGTGAAAGACACCCGCCCCGTGCTCGTGGCCGGCGGCGGCATCGGCGGGCTCGCAGCTGCGCTGGCGCTGGTGCGCGAGGGCTATCGCGTGAAGGTGATCGAGCAGGCCGGCCAGATCGGGGAGATCGGCGCCGGCATCCAGCTCAGCCCCAACGCCTTCGCGGCTTGCGACGCGTTGGGCGTGGGCGAGCATCTGCGCGCCAAGGCGGTCTACACCGAAGAGATGGTGATGTTCGACGCCATCGACGCGAAGCGCGTGGCGAGCATCTCGTTGTCCGATCGCTTTCGCGCGCGCTTCGGCAACCCCTATGCGGTGATCCACCGCGCCGACATCCATGGTGCGTTGCTCGAAGGCGTGAAGGCCACGACAGAAGGCATCGAGTTCCTCACCTCGACCAAGGTCGTGCACATCGAGCAGGACGATGCAGGCGTGACGCTGATCGATGCACAGGGCGGCCGTCACGAAGGCCAGGCCGTGATCGGCTGCGACGGCGTGCGCTCGGCGGTGCGCCAACAGTACGTGGGCGACAGCATCCGCGTATCGGGCCATGTGGTGTTTCGTGCCGTGATCGACACGGCCGACTTCCCCGAGGCGCTGCGCTTCACCGCGCCATGCATCTGGGTCGGGCCCAACTGCCACCTGGTGCACTACCCGTTGAAGGGCGGCGACAAGTTCAACATGGCCGTCACCTTCCATAGCGACCAGCCTGAGGAATGGGGTTCGATGGACGGTGACCCAGCCGAGGTGCAGCGCTACTTCCGCCCGACCTGCGAGCAGGTGCAGCAGCTGCTGCGCATTCCGAAGGCGTGGAAGCGCTATTCCACAGCCGACCGCAGCCCCATCGAGCAATGGACCTTCGGCCGCGCCACGCTGCTGGGCGATGCGGCGCACCCGATGGTGCAGTACCTGGCGCAGGGCGCGTGCATGGCCTGCGAGGACGCCGTGACGCTGGGCCTCGCGCTGCGCCGCGAAGAGGGCGACTGGCCGCGCGCGCTGGCTTTGTACGAACGCTCCCGCGTTGCCCGCACCGCGCGTGTCGTGCTCTCGGCCCGCGAGATGGGCCGCATCTACCACGCCAAGGGCGTCGAGCGGCTGGTGCGCAACAGCATGTGGACGGGCAGGCCGCAGGAGCGCTTCTACGATGCGCTCGAATGGCTCTACGGCTGGACGGCCGCCAACTGCCTGGGCGACGAGAAGGTCGCGTGAAATTCAAGGAAACGACATGACGACAAACGAACCCTTTCGCGGCTGGACCCTGGCCGCCCGCGTGCTGATGGCGGTGATCTTCCTGGTCGCGGGCGTGCGCAAGCTCATGACCTATGGCGCAACGCTCGGCTACTTCGCCAAGCTCGGCATCCCGCTGGCCGACGTGGTGCTGCCGTTGACCATCGCACTCGAGATCGGCGGCGGGCTGCTGCTGATCGCCGGCTGGCGCGTGCAATGGGTTGCCGGCGCGCTGGCCTTGTTCACGCTGGCCACGGCCTTCGCGGCGCACGCGTTCTGGGCCGCCGACGCGGCGCAGTTCAATGCGCAGCTCAACAATTTCCTGAAGAACGTGGCCATGGC
This sequence comes from Variovorax sp. YR566, assembly GCF_051992195.1. NCBI lineage: Bacteria > Pseudomonadati > Pseudomonadota > Betaproteobacteria > Burkholderiales > Comamonadaceae > Variovorax > Variovorax sp. YR566. Next base: position 6,303,391 of record NZ_CP197092.1, on the reverse strand, counting down.
CGGCGGCTTTCTGCTGCTCATCGTTCAGGCGGGCGCCGGCGAGAGGACGGCCGGCAATCGAAGCTGAGCGGAAAACTCCTTTCCGTTCCTGTCGTTGAATGAGTAGGCGGCCCGGCGGGACACTCGCCCGGCGGGCCGCCGGCGTATCGTGATGCCCGGCATCGGCCGTTCATGAACATTCGAGAGACAGACAGGAAAAGCCATGACCACACCATCGTTCGTCTACACCAGCGTGCCCCAGCGGGTGGTGTTCGGCGCGGGCTCGCTGCAGCACCTGGCGCGCGAGATCGACCTGCTCGGCGCGCGCCGGGCCCTGGTGCTGTCCACGCCCGAGCAGCGCCCGCAGGCCGAGCGCGTGGCCGACATGCTCGGCGCGCACGCGGCCGGTGTGTTCGACCGTGCCGTGATGCACGTGCCGATCGAAACGGCGCGTGAGGCGCGGGAAGTGGCCGCCCGGCTGGGCGCGGATTGCGCCGTGGCCATCGGTGGCGGTTCCACCACCGGGCTGGGCAAGGCCATCGCGCTCGACTCGGGCCTGCCGATCCTCGCCATCCCTACAACCTACGCGGGCTCCGAGATGACGCCGATCTACGGCATCACCGAAGCCGGCATGAAGAAGACGGGCAAGGATTTCAAGGTGCTGCCGCGCACCGTCATCTACGACCCCGAGCTTTCGCTGGGTCTGCCCGTGGGCATGAGCGTGACCAGCGGCATCAACGCCATCGCGCATGCGGCCGAAGGGCTCTACGCGGTCGATTCGAATCCGATCATGGACCTGATGGCGCAGGAAGGCATTGCAGCACTGGGTCGCGCGTTGCCGGCGATCCGTGCCACGCCCAAGGATGCGAGTGCCCGCAGCGACGCGCTCTATGGCGCCTGGCTCTGCGGCACGGTGCTCGGCAATGTCGGCATGGCGTTGCACCACAAGCTGTGCCACACGCTGGGCGGCAGCTTCAATCTGCCGCATGCCGAGACCCACACCATCGTGCTGCCGCATGCGCTGGCCTACAACGCCGAAGCGGCGCCGCAGGCCATGGCGCGTATCGCGCAGGCGCTTGGAGGAAGCACTGCCGCGCAAGCCGTGTACGACCTTGCACGCGACAACGGTGCGCCGGTTGCGTTGCGCGACATCGGCATGAAGGAATCCGATCTCGACCTGGCCTGCGAGCATGCGCTGAAGAACCAGTACCCCAATCCGCGCCCTCTGGAGCGCGATGCGATTCGTGCCTTGTTGCAGAACGCGTGGGAAGGTGTGCGGCCCTGAGTTGCGGCAGGGCCGCGTCGCCGCTTACAGGCCGGCCTGGCGCGTGAACGACACCGTCGGCTTGCTGTAGGCCGAGGGCACCTGGTCGCGGTAGAACGCGCGGCGGTCCAGGCTTTGCAGCGGGTCGTGAGCGGTGGCCACGGCCTGGTCGCGCACCGCATTGCGGTCGAGCGTGGAGTTGACGGCCAAAGTGCCTTCAGCGGCGCTGTCGGAGTAGGAGTTGCCGGCGCGCGCGGCAGCCACGGCTTCGGCCTGCACGTCCATGCGGCTGGCGGACGAGGTGATGGCGTGCACGCCTTCGTAGGTTTCAGCGTGCGCGCCTGCTGCGCCGAGCATGGCGAATGCGGCGGCGGAGATGGCGATGAGTTGCTTGGTGTTCATGATGCGAGTCCCTTTGACTGTCAGTGTGGGCGGCGGACATTCGTCGTTGCCACGGGATGCAGTGTGAAATCGCATCGTGGTTTGCGCTGTGCGTTTGCGCACCGCTTTCGGCAATTACAGAGGAGCAGCGCTGTGCGGTGCGTAGAGCACCGCAAGAGGTTCGGAGCGTCCCCGCACGGTGAGCGTTTCGATCGCGCCCATGGCCTCCGCAACACCGGCCTGCTCGGCCGCGAACAGCGAGACGACGAGGCGCGATGCGGCCGTCTTCGAGTGGTCCTGCAGCCGGCTCGCGGTGTTGACCACTTCGCCTATAGCGGTGAAGGTGGTCGTCTCCAGGTAGCCCACTTCACCCACCGCCGCACGGCCCGCATGCAGGCCCATGCCGAACTCCAGCCGCTGGCCGAACTGCGCCTCGAAGCCTTCGCTCCATGCATCCATGCGCTGGCCGATCAGCTCGGTCGCGTGCAGTGCCTGCCTGCAAGCGGTGGGCAGGTCGCATTCGAGCCCGAAGATCGCCATCACGCTGTCGCCGATGAACTGGTTCGGCACGCCGCCGCTTTCGCGCACTGCCGCACCGACGGTGGCGAAGTAGCGGTCGAGCACATAGGCCAGGTCGAAGGGCCACTGCCGCTCCGACAGGCCCGACCAGCGCCGAAGGTCGACGAACAGGATCGCCACGTCGCGCTCGCGCCCGAAGCTGCCGACCGGCGCGGGCCGGCCTTCATTGGGCAGCGGCGCGAACAGAGGCGTGACCTCGACGTCGCCGCGCGGGCGCAGCTGGCAGGCCAGGCGCACGTCGGCCGGCGCGCGCACGCGTTCGAGCGTGCGCTGCTCGTCGCGGCCGGGTTCGCCGATGTGCTCGACCGGGCCGGCCACGCGCACGCGGCAGGTCGAGCAGCGCGCCCGTCCGCCGCAGATCGACACATGAGCGATGCCGTGCGAGCGGCTCGCTTCCAGCACGCTCCAGCCGCGCGGCACCTGCACCGTGCGGCCGGGGTAGCGCAGCGTGACCGATGGTTGCCGCGACCAGCGCGCGAAGCTGTTGCGCCCCCAGCGCGCCCCCAGCAGCGCGACCAGCGCCAGCCCGTAGAACCACTTGATGTTGCCTTCGGCCGTATTCAGCGCCTTGCCTTGCTCGGGCGTGGGAAGCACGGTGGGCGGCACGCCGCTCCACTGGAACTCGCGCCCCATGGAGACGAAGCCCATCGCCGCCGTCAGCGGCAGCACAACCGCAATGGCCAGCAGCAGGTAGGAAAAGCGTCGCCAGGCCGGCTGCGCCCGCAGTGCGAAATGCAGGCCCAGGCAGCCGTGGACCCAGGCCGCCAGCATCATCAGCAGCTGTGCGGCCGCGCCCTGCCAGTCCCACAGCCCCCAGACCACGCGCACATACGAGCCCTCGATGCCATAGGCCAGGTAGGCGCCGCGCATGGCAGTGAGGTGCGTGGCCAGCAGCAGCGGCAGCGCAAAGCCCAGCAGTACGCGCAGGCCTTCGAGCGGCGGCATGCGCAGGGTGCGGCGCTCCCACAGGGCGACCACGGCCAGCGCCAGGTGGGTGGCGGCCGCGCCGTACAGCAGCACGGTGCCTGGCAGGCTGTGCCAGAACTTCTGCACGCCGCGCAGCACGGTCTCGGCCGCGGCAAAGGAATAGATGCCCAGCGAATGGTTCAGCAGATGCGCCGTGATGTAGGCCATCAGCACCAGCCCGCTCGCCCAGCGGAGATTGCGCCGTGTCGGCGGTCTCAGGGAAAAAGGGGGGGCGTGAGGGGAACGTCTGTCCATGAACGGGTTCGAAGCGGCACCCGAGCATAATCCGCGCGCCCCTACCTAGCCCTGGCATGGCCAAACCTGAACTCACCCCCCGCTCCAGCCTCGCGCTGCGCCAGATCGCGCTGCTCGAAGGCCTTTCAGACCAGCGCCTGGACCTGCTGGCCCAGCAATGCCTGTGGCACAGCGTGGAAGCCGGCAAGCCCCTGCTGCTGCGCGCCGAGCAGCAGGGCGACCTGTTCCTGCTGGTCTCGGGCCGGGTGCGGGTGACGACCTACTCGGCCAACGGCCGGCAGGTGACTTTCCGCGATTCCGAAGCCGGCGAGCACTTCGGCGACATCGCCGCCATCGACGGTGGCCCGCGCTCCGCCGACGTGGTCACGCTCGAACCCAGCGTGGTCGCCAGCCTCGACCGCGCTGCCTTCATGACCCTGCTGCACGACGAGCCGCTTGTGGCCCAGCGCGTGATGCTGCGGCTGGTGTCGCTGGTGCGGCAGCTGTCGGAGCGCGTCATCGACCTGAGCACCCTCGGCGTGCAGAACCGGCTGCATGCCGAGTTGCTGCGCCTGGCCCGCACCGCCGGCATCGACGGCAACCAGGCCCGGCTGGAGCCGGCTCCCAAGCATGCGGCGCTGGCCAGCCAGATCAGCACCAACCGCGAGCAGGTCACCCGCGAGCTGAATGTGCTGGTGCGCAACGGCGTGCTGCGCAAGGACGACAAGGCCCTGCTGGTGGCCGACGTCGCCCGCCTGGAACTGATGGTTTCGCAGGTCAGGGGCGACGCCGGCTGAGCCGGAAGACGCTCAGTTCCAGCGACCCTTGACGCCGCCCACGCTGAAGCGGCCGGCACCCAGCAGCACCACCGTCAGCGCGCCGAACAGGTACAGGCCCTGCAGTTCCAGCGCCCAGCCGCCCTTCTTGGTCAGCGAGAACAGGTCGGCCATGTGCACCAGGCCGAAGGCCACCAGCATGTTGATGACCACCACGGCGGCGGCCGCGCGGGTGAAGACGCCCGCGATCATCAGCAGCGGCGCGACGATTTCGCCCACGTACACCAGGTAGGCCAGCCCACCCGGCAGCCCGGCCTTGGCCAGCATGCCGCCGATGAAGCCCACGCCGGCCGACAGCTTGAAGATGCCGTGCAGCAGCACCAGGAAGCCGATCGTCACGCGAATCAGCAGCTTGCCGGAATCGTCCAGCGCGGCGGGGGAGAGGGCGGAAAGCGGCGATGCGATCGGCGCACGCGGGGTGTTGGCGGCTGCGGCCTGGGTGTTCATGGCAGATCCTTGCTTGGTGGAAAACGGTGGTCCGCCGCGGAATGCGACGGTTGCGGTTCCAGTTTGCGAGGCCGCCGAAATGCGGGATGTGCGTTTACGCACATGTTTTGGCGAAAGGCCTTTTTGCCCGGTCAGTGGCTGCCGAAGTGGCCTGTCCACTTTCTTTCGTAGTCCATTTTTGCGAAATGCGCCGCCATGAAGTCGATGAAGCTGCGCACCTTCGCCGACAGGTGCTTGCGGCTCGGGTACGCCAGGTTGATGGTCAGGTGTGGCAGGTCCCAGTCGTCCAGCGTGGGCACCAGCCGGCCGGCCACGATGTCTTCGTAGACGATGTAGGTCGGCTGCACCAGGATGCCCATGCCGTCGAGCGCGGCGGCGCGCAGCACCTGGCCGTCGTTCGATTCGAGCAGACCCGTCACCGACACCGTGTGCGTCTCCCCGCCACGGCTGAAGCGCAGCTCGTTCGGGTTGTTGGCGTAGGTGTAGATCAGCAGCTTGTGCTGCTTCAGCTCGTCCAGCGTCTTCGGAAAACCGTGCTGCGCAAAGTAGCGCGGCGATGCCGCCAGGACGCGCCGCGTCTCGCCGAGCCGGCGGATCGTCACGTTCGAATCGGGCTCGTACTCGCGCGTGCGTATCGCCACGTCGATGTTGTTGTCGATCAGGTCGAAGTAGCGGTTTGCGGCCTCCACGTGCACCGTCACGCCCGGGTAGCGCTGCGTGTATTCGCGCAGCAGCGGCGCGATGTGGTGGATCGAGAAAGAAAGCGAGGCCGTCACGCGCAGCACGCCGGTGGGATTGAGCGCGGTGGCGTTCACCGTCGACTCGGCGTCCGCCAGGTCGGCCAGGATGGTGCGGGCGCGGCCGCAGAACTCGCGGCCGGTGTCGGTGAGGTACAGGCGGCGCGTATTGCGCTCGACCAGCCGCGCGCCCAGCCTTTCTTCGAGCGCACTCAGATGGCGGCTTGCGGCGGCGTTGGAGAGGCCCAGCGCCTCGGCCGCGCGGCTCAGGCTGCCGGCATCGGCGATCTGCACGAGCAGGGCGATTTCGGTCCAGCGGTCCATGGGGTGGTGTCTCCGGGCTTGTTTTTCAGGGTCGGACGATTTTGGCGCAGGGCAGGCTCGACCGTTCCGCTGGGCGGAAAAATCATTTGCGCCCTGGTGCTTTCGTGCGAACGGCGTGCGGCCTACAGTGCGCCGAGACAACATGGAGACAGCCACGATGCGCAACCTCAACCAGGACAACATCACCCAGGCCGTGCTCGCGCGCTTCGCCGATACCCCCAGCCCGCGCCTGCACGAGATCATGACCAGCCTGGTGCAGCACCTGCACGCCTTCGCCCGCGAGGTGAAGCTCACCGAGGAAGAGTGGTTCCAGGGCATCCAGTACCTCACCGCCACCGGCCAGAAGTGCGACGACAAGCGGCAGGAGTTCATCCTGCTGTCTGACGTGCTGGGCCTGTCGATGCTCACCATTGCGATGAACAACGACAAGCCTGCCGGCTGCACCGAGGCCACCGTGTTCGGCCCCTTCTACTTCGAAGGCGCGCCCGAATACGAGCATGGCGACGACGTGGCCAACGGCGCTGTAGGCGCGCCCTGCGACGTGTTCGCCACGGTGCGCGGACTCGACGGCGAGCCGGTGGCCAATGCGGTGGTCGACGTGTGGCAGGCCGACGAAGGCGGCCACTACGACGTACAACACCAAGGGCTGGATCACGCAGAGAACCGCGGCCGCCTGCGCACTGCGGCCGATGGCTCGCTGCACTTCCGCAGCGTGCTGGCCGAGGCCTATCCGATCCCGGTCGATGGGCCCGTGGGCGACCTGCTGCGCGCGACCAAACGCCACCCGTGGCGGCCCGCGCATCTGCATTTCAAGATCGAGGCGCCGGGCTACGAACGGCTCATCACCCACGTGTTCCGCGACGGCGACCAGTGGCTCGACTCTGATGCGGTGTTCGCGGTGCGGCAGTCGCTGGTCGCGCCATGGAAGAAGCAGGACAACGACCGCTGGCGGCTGGACTTCGACTTCGTGCTCAACCCGTTGAAGCAGCCTGCCTGATCCAAACAAAAAACAATGAAGGAGACAACGCAAATGACAGACACCCTGCAGCAGGAGCTGCTGATCCGCCGGATGATCGAGCGCTGGGCCGTGTGGCGCGACGCTGGCGACTGGGAGCGCTTCGCCACTGTGTGGCACCCCGATGGCGTGATGATGGCCACGTGGTTCCAGGGCCCGTACTCCGAATTCATCCGCGTCACGCAGGAGGGCTGGGCCAAGGGCGTGAGCATCCTGCACTTTCTGGGCGGCTCGGCCATCGAGGTGGCTGACGAGCGCGCCATCGCGCAGACCAAGATGACCATCTCGCAGCGCGGCATGGTCGAGGGCGTGCTGTGCGATGTGGTGTGCACCGGCCGCTTCTACGACTTCGTGGAAAAGCATGGCGGCGAATGGACGCTGCTGCACCGCCAGCCGATCTACGAGAAGGACCGCATCGACCCGGTGGACCCTGCCGCCACGGTGAAGCTCGATGCAGCCGTGCTGGCCGACCTGCCCGAAGGCTATCGCCACCTTGCGTACATCCAGCAGCGCATCGGCTACACGGTGAAGCTGGACATGCCGATGCTCAAGGGGCCGGCGGTGGAGGCGCTGTACCAGCGCGGCGCGCGCTGGCTCGCTGGCGGCGCACTCGAGCGCTGAACGGCCATGGACACCACACTCGACCGCCGCAGCGTCATGGCTGCGGCGCTGGCAATGCTCGCCATGCCGAAACTCGCGCTTGCACAAGACTGGCCTGCGAAGCCGCTCAAGCTCGTCGTGCCGCAGCCGCCCGGCGGCGGCTTCGACTTTGTCGGCCGGCTGCTTGGCGAGCGTCTGTCGCGCGCACTGGGCCAGCCCGTGATCGTCGACAACCGCTCGGGTTCCGGCACGGTGGTCGGCACCGACTTCGTCGCCAAGGCGCCGGCCGATGGCTACACGCTGCTGGTCGGCTCGGTGTCGAACCTCGCGCTCAACATGGGGTTGTACAAGAACCTGCCCTACGACTCGCTGCGCGACTTCGAGCCGCTGGGGCTGGCCGTGGCCTACAGCTACACGCTGATGGCGCGGAAAGACCTGCCGCAGGGCACGCTGAAAGACGTGGTGGCGTTTGCCAAAGCCAACCCGAAGAAGCTCAACTACGCATCGGCGGGCAACGGTTCGGGGCAGCATGTGATCGCGGCGGCGCTGTGGCAGCAGGCCGGTGTGGAGCTGACGCACGTGCCGTATCGCGGTGCGCAGGCGGCTTACCAAGACTTGCTTGGCGGTCGGGTCGATCTGTTCTTCGACCTTTCGCCGACGGCGCGGCCGCAGGTGGTGGCTGGCAATGCGAAGGCGCTGGCGGTTTCGGGTACATCGCGGCTGCCGACGCAGCCTGACGTTCCCACCATTGGCGAGACTGGCGTGGCGAAGCTGGAGCTTGAATCGTGGTTCGGTCTCTTTGCTCCGGCGAAGACACCACCGGCGGTGCTGGAGCGACTGCGTGCCGAGCTTGCAAAGGTCATCGCAATGCCTGAGGTGATGGATTCGTTCGTGAAGGCCGGTGGCAAGCCGCTCGCGCTGTCGCAGGCTGACACGCGCGCGCTGGTGCGCAAGGACGTGGAGCGTTGGAGTCGCACGGTGCGTGAGCTGGGTATTCAGCCGGAGTAGATCGTTTTGGTTGCTCGGCTGTGTGTTGTGTTCGGGGTGCGTGCGAATGACACCGGGTACTCCCCTCCGCGAATGTTCCCCGCCTTCGGCTCCTCCTTTATTTCGCTGCGGGGAGCACCCGGTGCCATTCGCACATGGACGCGGCTGTCGTGCTGGCCGATCAACGACTGCGCTGAACGATCACGTCGATGGGGTGCCTTGCGCAGCGAAATAAAGGAGGAGGCCGAAGGCCGGGGGACATTCGCGGAGCAAGGTACCCCGTCGGCGTGAGCGCGCCCCAATCTAAAGGCCTGCTACGCTAGCGAAGCCCGCCGCCCCGGTGGGCTTTTTTCTGCGCTTCTTCTGCCCATGGCCTTTCCCCTCATCACCGACCCGCATTTCTATGCGGTCGCCATTCCCGCCGTGCTGCTGCTCGGCATCAGCAAGAGCGGCTTCGGCGCGGGCTTCGGTTCGCTTGCGGTACCGATGATGGCGCTGGCCGTCACGGTGCCGCAGGCAGCCGCCATCCTGATGCCGCTGTTGCTGCTGATGGACGTGCTGGGCCTGGCGGCGTTCCGGCGCGACTTCGATCGCTCGCTGCTCAAGTTTTTGATTCCGTTCGGGCTGCTGGGCACGGTGATCGGCACGCTGCTGTTTCGCATGCTGTCGGCGCACACGGTGGCGGGCATCGTCGGTGTGTTCACGTTGCTGTTTCTGGCGCAGCGCCTGCTGCTTCCACCCAAGCCCAATGACCCGCTGCCTTCGCGCGGCGTGGGCGCGGTGCTGACCACGGTGTCGGGCTTCACCAGCTTCATCGCGCATGCGGGTGGGCCGCCTATCAATGCCTATGTGATTCCGCTGCGGCTGTCGCCGGTGGTCTTCACCGCAACGATGGCCTACTTCTTCTTCGTGGTGAATCTCAGCAAGTGGATTCCCTACGCGTGGCTAGGCCTGCTCGACTTTCGCACGCTGGCCACGTCGCTGGTGCTGATGCCGCTCGCGCCCCTCGGCGTGTGGGTCGGCGTCCGCATCGCTCGGCGCATCGATGCGACCTGGTTCTATCGCTTCGTGTACCTGGGCATGTTGCTCACGGGCCTGAAGCTCGTCTATGACGGCTTCCTGGCCTGAGCGTGTCGGGCGAGGTCAGAGCTCGACGATGCTCTTGAAGCCACCGAAGATCATCCGCTTGGCATCGAAGGGCATGGTCTTCGGGTCCATTGCCGCGATGCGCGGGTCGGCCATGACCTTCGCGTTCACCGTGTCGCGGTGCTTGCGCGACTTGTAGACGATCCACGAGAAGGCCACGGTCTCGTCGGTCTTCAGCTTCACGCTCTGCGGAAACGAGGTCAGCTTGCCGGGCTTCACGTCGTCGGCGATGCACTCCACATATTCGATCGCGCCGTATTCCATCCAGACCTTGCCGGCCTTGCGCGCCAGCTTGCGGTAGGCCTCGACGTTGGCGGTGGGAATGGCGACGATGAAGCCGTCTACATAACGAGCCATGGGTGTTCTCCTGAATAAAGAGTGGAACCGTTGAAGAAAGAAAACCGGCGGTTGCATGGCGTGTTGCCGCTCACGATGCCGCCGTCTCCCGGGGTGCTCCTTTTCCGTCAGCCTTTTCGTTGTTCTCCATTTGCCCAGGCATGATGGTGCGAAGCAGCAAGGCCCCGATCAAACCCGCCGCCGCCGCGAACACGGCACCGACGAGAAACGCAAGGTTGTAGCCACCGGTGAGGGCCAGCGGCATCTGCGCGCCGGCCGCTTCCATCGACGCGCTGCGCGCTGCCGCGGCGCTGGCCAGCACGGCCAGGCCCAGTGCGCCGCCCATCATGAAAGAGGTGTTGACCACGCCCGAGGCCAGGCCCGAATCGGACGGGCTCACCTCGCTCATGGCCGCCAGCAGCACCGGATTGAAGGCCATGCCCGCGCCGAGGCCGAGCAGCATCATCCCGGGCAGCACGTCGGTCACGAAGCTGCCGTTGACCGGTGCGCGCGCGAACAGTGCCAGCCCGATGGCCGCGAGCCAGAGCCCGGCGGCCAGTGGCTTGCGAATGCCGAAGCGCATCACGATCTTGGCCGACAGGCCGAGCGAGAACACCGCCATGATCACGTTGGCCGGCAGGAAGGCCAGCCCGATCTGCATGGGCGTGTAGTTCAGCACCAGCTGCATGTACAGCGCCGAGATGAAGAACCACGCGAACATTGCCGCGGCCCACAGCACGCCGACCACGTTGGAGACCGACACGCTGCGCAGCTTGAACAGGCCCAGCGGCATCAGCGGATGCTGCACGCGCGACTCGATGCCGATGAAGATGGCCAACAGCACCACGGCCGCGCCGAGCAGGCTCACCGTTTGCGTGGAGCCCCAGCCGGCCTCGTTGCCGTTGACCACGCCGTACACCGCGAGCATCAGCGACAGCGTGACGGTGATGGCGCCCGCAACGTCGAGCTTCTCGCCATGCGCATGGCCGCGCGCGCTGGGCAGCAGCGCCACGCACAGCGCGTATACCGCAACGCCGATGGGCAGGTTCACCAGGAAGATCCAGTGCCAGCTCAGCGTGCTCGTCAGCATGCCCCCCAGCAGCACGCCGATGCTGCCGCCGCCCGCGCACACGAAGCCGTACACGCCCATTGCCTTGGCGCGGTCTGCCGGCTCGGTAAAGAGATTCATGATGAGCGAGAGCGACACGGCAGAGACCACCGCGCCGCCCAGGCCCTGCACCGCGCGCGCCGCCACCAGCAGGCCCTGCGAGGTCGAGACCCCGCAGGCCAGCGATGCCAGCGTGAACAGCACCAGGCCCGCGAGGAACACGCGGCGGTGGCCGTACAGGTCGCCGAGCCGGCCGCCCAGCAGCAGGAAGCCGCCGAAGGTCAGCATGTAGGCGTTCACCACCCAGACCAGCGAGGTCTCGGTGAAGCCCAGGTCGGTACGGATCGAGGGCAGCGCCACATTCACGATGGTGGTGTCGAGCACGATCATCAGAACGCCGAGGCACAGCACCATCAATGCGAGCCAGCGCTTTCGGCTGTCGAGTTGGTTGGTCATGGGAAGTGCAATTCCTGTAGAGCGATGGGAGGAAGGGTCAGACCAGCGGCTTCCCGCCGTTGATCAGCCACGGCGTGCCGAAGCGGTCGGTCACCATGCCGAAGCCTTCGACCCAGAAGGTCTTCTCGAAGGGCATGGAGACCTTGCCGCCGTCGGCAAAGGCGTCGAACACGCGGCGCGCTTCGGCGACGGTATCGAGCGTCAGCGCGACGCCGAAGCCCTTCATGCCTTCGTACGGCTGGCCGGGCATGGAGTCGGAGGCCATGAGCATGCCTTCGCCGTAGGCCAGGGAGGCATGCATGATGCGCTTCTTCGCCTCGGGCGGAAACTGCTCGGTGTCGGGTGCTTCGCCGATGGTCATCATCATCTGCATGGTGCCGCCGAGCGTCTTCTCGTAGAAGCGCATGGCCTCGGCTGCATTGCCGTCGAACGTGAGGTAGGCGTGAATGGGGGACATGAGGTTTCCTTGTGGGGTTACTTTTCGGTGGCCGTCTTGAGATTGGCGAGGCCTGCTTCGAAGTCCTTGCCGATCATCTGGTCCATGTTGAAGAAGATGCCCATGAGCTTTGCAACGTAAGGGCTGGGGCCATGCATGGCCCAGGTGACCTGCGTCGCATTGCCCTGGGGCTGCAGTGTGAATTCGGCCGTGTTGTGGCCTTCGAAGGGCTTGATGAAGTCGAGCTTGATCGCGACCTTCGACGAAGGCGTCGACTCAACGATCTCCATGCTCCCGGCGCCCGCCTTGTCGTTGCCCTCCCAGGCGTAGGTTGCGCCCTTGCCGCTCGCCGTGCCGCCGAAGGTGCGCTTCATGGCGGGGTCGAGCTTCTCGTAGGGCGACCATGCGCTCCAGCGGTGGAAGTCGTCGATCAGCGGAAAGATCTTGTCGGCCGGCGCGTCGATGCGCGCAGTGCGTTCCACGCGGAACGTGTCGGGCCGGGTGGCGGCGAAGATCAGCAGTGCGGCGATCGCGAGCACGATGACGAGGGCGATTTTCTTGAGCATGTCGGGAGCTTTTTCGGAAGATGGATTGGAGCGTGCGGGGAATCAGGTGGGGTGCGCGACGACCAGCAGCCAGCCCACGCCGAAGCGGTCGGTCAGCATGCCGAAGTTCGAGGTGAAGAAGGTCGGGATCAGCGGCTGCATGACCTGGCCGCCTTCGGCGAGTGCGTTGAACCACTTGACGACTTCGGTGTCGGTGTTGGCGGTGAGCGCGAGCATGATGCCCTCGAACTTCGCTTGTCCCGAGCAGCGGCCATCGGAGGCCATCAACTCGGTGTCGCCGATGCGGAACACGGCGTGCATCACCTTGTTTGCATCGGGTGTGCCGCCGGCGCAACCGGCTTCGGCGTTCTCTGAAGGGGCTCCTGCAGGCGCTTCGCTGTAGCGCATGAGCTGCACGACCTCGGCGCCGAGCGCCTTCTTGTAGAAGCCGAGCGCTTCGTCGCAGCGGCCTTCGAACGAGAGGTAAGACTGGACTTTCATGGCGATTCCTTTGGATTGGAGAGGTGACTCGGAGGCCCCCGGTGTCATGGGCCGCAAACAATCGGATTACTTTGTGTACACCGTCCACAAAGAATAACAGGGATAATGGACAGTGTCCACATGGAATTGCAATGAAGCTCAACAACGTCCCCGACAGCCTGCCGCCCGCCCGCAGCACTTATCGCCACGGCGACCTGCGCCGGGCGCTGCTGGACGCGGGCATTGAACTGGCGCGCGACGGCGGCCCCGGCGCAGTGGTGCTGCGCGAGGCCACGCGGCGCGCGGGCGTGGTGCCCAACGCGGCGTACCGGCACTTCGGCAGCCGGCAGGAGCTGTTGCTCGCGGTGCGCGAGGCGGCCCTGGCCGCGGCGGCGACCGCGATGGAAAAGGAGCTGGCGGTGCTGCCCTGCGACCAGCCGCCCGCAGACTTCGCACGGGCGCAGGTGCGCGCCGTCGGCACCGCCTATCTGCGCTTCGCGCAGGCCGAGCCAGGTTTGTTCCGCACGGCCTTCGTGATCTCCGACGAGGGCAGCGGCGAACTCGGCCCGGGCAAGGCGGGCGCCAGTGGACTGGACCCGTTCCAGCTGCTGGGCAAGGCCATCGACCGGCTGGTGGACGCCGGCGTACTCGACCCGGCGCGGCGCCCGAATGCCGAATACCTCGCGTGGAGCGCGGTGCACGGGCTGGCGCTGCTCATCATCGACGGGCCGCTGCGCGAGCTTCCGGCCGAGGCTGCCCACAGCCTTGGCCAGCAATTGATCGATATGGTCGAGCGGGGCCTCTGAGCCCCCTTCAAAACGCTAGAAATAGATCTTCTGCAGCAACCGGATCAGCGTCTCGCGCTCCCGCGCAGTCAGCTTGGCGCTGGCGTCGGCTTCGAGCTGGATCACGGTCTGCTCGGCCTCGCGGACCAGCGCTTCGCCAGCCGCCGTGAGATGCAGGCCGACGGCGCGGCCGTCATGCGGGTGGGGGCGGCGTTCGATCAGGCCCCGGCTGTCCAGCGTGGCCACCAGGCTCACGAGGTTCGGCGGAAGAATGTCCAGCGCGTTGCACAGCTGCCGCGACGTGGCGCCCGGGTTGTGCGCCAGCAGCGACAGCACTGAAAAGTCGATCTGCTTGAGCCCGTAGGGCGCCATGCGCTCCGCAAAGAAGGCGCTGACGATCAGCCACGCTCGGCGCGCGTTGTAGCCGACTAGGGTTTCGAGCATGCGTGCGTCGAGCCGGTCCTGCTTGCCTTGCGGCACTACGGCCTGCTCGCCTTTCGCGGGGGCGGATTTCGGGGAGGGTGGCATGGCCCGAGCGTAACCGCGAGTGGATGCATGCGAGCGATTCGAGTGGCTAGTTGGCGACACCCGGGGGCGTCGCGGCATGGTGGCTCAGGGCCACCGTCTCGCAGGCCCGCTTGACGATGCCCAGGCGCATTTCGAACTCGGGCAGCACCCAGCGGCGAAAGGCGGCCGCCGCCCGGGCCTTGTCAGCGTCTTGAGGCGCCACTGCCTCGATGCGCGCCCAGGCCCACGCCATCATCGCGAGCATCGTCACGCGCAGGTAGTCGTCGGCCACCTCGTAGGGCAGCACCGGGTTGGCATGCGCCGCCATCGCGACGGTGGTGCCCAGGTAGCGCAGCTGCGCCAGCCGGCGCTGCACGTCGGCATCGGCCTCGCGCGAGGCGTCGAGCGTGTCGCGCAGTTCGAGCAGCACGGCCGACATGCCCACGCCGCCGTCAGGCAACATCTTGCGCACCAGCAGGTCGATTGCCTGGATCTCGTTGGTGCCCTCGTAGATCATGGTCACGCGCGCGTCGCGCACGATCTGTTCGATGCCCCATGCGCGCACGTAGCCGTGGCCGCCGAACACCTGCAGGCATTCGCTCGCGCCGTGAAAGGCCTGGTGCGTGCACGCTGCCTTCAGCACCGGCGTGACGAACGAACACCAGCGCTGCGCGCGCTCGCGGGCCTTCGGGTCGGCGTCGTGCGCGGCGACGTCGAGCATCAGCGCGCTGCGGTAGGCGAGGGTGCGCGCACCGTCGATCCATGCGCGCTGCGTGTCGAGAATGCGGCGCACGGCCGGGTGCTCGGCGATCAGGTCGGCCGGCTCGCTGCCGCGGCTGGCGGGCACGGGGCCGGGGGCTCGCATCTGGCGGCGCTCGGCGGCATAGGCGTCGGCCTTCTGCCAGGCGGCGTCGAGCAGGCCGATGCCTTGCAGCGCCACGTGCAGGCGCGCCGAATTCATCATCACGAACATCGCAGCCAGGCCGCGGCCGGGCTCGCCGACCAGCCAGCCGGTGGCGTCGTCGAAGCGCATCGTGCAGGTGGGGCTGCCGTGCAGGCCCATCTTTTCTTCTATGCGTTCGCAGTGCACCGCGTTGCGTGTGCCGTCGGGCAGCAGCTTGGGTACCAGCACCAGCGACAGGCCCTTGGGGCCGGCCGGCGCATCGGGCAGGCGACAAAGCACGAGGTGCACGATGTTCGGCGTCAGGTCGTGTTCGCCGCCGGAAATGAAGATCTTGCCGCCGTTCACCCGCAGGCTGCCGTCGGCCTGCCCCACCTGCGGTGTGGCGCGCGTGCGCACCTGCCCCAGGTCGCTGCCCGCATGGGCTTCGGTGAGGCACATGGTGGCGAGCCACTCGCCGGTCGCGATCTTCTGCAGATAGCGCTGCTTCAGCTCCTCGCTGCCGTGGTGCTTGAGGCAGGCATACGCGCCATGCAGCAGGCCGGGCGCCATCGTGAGGCCATGGTTGGCGGCGGCCAGCCATTCGTAGAGCACCGCTTCGAGCACCGCGGGCAGGCCCTGGCCGCCGTCTTCCGTCGCGGCCGACAGCGCGGGCCAGCCGCCGTCGACGAAGGCCTGGTACGCCTCGCGAAAGCCCGGCGGCGAGACCACTTCGCCGTCGACAAAGCGGCAGCCGATCTCGTCGCCGCCACGGTTGATGGGTGCCACTACCTCGCCGACGAAGCGGCCTGCCTCTTCGAGAACTTGCGACTGCAGGGCCTCGTCGACTTCGGCAAAAGGCGCGAGCGTGGCCAGGCAGGCAGGCGCGTCGAGCACGGCATTGAGCAGGAAGCTGACGTCTTCGGGGCGGGGCTGGTAATCCATCGGGGGCTCGGTAACTCGGTATCAGGGCGTCGGGAGCTTGCACGCGAAGCTGCTCGCGCGTTCGGTATCGCCGCCGGTGTAGGTTGCGACTTGCGGGTAGGGGCACAGCGGCCGCGTGCGTTGCGCCGACCAGTTGGCCGGCACCTCGGCGTTGGGCACCGCCGCGCCCGTGCCGCGCGCCGAGGCGGTAACCGATGCGGGCGCCTTGCCCTGCTCGACCCAGTCGACCAGCGCGCTCAGCATGTCGAACTGGTCGGTGGCCGGGCCGCCCGCGCAATGGTTCATGCCGGGCACCGGGAAGTAGCGTGCGAACGACGAGGCATCGCCGCCATTCGCGGCCTGCACACGGTCGTACCAGGCCTGCGTGTCGTCGGACGAGAACACCGGGTCGCTGGTGCCGTGGTAAACGATCATCCGGCCGCCGCGGTTGCGCAACGCGCCCAGGTTGGCCGCGTCGGGCGGCGTCATGAATGACAGGGCCGATTCGCGGAACACGCCATCGGTGGCCGCGATGCGCGGCGCGTCGCGGTCCATGTCGAAGCCCAGTGCGAAGGGCAGGCCCTGCGGCCGGTCGGCCAGTGGCGGCGTGCTGAAGATGAAGCCCACGGCACCCGCGTCGCGCGTCGGCGGGCTCGCGAACTTCCACTCACGCCAGTTGGCGCCGCTCACGCCCGCGTCGAACGGGAAGCTGCTGTAGATCGGCTGGCCCGCGCTGTTGCGCGCGCCCTTGAACACGTCGGCGAGCGCCTTTTTCTGCGGCGCGCTGAGGCACATGCCGTCACGCGTACCCGCTGCGCAGGTGGGCACCGCCGTCTGGATGTCGAAGCGCGTCTTGCAGGCATTGACGTTCGACACGATGCCGTCGGCCAGGCCGTCGAGCGCGTCGCAGCGCTGCAGCACCTTGTCGGCCACCAGCTTCAGCTCGGCCGGCGTGAACGCGCTCTGCAGGTCGGGCTGGCCGGCGGGTGTCTTCGCGCTGGCCACCGCCGCGTACTGCTGCGCGCCGTAGAGCTGCGCGACTGCCGCCTTCGGCAGGTTGAAGCCGGGGTCGCCCGCGAGGATGCCGTCGTACTGGTCGGCCGAGCGCACGGCAGCCACCATTGCATGCCGCCCGCCGTTGGAGCAGCCACCGAAGTAGGAGCGGTCGGGTCCGCGGCCATAGGCCTTGGCGATCAGGTTCTTGGCCATCGGCGTGAGCTGCGAAACGGCGTTGTAGCCATAGTCGAGCCGCGCCTGCGGGTCGAGCCCGAAGCGCGGGCCCATCGAACCCGCATGGCCGGCGTCGGAACTGATGACGGCAAAGCCCATCTGCAGCGCGCTGCTGCGCGGGCCGCCACCGCCGATGCCGCCGAGCGCCGGCACCACGACGCCGTCGAGCCCGCCGTTGGCCTGGTAGAAGAAGCGGCCGTTCCACGCAACGGGCAGCCGCATCTCGAAGCCGATGGCATAGCGCTGGTTGTCGACGGGGCTCGTGCGCTCGTTCATGCGACCCTGCACGAGGCAGTGCGCGGGCGCGCTCATGGCCACGCCGCCGACCGTGACGGTGCCGGCCGGTACGTCAGTGACCGAGGTGTAGACCGTGCCCGGCAGCGCGGCGCGGGCGGCAAGGTCGGTGCAGGCCTGGAGCGTGCCGGGCCGCGCGGCTGCCAGCGGCGCATGCGGTGCTGCGGGCCGGCCCGCGCAGGCCGTGAGCAATGCGGCAACGCCGAGCGCGGTTGCGCACAGGCCGAGGTGGACGTGGCTCTGTCGGGTCATCAAGTTGTCTCCTTGCCGCGCATGCCGCGGCCTTCTTTTCTTCTCGTCAGGCGGCTTTTCTTGCCGCGCCCAGGTAGGTGTCGATCACGCGCGAATCGACCGCGAGTTCTTGCGCCTTGCCTTCCAGGCTCACGCTGCCCATCTCGAGCACGTAGCCGTGGTCTGCCACTTCGAGCGCGGCGCGCGCGTTCTGCTCCACCAGCAGGATCGTCACGCCCGTGGCGCGCAGCGCATCGACCGTGCGGAAGATCTCCTGCACCACCAGCGGCGCCAGGCCCAGGCTGGGTTCGTCGAGCATCAGCAGCGTGGGGCGCGACATCAGCGCGCGGCCCACTGCCAGCATCTGCCGCTCGCCGCCCGACAGCGTGCCGGCCAGCTGAGCGCGGCGCTCCTTCAGGCGCGGGAACAGCGTGTAGACCTCGTCGATGCGGTCGCGCCACTGCCTGTTGCGCAGTCGCACCTGGCGGAATGCGCCGAGCACGAGGTTGTCTTCCACCGGCATGGTGCCGAACAGCTCGCGCTTCTCGGGTACCAGCGCAATGCCGAGCATCACGCGCTCCTCGAGCGACAGCGCGGAGATAGGCTGGCCCTTGAACTCGATGACGCCTTTCGAGGGCAGCACGCCCATCAGCGCATTGAGCAGGGTGGACTTGCCGGCGCCGTTCGGGCCGATGACGGTGACGACGCTGCCCTGGTCGGCCTGCAGGTCGATGCCGTGCAGCACTTCGGCGCGGCCGTAGCCGGCGTGCAGGTTGCGGATGCGGAGCAAGGGGGTTGTCATTTCAGTGCTCCGTGCCCAGGTACGCAGCGCGCACCTTGTCGCTGTTCTGCACCTCGGCGGGCGTGCCCTCCATCAGGTGCGTGCCGAATTCCATCACCACGATGTGGTCGCAGATGTCCATCACCAGTCCCATGTCGTGCTCGACCAGCAGGATGCTCATGCCTTCGCCGCGCAGTTGCCGCAGCACCTTGCCCAGCGCTTCCTTTTCCTTGTGGCGCAGGCCGGCCGCGGGCTCGTCGAGCAGCAGCAGGGCCGGGTCGGCGCATAGCGCGCGTGCAATCTCAAGCAGGCGCTGCTGGCCCATCGCGAGGTTGCCAGCGAGTTCGTGCAGCAAGTCGCCCATGCCCACGCGCTGCAGCTGGCGCTCGGCCTCGCGGAACAGCGCGCGCTCTTCGGCGCGGTCGATGCGCAGCATGGCTGCAATGGCGCCCTTGCGCCCGCGCAGGTGCGCGCCCAGCGCCACGTTCTCCAGCACCGTCATGTCGGCCACCATCTTCACGTGCTGGAAGGTGCGCGACACGCCGCGCTGCGCGATCTGCCGTGCGCCGAGCCCGCCGATGCCTTCGCCACGGAAGCGCACCGCGCCGCCCGAGAGGCCGAGCACGCCGGTCACCAGGTTGAAGGTGGTCGACTTGCCCGCGCCGTTCGGCCCGATCAGGCCGACGATCTGGCCGGCGCGCGTCTGGAAGCTGATGTCGTTAACGGCTACCAGCCCGCCGAAGGTCTTGCGGATGGCCTGCACGTCGAGCACCACCTCGCCGGCGGCCGGCTTGGCGCGCGCGGGCAGGTCCTTCGCGCCTTGCCAGTCGACGCTGCGGCGCGGACGCGGCAGGCGCCGGTCGATGAATGCCCAGAGCCCTTCGGGCAGGTACTTGAGCACCAGCACGATCATGATGCCGAACACGATCAGCTCGTAGCTGCCGGCCGTGCCGATCAGCTTGGGCAGCAGCACCTGCAGCTGGTCTTCGAGCAGCTTGACCACGCCCGAGCCGGCGATGGCGCCCCACACATGGGCCGCGCCGCCGAGCACCGCCATGAACAGGTACTCGATGCCCATCTTCAGGCCGAAGGGCGAGGGGTTCACCGTGCGCTGGAAGTGAGCGAACAGCCAGCCCGAGATCGACGCGAGCATGGCCGCCAGCACGAAGATGCCGATCTTGAAGCGCAGCGTGTTCACGCCCATGGCCTCGGCCATCTGCGAGCCGCCCGCCAGCGAGCGGATGGCGCGGCCGCTGCGCGAGTCGAGCAGGCGGATCACCGCGAATGCGGCAAGCAGCGCGAAGATCCACACCACCGCATAGAACATGCGCTGCTGCCCGACCTCGAAGCCGAATACGGTGAGGCCCTTCACGCCCAGGATGCCGTCGTACTTGCCGAGTGCATCGAGGTTGCCCATGAGGTAGTACAGCGACAGCGCCCAAGCGATGGTGGCCAGCGGCAGGTAGTGGCCCGACATGCGTAGCGTGATCGCGCCGATGATCGCGGCGCTGGCTCCGGTAAGCGCCAGCCCGATGAAGAGCGTGACCCATGGCGAGAGACCGGTGTTCACCGTGAGGTAGGCGGTGGTGTACGCACCGATGCCCACGAAGGCCGCCTGCCCGAAGGAGGTGAGGCCGCCCACGCCGGTGAGCAATACCAGGCCGAGCACGGGCAGCGTGTAGATGCCGATGTAGTTGAGCTGGATGATCCAGAAGTCGGGCAGCGGGAGCAGCGGCAGCGCGATCAGCACCAGGATCAGCGCGAGCGGGCCCCAGGTGCGCAGCGCGCTCTTGTCGGATGCCGGTGCCGAAGAGGAAGGGTTCAGGAGCGCTTCCATCTCAATGCTCCTCGTCCGAATGGCCGCTGGTCAGCGAGCGCCACAGCAATACCGGCAGGATGATGGTGAACACGATCACTTCCTTGAACGAGCTGGCCCAGAACGAGCCGAAGGCCTCGATGACGCCCACAGCCAGTGCGCCAAGCAACGCCCCTGGATAGCTGGCGAGACCGCCGATCACACCAGCCACGAAGCCCTTCAGGCCGATGAGAAAACCCGAGTCGTAGAACACCGTGGTGGTCGGCCCGATCAGCAGCCCCGAGAGGGCGCCGATCAGCGCCGCCATCGCGAAGGTGAGCTGCCCGGCCGCCTGCGTCGAGATGCCCATCAGTCGCGCGCCCAGCCGGTTCACCGCCGTGGCCCGCAGCGCCTTGCCGTACAGGCTGCGCTCGAAGAACAGCCACAGCAGCACGATCAGCGCGGCCGATACGCCGAAGATGATCAGCGCCTGCCCGCTCACGTTGAGCGGCCCGAGCGCCATGCGCTCGTCCCAGAACGGCGGATTGCGAAAGCCCTCCGCGCCGAAGAACAGCAGGCCCAGCCCGGTCATCGCAAAGTGCACGCCCACCGAGACGATCAGCAGCACCAGCGAACTCGCGCCCGCCAGCGACTGATACGCCACGCGATACACAAGGGGCCCGAAGGCCGTGACGATGAACACCGTGAGCAACGCCTGCACGCCGATCGGCAGGTTGCGCGGGCCGGCCCAGGCCGACACCGCGCAAATGATGGCGGGGAGGGCGAATGTGCGCAGCGCCGCCTTCAGCCCGCTCGCCGCGCTGCCACTGTGGCGCCAGGTGGTGGCCAGGTCCATCAGCGCGGCGACGCCGGCCAATATGAGCAGCAGCCACACCGTGCCCGGCGTCTTGCCGGTCTGGAAGATCGCCAGCGTCAGCGCGCCGTACGCCACGAATTCGCCCTGTGGGATGAAGATGACGCGGGTCACCGTGAAGACGAGCACGATGCCCATGCCCAGCAGGGCATAGATCGCGCCATTGGTGAGTCCGTCCAGCGTCAGGATGCTGGCGATTGAAAGATCCATGGCGTGCGGTCGTGGCGAAGGATTACTGTTCGACCTTGAAGGCGCCGTTCACCACCTTGAGCATCACGCCGGTCTCGGTCGTGTAGCCCCAGTGGTCCTGCGCCGTCCAGTTGAGCACGCCGTGCGCGAGCACCGTGCGGCCCATGCTTTCGAGCGCGTCGCGCAGCGCGGCGCGGAACTCCGGCGTGCCGGGCTTGGCCTTCTTGAGCGCGACCGGCACGGCCTTCTCGAGCACAGTGAGCGCGTCGGCCGAATGGCCGGCGAACTGGTTGCGCGAGCCGGGGCCATAGACCTTTTCGTAGCCCTGCACGAAAGCGACCGCGGCGGCCTTCGACGGGTGGCTGTCGGGCAGTTGCTCCGCCACGGTGGCGGGGCCCGACACCACGAAGGTGCCTTCGGCGTCCTTGCCGGCGGTGCGCATCAGGTCTTGCGTGGCGGCGGCGTGCGTCTGGTAGACCTTGCCCTTGAAGCCGCGCTCCATCACTGCCTTTTGCGGCATGCCGGCACCGCTGCCCGAAGCGACGATCAGGATCGCATCCGGGTTGGCTGACGTGAGCTTCAGCACCTGCCCGGTCACGCTGGTGTCGGCGCGCGCGAAGCGCTCGGTGGCGACGATCTTGATACCGTTCTTGGCGGCCTCGGCGGTCAGCGCCTTCAGCCACAGCTCGCCGTAGGCGTCGGTGTAGCCGAGGAAGCCGACCGTCTTCACGTTCTGCTTCTTCATGTGCGCGACCACCGCGAAGGCCATCACGTCGTTCGACTGCGGCAGGCGGAAGAACCATTTGTCCTTGCCCGGCGGCAGGCCGGCGGGCGCGGTGGAGATCTGCGGCGTGCCCGCTTCGGCCGTCACGTCGGCCATTGGGATGGCGACCGGCGTGGCGCTGGAGCCGACGATGACGTCGGCCTTGTCTTCGGTGACGAGGCGCTGCGCGTCTTTCACGCCGGTGGTTGGGTCGGTGGCATCGTCGAGCACGACGACCTTCAGCGTTTCGCCCGCGATGGTCTTGGGCCAGATCATGATGCCGTTCTTCACCGGAATACCCAGGCCCGAGGCGGGGCCCGTGAGCGGCTGCACCACGCCGATGGTGATGTCGGCATGGGCCATGCCGATCATGCCGGTGGCCATGAGCGCCAGCACGGCGGCGAGGGTGGTCTTCTTGAAGGTCATCGATGTCTCCTGATACGTTGTGAGGCGAGAACTTGGGAACGCGAAAAAAGCGGCGGCTCAGCGCGGCGCCATGCGCAGTGCGCCGTCGAGGCGGATCACCTCGCCATTGAGGTGCCCGTTGGTGACGATGTGGCAGGCCAGCTCGGCGAACTCCGAGGGCTTGCCCAGGCGCGGCGGGAAGGGAATGGATGCGGCCAGTGAATGTTGCACCGCCTCGGGCAGCTCCAGCAGCAGCGGCGTGGCGAACAGGCCAGGCGCCACGGTGCACACGCGAATGGCGTGCTGCGCAAGGTCGCGCGCCATCGGCAGCGTCATGCCGACCAGGCCGCCCTTGGAGGCGCTGTAGGCCTGCTGGCCCACCTGGCCGTCGAAGGCGGCGACCGAGGCGGTGAAGAGCATCACGCCCTTTTCGCCGTTGTCGAGCGCATCGAGCTTCGCGCAGCGCGCGGCGAACAGGCGCGCCATGTTGTAGCCGCCGATCAGGTTGATGTTGACCACGCGCACGAAGTCTTCGAGCGGCGCGGGGTTGCCGTCCTTGCCGACGATGCGCTTGGCGCTGCCGATGCCGGCCACGTTCATCAGGATGCGTGCGGTGCCGTGCGCTGCGGCGGCCTTGTCGAGTGCTGCATTCACGCTGTCGGTGTCGGTGATGTCGCAGACGCAGGCGACGCCGCCGATCTCCGCCGCCACCTTTTCAGCGAGCGCGGCATTGCGGTCGAGCACTGCGACCTTGGCGCCCAGGCGTGCGAGTTCGCGTGCGGTGGCTTCGCCGAGGCCCGATGCGCCGCCGGTGACGAGGGCGGCTTGTCCTTCGATCTTCATTCTTGTGTCTCCTGGATGGGGTTAGCGGGGCTTGACGGTGAAGGGCAGGGTGCCGTCGTGCATTGCATCGGCCAGCGCGGCGCGATGCTTGAGCACGGCGCGCTGGTTGATGGAGCCCTTGTCGGTCACTTCGCCCTTGTCGATGGACGGCGGCTCGGCCATCAGGTGCAGCCGTGCAATGCGGTTGGCACTGCCGGTGGCGCTCGCGGCCAGCGTGTCGGCGACCTGCTGGAAGTGCGCCTGCACCGGTGCGCTCTCGAGCACCTGCTGCATGGTGGCGTCGGGGGCCAGGCCGGCGAGCTGCCGCACCTTCTGCGTAGGGAAGATCAGCGCGCCGACTTCCTTCAGGTTGATGCCGGTCAGCACCGCGTCCTGCACGTATGGCGCGCCGGCCGCGATGATCTTTGCGCGCATGGGGCCCACGCTCACGAAGGTGCCGGTGGCGAGCTTGAAGTCTTCGGCGATGCGGCCGTCGAAGCGCAGGCCGCGGTGGATGTTGCCGTCGTCTATCCACTTCACGGCGTCGCCGGTGGAGAAGAAGCCTTCGTCGTCGAAGGCCTCGGCCGTGGCATCGGGCGCGCGCCAGTAGCCGGGCGTGATGTTGGGGCCGCGGTAGCGCACCTCGGTCTTGCCGTCGACGTCGATCAGCTTGAGCTCGATGCCGGGTGCCGGCAGGCCCACGTCGCCCGACTTCACGTCGGGGCCGGTCACGTAGAGCGCGAAGGGGCCCGATTCGGTCATGCCGAGGCCGGTGCCCATGACGATGCGCTCGCCGACTTCCGACTCCTGCGTCTTGTGCAGGCTGTCCCACACGGGCTGCGACAGCGCGGCGCCCGAGTAGAAGAACATCTTCACGCGCGACAGCAGGTTGCGGCGCAGCACCGCGTCGGTTTCCATGGCGTGCGCGATGGCCTCGAAGCCGGTGGGCACGTTGAAGTAGATGGTGGGCGCGATCTCGCGCAGGTTGCGCAGCGTCTCGGCCATGCCGCCGGGCGTGGGCTTGCCGTCGTCGACGTAGAGCGTGCCGCCGTTGTCCAGCACGATGCCCACGTTGTGGTTGCCGCCGAAGGTGTGGTTCCAGGGCAGCCAGTCGACCAGCACCGGCGGCTCTTCGCCCAGTGCTGGAATCGACTGGCGCAGTTGCTGCTGGTTGGCGCACCACATGCGGTGCGTGTTGATCACGGCCTTGGGCATCTTGGTGGAGCCCGAGGTGAAGAGGAACTTGGTGATGGTGTCGGGGCCGGTCGACTGCATGACCGCGTCGATGGCCGGCGTGGCGAGTGTCGAGGCCAGTGCGTCGAGCGAGGTGGTGGCGCGGCCTTCGAGCTGGCCTTCTGCAATGACGACTTCGGTTTCGGCGGGAACGACGGCTGCGATGGCGCGGCCGTAGCGCGCGGCATCGGTGGCGAACACGAGGCCCGGCGTCAGCGTGTCGAACACGTGGCGCAGCTTCTCGAAGTCCTGGCTCACGAGCGAGTAGGGCGGCGACACGGGGCAGTAGGGCACGCCAGCGTAGAGGCAGCCGAGTGCGAGCAGCGCGTGATCGATGCCGTTCTCGCTGAGGATGGCCACAGGGCGCTCGGCATTCAGGCCGCGGTTCAACAGGGCTTGTCCGATACCGCGGGCCTTCTGCAGCGCCTCCGCGTAGCTCACGCGGATCCAGTCGCCGGTGCTGCCGTCGGCCAGCCGTTCGCGGCGGGCGATGAAGGTGCGATCGGGCGTCTGTTCGGCCCAGTGCGCGAGGCGGTCGGTCATGCGCTCGCGGTAGGTTTCGAGCTGCGTCTCGGCGGTCAGGTACTGCGTGCCCGGTGCGCCGTCGCGCAGCACGGCGCGCGTCACGCCGAAGGCCAGGGGGCGGTATCGGATGGCGGTCATGTCTTGCTCACCTTCGCGCCCCGGCCTTCGAGGAAGTCGCGCACGCGTTCCTTGGCTTCGGGGGCGGCCTGTGCGATGCCGGCCATCAGCGCTTCGGTGAAGAAGCCGTGGTCGGCCGACTGTTCTGCAATGCGCGGCAGTGCGTGCATCAGCGCGTAGTTGGTCAGCGGCGCGTTGGTGGCGATGCGCTTGGCGAGTTCGAAGGCCTTGTCGAAGGCCGTGCCTTCGTCGACCAGGTACTGCGCGAAGTTGGCGCGCTCGCCGTCCTCGGCGTTGTAGACGCGGCCGGTCATCATCATGTCGGTCATGCGAGCCACGCCGATCAGCTTGGGAATGCGCACCGAGCCGCCGCCGCCCACGAAGATGCCGCGCGAGCCTTCGGGCAATGCGTAGAAGGTGCTGCGATCGGCCACGCGGATGTGGCAGGCGCTGGCCAGTTCGAGCCCGCCGCCGACCACCGCGCCGTGCAGCGCCGCTACTACCGGCACCGGGCCATGCTGGATGAGATCGAGCGCCGCGTGCCACATGCGCGAGTGCTGCAGGCCCTGGCCGGCGTCGCGCTCTTTCAGCTCGCTCAGGTCGAGGCCGGCGCAGAAATGCGGGCCTTCGCCGTCGATCACCGCGGCGCGCACCG
Organism: Variovorax sp. YR566; assembly: GCF_051992195.1. NCBI lineage: Bacteria > Pseudomonadati > Pseudomonadota > Betaproteobacteria > Burkholderiales > Comamonadaceae > Variovorax > Variovorax sp. YR566. The sequence goes on along the minus strand of NZ_CP197092.1, from coordinate 6,277,525 downwards.
TGGAAGGCAGTTTCTCGAAGGTGTCGCGCAGCGCGAGGATCAGGCCGTCGGACAACGCGTTGCGCTTGGTGCCGCGCGTCAGGCGAACGATGGCGACTTCGTCGCGGAGCTCGATGTGAAGGTCTGGATTGGTCATGATGGTGTTCGGGGTTGCGTTGGATTATGGTTATGAGAAATAATCAATTCAAGGCATTTGGACCTGCCCGATGCTAGGGACTTACCCGTACTGGAGACAAACACATGGACCACCAGAACCTGATCGCGATCGACATCCACACCCACGCCGAGGTGAGCTGCTGGAACCCTTTCGACAACTACGGCGAGGAATACGACCGCGCCGCCGACAAGTACTTCGGCTCCAGCGGCCGGCCCACCATTGCGGAGAGCGTGGCGTACTACCGTGAAAGAAAGATCGGCCTGGTGATGTTCATGGTCGACGCCGAATCGAACATGGGCCGCCGCCGCATCCCGAACGAGGAAATCGCCGAGGCCGCGCAGAAGAACAGCGACATCATGATCGCCTTCGGCAGCATCGATCCGCACAAGGGAAAGATGGGCGCACGCGAGGCGCGCCGGCTCATCGAGGAGCACGGCGTGAAGGGCTTCAAGTTTCACCCGACGGTGCAGGGCTACCACCCCTACGACAAGATGGCCTGGCCCATCTACGAAGTGATTGCCGAGTACGGCCTGCCGGCTATCTTCCACACCGGCCACAGCGGCATCGGTTCTGGCATGCGCTGCGGCGGCGGCCTGCGGCTCGAATACAGCAACCCGATGCACCTGGACGACGTGGCCATCGACTTCCCCGACATGCAGATCGTGATGGCGCACCCCAGCTTCCCCTGGCAGGACGAGGCGCTGAGCGTGGCCACGCACAAGCCGAACGTGTGGATCGACTTGTCGGGCTGGAGTCCCAAGTACTTTCCGAAGCAGTTGGTGCAATACGCCAACACGCTGCTGAAGGACCGCATCCTGTTCGGCAGCGACTACCCGCTGATCACGCCCGACCGCTGGATGCGCGACTTCGAGGCGGCGGGGTTCAAGCCCGAGGTGATGCCGGGCATCCTGAAGGGCAATGCGGTCAGGCTGCTGAAGCTGGCGGCCTGACCGGCGGCGCGGGCGCTACGCGTCCGCTTCTTCCTTCGGCGCGGTTTCCTCGCCGTCCAGCCGGTCCCAGTCGCGCCCCGAGCGGCGCTGCCGCTCCTCGCGCTCGCGCGCCATCTGCTCCTCGAACTGCTGCCGGCCCGCCTTGTTGGCGGCGATCAGCTTGGCGCGGTCCTTGTAGTGAGGATAGATCTCGTCGCTGAGCTTGATGTTCCGGCGGCGAAAGCGCATGGTCGATTCGCGCGCTTCATGCGCCGGCCAGCCCAGCGCTTCGAGCGTCGCACGGGCGCTGCGCAGCGACGATTCGAACACCTCGCGCTCGACCTCCGTCACGCCGCGGTCGCGCAGCTGGAACAGGTGCGTCACGTTGCGCGCCCGCGCGATGATGCGGGCCTGCGGAAAGTTCTCCTTCACGAGATCGACGATTTCGAGCGACTGCTCGATGTCGTCCACCGCCACCACGATGGCTTTTGCCGTGCCGGCTCCCGCGGTGCGCAGCAGGTCGAGCCGGGTGGCGTCGCCGTAGAACACGCGAAAGCCGAACTGGCGCAGGCCTTCGACGGTGTCGGCGTCGTGGTCGAGCACCGTCACGCGCAGGCCCTGCGACATCAGCATGCGCCCGACGATCTGGCCGTAGCGGCCGAAGCCGCAGATCAGCACCTTGGCGTCCTGCTGCTCCGAAATTTCTTCGAGCTGCGGGCCCTGGTTGCGGCTGTAGCGCGGCAGCACGAACTTGTCGAGCAGCACCAGCAGCAGCGGCGACAGCAGCATCGACAGCGCCACTGCGCCGATCAGCAGCGATGTGATCTCGGGCGGCAGCACATCGGGCCCCGCGGCCTGGAACACCACGAACGCGAACTCGCCGCCCTGCGCGAGCAGCAGCGTGAACACGGGCCGCTCCTGGTAGGCGATGCCCATCGCCTTGGCGAGCGAATAGATCACCACCAGCTTGATGACCATGAAGCCGACCACCAGCATCGCCATGACCCACGGGCTCGCGATCAGCACGCCGAAGTTGATCGACATGCCCACGGCAATGAAGAACAGGCCCAGCAGCAGGCCCTTGAAGGGCTCGATGTCGGTTTCGAGCTCGCGCCGGTATTCGCTTTCTGCCAGCAGCACGCCGGCGAGAAAGGCGCCGAGCGCCATCGACAGGCCCACCAGCTGCATCAGCGCCGCGATGGCCACCACCAGCAAGAGGGCGGCGGCGGTGAAGATCTCGGGCGTGTCGCTGCGCGCGATCCAGCGCAGGATAGGGCGCAGCAGCAGCCGGCCGCCGAGGATGATGCCGCCGATCACGCCGAGGATCTTTGCGGCTTCCAGCGCCCGCTCCAGCCCGGTGATCGACTGCTCGGCCGCGGTGGCGCCGGCAAGCAGCGGCAGCAGCGCGAGGATGGGGATGGCCGCCACGTCCTGGAACAGCAGGATCGAGAAGCCGGCCTGCCCGCTGGGCGTCTTCAGCAGGTTGCGCTCGCCGAACACCTGCAGCGCGATGGCGGTGGACGACAGCGCCAGGCCCAGCGCGGCCACCAGTGCCACGCGCCATTCGGCGCCCACCGCCCAGCCCACGGCGAACAGCACCACGGCGCAGCTCAGCACCTGCGCGGCGCCCCAGCCGAAGATGGGACGGCGCAGGCTCCACAGGCGCTTGGGTTCGAGTTCGAGGCCCACGAGAAACAGCATCAGCACCACGCCGAACTCGGCGAAATGCAGCACGTCCTCGACGCTGGACACGAGCCCCAGCCCCCAGGGACCGATGGCGATGCCGGCCACGAGGTAGCCGATGATCGAGCCGAGGCCCAGGGCCTTCGAAAGCGGCACCACCAGCACGGCGGCGCCAAGATAGATAAGGCTGCTGGTCAGCCAGGCGGGTGCGTGTTCCATGCTCAGGCCGCCTTCTTGCCGTGGTTGTCCGCGGAGGCGTTCGCAAGGCCGTGGGTCACGGCGGCATGGAAGGCGCTGGCGGCCGCCTTGTCGAGCTCATCGACCTCGGCCGGCCGATCGCTCTCGGGCACGGGGCAGGCCACGCAGGCGTCGATCTCCTCGATCTCGGGCCAGTCGGGGTAGCTGCCCAGGCGCTGGGCGAAGGTTTCGACATGCGACTTCACATCCGCCTCGCTTGCGCTGCGCGCGCCGTAGAAGATCAGCGGCGGCAGAAAGCGCATGCCGCACAGCGCAGCGGTCTGCTCGTAGGGCGGCAGGAAGGCGTCGAAAAAGTAGCGGTGGTAGTTCTGCGGGTGGTAGCTCGCTTCGGGGCTGCCCGTGGTGGCGACCAGCCAGAGGTCCTTGCCCTGCAGGGCCGTGCCGCCGGGGCCATAGGCCCAGCCGTAGCTGAGCACGTCGTCGACCCAGAGCTTCTGCAGCGCGGGCATCGAGTACCACTGGATCGGGTGCACCAGCACCACGAGGCTGGCCTGGGCGAGCCGGGCCTGCTCGGCCTCGACGTCGATGGCGAAGTCGGGGTAGCTGCCGTAGAGGTCGTTCACGTCGACGCCGGGCACGGCGCGCGCGGCGGCGAGCATGCGGCGGTTGACTCGGGAGTCGCGCCAGTGCGGGTGCGCCGCCAGCACGTAGATGCCGCTGGAATTGCCGCCGGAGCTGTCGGCGGGATTTCCCATGGATGTTGTTGTCGTCATCCCGCGAACATATCTCAGTCGGGGCCGATGCGTCGGGCAAAAACGCGCCAGCGACTACCATTCCAGCTGTCCCAGTTCTGGAGGAGAGCTTTATGCCGGTGGTTCTGGTCGCCAATCCCAAGGGTGGGGTCGGCAAGTCGACGATCGCGACGAATGTTGCGGGCTATTTCGCAAGCCGTGGTCATGCCGTGATGCTGGGCGACGTGGATCGCCAGCAGTCTTCGCGGCTCTGGCTGGGCCTGCGCCCGCCGCTGGCCCGGCCCATCGCCACTTGGGAGGCCACGGGCGAGAGCACGGTGGTGCGGCCGCCGCGCGGCACCACGCACGCGGTGCTCGACACGCCGGCCGGTCTGCACGGCTGGCGCTTCAAGGAGGTGCTGGCACTGGCCGACCGCGTGATCGTGCCGCTGCAGCCGAGCATCTTCGACATCTACGCGACACGCGATTTCCTCGACCGGCTGCAGGAGAACCGCCGCGCCGAGAAAACGAAGATCGGCCTCGTCGGCATGCGCGTGAACGCCCGCACGCTGGCGGCCGACCGGCTCCACGAGTTCATCGCCGGGCTCGGCGTGCCGGTGATCGGCGAGCTGCGCGACACGCAGAACTATGTGCAGCTCGCGGCGCGCGGGCTCACGCTGTTCGACATCGCTCCCGGCCGTGTGCAGCGCGACCTGGAGCAGTGGCAGCCGATCTGCGAATGGCTCGACGCCTGAGCCGCCAGCCTGCTCCCGGTTTTCCCTGAGCCCGGTTGTCGCCCGCCCGACAGCCGTGCGGGCGCCCCAGACGCCAGAATGCCTCGCATGACAAAAAAGACATTCCAGACCCTTCAGGATCTCGCTGCCTGCGTCGGCCAGGAAGTCGCCGTGAGCGACTGGATCACCATCACGCAGGAGCAGGTCAACCAGTTCGCCGAGGCGACGGGCGACCACCAGTGGATCCATGTCGACATCGAGCGAGCCAAGGCCGGCCCCTTCGGTGGGCCGATTGCCCATGGTTTCCTGACGTTGTCGCTGCTGCCGCGCTTCTACGAGACGGCACTCGACGTGGTCGAGTCGCGCATGGGCGTGAACTACGGCTTGAACAAGGTGCGCTTCATGTCGCCGGTGCCGGTGGGCAAGCGCCTGCGGGCTCGCATGAAGCTGCTGACCTCAGAGGCGATTGCCAACGATGGCTTCCAGATGACCTGGGAAACCACCATCGAGCTCGAAGGCGCCGCCAAGCCGGCCTGCGTGGCCGAGTCGGTGGTGCGCCGCTACCGCTGAGAAAGCGGCAGCCCTCCCTCTTTCTTCTTACATCCGGCGGTCGGCCACTTCGCCGTAGGTGGCCGCACCCTGGCGGGTGATGCTCAGTGCACTGGCACGCACCGCATTGCGGTCGACGTTGCCGCTCCTGGCCTGCTGCACGCCGGTGCCGCCGTTATTGATCTGCAGCGGCTGGCGTGCTTCGGCCTGCACTTGCGCGCGCGACAGCGTCGACTGGAAAGGCGTGGGCGGCAGTGGGTTCTGTTCACCCTGGAAGGCCTGGGCGCCGCTGGCGAGGGCGAGCGTGGCGAAGGCGGAAAAGGCAATCGACTTGATGGCATTCATGGCAAGACTCCTTGGGGCAAGGCGGTGGATGGACCAGATGCCGAGCCGCTTTTGCGACCGGCATGTCTTCCATACGTCGCGTCTTGCCGATCGGATGTGCCCCTGATGTTCGAAGGGGCGACCGCTTCAGCCGAAGCCGTTTTGCCGCCAGGCCTCGAACACCGTCACGGCCACCGCATTCGAGAGGTTCAGGCTGCGCTGTCCTTCGCGCATCGGCAGCCGCAAGCGCTGCGGCTCGGCGAAGCTGTCGCGCACGGCGGGCGGCAGGCCGCTGGTCTCCGAGCCGAACACCAGCCAGTCGCCGGGCTGGAAGCGCACGTCGTGCACGGCCCGCGTGCCGCGCGTGGTGAGGGCGAACATGCGATCGGCGGCAGGCTGCTCGGCGGCGAGCAGGGCCTGCCAGTCGGCATGGCGCTTGACCTCGGCGTACTCGTGATAGTCGAGCCCGGCGCGGCGCAGCAGGCGGTCGTCCATCGAAAAGCCCAGCGGCTCGACCAGGTGCAGCGTGCAGCCGGTGTTGGCTGCGAGCCGGATCACGTTGCCGGTGTTCGGCGGGATTTCGGGGTGGACCAGGACGATATGGAACATGCGCCCATTGTCGGCGCGCCGCATCGAAGGCTCAGCGCGGCGGATCGGTCCGGGCCAGCACGACGGCGGTGATGTGGGCCGCACCAGCCAGCCGCAGCACCTCGGCGGCCGTGAACAGCGAGGCGCCGCTGGTCATCACGTCGTCGACCAGCACGAGGCGCCGGCCGCGCAGCTTTTCAGCGCGCATCGGCTCCACCGCGAAGGCGCCGCGCAGGTTGCGTAATCGGTCCGCGCGCGAAAGGCCGCTCTGGGCGGGCGTCTCGCGGGTGCGCAGGAGCAGGGTGGCGTCAGTCTTGGAAGGTGCCAGCCGCCGTGCCAGTTCGTGCGCCTGGTTGAAGCCGCGTTCGCGCAGCCGGCCGGGTGCCAGCGGCATCGGCAGCACGACGTCGCAGGCCTCCAAAGCCGGCTCTACCCAGGGCGCGCTGCGCAGCAGCGTGGCGAACGGCCCGGCCCAGCCTGCCTCGCCACGGAACTTGAAGGCTGCGATGGCGTCCGGCCACGGCCACGCGTAGGTGCAGGCCGCGAGGCAGGCGTCCAGCGGCGGCGGGTGCTTCACGCAATCGCCGCAGCGGCTCACGCCTTCGGGCACGGGCAGGGCGCAGCTGCCGCATCGCGCGGTGGGCGGTGCGAAACGGGCCACGCAGGCATCGCACACCGGGCGCGAAGGCCAGGCGCGGCAGACCGCGCACTGGCTGGGCAGCCGCGCAAGCAGCGAAGTGAAGGCCCCGAGAGGCCTGAAAGGCAGGAAAGGCAGGAAAGGCCACAGGGCCCGATGGCTGAGCATTGCCTCAATATACTCACGGCCCCATGGCCACCGACCCCTCACGACGACCGCCGACCATCGATGCCACGGCGGCGGCCCGCTGGCGCCGGCTTGCGCCTGCCGACGGCTCCCCCTGGCTGCACGAGGAAATCGGCCGCCGCATGGAAGACCGGCTGCAATGGATCAAGGCCCAGCCCCGCACCTGGGCCGACTGGGCGCCGCTGCGCAGCGGCCTCGAGGCGCACGAATTGGTCGCTCGCCGCTACAAGGACGCCGCTTCTTTCGTGATCGAACCGGAGCCCGCGCTGGCCGCCGCAACCGGCCAGGCGCTGAGCGCGCCGTGGTGGAGCGCGCGCCGCTGGCAGGCTGGCAAGGCGCGCTTCGACGCACCGCCCGAAGACGGCGTCGACCTGCTCTGGGCCAACATGTCGCTGCACATGGCGGCCGACCCCGAAGCGCTTATTTCGCACTGGCACAAGCTGGTGGCGACCGACGGCTTTCTCATGTTCTCCTGCCTCGGGCCCGATACGGTGCGCGAGCTGCGCGCGCTGCATGCCCGCCTCGGCTGGCCGGCCGCAGGCCATGAGTTCACCGACATGCACGACTGGGGTGACATGCTGGTGCACGCCGGCTTTGCCGAACCCGTGATGGACATGGAGCGCATCGTGCTGACCTGGGCCACGCCCGAGGCAGCGCTGGCCGAGCTGCGCACGCTGGGCCGCAACCTGCACCCGGCGCGCTTTGCGGCGCTGCGCGGCAAGGCCTGGCACCAGTCGCTGAAGAAGGCGCTACCCGAGCTCGCGCCGGCCGAAGAAGGCGGTGGGCGCATCGCGCTGACCTTCGAGGTCATCTACGGCCACGCGTTCAAGCCGGCGCCGCGCGTGTCGTTGTCGGCCGAAAGCGCGGTGTCGCTGCGCGAGATGCGCTCGATGCTGCAACGAGGTCGTCCGGGCGCTTGATCGCCCGTTCGATCGCCTGTTGATCGTGCGGCAAAAACGCATGGCGCACGAGCCGTTTTTTGCCTACTAGTAGTGACCCGTAGGCGTCCCACAGGGCACTCGGGCGCAGATATCTACCCGCTACAATCCGCCGTTGCGTGAAACTCGCGGGTATTGTCCCGCGATCGAGGGGTGTCGAATCCTGTTTGTACGAGGGGTTTGGCGACCGTCGACGCACCGATTTGCTGAACTCGCCCGTGTCGAATTCCGTGTTTCGATTTGCCACCGTTTCAGGCCAGAGCATCCACTGGTTCCTGAAGCGGAATTGCTCGGTGACGCCGAGCCAGCTGGGCTGGCTCTACGCCTCGCTGTGCGTGGTATCGCTCGGCATCGGCACCCTGTTCTGGCTGCACGGTGCGCCGCTGGTACTGCCTTTCGCCTGGCTCGAACTGGCCGCTGTCGGATTTGCGTTCATGGTCTATGCACGGCATGCGACCGACGGCGAAAAGATCGCGCTGCAGGAAGGGCGGCTCGTCGTGGAGCTCGAGAACGGCGGGCACTACGAACGCACGGAATTTCTTCCGCACCAGGTGCGGATCGAACCCCAGACCGGCGATCGCTCGCTGATCGAGGTCTCGGGGCAGGGTCGATCGGTCAGGGTGGGGCGCTATGTACGCCCGGAGTTGCGTGCGGCGTTGGCCCGCGAGATTCGCATGGCGTTGCGTGGCGCCTGAGGGGGCTCGCGCAGTGCTGCACGGTTGGGTTTGTCGAAAAAATTGAAGAAACGTGAACACGATGAAGAGCATTTGGCGCAATAAGTACAGGCCGGCGAATCTGTTGCTGGCGGCCGGCGCGGCTTTCAGCAGCGCGGCGCACGCAGTCAACGATCTGCCCGGCGGCCCCTCGGTGCGCCAGTTGAATCTTCCGGTCGGCGTGACCAAGATCGCGCAGGAGCAGCATCTGCTCCACACGATCATGATGATCCTGTGCACGGTCATCTTCGTCGCCGTGTTCGCGGTCATGTTCTATTCGATCTGGAAGCACCGCAAGTCGGTCGGCCACAAGGCGGCCAACTTCCATGAATCGGTGGTGGTCGAGGTCATCTGGACCATCGTGCCCTTCCTCATCGTGATCGTGATGGCGCTGCCTGCCACCAAGGTGCTGGTGGCCCAGAAGGACACCACCAACGCCGACCTCACGATCAAGACCACGGGCTACCAGTGGAAGTGGGGCTACGACTACCTGAACGGCGAAGGCGAGGGCCTGGCCTTCATCTCCACGCTCGACAGCTCGCAGCGCGCCATGTCCGACGCAGGCGCCAAGGGCGCGATGCCCGACGACTACCTGCTCAAGGTCGACAACCCGCTGGTGGTGCCGGTCAACAAGAAGATCCGCATCATCACCACCGCGAACGACGTGATCCACGCCTTTGCCGTGCCGCAGCTGGGCCTCAAGCAGGACGCGATCCCCGGCTTCGTGCGCGACACCTGGTTCCGCGCCGAGACCGTGGGCGACTACTACGGCCAGTGCCAGGAACTGTGCGGCAAGGAACACGCCTACATGCCGATCCACGTGAAGGTGGTCTCGTCCGCCGACTACACGACCTGGGTGGCAGCCAAGCGCAAGGAAGCCGCCGCCAAGCTCGACGACCCGACCAAGGTCTGGGCGCTGCCCGACATGCTGGTGCGCGGCGAGAAGGTCTACGCCGCCAACTGCGCCGCCTGCCACCAGGCCAACGGCAAGGGCGCTGGCCCGATCAAGCCGCTCGACGGCTCCCCGAAGGTGACCGACGCCGATCACAAGATCCAGCTGACGGTGCTGCTCACCGGCCAGAACAACGGCGCGATGCCCTCCTGGAAGCAGCTGAGCGATACCGATCTCGCGGCAGTGGCCACGTACACCAAGAACAGCTGGTCGAACAAGACGGGCCAGCTGGTGCAGCCGGCCGAAGTGCTGGCCCTGCGCGCCAAGTGATGCGGCAGCAGCGCCCCGCGACGAAGAAATTGCAAGGAACAACGAAATGAGTGCAGTCCTCGACCCCCACGGTCACGCAGTCCCCGGCGACCACGCACACGACGAGCATCACGATCACCACGCGCCCACCGGCTGGCGCCGCTGGGTGTTCGCGACCAACCACAAGGACATCGGCACGCTCTACCTGCTGTTCAGCTTCACGATGCTGATGGTGGGCGGCGTGCTCGCGCTGCTGATCCGCGCCGAGCTGTTCCAGCCCGGCCTGCAGCTGGTGAACCCCGAGCTGTTCAACCAGTTCACCACCATGCACGGCCTGATCATGGTGTTCGGCGCCATCATGCCGGCCTTCGTGGGCTTCGCGAACTGGATGATTCCGCTGCAGGTGGGCGCCTCCGACATGGCGTTCGCGCGCATGAACAACTTCAGCTTCTGGCTGCTGATCCCGGCGGCGCTGATGCTGGTGGGCTCGTTCTTCATGCCCGGCGGCGCACCCGCTGCCGGCTGGACGCTGTACGCGCCGCTCACGCTGCAGATGGGCCCCTCGATGGACGCCGGCATCTTCGCGATGCACATCATGGGCGCCTCGTCGATCATGGGTTCGATCAACATCATCGTCACCATCCTCAACATGCGCGCCCCCGGCATGACGCTGATGAAGATGCCGATGTTCTGCTGGACCTGGCTCATCACCGCCTACCTGCTGATCGCCGTGATGCCCGTGCTTGCCGGCGCCATCACGATGACGCTGACCGACCGCCACTTCGGCACCAGCTTCTTCAACCCCGCAGGCGGCGGCGACCCGGTGATGTACCAGCACATCTTCTGGTTCTTCGGCCACCCCGAGGTCTACATCATGATCTTGCCGGCCTTCGGCATCATCAGCCAGGTGGTGCCGGCCTTTGCCCGCAAGCGCCTGTTCGGCTATGCCTCGATGGTGTACGCCACCTCGTCGATTGCCATCCTGTCGTTCATCGTGTGGGCGCACCACATGTTCACGACCGGCATGCCGCTCACCGGCCAGCTGTTCTTCATGTACGCGACCATGCTGATCGCGGTGCCCACGGCCGTGAAGATCTTCAACTGGATCGCGACCATGTGGCAGGGCTCGATGACCTTCGAGACGCCCATGCTGTTCGCGGTCGGCTTCATCTTCGTGTTCACGATGGGCGGCTTCACCGGCCTGATCCTGGCCGTTGCGCCGATCGACACGCAACTGCAGGACACCTACTACGTGGTGGCCCACTTCCACTACGTGCTGGTGGCCGGCTCGCTGTTCGCCATGTTCTCGGGCTTCTACTACTGGGTGCCCAAGTGGACCGGCGTGATGTACAACGAAACGCGCGGCAAGGTGCACTTCTGGTGGTCGCTGATCTCGTTCAACGTGACCTTCTTCCCGATGCACTTCCTGGGCCTGGCCGGCATGCCGCGACGCTATGCCGACTACCCGATGCAGTTTGCTGACTTCAACGCGGTGGCTTCGGTCGGTGCCTTCTTCTTCGGCTTCGCTCAGGTCTACTTCTTCCTCTTCATCGTGCTGCCCACCATGCGCGGCAAGGGCGAGAAGGCCACGCAGAAGCCGTGGGAAGGCGCCGAAGGCCTCGAATGGGAAGTGCCTTCGCCGGCACCGTTCCACACCTTCGAGAACCCGCCCAAGCTCGACGCGACCGCCACCAAGGTGATCGGCTGATCGCCCGGTGACTGAATCGAAAGCACGATGACACCCGAACAGAAAAGGAACAACCGTCGCATGGGGCTCACGCTGGCCTCCATCGCGGTGGTGTTCTTCTTCGGCTTCATCGTTCGCATGGTCTGGTTCAGCGGCCGCTGAACCGCCACCCACGCAACGAACGGGAGCACATGCATGAGCCTCGGTCCACGCATCCGCCGCGCCAATGTCCGCATGGTCGGCAAGCTGGCCGTCGTGGCCTGCGGCATGTTCGCGTTCGGCTATGCGCTGGTGCCGATGTACCGCGCCATCTGCGAGATGACCGGCATCAACATCCTCGCGCTCTCCGAGCTCGAGGTGCCGGGCGGTGCCAGCGGCGGCAAGAACGTGCGCGTGCCCGACAACACGCAGGTCGACATGACCCGCACCATCACGGTCGAGTTCGACTCCAACGTGCGCGGCGGCCTCTGGGACTTCAAGCCCGCGGAGCGGACCATCCAGGTGCACCCGGGCCAGCTCAACACGGTGATGTATGAGTTCCAGAACGTGCAGAACCGCCGCATGGCTGCGCAGGCCATTCCGAGCTACGCGCCGCAGCAGGCGGCGCCGTACTTCAACAAGCTCGAGTGCTTCTGCTTCAACCAGTACACGCTCGATCCGGGCGAGAAGAAGCAGTGGCCGGTCGCGTTCGTGATCGACCCCAAGATTTCCAAAGACGTGAAGACCATCACGCTGTCGTACACCTTCTTCGAAGTGGGCGGCAAGACACCCGCGGCGCCTGTGGCGGCCGTTTCGAACACCGCCAATGAGCCGCGCTCGTGACCGATCCACTGAACCAGCCGGGGCCCCGGCCGAAGGCTTCGCTGTGGGACACAGTGAAGGCGGTGGGCTGGTCGTTCTTCGGCGTGCGCAAGAACAGCGCCTACCAGGAAGACCTGGGCAAGCTGAACCCGCTGCACATCATCGCGGTGGCGTTCGTGGCCGTGATCGTCTTCGTGGTCGCACTGGTGCTGCTGGTGCGCCATGTGGTCGCATCGACCGCAGCCTGACTGACGAAAAAGCATTCCGCGACAGCAAGCAGAATCCATTGAATCGAGAGAAGAAAGAAAGCCAGGAGCTGATATGAGTTCAACCACCCACGGCACCACGCCCTACTACTTCGTGCCCGGACCGTCGGCCTATCCGGTCTCGGCCGCGATCGGCCTGTTCTTCGTGATCCTGGGCGCCGCGCAATGGATCAATGGCCACGAGTGGGGCGCGTGGTCCCTGCTGGCGGGCATGGTGATCTGGCTCGGCACGCTCTTCGTGTGGTTCCGCACCGCCATCGGCGAAAGCGAGAGCGGCCAGTACGGTCACAAGGTCGACCTCTCGTTCCGCTGGAGCATGAGCTGGTTCATCTTCTCGGAAGTGATGTTCTTCGGCGCGTTCTTCACCGCGCTGTGGTGGGCCCGCACCCATTCGCTGCCCGCGCTCGGCAGCCTGGACAACGCGATCCTCTGGCCCGACTTCAAGGCTGTGTGGCCCAGCGTCGCCGCAGGCGCGACCGCTTCGCCGGCCGGCATCGTCGAGCCCTTCCAGACCGTCGGCCCGTTCTGGCTGCCCACGATCAACACCGCGCTGCTGCTGAGCTCGGGCGTGACGCTCACCATTGCCCACCATGCGCTGCGTGCCGGCCACCGTGCACAAACGATCCGCTTCATGTGGCTCACCGTGCTGCTCGGCATGATCTTCCTGGGCGTGCAGGGCTACGAGTACCACCACCTGTACACCGAACTGAACCTCAAGCTCAGCTCGGGCACCTACGGTTCGACTTTCTTCATGCTGACGGGCTTCCACGGCCTGCACGTGTTCATCGGCATGCTGATGCTGCTGTTCATCACGCTGCGCCTGCGCAAGGGCCACTTCACGCCGGAGCGCCACTTCGGCTTCGAAGGCGCGGCCTGGTACTGGCACTTCGTGGACGTGGTCTGGCTCGGCCTCTACATGCTGGTCTATTGGCTTTGAGCGAAGAACCTCGCGGCATTCCACGAAAAAGGCGCCGTAAGGCGCCTTTTTCGTGGTTCTCGTGGAACGAGCACCATCTACTTGCCGAGCGGGAGTCCGGTGGGCTGGATGTAGCCGAGTTTCCAGGCGAGCAGCATGCAGAGGAACAAAAACACCGACAGGCCGATCCGAAAGGTGAGCGCTCGCGCCATGCCGCCGCTCTTGGCGCGCCCGTTGCGCCCGTCCTTCAGCATGAAGTACAGGGCGAACGCGAGGCTCGCGAAGATGCCCAGGAACACCAGGGCGACGAAATATTTCATGACCCGCATTATCGGCCGCACGCCCCGTTCTCTCCAGTGACCCCTGAACCCTTGTATTCCGAAGACCGGCGCCGCCCGGGCCGTTTCTGGCTGATCACCATCGCCGCCGTGCTGACCGTGGCGGCCACCGTTTCGCTAGGCCGCTGGCAGCTCTCGCGCGCCGCGCAGAAGGAAGCGCTGCAGGCCGACATCGACGCCCAGAAGCTCAAGCCGGCGCTGACCCAGGCCGAATTCCTGGCGCTGGAGAAAGCCTCCGACTCGTTGCACCGTCCGGTGCGCCTGCGCGGGCTCTGGCTGCCAACGCAGACCGTGTACCTCGACAACCGCCAGATGCACGGCACGCCCGGCTTCTACGTGCTGACACCCTTCGCCCTCGAAGGCACCGAGCAGGCGGTGATGGTGCAGCGCGGCTGGATCCAGCGCAATTTCGTCGATCGCACGCAGCTGGGTGCGGTCGAGACGCCAGCCGGCATCGTCGAGGTCACGGGCCTGATCGAGCCGCCGCCGAGCCATCTGCTGGAGCTGGGCACGTCCGCACCGACGCCCGTGCCCACCGCCTCTGCACCCGCCACGGCAGCCTCCGCGCCGGCCGCCCCGGCACCGGCCGCCGAAGGGTATTCGCCCATCCGGCAAAATCTCGACCTGGAGGCCTTCCGTGCCGAGACCAAACTGCCGCTGCGCACCGACGTGTCGCTGCAGCAGAGCGGACCGGCTTCCGAGGGCCTGCAGCGCGACTGGCCGGCCCCGGCGCTGGGCCTGGAGAGGCACTACGGTTACGCATTCCAGTGGTTCGGCCTGTCGGCCCTCGTCGTCATCCTCTATGTCTGGTTCCAATTCATCACACCCTTCCGCCGCTCAAGGCGCCGCGCACGCGATGGCCGCTTCTGACGAGCCGCTGGGCCTGACGGTGCATTCGATGCCGTCGCCCAACCAGGCGCTCGACGGTGCGGAGGGCCGGCGCACGGTCGTCGGGCGCTGGAAGATGATCGCCGTGATGCTGATGTGTGCGGCGCCGGTCATTGCCTCGTACTTCACCTACTACGTGATCCGGCCCGAAGGCCGCAGCGTCTATGGCGAGCTGATCGATCCGCAGCACGAGCTGCCGAAGCTGATCGCCACCGACCGCAACGGCGCTCCGGTCGACTTCGCCACACTCAAGGGCCAATGGCTGCTGGTGGCCGTGGCCGATGCGGCCTGCGACGCGCTGTGCGAGCAACAGCTCTACCTGCAACGGCAACTGCGTGAAAGCCTGGGCCGCGAGAAAGACCGCATGGACCGCGTCTGGCTCGTGAGCGACGCCGCTCCCGTGCCTGAGCGCCTGAACAACGGCCTGCACGGCGCCACCGTGCTGCGCGTGCCGGCCGACCAACTGGCCAAGTGGCTCGCGCCTGTGCAGGGCCACTCGCTGGCCGAACACCTGTACGTGGTCGACCCGATGGGCAACTGGATGATGCGTTTCCCCGCCCGCATGGACGCCGCCGGCGCCGGCCGCGCCAAGCGCGACCTAGACCGCCTGCTGCGCGCCTCGGCGTCGTGGGACGAACCGGGCCGCTGAGACCTCGCATGGACACGAGCTCGCTCTACGATCTGAAGCCCATCGCCTGGCTCATGGCCGCCGGCGTGCTGATCGCGCTCGGCCCGCTGGTGTGGGTGTGGCGCCGCAACGCGGGCGCAGGCCCGGCGCGGCGGCTGCATGCGCTGACCGTGCTCACGCTGTTTCTCACTTTCGATCTCACGCTGTTCGGCGCCTTCACGCGGCTCACCGATTCGGGCCTGGGCTGCCCCGACTGGCCCGGCTGCTACGGCAATGCCAGCCCGGCCGGCGCACGCCACGAGATCGCGATGGCGCAAGCCGCACAGCCGACCGGCCCGGTGACGCACAGCAAGGCCTGGGTCGAGATGGTTCACCGCTACCTGGCAACGGGTGTCGGCGTGCTGATCCTCGTGCTGGCCCTGGCGACCTGGCTGGTGCGCTGGTGGCCTTCCATTGGGCCCAAGGCCGGCAACGCGCCGCAGCCTCCGCCTGCCATCGCGCAAGTTGTGCTGAATCCTTGGTGGCCGACGGCGACGCTCGTTGGCGTGAGCTTGCAAGGCGCATTCGGCGCGCTCACCGTCACCTGGAAGCTGTTCCCGGCCATCGTCACCACGCATTTGATGGGCGCCATCGTGCTGCTGGCGCTACTGTGCATCCAAGCGGTGCGCTACCAGCAGAGCGCGGCGCAGCGACTGCCCACGGCCGTGTCGCCCGCGCTGCGCAACGGACTGATCGCAACCACCGTCCTGCTCGTGCTGCAGATCGCGCTCGGCGGCTGGGTCAGCACCAACTATGCGGTGCTGGCCTGCACGCAGTTCCCGACCTGCCAGGACAGCTGGTGGCCAGCCATGAATTTCGCGCAGGGCTTCGAAATCTGGCGCCACCTCGGCGTGACCGGCGAAGGCCAGCCGCTCGATTTTTCCGCGCTCACCGCGATTCACTACGCGCATCGGCTGATGGCCTATGCCGTGTTCGTCGCGCTCGGCGTGCTGGCATGGCGCCTGCGCCGCATCGAGACACTCCGCCCGCAGGCGCGATGGCTCGCGGGCCTGGCGCTGCTTCAGCTGGCCACGGGCCTTGGCAACGTGCTGCTCGGCTGGCCGTTGGCCGCGGCCGTGCTTCATACCGGCGGCGCCGCAGCGCTGGCCGTGGTGCTCACCTGGGCCCTGTGCGAGAGCCGGCGCGACCTGGCGGCGCAGACTGCGCGCGCCAGTGACAATGCACCAGGTCACAACAACAATCAAAGGAAGGCCGCCGCGTGAGCACCCCGATCCCCGTTCAGCAAACCAGTACCGCGAATGTGCTGCGCCAGTTCTACGCGCTGACCAAGCCGCGCGTGGTGCAGCTGATCGTGTTCTGTGCGCTGATCGGCATGGTGCTGGCCGTGCCCGGCCTGCCTTCGTGGGCCGATGTGCAGCGCGCCGTGCTGGCCTGCATCGGCATCTGGCTGGTGGCGGGTGCAGCGGCGGCGTTCAACTGCCTGGTCGAGAAGGGCATCGACGCCAAGATGAAGCGCACCGCCTGGCGCCCCACGGCGCGCGGGCAGCTCAGCGATCTGCAGGCGCTGATTTTCTCGGCGCTGCTGTGCGCTGCCGGCTCGGTGCTGCTTTGGTTCACGGTCAATCCGCTCACCATGTGGCTGACCTTTGCCACCTTCGTCGGATACGCGGTGATCTACACCGTGATCCTCAAGCCGTTGACGCCGCAGAACATCGTGATCGGCGGTGCGTCGGGCGCGATGCCGCCGGTGCTGGGCTGGGCCGCGATGACGGGCGACGTGGGGCCCGAGGCGCTGATTCTTTTCCTCATCATCTTCCTGTGGACGCCGCCGCACTTCTGGGCGCTGGCGCTCTACCGCGTGGAGGACTACCGCAAGGCCGGCCTGCCGATGCTGCCCGTCACGCACGGCAACGAGTTCACGCGGCTGCAGGTGCTGCTCTATACCTTCATCTTGTTCGCGGCCTGCCTGATGCCCTTCATCTACGGCATGAGCGGCTGGCTGTATCTGGCGGTTGCCGTTGCCGTGAGCATCGGCTTCACCGGTTATGCGTTTGCGCTGTGGCGCAACTATTCCGACACGCTGGCGCGCAAGACCTTCCGCTTTTCGCTGATCCACCTGAGCGTGCTGTTCCTGGCGCTGCTCGTCGATCACTACATTCACTGACCACGTTTCCATGAACAAGCGCAACGCTCTTCGACTGATTGCCGCGGGCGCCGGCTGGGTGGGCGTGACCGCCACCCTCGGCCTGGGCCTCTCGGCATGCAGCGAGACCAAGCAAAGCTTCACTGCGGTCGACATCACCGGTGCCGACTACGCCAAGGACTTCTCGCTGAAGGACGCGGACGGCAAGGTCCGCACCATGGCCGACTTCAAGGGCAAGGTGGTCGTGCTGTTCTTCGGCTATGCGCAATGCCCCGACGTCTGCCCGACCACGATGACCGAGATGGCGCAGGTCAAGCAGCAACTCGGCAAGGACGGCGACAAGCTGCAGGTGCTGTTCGTCACGGTCGACCCCGCGCGGGACACGGCCGAGGTGCTCAAGGCCTACATGGGCGCGTTCGACCCGAGCTTCGTCGCGCTGATCCCGACGGCCGACGAGCTGGTCGCGCTCGCGAAGGACTACAAGGTCTACTACAAGAAGGTCGACGGCAAGACGTCGACCAGCTATTCGATGGACCACTCGGCCGCCAGCTACGTCTACGACACGCAGGGGCGGCTCCGGCTCTATGCGCGCTACGGCGCGGGCGTGCCGTCGATGGTGTCCGACCTGAAGACGCTGCTGGCTTCCTGAGAAAGGCTCCGGGCACATGGACGCCGGCTCGGTCGAGCACCTGAAAGGGCGCAAGGGGGCCTTCCGTATCGCGCTGATCCCGCCCGAGGTGCTGGGCGCACTCAACGACGGGCTGCTCGAAACCGTCAACCTCAACGAATTCATGGCGCTGGAGCTGCCCCGGCTGGCGCGTAGCGTGGCGGGGCACATCGGGCTCGATGCGCAGAGCGAACGGCTGGCCGACACGATCGCGATGCTGAGCGCCTTCAAGCCAATGCAGCGGCATGGGCACATCGCGCGTGCGCTCTACGACCTCACGGCGCTGCATGGCGAGCGCGATGCCGTCGCCCACCGGCTGGCCACGCACGCGAGCGACGTGGCCCGCTGCTGGGCCGCGCAGTGGGTCACGCTCTCGGGCCTGCCGCTGCCGGCGCAGCTGGAGGCGGTGCGCCGCTTCGCCGCCGATCCGCATTTCGGCGTGCGGGAAATCGCATGGATGGCGGTGCGCGACGCGGTCATCGAGTCGCTCGACGAAGCGTTCGCGCTGCTGCAGCCGTGGGTGCTTGACGCCGACTCCAACATCCGCCGCTTCGCCAGCGAGCTCACGCGTCCGCGCGGCGTGTGGTGCGCGCAGATCGATGCGCTGAAGACCGAGCCGTGGCGCGCGCTGCCGCTGATCGAACCACTGCGCGCCGACCCCAGCCGCTATGTGCAGAACTCGGTGGCGAACTGGCTCAACGACGCGAGCAAGAGCCAGGGCGAGTGGGTCGACAAGCTCTGCGCGCGGTGGGTGGCGGAGTCGGACACGGCTGAAACCCGCTACATCGCCAAGCGGGCGATGCGGACGCTTTCCAAATGAAAAAAGCCCGGGATACCGGGCTTTTTCCTTGGAGGGCGGCTGGCTTACGCGTAGTCCGCAAGCGCCTTCTTCATCTTCTTCATCGCCGCGACTTCGATCTGGCGGATGCGCTCGGCGCTCACGCCGTACACAGCGGCCAGGTCGTGCAGCGTCATGCCGCCCGAACCGTCGTCGTTCACCTTGAGCCAGCGCTCTTCCACGATGCGGCGGCTGCGGTCGTCCAATGCTTCGAGCGCCGTGGCAATGCCGTCGCTCGACAGGCGGTCGCGTTGCTGCGATTCGAGCAGGGCGGTCGGTTCCTGCGTGGCGTCGGCCAGGTAGGCGATCGGGCCGAAGGTTTCGTCGCCGTCGTCGGACGGGCCCGGGTCGAGCATGACGTCGCCGCCCGACAGGCGGGTTTCCATCTCGAGCACTTCTTCAGGCTTGACGTTGAGCCGGGTCGCCATCTGCGACACCTCGTCGGGGCTCAGCGTTTCGCGGTGCGTGCCGTTGTCGGCCGCAGCCGAGTCGGCCTTGAAGCCCTGCTTCATCGAGCGCAGATTGAAGAACAGCTTGCGCTGGGCCTTGGTCGTCGCGACCTTGACCATGCGCCAGTTCTTCAGGATGTACTCGTGGATCTCGGCCTTGATCCAGTGCATGGCGTAGCTCACGAGCCGCACGCCCTGGTCGGGGTCGAAACGCTTCACGGCCTTCATCAGGCCGACGTTGCCTTCCTGGATCAGGTCGCCGTGCGGCAGCCCGTAGCCCAGGTATTGGCGGGAAATGGAAACGACGAGGCGCAGGTGCGACAGCACGAGCGCGCCAGCGGATTCGAGATCGTTCTGGTCGCGCAGCTTGCGTGCGAAGCCCTGCTCTTCTTCGAGCGTGAGCATCGGCAGGCGGTTGGCGGCCGAAATGTAGGCATCCAGGTTGCCCAGCGGCGGAACCATCGACCATGGATTGGCGACGGCCAGCTGGTTGGCAGAGACTCCAGACAGCGTTGTCATCAGGGGAAACTCCTTTGTGTGGGCCATATTAGCACTCGGTTAGAGGGAGTGCTAAACCAAGGGTTCCCTTGAATTTCTATCGCCAGAATAGCCAATGGCTACCAGCGCACGCCCAGCTTTAGGAAAAGCTTGGACAGCACGAACAGAGGGCCGACCCACAGATATTGGATGTCTTCGAAGAACGAAGGCTTCTTGCCTTCGATCTTGTGGCCCACGAACTGAAAGATCCAGGCCACCACAAAGATAGCGGCTGAAATCGGCAATACAAGTCCGCCCATCGCATGCACCAGCGCCAGGGCCAGGGCGGTCAGCGCGAGCATGGTCAGCAGGAAGGCCGGGGCGCGCAGCAGGGCGTAGTAGACGAGGCTGGCGGTCACGAAAACATAGGCCACCCAGGGATGGAGCGCGAACAGCAGCCCGACGATGCTCAGCATGATGGCCGGGATGGCAACGAAATGGATCAGCTCGTTGGTCGGGTTGCGGTGGCTCTCTTCGTAGTGGGCGAGCAGGCGGTCGACCTTGCGGTCGGTCGATTCAAGGGGGGCGGCTGCGGTGTGCGTCATGACAAGTCTCCGTGGGCGCCGTTCGGTGCGGCGAGACTTTCGATGGTGCCCACAGAGAAGCCCGATGGCAAGCGCACATGCGATGCGAAATTGCTATCAAAAAAGTAGCATAAAGAACTACAGCCACGGCGGCTGCCATGACTTTATGCACTGTCACCAGAAGGTTACATCGCTAAGATCGGCGCGTGGCATCCTTCGACTCCCCACCCGCACCTCTGTCACCGGCCGCGGAGACTGGCGCGCCCACCCGCACGCCCAGGGCGATCCTGGTTGTGGATGACCACGACCTGCTGCGCCTGGGTGTCTGCGCGCTGGTCCAGGCGCAGGCCACCCCGTCCGGCGCGAACATCGAAGTCTTCGAGGCCGCCAACGTCGCCGACGCGCTCGCGCTGTACGAAACCCACCAGGCTTCCATCGGCCTCGTGCTGCTCGATCTGGCCCTGCCCGACACGCACGGCCTGAGCGGCGTGGCCGAGTTCCGGCTGCGCTTTCCCGCCGCGCGGATCGTGGTGCTCTCGGGCACTGGCAACAGCACGCTGGCGCAGGGCGTGCTCGCGCTGGGCGCCGCCGCCTTCCTGCCGAAGTCGGCCGACCTGAAGGAAGTGGTGAGCTTCATCCGCGCCTGCGGCCTGCTCGATCTCGGCGCGGCGGAGGTGCCGCCACCGGCCGTGCCCAAATCGCTCACCGGCTATGCCGAGTTCGCCCACGCCAGCGCCTGGCAGGAACTCACGCCGCGGCAGATGCAGGTGCTGCAATGGGTGCTCGAAGGCAAGGCGAACAAGGAAATCGCGCAGCTCGCGAACCTGAGCGAAGGCACGGTGAAGAACCATGTCTCGACCATCCTGCTGCTGTTCGGCATGCGCTCGCGCGCCCAGTTGATCAGCACCCTGCATTGAGCGTGCAGCCCGACGCGTCGAACGACCCCTCCGCCGACCACGCACTCGGCCAGCGGGTGCTGCGGGAGCACGTTGCCTCGGTCTACAGCACCTACGGCGTCTCGACACTGACGCACATGGCCTTCGTGGTGGTGTTCGGCAGCATCATCTATTCGCAGCTGAAGGACCCGAGCCTGCTGTTCTGGCTGGCCGGGCTGCTGATGGCCGACATCTACGTGTTCTTCACGCCGCGCTGGAATCCGTCCCGGCCCGTGCGTGAAAGCGCGTACTGGGCGCGCAAGATTTCTCGCATGGTCACATTGGTGAGCATGGTCACGGCGGTGGTGCCGTGGCTCATCGTGCCGCACGACAACCTGCCGATGACCTCGCTGCTGATGGCCGTGATCGTCGGCAGCTGCGCGCGGGCGGCGCAGTCGCTCTGGCCGCTGAAGCCGGCGCTCTTCGGCTACACGATGCCGATGTCGCTGGGCATGATCACCGCGCTGGCGTGGCAGGGCGACGGGCTGCACCTGTTCCTGGCGGCAGCCGGCGCGGCCTACCTGCTGTTGACGCTGCACGCGGGCGTCGGCCAGCACAAGCTGCTGACAGCGTCGCTCATGCTGCGCTTCGAGAACGAGGCGCTCGCCGCGCGGCTCGGCGAGCAGATTGCCGCCACCGAGCGCGCGAGCGAAGAAAAAACCCGCTTCCTGGGCACCGCCAGCCACGACCTGCGCCAGCCGCTGCATGCCATCGCGCTGTTCGGCGCCGCGCTGGAGAATGAACTGCGCGACCGCCCCGAGGGCCGCAACGCCGAGCGCCTGATGCGCGCGGTGAACGCGCTGGGCGCCTCGCTCGACACCATGCTCGACGTGTCGCGCCTCGACGCTGGCGTGATCACACCCGCGCCGCAGCCGGTGCAGCTCGACGCGCTGTTCCTGCCCCTCAACCACACCTTCGCGGCGCGCGCCGAGCAGAAGCAACTGCAGCTGCGCGTGCGCGCCAGCGGCCTGTGGGTGCACAGCGACCCGCAGCTGCTGCACCGCATGCTGTCCAACCTGATCGACAACGCCCTCAAGTACACGGCCCGCGGCGGCGTGACGGTGATGGCGCGCGAGCGCGGCGACTCGGTGTGGATCGAGGTGCGCGACAGCGGCATCGGCATTGCGCCGGAGCAGTCGGGCCGGATCTTCGAGGAGTTCTATCAGATCAACAATCCGGGCCGCGACCGCTCGCGGGGGCTCGGCATCGGGCTGTCGATCGTGCAGCGGCTATCGCGGCTGCTTGGGCATCCGGTGCAGATGCATTCGCGGCTGGGGCGGGGTACGCACTTTCGCGTGGTGGTGCCGGCCGTCAGCGCGGCGGCGCGCGAGCTGGTCGGGGTGCTGGCATCTGCCGCCACGGCCAAGGAGGCGGCCGAGCAGCGTCGCGGTCCGGCGCCAGTGTTGCCCGGGCGCGTGCTGCTGCTCGACGATGAACTGGAAATCCGCGAAGCCATGATGGGCCTGCTGCGCTCCCACGCAATCGACGCCCATGCGGTGGCGGACGAGGCCGGCGCTGCCGCTGCCCTGCGGCAGGCGAGCGGCGAGGGCCGCCCCTTCGATCTGTTGCTGTGCGACTACCGGCTGGCCGACGGCGCCGACGGGCTCGATGCGGGCCTGCGGCTCAGCCAGGGCCAGGGCGTGACGACGCCGCTGCTGCTCATCACCGGCGAGACCTCGCCCGACCGGCTGCAGCGGGTTCGCGAGTCGCAGGTGCCGGTGCTGTTCAAGCCGGTCGTGGCCGATTCGCTGCTGCAGGCGATGGCCGAAGTTGCCGTTGCCAGATAAGCCCATGACTTTCGGCACTGGCGAGCATTCGCTGCGCGCACTACCTTCGCTGCATTGCGTTCCCGCAAGAGAAGGAAAAGGGGAGAGGGAGAAAAAGCGAAGCGGTCCCGGCGCAAGCCGGGGCCGTTTTTTTATCCGAGCAGCGCCTGCGCGAATTCGCGGGCGTTGAAGGTTTCGAGGTCTTCGAGCTTCTCGCCCACGCCGATGAAATAGACCGGAATCGGCCGTTCGCGCGCAATGGCGCACAGCACGCCGCCCTTGGCCGTGCCATCGAGCTTGGTCACGATCAGGCCGGTGAGGCCCAGCGTCTCGTCGAAGGCCTTGACCTGCGCGAGCGCGTTCTGGCCGGTGTTGCCGTCGATCACCAGCAGCACCTCGTGCGGCGCCGTGGCGTCGGCCTTGGTGACGACGCGCTTGATCTTCTTCAGCTCGTCCATCAGGTGCAGCTGCGTCGGCAGGCGGCCGGCCGTGTCGACCAGCACCACGTCCTTGCCGCGCGCCTTGCCGGCGTTCACCGCGTCGAAGCTCACGGCCGACGGATCGCCGCCCTCGTTGCTCACGATCTCGACCGTGTTGCGGTCGGCCCAGACCAGCAGCTGCTCGCGTGCCGCGGCGCGGAAGGTGTCGGCCGCGGCCAGCAGCACCGAGGCGCCTTCGGTGGCCAGGTGCTTGGTGAGCTTGCCGATGGAGGTGGTCTTGCCCGCGCCGTTGACGCCGGCCACCATGATGACGGTGGGCGTGAACTGGCCGATCACCAGCGGCTTCTCGAGCGGCTTGAGCAGGTCGGCCACGGCCTCGGCCAGCAAAACCTTGACCTGCGCGGCGTCGGTGGCCATCTGGCGCTTGACGCGGCCGCGAAGGTCGTCGAGCAGGTATTCGGTCGCCTTGACGCCGGTGTCGGCCATCAGCAGGGCGGATTCGAGTTCTTCGTAAAGCGCGTCGTCGATCTGCGCGTTGACGAACACGGCCTGGATGCCGGTGCCGGTCTTGCGCAGGCCGGTCTTGAGCTTGTCGAACCAGCCCTTGCGCTCGGTGGCGACGGCGATTTCGGCGGCGGGTGCAGGAACCGGCGCGGGAGCTGGGGTCGGAACAGGCGGTGGAACGAATGCGGGGGCTGGCGCGGGTGCCGCTACTGGAGTTGCGACGGGCGCTGGCGCCGGGGAGGGCGCTGGTGCTGGCGGCGCAGCAGGAGCCGGCGTTTCTTCGGCCGCCGGCTTCGAGCCGAACCAGCTCGAAGGCGAGAACACAGAGCGCGCCGGCGCGGCTTCGGGGGCAGGCGCCGGTGCGGCCGGCGGGGTGGGCGCCGGCGTATCGGGGGTTTCGGCAGGCGGTTTTTTCTTGAAGAAACTGAACATCAGGAGCTTTTTACAATCCGACCCATTCTATGAAACACCTCCCGCCACGCCGTGCTGCGTCTGGTGCGGTGCTGGCGATGGCGCTTCTGGCGCCATGGGCCATGCCTGCGCAGGCCCAGACTACCCAACCTTCCGCCGCCGCAGCCGCGGCGCCCGGCCCCCAGCAATTCACGCTTGCCAACGGCATGACGCTCATCGTCCAGCCCGACCGGCGCTCGCCCACGGCGGTGCAGATGGTCTGGGTCCGCGTCGGCTCCATCGACGAAGTCGACGGCACCTCCGGTGTGGCACATGCGCTCGAACACATGATGTTCAAGGGCACCAAGGACATCAAGCCCGGCGAGTTCTCGCGCCGCGTAGCGGCCCTTGGCGGCCAGGAAAACGCCTTCACCACCCGTGACTACACCGGCTACTACCAGCAGATTCCGGTCGGCAGCCTCGAACAGGTGATGAAGCTTGAATCGGACCGCTTCGCCAACAACCAGTGGCCTGACGACGAGTTCAAGCGCGAGATCGAGGTGGTCAAGGAAGAACGCCGCCTGCGCACCGAAGACCAGCCGCGCGCGCTGCTCGGCGAACAGCAGAACGCCGCCGTCTTCACCGCCTCGCCCTACCACCGCCCTGTGGTCGGCTGGATGAGCGACCTCGACGCGATGACGCCCGAGGACGCACGCGCTTTCTTCAAGCGCTGGTACGTGCCCGCCAACGCCGTGCTCGTGGTGGCCGGCGACGTCGACGTGGCCCAGGTGCGCGCCATGGCCGAGAAGTACTACGGCCGCATCCCGTCGAGTGCCGTGCCTGCGCGCAAGCCGCGCACCGAGCCGGCGCAGCGCGGCATCCGCCGCATCGAACTGAAGGCGCCGGCCGAGCAGGCGTATGTGTCGCTGGCCTTCCGCGTGCCGCAGCTCGCCAGCATCGACGACGCGAACAGCGACGCCTGGGCGCTGGTGGTGCTGTCCGCCGTGCTCGACGGCTATGCCGGCGCGCGGCTCGACCGCGCACTCACCCAGGGGCCCGATCGCGTCGCCGATTCGGCCGGTGCCTATTCGGGCTTCATGGGCCGCGGCCCGCAGCTCTTCGTGCTCGACGGCGTACCAGCCGCCGGCAAGAGCGCCGAGGTGGTCGAGGCCGCGCTGCGCGCCCAACTGGCGCGCGTCGCCAAAGACGGTGTGGGCGAAGCCGAACTGGCCCGCGTCAAGACCCAGTGGGTGGCGAGCGAGACCTACAAGCGCGACTCGGTGATGGCGCAGGCGCGCGAGCTCGGCAGCAACTGGATCCAGGGCCTGCCGCTCGACGCCAGCGAGCGCATCGTCGCCCGGCTGCAATCCGTCACGGCCGCCCAGGTGCAGGCCGTGGCCGCCAAGTACTTCGGTGACGACCAGCTCACGGTCGCCACGCTGCGCCCCCTGCCGCCCGAAGCGAAGCCCCGTGGCCGTGGCTTCGCGGCGCCCGCAGGCGAAATGCGCTGAAAGACAGGTCCCGTTCCATGAAAACTCTCAAGAAGATCGCCCAGTGCGCCCTGCTCGCGGGCGTCACCGCCATCGTGGGCATCACCAGCGCGCAGGCTGCGCTGCCCATCCAGCAGTGGACGCTGGCCAACGGCGCAAAAATCTACCTCGTGTCGACCAACGCGCTGCCGATCGTCGACGTGCAGATCGACTTCGACGCCGGCAGCCGCCGCGACCCCGCACCGCAGGCCGGCCTGGCCAGCACCACCGCGACCATGGTCGAGAAGGGCGTACGCGCCGGCAAGGGTGGCGAGCCGGCGCTCGACCAGAACGCCCTGGGCGAAGCCTGGGCCGATCTGGGCGCCAGTTTCGACGTGAGCGCCGGCACCGATCGCACCAGCTATTCGCTGCGCACCCTGTCCGATCCGGCGTTGCTGAACAAGGCGGTGGCGCTGGCATCGCGCGAGATCGGCGAGCCGGCCTTCCCCGACGACGTGTGGCTGCGCGAGCGCGAACGCATCAACGCGGCCATCAAGGAGGCCAACACCAAGCCCGCGACCGTTGCGGGCCGCGCCTTCGCGCAAGCCGTGTACGGCGTGCACCCCTACGGCCAGGAGGTGACAGAAGAAACGCTCGCGCGCATCGACACCGCCGCCATGCGCCAGCGCTACCAGCAGCTGATCGTGCCGTGCCGCGCCAAGCTCAGCATCGTGGGCGCCGTGACGCGCGCCGAGGCCGAGACGATCGCGACCACGCTGCTGTCGCGCCTGCCCGGCCCCGAGGCTTGCACGCCGCTGCCTGCCGTTGCACCAGTGGCCGCGCTCACCGCGCCGAAGGACGAGCGCATTTCCTTCGACTCGGCGCAGGCCCACGTCTTCATCGGCCAGCCCGGCTATCCGCGCAAGGACCCGGACCACTTCGCGCTCACGCTCGGCAACTACGTGCTCGGCGGCGGCGGGTTCGTCTCGCGCCTGATGAACGAGGTGCGCGAGAAGCGCGGCCTGACCTACAGCATCTACAGTGGCTTCGCGCCGGGGCTCGAGGCGGGCGCCTTTCGCGTCGGCTTCCAGACCCGGCCCGACCAGGCCGAAGAGGCGGTGAAGATGTCGCGCGAAGTGCTCGCAAAGTTCGTGGCTGAAGGCCCGACCGCCAGCGAACTGAAGGCCGCGAAGGACAACCTGATCGGCGGCTTTCCTCTGCTGCTGGACAGCAACCGCAAGCTGATCGGCAACGTTGCCAACATCGCCTGGCACGACCTGCCGCTGGATTACCTCGACACCTGGACCGCGCGCATGAACGCGGTTACGGCGGCCGACGTCAAGGCGGCCTTCCAGCGCAAGCTGCAGCCCGAGCGCATGGTGACGGTGGTGGTGGGCGGCAAGGAAGCCAGGACGACCGCCAAGGCGCAGCCCTGAGCGGCGGTCACACCACCAGGGCGTGCGGGCCGCTGCTGGCGGCAGCCCGCACCGCCGCCCCAAGCCGTTCGAGCAGCCGCGGCGCCGCCCGCGCCTGCTGCCAGTAGAGCGGCACCGGCAGCGTCGAGCCGGGCACCAGCTCCACCAGCCTGCCGTCTTTGATTGCACCGGCCACCATGCTGGCCGGGTGCATGCCCCAGCCCATGCCCGCGCACGCCGCCTCGACGAATGCGTTGGGCGAGGGAATCCAGTGCCGCGGCGTCTCGACATTGCGGTGGCAGATGCGCCGCACCCAGCGCGTCTGCAGCCGGTCCTTGCGGTCGAACACCAGGCTCGGGGCGTCCGCCAGCGTGCGGGCGCCCAAGCCCTTGGAGAAATGTTCGCGCACGAACGCGGGGCTCGCGGCCGCCACGTAGTGCATCGTGCCCAGCGCCTCGCTGTTGCACCCCGCCACCGGTTGCGCCAGCGCGGTGACCGCCGCAAACACCGCGCCGCTGCGCAGCCGTTCGGCCGTATGGTCCTGGTCGTCCACCGTGAGGTCGAGCAGCGCGGCCTGTTCCTGCGTGGCGAAGGCTGCGGCGGCGGCCACGAACCAGGTTGCGAGGCTGTCTGCGTTGACGGCCACCCGCACCGTGACGCGCTCGCCACCCGCTTCGTCGCCGCCCATGCCGAGGGCAGGCAGGGCCTCGCGCAGTTCGTGCTCCAGCATGCCCACGCGCTCGACGTGCCGGCACAGTTGCAGCCCAGCCTCCGTTGCGACGCAGGGCTGGCCGCGCACCAGCAGCGCGCCGCCGGTGCGCTCTTCGAGCTGCCTGATGCGCTGCGACACCGCAGAGGGCGTGACGTGCAGCGCGCGGGCGGCGCGTTCGAAGCTGCCCTCGCGTACGACGGCGGCAAGGGCGTTCAGCGCGGCGTAGTCGAGCATGGTGATGAAGTAAAACTGAATCGGATTAAGAAAGTTTAGTTTGAGTTAATCCTGGGCGGGCGGCATCCTCGAAGCATGCAAGCCGTACACGTCACCACTGCCTTCGCCAACGGGCTCTTCATGAGCCTGGTCCTCATCGTCGCCATCGGCGCGCAGAACGCCTATGTGCTGCGCCAGGGATTGCGCCGGGAACACGTGGGTGCGGTGGTACTGTTCTGCGCAGCCAGCGACGCGGTGCTGATCGGCGCCGGTGTCGCCGGCATGGCGCAGGCGCTGCAGGGGCGGCCGATGCTGGCCACCGTGCTCGCGGGGCTCGGTGCGGTCTTTCTCTGCGGCTACGGGCTCAAGGCGCTGTGGCGCTCGCGGCAGCCCGCCGCGCTGCAGACCACAGCGCAGGGCGTTTCACTGTCGCGCGTGGCCGTGGTGGCGCAGGCGGCCGGCTTCACTCTGCTGAATCCGCACGTCTACCTCGACACGGTGCTGCTCGTGGGCAGCGCGGGCGCGCAGTACGCGGGGCTGCTCAAAGTCTGGTTCGTGGCGGGCGCCGCCACGGCGAGCGCGCTGTGGTTCACCTCGCTGGGCTTCGGCGCGCGGCTGCTCGCACCGGTGTTCGCGCGGCCGCGGGCCTGGCAGATGCTCGATGCGCTCATTGGCGGCACCATGCTTCTGCTGGCCGCCATGCTGGCACAGCGAGCGCTTGCAGGGCTCTGAAGGTCCTATGAGGGTGCGCATGCGGCGGCGTTAAGCTCGCCGCATGCCCCAGAAAGCCGCCCCCGCCTCCCGTCCCGCCGCACCCAAGCCCAAGCGCCCGTCGAAGCCCAGCGAGGTGCGCATCATCGGCGGCGAATGGAAGCGCACCCGCCTCGCCGTGGCCGACAAACCCGGCCTGCGCCCCACACCCGACCGCGTACGCGAAACCCTGTTCAACTGGCTCGCCAGCCTGGCCGGCGCCGGTGGCGGTGAACTGCCGGGATGGCAGTGCGTCGATGCCTTCGCGGGCACCGGAGCGCTCGGCTTCGAGGCCGCCTCGCGCGGCGCGGCGAACGTGCTGCTGTGCGAGCAGGACGCAGCGCTGGTCGCGCAACTCCAGGCCGCCAAGACCAAGCTGAGCGCCGAGGCTGTGCGCATCGAGCGCGGCAACGGCGTCACAGCCCTCGAACGCGCGTCCGCCGGCAGCCTCGATGCCGTGTTCCTCGACCCGCCCTTCGACAGCACAGCCCTCTACGAACCGGCCCTGCGCGCCGCCGCGCGCGCGCTGCGTGCCGGCGGCTCGGTGTACCTCGAAGCGCCGCGCCGTTGGAGCGACGAAGAACTGGCCGCCTTCGGCCTTGTCGGTTTCCGTTACCTGAAGGCCGGCGCCGTGCACGCCCATCTGTTGCGGCTGGCTGCCGAGGGGACTGCATAATCCGCCGAACAAGCCGCACCGGCAGCATGAGGAAGAAGCAACCATGGCCAGCAACGTCATCGCGGTTTACCCCGGCACATTCGACCCCATCACCCTCGGCCACGAGGACGTGGTGCGCCGTGCCACCCAGCTCTTCTCCAAGGTGATCGTCGCCGTCGCGGCGGGCCACCACAAGAAGGCGCTGTTCACGCTGTCAGAGCGCATGGACATGGCTCGCGAGGCCGTCAAGCCCTACAGCGACCAGGTCACCGTCGAGAGCTTCTCGGGCCTGCTGCGCGACTTCGTCGTCGCGCGTGGCGGCAAGGCCATGGTGCGCGGCCTGCGCGCCGTGACCGACTTCGACTACGAGTTCCAGCTCGCGGGCATGAACCGCTCGCTGATGCCCGATGTCGAGACCGTGTTCCTGACCCCCAGCGACAAGTACCAGTTCATCTCCAGCACTTTCGTGCGCGAGATCGCCATGCTCGGCGGCGAGGTCCACAAGTTCGTCTCTCCCAACGTGGAGCAGCAGCTGGCGGCCAAAGTCCGCAGCCTCGGCCGTGAATAAGCCGCGATGAGCGGCACCCCGCCGCCCCGACTGCATCTTCTGGGCGATGCAGCGCTGCTCTGCGAGTTGCCCGCGCCGGCCACGCTGGCGCAGCAGCAGCGCATCTGGGCCCTTGCGGAGCGCGCCCGGCAATGGCCCGGCGTCGGCGAAACGCTGCCGGGCATGAACAACCTCACGCTCACTTTCGATCCGACCGCGATCGACCTCGACGCGCTCACTGCGTACGTTCTCGAGGCATGGCCGAAGCTGCCGACTGGTGGCGTGGCGGGCCGGCTGGTCGAGATTCCGGTGGCCTACGGCGGCGAGCACGGGCCGGACCTGGCCGATGTCGCCGCCCACACCGGCCTCACGCCTGCCGAGGTGGTGCGGCGCCACAGCGCCGGTGAATACATCGTCTACCTGCTGGGCTTCCTGCCGGGCTTCGCCTTCATGGGCGGCCTGCCGCCCGAACTCGCCACGCCCCGCCGCGCCGAGCCGCGCACAGCGGTGCCCGCGCGCTCGGTCGGCATCGGAGGCGAGCAGACCGGCATCTACCCGCTGGTGTCGCCGGGCGGCTGGCAGCTGATCGGCCGCACCTCGCTCGAGCTGTTCGACCCTACGGCCGAATCGCCGACGCTCTTGCGTCCCGGTGACCGCGTGCGCTTCGTCGCAGAGAGCGTGCAGACATGATCGTCATCCGCAAACCCGGCGTGCTCGCGTCGGTGCAGGACCTGGGCCGGCACGGCCATCGGCAGCTCGGCATCTGCCCGGGCGGTGCGCTCGACGTGCTGGCGCTCACGCTGGCCAACCGGCTCGTGGGCAACGCCGATGGCGCGGCGGGCCTCGAACTCACGATGGGCGGCTGCGAGCTGCAGTTCGAAGCCGACACGCGCATCGCCCTCACCGGCGACGACTTCAGCGCCAGCCTCGACGGCGTGCCGCTGTGGCCCTGCTGGAGCGTGCCGGTCGCGGCCGGCCAGACGCTCAGGCTCGCGGGCGCCAATGCACCTGGCGTGAAGAAGGTCGGCCTGCGCAGCTGGCTGGCGGTGGCGGGCGGCATTGACGTGCCGCAGATCCTCGGTTCGCGCAGCACCGACCTCAAGGCCGGCTTCGGTGGGCATGAAGGCCGTGCGCTGCGCAAGGGCGACCGGCTGCCGACGGGTACTTCGCCGCTGAACGCAGCGCAGCGCGAACGCCGAGCCTTCGGCCTGCGCGGTCCCGATTGGGGCCCCAACGAAGACGACGGCGCCATCGCCCTGCGCGTGCTGCCCGGCCCCGAGTTCGAACTGTTCACGCTGGCCGCGCGCGAGCAACTGTGGGGCGAGCGCTGGCGCATCACGCCGCAGAGCAACCGCATGGGCAGCCGGCTCGCGGGCGCCGAGCTCAAGCGCAAGCGCGGCGGCGACATGCTCTCGTCGGGCGTGATCCCCGGCACGATCCAGGTGCCGCCCTCGGGTCAGCCGATCATCCTGATGGGCGACGCGCAGACCACCGGCGGCTATCCGCGCATCGGCGTGGTCATTCGCGCCGATCTCTGGAAGCTTGCGCAGGCGCCGCTCAACGGCAGGCTGCGCCTCGTGCAGGTCGACCAGCCGCAGGCGCTGGCCGCATGGGCCGACCAGCAGCGCTACCTGTCGCAGGTGGCGCAAGGGCTGGCTGCTGCAGGCTGGCCGAGCCCGGCATAGACTCCGCGAAACTCGCGCAAAAGGAAGCCCCACCATGCAAATCGACCTCAATGCCGACCTCGGCGAAGGCGCCGGCAGCGACGAAGCCCTGCTCGCACTCGTCAGCTCCGCCAACATCGCCTGCGGCTGGCACGCGGGTGACGCGAAGACCATGCAGCAGTGCGTGCGCTGGGCGATACAGAACGGCGTGGCCATCGGCGCGCATCCCAGCTTTCCGGACCGCGAGAACTTCGGCCGCAGCACCATGCACCTGCCGCCCGACGAGATCGTGGCCAACGTGCTCTACCAGGTGGGTGCGCTGGCGGCCATCGTGAAGGCCGAGGGCGGCAAGCTCTCGCACGTGAAGGCGCATGGCCAGCTCTACAACCAGGCCGTGAAGGAGCCCGAGCTGGCGGACGCGCTGTGCGAGGCGGTGCGCCGCTTCGACCCTTCGCTCAAGTTCTTCGGCCTTGCGGGCAGCAACATGATCGACGCGGCCCGTCGCGCCGGCCTTGCGCCGGTCGAAGAGGTGTTCGCCGACCGCGGCTACATGCCCGATGGCAGCCTCGTGCCGCGCAGTCAGCCCGGCGCGCTGATCGAGAGCGAAGAGCAGTCGATCGCGCAGACGCTCTCGCTGGTGCGCGACCACCGCGTGACCGCCATCGACGGCAGCGTCGTGCCCGTCAACGCGCAGACCGTGTGCCTGCATGGCGACGGCGCCCACGCGCTGGCCTTTGCGCGCCGCATCCGAGAGCGGCTGCAGCAGGAAGGCATTGCCGTCCAGGCCATGGCCTGACGGACAACCTGAACACGCAACGGGCCGTGCCGTGGCAGCAAAGCCCATCAACGTCCTGCTGACCGGATTCGATCCTTTCGAGCTGGAGACGGTCAATCCCTCGTGGGACGCCGTTCGCGCACTCGACGGCTGGAAGGTCGGCCGCGCGACGGTGCATGCACGCCAGGTGCCCTGTGTCTTCGGCGATGCCATCGACGTGCTCGTCCGCGCGATGGACGAGATTCAGCCGCAGCTGGTGCTGTGCATCGGCCAGGCCGGTGGGCGTGCGGAGTTCACGCCGGAGCGCATCGCCATCAACATCGACGATGCCCGCACGGCCGACAACAAGGGCCGTGAGCCCATCGACGTGCCCGTGATGCCAGGGGCTCCCGCCGCGTATTTCTCGACGCTGCCGATCAAGGCCATGGTGCGTGACCTGCGCGCGGCCGGCGTGCCGGCCTCGGTGTCGAACAGCGCGGGCACCTTCGTCTGCAACCACATCTTCTACGGCCTGATGCACCGCATCGCGACGCATCCGGTGCCGGGGCAACGCGGCGGCTTCATCCATATTCCCTACCTGCCGGAGCAGGCAGCGCGCTTTCCGGGTGCGCCGAGCATGTCGCTTGAAACGATGGTCAAGGCCTTGCGTATCGCCGTGACGACCGCGCTCGAGGTGAAGCGCGACGTTGCCGAAACCGGCGGCCAGCTGCACTGAGGTGGCCGGCCAGCGCGTTCAGGCGGCAGCCGGGAAGTGCTTCGCCAGCCAGCCGTTGAGCGCGGCGTTGACGAGCTCGGGCTTTTCCATCGTCAGCATGTGGCCGCATTCGGGCACCCACACGACTTGCGCCTGCGGCAGCAGCGCCGCCATTTCGCTCGTGCACTCGGGCGGCGCGAGCCGGTCTTCGTCGCCGCACACCAGCAGCACCGGTGCGCGCAGCGACGCGAGGTGCAGCCGCGCATCGGGCCGCCGCATCACCGCGCGGTTCTGGCGGATGAGCTGCTCTGCGCCCGCGCCCAGCACGATGTCGAGATAGCGCTGGACCATCACCGGGTCGGCCGCCTGCGTGGGGTGAAAGGCGAAGTAGACGTTCGGCTCGATCACGTCGCGCACTTCGCCTCGCTCGAAGTATTCGATGGCGCCCTCGCGCAGCGTGAACATGTCGGGCGTCTCGGGCCGTGCGCTGGTGCCGAGCAGCGCGAGCCCGGCAATGCGCCCGGGCGCCTGGCGGGCCGCCTCCATGGCGACCATGCCGCCCATCGAGGCGCCGCACAGAATCAGCGACCCCTCGTTGTCGCGCAGCACGGCTGCGGCCATGCCCTCGATGGTGTCGTTGTGCCGCTGGACGTCGCTCACGCGGGCACCGAAGGCGGGGGGAAGGGCGGGCAATTGGGCTTCCCAGATGCGCTCGTCGCAGGCGAGGCCGGGTAGCAGGATGAGATTGGGCATGGAGACGGATTTTGCGCGAATGCGGCAACCAGCGTCGCGGCATGGCGCATGGCATAGGCTTCCTGGCCAGCAGTCATCCGGGAGCGACCTCGGCATACTTTTGAGACCCATGCCGAGGACTCTCAATGAACCTGGTTGAACGCGTGCAGTCCATCCTGCTCAAGCCCAAGGCCACCTGGCCCGAGATCGACTCGGAGCAGGCTGATGCTGCCTCGCTCTACAAGAACTACGTGATGATCCTCGCGCTGATCCCGGCGGTGGCGAGCTTCATCGGCCTGTCGCTGATCGGCATCGGCGCCTTCGGTGTGAGCTTTCGCGTGCCGATCGTCTCGGGGCTCGCGAACATGGTCGTGGGCTACGTGCTGTCGCTGGTGATGGTGTTCGTGCTCGCACTCATCATCGACGCAATGGCGCCGACCTTCGAGGGCACCAGGAGCCAGATCGGCGCGCTCAAGCTGTCGGCCTATGCCAGCACCGCAGCCTTTGTAGGCGGCATCTTCAGCCTGCTGCCTTCGCTGTCGGTCCTTGGTGCGCTGGCGGCGCTGTACGGTGTGTACCTGCTCTACACCGGCCTGCCGGTGCTCATGAAGTGCCCGCCCGACAAGGCCATTGCGTACACCGCGGTTGTGGTGGTCTGCGCCATCGTCGGCGGCTTCATCATCGCGTGGGTGCTGGCGCTGCTCACGCCGTCGCCGGTACGGCTCTAGGCTCGGTGGCGATCGAGCAACAGCTTGCGGGCCACAAAAGCCCGAGCGTCACGCGCACGGTGGAAAATGGGCGTCAATGCCAACGCCCAAGCCCGACACCACCACCGACCTGATCCTCATCCGCCACGGCGAAACCGCCTGGAACCGCGAATTGCGCTTTCAGGGGCACGCCGATGTTCCGCTCAACGACATCGGCCATGAGCAGGCCCGCCGCCTCGGCCTGCGGCTGGCCGGCGAGACAGTCGTGCAGCACATTCTCAGCAGCGACCTCATGCGGGCGCAGCAGACCGCAGCGCCCGCGGCGTCGCAGCTGTCGCTGCCGGTGGTCACTTCTGCGGGGCTGCGCGAGCAGTTCTTCGGCGTGGTCGAGGGCATGCGCTCCGACGAAATCCAGAGCCTGCATCCGCGCGCCTGGGAAGAGTGGCTGGAGTTTCGCGAAGACCACGCCATGC
This sequence comes from Variovorax sp. YR566, assembly GCF_051992195.1. Lineage (NCBI taxonomy): Bacteria > Pseudomonadati > Pseudomonadota > Betaproteobacteria > Burkholderiales > Comamonadaceae > Variovorax > Variovorax sp. YR566. The sequence goes on along the minus strand of NZ_CP197092.1, from coordinate 6,242,434 downwards.
CCGAAGGCGAGACGGCGCGCGAATTCCACACGCGCATCATCGCGGCGCTGGGCAGCATCGCCGCCGCGCACAAGGGGCAGCACCTGATCGTCGTCACCCACGGCGGCGTGCTCGACATGGTGTGGCGCACTGCCAGGGGCCTGAGCCTGAGCGGGCCGCGCCAGAGCGACATTCCCAACGCGGGCTTCAACCGCATCCGCATCGCCGACGCGGCCCGGCCCGACGACATCGAGATCGTCGAGTGGGCCGACACGCGGCACCTGGCCGACCTGCCGCCGCAGCCGACCTACGACCAGACGCGGCACCTGAAGAACAAGGATTGAGGAAGGGCCCTCGACCTCAGCCGCAGCTGCCCGCCTTGGGCTTGCGCAGCAGCGGCTGGCCGGCGCCAACGCCTGTGGGCTTGCCGCCGTCGACGGCGAGCTGCCCGTTCACCAGCACCGTGCTCACGCCTTCCGACAGCAGCGTCGGCTGCGTGTAGGTGGCTTTCGCCGCATAGCGCGCCGGATCGAACACCACCACGTCGGCGTAGTAGCCCGGGCGCAGGTGCCCGCGCTGCTTCAGCCCCAGCGTGTCGGCCGTGAGCGACGAGCTGCTGCGGATGAACTGCGCCAGCGAGATCGTGTGCTCCTTCACCACGTACTGGTCGTACTTGCGCGCGAAGGTGCCGTAGGCGCGCGGATGGCCCAGCGACGAGTCGGACGAGGTCATGACCCACGGCCGCTTCATGAAGGCGCGCACGTCGTCGTCGCTCTGGTTGAACGAGGCGATCATCAGGTCGCCGTCGCGCAGCACCGCGATGGCGGCTTCCACCGGATCGGCGTTCGATGCCTTGGCCACGTCGGCCAGCGTCTTGCCCACGTACTTCGTGCTGCCCGCCGAGAACAGGATGGCCTCGGGGCCGCCGCGCAGCCGCAGGTTCTCGCGCATGTCCTTGCGCAGGCGCTCCTGCTGCGAGGCATCGTCGAAGCGCTGCAGCGTCGCCGCACGGCCACCCTCGTTGGCCCAGGGCGGCAGCAGCGCGGCCGAGAAGCGCGTGCTCGACGCGGTCCACGGATAGTGGTCGGCCGTGATGTCCAGCCCGCCCGCGCGTTCCTTCTCGATGCGCTTGATGATGTCGCCGCTCTGGCCCTGCACGTCCACGCCCAGCGCCTTGATGTGCGCCACGTGCACCGGCAGCTTCGCCTCGTGGCCGATGCGGATCGCCTCGTCGATGGAGCCCTTGAGGCCGATGTTGTACATGGACTCGTCGCGGATGTGGCTGTCGTACAGGCCGCCGTGCCGCGCCGCCACCTTCGCGAGCTCGATGACCTCCTCGGTTTTCGAGAAGTTCTGCGGCGTGTAGAAGAGCCCGGTCGAAAGGCCAAGCGCGCCTTCGCACATGCCCTGGCTCACGCGCTTCTTCATCGCCTCGAGCTGCTCGGGCGTCGGTGCCCGGTTGGCTTCGCCCAACTCGCTCATGCGCACCGGGCCGAAGCCCACGTACATGGCCACGTTGGTGCCCACCGGCGCGGCACGCAGCTTCTGCGCCTGCGCCGCGATGTCGAAGCCGCCGAAGCCGTCGTTGCCGATTACCGCGGTGGTCACGCCCTGCGTGATGAACGGGATGTTCAGCCGCTTCTTCGGATCGTTCGAGTGCAGGTCGGCATCCGCATGCGTGTGGGCGTCGATGAAGCCCGGTGCCACCACCATGCCCGTGGCGTCGATGACGCGCCTTGCCGTGAACTGCGCTGGCGCCGCCTTGCCCGCGAACACGATGCGGTCGCCCGCGATGCCGACATCGCCCACCACCGGCGTGTCGGAGTCGCCCGTGTAGACGGTGCCGCCGCGCAGCAGCAGGTCGAGCGCGACGGGCGTTCCGTCGGCGGCATGCAGGGGGGGTGCGAAGGGTGCGAGGGCCGAGAGAACGGCCAGCGTGACGAGAGACTTGCGCATGGGCGATGGGGCCTTGAAGGCTTCTTGTCGATAGGGAGCGGCCAGTTTAGGAGCCGCCTCCGGGTCATCGCCAATTCCTTTTGCACCATGCCCCATGACCTGAAGGCATGGGCTGCCGGGCGGTGCTCGCAGATGCGCTCAGGCGTGCGTCGCAAGCTGCCCGAGGCCGAGGCGCTCGTACACCACCGCCGTCTGCCGGCGCAGGCGCAGCGACTCGGGCTGGCCATTGAGCTGTTGCTGGAGGATGCCCTGGGCAGCGGACAGCGAAGCCTCCGTACCGCTGCGCACCAGCGCATCGAGATACACCTGCTCGAACAGGTCGCGCTGCGCGTGGCTGCCGCCGATCTCGATCATGCGCGGCAGGGCAGTGCCGAGCCCTTCGATGGCTGCTGCGAGATCGCTGCGCGCATGCGCCACCAGTCCGTGCGCGGCCGGCACGCACACGCGCTGCCATGCCGCGCGCGTCGACGCCGGCGCGTTCGGCGCGAAGGCCACTATGTTGCACAGCAGAACCTCCGCCTCGGGGCGCCCGGCGCGCGCCAGGCCGTAGAGGTACTGCAGGTCGAGAAAGGGCAGCACGTGGTCGGCCTGGCGCTGCCGAAGGTAGCCGGCCACGTCCTCCCAGCGCCTGCCCACGTCGATGCCCGCGAGCTCCAGCCGTGCGAGCAGCGAGACGGCGCCGATCTGGTCCTGCGAGTAGTCCTTCACCACGCCCCAGGCATGCTCGTCGTACACCGCGAGCGCTTCGGCATCGCGACCCAGGTCGATGAGGAACAGCGCCATGTGCCACCAGTTGTGCGTGACCATGAACGAGTTGAGGCCGGTCCAGGTGTCGCTCACGCTCTGCATGAACGCCAGCCCTTCGGCGAGCCGGCCCTCGGTGAGCATCACGTGCGCCAGCGCATGGTGCGCCCACGGCTCCTTGCGGCACATGGCGATGGCGCGGCGTGCGCTCGCCTCGGCCTCGCGCATCAGGTGGCACTGCTCGTAGCCGAAGGCCGCCATGCCGTGCACGTAGGGCACGTCGGCCGCATGCGGCAGCACCGCGAGTGCCAGCCGCAGCATGCCCGGGCAGTCGCCGGTGTTGAAGCAGTGGTACTGGCCGAGCTTGACCGACACCAGGTCGCGCGGATGTTCGCGGGCCTGCTCGGCATGCAGTGCGATCGCGCGGGCGATGTCGCCCTCGGCCCAGGCCTCGACGGCCGCGATGTAGCGCTGCTCGCGCGGCGTCGCGCGAGCGGCGCCGGCGCGGGCCTTGTCGAGAAAAGGACGGGCGTTGGCCACGGCCTCGCGCGATTCGGCGAACAGGTGCAGCGTCGCGCAGTACGCCTGCACGATGGGGCTCGCATCGGTGCCGGCCACGGCGATCAGGTTGACGGCGCGAGCCTCTGTCGAGATGAACCCCATGACGAAGTCGTCGACCAGCGGCAGGCTGGCGGGGTCGTCGAGGGTGAGCGGGTTGCCGAGGCTGTCGGCGAGCGGTTTTCCGGAGGGCATGGCGGCATGGTGCCATGCCCCCGGAGATGCTTCAACGACTCAGACACCGGCCTGCTGGTGGCGGTACTCCTGCGTCTTGCCGCCGTAGCCGTAGGCCGCGCCGCGCGCGTCGATCACGTGGATGTACGACACCTCGTGCAGGTCCGGCCGGATCTTCGCCATGGCCGCGTGCACCTCGCGCAGGTAGCGCGCCTTCTCGGCCTTGGTGTTGGTCTCGTCGGTGATGCTGATGTCGAGATGGAACGCCGACTTGCCGAGCGAGGCCAGTGTCTGGCCGCCGATGAACCAGGCGTCGGCGGCGATGTACTGCACAGTGATGGCGATCACCGGCAATTGCTTGCCGAGCACGCTCTGGGTGAGCTCGGCGACCGTGTCGACGGTCTTGCGGGTGAGGGCGGCGTCGGGTTGGCCGGAGAGGTGGACGACGATGTGGGGCATGGTGGACTCCTGGGTGAATGAGTGGTCGATGGGGTGATTGTGGGAACTCCCTATCAATCGGAAAAGCGGGAAGATATGATGGATTCCATCGGATTAACGGATGGGTCAGTCATGCAAGGCTTTGATCTGGAGCAGCTGCGCACGCTGGCGGCGGTCGTCGACGCAGGCAGCCTGACGGCCGCCGCGCCGCGCGTCTTTCTTTCGCAGTCGTCGGTCAGCGAGCAGATCCGCAAGCTGGAAGAGCGGGCCGGGCAGTCGCTGCTCACCCGCAGCAAGGCGGGCGTTTCACCCACCGAGGCGGGCGTGCGGCTGCTGGGCTATGCGCGGCGCATCCTGTCGCTGAGCGACGAGGCGTTTCGCGACCTGCATGGCGAGACGCTGCAGGGCGAGCTGCGCCTCGCCGTCACCGACTACTTCCGGCCCGGGGACCTGACGCGCCTGCTGGGGCGGCTCGGCGAGAGTTATCCGCAAGTGCGGCTGCACGTCACCATCCTGAAGAGCGACGATCTGCGCGCTGCATATGCGCGCGGAGATTTCGATGTGGGCGTGGCGATGAACATCGCCGGCGTTTCCGCCGCGCAGCCCCGGGCGTCGGTGATCCGGCGCGAATCGCTGGTGTGGCTGGGCGCGGCGGGCATGCGGCTCGTGCGTGGCGAGCCGGTGCGGCTGCTGGCCTTGCCGGACACCTGTTCGCTGCACCAGTTCACCGTGGCGCTGCTGCGGCGCCGGCGGGTGCCCTACGCGCTGGCGCACGTGGCCTCGGGCGTGGCGGGGCTGCAGTCGGCGCTGGCTGCGGGGCTGGGCGTGGCCTGCCTCAACGAATCGGCCATCAGCGACGGCGTGGCGCGGCTGGCCACCCCCCACGGATTGCCGGCGCTGCCGCGTGTCGCCTTCGAGTTCTTGCCCGGTCGCAGGGGAGAAACGGCGTTCGTGACCCGGGCCCGGGAGCTGCTGGCCACCCATCTGGTGTGAGTCCGGCCCGGGGTGGCGCGGGATTTGCGTCACGTCTGCCATGGATGCGCCACCTCCCACCACCCCACCGGAATGGCTGCGCCATTCCCGTTTCGATGACGCGCAGGCGATCTTTTCGGGCACCTTGTTCGTCGCCATTGCCATGATGCTGTTCGGCCAGGCGGGCTTGCTCACGGGCGGTACGGCCGGCGTCGCGTTTCTGTTGCACTACGCAACTGGCGTGAGCTTTGGAAAGCTGTTCTTCCTGGTCAACCTGCCGTTCTACTGGTTCGCATGGCGCCACATGGGGCGGGCGTTCACGATCAAGACTTTCTCGGCCATTGCGTTGCTCTCGCTGATGACCGACTGGGCGCCGCGCTACCTGTCGATTGATTCACTGCACCCGGCTTTTGCGGCCGTGCTCGGTGGCTTGCTGCTGGGCACTGGCTGTCTGTTCCTCGCCCGCCACCGCGCGAGCCTGGGTGGTGCGACGGTGTTGACGCTGTACCTGCAGGAAAAGCGCGGCTGGCCGGCTGGCAAGGTGCAGATCGGGATCGACTGCACGGTGGTGTTGCTCGCGTTGTTCGTGATTCCGCCGCAGCGTGTGGGGTGGTCGGTGCTGGCTGCGGTGGTGATGGGGCTTTTTCTCTGGATCAACCACAAGCCTGGGAGGTATGCGGCGACTTGAGCTTGCTGTTCTCCGGGGTGCGTGCGAATGGCACCGGGTACTCCCCTGCGCGAATGTCTCCCGTCGGCGTGATCGCTCCCCGAACAACACCAGAGTTAAGGCGCAACAGGCCAGGGCCGCTGAGGCTCCCGAATCTGCTCGAACGCACGCGAAACGCGCAGCACCCCGAGGTCGTCGAAACGCTGCCCGGCAATCTGAAGACCGATCGGCAATCCACCCGCCGAGTACCCGCAGTTGACCGAAGCCGCCGGCTGCTCCGACATGTTGAACGGCACCGTGAACCCGATGTGCTCCAGTGGCCTCAAGGGATCATTCGTGGGCGAAGGCGCCTCCGCCGCTGCGGGCATGTTCGGCGACACCGGCGAGATGACGTAGTCGAAGCGCGCGCAGGCGCTCACCGCCGCCACGCGCGTCGCATGGAACTGGCTGAAGCTGCGGAATACGTGCTCGCCGCTGAACTCCGCCGCGCTCTCGGCCCATTCACGGATGTAGGGCAGCACCTTCGAGCGCTGGTCGGCTCGCAGGCCCTTCATGTCCACCAGCGAGCGCATGCGCCACAGATGGTCCATGCCGTCGAGCATCGCCTGCGACATGAAAGGCTGCATCGGTTCGATGATGGCGCCGGCCTTCTCCAGCAGGCGTGCCGCGTGTTCGACCGCTGCCTGGATTTCAGGCTCCACCGCCAGTCCGCAGCCCGCGTCGAGCAGCAGGCCGATGCGCAAGCCGCGCAGATGGTCGGGTGATACGTCGAAGCCGGCCCAGTCGATGTCCTGCGGCGGCAGGCTCATGCTGTCGCGCGCATCGGGCTTCGACAGCGCCTGCATCAGTAGAGCCGCGTCGCCCACGGTACGCGTCATCGGCCCTGCGGCACGGCCCATGTATGGTGGATCGATCGGAATGCGCCCGAGGCTCGGCTTGAGCGTGAAGATGCCGCACCAGCTCGCGGGCAAGCGCAGCGAGCCGCCGATGTCGGTGCCCAGATGCAGCGGGCCATAGCCGGCGGCGGCCGCAGCACCTGCACCCGCACTGGAGCCGCCCGGCGTCAGGCGCAGGTCCCACGGATTGCGCGCCAGCGTGTGAAAGCTCGACAGGCCCGAAGACAACATGCCGTAGTCCGGCATCGTCGTCTTGCTCACGATCACCGCGCCCGCTTCTTTCAAGCGTGCGGCCGGTGGCGCATCGGCAGCCGCGGGCTTCAGGTCGACGGCGGCGGTGCCGGCCGGCATCGGATCACCGCGCGTCGCGATGTTTTCCTTGATGGTGGCCGGCACGCCGTCGAGCGGGCCGAGCGCATCGCCGCGCTGCCAGCGCGCTTCCGAAGCGCGCGCCTGCTCGAGCGCGGCCTCGGGCCTGAAGAGCCAGGTGGCCTGCAGGTGCGGCTCCCAGCGCTCGATCTGCGCGATCACGGCCTGCGTGACCTCCACCGGCGAGAGCTTGCGGTCGCGGTAGGCCGCGGCAAGCTCCTGTGCGGACAGGTCGTTCAACCCCACGACAGCGCCGACAGGTCGTTCACGAAGATCGGGTTGTCCTTCCAGATGCCCTTGACGTTCTTCTTTGCGACGGTCGGGAACTGCGGCTGGTACAGGAAGCCGTTGGCAGCGTCGGTGGCCAGCAGTTTCTGCGCGTCGCCGAGCAGCTTGTTGCGCTCGGTGGCGCTGGCCGTGGACTTGATCTTGTCGAACAGCGTGTTGAAGGCCTTCGACTGGTAGCCCCAGTAGTAGTCCGACTTGGCGTAGTTGCCGAGGTCGAAGGGCTCCACGTGCGAGACGATCGACAGGTCGTAGTCCTTGTTGCCGTAGGTGCCGCTGAGCCATTGGGCCCATTCCACGTTCTGCACCTTCACGACGATGCCGATCTTGGCGAGCTGGGCCACGATCACTTCGCCGCCCTGGCGGGCATACGGCGGCGGCGGCAGCGTCATGGTGAGTTCGAGCGGCGTCTTCACGCCGGCTTCGGCCAGCAGCTTCTTGGCCTTCTCGATGTCGAAGGGGTTGATGCCGGTGGTGTCGACATAGCCCGCCGCACCCGGCACGTAGTGGCTGCCGATGGGCACGCCGAAGCCGTCGGCCGCGCCTTCGATCACGGCCTTGCGGTCGATGGCGGCAAGAATGGCACGGCGCACGCGCACGTCGTCGAGTGGCTTCTTCTTGTTGTTGATCGAAAGAATCGTCTTGGCGCGCGAGCCCGCCAGGATCACCTGGAACTGCGGGTTCGCCTTGAACTGCGGCACCACGCGCGTGCCGATGCGCGCGAACACATCGACGTCGCCCGAGAGCATGGCAGCGGCCTGCGCAGCGGTGTCGGAGATGAAGCGGAACGTGACCTTGTTGATCTTCGCGGTGGCGGGGCTGCGAAAGCCTTCCCACTTGCTCAGCGTGATCGACGAGCCCTTGGCCCAGCTGTCGAGCTTGTAGGGGCCGGTGCCGACCGGCTTGGTGGCGTTGCCATCGGCGCTCTTGGGCTCGACGATCACGGCCGTGGCCTGGCCCAGCACGAAGGGCAGGTCGGGGTCGATCTCCTTGTTGATGATGACGACGGTGTAGTCGTCCACCACCTGGGTCGCGAGGTTGGCGAAGGTGCGCTTGTCCTTGTTGGTGCTCTTCTCGCCGCCTGCGCGGTCGAACGAGAACTTCACGGTGGCCGCGTTGAAGGGCTCGCCGTTCTGGTACTTCACGCCGCGCCGCAGCTTGAAGGTGTAGGTCTTCAGGTCGGGCGAGATTTCCCAGCTCTCGGCCAGCAGCGGCGTGACGCTGCCGTCGGCGTTGATCTTGGTGAGCGTCTCGAGGATGTTGTAGTGCACCACCTCGGCGATGGCGGCGGCGGCGCCGGTGGTCGGGTCGAGCCCCGGCGGTTCGAGCGCCATGCCGATCACGATGGCGTCCTTCCGGCCCTGCGCCATGCCGGCGAGCGGGGTGGCCAGCGCAACGGTGGCGCCGGCGGTGGTGAGAAGGGTGCGACGGTTCAACATACGTGTGATCTCCGGATAGACAACAAGCCAGGTTCGAATGACGACTGCTCCGGCGTGCGCCATGCCCCGAAGGGAGGCGCGACGCCGCGAAAGACACGACACGCAGCACGAAAGATGCCACGTGCGCAGCCGGTCATTCTCTCGCAGGGGGCGAGCCGGTGCGCGGCCCGCGGGGCGGTTTTTCCTCGGGACGTTCCCGTAGGCGAGAGAGCCGGGTCAGCCCCAGGACAGGGCCGCGATGTCGTTCACGAAGATCGGCGTGTCCTTCCACAGCCCGCGCAGGTTGCGCGCCGCCACGGTAATGAACTGCGGCTGGTACAGGAAGACGTTGGCCGCGTCTTCCGCCAGCAGCCGCTGCGCGTCGCCAAGGTAGCGCAGGCGGTCGGAGGTGCGCGCGGCGTTGCGCGCCTTGTCGAAGACCTCGTTGAACCTGGCCGACTGGTAGCCCCAGTAGTACTCGGGCTTGGTGTAGTTCACCAGGTCGAAGGGCTCGACGTGCAGGATCAGCGAGAGGTCGTAGTTCTTGTTGCCGTAGGTGCCGCTGATCCATTGCGCCCATTCGACGTTCTGGATCTTCGCGACGATGCCCACCTTGGCGAGTTGCGCGGCGATCAGCTCGCCGCCCTGGCGTGCATAGGGCGGGGGCGGCAGCACGAGCTCGAGTTCGAGCGGCGTCTTCACGCCGGCTTCGGCCAGCAGCTGCCTGGCCTTCTCGACGTTGTAGGGGTTGATGCCGGTGGTGTCGATGTATCCCGGCGCGCCCGGCACGTAGTGGCTGCCGATGGGCACGCCCCGGCCGTCGACGGCGGCTTCGATCACCGCCTTGCGGTCGATGGCCGCGGAAATCGCGCGGCGCACGCGCACGTCGTCCAGCGGCTTGCGCTTGTTGTTGATGGCCAGGATGGTCTTGCCGCGCGAGGCGTTGAACACCACCTGGAAGCGCTTGTCGTTCTGGAACTGCGGCAGGCTGCGCGACACCGAGGCATGCGGAAACAGGTCGATGTCGCCCGAGAGCAGCGCGGTGGTCTGCGCGGCCGGCTCGGAGATGAAGCGGAAGCTGGCCTTGCGGATCTGCACCGTGTCGGCATTGCGCCAGCCGTCCCACTTGGCGAGCACGATGCCCGAGCCCTTGGACCAGCTGTCGAGCCTGTAGGGTCCGGTGCCGACCGGCTTGGTGGCGTTGGTCTCTACGGTCTTGGGCTCGACCTGGATTGCCGAGGCCTGGCCCAGCAGGAACAGCAGGTCGGGCTCGATCTCCTTCGTGATGAGCACCACCGTGTGCTCGTCGACCGCCTGCGTCGCGATGTTGGTGAAGGTGCGCTTGTCCTTGTTGGTGCTGTTGGCCGCGGCCGCGCGGTCGAACGAGAACTTGACGCTCTGCGCGTTGAAGGGTTCGCCGTTCTGGAACTTCACGCCACGCTTGAGCTTGAAGGTGACGGTCTTCAGGTCGGGCGACACCTCCCAGCTGTCGGCCAGCAGCGGCGTGACGCTGCCGTCGGAGTTGATCTTGGTGAGGGTTTCGAAGACGGTGTAGAGAACCACCTCGGCGATCTCGGCACCTGCCTTGGCCGTGGGGTCGAGGCCCGTGGGCTCCAGCGTGAGGCCGAGCACCAGCGAATCTTTTTTTCTCTGCGCCAGCGCGATGGTCGGCAGGGCCAGCGGTGTCAGGGCTGCGGCGCCGGTGGCGAGCAGGGTGCGTCGTTTGAGCATGAAGCGGTGTCCTCGGAACAGGGGGGCAAGCATCATCCGCGAGAGCAGGGCGCCAGCGCAACCAGATGCTTATGACCCACTCATCCTAGAGACTGCGGGCGACGCTTCGGTGTCAGGCCGGCAGCAGCGTGCCGCCCGCGGGCGTGCGCGGCACTGCATCGAGCAGCGTGCGCGTGTACTCGTGCTGGGCGTGATGGAAGAGCTCGGCGGGCGGACCCTGCTCGACGATCTTGCCTTTCCACACCACGCAGACCTCGTCACACAGGTGGTTGACCACCGCGAGGTCGTGGCTGATGAGCAGGTAGCTGATGCCGAACTGCTGTTGCAGGTCCTGCATGAGGTTGAGCACCTGGGCCTGCACGGATACGTCGAGCGCACTCACCGGCTCGTCGGCGACGATGAGCTTGGGGCGCGTGATGAGGGCGCGTGCGATGGCGATGCGCTGGCGCTGTCCGCCCGAGAACTCGTGCGGGTACTTGTCCATGTCGGTGGTGCGCAGGCCGACCGCTGCCAATGCTTCGGAAGCGCGTTCGCGCTGCACGGCGCGGCTGGTTTCGGCCAGCGCTTCGAGCGGTTCGGCGACGATGCGCGCCACGGTCTGGCGCGGGTCGAGCGAGCCGTAGGGGTCCTGGAACACCATCTGGAAGTCGCGCCGCGCGGTGCGCAGTTCGGCCTTGGGCAGCGCATGCAGATCGCGACCTTCGAGGCGCACGCTGCCCGAGGTGGGCGTGTCGAGCGCCATCACGAGGCGAGCGATGGTCGACTTGCCCGAGCCCGATTCGCCGACGATGCCCACGCTCTTGCCGGCCTGCACCTCGAAGCTCACGCCGTTGAGCGCCTTCACGGTGGGTGGCGGGCCGAAGAGCTTTTCGCGCGGCAATGCGTAGTGGCGTACGAGATCGGTGACCTGCAGCAGCGGTGGAGTGGTGGCCGTGCTCATGGTGCGATGGCCCCTTCCGTGGCGATCTCTTCGAGCCGGATGCAACGCACCGCGTGATCCTGCGGCAGCATCGTGGCTGGCGGCCGGGTGGTTTTGCAGGCCTCGACGGTGTAGCTGCACCGGCCCGCGAAGGGGCAGCCCTTCGGCAGGTCGACCAGCTCGGGCACGCTGCCCTTGATGGTGACCAGCCGCAGGCCGCGCGGTGCCCCGATGGCGGGACGCGCGGCGAACAGGCCCTGCGTGTAGGGATGGGCGCGGCGCGCGAACACCGCCTCCGTTGGGCCACTCTCGACCACGCTGCCGCCATACATCACCAGCATCTTCGAGACCGTCTGCGCGATCACGCCGAGGTCGTGCGAGATCAGGATCAGCGCCATGCCGCGCTCGGCCACGAGGCTCTGGATCAGTTCGAGGATCTGCTTCTGGATGGTGACGTCGAGCGCTGTCGTCGGCTCGTCGGCAATCAGCAGGTCGGGCCCGCAGGCGAGCGCCATCGCGATGCCGATGCGCTGGCGCTGGCCGCCGGAGAACTGGTGCGGATAGGCGTCGAGGCGCGAGGCTGCATCGGGAATGCCCACGCGGTCGAGCAGCGCGAGCACTTCCTTGCGAGCGTCGGCCTTCGAGAGACCGCGGTGCAGCCGCAGCGGTTCACCGACCTGGCGCGCGATGGTGTGAACCGGGTTCAGCGCCGTCATCGGCTCCTGGAAGATCATGCCGATGCGGTTGCCTCGAATCTGGCACATGGCTTTCTCGTCGCGGCCGATGAGCTCGGTGTCGTCGAAACGGATGCTGCCCGTGACCTTCGCGGTCGAGGGCAGCAGGCCCATCAGCGACATCACGGTGATCGACTTGCCGCAGCCCGATTCGCCAACGATGCCCAGCGTTTCGCCGCGCTCCAGCGTGAAGCCGATGCCGCGCACAGCCTCGGCGGGGCCGCGCTGCGTCTGCAGTTCGATGTGCAGGTCTTTGACTTCGAGCAGGGGCATCTTGCTTACCTTGCGCGTGCCAGCCGCGGATCGAGCAGGTCGCGCAAGCCGTCGCCGAGCAGGTTCAGGCCCAGCACCGCGAGTGCGATGGCCATGCCGGGGAAGACGGCCAGCAGGGGCGACTGGAACATCATCGTCTGCGCCTCGCTGAGCATGCGACCCCACGAGGGTTGCGGTGGCTGAGTGCCCAGGCCCAGGTAGGAGAGAGCGGCTTCGGCCAGGATGGCGATGGCGAAGCGGATCGTGATCTGCACGATCAGCACGGCCGAGATATTGGGCAGCACATGCTGCATCGTGATCGCGAACGGGCCCTTGCCGCAGGCGCGTGCGGCGGCGACGTACTCGCGCGACCAGATCGCGTTGGCAGAAGCGCGCGTGATGCGCGCGAAGGTCGGGATGTTGTAGATGCCGATCGCGATGATCGCGTTGACGATGCCGGCGCCGAACACGGCGGTCATCATGATGGCCGAGAGGATCGCAGGGAAGGCGAGCGAGAAGTCGGTGAGCCGCATGATGGCTTCCTCGACCCAGCCGCGCTTCGCCGCCGCCAGCAGGCCCAGCGCGGTGCCGACCACGAGGCCGATGCCGACCGCGATCACGCCCACGAGAATTGATGCACGCGCGCCGACCAGCAGCAGCGAGGCCACATCGCGCCCGTAGGTGTCGGTGCCCAGCCAGTGCGCGCCCGTCGGCGGCTTCAGCTTGTTGGCCATGTCCATGTCGTAGGGCGACCAGGGTGTCCAGACCAGCGAAACGGCAGCGGCGAGCAGCAGGAGCAGCGTCAGCGCGCCGCCCAGCACGAAGCTGCGGTGGTGCAACGCGCGGCGCCAGAAGCCGGGGACCTTGAGCGCAGCAGCGCTCGGAGCTGTGATCGCGTTCATATGTCGCTGGCCTTGATGCGCGGGTCGATCACGGCATACAGCACGTCGACCACGAAGTTCACGATGACCACCATGGCCGCCAGCAGCATCACGCAGTTGCGCACCACGATCAGGTCGCGGTTGCTGATGGCCTGGAAGATCAGCCGGCCCAGGCCCGGCAGGTAGAACACGTTCTCCACCACGATGGTGCCGGCCAGCAGCTCGGAGAACTGCATGCCCATCACGGTGATGACGGGGATCATGGCGTTGCGCAGCACGTGGGTCCACAGCACCGCGCGCTGCGAGACACCCTTGGCGCGCGCGGTGCGCACGAAGTCTTCGCGCATCACTTCGAGCACGGCCGAGCGCGTGATGCGCGCGAGGATCGCGGCTTGAACGACGGCGAGAGACAGCGCCGGCAGCAGCAGCGACTTGATGCCCGCGAAGATGCCTTCGCCCCATCCCTCGAAGCCGCCAGCGGAGAACCACTGCAGCTGCACCGAGAACACGAGGATCAGCAGGATGGCGAACCAGAAATTCGGGATCGCGATGCCGACTTGCGCCATGCCCATCAGGCCGACGTCGCCGAGCTTGTTGTGGCGGGCAGCGGCCGTAACGCCGACGAGCAGTGCAATCACGACGGTGAGGGCCATCGCCAGCATGGCGAGCGGCACGGTGAGCGCGAGGCGCTCCAGGATCAGGTCGAGGACCGGCGAGCTGTAGGCGTAGCTGTCGCCGAGGTTGCCGGTGAGCAGGCCGCCTATCCAGTGCCAGTAGCGTGTCCATGCGGGCTGGTCGAGGCCGAGCTTGGTGGCCAGCGCTGCGACGGCTTCGGGTGAGGCGTCGGGGCCCATGAGCATCTGCGCGGCGTTGCCGGGCAGGATCTCGAGGACGAGGAAAACGATGACCGAGGCGCCGATCAACGTGCCGATCAGCGTGGCGAGGCGCTTGAATAGAAACAGACTCATGGGGCGGGGCGCAGCATAACTGACTCCTGCAACAAGTGTGCCCTGAATGTGGCCTTTGTCATTCACAGGCGGCTCGCCCGGCCGGGCCCGCGATAATCGGGGGATGGCCCTCATGATCACCGACGAATGCATCAACTGCGATGTCTGCGAGCCCGAGTGCCCGAACGATGCGATTTACATGGGCGCGGAGTTCTACGAGATCGATCCGCACAAGTGCACCGAGTGCGTCGGCCATTTCGATGAGCCGCAGTGCGTGCAGATCTGCCCGGTGGCCTGCATTCCCCTGAATCCAGAGCATGTGGAAAGCCGCGAGACGCTGGTGCAGAAGTACCAGCGCCTCACGGCGATCAAGGTGACGGCTGCTTCGACCGGCGCTTAGTCGGCCGACTTCCGCTTCTTTTTCTTGCGCTCAGGCGCGTCGCCGGTTGCCTTCGCGTTCTGACCGCCGCTGAAGCTCATGCTCGATTTGCGAGCCGCGCCGGCCTCCTTGCGTGAGCGGTCATGCTCCCTTTGCTCAGCCATGGCGAGCCGTCTTTCCGCAAGGGCTGCGCTCCTGGCCTCCCGCGCAGCCCGCTGGTCGCGGTCGTAGGCTGCTTTCTCCAGCGACAGCCGGCTGCGTTCGAGGCGATCGGCCTGAGTCTGGGTGCTGCGTGTGCCGGCGTCGGCGGCTCGGCGGTCTTCGTCGCTGCGGTGGTCGTTCACCTTCACCGTCTTGCCGCCTTCACAGGGCTGGTCGGAATAGGTGCTTCCGCAACGCCAGGTTTGAGCGGCGTTCTGGGCTGAGGCTCCCATGGATGCGATGCAAATTGCTATTGAAAAGATAGCAATTGCCGTCGCTCCGCTTCTTTTTCTTCTTTTCTTCTCTTCACTCATTTTTTATTTCTCTCCCTCCTGCACTGCGATGGCCGGCTAGGTGGCGGCAGGCGTGCCCCCGTCGCCGGGCTCCCGCCGCGGCGGTTTGGGCCGGGGCGGTTTGCTCGTGTGAATGACCAGGGTCGCCTTCTCCATCTCGCCCGCCACCAGCGCGGGGATCGCGTGCAGGGTGCGAGTGATGGCGTCCTCTATGGCTTCACGTTGTTCTTTCAGCGGCTTCTTGAGCACCCAGTTGACGACCTCCGACTTCACGCCGGGATGCCCGATGCCCAGGCGCAGGCGCCAGTAGTCGCCGGTGCCCAGTTGCGCGTGGATGTCGCGCAGCCCGTTGTGGCCGGCATGGCTGCCGCCGAACTTGAGCTTGACCTGGCCCGGGACCACGTCGAGCTCGTCGTGCGCCACGAGGATTTCCTCGGGCGCGATCTTGAAGAAACGGGCGAGGGCGGCCACCGACTTGCCCGACAGGTTCATGAAGGTTTGCGGTTCCAGCAGCCAGATGCTCTGGCCGCCGATGTTGGTGCGCGCGGCAAGGCCGTGATAGCTGCGCTCGGGCACGAGATTGAGTTTCCACTCGCGCGCAAGGGCATCGATCCACCAGAAGCCGGCGTTGTGCCGCGTGGCTTCGTACTCGGGGCCCGGATTTCCGAGGCCGACAAACAGCTTGATCATGGTCGTGGATTATCCCGTCGCCGGAAAAGCAGAAGGCCCGCACGGGGCGGGCCTTCTGCAGCAACGAATGCGAAAAAGCGAATTACTTCTTGGCAGGCGTCTTGGCAGCGGGGGTCTTGGCTGCAGGAGCGGCCTTGCCACCCTTGCCGGCCGGCGCTGCTGCGGCGGCTGCATCGGCAGCGCCTTCAGCGGGGGCGTCGACTTCTTCAGCCGCCGGCGACACGGCCGAAGCCAGCACCGGGTTGACCTTGCCGTGGCTGACCCACTTCACGCCCTTGGGCAGCTTGATGTCCTTCAGCGTGACGGTGCCGTTCTTCTTCAGGCCCGACAGGTCGACTTCGATGAACTCCGGCAGGTCGGTCGGCAGGCAGTTCAGTTCGAGTTCGGTCGTCACGTGATTGACCAGGTTCAGGTCGATCTTGACGGCTTCGGATTCTTCTTCACCCTTGAAGTGCAGCGGCACCTTCAGGGTCATGCGGGTCTTGGCATCGACGCGCTGGAAGTCGATGTGTTGCACCAGCTGGCGGAACGGGTGGTATTGCACGTCGCGCAGCAGAACCTTGCTGACGTTGCCGCCCAGTTCCATTTCGAGCACGCTCGAATGGAAGGCTTCCTTCTTCAGGGCGTGCCACAGCGCGTTGTGATCGATTTCGATCAGTTGCGGCTGGGTGTCACCACCGTAGACGATGCCGGGGGTCTTGCCCGAGATGCGGAGACGGCGGCTCGCACCCGTGCCCTGCTTTGCGCGCTCAAAAGCGACGAATTTCATAACTAGCTCCTGTGAGAGTCCACCGCGACCAGTGCGACTCCGGTTCAAAAAGGCTTCAGAAAAGAAGCCCGCTCTTTGGCTCGGGTCAGAACAGGTTGTCCTGGTCCGAGAACAAACTCATCACCGACTCGCCCTTGGCAATGCGCTGGATCGTTTCGGCGATCAGCGGTGCCACGGAGAGCTGGCGGATCTTTCCGCAGGCATTGGCGCCGTCGGAAAGGGGAATGGTGTTGGTCACGACCACTTCGTCCAGGGCCGAGCCTTGCGTGATGCGCTCGATGGCCGGGCCCGAGAAGATCGGGTGCGTGCAGTAGGCGTAGACGCTCTTGGCGCCGCGCTCTTTCAGCACTTCGGCTGCTTTGACCAGCGTGCCGGCCGTGTCGATCATGTCGTCCATGATCACGCAGTTGCGGCCGTCGATCTCGCCGATCACGTTCATGACTTCGCTGACGTTGGCCTTCGGGCGGCGCTTGTCGATGATGGCGAGGTCGCAGTTCAATTGCTTGGCCAGCGCACGGGCGCGAACCACGCCGCCGACGTCGGGCGAGACCACGATCAGGTCTTCGTAGTTCTTGGCGCGCAGGTCGCCGAGCAGCACCGGCGAGGCGTAGATGTTGTCGACGGGGATGTCGAAGAAGCCTTGAATCTGGTCGGCGTGCAGGTCCATCGTGAGCACGCGCTCGACACCGACGGTTTCCAGCAGGTTGGCCACGACCTTGGCCGAGATCGGCACGCGGCTCGAACGCGGGCGGCGGTCCTGGCGGGCATAGCCGAAATAGGGAATCACGGCGCTGATGCGTTCGGCCGAAGCGCGCTTGAGCGCGTCGACCATGATCAGCAGTTCCATCAGGTTTTCGTTGGTCGGTGCGCAGGTCGACTGCACCACGAACACATCGCGCGCCCGGACGTTCTGGTTGATCTCGACGGTGACTTCACCATCGGAGAAGCGACCGACGCGAGCGGCGCCCAGCGAGGTGCCGAGGTTGTGCGCGATTTCTGCAGCAAGGCCCGGATTGGCGTTGCCGGTGAAAACCATGAAATCAGGGTGATTAGCCTGCATGAGCGCGTCCCGGCAGTGCAAATTGGCTTAGGAAGCCGCCAAAAGGTTTGTGATGCGTGGCGGCCGGTGAGCCGCCGATTATTGCAGCGGGTGGGCTGCAAAAGAAGACTGCGGCCGTTGGGCCGCAGTCGTTGAAGATTTGGCAGGGGAGAAAGGATTCGAACCTTTGCATGCTGGAATCAAAATCCAGTGCCTTAACCAGCTTGGCGACTCCCCTACACGGGTCGATGGTTTTCACCATCAACCGATATATGTCGCATCGAACCGAATGAACGGTCCGATTATCTTCAGGTTGCCCATCCCAAGAGCGGATGGACTTCCAGGTTGCTGCATTGACGAACCTGCCAGCCTTCGGGGGCTTCTAGCAGTTCCGCTTCCTGCGGCGCTTGCGGCATCTTCGCGAACACCGAACTTCCGGAGCCGGTCATCCGGGCCTTCAACCCTTGGGCACCGAGCCATTCGATGGCGTCGGTGACGGCGGGGCAAAGTCGCTGGGCAACCGGCTGCAGGTCGTTGTGGCCGAAGTCGAAAACCGGGTTTCCCAGGTTCGTCGCTTCCAGCGATTCGCTATCTGCAGCAAAGCCCGAGATTATAGCAACAGGTGTGGCGCGTTGAAGATCGGAAGCCGAAAAAATTAATCGGGTATCGAGTCCCTCGGGTGGTTTGACCACCGCGAAACGCGCCGACGGCAGTGTAACCGGTGTGATTTCCTCGCCGATGCCCTCGACCCATGCGTTGCGGCCACCGAGGAAGAAGGGTACGTCGGCACCCAGCTTCAGGCCGATGTGCGCCAGCCGTGACAGAGGCAGGTTCAGTCCCCACAGGCGGTTCAGTGCGAGCAGGCAGGTGGCGGCATCCGAAGAGCCTCCGCCCATGCCGGCCTGTGCCGGCACGTGCTTGGCCACGCCGATATGCGCGCCCTGGCCGGGCGCGGCGAAAGCCTGCAGGGCGCGTGCCGCGCGCAGGATCAGGTCGTCCGCGGGCAGCTCGGTCGTTAGGTCTTCGCGGCTCAGTTGCCCATCGCGCCGCAGTTCGACATGCAGCGTGTCGCACCAGTCGATCAGCATGAAGACCGACTGCAGCAGGTGGTAGCCGTCGTCGCGCTGGCCGGTGATGTGGAGGAAGAGATTGAGCTTGGCCGGCGCGGGAAGGTCGTAGATCGCCTTCATGACCGCTCGAACACGATGCGCAGGTCGGCCCGGGGGCTCGGCGATTCGCGCACGGCCTGCAGCCGTCCGTTGCCGAGCTGCGCAAGATCGGGCTTCCAGCCGGGAACGGGGTCGTTGCGGCCCGCGAGCCAGCCGAACAAGGCGCCGACCGGAATTGCAGCGCCGGTAGCGGCCTCGATCAGTTCATCGACGGAGTCGAAGCGACGTGTCTTGCTGCCGTCTTTCAGCAGGGCCTCGCCCGGTGCCCAGTGCAGTTGCGCCAGCGTGCTGCCGATGGGTGTCGTGAGTGTGAGGTCGCCCGAGTCGGCGGAGCCGCGCAGCTCGAACAGCGCAGCGAAGGTCTGCACCGGCTCGCTCTCGATGCGCAGCGACATCCGGCCGCTCCAGCTGTCCGAAGTCTTCGGTGCAGAAGAGCCGCCAGACAGCTGCGCGCAGCCTGCCATCAGGAGAAAGGCGGCTCCACCTGCCGCCAAAAGGGTACGGCGGCCGTGGCCGGCCTGCGTTGGCACGAATGCCCCAGCGTGAGCCATGCTACGGCTTCACTCGCAGGCGCTTCAGCGTTTCCTGCAGCGTCTCGTTTTCGGCGTCGCTCAGCAGGGCCTCCTTCCAGATCGTGACCGCGCGGTCCTTCTGGCCGGTGCTCCACAGGACTTCGCCGAAATGCGCGCCGATCTCGGGATCGGGCCGCGTCTTGTAGGCCGCTTCGAGGATGCGGATCGCCTCGGCCGTATTGCCGAGCCGGAACTCGACCCAACCCAGGCTGTCGGCAATGAACGGATCTTCCGGCGCCAGCTGCACAGCCTTCTGGATCAGCGTGCGCGCCTCGTCGAGCCGGATCTTGCGATCGGCGAACGAATAGCCCAGCGCGTTGTATGCGTTCTGGCTCTCGGGCTTGAGCTGGATGAGCCGGCGCAGCAGGCGCTCCATGTCGTCGAGGCGGTTGAGCTTCTCGGCGACCATGGCCTGGTCATAGACGAGGTCGCCGTCGTCCGGCGCCGCCGCCGAGGCCTGGGCGAGCATGTCGTAGGCCGCCTGGTATTGCTTCGCGTCGCGCAGCAGTTGCACTTCGGCAAGGAATTTCTGCTTCTTGTCGTCGGGCGTGCGCTCGGGCAGGCCGCGAATGATTTCGCGCGCCTGGGGCAGCTTGCCCTGACGGGCCAGCAGCGCTGCGCGGCGGGTTTGCGCGGCCACCAGTTCGTCGGGGCCGTCGACGCGCGCGAGCCAGCGCTCGGCCGCCGTGAAGTCCTTGCGCCGTTCCGCCAGTTGCGACAGCGCGAAGTACGCCTGCGATACGCCGCGCTTGCGGTCGGCGGCGTCATTGGCATCGCCATCGGCGTCCTTGCTGGCGCTGCGGCTGCTCGACAGTTCGATGAAGCGCTTGATCGAAGTCTCGGCTGCGGCGTCCTGTTTGGCCTGCATCTGGAGGCTGCCGAGCAGCAGCCATGGCTCAGCCAGCTCGGGCCGCGAGGTAGTCACTGCCTGGAGTTGCGTGGTGGCATCGTTGAAGCGCCGGTCCTCGACGAGCGCGCGGGCGTAGGCAATGCGCAGGTCGGGCGTGGCCTTCGGGTTGTTGTTCAGGTAGCGGGTGACGATTGGCTCGGCGAGCGGCTGGCCGGGGTCGATCATTTCGAGCGCCAATGCAGCGGGTGCATCGGAGCTCGGGTCGATCTCCTGGCCCTTGCGCGCGGCTTCCAGTGCGCCGGAAGCATCGCCTGCATTCAGGCGCAGCCGGCCGACGGTGGCCCAGGCCAGTCCGCCGGTGGTCGGGTTCTTCAGCTCGTCGACCAGGGCCTGCTCGACCACCGAGGCGGCCAGCTTCTTGTCGGCGGCGCGCGAGTAATTGCGCACGATCACGGCCATCAGCAGCGGGCGTTCGATCTGCGACGTGGCCGCCACTTCGGCACGCAGCGGTTCGACGGTTTCGCTGATGCGATTCAGCGCGATCAGGATCTGCAGCTCGATGCGGCGTGCATCGCGCGAAGTCGGCAGGGCTTCCTGCCAGGCGCGTGCGGCGGCGAGGGCCGCATCGCCGGAGCGCGATTGCAGGGCGATCTCGACCGCGCGCTGGAACAGCTTGCCGTCGCGCAGCCGGCGGGCGGCATCGAGCACCAGCGCGTAGCCGGAGCCGGGATCTCCGGAGCGGGCGGTCATCTCGCCCATCAGGATCTCGTAGAACAGGTCGGCCGTCAGCGCGGAGGGCTGCGGCGCGGGTTCGCTGGCGGCCTTGGCTGTGATGGGCTTGGGCCTTGTCGAGGGCTTCGGCTGTGCCGATTGTTCGATGGTCAGCGCAGGGCCGTTGGGGGTTGCAGGGGCAGAAGATTGTGCGTGAACCGCACAAGCCAGCAAGGCGAGAGACGCGGCCGCCGCAAGGCGGTGTCGGCGGGGCGAAAGATTCATCCGACCATAATAATCCAGGCTTTTGAACGAACCTTGCGTGGGGCTTAGTCAACGCCGCATTTGCCGGAGATTTACTTTTCATGCCTGAGCTTCCCGAAGTCGAAGTCACCCGTCGCGGCTTTGCCGACCGCATCGCGGGCGCACGCATCGACGCGGTGCGCATCGGCAAGCCCCTGCGCTGGGCCCTGATGGTGCTGCCCGAGGCGCTGGTCGGGCGGCAGGTGCGCGAGGTGCGGCGGCGCGGCAAGTACCTGCTGATCGATCTCGATCGCGGCATCCTGCTGTTGCACCTGGGCATGTCGGGCAGCCTGCGTTTCGACGCGGCATTGCCGTCGCCCGGGCCGCACGACCATTTCGACCTGGTCACGGACCGAGGCACGCTGCGGCTCAACGATCCGCGCCGCTTCGGCGCCGTGGTCTACGTGGAAGACGAGGCTGCCCCATGGGCGATCAAGCTGCTCGGCGGCCTTGGCATGGAGCCGCTGGGCGATGCCTTCGACCTCGACGCCTTCCACGCCGGCCTGAAGAAGCGCAAGAGCGCCGTCAAGCAGGTGCTGCTGGCGGGCGACGTGGTGGTGGGTGTGGGCAACATCTACGCGTCGGAGGCGCTGTTCCAGGCGGGCATCCGGCCGACGCTGTCGGCGGCACGTATCAGCCGTCCGCGGGCGGCCAGGCTCCACGCGGCCGTACGCGAAATCCTGGCCCGGGCGGTGGAGAAGGGCGGCAGCACGCTACGAGATTTCTCCAATGTGGAAGGACAGAATGGCTATTTCCAGCTCGAAGCGACCGTTTATGGCCGTGCCGGCGAGCCCTGTCGGGTTTGTGCAACGCCGATCCGGCAGCTGCGCCAGGGGCAGCGCTCCACCTACTATTGCCCCAATTGCCAGAAGTAGGCGCCTGGTCCGGATGTCGGATTCAGACGTGGATCTCAGGAGAAACAATTTGGAGACGTTGGTTGTTCGCCTCCCGATGCTATATTTGTAAATTGTTTCTTACATATTTCCCTTGAGCCGCTCCTTCAACCAACAACTCGATCAGCACGGTGCGTGGCGGAGCAATTTCGCCCACCGGCTGCAGTGGCTGTCCCGCTGGCTGACCGAGAACGAGCTGCTCGACCAGGCAGTGGCGGAGCGCCTGCGCGGGCTCGAAACGCAGATCCGTACCAGCAAGGTCATGGTCGCCTTCGTGGCCGAGTTCTCGCGCGGCAAGTCGGAGCTGATCAACGCGATCTTCTTTGCCGGCTACGGGCGGCGCATCATGCCCGCGAGCGCCGGCCGCACCACGATGTGCCCGACCGAGCTGGGCTACGACGCCGCGCTCGCGCCCAAGCTGCGCCTGCTGCCCATCGAGACCCGGCTGGAGCCGCATTCGTTGGCCCATTGGCGCGAAAAGCCAACGCGCTGGACCGAGATAGCTATCGACGTCGGCAACGCCGAGCATCTGGCGCAGGCCATGAGCAAAGTGGCCGAGGTGCGCTGGGTCGCCAAGGATGAAGCGCGCACGCTGGGCTTCTGGAACGACGACACCCCCGACGACAACCCGGTGCAGGACGCCGAAGGCCGCGTCGAAATTCCGCGCTGGCGCCACGCGGTGCTGAACATGCCGCACCCGCTGCTGGAGCAGGGGCTGGTGATTCTCGACACCCCGGGCCTGAACGCGATCGGCGCCGAGCCCGAACTCACGGTGA
This sequence comes from Variovorax sp. YR566, assembly GCF_051992195.1. Taxonomy (NCBI): domain Bacteria; kingdom Pseudomonadati; phylum Pseudomonadota; class Betaproteobacteria; order Burkholderiales; family Comamonadaceae; genus Variovorax; species Variovorax sp. YR566. The sequence goes on along the minus strand of NZ_CP197092.1, from coordinate 6,219,869 downwards.
GCCTGATTCCGCAGGCGCACGCCGTGGTCTTCATCCTGGGCGCCGAAACCGGCGTGACGCGCTCCGATCTCTCGATCTGGCGCGAGCACCTGATCACCGAGGACGAAGGTAACGACACGCGCTTCGTGGTGCTCAACAAGATCGACACGATGTGGGACACGCTGAGCACGCCCTCGCACATCGAGCAGCAGATCGAACGCCAGCGCGAAGGCGCGGCCCGTTTGCTCGAAGTGCCGCTGGCGCAGGTGCTGCCGGTGTCCGCGCAAAAGGGGCTGCAGGCCAAGATCCAGCACGACGGCCAGTTGCTGCAGGCCAGCCGCCTGCCGGCGCTTGAATCGTTGCTGGCCGAAGGCGTGCTCGGCAAGCGCGAAACCATGCTGCGGCTCGCGGTCGACGCGGGCATGACTGCGCTGCGCGCCGAGGCCGAGCGCATCCTGAAAGTGCGCCAGCGCGACCTGGCCGAGCAGGCGCTCGAACTGCAGGGGCTGCGCGGCAAGAACGTATCGGTGATCCGCCACATGCGTGCGCGCATCGACCAGGAACATGCCGAGTTCGAAGGCAGCAACACGCGCATCCTGGCGCTGCGCTCGGTGCAGGGCAAGCTGCTGCGCGAGGTGTATGCCGTGCTCGGCCGCACTGCGCTGAAGGCCGACATGGTGCGGCTGTCGGCCGCGCTCAAGCGCCCGGGCGTCAAGTTCAACGTCCGCAAGGTGTACGGCGAGACTTTCGATTCGCTGCGCAACAACCTGCGCGAGGTGCAGGCGACCACGGCCGAGATCCAGTCGATGCTGCATGCCACCTTCCGCCAGCTGAATGCCGAGCAGGGCTTCACCCTGCAGGCGCCGGCCGAGCCCGACCTGACGGGCTTCGAGCAGGAGCTGGGACAGATCGAACGCAGCCACATCCACTACCTGGGCGTGGGCAACCTGCTGAAGCTCGCGCAGGCCGATTTCTGCGACAAGCTGGTTCGCGCGCTGGCCAGTCGGCTGCGGCTCGTCAACGAAGCAGCCATGACCGAGGTCGAGCGCTGGAGCAAGGGCGCGAGCGCGCAGATCGACGCGCAGCTCAAGGAGCGCCGCCGCAACTTCAGCAAGCGCATCGAGGCGATCGAGCGCATCCAGAGCGCGGCGGGCAACCTCGACGAACGGCTGATCGAACTGGCCGCGCAGGAAAGCAATCTCGCCGAGCTTCATGTGCAGCTGCGCGAGTTCACTTCGCTGATCGCGCAGCACGGAAAGCCGCAGGTCGCGGCGACTGTCGGCGAGCTGCGTGCGGCCTGAAGCTTCCGCCTCCACGGCGGTTGCTGGCTTGCAATTGCCCCCGGATTTCGCTGCGCAGATCGTGAGCTGGCAGCGCAGCCACGGGCGCAGCCAGCTGCCGTGGCAGAACACCCGCGACCCGTACCGCGTGTGGCTGTCGGAGGTGATGCTCCAGCAGACGCAGGTGACGACGGTGCTCGGCTACTTCGCGCGCTTTCTCGAACGCTTTCCCGACGTGAAGGCGCTGGCCGCCGGCACCGAGGACGAGGTCTTCGGGCTCTGGAGCGGGCTGGGCTACTACAGCCGCGCGCGCAACATGCATCGCTGCGCGCAGGAAGTCGTCGCGCGCTTCGGCGGCGAGTTTCCTCGCACTGCCGCCGAACTCGTCACCTTGCCCGGCATCGGCCGATCGACCTCCGCGGCCATTGCCGCCTTCTGCTTCGGCGAGCGCGTGGCGATCCTCGACGGCAACGTGAAGCGCGTGCTGACGCGCGTGCTCGGCTTTGCGGGCGACATGTCTTCGGCGGCGCAGGAGCGTGCGCTGTGGGACCTGGCAACGCAATTGCTGCCGCCGGCAGAGCAGAAGGAAGCCATCGCGAGCTACACACAAGGCGTGATGGACCTGGGCGCCACGGTGTGCCTTCCGCGCAAGCCGAGCTGCATGATCTGCCCGGTCAACAAGACCTGCGCGGCCCTGCGGGAAGGCGCGCCGGAGCGCTACCCCGTCAAGACCCGCAAGCTCAAGCGCAGTGCACAGTCGCTCTGGGTGCTGCTGGCGCGCGATGCGCAAGGCCGCGTGTGGCTGGAGAAGCGGCCGTCGAAGGGCATCTGGGCCGGGCTCTATTGCCTGCCCGTGTTCGACAGCCGTGAAGATCTTCTGGCTGCACTGCCGACGGCCGCGCGACGCGGCGTGCAGGACCTGCCGGCCTTCGTGCATGTGTTGACCCACAAGGACCTGCATCTGCATCCGGTGCAGCTTCAGGGCGGCCAGCCGCAAGGCGATGGCGCGCGCTGGGTCGAGGCCGAGGAGTGGGGTCGGTTGGGCCTGCCGGCGCCGATGCGCAAGCTGCTGGAAGGTAGCGAGGCCTAGTCAGCCGATCTTTAGTCGGCGGATCAGTCAGCTCGCGTCGAGTTCGCGGTGCCGCTTGAGCGCACCCCAGCGCGCACCGAACGAGCGCGCCAGCTGCTCGACCAGGAACACCGAGCGGTGTTGCCCGCCCGTGCACCCGATGGCCACCGTCACATAGCTGCGATGGTCGCGCGCCAGTGCATCGAGCCAATGCGTGAGGAACTGTTCGATGTCGTTGTACATGCGCGCCACGTCGTCGTGCTCGCGCAGCCATTCGATCACCGGCTCGTCGCGGCCCGTAAGCGGGCGCAGCGCGGGCACGTAGTGCGGGTTGGGCAGCATGCGCACGTCGAACACGTAGTCCGCGTCAAGCGGCACGCCGCGCTTGAAGGCGAACGATTCGAACACCAGCGTCAGCGCGCTTTGCGGCGCGGAGATCAGCGACTTGATGTAGCTCTGCAGCTGCGCCGGCCGGATCAGGCTGGTGTCGATCACGTCGGCGCCGTCGCGCAGGTCGGCCAGCAACTCGCGTTCGAGCTCGATGGCCTGCATCAGCACGCGGTGCTGTTCGGGCACGTCGGTACGGCCTTCCTGGCGCGAGAGCGGGTGGCGGCGGCGGGTTTCCGAATAGCGGCGCAGCAGGGCATCGGTGGTCGCGTCGAGGAACAGCGAACGCAGCGAGATCTCGCCGTCGCGCCGCAGCGCTTCGAGCTGCTGTGGAACGATTGGTAGCGAGACGCCGCTGCGCACGTCCATGGCAATGGCCACGCGCGGCGTCTGCTGTTCGTGCTGCAAGGCGATGAAGGACGTCAGCAGTTCGGGCGGCAGGTTGTCGACGCAGTAGTAGCCAGCGTCTTCCAGTGCATGCAGGGCCACCGACTTGCCGGAGCCCGACATACCCGTGATGAGCACGAGGTCGAGGTTCATGGCGCGGTCACCGAGGTCTTGTGGCCGAGCATTTCGCGTGCGTGCGCGAGCGAAGTCTGCGAGACCTTCTCGCCGCCCAGCATGCGGGCGATTTCCTTGGCGCGATTGTCGTCGTCGAGGCGCGACACGCCGCTCTCGGTGCGCGGGCCGTCCTTGCCGGCTGCTGCCGTCTGGCGCTTGGCAACAACGAGGTGATGGTCGGCGCAGGCGGCCACCTGGGGCAGGTGGGTCACGGCGAGAACCTGGCGGTCGCGGCCGAGCTGCTTCATGAGGCGGCCGACGGTCTCGGCGACCGCACCGCCGACACCGGCATCGACCTCGTCGAAGATCAGCGTCTGCGCCGCGCCGAGCTGGCTGGTGGTGACGGCGATGGCCAGCGCAATGCGCGACAGCTCGCCGCCCGAAGCCACCTTGCCGATGGCGCGCGGCGTGCTGCCGGTGTGGCCGGCCACGAGAAAGGCCACGTCTTCGAGGCCGGCACGGCTGGGCTGCGCCAGCGGCTGCAGTTCGACCTCGAAGCGCCCGCCCTGCATGCCTAGGCCTTGCATCGCATCGGTGACGGCCTGGGCGAGGCGCGGCGCAGCCTGCTTGCGGACCTTGCTGAGCGCCCTGGCTTCTTTCATGTAGGCCTGCTGTGCGTTTTGCTCGGCGCGTTCAAGGCCTTCGAGATCGCTTTGCGCGTCGAGCGCCTGCAGCTCAGCCTGCCAACCGGCCAGCAGCGCCGGCAGTTCGGCGGGCGGGCGCTTGTAGCGGCGCGCGAGCGACATCCACAGGCCCATGCGCTCGTCCAGCTCGGCCAGGGTTTGCGGATCGGTGTCGGCATCGCGCAGGTAGCCGTGCAGCGTGTGGGCAGCGTCGGAGGCCTGGGCCACGCATGAGGCGAGCACTTCGCCCAGCGCGCGGAACTCGGGCTCGATGTGCTCGCAGTTCTGCAGCAGCGTGAGCGCGCGCGTAAGCGCGGGGAGGGCGCCGTTGTCGTCGTCTTCCAGTGCCTGGCTGGCACCCTGGGCCGCGTCGATCAGGGCCTGCGCGTTGGAGATGCGCGAGTGGTTGGTCGACAGCTCTTCCCACTCGTCGACGCCCGGTGCGAGCTTGGCGACTTCGGAGATCTGCCATTGCAGTCGCTCGCGCTCGCGCTGCAGCGAGTCTTGCGCCGAGCGCGCGTGTTCGAGTGCGGAAAGTGCCTGCCGCCAGCTTTGCCACGCGGCGTCGAGCGCATCGGTGCGCACACCTGCGTAGGCGTCGAGCAGGCCGCGCACTGCCTCAGGCCGCGTCAGGCTTTGCCAGGCGTGCTGGCCGTGGATGTCGAGCAGGCGGTCGCCGAGCTCGCGCAACTGCGTGGCCGTGGCTGGGCTGCCGTTGATCCAGCCGCGGCTGCGGCCCTGCAGGTCGACGGTGCGGCGCAGCAGCAGCGCGTCGCCGGCTTCGAAGCCGCCTTCGTCGAGCCAGGTGTCCAGGGCGGGGTCGGCGTCGAATTCGGCACTCACGTCGAGCCGTTCGGCCCCTTCGCGCACCGCGCCAGCGTCGGCGCGGTTGCCCAGCGCCAGTTGCAGCGCGTCGATCAGGATGGATTTGCCCGCGCCGGTTTCGCCGGTCAATACCGTGAAGCCGCCGGACAGGTCGAGTTCGAGTGATCGCACGATCACGAAGTCGCGCAGTGCGATGCGTCGCAGCGCCATTTCAGGAGCCCCCTTCGTTCCAGTGAAGTTTCTTGCGCAAGGTGTCGAAATAGCTCCAGCCGCGCGGGTGCAAAAAGCGCACACGGAAATCGGAGCGGCGCACCACCACGCGGTCGCCGATTGCGAGCGAGGCCAGCGACTGCATGTCGAAATTGGCGCTGGCGTCGCGCCCGCCCACCAGCTCGATGACGATCTCGTCGGCATCGGGCAGCAGCACGGGGCGGTTCGACAGCGTGTGCGGTGCGATCGGCACCAGCACCCAGCCTGGCACGGCCGGATGCAGCAGCGGCCCACCGGCCGACAGTGCGTAGGCCGTCGAGCCTGTGGGCGTGGCGATGATCAGGCCGTCGGCGCGCTGATTGGCCACGAAATGGCGGCCCACCGATACGCGCAACTCGACCATGCCGGAGGTGGCGCCGCGGTTGACGACCACGTCGTTCATGGCGAGCGCGTCAAACACCGAGGCGCCATCGCGCACGACCTGCGCATGCATCAGGCTGCGGTGGTCTTCCTCGTACTCGCCGGCCAGCATCGGGATCAGCGTGGCCTGGTAGTTGTCGAGCGGGATGTCGGTGATGAAGCCGAGCCGGCCGCGGTTGATGCCGATCAGCGGGATGCCATAGCTGGCGAGCTGCCGGCCGATGCCGAGCATGGTGCCGTCGCCGCCGACTACCAGGCCGAGGTCGCAGCGCTGGCCGATTTCCTCGACGCTCAGGGCTTCGTAGCGTGGATGGGCAGGGGCGCCGTCATCGTCTTCCTCGCAGGTCGAGCGCTCGACGAACACCGTGCAGCCTTGCGATTCGAGGAAGGCGCCAATGCCTTCCATGACGCCGTCGCGCGAGTCCGCCTGCGCCCGGGCGCCGGAAGCCTGGTATTTGCCGATCAGGGCGACGTGACGAAAGCGAGAGGTCATATCTCACAAATTACAACACTAAAATCTTGCAATGCTGGACGACCGTGCCAAGTTGCTGCTCAAGACGCTCGTCGAGCGCTACATCGCCGACGGGCAACCCGTCGGCTCGCGCACGCTGTCGCGTTCCTCGGGGCTCGATCTGTCGCCGGCGACCATCCGCAACGTCATGTCCGACCTCGAGGCGCTGGGGCTGATTGCCAGCCCGCACACCTCGGCCGGCCGCATTCCGACGCACCGTGGATACCGCCTCTTCGTCGACACCATGCTGACCGCGCAGCGCGAACAGATGAGCACGCCGAGCCTCGCGCCCGACCAGCCGCAGAAAGTGATCGCCAATGCGGCGCACCTGCTGTCGAACCTGTCGCAGTTCGTTGGCGTGGTGATGGCGCCGCGGCGCGCTTCGGTGTTCAAGCAGATCGAATTCCTGAAGCTCTCCGACCGGCGCCTGCTGGTGATCATCGTCTCGCCCGATGGCGACGTGCAGAACCGGGTGATCTTTCCGGAGGCCGACTATTCGCAATCGCAGCTGGTCGAGGCCTCGAACTACATCAACGCGCACTATGCGGGACTGACCATCGAGCAGGTGCGCGATCGTCTCCAGTCCGAGGTCGAAAAGCTGCGTGGCGAGATCGCTGCGCTGATGCAGGCCGCGGTGCAGGTCAGCTCCGAAGTGCTGAACGAGGCGCAGGAAGACGACGTCGTGATCTCGGGCGAGCGCAACCTGCTGGCGGTGAGCGATTTTTCCAGCGACATGGGGCAGTTGCGCCGTGCCTTCGAACTCTTCGAGCAGAAGGCCCAATTGATGCGCCTGCTCGACGTGTCGAGCAAGGCCGAAGGGGTGCGCATCTTCATTGGCGGCGAAAGCCAGGTGGTGCCCTTCGAGGAGCTCTCCATCGTCAGCGCCAATTACGAGGTCGATGGGCAGGTCGTGGGTACGCTGGGCGTGATCGGGCCGACACGCATGCCCTACGAACGCATGATCCAGATCGTCGACATCACGTCGCGCCTGGTGAGCAATGCGCTGAGCCATCGCAAGTAGGCGCTGCGGCGCGAATAGAATCGTGCCGCGTGGGCCGTTAGCTCAGTTGGTTAGAGCAGCGGACTCATAATCCGTTGGTCGATGGTTCAAGCCCATCACGGCCTACCACCAATGACGGGGGTTAGCAGGTAAGTATCTGCTAACCCTTTTCTATTTTTGGTGAATCTTGTCGCGATCTATATAGCGATCTGTGGCTGGCTGTTGGTGCCGCTGCTATGGTGGCTGCAGCTTCTCCGGCAACGCGCCCCCGCCCCACAATTGCGCTCCATGAAAGAAACCATCGATCTTCTTGAGCCGCGCCGCGCGACTGGGCGCACGTGTGGGAGTGAGCCTCGGATCAATGTCCCTTTCTCGGTGGCGTCGCGAGCCGGGGTGCTCCAGACGGGGTGTCTTCCATGAGCGAAGAGCCGATGCCGTCGGATGGCAGCGCCGGGTCGACACGCCGAAAATTGGCTGACCTGCTGGGCAAGCGCGTTGAGCTTCAGACCGCAGAAGGCACGCTCTACGCGCGTCATCTGAGCATTGGTGATCTGGCCGCCCTCCGCACGTTGCTCGATGACTCGGCCGTGTCTGACGAGGCGCTTGGTCGCGAGGTCGTCAGGCGTCTCGTTTCGCGCAACAAGGACGCGTTTGATGAGCCGCTTGCGGAAGCCGAGGTCGGAACAATTGCGCCGCTTGAGGAACTTGCGGGAGCTGTAGCGAGAGCCACTGGCACCGTTTTGCGGTACGACGGTGGTGATGTCGTCGCTCAGCTTGGAGCAGAAGTGCGCCAGCAGGCGCGTGATTCCATCGAGTCGTCTCGGCGAATTGCAGAGTCCTTCGGATCAATTGGCTCGGGCCTGCAATCGCAGTTGTCGAAAAGTCTTGATGGCATGCTGGCGGCCGCGAGGGGTTTGTCATCAATAGCGATGCCCGCCGCGGCGCTGGCTCCCCCTGACCAAAAGATGTTTGAGGTGGGGTCGAGAAGCCTACCTCACATCGCGCCCTCGCCCTTGATCCGGTCCAGCGAACTCACGGTCGAAAAGCTCGATGCGATGGCGACGCAGTTGGCCGCATTGGCAAATAGCGAGGCCGAACTGCTGCGCACAATCACGCTTGACGTTGTTCCCAAATGGGAAGAGGCCAGCAGGGCAGCAGACGTCGCCTCCAAACGCGCGCTGATGCTTGCACGTTGGTCTATCGGCATCGCGCTAGCAGCGCTGGTGGCGTCGGCTCTAGTGCCATATCACATCTTGAAGCTGCAGGATGAAGCGGCTGCGGCGGATCGAAAGATCGACATGGCCGAACGTGCACGCCTAGAGGATCTTATGCGCGAGCAACTCGAAGCTCTTCGTGCGTTACGTTCCCAACCCGAACAACTGGCTGCGCGCATTCCTGCTGCATCACCGAATCCTGGAACCAGCCTCAAGAACGGTACCGAAAAGACGAGGGTGCGAGAGCCGTGAACGTGTGGATCGGCCTGACTCCGCGTTGATGCAGCTTTTTCGCAACGAAAAAAGTTTGTTCACCGGGGTGTGCTAAGTCACTGCGCTGCAAGAGTTTTGCATCCGAGCTTGCATCATCTTTGATGCATCTCGCGTTTTAGGACGCAGACGACCGCAAAAAGCTTTTGATCTTTCAGGCGTCCACTGCACATCACGAGCTATTCTTAGATCGCTCCGCAGACAACGAAGCCCTCGAATTAGGTGTTACTAGCACCGAACTGAGGGCCTCGCGCGGCAAGCACCGAAGTGCGGATGCCTCAACAATTTTGCAGTATGTTGTGAGTGCATTCTAAGGTCGTGCTGGCTGCTGCGGCAACTCTGAAACTTTCGAGGCCAACATGACCGCTATCACTACGCCGGCGCCTGCCGCCGCACCCACTGCAACGCGCCGCCTGCTCACCATCAAGAACACCGGCATCGCGCTCGACTGCAGCCGCAGCACCGTGCTGCGCCTGATCAAGGACGAAAAGCTGCGTGTCGTCACGCTCAGCTCGCGCGCGGTGCGCGTCATCGCGGCCGACGTTGACGCGTTGTTGCTCGCCTGATCCAGACCCCCGTCTCCCGCAATCGTTATTGAGCGGGAGCCCTGCCCGGGCTAGTGCGCGCGAGCGTGCGCGTCACGAAGAACGTAGGTGTGGCCCGCCGGAGCGGGCACGCACGAAATTCTTTTGTCGCACATGGACTCGCATGCGGTCGTGACGCGAACATTTCATATCGAAACCGAACGGAGGCTGTGATGCCTGATCCGAATTCCTTGCTACAGGCCGAGCTGGCCGCGGCTGCATCCTGTGACGACTGCCTCATGCGTATGGCAACAACGTGCGCGCTCTCGGGGCTGCGCACATCCCACATCACCAGCCTAGTGAAGCGCGGTGCGTTCCCGCGCCCGATCAAGCTCTCGCACAAGGTGGTTCGTTGGCGCGCCGGCGACGTGAAGAAGTGGCTCGCCGAGAAGGTGGCCGCTGCGGCCTGAAAGGAAAAAGGCCTTCAGGGATCCCCATCCCGGAAGGCCTTGATGCTTGCGAACAAGCGCCGTAAAGCAGCGCAATTGTCGTCTCTCGACGATTCGTTCGCAAGCGTGCCCCTCAAGATTTTTGATGGAAACACGATGCTGAACATCAGCCACTGCCGGATCATCCGCCGCACCGGCGCGCAGCCCACGGCGCAGGCCGCAGGTGCCCCGATGCTGCGTGCAGGCCGCTCGGCCTTCACTCAGCCCATTGGCGCCGCTTTGCACCCTGTCCTGGCCTTGCGCGCCATGGTGCAGCCCCAGCCCAGCATGCTGGCCGTCCGCCGCTGCAGCGCGCCGCCGGGCCGCGTGCAGGAGCCGCCGCGTCCGATGGTGCCGCCGCGCCGGCGCTGGGGCTCGGTGTTCGCGGTGCCTGGCGTGGAAGGCGGTGCAGCATGAGCGGCGACCTCGATTCCCGCGTGCGCGAGGTTCTGTCGCACATTGACCCAAACTGTGAACGCGCCGTGTGGTGGCAAATCTGCGCTGGAGTGAAGAACGAACTCGGCGATGCAGGCTTCGCGGCCTTCGATGAATGGTCCGCTGGTGGTGAGAGCTACAGCCCTTCCGCGACGCGCTCCACGTGGCGCTCCACGAACGAGATGGGCGGCAAGACCTTCGCCAGCGTGGTGGACATTGCGAAGACCGACTACCAGTACGTTCCCAAGCGCGGCGCGTTCAAGAAACCCACCCAGGCCGAACTCGAAGCGCGCGAGCAGAAATATGCGGCGCGCATGGCGGTGCACGAGGCCGAGAGGGCGCATGAGCGGGCTAAGGCCGCTGTCCGCGCTAAGGAATTGTGGGCCAAGGCCGCGGCCCGCCCCGCCCCCGCTGACCATCCTTACCTTGAACGCAAGCGCATCAAGCCGCACGTCCTGCGCTCGGGGGACTGGTACAAGCACATAGAAGGGCAAGAGAAGACGCAGAAAATCGAAAACGTGCTTCTCGTACCGATCCACGACAGCGAGCGCAAGCTGCACAGCTTGGAGGCGATCACCGTCGATGGCGACAAGCTGTTCCTGCCCGGTGGCGCAAAGAAGGGCCACTTCTGCATCATTGGTACTCCGAGGAAGGATCCGGAGACCAGCCAGCCCGTGCTCGTCGGGACCTGCGGACTGCCCGCTGTCAATCTGCAGAAAAATGACAACAAGCTTGTTTTCGTTTTCGCCGAGGGACTTGCCACGGCGATCTCGATCCATGAGGCCACCGACCACATGGTGTTCTGCTGCCTCGACCTGCACAACATGGTTGAAGTGGTGAGGCTGAAGCGGCAGGAACATCCGGCAGACAAGGTCGAGTTCATCATCGCGGCCGACAACGACACCGAAACCCCAGGCAACCCGGGGATGACCCGGGGTACGGCCGCGGCCATGGCCTACGGCGCGCGCCTCGCGGTACCGCCGCCGGGGGATTTCAACGACATGGCGCTGGCAGAAGGCCCGCAGGCGGTGCGCGATGCCATCGAGGCTGCCACGGTACCGACCGAGCCGTTCGTCGCGACCACCGGGCCGGACGACGCGTCGACGCGGCCTTCTTCGAAGGAATCGGGCAAGGCCGCGCCGTGGCATATCGCCGAACCGGGCGAGGCGACGGATGCTGAGTCCTCGGTTGCAACTCATGGTGAGGCAGACCAGGGAGACAAAAAGGGGGCTGCCTCCTCGGCGGGTGCAACCGCTGCCGCTGCCTGGATGTTCCGGCCGGTCGACATGCTGCCTGCGAACCTGCCGAGGAGTGCGGATGCTCGCGATGGCTCGCCGCGCTACTTCGCGTTGACCGAGAAGGGCAATTCGTATCGCCTCGCCAATGCCCGCGGCCATGACCTGCGCTACGTGACCGACCTGAACGAGTTTTTGGTCTGGTCGGAAGGGCGCTGGATACCGGACAAGGGCGATCGCAGCGTACGCGCTGCCATCGGCCGCCTGCCAAAGGCGATCCGGGAAGAGGCGACAGCTCACGTCTACGACGGAACGCCAGACGATGCGTCCTATGCACTGAAATGGGCGCAGAAGAGCGAGGCGGCCAGCACCATCGCGAACACGGTGACGCTGCTGAAGGACATCGATGGGCTTCACGTCAGGTTCCAGGATGTCGATGCGAACCCGCTCCTGGTCGGCTTCGACGGGGGCCGGCAGGTTGTCGAACTTCGCGATGGATCGCAACGCAAGGCGCAGCGCGCTGACCTCGTAACGCGTTCGCTCGGGGTCAACGCGGTCGGCGATGCGTCGAAGGCGACGCTGTGGTGCAACTTCCTGGCTGAGATTTTCACGAATGACGTTGAGCTGATCGACTACATGCAGCGCTGGATTGGCTACAGCCTGACTGGTTGCTACACCGAGCAGATGTTCCTGTTCCTCCATGGTGCTGGCGCCAACGGGAAGTCGGCGCTGGTCAAGGTGTTGCGGGCGCTTTTCGGGGGCTATGGCGCCGTTGTGGCTGCGGGTACCCTCATGGAGCAGCAGCGCACCGGCAAGGAGGCATCCCCTGACGTGCTGGGTATGGCAGGTGCGCGTATCCTGCTGGCGAGCGAGGTGGCGCAGAACGAAGCGTTCGACGAACGATTCCTGAAGGGCTGGACGGGCGGCGACCTGCAGAAGGCGAGGGCGCTGCACGGCAAGAACGTCGACTTCGAGCCGGTGGGGAAGCTAATGATCGCCGGCAACCATCGGCCGCGGATTGTTGGAACTGACCCGGCGGTCTGGCGGCGCGTGCGGCTGGTGCCGTTCAAGCGCCAGTTCAGCGAAGGTGAACGCGATCCGAAGCTGCCTGATCGTCTTATGGCGGAGCTGCCCCACATCGCGGCGTGGGCGATCGCCGGGTGCCTTGAATGGCGCCGGCGCGGCCTTGCTGACACGCCTCGCGCCGTGAAGATCGCCAGCGCCGACTACGCCAAGGAACAGGACACGCTCGGGGAATTTTTAGCCGAGAGAACTGATGAGGGCGGCGAAAGCAGCACTCAGGAGCTGTTCAGCGAATACATGCGGTGGGCCGAATCCTGCAACATCCGTCCGATCAGCCGGCAGGCATTCGGCCGCAAGCTTGGTGAACGGGGCTTCACGCTGCGGCACACGCGAGTCGGTAGCGTGGCCGAGAACATCAGCCTCCGTCGCGGGCCCTTGTAAGGGGAAGCAGCGCCACGCAGGGCGGCCGATCCTGACCCGGATTCCTGCGCGGCGTGATGGATGTGATGAATGTGATGGATATGACCCTCTTTCAGGTTTTTCTCTCACGAGAGCTCTATTGGAAAATTAATAGTTTTCCGGGGTATATCCGTCACATCCGTCACGTCAATCTTCCGTTGGAACCTCGGGACACGGCAGGGAGCAAACGTTGTTGATCGGCTGAGTTCGGCACAAAGCGATTAAGGCGACGAAATGGTTTCGACAGGTTGCCGGGCTCGGTGAGAGGACCTGATGAACCCGGGACGAGGGGCGATGTTGCGCTCACACATGCGGCCAGCCCTCACGCACAACTGTCCGCCAACCACCCTCGATAAAAAACGCGCGCGCGAGACGCGGTGCGGCAGACGACGATAAAGTGCCCGGGCTCGCGGGGCGTGGTGCACCGGCCGCAGGAGAACTCGAATGGATCGAATCGAAACGAACATGCTCGACGGCCTTGCCGCCGCGGCCGCCGGCGTCAAGGGCAAGCCTTACCTGGGCAGCACTGATGTGGTCGACCAGCTGGTGCGCGATTTCCTGGCGTTCTCGATTTCGGTGAACGAGCAGTTCCAAACTGGCGCAATCAACGCGACCGCGGCCAGTGAAAAGCTGATGGAGCTGTCGCAGCGATACGCCAACATCTTCTTGGGCGAGTCGAAAGCCTATATGGCGATGCCCTGGAACTCGCCGCGCCGGCTCGAATTTTTCCTCCGCGCGAAAAAGCCGCCGCACCTCGAAGACCACGCGCGCGCGACCGATGCCTACTTTGCCTGTCACGGTACCGCGGCGATCATGCTCGCGATGCGTGCCGACAAGCACGAACTGACCGAAGCCGAGGTGCAGGAAGAGCTGACCATGATGCGCAACGGCATGGTGCGCGCGCTGCTGGGCATCGAGTGGGCAGAGCACGTGCGAGCCTCCGAGGCCGCGTAGAGCTGCAGGGCGGGTCAGGGGCTGGGCGTCCCTGCCATCGCGCCCTGAGGGCCTTCCTATGGTGCGCTCGGCGGTGGCATGCACCCGCCGTATTTCTCGCGCAGCAGGCGCATCCGAGGCACCAGCTGCGGATCTTGGGCGACCACGACTGCGCAGTTGCCCGTGTACCACTGCAGCAGGTTGCGATTCATCAGCACGCCAGTCAGCTTGCCGGCGGGGTAGCCGCCCATCAGCGCATACCCGACAGCCTGAGCGCCGCCGTGCACGAACGAATGCATGGCCGGGATGGTTCCGTAGAGCTTGCGGAACTCCGCAGCGACGTGGGGCGCATGCTGCCCGAACGCGTCCAGCATGGACGGGATCGGCGGGCCCGTGACGGGCTCTTTGTGGCCCTCGGCTTCGACGGGCGTGGTGAACGCCTCGATCCACTTTTCAGCCGCGCCCTGGCCCGTCCACGCGGCGCGCACCACGGCCTCGAACTGCAGTCTGCACAGCGCCAGCGCGGTGCCCGTCAGCCCAGCCTCAAGTAGCAGGCGCTGGCTCACGGCGTGTTCGAAGGCCGCATGGCACAGCGCCAGCGCGATGACGCCGCGCTTCGAGGTCGCTTGGCATTTGCCGAGCAGCTTGCCTACGTCTTCATCCAGTGCCTCGCTGGCGGCCAACAGGCCTTCGAGACGGGCTTCGTCGTCTTGTTCACTCATACCGCTCCCCCGCGCGTACTTGGGTTTGTCGGGCAAGGCTATCCGATGTGACGCGCTGGGAATCTCTTTGACATCTCTAGGCATCTTTGTTGTATAACTTCAGACAATGACCGTTGATTGGATTTATAAGATGCTGACCGCACCTCTTTTCGCCTACCTCCGCGTGTCCACCGCCCAGCAGGGGAAGTCCGGTCTCGGCTTGGAAGCACAGCGCGAGGCCATCAAGCGTTTCGCTGATGGGGAAGGCCTGCACGTCTCGGGCGAGTTCGTGGAAGTCGAAACAGGCAAGGGCGCCGACGCGCTGGACCGGCGGCCGAAGCTCGCCGCGGCGCTCGCTGGCGCCAAGCTGGCAGGTGGAGCTGTGTGCGTGGCGAAGCTGGACCGCCTGTCCCGCGACGTGGCCTTCATTGCTGGCCTGATGGTGCAGAAGGTGCCGTTCGTGGTCGCCGAACTTGGCGCGGACGCTGATCCCTTCATGCTTCACTTGTACGCGGCGTTGGCCGAGAAGGAACGCAGCCTCATCAGCACCCGCACGCGCGATGCTCTGCGCGCCGCCCGTGAGCGGGGCGTGACCCTCGGCGGATGGCGTGGCGGTCCGGTGGTCAACCAGCGCTTGGGCACTGATGCGGCCAGCCGGGCTGCTGATGCGTTCGCCGCCACATTAGCACCCATCGTGAGTCCCATGCGCCAGGATGGTCTGAGCCTGCGCGCCATCGCAGATGCGTTGCAGGGCAAGGGCATCAAGACCGCCCGAGGAGGCGGCACGTGGACGCCCACGGCCGTGCGCAACTTGTTGGCGCGCATTCCCTCGGTGTGAGCCCACCCTCCGACGGGCTGCGGTTGGGGCACCATTGCGCCCTGCGCCCGATGCGGTATTCGTGGCGTTTATGTAAGGCCGCCGATGGTGCTAGGAGACAACTGAGCCCGAGTTAGTCGGCGGCATGCGCTTGCGGTGCTTCTCGCGCGGTAGGCGCATGCGGGGCGCCAACCGTGAATCAACGGTCACGATGGCGCAGCTGACAGAGTACCAAGTAGCATCCAGCCACCGTTATTTGGAGCCGACATGTCGCAGCCACGTCTTACGCTGAGACGCAAACCGCCGCCTTGGGAGCACGAGGCCTATTTCGAGGCCATCGACCCAGAGAGGGCTGCGGCTGCCCTTGCCGATGCGCGCGCAGCAGAGGGCAAGCTGACGAGTGGCGGCGCGACCTTTCGCGGCGTGTGGTTGCGCTACCAAAAGGCTGCGTCGTTCGGGAGTGAAGACGCCCTTAACTGGCTGAGGGCGGAAGGGCTGCGCTCTGCGCCTGAAGAAGCAGCAAATTGGCACGGTGCGAACCACATCGCCAACTCCCCCGCTCCGGATGAACCGCAGTCGCACACGCTGCACGACTTGGCCGACGAATAGCAGTTCTTCTCCAGTGACTCGCCGGCTTTGAGTAGCCCGGCCAGCTAATCTTCATTTGCCGACGCGCTCATACGCCATGTTCCTTTCGGGTACGCATAGCCATTTTGGGAGGATCTCCCTCGATGTATTGAATGCTTGGCAATAGCGCAGTGCAGTCGTTCCGAGCACCGGCCGAATAGACTCCAGGTGTATCCGCCCGCAACAGAACTTCCTTGGACTATGACGACGCCCCTTAAAGAACTGCTGGACACCTATCGCCAACAAGGCCAGACGCCAAGGGAGCGAGGCACGTACTTCGAAGAACTGATCCTGGCCTACCTAGCGCACGAAGCCAGCTACGCCGACCTCTACGACAAGGTATGGACCTATGCCAACTGGGCGGAGGAGGCCGGTATCGACAAGCGCGATGTGGGCATCGACCTGGTGGCCCGCACCGCTGGCACGGGGGAAATTCATGCCATCCAGTGCAAGCTGTACGACGAGAACCACCGGCTGCAGAAGTCGGAGATCGATAGTTTCTTCACCGCTTCGGGTAAAAAACCATTTACTCACCGAGTGATCGTCAGCACCACCAACCACTGGAGCGAGCACGCCGAGGATGCGCTGCGCGACCAGCAACCGCCGGTCAGCAAGATTGACTTGTTCGACCTGGAGAACAGCCGGATTGATTGGGCGCTGTACCAGCCCCGGCAGGCGCCGCAGCTCAAGCCACGCAAGCAACTTCGGCCGCATCAGGAGACAGCTGTGGACAAGGTGAAGGCCGGGCTGGCCGCTGCCGGCCGCGGCAAGCTCATCATGGCCTGTGGCACAGGCAAGACCTTCACCAGCCTGAAGATTGCCGAGACGCTGGCCGGCCCCGGCAAGCACGTGCTGTTTCTAGTGCCCAGCTTGGCGCTGCTGTCGCAATCCCTCAGCGAGTGGACGCAGGAAAGCACCACGCCGCTGCACAGCTTCGCCGTCTGCTCCGACAGCGATGTAGGTAAGAAGCGGACGAAGGACGATGACACGGTGCAGACCTTCACTCACGAACTGCGCTACCCCGCTACCACCAACCCGGCGCGGCTGGCGGCCGAGATGGGCAAGCGCCACGACGCGCAGCACATGAGCGTAGTGTTTAGTACATACCACTCGATTGATGTGATCCACAAGGCCCAGCAGCAGAACGGCCTAGCGGACTTCGACCTGATCGTCTGCGACGAGGCGCATCGCACCACCGGTGCCACCTTCGACGGCGAGGATGAAAGCAACTTCGTGCGTGTGCACGATGGCGCCTACATCCGCGCTGCCAAGCGCCTATATATGACGGCTACCCCGCGCATCTATGGGGATACGGCCAAGGCCAGTGCGGAGCGCGACAGCGTGGCGCTGGCGTCTATGGATGACCCCAGGCTGTTTGGCGAGGAACTGCACGTCATCACCTTCTCCGAAGCTGTGCGACGCGGCTTGCTGGTGGACTACAAAGTGATTGTGCTGGCGGTAGAGGAAAGCCACGTCAGCCGCCGACTTCAGGAACTGCTCAAAGACCCGGACAACCAGATTCGGGTGGACGACGCGGCCAAGATAGTTGGCTGCTGGAAGGCTCTGGCCAAACAGGGGATGGCCGACAACCTGACAGACGATCACACTCCCATGCAACGTGCTGTGGCCTTCTGTCAGGTTATCGAACTGCAAAAGGGCGCGCGCACCCACAAGGTCAGTTCCAAGAACATCGCCGGCATGTTCCGATCGGTGGTCGAGGCGTATCAGGCCAAGGCCGACGACGAAGACCAGGTGGCGCTTGCTTGCGAGGCCGACCATGTGGACGGCGGCATGAACGCCAGCGAGAAGGAAGCCAAGCTAGCTTGGCTCAAGGCACCAGCTCCCTCGGACACCTGCCGTATTCTGAGCAATGTGCGCTGCCTGTCCGAAGGGGTGGACGTGCCGGCGCTGGATGCCGTGTTGTTCCTCACCCCGCGCAATTCGCAGGTGGATGTGGTGCAGTCGGTAGGGCGTGTCATGCGCAATGCACCGGGAAAGAAGCGCGGTTATGTGGTGCTGCCAGTGGTGATTCCCGCGGGTATCGAGCCCCACGAGGCGCTGAATGACAACCAGACCTACAAGGTGGTGTGGCAAGTCCTGCAGGCACTGCGCTCGCACGATGATCGCTTCGACGCGATGGTCAACAAGCTGGAATTGGTTGGGCCAAACGTGCAGAAGATGGAGGTGATTGCTGTCACTGACCGCGTGCAGAAGAAGGCTGAGCGCAAGCCCGGCACCAAGGACAAGGACGCTGGCCGCAACCAGTTCGGCATCGGCGCCGTGGCACCACGCCGTCCCTCACCTGAAGATCAGGGTGAACTGCCGTTCGAGATCGGTGAGATCGAAAAAGCCATCTATGCCAAGCTGGTGCAGAAAGTCGGCAACCGCCATCACTGGGAAGACTGGGCCAACGACATTGCCAAAATTGCGCGCACTCACATCGACCGCATTCAAGGCATTCTGGAGGACCCGGTCAACACGAGAGAAAAGACGGCATTCGATGCCTTCGCCGGCGAACTGCGTGATGACCTGAACGACAGCATCAGCGACGGCGAGATCGTGGAAATGCTGGCGCAACACCTCATCACCAAGCCGGTGTTCGACGCGCTGTTCGAAGGCTACAGCTTCGCGAATCACAATCCCATGAGCCAGGCCATGCAGGCCGTGCTGGAAGCCTTGCACGAACACCGGCTGGAGAAAGAGGCCGACACGTTGCAGGCGTTCTATGACAGCGTGAAGCTGCGCGCCACTGGCATCGACAATGCGACCGGCAAGCAGAAGATCGTGGTGGAGTTGTACGACAAGTTCTTTCGCAATGCCTTCCCCAAAATGACCGAGCGGCTGGGCATCGTCTATACCCCGGTGGAGGTAGTGGACTTCATTCTTCGCAGCGTGAGCCACCTCCTTCAACAGGAGTTTGGTCAGACGCTGGGCAGCAAGAACGTGCACATCCTGGACCCTTTCACCGGTACCGGCACCTTCATCACGCGACTGCTGCAATCGGGCCTCATCAAGCCCGAAGAACTGCCGCACAAGTACAAGCACGAAATTCACGCCAATGAGATCGTGCTGCTGGCCTACTACATCGCGGCCATAAACATCGAGGCGACTTACCACGAACTGGTGGGTGGTGACTATGTACCCTTCGAGGGAATTTGCCTGACTGACACCTTCCAGATGTACGAGCGCGACGATCAGGTGGACGCGCTGTTGGTGGACAACAGCACGCGGCGCAGGCGGCAGAAGAAGCTGGATATCCAGGTGATCGTGGGCAATCCACCGTACTCCGTGGGACAGTCGGATGCGGAAGATGATGCCCAGAATGTCGGCTACCCGACTCTTGACCGACGGATATCGGAAACCTATGCAGAAAGGTCTTCTGCACGGACACGAACAAACGTGTACGACTCTTATATCCGCGCCATTCGTTGGGCATCTGATCGCATTGGGAAATGCGGCATCGTGGGTTACGTGACGAATGCCAGTTTCTTAGATGCCAATGCATCAGACGGCCTCCGCAAGTGTCTGGCCGAGGAATTTTCCAGCCTGTATGTGTTTCATCTGCGTGGAAATCAGCGCACTAGCGGTGAAACTTCGCGCAAGGAAGGCGGCAAGATTTTCGGCAGTGGCAGTCGCGCACCCATCGCTATCTCGCTACTAGTCAAGAACTCGCAAACTAGCCAGCATGGGCAGATTCATTTTCACGACATTGGCGATTATCTTAGTCGCGAAGAGAAGTTAGAGAAGATATCTTCCTATGCCTGCGTGACTGGCATCCCGGACTGGCAAATTATTACCCCAGATGCACACGGCGACTGGCTGAAGCAGCGTGATGGAAGCTTCGGCAGATTCATCGTGATGGGGGACAAAGCCGGTGGTTCGGCTATCTTTGAAGAGTTTTCGTATGGCCCCATCACGCATAGAGATACTTGGGTATACAACTTCTCACGCTCGGAATTGACAGCGAAAGTTTCCGTCATGCTGGAGTACTTCAACAAAGAACGGCTGCGGTACAAGGCCGCCAAGACGGATGAGGACCCTGTCAAGTTTGTCGCTAAGGATCCGCGGATGATCGCGTGGGATGACAAACTTTTCCGAAGTGTGGCTTCAAATAAAGAAATTGCATATTCTGAAAAATGGATTGTCAGGGCGCATTACCGACCATTCACGTCGCTCTATTTTTACTTTGACCGTTCATGTATCTGGAGCGCCTACCGGATGCCTCAAATATTCCCGAGTCGGGATGTTGAGAACTTAGTCATTTCAACCACAGGTAGAGGGTCGGGAAAAGAGTTCAGTGCTTTAATTTCTAGACACCTACCTGACTTGGAAATGATTTCAAAGGGCCAGTGTTTTCCGCTCTACATCTACGACGAGGCGGTGCGTGGATCCGAGACTGGTCTGTTCGCTGGCGGATCAGCGGATGGCCCGCAGCGCCGTGATGCGATCACCGATGCAGGGCTTGCCCATTTCCAGAACGCCTATTCGGGCGAGACGATCAGCAAGGAAGATCTGTTCTATTACATCTACGGCATCCTGCATTCATCGGGCTACCGCGAACGCTATGCCGACAACCTGAGTAAGGAACTGCCGCGCATCCCGCGAGTACGCGCCACCGCCGATTTCTGGGCTTTCAGCTTAACCGGGCGTGCGCTGGCGGACTTGCACTTGAATTACGAAACGGTGCCGATTTACGCAGGCGCCACCATAGACCATGGCAGTAAGCCACTGTCTAGTGCCGACTACCGCGTGGAGAAGATGCGCCACGGTAAGAAGGGTAAGGGCAAGGACTTGTCCGTGGTGCACTACAACGGTCGCATCACTGTGACCGGCATTCCGGAGGAGGCCTATGAGTACGTGGTCAACGGTAAGCCAGCCATTGAGTGGGTGATGGAACGCCAGGCCGTGCGCATCGACAAGACAAGCGGTATCGTGAACGATGCGAACGACTGGGCGATTGAAACCATGCACAACCCCAAATATCCTTTGGAGTTGCTGCTGCGCGTGGTGACGGTGAGTCTGGAGACGATAAAGCTGGTACGAGCACTCCCGACGCTGGACATACTGTGATGTTGATTCCCATGCAGTCCTGACGCGGGATTGAAGGCCAGCTGTTCGACCCCGGGGTTCGGCCGACGCCCGATGGGCGGGTTGCCGTGTGACTCGAAGGCGTCCGGTGCTCGGCGCGGTATTAGAGAAGAAAGCGCAAATAACCGGCATGCATCAGAGGTCGTGACGACCAAATTGAGGCATGTCTTTACATATCTCACTCTCTTCCAGTCCCTCGGTCGCAGCCGCCACAGAGGCCCTCAAACTCGCCGAGCAGGCCCTCGATGACGCACTGACCTTTGGCGGCGATACCAGCGCTGCACGCGTCACCTGGGCCGTTGCACGTGACGCTCTTGCCGTAGCGACCGCCGCGGAAAAGCGGGCCGTCGACCAGACTGCAGCTGTAAAGCGCGCCGCCGCACGCGAAGAAGACGCTGTTGCCGTTCAGGTGGCCAGAGACGACTTCGTCGCCGCAGTGAGCGTGATCGAGCCCGCGCCCGATGCCGATCCGCTGCCCACGCCCGCCGTGCCTGGCATTGTGCTGCAGGCCACGCAGCAGGTGCAGCGCGCCCAGCGCGCGCTGATCAAGGCGCAGAAGCCCTTTGCAGCCGCCTCGCAGGAGTGCTCAGCAGTTCGTGCACGTCTCAGCTCGAAGGAAAGCGCACTGGCCGAGATCCGCGCCCGCCGCACCGGTGGTGACGAGCAGTTGGGCGACCCCGCCGAGATGACGGCCCTGTCGATGGACGCCGAGGACTTGCGTCGCATCGTTGTCGGGCTGCAGTCCAACGTCGATGCAGCCGCGCCCGCGGTGCAGGCGGCCCAACAAGCCATGCTCGATGCACAGCAAGCCGTGGCGGCCGCAAAGGCGCGCGCCGAACTCGACGCCATGGTCGACCGCGTGCGCGCCGTGGAGATGCACTTCGTGGCGCAGGTGCGCGCTCTGCGCCTCGCCGCGCAAGCCCGCGGCCACGTCAACTTCGGCAGCGTATTTTTGCCGAGCCAGCAATTGCGCATGCTCGCGCAAGGAGGGCGGATCTAATGAACACGAACAAAAAGACCAAGCAGTCGCCCAGCGCCACTGCAGCGAATTCCGAACAGACCATGGCGACCCGCATCGAGTCCATCAATCAGGAATTTGCCGCGGCCATGGGCTGGTTCGGACTGAAGCTGAAGCCTGCGGAGTTCGACGGGCTCGTGCGCGCGTACGCCACGGACGAGCCGCTGGCAATCGAGGCGATCACGAAGATCATCGCGTACCGCCTGCGTCTCGATTTCATGGCGAAGGAACGGGAGGAAGCTGATGCGGTCGACAGATTCTTCTGACCCTCGCCCACGCACGGCCACGGGCTTTCAGCCCGGTGCGCCTTCGGCCAACCCGACCGGCCGACCGACGAAGCTGACGCGCGCGCTGCGTGGCCTGCAACCGCTGGTGCGCCTCGGGGTACGCGAAGACGAGTTGCAGGCCTTGGCCGAGGCCCATGCGGCGGGCAATCCGCAGTGCTGGAACGCAGCGCTGGCCCTCATCGCCGGCCGCCTGCAAACCGATCTTGCGGTCCTTGCCCAAGTCGCTCAGCCTGTCGGCGCCGCGCTGGCGCAAACGAAGGAGGGCAGCGATGCCTAAGCCCCAAAGGTCCCTCACGTGGGGGCAGATCCTCGAAGGCGCTAAGCGGCTCGACGCGCGGCACGACACCGAGGCGTACAGCACCGCGGTGCTGTGCGCAATGCTGGCACGCGCTTGCGAAAAGAAGGCGGCGCCAAAGAAGGTCTACTTCTTGGTTCGCCGACCTCGTGTTGCTCCGATGACGCCGAAGCAGGAAGCGATGGCCTGGCGGCGGAAGATGGCCTATTCCTGACGACGTTGACCAGTTCGAATCACGTAGATCCAGATGGCGACGACGGCTGGCGTCGCCACGTTCGCGACTAAATAGGGGAGCCCAACCAGCGGCTCCCAGAAGGCATAGGGGCGTGCGCCCGCGTAGTAGGTGAACGGCGCCATAAGTAGCGCCAAGCCAAGGACAAGAAGCAAGTCGGTTTTTTTCATGTGCGGTTCGAAGTTGACGCAGGTAGTGGGGAAGCGCTTCGGAAAAGATGAAAACTCTCGTCGATGCGCTCTTCGACGCCCCAAATTTGAGTATACGTGGAGGATCCTCCGTGGTCATTTCGTCTACAGATTCAAAGCATCGAAGGATGCCAGCATCCTCTCCCCGATACGCAGACGATCCCCGCTTAGTCGCCCTCGGCAAAGCGATCCAGCGCGCCCGTGGGGCGCTCAATCTGTCGCAGGAGGAACTGGCGCACAGAAGCGCGATTGATCGCTCTTACATGAGCGGGATAGAGCGTGGAAAGCAAAACCCGGGCATCGTTGCTTTTCTGCAGGTCGCTGAGGCGCTTGAAATCACTGCAGCTGAACTGCTCTCTGCGGCAGGGCTTTAAGTCGAGACGTTCACTCGGCTTGTTCGCGGCACGCTGGGCAGCGCACGGTAACGCCCAATACGGCGCTGCGCGCCTGCAGCACAGCGCTCTTGCAGTGCGTGCAGCCGAACCCTGTGAAGCTCCACCGGTCGTGCGGGAAATCTTCCTTCGATGCTTCGAGCCACGCCTTTAGGCCACCTACGTCGATGAGCATCGTCCATATGCCGGTCTTAGCGAGGGCCCATCCCGGGCCGTTGGGTGTGCCATTGCAGGCGGGGCAGTGGTGGTGCAGGGTGTTGCCCTTTTTCCGCTCCAGCAGGCCCGCATGGCCGCAGGCGGGGCACCCCACGACGAACCGGCGCTCGCCCTCGCTCCACATGGATGGACCGGGGCGTGCTTCGGTCAGCTGCGTGCCGTCCGGCAGTTGTCGCAGTCGCACATGCGCCATGACGCCGACCGCCTCGGCCAAGTGCCGGGCCTCAACGCTGCGGTAGGCGATTGCGCCGTTCGGTGCCTCGGTCGCGACAACGAAGGCATCAAGGGTCATCTCCTTCGTGGGTACCTTGCCCTTGGCGTTGCGGCCGCGGATCACTTCGTATTGCCGGTTGGCGCACGAGACGCAGATGCCGCGCTCCTGCACGATGCGCAGGTCATCGCGCCCGCAGCGCAGGCAGATTCGGGGCTTGTCCCGCCGCGCGCTGGTGTTTACTGCACCACCTTGCGGGAGGGCGTGGCATTGGCCGACCGGGCAACTGTGGCACGCGGTCCCGATCTTCGTCGACGCGGCCTTCCACTGTGCTGCGCACGAGGCGGTGCTCAATTCGGCCGCGAGTCGCGTGCAGCGGAAGTACGTCGTGTTTGGGGGCGCTCCTGCCGGCGCCGGCACGTATGCGACGAGCGTCATTCGGCGACGTTGCGGGGAAGGGCGGCAAGGGCGCGCAGGGTCAGCAGCGATCCCATCTTGAGCACGTCGCCCATGGATTGCTTGTGCTCGCGCGCGATGGTGCGCAGTCGGCGCGCGGTATCGCTGTCGACGCTGATGGACAGCGTGGTGAAGCCCTGTTCCGCAAGGCGTTTGCGGTAAGCGCGGGTGCGCGCGGTGCTGGTTGCTGGGGTGCTCATGACTAGCGTTCTTTGTGACGATCGGGCGCCCAGTGTTCTGTCACGACTGTCACTGGTAACGCTGCGCCGAAAAAGCTTGGAGAAGCAGGCATGCACACCTTTACTACGCCATTGCGACTCGCTTGTAGAGCATCAGCGTAGGCGAAGCCGAGCGTAGGCTGACGGTTTTGGGGGATATCGAACCGATCGGCGCTGTGGTACAACCAAACGCCAAAACCCCTTTTCTAGTAAAATGTCCGCCCTCGATTTCATGCGTCCACACGCGGATGCCAGTCTTGATGAAACGCTGGAGTCGCTTCCAGAGCGGGCAAAAAAGCTGCTTAGGGCGTCTTTTGCTGCAATGTCGAGTCTTGAGGGCAGCAAGCGTTCGACGGCGGTCGAACATGCGATTGCTGGTGGAGTGAGCCAGCCCTTTGACCACGAGGCGTTGGCTACTTCTATTGGATGGGCCAAGGAGAGGGCATCACTTTTGATCAATGGGGTGTCGTTCCTGGCTGCCCTATCTACATCTTTTGAGGATGTCTCTAGTGGTGAATTGATTGAGAAGCTCTCAAGCCACAAAATGCTAGAGAGCACGTCAAGTGAGGCGTTGCCCGCTTGGCTGAGCCTTTTGCGTGAGCAGTCGGATAGATTCCGCTCTGAACTGGAAAATGGCGAGTTGGCCAATGCAGTCCTCCCCTCGCTACAGAGCTTTGATATTGCTATTGATGTCCGATTGTCGAATTCGGCTGCGGCTTCAAAGCCTGCTGCCGTACCTGTTGCGGTTGCAATGCTCGATACAGACTCATTTAACCAAACAATTTGGTTTCAAATGTCCAAGCATCAGCTTGTTAAGCTGCACACCCAGCTTGGTACAGCTTTGAAGCAATTCGAAAGGGCTGAGGCCTTGGCTTCGAAGGCGTAGTCATTATGATTGATTCCGTCTTTGAGGTCCCTACATATGAGTTTGCCGCGTGTGCCTTTACGGCACTCGGCGCGATAGTTGCATTTGGCAAACTCAGTCACGCAAGAGTCAAAACTTGGGCGCTCTCGTATCTCTTTGATATAGCCTTTCCCGGAAAAGACTCCAATAAGGTACTTCGGATTTTCATGGAATGCCTTGTCTTTGTTGCCTTGGGAATAATTGTCGCGATTGCAGTGACTAAGCCTGCGAATCCGATGCAAGCTATCGCCGCAGGCATGTCGTGGGCGGCATTACTTGGAAAATTTAAATAGGAGGGGTTCATGAAGCAAGAACATGTCTCCACATCCTTGCTGTTTGCAGGGCTGATAACGGCTGCAGTTGCTCAATACTTTCCGGGCTTAATGGGCTACTGCGTTGCTGCAGCCTGTGCAATTATTGTGGCCACACTTGTAAATTATTGGTGGCGTGTCAAAAAATATGAGCAATCTTCGGCTTCGAGTGTAGTTATTGATTCAATGGCCGTCGACTCAACGGTTGATGAGGTGGTTGTCGAAGAAGTTATTGATTGGAAGATGGTATTCGCTAACAGGCTGCGCGAGACCTCCTCTATGTCAATGTCTAGCAAAGCACATCGAGATGTGCTGGCCGCCATGCTTGCTGAGATGGCTATGGCAAATAAAATGGATTCGGTGCAGTGGGTGCCTCGAAAAAAGAAAACAATGCCAGCAAAAGAACAGAAACCTTTTTTCGCTTCAAGTTCGGATTCGCGTGCTTACGACACCTGTTTTTAGCTGTAGTTGATTTGACGATAGATGCTACCTGCCTGATGGTTTTTCTGTAGTGTTCTGAGGGCGAAAAAAAGCCCGCTCGACGGCGGGCCAAAACTGGAGACCATTGCTCAGCGTAGCATCACGATCTGCGGGGGCTTATGCCGCGTGCAGTTGGTGCACGTTGTCGGCGGCCGGGGTGCCAATTGCTAGGTCGGCGATGAAGTCGTTCCATCGGCGCAGGGCGGCAGTCTTTTGCGCGAGGTGCAAGCCCTTGTCGTAGTTGCGGTCCTGCACCCCGCTCAGGCCGTGGCTCAGCAGCTGTGCGCGCACGTCCTTGCTGATGTTGAGACGCTCGGCTAGCAATGTTTCGATAGTGCGCCGAATATCGCCTCCCCTGAAGGGGGCCACTGCGGTACCCGTGCTCACCATCGAGTCGCCGATCTCCTTCACGGCGGTCGAAAGCGTCTCAGGCCGCAGTACAGATTCACCGCTCCCGAAGATCGGACCAGCGGCATTGATGACCGCCAGCTCGTTTAGCACGTCCTGCATTTCCGGCAGGATGGGCAGCACGTGCGCTCGGGCCTGCGCGCGGCGGCCCTTGGGGTCGTAAAGGGTCAGCGTGGCGCCCGGCTGAATGTCGGCCGTGGCGATCCGCAGCATCTGCTGGAGGCGCTGCCCACCCGACAGCACCTGCAAGGTCAGCGCGAGACGGGTGAGCGTCGACGGCAGCGCGTTCACGTGCAGAAGGTATTCGCGGAACTCGCTGATCGAGAGCGCACGCGTGCCGGCCCGGTTGAACTGGCGCGCCATGTTGGTTGATGGCACGGATGCGACGGGGTTCATCGTCAGGCCGAACGTTGCGGCGCCGGTGGCCGCGGTCGGGTCGACTGCCGCGCCTAGGCCGTAGCGGAACGCGGTCGACAGGTAGCTGCGCAGCTTGAGCGCGGTACGGCCTTTCTTTAACCTCTTGCCGGCCACCTCGCGCTGGTCTTCGGATTTCGCCGCCGGCCCTACCAGGCGGGCGAGGATGTGTGCGATATGCGTCGGCGTGATTGCGGCCGCGGGCAGCTCTGCAAGGTGCGGGAAGGCTGCCTTCACATGGTTCTTGACTAGGTTTTCCACGTCGTAGGCGCTGGCCGTCTTGCCCTTGGAGCGAAGGTTGGCGACGTACTCATCGCACAGCGCGGCCAGAGTGCTTTTCTCGGCTTCGCGCAGTTGAGCAGTGTGGGTCGCCTGCTTGATCTTCGCGTCGAGTCGCGCATGTTCTCGCTTGGACTTTGGATCCTCGCCGGCTTTGACGATGGCTTGGAGGCGGGCGGCCTCGGTGCGGGCTTGAACCAGCGTGACCGCGCCCTCGGTTTCTGTGGGGCTGAATCTCCCAACAGTGAGGGTGCTGGTCCTGCCGCAGTGCTGGTACACATAGATGAACTCGACCACGCTGCCTGTTGCGGTCTTGCGGCGGCGGGCCTTGAGAGAGCCGTGCCCGGGGCGTACGGCGCCATCGGCGGCCATCTTCCCGGCCTTGAGGGCATTGATGGCGGCGATGGTCAGGGCTTTGGGGGCGCTGCGCCGCACTTGCGAAGTGGTGGGGATGGCCGTGGCAGGCTGCATGATCCTGTCGCGATTCGTGTCGCGATCCGTTTGTGGTCGAATGCGAACGATTGTGACACAACGGGAAATCTATATATCTCATAAGTTGTTGATATTGCAGCAAAAATTTTGATGCATTCATATTTCAGGAAGCTGAAGGAAACATCCTGATAAGTGACTCATAATCCGTTGGTCGATGGTTCAAGCCCATCACGGCCTACCACCGCTTCTTGTTTTGCCCGTTTTCGGAACGAGCCTCAGAACAGGCTATACTCGAGGGCTTAGCGGCTGTAGCTCAGTTGGATAGAGTACTTGGCTACGAACCAAGGGGTCGTGGGTTCAATTCCTGCCAGCCGCACCATCTCCAGAAATGCCCGGAAGATTCATCTTCCGGGCATTTTTCTTTTGTGCCTTCGCGTGGATTCGGCCGGGCAAATGCAAAAAGGGCCGAAGAAAGCGGGCTATAATTGCAAGCTGTGCGGCTGTAGCTCAGTTGGATAGAGTACTTGGCTACGAACCAAGGGGTCGTGGGTTCAATTCCTGCCAGCCGCACCATTACAAGAAAAGCTCGCAACGAAAGTTGCGGGCTTTTTTCATTTGGAGGATTCTGCTTTGAGCAAGGCATTCACCAAGGAGACAGACTCTGACGGGGATGACGACGGCGCTGATGGCGCTTTGCCTCCGTTGCCCGCAGGCAGCAAGAACTACATCACCCCCGAAGGCTACGCGCGCCTGCGCGACGAACTGTTGCAGCTGATGGACGAGGAGCGGCCGAAGATCGTCGAAACCGTGCATTGGGCGGCCAAGAACGGTGACCGCTCCGAGAATGGCGACTACCTCTACGGCAAGAAGCGCCTGCGCGAGATCGATCGCCGCATCCGTTTTCTCACCAAGCGCCTCGAAATCGCGGAGGTCACCGATCCCTCGGTGCACCACGGTCGCGATCAGATCTTCTTCGGCGCCACCGTTCGCTATATCGACGAGATGGGTGACGAGCGCAGCGTCACGATCCTCGGCATCGACGAAGCGGAGAGCGCGAAGTCGCAGGTCAGCTGGATTTCGCCGATTGCGCGGGCGCTGCTCAAGTCGCGCGAAGGCGACGTGGTGAAGCTCGTCACGCCGGGCGGGGCGCACGAGGTCGAGATTCTGTCCGTGAGCTATCCGGCGCCGCGCCCAACCGCGGCGTAACGGCGCCTCAGGGGGCGGGAACCGTCCTCGATGCGGTCAGCACTGACGCAGTTCGCCGGGCGGCGCGCAACACTGCATCCAGATGCGTTCGGTCGCGCACGGCGATCACGAAGCGCAGGTCGGTCGAATCCTGCGGGGTCTCGTCGGCCATTTCCACGTGGGTGATGTCTGCTTCCGCATCGGCCAGCGTGGCTGCGACCCGCGCCAGCACGCCCTTGTCGTTGCGCACGGTGATGACCACGCCGGTCTCGAAGGCGCGCGTGGGTTCATCCGCCCATTCGACGGCGAAGAAGCGTTCGCTGTCTTTATGGCGCAGCCGCTGGCCGACACCGCAGTCTTCCGTGTGCACCACCAGACCTTCGCCATGGCCGAGGTAGCCGACGATCTGGTCGCCCGGAATGGGCCTGCAGCACAGCGCAAAGCGCACCGACGAGTTTTCGCTTCCATCCAGCGTGACCGCCCCCTGCGACACGGTTTCGTGCGAGATGAAGCGCTCGCGGCTCAGCAGTAGTGCGTCAGGCCTTTCGCCCAGTTCGGAGAGCATTGCCACCAGCCGCTTCGCGACGATGCTGGCAATGCGTTTGCCCAGGCCAATGTCGGTCAGCAGTTCGGAGCGGGTGCGGTTGCCGGTGAAGCGCAGCAGCTTTTCCCACAGCGCCTGGTGTTCCTCGTCTTCCTCGGGCAGCTTGCTCAGGCCTTCGGCGCGCAGCGCCTGCGCGAGCAGCTTTTCGCCCAGGCCTTCGGACTCAGCGTGCGCCAGGGTCTTCAGATAGTGGCGGATCTTGGAGCGCGCCCGGCCGGTTCGCACGAAGCCCAGCCAGGCCGGATTGGGCGTCGACACCGGCGCGGTGATCACTTCGACCACGTCGCCGTTCTTGAGCTCGGTGCGCAGCGGCACCTGGTCGCCATTGATGCGCGCGGCCGAAGTGTGGTCGCCGATGTTGCTGTGGATGGCGTAGGCAAAGTCGACCACCGTGGCGCCTCGGGGCAGCGCCATGATCTGGCTCTTGGGCGTGAACACATAGACCGCATCCGGAAACAGGTCGACCTTGACGTGGTCCCAGAACTCGGCGGCGTCGCGTGTTTCGTCCTGGATGTCGAGCAGCGACTGCAGCCACTTGGTGCCCAGCCGGTCATTGCTGGCCGCGTTTGGTTCAGCGGCCTTGTACAGCCAGTGTGCAGCCACGCCTGACTCGGCCACCACGTGCATCGCCTCGGTCCGAAGCTGGAACTCGACGCTCACGCCGGCCGGGCCGACGAGCGTGGTGTGCAGCGACTGGTAGCCGTTGAGCTTGGCGATCGCGATGTGGTCCTTGAACTTGCCCGGCAGGGGCTTGTACATCTGGTGCAGGATGCCCAGGCCGGTGTAGCAGGCGATCACGTTCGGCACGATCAGGCGGAAGCCGTAGATGTCGGTCACCTGGGCGAAGCTCAGGTGCTTTTCTTCCATCTTGCGATAGATCGAATAGAGCGTTTTCTCGCGCCCCGCGATCCGCAGCGTCATGTTCGCTGCGGCAAAGGCGGTTTCGACCTCGCGCTGCACCTTCTGGATCAGGTCGCGGCGTCGGCCGCGCGCCTTGGCCACGGCCTTCGACAGCGTGGCATAGCGCCACGGTTTCAGATGCCGGAACGACAGCTCTTGCAGCTCGCGGTAAGTCTGGTTCAGCCCGAGGCGATGCGCGATGGGCGCGTAGATCTCCAGCGTTTCGCGCGAGATGCGACCCCACTTCTCGCGCGGCGCATCGGCCAGCGTGCGCATGTTGTGCGTGCGGTCCGCCAGCTTGACCAGGATCACGCGCACGTCGCGCGCCATGGCCAGCAGCATCTTGCGGAACGACTCGGCCTGGTTTTCTTCGCGGGTGTTGAACTGCAGCTTGTCGAGCTTGGTCAGCCCGTCGACCAGTTCGGCCACCGGGGCGCCAAAGCGCTCGATGAGTTCGGGCTTGGTGACGCCGCAGTCTTCGATGGCGTCGTGGAGCAGGGCCGCCATCAGCGCCTGCGCATCGAGCTTCCACTCGGCGCATTGCGCCGCCACGGCGATGGGGTGGGTGATGTACGGCTCGCCGCTGTTGCGCAGCTGTCCGAGGTGGGCCTCGTCGGCGAAGCGGTAGGCTCGGCGGACCAGCTCGGTGTCTTCGGGGCTCAGGTAGTCGAGGCGCGCGGTCAGTGCGGCAAAGCTTGCGGCGGCCGCGTTCAGCGCAGCCGGACTCGGCTTCGGCGTGCCCTTGGGGGCATGGGACTGAGATTTGGCTACCGCGCTCATGGCTACCACTTTAGCGTGACCGCTGTATGGACGCGTTCAGGCATAAAAAAAGCACCGCTTTGCGGTGCCTTTTCGTTGCAGGGCTGCGTCAGATCAGCCCGGCACCTTCTTGAGCATTTCGAGGCCGATCTTGCCTTCGGCGATTTCGCGCAGGGCGGTCACGGCGGGCTTGTTCTTGCTCTCGATCTTGGGGGCATGGCCCTGGCTCAGCATGCGCGCACGGTACGTGGCGGCCAGGACGAGCTGGAAACGGTTCGGAATATTGACGAGACAGTCTTCGACGGTGATGCGGGCCATGATGAGAATCTTTCTGTCTGTGAGCGGATGAACTCGGATATCAGGGGATGTTCAGTGCGGCGAATGTGTCGGCACGTGCACGGCGCTGTGCGGAATACCGGAGCCGCTGAGCGTGGACGATCGCCTTGAGATCGAAAAGCGCGCGCTCAAATAACTCGTTGATTATAACGAAGTCGAATTCCCCCGCCCTGGCCATCTCTTCGGCGGCGTTCTTCAGGCGCAATTCGATGACCGAGGCGCTGTCTTCGCCGCGCCGTTCGAGGCGGGAGCGCAGTTCTTCCCAGCTGGGCGGCAGGATGAAGATCATGACCGCATTGGCAAAGGTCTTGCGGATCTGCAGCGCACCCTGGAAGTCGATTTCGAGGATGACGTCGGCCCCCTGGGCGATCCGCTCCTCGATGGCCCTCTTGGAGGTGCCGTACCGGTGCCCGTGCACATGGGCCCATTCCACGAAGCCGTCCGCCGCGATCAGGGCGTCGAACTCCGTCGGCGAGGCAAAAAAGTACTCGCGGCCGTGCTTTTCCTGCCCGCGCGGCGACCGGGTCGTGTGCGAGACCGAGGGCTGCACGGCCGAATCGAGCTCCATGAGCGCCTTGACCAGGCTCGATTTGCCGGCCCCGCTGGGCGCGGCCACCACGAAGATATTGCCGGGGTAATCCATTCTTTCGCTCGTCGTCATTCGATGTTCTGCACCTGCTCGCGCATCTGCTCGATCAGGACCTTCATGTCCACGCCGATGCGCGTGAGCTCCAGCGCCGCCGACTTCGAGCCCAGGGTGTTGGCCTCGCGGTGCAGCTCCTGGATCAGGAAGTCGAGGCGCTTGCCGATTTCTCCGCCCTTTTTTAGCAGCCGCTCGATCTCGTCGAGGTGCGAGTTCAGCCGGGTGAGCTCCTCGGCCACGTCGATGCGGATCGCAAAGGCGGTGGCTTCGGTCAGCGCGCGGTCCTGGGCGGCTTCGGGCAGCGTGCCGCCCGTACCGGCGGTCAGGCCCATGGCCTCCTGCCAGCGCTCCAGGAAGCGGGTGCGCTGCTGTTCGACCAGTTGCGGCACCAGCGGGCCCGCCTGCAGCACCAGGGTGCGCAACTGGCCCAGATGGGCTTCGAGCATCTTGGCCAGCCGCGCGCCTTCGCGCTGGCGGGCCGACATCAGGCCTTCGAGCGCCTTGCCGGTGACGTCGAGCAGGTCGGGGCCCCAGTCGCCGCGGGCGGCGCTGTCGCCACCGGCCAGGCGCAGCACGTCGGCCACACTCAGGTCGCGGGCACTGGGCAGCCAGGCCTTGATGCTGTCCTGCACCCCGTTGAGCCGCTGGAGCAGCTTGACGGAGGGCTCGACCACACCGGCCTGGGCCGTGTTCTCGATGGCGGCCCGCACTTCGACCTTGCCGCGCTTGAGCTTGCCCGTGAGCAGCTCGCGCAGCGCGGTTTCATGCTGGCGCAGTTCCTCCGGCAATTTGAAGGTGAGATCGAGGAAGCGGCTGTTGACCGAGCGGATTTCTACCCCGAGCCGACCCGCGGCGGCAGGCCGTGCCTCGGCTTCGGAGTGGCTGCCTGCGGACCCGTTCTGGCCGCTGGCGTAGCCGGTCATGCTGTAAACTGGCATTGCGCCTCACTGTGGTTTTGCTTGCATGCACCGAGGCGTCGGCACGGCGTTCGCTTGCCGCACCATCGCCTTCGGGCGAAACTCCCGGATTATGTCAAAGGTCAAGCCTACGCCCCTGTTGCCCGATACGGTCATTGGTGGTTACCGCGTTGTACGCCGGCTTTCCGCAGGTGGGTTCGGTGTCGTCTATCTCGCCATCGACCCCAGCGGACAGCAGGTGGCCATCAAGGAATATCTGCCGTCTTCGCTTGCCACGCGGGGGCCGGGCGAGCTCGCGCCGCAGGTGCCGCCGGAGAAGCTGTCACTCTACCGGCTGGGGCTCAAGAGCTTCTTCGAAGAGGGCCGCTCGCTCGCGCAGATCTCGCACGCCTCGGTGGTCAGCGTGCTCAATTTCTTCCGCGAGAACGAAACCGTCTACATGGTCATGAACTACCTGGAGGGCGCGACCCTGCAGGATTTCGTGGTCACGGCGCGCGACCTGAAGAAGCAGAAGGTGTTTCGCGAGTCGACCATCCGTTCGCTCTTCGACGAGATCCTGCGCGGCCTGCGCATCGTCCACCAGTACAAGATGCTGCACCTGGACATCAAGCCGGCCAACATTTTCGTCACCGACGACGACCGCGCCGTGCTGATCGACTTCGGCGCCGCGCGCGAAGTGCTCAGCAAGGAAGGCATCTTCATCCGCCCGATGTACACCCCCGGCTTCGCCGCCCCCGAGATGTACCGGCGCGACTCGTCGATGGGCCCGTGGACCGACATCTACGCCATCGGCGCCTGCATCTACGCCTGCATGCAGGGCTATCCGCCCAACGACGCGCCCAGGCGCATCGAGAAAGACCGGCTCAGCCTGTCGCTGTCGCGCCTGCGGGGCGTGTACTCCGACAACCTGATCGAGGTGGTCGAGTGGTGCATGTCGCTCGACCCGCTGTCGCGCCCGCAATCGGTCTTCGCGCTGCAGAAGGAGCTCAGCCGCGAAGGCGAGCGCCGCTACACCAAGCTCACGGTGGGCGAGAAAGTGCGCCTGTCGATCGACAACATCCGCTCCTTCGACAAGAAGAGTCTGCCCAAGGCTGCTGCGCCCACCACGCGCCCTGCATGACATCATGAAATTCTCCGTCTTCCAGGTCAGCCGCAAGGGCGGACGTCTCAAGAACGAAGACCGCATGGGCTATTGCTACACGCGGGAATCGAGCCTGTTCGTGCTGGCTGACGGCATGGGCGGCCACCCGGAAGGCGAGGTTGCGGCGCAGCTGGCGCTG
Organism: Variovorax sp. YR566; assembly: GCF_051992195.1. Classification (NCBI taxonomy): domain Bacteria; kingdom Pseudomonadati; phylum Pseudomonadota; class Betaproteobacteria; order Burkholderiales; family Comamonadaceae; genus Variovorax; species Variovorax sp. YR566. Next base: position 6,185,825 of record NZ_CP197092.1, on the reverse strand, counting down.
CAGACCATTGCCGCGCTCTACCAGCGCGAGGCGCGCCCGGTCGTGAAGGACGCGAAGGCCTTCCTGGCCGAGTCGGCCATGGCCGCGCATCAGCAGATCATGCGTTACGCGAGCCATAAGGCCATGCTCGACACGCCGCGCACCACCGTCGTCGCGGCCGTGCTCCAGGGCACGACCGCCACCTGGATGCACTGCGGCGATTCGCGCCTGTACGTCGTGCGCGACGGCCGCCTGCTGGTGCGCACGCGCGACCACTCGCATGCCGAACGCCCCAAGCCGCACGGCTCCGACATGCCCGTCAACCGCAATCTGCTGCTGACCTGCCTCGGCTCGCCGACCACGCCGCTGTTCGACGTCTCGGCGCCGCTGCAGCTGCAGCGCGGCGACCGCATCATGCTGTGCTCCGACGGCGTCTGGGGCGTGCTCGATGACGAATTGATCGTGCACACCCTCTCGTCCGACAAGCCTGTGTCCGACGCCGCCCCCGATCTCGCCGAGATGGCCTTGCGCAAGGGCGGCGCCCACAGCGACAACGTCACGCTGATCGCGCTCGAATGGGAAATGCCCGACAGCACGGGCGACGATCGCAGCGGCGTGTCCACCGAAACCATCGAAGACGGCGTGTTCGCCTCGACCATCCAGGCAGGCATGCCGTCGGACAACGAAATCGACGACCTCGACGAAGACGCCATCGAGCGTTCCATTGCCGAAATCAACGAGGCCATTCGCCGTTCCGCCGCACGCAAGACCTGAGCGCGCGCGGCTTTTCTTTTTCTTTCCGGTTCTCAAACAAATGACTGCTTTCACACGAAGCGGCGGCCGCGCCGCCGACCAGCTGCGCCCCGTACGCATCACCCGCGGCTTCACCATCCACGCCGAAGGCTCGGTGCTGATCGAGTTCGGCCAGACCCGCGTGCTGTGCACCGCTTCGGTCGAAGAGAAGGTGCCGCCGCACAAGAAGGGCAGCGGCGAAGGCTGGGTCACCGCCGAATACGGCATGCTGCCGCGCGCCACGCACACCCGCAGCAGCCGCGAGGCAGCCAAGGGCAAGCAGACCGGCCGCACGCAGGAAATCCAACGCCTCATCGGCCGCTCGATGCGCGCCGTATTCGACCTCGCCGTGCTCGGCGAACGCACCATCCACCTTGACTGCGACGTGCTGCAGGCAGACGGCGGCACGCGCACCGCGGCCATCACCGGCGCCTTTGTCGCCGCGCAGGACGCCGTCAACAAGCTGCTGGCCGCCGGCACCCTCAAGGCCTCGCCCATCAAGGGCCACGTGGCCGCCATCTCGGTGGGCATCGTCGAAGGCACGCCGCTGCTCGACCTTGAATACACCGAAGACTCCGCCTGCGACACCGACATGAATGTCGTCATGACCGGCGCCGGCCATTTCGTCGAAGTGCAGGGCACGGCCGAGGGCGTGGCCTTCACGCGCGACGAAATGAACATCCTGCTCGGCCTGGCCGAGAAGGGCATCGGCGAGCTCGTGACCCTGCAGCAGCAGGCGCTGCTGCCATCGAACTGACCAACAGCTACTGGCGCTCGTCAATCGGGCGTCACAGCCACTTTTGACTTTTTATGAAACTGGTTCTGGCTTCCAACAACGCAGGCAAGCTCGCCGAACTCCAGCAACTGTTTGCCGAACTGGCCGTCGCCCTGGTGCCTCAGTCGGCGCTGGGCGTGAGCGAGGCTGAAGAACCTTTCCGCACCTTCGTCGAGAACGCGCTGACCAAGGCGCGCCATGCCAGCGCCGCCACCGGCCTGCCGGCCATGGCCGACGACGCGGGCCTGTGCGTCGATGCCTTCGGCGGCCTGCCGGGCGTCGACACCGCCTTCTACGCTACGCAGTTCGGCTACACCAAGGGCGACGCCAACAACGTGAAGGCGCTGCTCGAACAGCTCGACGGCGTGGCCAACCGCCGCGCCGCGCTCGTGAGCACGCTGGTCGCGCTGCGCAGCCATGACGACCCCGAGCCGCTCATCGCCGTCGGCCGCGTGGTCGGCGAGATCGCGCCCGCGCCCGTTGGCGACAACGGCTTCGGCTTCGACCCCGTCATGTACCTGCCGGCCTTCGGCAAGACCTTTGCCCAGCTGCCGCCAGAAGTGAAGAACGCCAACAGCCACCGCGGCCGCGCGGCGCAGGCCATGCTGGCGTTGATGCGCGAGCGCTGGCTGTAATGGCCACCACCTTCCCGATCCTGCCGGCGCAGCCCACGGGCGCGCCGCAGGCCAACGACGTGCTGCACTGGATGCGGCCCGGTCCGCTGCAGCTCAGCGCGCTGCCGCCGCTGTCGCTCTACATCCACCTGCCGTGGTGCCTGCGCAAGTGCCCGTACTGCGACTTCAACTCGCACGAATGGCGCGCCACGAGCGAGACCGAGATCGACGGCATTCCCGAAGCGGCGTACATCGACGCGCTGGTAGCCGATCTCGACGCCGCACTGCCGCTCATCTGGGGCCGCACGGTCCACACCATCTTCATCGGCGGCGGCACGCCCAGCCTGTTTTCGCCGCAAGCCATCGACCGCCTGCTGGGCGACGTGCGTGCACGCCTGAAGCTCGCGCCCGACTGCGAGATCACGCTGGAAGCCAACCCCGGCACCTTCGAGCGCAACCGCTTCCGCGCGTACCGCTCGGCCGGCGTCACGCGCCTTTCGGTGGGCGTGCAGAGCTTCAATGACGAGCACCTGAAGGCGCTGGGCCGCGTGCACGACCGTGCGCAGGCCATCGCTGCCCTGGAAGAGGCCGCGAGCACCTTCGACACCTTCAACCTCGACCTGATGTACGCGCTGCCGGGCCAGACCCTGGAAGGCCTCGACGCCGACCTCTCGCAGGCACTGGCCCTCGCACCGCCGCACATCTCGGTGTACCACCTGACCATCGAGCCCAACACCTGGTTCGCCAAGTTCCCACCCACGCTGCCCGAGGACGACATCGCCTACGCCATGCTCGACCGCATCACCGAGCGCACCAGCGCCAACGGCATGTCGCGCTACGAGGTGTCGGCCTATGCGCGCGAGGGGCACCAGTGCGCGCATAACCTCAACTACTGGCAGTTCGGCGACTATCTCGGCATTGGCGCCGGCGCGCACAGCAAGCTGAGCTTTGCGCACCGCATCGTGCGGCAGGTGCGCTTTCGCGAGCCGCGCCTGTACATGGAGAACGCGCGCGCGGGGGCCGCGGTGTCGCAGAGCGACGAAGTGGCGCTGGCCGATCTGCCGTTCGAGTTCATGCTCAATGCGCTGAGGCTGAAGACGGGCTTCACGCTGCCGCAATTCAGCGAACGTACGGGGCTGGCGATGACGTCGATCCAGCGCGGTCTGGAAGAAGCGGAGCGCAAGGGGCTCGTGGCACGCGACCTGTTTCGCGTGTGGCCGACCGAGCGCGGACTGGATTTTCTGAGCGATCTGCAGGCGATGTTCCTGCCCGATGGAGAGTAGGGCAGCGCCGTCGGCATAAAATCGGCAGTTCCGGAGAGTTGGGTGAGTGGTTTAAACCAGCAGTCTTGAAAACTGCCGACGAGAAATCGTCCGTGAGTTCGAATCTCACACTCTCCGCCAGCAACCCAGTATTCACGCGGGTTTGCGGGCAGGGCGGATGCTTTGTCCCTTTTGCCCTCTTTTATTGTTGTACTGAGCTGGTTCGTTTTGGACTGCTTTGCACAAGCGTGGTTGACCTCCAGCGGGGCAGATGACACGGGACTGCCTGGCCCCCGCCTGCGCAGACGGCAATTGGACATGCCCGGGCGAAAATCGGCCACGCCAAGCCCGCTCTCTTGCCCTATCCGATTCGCCAAGCTCTCGTGACGTCCACCGAACTCAAGGGCTTCATCCTCACTCGCCACTGGCGGGATGCTCCCTCCGGCACGGAGATCGAGTACTGGCTGGCAACAGATGCGGGGCCGGTGAAAGTGGTCCTGACCTCCCAGACCTCCGTCGCATTCATCGCAACCCGGCACAGGGCGGCGGTAGAAGCGCACCTCATGGCCATGCCAGGCTTGCAGATGCGTGAGCTCGAGCTGAAGACTTTTCATCAGGAACCCGTCACTGGTGTCTATGCGAAGCACTTCCGCCAGCTCGGCCGGTTGATGCGCGCCCTCCAGGCACAGGGCGTTCCCCTGCTCGAAGCCGATGTGCGCCCGCACGATCGCTACCTGATGGAACGGTTCATCACCGCTGGCGTGCTGGTGGAAGGAGGGCGGGCAGACCGCTCCACCATCGTCGACTGCAAGCTCAAGCCAGCGCCCGAGTTCCGGCCGGTGCTGAAGGTGGTGTCGCTGGACATCGAGACCAGCCAGCACGAAGCGCTCTATTCGATTGCGCTGGACGGTACGCAAGACCGTGTCGTGTTCATGCTGGGCGAGCCGTCACCCGAGCCGAGCGAGCAGTCATCAGGGTCGGGTGGGCCCATGGACTTTTCGCTCATCTATTGCCCGACCCGCAAGGCCATGATCGAGAAGCTCAACGACTGGTTCGAGCGAAATGACCCGGACGTCATCATCGGCTGGAACGTCATCCAGTTCGACCTGCGAGTGCTTCAGAAGACAGCCAACGAGTGTGGGACGCAGCTCCTTCTGGGGCGGGAGCGGCGGCCCATCGAATGGCGCACCCATCCGGGCAAGCAGGGCTACCTGTTCGCGCCCATGCCCGGCCGGGTGATCATCGACGGCATTGACGCCCTCAAGGCCGCAGTGTGGAGCTTTCCCTCCTTCAGCCTGGAGACCGTCTCGCAAACGTTGCTGGGCGAGGGCAAGGCCATCGGCGACGAGTACGACAAGATGGCGGAGATCGAGCGGCGGTACCAGGAAGACAAGCCCGCGCTCGCGCTCTACAACATCCGGGACTGCGAGCTGGTCCTGCGCATCTTCGACAAGGCGAAGCTGCTGCAGTTCGTGATGGAGCGGGCCCAGACCACAGGCCTGCAGGCCGACCACTTCGGTGGCTCCATCGCCGCGTTCAGCCACCATTACCTGCCGCGGATGCATCGCCAGGGCTACGTGGCGCCGAACGTGGGCGAGATTGCGAGCAAGGCCTACCCCGGCGGCTACGTGATGGACTCGAAGCCGGGGTTCTACGACTCCGTCGTGGTGCTGGACTACAAGAGCCTCTACCCCTCGATCATCCGAACCTTTCTTGTCGATCCGGTCGGCTTCATCGAGGGCTCGAACGCTGGCGACGCGACCATGCTCGTCAAGGGCCCGCAGGGAACTGTCTTCTCGCGCGAGAAGCACTGCTTGCCGGAAATCGTGACCACGCTCTGGCGCGCCCGGGACGAGGCCAAGCGGACGAAGAACGAGCCGCTGTCCCAGGCCCTGAAGCTGCTCATGAACTCCTTCGCCGGCGTGCTGGGTGCAGCCGACTGCCGCTTCTTCAATCCCAAGCTGGTGTCCGCCATCACCCTTCGTGGCCACGAGATGATGAAGCTCACGCGCGAATTCGTGGAAGACCGGGACTACGAAGTCATCTACGGCGACACCGACTCCATCTTCATCTGGCTCAGGCGTACCCACACCAACGAGAACGCGCACGCCGTCGCGACCACCTTGGTGAGAGACATCAATACGTGGTGGACGAACTCCCTTCGCGAGGAGCACGGCCTGCAGAACTTCCTCGAGATCGAGTTCGACACCCACTACAAGAAGTTCTTCATGCCGACCATTCGCGGCTCGGACGTGGGCAGCAAGAAGCGGTATGCGGGCCTGAGCGTCGACGCCAACGGCAAGGAGGAGATGGTCTACCGCGGTCTCGAGATGGCCCGCAGCGACTGGACCCCGTTGGCGCGCCAGTTCCAGGAGGGCCTGCTTTCGCGCATCTTCCACGACGAGCCTTACAGGGAGTTCGTGACCGACTATGCAGAGGCGCTGCTGGCAGGCAAGATGGACGAACTGCTCATCTACAGGAAGCGCCTGCGCCACCGCCTCGATGCCTACCTGGTCAACGTACCGCCGCAGGTACGTGCGGCAAGGATTGCCGACGATCACAACAGTCGGGTCAACCGACCCAGGCAGTATCAGAACGGCGGCTGGATCCGGTATGTCATGACTCGCAGCGGCCCTGAACCCATGGAGATTCGTCAGTCCCGAATCGACTACGAGCACTACCTGACCAGGCAGCTTCAGCCGATTGCCGATGCCATTCTTCAGCCCATTGGAGAAAGCTTCATGGCTTTGACGACGTCACAACGCGGGCTCTTCTAGCGAGATCGAATGGAAGTGCTCAAGACCTCTTCAGCTTTTGAGGCGGCCGGTTGCCACTTCGACTGCACGCTCCAGGAGGCAGCGAGTGGGGCCTCAGCCCCAGCGCGACCCAAGCGTAAGATTCCGGACTCCCCCTACAGACTCAAGAGAGGTCTCGTGCCTTCAATCGTCTCGGTCAATCAGCTTTCCAAGACTTACGCGTCGGGATTCCAGGCACTCAAGCGTGTCGATCTGGACATCCACCAAGGAGAGATATTCGCGCTGCTCGGTCCCAACGGGGCGGGCAAGACAACGCTGATCAACATCATCTGCGGCATCGTCAACCCGAGCGAAGGCACGGTGCTGGCCGATGGGCACGACATCGTCACCGACTTCCGGGCCGCACGCACGAAGATCGGGCTGGTGCCCCAGGAGCTGGCCACCGACGCCTTCGAAACCGTATGGGGCACGGTGAGCTTCAGCCGCGGCCTGTTCGGCTACTCGCCCAATCCGGCCCATATCGAGAAGGTGCTTCGCGATCTTTCCCTCTGGGACAAGAAGGACTCCAAGATCATGGCGCTTTCGGGCGGCATGAAGCGTCGCGTGATGATCGCCAAGGCGCTGTCGCATGAACCCCGGATTCTGTTTCTCGACGAGCCCACCGCCGGCGTCGACGTGGAGTTGCGGCGCGGCATGTGGGAGATGGTGCGCAAGCTGCGGGAAAGCGGCGTCACCATCATCCTGACCACGCATTACATCGAAGAGGCCGAGGAGATGGCCGACCGCATCGGCGTGATTCGCAAGGGCGAGCTCATCCTGGTGGAGGACAAGGCCGTGCTGATGAAGAAGCTCGGCAAGAAGCAATTGACGCTGAGCCTTCGGAACGCGCTGGCTGCCATTCCCGAAGCACTCGTCGGCCGCTACCAGCTCGATCTGGCCGACGACGGCCACTCGCTGATCTATACCTTCGACAAGCAGGGCGACGACAACCAGATCGCCGGCCTCTTGCGCCAGCTCGGCGAGCTCGGCATCGACTTCAAGGACCTGCATTCCTCCGAAAGCTCGCTGGAGGAAATCTTCGTCAGCCTCGTGAGGGGGCAAGCATGAACATGTACGCAATCCGCGCCATCTACCTGTTCGAGATGGCGCGCACGTGGCGCACGCTGATGCAGAGCGTGGCCTCGCCCGTGCTCTCCACGTCGCTCTATTTCGTCGTGTTCGGTTCGGCCATCGGCTCGCGCATGGTGGATGTCGACGGCATCGCCTACGGCGCCTACATCATCCCGGGCCTGGTGATGCTGTCGCTGCTGACGCAGAGCATCGCCAATGCCTCGTTCGGCATCTACTTTCCCAAGTTCTCGGGCACGATCTACGAGGTGCTGTCCGCGCCCGTCTCGTATGTCGAGGTCGTGTGCGGTTATGTCGGTGCGGCGGCGAGCAAGTCGATCATCCTCGGAGTCATCATCTTGATCACCGCCCGGTTGTTCGTGTCGTACGAGATCGCGTACCCGCTGTGGATGGTGGCGTTCCTCGTGCTCACCGCGGTGACGTTCAGCCTGTTCGGTTTCATCATCGGCGTCTGGGCTGATGGCTTCGAAAAGCTGCAGATCATTCCCTTGATGATCGTCACGCCGCTGACCTTCCTCGGTGGGAGCTTCTATTCGATCAACATGCTGCCGCCGTTCTGGCAGAAGGTCTCGCTGTTCAATCCGGTGGTCTACCTGATCAGCGGGTTCCGGTGGAGCTTCTACGGCGTCTCCGACGTGAGCCTGCCGATCAGCATGAGCGTGACGCTGGTTTTCCTGGCGCTGTGCCTGATCGCCGTGCGCTGGATCTTCAAGACCGGGTACAGGCTCAAGGTTTGACTACCGGCATGCGTAGCTGCCAGCGGCAAAAATATCCCCCGACTGGTAGGTCGCCTTCAGCGGATAGACGCAGAACGGCTGACCTTTGGCTGGCGCGGTAGCTGTCGCCGTGCTTGTCACATCGACGCGCCCGGGCTCGATGCCCTTTTCTACCCAGTCGGTCAACATCGCGTACTTGAGCGCCTCGCCCGGAACCGGTGGATTGGCGTCGACGTTGACGGTCCCATTCGTTCCGTAGTGACCCATCCCGGGAACGAGGTAGAGCTTGTAGAAAGAATTCACCGCAGCAAAAGTGCCGGCGGGTGGCGACTTCAATGAAGCGTTGAGTTGATTCGCCACGGCGGCGTAGTACTGGAGCAGCCCCTGATGGGGAATCAGATCGTCTGACTGGCCGACAAAGGTAATGAGCTTCCCGCCACGCGCTTGAAACGCTGTCAGACCCGGGTTGTCTGTGTTGATGCGGCTGAACTCGGTTTGAAGCGAATTTCCGCGATCGAAAATGCTGCCGAGGTCGGAATAGCTGAGGTTCTTCCAGCCGTCGACCCCGTTCCCCGTGGCATTGAGAAAACTCGGCGTTCCCAACGTGGGGTCCTGCCGAATAAGCGCAACCGTGTCCGTTGCCAGAGTCTGCGGATTCACCGGACCCAGAATCGCGCCGCCGCCAAATGGCGAAGTCGCAAGCGGCGCGCCGCGTGGATAGCCGTACCAAAGGTGCGACCCCGTCAGGCCGACGGCGTATCCCGTGTCCGTCGCCGGAGCGGGCACCGATCCGTCCCGCGTCGGTCCGTACCAGACTTTATTGAGGCTCTGTGCTTGCACACTTGAAATGCAGGTAGTCGGGTCCGTATTGCTGCCCCCGCTGCCAGTGCAAAGCACCTGCGGGTCCTGCTGCGGGTCGTATGTGCACTGAGAAGGGTCGATCAGGAACCCAAGATGTTTGCCACCGACCAGATCGCATGCGTTGAGCGCAGCAGCAGATACCGCATTGACTTGTGCAACGCTCATGGCGACACCGCCAAGATCGCGCTGCGTGATCAATTGGCCATAGAGCATGGCGGTGTTGAACCTGGTCCAGTTGATGGCCGGCGAGCTGGCAATGATTCCGTCGAAATCGCCGGGATACGCCTGAGCCTGCTTGAGCCCTTGGCGACCTCCCGTCGAACTGCCGTGCCAGTAGGCGTATTTCGCGTCCGATCCGTAGTAGGCCCTGGCGAGCGCCTTGGCCTTTACCGTCATTTCATGAATGCCGCGCTCCGAGAAATCGGACCATCCGACGGTGTTCACTGTTCCATCGGGGTTCATCAGGAAGTCGCCGTTCGACACGGTGTGCCCTGTATCGGTCGTTGCGGATACAGCGCCCTCCACGCCGGCCACGTCCCAGGGGCTGGCGAGTGGACTGAACGAGATCACGCCCGGGGTGGTTTGGGTTCCACCCGCCCAACCGGTGCCGCCGATCAAGTGAATCTTCTTGTTCCAGGCGACCTTGCCAGGCAGCCATATTTCGATCCCGATTCCGGCCGAGGTGGAGGGGGCATCCGAAGGTCCGGTGTGCCCCGGCCCCACGATCAACTTCACCAGGCACAAGTCGCTTTGCGCAATGGGAGTCGTCGACGTTGCGGTGCCGGAAAGAAGGAGCGGGTCTCCCTTCTTGAATGACTTCGCCAGCAAGACCGTGGTGTTTGCGTCCGGCGCGAAGCCGGTCTTCATCGAGTCGTCGCATTCGAGGCCCTGAGTACCCGATACAGCGGCCGGAGGTGGCGCGGGAGGCAAGACCAGGCCGGGTGTCGAACTGCCGTCCCCGCTTCCGCCGCATGCCGTCAAGCCTGCAAGCAAGAGTGCGACCGCTGAGAGATGCCACTGATTGCAACGCCGATACCGCTCACTGGTCATTGTCTATCTCCGAGTTTCTTGTTCGGCGGGCAGAAATTGCACGGCCGCGCAGCGTGATTGACCGCCGCTGGCCGATTTCAATGTGCAAGCGAAATCCGGTCTTGCTCGTTCGACTCACTTTTGAACAAACGACCCTCATCGAAAACACTAGAGTGGCGGGGTTGTCGCGTCGGATCGCCCACGTCCTGGAGGAAATATGGTGTTCAAGCTAGGTCGGACTGCACTTGACGAAGCAGCGCGGAATCGCGAGAACGCGAGTCTTCTTGCGCCATCGCTGACCGCCGCCTGGAACGGCCTGCCTTTCGCGTGGGTTGGCACCCCGGAGGGCCCCTGGACAAGCAGTTTCACCACGTTGGCTCCGACGCTGTCGCTGATCGAGTCCGGCGCCGTCACGTCACGCATGACCGTGGGCGGCCGCGGGTACGACCTCAATGCAAGCGCTGGCTCGTTGACGCTGTTCAATGCAGAAACACGAGTCCGCGTGAGCCAGGTCGACTGCCGGGACGCCCGTCGACTGCTGCTTCCGCTCGATCTGACCGCGCTCGAACATCAAGGCCTGGAGCGAGAAGACCTGCTCGTGAATCTTCGGCAGGCCGTCGAGTTCTACGATCCCGCCCTGACCGCTGTGCTCCGGGCGATGCTGCGGGAAGTCAAGCGCGGCTGCCCCAACGGGTCTCTTTACGCCGAGTCGCTGAGCTGCGGCGTGCTGGCACACCTGATCCGAAGCCGCGGGCAGGCCCCGGTAAGAGAGCGCGGGAAACTGACGGAATGGCAATGGTCGCGACTGAACGAACTGATCGCGGAAAAGCCGATGAGTGAACTGACTCTCATGGAACTATCGACAAGCGTCGGCATGAGCAAGTCGCAGTTTGTTCGCATCTTCAGGAAGTCCACGGGGACTTCCCCTCACCAGTTCATCGTTCACAAGCAACTCGAGGTCGCACGCGGGCTGATTCGTTCGTCGAACTCCACGTTGGTGGACGTGGTGGCGAAGGCGGGGTTTTCGAGCCAGAGCCACTTCACCCGTCTGTTCCGCGATACCTATGGCATCACGCCGGGAAAGTTCCGGCGAAGAGCTGGCAGTGCCCCCTCCCGTTGAGGCCTGCCAGCCTTGCCAGGGAAAACCTACTCGGCCGCCTCGTCTTCCTCTTCGTCGTCGGCTTCTTCAGCGCGACGAACCGTCACGAAGTTGGTAGCGTCTTCCACGAACGCCATGAGCTTTTCGTCAGGCGCCATTCCGCGCACTTCGGTCTGGATGCCGTCGCCGTTCTTGTAGTCGACCTGCACCAGCGCAAAACAGGCCAGCGGCTCTTCCATTTCTCCTTCATCGCCGCCGTCGTACACGGCGACCCACCCTTCGGCGGGCATGATCTGAAGGATCTTCACGTCTTCCATCGAGTTACTCCAAGTTCAAACAAAGATTGCGCGGCGCAGCATATCCCATGGAAAGGGCCCCGAAGGGCCCGGGATCGGCACGCAGGATCAATCGCCATGCATGCAGGGACAAGAGAAATGCCACCCCCATTTCTAGAATTGCCGCAAAAGGGGCATCCATGTCACCGCAGCTCGTTCTTACCCACGCAAGATTGTTCGACGGCGATCGCTACTTCGGTGACGACCACCACGCCATCGGGATTTCAGACGGGAAGATTTCTTCCGTCGAACGAGGTGACGGCGAGGGGGCTGCAGGCCCAGACGTCCGTCGCGTGAACCTTGGGGGCCGGCTGGTGATGCCGGGCCTCATCGACGCGCACACGCATGCCACCGGAGCCAGTCTCGACGTCGGCGGCCTCGACAAGCTGCAACCGTCCTATCTCGCCCACTATGCCGGGCGCTATCTGCGCAACATGCTGCAGCAGGGCTTCACCAGCATCCGGGATGCCGGAGGAGGTGAGCAGGGCCTGGTCCAGGCGCTGGAAGAGGGGCTGCTCGACGGCCCACGCTATCTGATTGCAGGCAAGGCGCTGTCCCAGACCGGCGGACATGGCGACATGCGGGGACACCGGGCCGCCTCGCCTTGCAAGTGCGATCTTGTCGGGGCCTTCACGCGCGTGGTGGATGGAGAAAACCATGTTCGGGAGGCGGTGCGCGACCAGTTTCGCCAGGGCGCGAACCACATCAAGATCTTCGTCTCCGGCGGCGTGCTGTCGCCCACCGATCCCATCTGGTCGCAGCAGTTCAGCAACGCCGAAATCGCGGTTGCCGTGGAAGAGGCGGCGCGGTGGCGAAGCTATGTCATGGCGCATGCGCACACGAAGGAGGCCATCGTGCGGTGTGCCGAGCACGGCGTTCGCTCCATCGAGCACGCCAGCATGATGGACCGCGAGGCCGCGGAGATCGTCGCCCGCAAGGGCGCCTTCGTGGTCCCGACCCTGGGCATCGTCAAGCACATGCTCGACGGCGAGGTCCGGTTGCCCGCCGGCGCGCTCGACAAACTCAAGTACCTGGTGGACGCCATGTACGCAGCGATCGGGCACAGCGAAGAGGCGGGCGTCAAGGTCGGCCTTGGCACCGACTTGCTGGGTTCGCTACAGGGGCGGGAAACCCAGGAACTCGTCCTGCGCGGAGAACTGAGTTCATCGCTGAATGTGCTGCGCTCCGCGACCTCGGTGAATGCCGAACTGCTGGGCATCGGCGCGCAGGCGGGACGGATCAAGGCGGGCTTCGACGCCGATCTGATCGTCATGGACAAGAACCCCGTCGAAGACATCACGGTCTTTCGCGATCCCGCATCCACGGTGGTTCTGGTGATGAAGGCCGGCGCCGTGTGCCGCGACACATTGCGACTCTTTCCCGCCGATTCCGACGCCGGAATCGAGTCGTCGGTGGTGCCATGACCGTCTCCGCTGCAACCCCACAGGCCGACTTGCTGACCCCATCCAGAGGCTGGTACGTCGTCTGCGTGTTCTGGCTGTGCGCGATCATTTCGTACATCGACCGGACGGTGGTCAGCATCCTCGTCGACGCGCTGAAGCACTCGTTCTCCATCGACGATGCGCAGATCGGATTGGTGCAGGGCTTTGCGTTCACGGTGTGCTACGCGGTAATGGGCATCCCGCTGGCACGGGCGCTGGACAAAGGGAACCGCGTGGGGATTGCCGGCGTCTGCGTGCTGGTCTGGTCCCTTGCGACCATTGCGTGCGGACTCGCTCCCAATTTTCCCGCCTTCATGGCGGCGCGAGCGGTCACCGCGGTGGCGGAAGCCGGGCTGATCCCGGCCGCGCTGTCGATCTTCACCGACAGCTTCTCGCCGCGCCGGCTGGTGGGCAGAACATCCGTCTTCATGACCGCGCCCTTCGTGGGAGGCGGCCTGTCGCTCGTGCTGGGCGGCCTTCTGCTCAGGGGGTTCACGCAGTCCGGTGGTCTGTCGCTGCCGCTTGTCGGCGCGTTGGAGCCGTGGCAAAGCGTTCTGGTATGCGTGGGGGCGCCCGGCCTGCTGCTCGGCGCGGTTCTTCTCGCGACCGTGCGCGAACCCGTTCGCCAGCAGCCATCGGTGCTGCCCACGGCCAGTGCCACTTTCCCCGGGGCTGTGAAGGACCGCGTCGGCTTCTTCGCACCGTACCTGCTCGGCGGCATGCTCGTCACGGTCGGCTTCTACTCGCAGTCGGCATGGGCGCCTTCGTTCTTCATTCGCGGTCATCACCTGGGCGCGGCCGATGTCGGGCGCATCCTGGGGCCCATCAACATCTTTTTCGGGTTGGGCGGTGCCTTGCTGGGCGGGGTGCTTGCAAGCAGGGCGCCCGACGAATTGGCTGCCCGGCGTATCGTCCAGATCGCAATGGGCGTGACGCTCGCGGTCGTTCCGCTCATCGCAGGAACCTACCTGGTGGCGAGCACGACATTGGCGATGGTGCTCTACGCCAGCACGGCGCTTTTGTTCGCGATGTACCTGGCGCTGTCGGCCATCCCGATTCAGGTACTTGCGCCGAGGGCTTTCAGGGCGCAGGTCATTGCGGTGGCTGCATTCCTGAACACGGTGGGTGGGGGCGGGAGCGGTCCTTTCTTCACGGGCTGGGTCAGCGAGCGGGTCGGGGGGCCGTCGATGATCGGCCATGGGCTGCTGATCGTCGCCATCCCCAGCGCGCTGCTTGCCGGCGCAACGTTGTGGATTGCGTTGCGGTGGCTCAAGGCAAACGAGGACGGCTTCAGCCGAGCCGGGCGCGGCGACATGGCCGCCGAGCCTTCACATCCCGAAGGCCGTCAACCTGCTCGCGCGTAGCGGCGTGAAGCCCTCAGCCCTGCTTGCGCATCGCGAAGCAAGCCCCGGCCACGAGGATGAAGGCTCCGATGATGACCTTCTGCCAGGTGCTGGGCACTCCCGCCAGGATCAGCACGTTATTGATCAGCGTGACCAGCACCACGCCGAGCAGCGTGCCGCCCACGGTGCCGCTGCCGCCGGTGATGCGGGCGCCGCCGAGGATCACGGCGGCGATCACGTCCAGTTCGTTGCCCACCAGGTCGAAAGGATTGGCCAGCCGCGTGCTCGACACATGCACGATGCCCGCCAGGCCCGACAGGAAACCCGCGTACGCGAACACGAAGACGTGAACGGTGCGCAGGTTGTAGCCCAGCCGCTCCGCGATTGCCAGGCTGCCGCCGATGGCGTACACCGCGCGGCCGATCAGCGTGCGGTTCAGCAGCCACCAGGTCAGCACCGCCGCGCCAGCCAGCACCAGCACGGTGGCCGGCAGCACCGCGTGCAGGCCCTGCGGCGTGTCGAAGCGCCAGAGCGCGAGCTTGCCGAAGGCATCCATCGGCAGCGGCACGTTCATGAAGAACACGGTGCCGACAAAGGTCAGCAGGATGCCGCGGTACAGGTACTGCGTGCCGATGGTCACGATCAGCGAGGGCGCCTTGAGCCAGTGCACCAGCAGGCCGTTGAGCACGCCGAGCACCGCGCCGCTGGCCGCACCCGCCACCAGCAGCAGCGCGATCGGCGCTTCCGGAAAGTAGTTCAGCACGAGCTTGGTGATGCTGTACATCGTGAGCGCGGCAATCGCCGCGAACGACACGTCGATGCCGCCCGCGGCCAGCACGATCAGCACGCCGAGCGCGAACAGGCCCAGCACCGTGCAGGCGCGCACGATGTCGAACAGCACCGGCAACTGGAAGAAGCTCGGGTTGATCGCGCCCACCACCAGGCTCACCAGCACGATCAGCGCCAGTGTGAAGACCGAGGGGCGCTGCGCGAGCCAGTGGCGCCAGGACGTGCGGGCCCGGGGCTCGGGCGCTGCGGGCACAGCGGTGGTGTGCGCTTGCATGGTGGAAGCCGTCATGAGAATGCGGGAGAGGGGGTGTCGGAAACCAGCGCGCGGTACAGCTCGCTTTCGGCCAGCCCTTGCGCGTCGAAGTCGTGGGCGATGCGGCCCTTGCGCATCAGCAGGATGCGGTCGCAGTTCTGCAGCAGTTCCTGCAGGTCGTCGCTGACCAGGATCACGCCCAGCCCCTGCTCGGCCAGCCGCTGCACGATGCGATAGATGGTGTCTTTCGAGCCGACGTCCACGCCCACGGTCGGGCCGTGCAGGATCAGCACCCGCGGATCGATGGCGAGCCAGCGGCCGATGAGCACGCGCTGCTGGTTGCCGCCCGAGAGCGACTGCACCGGGCGGTCTACGTCGGGCGTAGCGATCTGCAGGTCGGCCACGGTGCGTTCGGCCAGCGCCTGGCACTGGCGCGCATCGAGCGCGCCGAAGCGCCCGCGAAGGCGGCCGAGCACGGCCGTGACGATGTTGTCGCGGATGGGCTTGTCGAGAAAGAGGCCTTCGCTGAGCCGGTCTTCGGGCACATAGCCGATGCCCTGGCGGATGCCGTCGGCCGGTGTCTTCAGCGTGATCTCCTTCGCTGCGAGCGAGATGCGGCCGCGGTCCGCGGCCTGCACGCCCGCGAGCGCCATCGCCAGCTCGTTGCGTCCCGAGTCGAGCAGCCCGGTGATGCCCAGGATCTCGCCCTTGTGCAGCGTGAAGCTCACGTCGCTGAATTGCGTGCCGCGGCCCAGCGCCTCGACCTTCAGCAGCACGTCGCCGTCGTGCGAGCGGTGACGGTAGCGGGCGCCGTCGAGCTGCTTGCCGGTCATCCAGTGCGCGAGCTCGGCCTTGGTGAAACCCTTGATCGGTCCCTGCGCGACCTTGGTGCCGTCGCGGAACACGATGGCCTGGCCGCCCATGGCCATGCACTCGTCGAGCTTGTGGCTCACGAACAGCACCGCCACGCCCTGCGCGCGCAGCGCCTCGACCACGTGCACGAGGTTGTCCACTTCCTTCTGCGTGAGCGAGGTGGTGGGCTCGTCCATGATGACCATGCGCGCGCGCGTGGCCACGGCGCGCGCGATCGCCACCAGCTGGCGTGTGGCAATGGGCAGTTCGTCGACGCGGCGCGCCAGGAAGGCGGCGTCGGTCGGCAGCTTCACCGTCTCCAGCGCACGCACGGCCGTGGCCGCGACCGCCTTGCCGTCGAAACGGCGCGCCAGCTTGCCGCCGGTGCTCACCAACTGCTCGCTGAGCGCGACGTTCTCGGCCACGCTCATGTTCGGCAGCAGGGACAGGTCCTGGTAGACCGTCTCGATGCCGAGCGTGAGCGCCTGAAGCGGCGACAGCGCATCGTGCGGCCTGCCGTCGATCACGATGCGGCCCTGGCTCGGCGGCTGCGCGCCCGAGATGATCTTGATCAGCGTGCTCTTGCCACAGCCGTTCTCGCCGAGCAGGTGGTAGATCTCGCCGGCCTCGATCGTCAGGTCGATGCCGCGCAGCGCGTGCACGCCCGCGAAGCGCTTGTGCACGTCCTGCACCTCGAGAAAGACGCGGCGCCCCGCCGGCGCGGCCGGAAAGTGCGGAGCGGGCGTGGAGGGCGCTGCTGCAAGAGTCATGGTTCGCAGGCTCAGAAGGCGTATTTCTTGTAGTTCTGCTTGTCGACCTCGACCCAGGCCTGGCCCGTGACGACGATGCCGACGCCCGGTCCCTTCTTGACCGAGACCTTGTTGTAGCCCGGCACGCCCATGTCGGTGCCGTCGGTGATGGTCTTGCCGTCGATCAGCATCTTGGCTGCCTTGTTCATGACGAGGCCGGCGTCCTTCGGGTCCCAGAAGGCGATGCCGCCGACCGCGCCCGACTCGAGGAACTTGGCCGCCTCGCTGGGCAGGCCCGTGCCGAACACGCAGACCTTGCCCTGCAGGCCGGCTTCTTCCACCGCGCGGCCGATGCCCAGCACGTCGAGCGACGACGAGCCCTGGAAGCCCTTGAGGTCGGGGTGCTTGCGCAGCATTTCCTTGGCCTTGCCGTAGGCCTTTTCGGCGTCGTTGAGCGATTCGTTTTTGGCGTCGACCAGCGTCATCTTGGGGTACTTCTTCGCGTTCGAGGCGCCGCCGTCGGCCCACTGCACCTGCGACTGGCTGCCCAGCGAGCCCACCAGCGAGGTCCACTTGCCCTGCTGGCCCATGCAGGCGGCCAGGCGCTCGTTGATGCGCGCGCCGTAGGCCGTGTTGTCGAAGGCTTCGATGTCGACCATGGTGTTTTTCTGGTTGTCGGCCTCGTGCGTCACGACCTTGATGCCGCGTTCCATCGCGCGCTTGAGCACCGGCTCCAGCGTGGGCGGGTCCATCGAGACCACGGCGATGGCGTCGACCTTCTTGGCCACCAGGTCTTCGACCAGGCGCTGTTGCTGCGCGGCGTCCGACTGGGCCGGGCCGATCTGGCGCGTGGTCACGCCCGGCGTGCTCGCGCCGAATTCCTTCACCCCCACTTCCATGCGGTTGAACCAGCTGATGCCGGTGATCTTCACCACGGTGACGATGTCTTGCGGCTTGCCCTGCGCGTGCAGTGCCGAGGCGAAGGCCACGGTGGTGAGGGCGAGTGCGGTGCAGGCGATCTTTGTTTTCTTCAGCATGTTGTCTCCTAGCCCTCGGGGTTTCTTTGCGTCGCGCCAGGAGGGAGCTGGTGCGGCGGTGCGCTGGAGCGCGAAGTGGAAAGAAAGATGCGCAGGTCCTGCAGGCCGAAGCGCCCGTAGGCCAGGAAGAACAGCAGCAGCAGGCCCCAGGCGCAGTCGCGGAAGAAGTTGGAAATGCCCAGCAGGTTGAAGGTGCTCGACAGCAGCTGCAGCGCCACCGCCGAGAAGAACAGGCACACCATGCGTCCGTAGCCGCCCTGTGGCCGCACGCCCGCCATCACCGTGATGAGGATGGCGATCAGCAGGTAGGAGTTGCCGTAGTCCGACTTCACGCTCGCGGTGCGCGCGGCAATGATCACGCCGGCCACGGCTGCGAGGAATCCGCACAGCGCGTAGGTCGCGATCAGCATGCGGGCCTGCGAGATGCCGGCGTAGCGCGCCGCCTTGGCGTTGGTGCCGAGCAGGAACAGGCGGATGCCGAAGGGGCTTTGCCGCAGCAGCCAGCCGACGGCCAGCAGCATCACGAGGAAGATCACGAACGGAATCGGCACGCCCAGCACCATCTCGTTGCCGATGGCCGAGAGCGCCTCGGCATCGCCCACGCGCAGGCTGGAGCCGCCCGTGAGCACCACTGCCAGGCCGGTGTAGAGCAGCTGCGTGCCCAGCGTGCAGAGGATGGGCGTGAGGCCCGCCTTCGCGATCAGCACGCCGTTGAGCAATCCGCCGGCCAGGCCCACCGCCAGCGCGATGGCGGCGAACCAGCCGGTGTAGAGCCAGGGCGACACATCGGGCGCGACCAGCTGCGGCGCGAGGGTGGCGGCCACCACGCCCGCCAGGTTGGCCAGCGCCACGCCCGACAGGTCGATGCCGCCGTTGCCCGAGATCATCGACAGCGCCACGCCCATGGCCAGCAGGCCGAGTTCGGGCAGTTGGCCACCCATGGACTGGAAGTTGTAGACGTCGAGAAAGTCCCCCTTGGACAGCACCGTCGCCACCACGAGGATGAGGACGTTGATGCCGACCAGGAAGTTGAGTTCGCGGTCTGAAAACCTGAGCTTCATGGGCAGGGTCCTGTCAGGCGACGCGGGCCAGCAGCGCATCGACCTCGGCGCGCGTGGGCATCGAGGGCGCCGTGCCGGCACGTGTCACGGAGATGGCCGCGACCGCCGCGCCGAAGCGCGCCGCCTCGCGGGCGGTGGCGCCCTCGGCCAGCGCGGCCGCAAAGCCGCCGTTGAAGGCGTCGCCCGCGCCGGTGGTTTCCTTCACCGCGCCGGCGCGGAACACCGGAATGTGCTCGGAGCCGCTGGCGCTGTGCAGCAGGGCGCCCTTGTCGCCGAGCGTGATGAGCGCGCAGCCCACGCCCTTGGCGAGGAAGAAGTCGCCCGCGCGGCGCGCGTCCTCGATGGTTTCGACGGGCATGCCGCTCAGGGCTGCGGCTTCGTGCTCGTTGGGCGTGATGTAGTCGCACAGTGCGTAGAGCGCGTCGTCGAAGGGCAGGGCGGGCGCGGGGTTGAACACGGTGAGCGTGCCGGCCTCGCGGGCAATCTCCAGCCCGCGGCGCGCGGCGGCGGCCGGCTGCTCGAGCTGGGTGACGAACACGCGTGCGCCGCGGATCGCATCGGCTGCCGCATCGACGTCGGCGGCATCGATCAGCATCGCGGCGCCTGGCACCACGATGATGGCGTTGTCGCCGGTGACTTCATGAACGTAGATGAACGCCGCGCCGGTCGGCTGCGCCGTCACCTGCGGCGCGCGCGGCGTGATGCCCTCGCGCGACCACAGGGCGAGCGCGTCGTTGCCGAAGGCGTCCTGCCCCAGCTTGGAGATGAACGTGACCCCGGCGCCTGCGCGTGCGGCTGCCACGGCCTGGTTCGATCCCTTGCCGCCCGGGCCCATTGCGAAGCCAGAGCCGGCGATGGTCTGGCCCACGCCCGGAAGGCTGGACGCGCGAAACGCAAGGTCGGCAACGAAGATGCCGAGCACGGCGACGCCGTGCTGCCTGGAAGTGAGGACGGTCATGGGGTCAGGCCTGCGGCGCGAGCACGCCCTTTTTGAAGATGAAGCAGCCGTAGAAGCGGCGCTCGCCGGTGGCGATCACGCAGTAGGCGCGGCGCGCGGCTTCATAGAAGGCGAAGCGTTCGATCGAGCCCAGCGGGCGCACGCGCCCCTCGGCGGCGTCGATCTCGCGCTGCATTTCCTGCTGCACCGGCGGGATCTCGTGCGGCTGGCCCATGATTTCCATGCGGCGTGCCGGATCGTCCACCGCCTCGTCGAGCGGCAGCACCGACAGGATGGCGCGCGCCGCTTCCGTGGTGCCCACGCCGTCGATGCGAAGCAGCCGGCCCAGCGTGGTCTGGCGCGCCACCGAGTCGGCCGGAAAGTTGGCATCGCACAGCACCAGTTCGTCGCCATGGCCCATGGCGCGCAGGGCGTACAGCACGTCGGCATTGAGCAGCGGATGGATGGACTTCAGCATGCGGACTCCTGGCGATGGAACGGTTCGGTTGGCTGCGATCTTAGGGAAAGAAAACGTTTGCGCAAACGTTTGCTATTGAGGGATTTCCCTTGGTTTTCGAGGCTTTGGAAGCACTGACAGCGCTCATTCGCCATAGGGAATCCAGATGTTCTTGACCTGCGTGGCATGCCGCAGGAACAGCGGGCCTTCGGCCGCCGCGCCGTCGTGCCAGTCGGTGGCCAGGCCGTGATCGACCAGCGTGCGCTTGAGGTTGCCGATCGACAGCCGCTCCGCGGTGCGCGACAGCTCCTTCGCACCGAAGACCCACAGCGCATCGACGTCGTCGTGCTCGGCCAGCGTCTGCGCAAGGCCGGCGACAGGGCCGGTCACGAGGTTGACCACGCCGGCCGGCAGGTCGGAGGTTTCGAGCACCTGGTAGAAGTCGGTCGCGATCAGCGGATGCTTCTCGCTCGGCACGATCACCGTGCGGTTGCCCATGGCGAGCAGCGGCGCGAGCAGGCTCACGAAGGACAAGAGCGGCGCTTCGTCGGGGCACACCACGCCGACCACGCCGATGGCCTCGACGGTGGCCAGTGCCACGCCGCGCAGCGGCGGCACGTGCACCGTGCCTTCGTACTTGTCGGCCCACGCACCGTAGGCGAAGAGGCGGCTCACGGCGGCGTCGACTTCGGCCTGTACGGCGCGCGCGGCCGCGCCGGTCAGGCTTGTGAGGCGCGCGGCGAATTCGCCGGCGCGCGCCGAGAGGTTTTCGCCCAGGTAGTAGAGCGCCTGCGCGCGGCGGTGCGGCGTGGCGCTCGACCAGCCCGTGGCGGCGCGCGCGGCGGCCACGGCGTTGCGGATGTCCTTGCGGTTGCCGGTGCCCACCTCGCCGAGCCGCTGGCCGGTGGCGGAGAACACGGGGTGCGAGAGCTCGCCATCCGGGCGCACCTGCTTGCCGCCGATGAACAGCTTGGCCGTGCGGTCGATGGCCGGAAGCCCCGCGGCGACCGGTGCCTTGTCTGCCTCGTTCGCGGCTTGGGCAAATGCAGTTGCCGAACGCGGCTTGCGCTCGGCCCATGCGCGCGGCTTCAGGTATTCGTAGCAGCCCTCGCGTCCGCCTTCGCGGCCGTAGCCCGATTCGCGGTAGCCGCCGAAGCCCACGCCCGCGTCGAACAGATTGGTTGCGTTGACCCACACCACGCCGGCCTGCAGCTGCGGCGCGATACCCAGCGCAAGGCCGATGGTCTCGCTCCACACGCTGGCCGCGAGACCGTAGCGCGTGTTGTTGGCCAGTGCCACGGCCTCGTCGGGCGTGCGGAAGGTCATGGTCACCAGCACCGGGCCGAAGATCTCTTCGGTCGCAACGGTGGAAGCAGGGTGCACACCCGTCAGCAGCGTGGGCGGAAAGAAGCTGCCGCCCACGGGCAGCGCGCCCGGCGGCTGGTAGCAGACTGCGCCTTCGCGCACGCCGGTGGCCACCAGCGAACGCACGCGTTCGAGCTGCGAAGGGTCGATCAGGCTGCCGATGTCGATCGCCTTGTCCAGCGGCAGGCCCACGCGAAGGCTCTGCATGCGGCGCTTGAGGCGTTCGATGAAGTCGGCCGCAATGCCCTCCTGCAGCAGCAGCCGCGAGCCGGCGCAGCACACCTGGCCCTGGTTGAACCAGATGGCGTCGACCACGCCTTCCACGGCGGCATCGATGTCGGCGTCGTCGAACACGATGAAGGGCGACTTGCCGCCCAGCTCCAGCGTGAGCGACTTGCCCGAGCCGGCGGTGGCTTCGCGGATCAGGCGGCCCACGTCGGTCGAGCCGGTGAAAGCGATCTTGTCGACGCCTTCGTGCGCCACCAGCGCCGCGCCCGTGGCACCGTCGCCGGTCACCACGTTCAGCACGCCGGCGGGCAGGCCGGCCTGCGCCGCGAGTTCGGCGAACAGCAGGGCGCTCAGCGGCGTGAACTCCGCGGGCTTGAGCACCACCGTGTTGCCCAGCGCCAGCGCGGGCGCGATCTTCCAGGCCAGCATCAGCAGCGGGAAGTTCCAGGGAATGATCTGGCCGATCACGCCCAGCGGCACCTGGTCGGCGAACTCGCGTTCCTGCAGCTGGGCCCAGCCGGCGTGGTGATAGAAGTGGCGCGCCACCAGCGGCACGTCGAGGTCGCGGCTCTCGCGGATCGGCTTGCCGTTGTCCAGCGCCTCGACCACCGCGAGCAGGCGCGCATGGCGCTGCACCATGCGCGCCAGGGCGTACAGATGCCGTGCACGGCCGTGGCCGCCGAGCGCCAGCCAGCCGGGCTGCGCGGCGCGCGCCGCGGCGACGGCGGCGTCCACGTCCTGCGCGGACCCCTGTGCGATGCCGGCGAGCCGCTGGCCGGTGGCTGGTTCGGCCGTGTCGAAATGCGGGCCGGCCGATGCGGGGGTGAAGTGCCCGCCGATGAAGTGGCCGAAGCCTTCTGCATGGCGCGAGAGCCATTGGCGGGCGTCGGTGTCGCTCTCTGGCGCGGGGCCGTAGTCCATGGTGTCGAAATAGCGTGCGACGCTGCTGTTGCTGCTCATCGGGTCATCCGATCGGGTGGCGGTGGAAGGCCGAGTAGCGGCCCGTGACGTGGTGTTCCAGCTGGCGCTCGATGTCGGCCAGCAGGGTGGAGGCGCCGATGCGGAACAGGTCGGGCTCGAGCCAGGCGCGGCCCAGCTCTTCCTTCATGAGCACTTGGTAGTCGAGTGCGGTCTTGGCGGTGGAGACGCCGCCGGCGGGCTTGTAGCCCACGCGAAAACCAGTGCGGGCTTCGTACTCGCGGATCATGCGCAGCATCACCAGCGTGACCAGCGGCGTGGCGTTCACGCCTTCCTTGCCGGTGGAGGTCTTGATGAAATCGGCGCCGGCCATCATGCAGACCATCGAGGCCTTGGCGACGTTGCGCAGCGTCTTCAGTTCGCCCGTGGCCAGGATGGCTTTCACGTGCGCATCGCCCGCTGCCAGGCGAAAGTCGCGCATCTCGTCGTAGAGCTTTTGCCACTGCCCGGTGAGCACGTGTTCGCGCGTGATGACGATGTCGATCTCGGCCGCGCCGTCGCGCACCGATGCTTCGATCTCCTTGAGCTTGAGCTCGTGCGGAATCAGCCCCGCCGGAAAGCCCGTGGACACCGCCGCCACCGGAATGCCGGTGCCCGCGAGCGCATCCACGGCCGTGGCCACGAAGCGGTGATAGACGCAGACCGCGCCGGTATGCAGCGTGCGATCTGCAAAGCCCAGCGCGGCCAGCAGGTCGGGGCGCACGGGGGTCGCGGCCTTGGCGCACAGCCTGCGCACGCGCTCGGCCGTGTCGTCGCCGTTGAGCGTGGTCAGGTCGATGCAGGTGATGGCCTTGAGCAGCCAGCCGGCCTGCGCATCTTTCTTGACCGAGCGGCGACCGGGCAGCGTGTGCACGCGGCGTTCGGCGGCCGAGAGGTTGACGCGGATGTTGTCGAACCAGCCGGTGTCGAAGGGTTGCGCGGTGTTGCGCGCGATGGTGTGCGGCTTCTTGTCGGGCGCCATCGCCGCGGCGCCGGCAACGGCAGCCGGGGGCGAAGCGGCCGCGACGGTCGAAACGGGGCGCGAGCGCACCGCGCCGCTGGCGCGAACGAGGGAAGTGGAGGTCATGGAGTGAAGGGCGCGGGGGCGCGCAGGCGCCGCGTGAGCGGCAGGCAGGCAAGGGGCATGTCTTTGTCTCCGATCGTTGTGCAGACCGCCGTGCAGGGCCGGTGGCGCATTGGCATGAATGTTATTTCAATAACATTTATCTGCGCAAGATGTTTTTGAAATAACATTTTTGATGCCCGATACTCAGGCTTGTGGACCAGAGGAACCAGAACATGCGAAAGACCGCCGGCGCCGAGGCCCGGGCCTTGCGCCTTGCAAAGATGCAGGAGCTCGTCGAGGCCGGCGGACCGTTGCCGATCAAGCAGGCCGCCCAGCGGCTGGACGTGACGGAAATGACGATCCGCCGCGACCTGTCGGCCGCCGATTCACCGCTCACCGCCCTCGGCGGCTACGTGCTTGCGACCACGCTGCCGGGCGCCGACAGGTACTCGCTCGACGAGGCCAGCGACCAGCACGCGGCGCACAAGCGCGTGGCCTGCGAACGCGCCGCCACGTGGGTGCAGGCGCACGACAGCCTGTTCATCGACTGCGGCACCACCATGGTCCATTTCGCGGAGGCCTTGCCGCCCGACATGCCATTGAGCGTGGTGTGTTACTCCACGAACATCGCGTCGATCCTCAGCCGCCGGCCGAACACGCAGTTGATGCTGCTGGGCGGGTTGTACCACGCGTCGTCGGCCACGTTCTTTTCCGACGAGGGGCTGCAATATCTCAACCGGCTGGGCGTGAACAAGGCCTTCATCTCGGCCGGCGGACTGGACCTGGAGCGGGGCGCGAGCTGTTCCAATTTTCACGAAGTACCGGTGAAGCAGGCGGCGATCCGCAGCGCGTCGCAGAGCTTCCTGATCGTGGATGAAAGCAAGCTCAATCGCCTGCGGCCCGCTTTCTTCAGTCCGCTCGATGCGTTTGCGCGCATCGTGGTGGGCGGGGCGCCCGTGCCGGGCCTGCGCAAGCAGTTCAAGGATCTGCCGATCGAGTTTGCGCGGCCCACAACCGCTTGAATCAAGACGCGCCCGCAGTCGGCCGCAACGCAAAAGGCAGCTACAGCTTGAAAGCCTTCGCCATCTCCACCACCGCCTGCTTGTCGAAGGCGTTGATCTCGTCGATCAGCTCGTTGGTGAACAGCCGGTTCGGATCGCCCAGCTCTTCCGCCAGCTTGGGGTTCTTGCTGCTCTCGGCGGTCATCTCGATGTTGGCCTTCCACTCGGCCAGCGACGACGCGCCGATGCGCTGGTCGGGATCGTCCGGCCGGCGCATCCAGCTGTTCTTGCGGTCCTTCAGGACGAACGCCAGTTCCTTGCGAACCTCTTCCTCGCTGCGGCCCTTGGGCTGGCTCTCGGGGTACACGGCCCAGTGCAGGTCGATGCCGGCATCGAGGTTGTTGTGCGCAAAGATCGTGGACTTGGCGATACCGCGGAACAGCGCCACCAGCGCCTTGCGCTCTTCCTTCAGCAGCTTGCGCGGCACGCAGATCCAGCCGGACCCCACCTGGGCGAACTTCGGCGTGATCGGTACGTAGCGCAGCCTGGTGCCGATCAGCTCGACGCGCGCCGCCGCGGTGTCGAAGCTCACCATCGCATCGACGCGGTCGTTGTCGATCGCCGCACCGGCCGGCGCGCCGTCGCCGATGGCGATGTATTCGCACTTGTCGTCCTTCAGGCCCAGTTCGGCGAGCATGGTCCTGGTGACCACGATGCCGCTGTCACCCTGGCTGCGCACGCCGATGCGCTTGCCCGCCAGGTCTGCCGCCGACTTGATCGGGCTGCCCGGCTTCACCACGATCACGTTGGCATTGCGCGGCAGCCACTTGTACACGCTCACCAGGTCCAGCGTCGGGTCCTTGGCCATCGCCGGCAGCAGGATGCCGGGCACCGCAGGCCCGAAATCCACGTGGCCGCCGCGCAGGCTTTGCAGCGCCTGCGTCATGTTCGACATGTTGACGTACTCCACGTCCACGCCGCCGGGCTTGTAGAAGTTCAGCTTCGGATGCTGGCCCGCAGTCACGAAGCACTGCTGCGGGTCGTTGACCGCCGCGGTGTTCGCCACCTTCATCACGCGCAGGTTCTGCGCCAGTGCCGGCAGCCCGCCGGCGAGCCCGAGGGCACCCAGCCCCAGGCCGAAATCGCGTCGCGTCAACATGGTCCACTCCTTGCCGGCAGGGCGCCGGCCACGTTGGAAGAAAACAGTCGTGCGGCTGGAGGCGCCCGCCGCACAAGGGCGGATCAAACGTTCACGGTGCGCTGCGAGGTGTCGGCAGGCATCCAGTGCAGCACCCGCCGCTGCACGCGGCGAAGCAGCCCGGTCAGCAGGATGCCGATGACCGAGAGCACGACGCATACCGCAAAGCTGCCGCCGGTGTCGGCCTGCGCCTCCATCTGCAGGATCAGCACGCCCAGCCCGGCCTGGGCGCCCACGAACTCACCCACCACCGCGCCCACCACGCTGAAGGCGGCGGCCATGTTCAGGCCGGCGAAGATGTAGGGCAGGGCGCTCGGGAACTTGGCCTTGCGGAAGATCTGCCAGCGCGTGGCGGACAGCGACCGCAGCAGGTCGATGCGGTCCGGGTCCACCGCCTTGAAGCCCGCGATGCCAGTCACAAGCACCGGAAAGAAGGTGAGCAGGCAGATGATCACCACCTTGGAGCTGATCCCGAAGCCGAGCCAGACCACGATGATGGGCGCTACCGCCACCTTGGGCACGCTCTGCAGCGCGGCCACGTAGGGCTCCAGCAGCGCTTCCAGCTTCGGCATTTGCGAGACCACGATGCCGATCGCCAGGCCGATGCCGCTGCCGATGAAGAAGCCCAGCAGGATCTCGGCGAGGGTCACGCCGCCGTGGTACCAGAAGCCGTCCTTCGCCATCGGCCCGGTGGCAAAGCCGCGCCAGAGCGCGACTGCGATGTCGCTGACCGGCGGAACAAGGTGCCTGGGCAGCTTGAACCACCGCACGGCCGCTTCCCAGGAGCCGAGCAGCGTGATCAGCAGCAGGATGGATTGCACGCGCGTGGAGACCAGCGGGTTGGCGCGGCGCTGGCGCGGCGCCTTCTCGGGCCGGGCGACGACTGCGTCGGGCTGCGCGGTGGAATCGGAGGTCAACGTAGCGGTCGTCATGACAGCGTCCTTTCAGTCGAATGAAGCGGCGTGCGAGAAGCGCTCGCGGATCGAGGCGGAAGCCGACGCGAAGGCCGGATGCGACATCGCCTCCATCGTTCGCGGCCGCGGCAGGTCGATGGGCAGCACGCGCTCCAGCGTGCCCGGGCGAGGCGACATCACGAACACCTTGTCGCCCAGGAACACGGCTTCGGGAATGGAGTGCGTGATCAGCACGACGGTCTTGCCGCTCTCCATCCAGATGCGCTGCAGCTCGAGGTTCATGCGCTCGCGCGTCATCGCGTCCAGTGCGCCGAAGGGCTCGTCCATCAACAGGATCTTGGGGTCGTGCAGCAGCGCCCGCGCGATCGAGGCGCGCTGCTGCATGCCGCCGCTCAATTGGCGCGGCAGCTTGTGCTCGAAGCCGTCGAGGCGAACCATGTGCAGCAGTTGCATGGCGCGCTCGCGCGCCTTCTTCTTGTCCAGCCCGATTACCTCGGCCGGCAGCATCACGTTCTCGAGCACCGTGCGCCAGGGCAGCAGGATCGAACTTTGAAACACGACGCCCACGTCGCGCCGCGTGCCCTGGATCGGCTGGCCGTCGAGCATCACGCTGCCGACCTGGTAGTCGAGCAGCCCGGCCAGGATGCGCAGCAGCGTGCTCTTGCCGCAGCCGCTGGGGCCGACGATGGTGACGAAGCTGCCCTGCTGGATGCTGCAGTCGATCTGCTGGAGCGCGAGCACACCTTCGCTGCCTGTGCCGAAGTGCTTGGACAGCCCCTCGATCCGGATGTAGTCGGCGCTGCTCTCCGCCTTGGGGGGCGCCTGAAGGAGGGTGGTGTTCATGCCTTGGCTCCTTCGGGCTTCAGGAAGCGGATGAGGTGATGGGCAAGAACCTCCGGCGCCTGCATGGCTGCCACATGGCCGATGGCCGGCAGCAGCACGGCATCGGCCCCGTGGATGCGGCCGGCCATGGCCAGCGTTACCGCAGCCGGCACCACGCGGTCGAGTTCGCCGGCCAGCACCAGGGTCGGCGCCACGATGTCCGCCACACCGTTATCCAGGGCAGTCGCCACGGTGGCCGTTCGTCGCCGGGAGCGCGCCGACTCCGGCCGGGCATTCGCGAACACGCGCCGCAGTTCGGGCCGCTGCTGCAGATAGGCTTCTGGAAAGAACCAGGTCGCCAATTCGTCGGCCGTGCCGGGCAGCCCGTGGCGCAGTTCGGCCAGGCGGCGCGCTTCAGGGCAGAGTTCTTCATACGGCCGCGGCAGCGGCCAGGTGCTGGCGAGCACCAGGTGATCGATCGAGCGTGGATGCAGCAGCGCCAAGGCCTGCGCCACCCTGCCGCCGAACGACGAGCCGAACACGTGCGCGCGCTTGAGCCCGAGTGCCTTGATGAACTGGTGTGCGTCGCCGGCCAGGTCCGCCAGCGTCGCCACGCGCTCGGGCCCTTCGGTGTCGCCGCAATCGCGCTGGTCGTACGAGATCACGGTGAAGTGCTTCGACAGGTGCGGCACCAGCGCGGCGAACATTCCGCGCGTGGCCTCTGCGCCATGCATCAGCACCAGCGCCGGGCCTTGGCCTTCGCGCTCGAAGGCGACACGTATCTCGCCGGCCTGCACGAAGTCGGTCATGCCGCACCGCCTTCTTCCTGATCCAGCCAGAAAGTCATCTCGATCTTCAGCCCGCGTGGGTCGTTCAGGAACAACTGGTGAATGTCCCATCCGGGAATCGGCGCCTCGGCGTATGGCACCCCCAATGCATCGAGGTGCTCGCGCATCTCCTTCAGTCCACGCGACCGGAACGAGATGTGGTCGACGTGGCCCGTGACCGGCTGCCTCGCTGCGTCAGGCGTCGCAAGGTGCGCATACAGGTGCACGATCGGTTGGCCCTCTGCGTAGAGCCAGGCGCCGGGCGCGGGGATCTCCGGCCGGGCTCCAACCTGCAGCCGCATCACGCGTGTGTAGAAGTCGACCAGCGGCGGCAGTTCGTCCGGCGTGCAGCGGATCGTGTAGTGGTGCAGTGCGGTGACGGGCATGGCATCAGTCCAGCAGTCGGGCGAGAACGGCGGACAGTTCGGCGGCCGGGTCCGACGGCGTCCACGGCATGCGGAATGCCACGTGCCCGTCCGGCCGCACGAGCACCGCGCCGCGCAGGCCGAGCAGCAGCCCGTCCTTCTCGTGGCTGTCTTCCAGCTGGTGTGCCTGCACTACTCGGCCGTTCTTGCCGGACACGGCGCGCGCCGCTTCCATCCACTCGTCTGCCTTGGGCCCCGCGACCAGCACGAACTCCCGGTCGAACCAGTCGAGCGTGGTGTGGCGCCGCGCCAGGTCCAGCCACAGGTGCGGAAAGCGCGCACCCGGCCGGTCGGTGGGTTCGTACCAGCGTGGGCGCATCACGTGCCTGCCCGTGCCGTCGGGAACGACCGCGCCGTCTTCGTAGCAGAAGCCCAGCGACTGCCCGATGCTGTGGATGTGGTTGTCGCTGTCGCGAATCCAGAAGTCGATGCGGTCCTTGTTGCCCGAGCGCAGCGCCTCGTCGCACCGGGTGAAGCGCGTCGCGTTGTGCAGGCTGAAGTCGGCATTCGATTCGGCGATGGGGCGGCGCTCCTGCTCGTAGCTGTCCAGCAGGCGCGGGCCGGCGCGACCCGTCAGCACGAAGGCCAGTTTCCAGGCGAGGTTGTGCGCGTCCTGGATGCCGGAATTCATGCCGTAGCCGCCGTTAGGCGGAAAGCGATGCGCCGAGTCGCCTACCAGCAGTAAGCGGCCCTTGCGGAAGCTCGCGGCCACCTGGCGGCTCATGCGCCACACCGATCGGTTGATGACCTTCACATCGAGGTTGGGGACGCCGGAAACCGTGCGGGCGAGGCGCACGACTTCTTCATCGCTGCGCTCGCCGGTGCGCTCGTCCACCTCGCGGCCCACGGGCAACAGATTGAGCCAGCGGTCCTTGCCGTTCGTGTTGAGCACGGTGGTGATGGGGTAGGGCGACTCCTTCGCGTAGACACGCCAGCCCGCACACGTCTTGGCATCGCGCACATGGGAGAGATCGGCCTGCCAGAACTCGTTGGCCATCACGGCGAGCGTGGCCGGCCCGCGCATCTCGATGTCGGCCTGCCGGCGCACCGAGCTGGCGGCGCCGTCCGCGGCGATCAGGTACTGGGCCTGCCAGGTGAGCATCTCGCCCGTGTCCAGCTTGCGGCCGCTCACAGCGATGCCGTCGGCGCCTTCTTCGTACTGCACGAACTCATGGCCGAACAGGAACTGGCCGACCTCGCTCTTGCGCGCATGGTCCAGCAGTTCCACCTCGACCGTGTCCTGCGACTGGATGATCTTCCAGCACGGCGAGTGGCCCACGTTGGGCTCGGGGTTGGTGCGGCCCCATTCGTGGCCGGTCATGGACTCGCAGAACGCGAAGAAGTCCGCGCCGTCGGGCAGCGCATGCCGCTTCATCAGCCCGTCGATGCCCCACTGCCGGAAGATCTCCATCGTGCGCGTGTACGTGCCGCGCGCCTTGGGGTGGTCGGTTGTGGTCGGGCTGCGTTCGAGCAGCACGAATTCGATGCCGAAGCGCTGCAGGAGAATGGCCATCGACAGCCCCACCGGGCCGCCTCCGACGATCACGACAGGAATTCTTGTTGGCATGGTCAGCTCTCCATCGGCGAAGTGAAGGACATATCGGTGAAGCGGTACGCGAGCCCGGGCGCGGCCGGCACCCAGCGCGCCGCAGCCAGCGCCAGGAGGCGGATGCCCAGCACTTCGTGCGGCTGCCATTCGGGCCGTGTGCCGAAGACATTGAACGTGGCGTAGCAGACGGTGCCCCGGAGCAGGGGAACGTTGATCACGCTCTGCAGGCCATAAGGGCGCATCTGCTCGAAGTCGTCGAAATGCGGTGCCACGGCCTCTGCACCCTCCGCCACAAACACCCGGCCCTGCACGAAGAGGCACTGCGTCCACGGCGTGAGCGTCTTGCGCTTGGTGCCGCCGACCGGATGGCGCTCGGCCTGGGACGAATAGAAGCGGCGCAGCCGGATCTCGCCGGCCGGGTCGTGCGCGGTCGTCACGTTCTGCTGGATGCTGAAGATGCTTTCGCCTGCGATCAGGCTGCGCATGTGGTCCACCTGGCGCAGGGCTGCATCGGCACTTCGCGCCTCGGCGAGCGCGTCCAGCAGCTCGTTCGTGAGGGCCGTGGGCATCGATGCGGTGGCGATGGGCATGAAGAAAGTCTAGGCGCCGTAATTCACCGAAGTGCATTAAATTCTGATGACTCGATAACCTGGGAGTTATGGCCATGCCGACCGCCCGCGACCCCGCCGCCGACCTGCAGCACACACTGCTCTCCCGCCTGAAGTTGCGCCAGTTGTCGCTGCTGCAGGCCATCGATCGCCATCGCACGCTGGGCCGAGTGGCCGCCGAAATGCGGGTGAGCCAGCCGGCCATCACCAAGGCACTGCGCGAGGCGGAAGACATCTTCGGCAGCAAGCTCTTCGAGCGCACCAGCCGCGGCCTCGTGCCCACGCCGGCCGGAGAGGCCGTGCTGCACTACGCGCAGCGCTGGCTCGCGGAGCTGGAGGCCACCACGCGCGTGCTCACCTCACTGGAGGCGGGGCGCAGCGGGCGCCTGCGGCTGGGCCTCACGCAGCAGGTGCCGCAACAGCTGCTGTCCGCGGCACTCACTCATTTGCTGGATCGCACTCCGCGCATGGCGGTGATGACGCGCGAGGGCACGACGGACGAACTCGTCGCCGGCCTCGTTGCGCGCGAGCTCGATTGCGCGATCGGCCGCTCGTACGACGGTGATGCAACGGGGCTGGTGCAGGAGGCGATCTACCAGCAGGAGCCCTGCCTGGTGGTGGCTGCGAAGAGCGTCAAGCGCCTGTCGCGTGGGCCTCTTGACTGGGCGCGACTGGCGCAGCTCGACTGGATCCTGCCGCCGCCGAACACGCCCATGCGCAGGACCTACAACGCGATCTTCGTGGGTGCCGGCGTGCAGCCCCCGGTGCCGATGCTGGAGACCACGTCGATCCGCAGCATGGAGATGGTGCTGCGGACCGAGCCGAACGCCATCGCCATCCTGGCGCGGGACGTGGTGGCCGACATGGAGCGCGCAGGGCACTGGGCGGCGCTGCCCTACAGGTTGAACTGGAACCTGCCGCCGGTGAGCTTCTTCACGCTGAAGGAGCTGGAAGGGCATCCGATGGTGCAGTCGCTGAGAGACGTGGTGGGGAAGACCGCGCGGGAGATGCAGCGCAGGACGGGGTGAGGAAAGGAAAAGGAAAGGAGGGGCCCTGCAGACATTCGGCATCGGCGAGACAATTGCCGCGCCTTGTCCGCCCGGCGGGTGGCGGCAACAAATCCGAACCCTTCTGCGCATGTCAACCCCGCCCGCCGCCTCGACCTCTTCCCCTGCACCTTCGTTCTCCCTGTGGCGCATCGCCGTACCGGCCTTCGCCCCTTCGCTGTTGTTCGGATTGGGTGAGGGCGCCATCCTGCCGATCGTGCCGCTGACGGCGCGTGGCCTCGGTGCTTCCGTGCCCATGGCCGCGCTGGTGATCGCGATGATCGGCATCGGCTCGCTGCTCAACAACATTCCGGCCTCGATGATCACCATGCGCTGCGGCGAGCGCTGGGCCATCGTTGCGGCGGGTGTGTGGAGCGGCCTTGGCATGCTCCTGTGCGTGCTCACCTCGCATCTCGGCCTGTTCGCCACGGGGTGCTTCATGGTGGGCATGTCGCAGGCGGTCTACAACCTCGCGCGCCAGAGCTACATGACCGAGGCGGTGCCCATCGAATACCGCGCACGGGCGCTGTCGACGCTGGGCGGCGTCATGCGCATCGGCATGTTCGCCGGGCCTTTTCTCGCTGCCGGGGCGGTGCACGTGTTCGGCCTGTCGGCGGCCTATGTGGTCGGCATCGTGGCGGTGATGGCGGCTGCGGCCATCGGCGCGCGCATCCCCGACCTCGAGGCGCCGCCGCTACCGGCCGGGCAGGCGGCGCCGGCTTCGACGTCCGTTGTCTCGACGCTGCGGGATCACCGTCATGTGTTCCTCACGCTCGGTCTCGGCGTGGTGCTGGTCAGCGCGGTGCGTGCTTCGCGCCAGGCCGTGATCCCGCTGTGGGCCGACCACCTGATGCTTGCGCCCTCGGTGGCCTCGCTGATCTACGGCCTGGCCGGTGGTGTCGACATGCTGGTGTTCTACCCGGCCGGCAAGGTGATGGACAGGAAGGGCAGGCGCTGGGTCGCTGTGCCGTCGATGCTGATCATGGGGCTGGCAATGCTGCTGATGCCCCTGACGTCCGGCGTCCTCACGCTGTTGATCGCTGCACTGGCGATCGGCTTCGGAAACGGTATCGGCTCGGGAATGATCATGACCCTCGGCGCCGACCACTCGCCGCGTCACGGGCGCGCGCACTTCCTCGGCATATGGCGTCTGATGTCCGACATCGGCTCCTCGTGCGGCCCGGCGTTGCTGTCTCTGCTGGCGGGCGGCCTGTCCCTTGCCGCGGGAATCGCGGTGACCGGACTGATCGCCTTCGCTGCGGCGGGGACGCTGGCGTATTGGATTCCGCGCCACGGGCGCTGAATTCCACAAATTCGGCGGTGGTCAATTGCATGGCCCGCCAACTCGCACCAGGCCTGAGGGTCTCTGATTCCGCGCTCGCAATCGGGTCGGGGTAGGGCCGTGCCTCGGAGGATTCATTGATTCCGTGAATCTATTGCTGCCGAAAAACGGCGCACCTGACGCAGCAGTTTCCTTCCAGGACTTCCCAGGCAGAACTCCATCTCCAATTTCCAAACAGGAAATTCCGGAGGCGAAGCCCTGCGTGAATCGATCTCCATTCGCTGGATGGCAAGGCTGAAGGTCTATCCGCAAGCTGCATTCCTAATTCTTTTCTAATTGGTTGCTAATCGTCTTCTAATTCTCCGGTCAGCTTGCGGTCAGTTAATTAAGGAGGCGGAGAAATTACGCGTCGGCACGTGCTCCGTGAATTGGATATTCATCGCTCTTTTGACACATGAATGTCACCCGTTATTTCTACATTCCTCCTCGATCTGGCGCTTCTTGCTGAAAAAGACGATGCCCAGCTGTCCCTTGCCGGTCGGTAAAAACCATCCATAACTCACTGCCCCAGGATATACATGCCAATTCTCAATAAAAAGGCTTTGCTCACGTCATTGACGACGGTTGCAGCTTGCGTGCTCGCCGCTTGCGGCGGAGGAAACGACGGGGGCGGCGGCTTCTTCCCGATCACCACTCCGCCCGCCAGCACTCCCGGCACGACCTTCAGCGGCGTGGTGACCGCCAGCGGCTACGTGCCGGGCAGCACCACGGGCAACCCGACCCTGAAGCCTGGCTACTACCAGAAGGCCACGGTCTTCGTCGATGCCAACGGCAATGGCGTGCTCGACAGCGGCGAAGTCTCGACCACCACCGATGCCAGCGGCAAGTTCACGCTGACGACCACCCAGACCGGACCGCTGGTGGCCGATATCGGCACCGCCGCGATCAATACCGCGACCGGCGCTACCGTGGCCAGCCACCTGATCCTGCGCGCTTCGACCGCCCAGATCGCTGACCAGGGCGCGGGCAAGATCGTCATCAGCCCGCTGTCGAGCGAAGCGCAACGCCTGGTGGAAGCCAACGGCAGCAGCTACGCGGCCGAAAAGGCCAACCTCGTCGCACGCCTCAACGGCCCGGCCTTCAATCTCGGCACGGCCGCGTTCACCGATCCGCTGGCAGACGTCAACACCCTGGCCGGCGCGACCCAGTATGCGGCGCTGTATGAAGACAACCAGCTGACCAACCGCTACACCTACGCGACGACCAAGCTCGACCGCAAGGACCTGTTCCCCGACAACCTGGCCGTCGTGGGCGGCGACCCCCGCCTCGCAGGCCTGTCGAGCGTGACGCTCACCAACAGCGATGGCACCAAGGCCACCCCCACGGTGCCGACGCAGAAGCAGGCGCCCATCACCTTCGCGCAGGCGCAGCAGGCGGCCTTCAACGTGGAAGGCGTGCCGGCTTACGACAACATCTTCGTCATCGTCGAAGAAAACAAGTCGACCGACGTGATCCTCGGCAACCCGCGCGCGGCCAACATCAACTACATCCTGAACAACTACAACCAGCTGAAGACGTACTACTCGACCGGCAACCCGTCCGAGCCGAACTACACCGCGCTGGGCGGCGGCGACGACTTCGGCATCACCGACGACAACTGGTTCGGTTGCGGCGCCGTTCCCGGCAGCCCCTACGAAATCAAGGACGTCGCATTTGCCGGTGGTGCGGCCTCCGACGGCCAGACCATGCCCGCTCAGGGCAAGCTCCCGCCGGCGAACAGCCAGAGCCGCTCCCATTACTCCGCAGCCGATCCGACTTGCGGTGACAACCCGACCGGCGGCACCGTGCACAACATCCCGGGCAGCAACCTGTTCACGGCGATGTCCAAGGCGGGCCTGACCATCCGCACCTACAGCGAGTCGATGAACCCCGGCCAGGACGTGCGCGCCGACAGCATCCTCGATAACGCCGTGACCGCCACGTACGACTCGAGCAAGCTCAAGGGCGCCACCAGCCTCGACGGCTCCGCCCC
This sequence comes from Variovorax sp. YR566, assembly GCF_051992195.1. Classification (NCBI taxonomy): domain Bacteria; kingdom Pseudomonadati; phylum Pseudomonadota; class Betaproteobacteria; order Burkholderiales; family Comamonadaceae; genus Variovorax; species Variovorax sp. YR566. The sequence continues at coordinate 6,150,239 of NZ_CP197092.1, read as the reverse complement.
GCCCACTCTCGTCGGTTCCCCCAACTTCGCCGCGCAGGGCGGCCTCTACAAGGTCAAGCACGGCCCGTCGATCGCCTTCCAGGGCGCCCGCAGCCTGCCCGATTTCGTGGCCAACAACCGCACCATCTTCGGCACGCAGTACCAGGAAGCGGACTGGCTCAAGTCATCGATCTTCCCGGTTCCTGGCGGCTGGATCTACGACCAGTTCGGCAAGGACCTGGACACGGGCGATGTGGGCAACATCAACTTCATCGTTCCGGACCAGTGCGACGACATGCACGGTGTCGGCTCCGACACGAGCTGCGCGAACACCAACAACGACGGCCAGGCCGCCGGCACCGTGCGCGCCGACATCTACCTGGGCATGGTGGTCAACAAGATCCGCAGCTCGGCGCTGTGGAAGAACCCGCACAAGCGCGTCGCGATCGTCGTGATGTACGACGAAGGCGAAGGCGGCAGCAATGGCTCCTGCTGCGGCTGGAACGCGGGCGGCCCGACTTCCGGCGCGGCGCCGGTGACCGTGGACGCGAGCGGCAAGGCGACGGCCACCACCCCGCCGGCCAACTACGCCGGAGGCAACTTCGGTCACGGCAATTCGATCTTCGGCATCATGTCCAACCAGCAGGACGTGGGCACGGCGAAGAAGCAGGTTGCGGACAGCGATGCATACAGCCACTTCGCGTTCCTGCGCACGCTGCAGGACATGTTCCAGATCGCCGACCCGGCCGTGGATGCGTCTTACCTGAACCGCACCAAATACACGGAAGCGTTCATCACGGCCAACATCCTTGCGCTGCCGGAATACCAGAACAGCGCGGACACGCACTTCGACTCCGTACGGCCGATCAACCATGCCTATGTGATCCCGGCCAACTACACCCAGAAGCTGTACGCGAACGACATCGTGGGTGTACAGGACGCCCTCACGGGCAAGCTGGAAGGCCAGATCACCCCGCAGGTGGGACCTGACGCGAGCCAGAACAACGTCTGGGCGACCAAGTAAGCAGAAAGCCGCCCGCCAAGAGGCGGCGTTCCAGGCGGAATCCTTCGCGGGGCCGCCTGGAACAGCTTTTTATGGCCTTCGAGCTCGCGCAAGGCGAACTCATGCAAGGCGACATGGCAGCTCCTGCGAGATGCAACGGTGAATGATGAATCTGGCAATGGACAAGACAGTCCCGCTCGTCATGGCGCTCTCGGTAGCGCTATTGGCTTTGGTGGCTTGCGATGGCAAGAGCGCGGCAACGACGGCAGGCAGCACCACTGGCCCGCACAAGCCGCCCCTGAGCCTGGGCGCACAGGTCGGGCAATTGGCCTTCTTCGACAAGAACCTGTCGAGCGGCAAGAACATGTCGTGCGCGAGCTGCCATGACCCGCAATACGCCTACGGTCCGCCGAACAGCATCTCGGTGCAGCTGGGCTCCGACATCACGCAGACCGGCGCGCGCGCCGTGCCCTCGCTGCGCTACAGGGAATCGACGCCGGCCTACGACGACAACGCGCCGAACCCCGACGGCGTGACCACCAGTTCGCCCGGCGGCGGCTTCATGGCGGATGGCCGCGCGGCGACGCTGGCGACGCAGGCCGGAATGCCGCTGCTCAACCCGCTCGAGATGAACAACGCCTCCAAGGAGGCGGTCATGAAGGTGGTCCAGAGCAGCACCTATGCCGGCTTGTTCAAACAGGCTTTCGGCGCCGATGTGTTCGACAACACCGACAAGGCTTTCGATGCCCTCGGCACTGCGATCCAGGCACTGGAGACTGAAGACATCAGCTTTCACCCGTACAGCAGCAAGTACGACCTCCATGTCTTCAACAAGCTCGGCGGCACGCTGACGCCGGCCGAGCGGCGCGGCGAGGTTCTGTTTCACAGCACCGGCGTCACCAATTGCTCGGGCTGCCACTACACGGGCGCCAACTTCAACGGCAACACCGGCCTGATGACGGACTTCACCTACCAGGCCCTGGGTGCGCCGCGCAATGACAGGTCGATCCCGAACAATCCGGATCCGATTCCGGCCAACGACGACCCGAAATACTTCGACATGGGACTGTGCGGCCCCTACCGCACCGACCACATGCCCGCCACACCGGACACGCCCAACCCGTACTGCGGCATGTTCAAGGTTCCCGGGTTGCGCAACGTGGCGACGCGGGGTGCCTTCTTCCATAACGGCGTGCTCCACTCGCTGGAGCAGGTCGTCAACTTCTACAACACGCGGGACACCAACCCGGAGTATTGGTACCCCGCCAACAACGACGGCTCCGGTGCGCCGCAGGCCAATCCGAACTGGGCGTTGCAACCCACCCATGTGCCGGGCGCAACGGTCAACAAGTACAACGACCTGCCGCGCTCGCAGCAAGGCAGCATCGACGAGGAAGTGCCGCTGGGCACCGGCGAGGGCGGCGAGAAGACGCTTGCCAGCGGCACGCGGCCGCGCGCGCCCGGCTCCCCACCGGTCATGACACCGCAGCAGATCGCCGACCTGGTCTGCTTCCTGGGCACGTTCAGTGACGGTTACCAGCCTCCCTCCGCCGCACCGACCACGGGCAGGTGCGTGAAGTGAAGACGAACACAACCTCGGTCCTTGCCCGACGCGTCGGCGGCGTCGCGTCCCTGCTGGTATTGCTGGCCTCGCTGGTCTTGCTCGCCGGCTGCGACAACGAACAGGCGCGCTTTCCGGATCGCGACAACTTCACGGCGACAGTCAACGACTATCTCGCGCAGCGCGGGCACGTCTGCCTGGCCAAATACGCCTGGCCGATCACGGTGCCGGCCGGATCGCACGAGCCCGATGCGCAGCAGATGCCGGTGCTCGAAAAGCTGGGCCTGGTGACCGGCAAGGATGTCGCCATCACCGTGCCGGCCCGCGAATACGCGCTGACCGATGCGGGGCGCAAGTACTACCTCCAGGTGCCCGTGGTGATACGCACCACGACGCAGACGGTCACGCACCCGGCCGACTTCTGCGCGGCCACCCTGAGCCTGGATCGCCTGATCGGCTGGGACCCGCCGCAAACACGCGACGGCCGTACCGCGACCTCGTTGCTCTTCACCTACCGCATCGCGCCCGATCCCTGGGCAACAGCGCCCGAAGTGCAGCAGGTCTTTCCGTTGCTGGCGCGCGCCATCCAGCGCGAAGGAACGATGCAGGTGCGCCTTGGCGTTCACCTCACGCGGCGCGGCTGGGTCGCGGACGAACTGGATGCGCACTAGGTCCGCGATCGCCATGCACTGCCTGCTACCCGTAAATCAACCAGAGACCCCATGAATCTCCGCTCCATCCGCCCGGGCCGGCACACCCGGACTTCGATCAAGACCCTGACGGGCATCGCCATTGTCTGCGCGCTGGCCGCATGCAGCGCCAGCCACGACGCCAAGGCACCCACCGCCGAGAACCTCGCGGCTGCACTGGATGACCACCTGGCCCAGCGTGGCGACATCTGCCTTTCAATGTTCGACTGGCCGATCGACCTGACAGAAGCCGAGGCCGGCTCTGGTGCACGCCACGCCATCCAGTTTCCGGTGATGGAGCAACTGGGCCTGGTGCACAGCACCATCGTCTCCGTACCGAAGAGCAGCGAGAACCCGGACGGCGCGGTCAAGCGATTCGAGCTGACCGACGCCGGCCGCAAGTTCTACAAGCCGCATCCGTACGCAAACCACGGCACCGAGCACGCCAACGACTTCTGCGTGGCGCACCTCAAGCGCGAGAAGATCGTCGACGTCAAGGTCGATGCATCTGATGCAAGCCATCCGCTGGCGGTGGTGAGCTACACCTACCAGATCGACACGGCGCCGTGGATGCAGAACGCCGACGCGCAGCGCGTGTTCCCGATGATCACGCGCATCACGAATGGCGCGGGCGGGCAGTTGCAACTGCGCCAGGGCTTCACGCTCGGCGACAAGGGCTGGGTCGCCCGGATGGGGCCGGTTTGACTCGCACCTGTGGTGCCTCATGAGCACCGTCATCCGCTTCTCGCCTGACCTGGGCCGCTGGCTCACGCACAACCTCAATGCCGGCCAGGCGCCGCACGTGCTGGTGGCCACCATGCTCAAGCAAGGCATGAACGAGCGCGCGGCGCAGGCCATCGTCGCGGCTTATGTCGATGCGCGCCAGCGTGGCGCAGCGATGCCGGCCGACGCCATCGAACTGCCGGACGAAGCTCCGGCCAAGCCCGTGGCGCGACTTGCACCAGGCACGCGGATTGCAGCGGCCGACCGCGAGATCGTCGTGCACTCGCGCGGCGAAGACCCGGTCTTTGCCGCGCTCGGCAACGTTGTGGATGCCGACGAGTGCAAGGGCATCATCGAAATGGCGCGCCCGCGCCTGAAGCCTTCCACGCTGGTCGATCCAACCAGCGGCCGCGATGTGGTGAGCGACAAGCGCGCCAGCTGGGGCATGTTCTTCCGCCTGGGCGAGAACGACCTGGTCGCCCGTCTCGATCGGCGCCTGTCGGCGCTGATGAACCTTCCGTTGGAAAACGGCGAGGGGCTGCAGGTGCTGTACTACCCGAGCGGCGCGGGCAGCGAGCCTCACTACGACTATCTGGCACCCACCAACGCCGCCAACCGTGAATCCATCGCGCGAAGCGGCCAGCGCGTGAGCACCCTGGTGACCTATCTCAACGACGTGCAGGACGGCGGCCAGACCGTCTTTCCGCAGCTTGGCCTGGCGGTTTCGCCGATTCGCGGCAATGCCTGCTACTTCGAGTACGCCGATGAAAACGGCCGCGTCGACACGCGCTCCCTGCACGCCAGTGCGATCGTGACCCGAGGCGAGAAGTGGGTCATGACCAAGTGGATGCGCGAGCGCCGCTTCGTGGCCGCCGGCGAAGTCGCGAGGCCCTTCGCGGGGCTTTGAAGATCGTCTTCGTGCCCATCCGGATTTCTGCGGATCGGCGCAAGACCCGTTTCAAGGCGCCGACGATCGTCAGCTCGACAGATGTTCCTGTTCGGCATGCTCAACTGGATGTTCACCTGGTTCCGCCCCGAGGGGCGCTTCACCTACGAGCAGATGGTGCCGATCGCGACTCAGCTGTTCGTCAACGGCATCTCAGGGATGGACATCGAGCCACGGAAGACAACGCGCAAGCAGTAGCGCGAGCAACTCGAGACCAATCTCTTCGGGATGCTGCACATGAGCCGGGCCTTCGCCGGATACGGCGTCCCGCCGTGACTCAATAGACATCGCGGCGATAGCGGCCCTGCGCGACCAGGTCATCGAAGACCTGTTCACCCAGAGCCTCGCGCAGCGCCGAATCGACGCCCGGAGCCATGCCTTCGAGGCTGCCGCAGACATAGATCACGGCACGCTCGGCAACCCATTGCCGCAGAGCGTCGGCAGTTTCGCGCAACCGGTCTTGCACGTACCGGCGTTGGGCCTGGTCGCGGGAGAACACCAGGTCGACGCGCTCAAGCGCTCCGGCGGCCTGCCATTGCGCGATGTCCGTGGCGCAGAAGGAATCGTGCGCGGCGTTCCGCTCGCCGTAGACCAGCCAGTTGCGCCCGTGTCCTCGCCGCGCGCGTTCGCGAAGATGCGCGCGCAGGCCCGCGAAGCCGGAACCGTTGCCGATGAAGATGCACGGCACCTCGTCGTCGACCAGCGCAAAACCGGGATTGGGCAGCAGGCGCAGCTCGATGGCGGCGTCAGCGGGAGCCGAGGCGGTCAGCCAGCCCGATGCGATGCCCAGCCCGTCATCGTGGCGGACCTGGCGCACCAGCAATTGCACGCAACCGTCCGTTGTGATCGATGCCACCGAGTAGCTGCGCGGCGCCAGCGGCACCAGTGTGTCGGCCAGCGCTTGCGCGGTTGCGGCGGGTGTTGCCGTCGTAAGCGTGCTGCGAGACAGGGCATCTTCGAGCGTGCGCTCATGGCCATCGAAGCGGACGAGTGTTCGTCCGTCGAGCCCGGCGTCGCGCAGGGCCCGCTCGACTGCGGGGCGAGCCTGGCGCGGCAGCAGTTCGACGAGTGCGCCTGGCTTCCAGGCTTCCGAATCGGGGCGGGCCAGTTCGATCTCGAAGAGGGGCGCGCCTTGACTGCCTGCGTTGAGCAGGGTGCGGCGCACGAGGCGCCACGGCTCGAAGGGTGCCACCTTCGGCTGGTGTCTTTGCCACGTGTCGACCTGCACCGCGAACGTGTCGGCCAGCGACTGCTGCCAGCGCGCAAGGGCGCCGGCATCGCCGTTGCTCACCTCGATCATCGGGAACAGCGCCTGCGCGCCATGGCCGCGCAGATCGTGGTCGAGCGCCCTGCCGAAGCCGCAGAAGTTGGCGTAGTGCCTGTCGCCCAATGCGAGCAAACCGTAGTGCACGTGCTGCAAGCCGGAACCAGTCTGTCGCGCGAACTGGCGTGCAAAGGCGCGCAGGCTGTCTGGCGGATCGCCGTCGCCGAAGGTGCTGGCCACCAGCAGCACCTTGCGGTAGCGCTGCAGCGCATCCACGCTCAGGCGCACCAGTGGCTGCAGCACCACCGCGACGCCAGCCGATTGCAGCACCGCCGCCGTCTGCAACGCGACGCGCTCTGCATGGCCGGTCTGGGTCGCGAAGGTGAGCAGCACGGGCTCGGCGCCGTGGCTGTCCGGTGGCAGGGCCGGGCTGAGGCGTGCGCGTTCGTCGCGCACCGCGCGCTTCGTGCGCCGGCGCCCGAGATAGAGCATCCATCCCGTGATCGCGAACAGCGACAGCCCCAGGCTGCTGAGCGTCATCACGATGCGGCCCGGCAGGCCCCAGTAGGTTCCCATGTGCAGCGGATAGATGCTGTTGACCAGCCGGCCCGCCAATGGCTTGTCGGCGTAGCGTTCATGCTGCGTGGCTTCACCGGTGACGGCGTCGAGATAGAGACGGTTGCGCGCGCGCTCGTGCTCGGGGTTGGCGCGCAGGTAGGTCGCTTCGATCTGCGTTGCGTTGCGCGTGGGCATGCGCAGCGTGACCAGGCTCCAGTCGCCGTTGGTTTCCTGCAGGAAGGATTGCCACACTCGTTGCAGGTCGGGCTTGGGCGCCGCAGTTGCCTTGGCAGCCGCGCCGCCGGCCTGCATGCGCTGCGTGCGGACCATGCGACCTTCGCCTGCTGCGTTGTCGACCAGCGTTCGCACACCATCGAAGCCCCAGTAGAGGCCCGTCAGGCTGGAGGCCAGGTACGCCAGCAGCGCAATGGTGCCGACCACCGCATGCAGGTTCCAGAGGAATGCGCGACCGGTGAGCGCGAAGTCCAGCTTCAACCAGGCCCGCCAGGCAAGCGGCCGGCGCGGCCAGCGCAGATAGAGGCCCGACAACGCCAGGATCAGCAGGCCCGTGGCCAGGGTGCCGGTGACGGGCTTGCCTGTGTCGCGGGGCAGCAGGAGCCATCGGTGCAGGCTTTCGACGAACTCGAAGAAGGCGTCTCCCTTCGGCTCGGGCAGCAGCTCGGCCGTCCATGGATCGACCAGCCGCACTTCGCCCTGGCGCTGGCCTTCCGGTGGGGCGAAGTTGACGCGTGCCGGCCGCCCGGGTTCGGCAAACACGGTGAGCGTGACGATCCGGCGCTTCGGATGCGCCGCCTGCAGCTGCTGTGCCAGTGCCGCGGGCAACAGCGCCGTCGCGCCGCCCGGGTTGGGCGCATGGCGCAGTTCGGGATTGATCGCGTCGATGATCTCGGCGCGAAAGGAGAGCGTGGCGCCGGTCAGCCCGATCAGCACGAGCACGGACCCGGCCGTGATGCCGATGAACCAGTGGATCTGGAACCAGGCGCGCCTCAGGAGGGCCATGTCGGGAAGTGGGGTTGGGGCCGCCGTGGGCGCGGCTGGGTTGTTGTTGGTGTCAGAGATCGATCTTCAGCGTCGCCTTGACCGAGCGCGGCGTTCCAACGGCCAGCCGCGTGCCGGCCGCCGCCCAGTAGCGCTTGTCGGCGACGTTGTCGATGTTGATCTGCCACAGGGTGCGCTTGCCGAACAGCTGCGTGACGTAGCGGGCGCCCAGGCCGAAGATGGTGTTTCCGCCGATGAACGCCTGGTTCAGGTCGTCCACCGGGCGCCGCCCCGTGTAGTAGGCCCCGCCATTGACCGACAGGCCCGGCACTGCCGCGATGTCGTACGAGAGGAAGGCGCTGGCCGTTTGCTTGGCGGTGTTCTCGGGCATCTTGCCGTTGTACTGCGCGTTGATGTCGCGGAACTCGGCGTCGAGCGATTGGGCCGAGAGTTGCCAAGCGAGTGCGCGGGTCAGGCGGCCCTGTGCCGAGAGTTCGAGGCCGCGGTAGCGCTGCCGGCCATCGGCCACGAAGGTGTTGGCGCTGTTGGTGTAGGCGCCCGGGCGTTCGATGTCGAACAGGGCGCCGGACAGCAGCATGCCGCCGCTGGTGAGCCAGCGCAGGCCGATTTCTTTCTGCTTGCTCACGCCGGGCGGCATGTGGGCGTTCTGGTTGGTGGTGCCGGCGGGTGCGATTTCGCCTTCCTCGACGCCTTGTGCGTACGACACGTAGCCCACCAGGTCGGGCGTGAACTTGTAGCTGAGCGCCGCGAGCGGCGTGGTCTTGCGCACGTCGAAGGCGATCAGGGGGATCGTGGCGCTCGCGCCCTGCGTGCTCTCGAAGTGCGTATGGCGCGCACCGACCACCAGTTGCCATTGCGGCGAGAGGGTGATGCGGTCGAGTGCGTAAAGACCCAGTTCCTTGCTGTCCTGTGCCCCGGTGGTGGGCCGGGTCGGGAGCGCGGTCAGCGGCAGGTAGCCGATGACGACCGGGTTGTACAGGTTCTGCGCGGTACTCGCGCCGCCGTAGTTGCGCTGGTAGATCGGATCCTGAGTTTTCTTGCTCTGCGCGGCGCCGATGGTGAGTTCGTGCTGCAAGCTGCCGGTCGAGAACGTGCCGAACAGCTCCGTGCGGAACAGGTCGGAGGTCTGCTTCAGGCTCTGGTCGTTGCCGGTGATGCGGCCAGCGCCGGTCAGCACGTTGTAGTTGCTGAAGCTGGCGAGCCTGCGGTCGCGCTCGGCTTCGGAGTGGCCGGCTTCCACCGTCAGCGCCCAGTTGTCGCTGAGCGAATAGTCGGCGCGCAGCTGGGTGTTGGTGACTTCGGCGTCGAAGACCGCCCAGGCCGGGCCCAGCAGCCTGTTCGGGTCGGGCAGGGCTGGCAGAGTGATCACGCCGTTGACGGCCGCCGGCCTCGTGATGCCGGCCTGCTCGGTGATGCGCTTGCGGTAGTTTTCGACGTCGGCCTTGAGGGTGAGGCGGCTGTTGACGCGCCAGTCGAAAGCGGCCGACACGAACCGGCGATTGCCGTCTATGCCGTCGATGTTGGAGCCGACGCGGCCGCCGGCCGCGTTGATTCGCACCCCGAACTGGTTCTGGTCGCCGAACTGGCGCCCGATGTCGGTGGAGGCCTGCAAGGAGCCCTTGTCGTCGACGGTGAGGCCGACGGAAGTCACCGGCGTGCTGCCGGCGCGCTTGGTCACCAGGTTGATGATGCCGGCCGGCGTGGTGAAGCCGTAGTAGAGCGCCGAGGCCCCCTTCAGCACCTCGACACGCTCCTTGTTCTCCATGGGAATCTCGGAGACGTTGGGAATTGCGAGCGAGCCGTTGAGCCGGTAGTTCGTCCGGTTCTCGACCGCGATGCCGCGGATCACGAGCTGGTCGAAGGTGTCGCCGCCGTTCTGCTGGCGCGTCACGCCGGCGGTGTTGCGCAGCACGTCGTAGATACCTGTCGCGCCCTGGAGCTCGAACACATCGCTCGTGACCGTGTTGACCGTCGCGGGAACCTCCAGGATGTTGGCGCCCCGGAATGTGCCGGCCTCCACGGTGTTCGCGACGAATCCGTTGGTCGCGCTGGATTGCACCGTGACTGTGCTGAGCTGCCCGGACGCATCGGAGGCGGGATCGGGCGTTTGTGCGTGAGAGTAAGAAACGGCGCCCGCGAGCGCGAGTGGCGTTGCCAGAAGGAGCTTGTGCATGGGAGCGTGCGAGCCCGCGCCGCGTGCAAGCGCGCAGTACTCAAAGAGAATTCACGCGAAGTTTATCTCATGCGTACGGATGAGAATCATTCTCTATTTTGTGCGGGTGCCTTCGATGCGGAGTTTGCTGCTAGAGCTCGCGCCACCAGCGCCGCCCCGTGTGCGGCTGGGCCAGCGACAGTTGTTCGCCCATGGCCGGTGTGGCCAGCTCGATGCCGGCTGCTTCAGCCAGTGCCTGGATGCGGTCGAAGGGCTCGTGCCAGGCGTGCATCGCCAGGTCGAAGGTGCCGTTGTGCACGGGCATCAGCCAGCGGCCTTTGAGATCGAGATGGGCCTGCAGCGTTTCTTCGGGCTGCATGTGCACCTCGGGCCACTGTGCGTCGTAGGCGCCGGTTTCGAGCATCGTCACATCGAAGGGGCCGAAGCGCTCGCCGATGGTCTTGAAGTCGGCGTGGTAGCCGGTGTCTCCGCTGAAGAACAGGCGCAGGTCGTCAGCCATGATCACCCACGACACCCACAGGGTGCGATCGCTGTCGGTAAGGCTGCGCCCGGAAAAATGCTGCGCCGGCACCGCCACCAGCCGCACGCCCGCCACAGCCGTCTGCTGCCACCAGTCGAGCTGCTGCACCTTGGCCGCGTCCACGCCCCAGGCGATCAAACGGTCGCCCACGCCGATGGGCGTGATGAACACATCCACCTTGGGCGCCAGCTTCACGATGGCGGCGTGGTCGAGATGGTCGTAGTGGTCGTGCGACAGGATCACGCCCTTGATCGGCGGCAGATCGTCGATGGCAATGGGCGGTGCATGAAAGCGCTTCGGCCCCATCCACTGGAACGGTGATGCGCGTTCGGAGAACACCGGGTCGGTAAGCCAGAACTCGCCGGCGAGCTTCAGGAGCAGGGTGGAGTGCCCGAGACGGAACAGGCTCGCGTCGGGTGCGGCGGCCAGTGCTGCCGCGCTGAGGGGCTGCACCGGAATCGGCGCGCGCGGCACCGTGGTGTCGGGCTTCTGCGTCAATATGCGCCAGGCGATGGCGAGCGTCTTGGCGAAGCCGGGTTCCTCGCGCGGCACGACGTTGCGGAACTTGCCGTCAAGCTGTCGCGGCGACGAGGCGCGAACGACGGGCTCGCTACGGCGAAGGCAGAGGGACTGGTTGGTCATGCGGAGCACTCCGATCAAGAGGGAGGATAAAAAGTACACCACGCGGTGTAATTTTTCGGAGTGTACAGCGAAATTCAAAAAAGTAAACTCAGCGGTGTAAAATCCGCCCATGACCCAGGCTATACGTCTTACCGACCGCAAGCGCGAGGCGATCGTCCAGGCCGCCATCGCCGAGTTCCGCGCCAGCGGCTTCGAGGCTACGAGCGTCGACAAGATCGCCGCCCGCGCCGAGGTTTCGAAGCGCACGCTGTACAACCACTTTCCGAGCAAGGACGAACTCTTCGCCGAGATCCTGCGCGTGCTGTGGGAAAGCGCCGCGAGCCAGGAAGAGCTGCCCTATCGCGCCGATGCGCCGGTGCGCGAGCAGTTGCTCGCGCTGCTGATGCAGAAAATGTCCCTGCTGGCCGACGACAACTTTCTCGACCTCGCACGCGTGGCCATCGCGGCCGCCATCCATTCGCCCGAACGCGTGCAGGAGATGATGAATCGCCTGGGCCAGAAGGAAGGCGGGGTGCTCGGCTGGATTCGCGCCGCACAGAAGGACGGCCGCCTGAAGGCAGGCGACGCTTCACTGGCCGCGCAGCAACTGGAGAGCCTGGTCAAGGGCGTGGCCTTCTGGCCGCAGGTCGCGCTGGGCCAGCCCAAGCTGGCGCCGCGTGCGCAGCGGCAGATCGCCAATGCGGCGGTAGACCTGTTCCTCAGCCACTACGAGGCATAAGCCAAGACTCGCGCTGCACGCGATTACGGCCGTCCGCGCCCGCAAGGTGCCGACGGCCGTAATTTCGTGCGTCACTTTCATCCCCGCCAACGCGGCTGCCGTCAACCCTCAAGAGCGGAAAACAGCTTCACCACTAAATACTTGACACTTAAACTATTGAGTCATAAATTTACGGCACCACGAGAGTTCGTGTGCGGCTTTCGGTGGCATCGCCCGTAACGCACTTGTTCAATCAGCAGCGCGCTGATGCGCGCATTCAGGAGTTGCAAATGTCCATGCTCAAGATCGCAAAGCTCTTCACCGCCGCTTTCGGCGCCGCAGTCATCGCAACGGGTGCGGCCAGCGCTGCCACCGCCACGACGGCAAAGCCCGGCATCGTTCTGGTGCACGGTGGTTTCGTCGACGGTTCCGGCTGGGAAGGCGTCTACAAGATCCTCACGAAGGATGGGTACGACGTCACCATCGTCCAGAACCCGACCATCTCGCTGGCGGACGACGTCGCCGTCACGAAGCGCGCAATCGCCGCCCAGAAGGGGCCGGTCGTTCTCGTCGGTCACTCGTATGGCGGTGTCGTCGTCACCGAGGCAGGCAACGATGAAAAAGTGGCGAGCCTGGTCTATATCGCTGCGTTTGCTCCCGACAAGGGCGAGTCGGTCGACTCGCTGATCAAGAACCCGCCGCCTGGCGCACCGGTTCCCCCGATCCTCCCGCCGGTCGACGGCTTCCTGATGCTCGACAAGACGAAGTTCGCTGCCTCTTTCGCAGCGGACGTGAAGGGCGAAACGGCCGCGTTCATGGCGAATTCGCAGGTACCGTGGGGTGTTGCAGCCCTCGCCGGCGCGGTGAGCGAACCGGCATGGAAGTCGAAGCCGAGCTGGTACCTCGTGGCCAAGGACGACAAGATGATCCCGCCGCCTGCGCAGCGCAACATGTCCAAGCGCGCGGGTTCCGTCGTCACGGAAGTCCCAGGCAGCCACGCCGTCTACGTTTCGAATCCCAAGGCTGTTGCAGCGTTGATCAAGCAAGCCGCGAACAAGGTGTCTGTCGCCGCCGCCAAGTAATGGATCCGGAGGCTGCCTGGTGCGACGCACCGGGCAGCACCGTCAGTCAACGCTTGTGCTCGCGCGCCAACTCCTTCAGCGCGAGAAAGCCGTCTTCCAATGCAAGATCGAATTCGGGAAAGTTCTTCGGAGAGCGCGCCACCTGCACATCGATGATGTCCGTCTCCTTGCGCTCCATGAGCGTCCAGGAAAACGCGTGAGGTTCAACCTCGCCGATGATGACCCGGAGCTGGCTTGCCGGGACCAAGGTGCGGCCTCCGGCGGAGTTTCAGTGTGCTGCCAGGACCTGCGCCTGATAGGACACATCCAGCAGCTTTCCCTTTCTCGCGTAGTAGCGGTCGAGCCGCCACTCCTTCAGGATCTCCATCGCAAGACTGAAGGTGCCGAGGCTCAGCGTGTAGAGGCTGGCAAGAGGGAAGTCGCCCTCGGATTCCAGGGCCAGCACCAGTCGGGCCAGAGTCAGGGACTCCTCGCCGTTCGGGTCGGCCGTGATGATCTGGCGTGCTTCTTTGATCGCGTTCATCGGGGTCCTTTGTGGGGTCTCTCGAGCGCTGTCACTGCGGCGAACCGCAGCCTTGGCCGGCGGATTCAACCGGTCGATGCAACGGTCTGGCTGAACATCTCAGCCGGGGTCTGGAAGCCGAGAGTTTTTCTCGGCCTCTCGTTCAATTGTCTCGCCAGGGCGTTGAGCTTGGCTTGTGAGTAGCTTGAGATGTCTATGCCCTTGGGCAGGTACTGCCTGAGCAGACCGTTCGTGTTCTCGTTGCTGCCGCGTTGCCAAGGGCTGCGTGGATCACAGAAGTAGACCTGGATGTCTGTTGCCAGCGTGAAGCGCTTGTGTCCGGCCATCTCTTTGCCTCGATCCCATGTCAGCGATTTGTAGAGCTCTTGAGGAAGCTTTCGAGCGTTCTTGATCAAGGCGTTGACGACCGTCTCGGTGTCCTTGCCACCCACTTTCACGAGCATGACGTACCGCGTCTGACGCTCAACCAGCGTTGCGATCTGGCTGTTGTGGCTGCCGAAGACCAAGTCTCCTTCCCAGTGACCAGGCACCGCGCGATCCTCTATGGATGCGGGCCGTTCGCTGATGGAGACGGCGCCAACGATCTGCCCGTGGGTGTCGGTCTTCTGAGTGTGATGCCGAGACCGGCGCATGCCGCGCGTGCGTCTCAGATGCTGCAACAGTTCCTTCTTCAAGGCACCACGCGCTTGAATGAAAAGGCTGCGGTAGATGGTCTCGTGTGACACGTGTTGGCTCTCGTCGCATGGATAAGTATGCTTGAGCCACCCGGCGATTTGTTCCGGCGACCACAGCAGCCGAAGCTTGTCAGTCACGATTTGCGCCAGAGCTCTGTTTACCGCCAGCCTGCACTGCTTGGGGCGAAGCGCACGATTCCAAGCAGCGCCCTCCGCTTCGGTCGCCCGGTAGTTGGATCGCCCCCCATTGCGCTTGATCTCGCGGCTAATCGTTGATGGCGCTCGCCCGAGCAGGGCAGCAATTGCGCGAATTGATTGGCCGGCCACCACGGCGCGAGAGATCCCTTCTCTCTCGGCCAAGGTCAGCGCTCTTACAGAACGGCTGCGCGGCGGTGGTCGAAAGCCGCCAGTGCGGGACAGAATTCCCTGCACCGACGTGTGCGCCCGATTGAACAGCTGCGCAATCTGATGGAGCGTCCACCCCTGCTTCCATCGCTCCCACATCAATGCTTTTTGGCTGTCCGTGTAGTAGGTTCGCGTCCGGTACTTCATCTGCAACACTCCTTCTGCGTACGCAGCAATCAGTGTGTTGCATCGACCGGTTGAATCCGCCGCCACCGGCAGCCGTCAAGGGGCACGTGCTTTCGCTTGTTTCAAAGCGATGCGTCGTTCCTTCGTATACCGCGCTCTCCGGATTTTTATATTCTTTTTACAGCCCGCTCCCAAGATTTATCCCTGTTTTTACGCGCGCCTGCAGAGACTCACTGACTTGTTTCGTTTGCAGGAGTGATGAATGGACATCGTGTGGATTGCCGCCATTGCGGTCATGTGGGTCGTAGTGGCCGAACTGGTAGTCGGGCTGCACAAGCTCGATACGCCCAAGGGAGAACGGCCATGATCGGACTTGAAGTCCTCTACGGGTTCGCCGGGCTTATCGCCGTGATCCTGTTCGCCTACCTCGTCTTTGCGCTCATCTGCGCCGAGGAGTTCTGATCATGAGTAGCTCGGCCTGGGGGCTTCTGGCCTTCTATCTCGTCGTGCTGCTGTTGCTTGCATGGCCGCTCGGACGTTTCCTGGCGGCGATGTGCAATGGCCATATGCCGCGTTGGACTCAACGCGTCGAAGCACCTCTCTACAAGCTTGCCGGCGTCTCGCCCGACAACTCCATGCACTGGCGCACCTACGCCTTTGCGCTGCTCGCGTTCAACGCGGTCGGTGCGCTGGCTGTCTATGGCCTG
Source organism: Variovorax sp. YR566 (assembly GCF_051992195.1). NCBI lineage: Bacteria > Pseudomonadati > Pseudomonadota > Betaproteobacteria > Burkholderiales > Comamonadaceae > Variovorax > Variovorax sp. YR566. The sequence goes on along the minus strand of NZ_CP197092.1, from coordinate 6,134,947 downwards.
CAACGACTGCAGGGCTGGCTGCCGTTCAACCCGGCGGGCATGACGGCCGTGTCGCCCGACTCGGCCTTCAACACCGCGGTGAGCTTCGTCTCCAACACCAACTGGCAGGGCTATGCCGGTGAATCGACCATGAGCTATCTCACGCAGATGCTCGGCCTCACGGTGCAGAACTTCTTCTCCGCCGCCACGGGCATTGCAGTGGCCTTCGTGCTGGTGCGCGGCTTTGCGGCGCGCCGCACCGACGGCAAGGGCTTCGTGGGCAACTTCTGGGTCGATGTCACGCGCATCACGACCTGGCTTCTGCTGCCGATCTCCTTCGTGCTCGCGATGCTCCTCGCGGGCCAGGGCGTGATCCAGAACTTCGACGCCTACAAGACGGTGGACACGCTCGAGACCACCGCCTTCCAGCAGCCGAAGAACGACGCCAACGGCCAGCCGCTGAAGGACGACAAGGGCCAGCCGGTGATGGAAGACGCCACCACCAAGACGCAGACGCTCGCCATGGGCCCGGTCGCTTCGCAGGAAGCCATCAAGATGCTCGGCACCAACGGCGGCGGCTTCTTCAATGCCAACTCGGCGCATCCGTACGAGAACCCGACGGCGTTTGCGAACCTGCTGCAGATGCTCGCGATCTTCGTGATCCCGGCGGCGCTGTGCTTCACCTTCGGCCGCGTGGTCGGCGACATCCGCCAGGGCTGGGCCGTGCTCGCGGCCATGACGGTGATCTTCGTCATCGCCGTGGTCGTGCTCAACCCCGCCGAGCAGGCCGGCAACCCGCTGCTGACGCCGCTGGGCGTCGACCAGGTGTCGAGCGTGCTGCAAAGCGGCGGCAACATGGAAGGCAAGGAAGTGCGCTTCGGCATCGACGCCTCGGCCCTCTTCGCCGCCATCACCACGGCGGCCTCGTGCGGCGCGGTGAACGCCATGCACGACTCGCTCACCCCGCTCGGCGGCATGGTGCCCATGGTGCTGATGCAGCTGGGCGAAGTGGTGTTCGGCGGCGTGGGCACCGGGCTCTACAGCATGCTGATCTTCGCGATCCTGGCGGTGTTCATCGCCGGCCTGATGATCGGCCGCACGCCCGAGTACCTCGGCAAGAAGATCGAGGTCTATGAGATGAAGCTCACCTCGGTCGCCATCCTGGTGACGCCGATCCTGGTGCTGGCCGGCACGGCCGTTGCCGTGATCGCCGATGCGGGCAAGGCCGGCATCGCCAACCCCGGCGCGCATGGGTTCTCGGAGATCCTGTACGCGCTGACCTCGGCCGGCAACAACAACGGCAGCGCCTTCGCGGGCTTGTCGGCCAACACGCCGTTCTACAACGCGCTGCTGGCGGTCGTCATGTGGTTCGGCCGCTTCGGAGTGATCGTGCCGGTGCTCGCCATTGCCGGCGCGCTCGCCGCCAAGAAGCGCCTTCCGGTCACGGCCGGCACCATGCCCACGCATGGGCCGCTGTTCGTGACGCTGCTGATCGGCACCGTGCTGCTGGTGGGCTTGCTCAACTACGTGCCGGCGCTCGCGCTGGGACCGGTCGTCGAGCACCTGATGCTGTGGGCGAAGTGAGGCCCGGACCATGACTACAAAGACCAATACTTCCCTTTCGCTGTTCGATGCAGCGCTCCTGCGGCCCGCCCTCTGGGCCTCCGTCACCAAGCTGAGCCCGCGGGTGCAGTGGCGCAACCCGGTGATGTTCATCGTCTACATCGGCAGCATCCTGACGACGCTGCTCTGGGTGCATGCGATGAGCTTCCCGGGCGACACCGGCATGAAGCCCGCCTTCGTGCTGGCCGTGACCATCTGGCTGTGGTTCACCGTGCTGTTCGCCAACTTCGCCGAAGCACTGGCAGAAGGCCGCAGCAAGGCGCAGGCCGCCTCGCTGCGCGGCCTGCGCAAGGACACCTGGGCCAAGAAGCTGCATGAGCCGCACCACGGCGCGCAGTGGCTGCCCGAACAGGCGCCCAACCTGCGCAAGGGCGACGTCGTGCTGGTCGAGACCGGCGACGTCATTCCGCTCGACGGCGAAGTCATCGAAGGCGTGGCCTCGGTCGACGAAAGCGCCATCACCGGCGAATCGGCGCCCGTGGTGCGCGAATCGGGCGGCGACTTCTCGGCTGTGACCGGCGGTACCCGCGTGCTGTCCGACTGGCTGGTGGTGCGCGTCTCGGTGAACCCGGGCGAGTCGTTCCTCGACCGCATGATCACCATGGTCGAGGCGGCCAAGCGCCAGAAGACGCCCAACGAAATCGCGCTCACCATCCTGCTGGTTGCGCTCACGCTGGTGTTCCTGATCGTCACCGCCACGCTGCTGCCGTTCTCGATATTCAGCGTCGGTGCATCCAATGCGGGAACCGTGGTGTCGCTCACCGCGCTGGTCGCGCTGCTGGTGTGCCTGATCCCGACCACCATCGGCGGCCTGCTGTCGGCCATCGGCGTGGCCGGCATGAGCCGCATGATGCAGGCCAACGTGATCGCCACCTCGGGCCGCGCGGTGGAAGCCGCCGGCGACGTCGACGTGCTGCTGCTCGACAAGACCGGCACCATCACGCACGGCAACCGCCAGGCCACTTCGTTCCTGCCCGCGCCCGGCATTCCGAAGGCCCGCCTGGCCCGCTCTGCGATGCTCGCATCGCTGGCCGACGAAACGCCCGAAGGCCGCAGCATCGTGGAGCTGGCCCGCCGCGACGGCCTCGACGCAGCGACGTCGGTCGAGGGCGCGCATTTCGTGCCCTTCACCGCGCAGACCCGCATGAGCGGCGTCGACCTGCCCGCCGCGCCCAACAGCCTCGACACTGATGCCGTCCAGCTGCGCAAGGGCGCGGTCGATGCAGTGCGCCGCCACGTCGAGGCGCTCGGCGGCAGCATGGCGCCCGAGGTGCTGCGCGCGGCCGAAGAAGCGGCCCGTCGCGGCAGCACGCCGCTGGCCGTGGCCGAAGGCAATCGCGTGCTTGGCGTGGTCGAGCTCAAGGACATCGTCAAGACCGACATCAAGGAGCGCTTTGCCGAGCTGCGCCGCATGGGCATCAAGACGGTGATGATCACCGGCGACAACAAGCTCACGGCCGCAGCCATCGCAGCCGAAGCCGGCGTCGACGACTTCCTGGCCGAAGCCACACCCGAAGACAAGCTCGCGCTCATCCGCCAGTACCAGGCCGAAGGCCGCCTCGTGGCCATGACCGGCGACGGCACCAACGACGCCCCCGCGCTCGCGCAGGCCGACGTGGCCGTGGCCATGGGCAGCGGCACGCAGGCTGCGAAGGAGGCCGGCAACATGGTCGACCTCGACTCCAACCCGACCAAGCTGCTCGAAGTGGTGGAAACCGGCAAGGCGCTGCTGATGACGCGCGGCTCGCTCACCACCTTCTCGATTGCGAACGACGTAGCGAAGTACTTCGCCATCATTCCGGCGATCTTCGTATCGACCTATCCGCAGCTGGGCGCGCTCAACGTGATGCGGCTCGCGAGCCCGTCGTCGGCCATTCTGAGCGCGGTGATCTTCAACGCGCTGGTCATCGTGTTCCTGATTCCGCTGGCATTGAAGGGCGTGCGCTACCGGCCCGTCGGCGCCGCCGCGCTGCTGCGCCGCAACCTTGCCATCTATGGCCTGGGCGGCCTGGTCGTCCCCTTCATCGGCATCAAGTTGATCGACTGGCTTCTTGTAGCCGTCCATCTCGTCTGAGGAGTTTCCAATCATGAACAACAACGGCAATATCGTTCGCCCCGTGCTCGTGGTCTTTGCACTGCTGAGCGCACTCACCGGCCTGATCTATCCGATGGCCGTCACCGGCGCCGCGAAGGCGGTGTTTCCGTCGCAGGCGGCGGGCAGCCTGATCGTGCTCGACGGCACGACCGTGGGCTCCAGGCTCATCGGCCAGAACTTCAGCGACGCGAAGCACTTCTGGGGTCGTCCGTCGGCCACCGCGCCGCAGCCCTACAACGCGACCGCCTCGGGCGGTTCGAACCAGGGGCCGCTCAACCCCGCGCTGACCGATGCGGTGAAGGCGCGCGTCGAGGCGCTGCGCGCGGCCGATCCGGGCAACACCGCGCCGGTGCCGGTCGACCTCGTCACGGCTTCGGCCAGCGGGCTCGACCCCGACATCAGCCCCGCCGCCGCGCAATACCAGGCCGCCCGCGTGGCGCGCGTGCGCGGCGTGCCGATCGAGCAGGTCAACGCGCTGATCGCCAGCAACACCCAGGCTCCGCTGTTCGGCTTGCTGGGCGAGTCGCGCGTCAACGTGCTGTCGCTCAACATTGCCCTCGACAAGGTGAAGTAAGGGGCGACGACACCCGCGTCGCGCGAGCTGCACCATGGTGACTGACCTGTTCCACGTCCTTTGCGCGATGGCGGCGCTGTTCATTCCTCTGGGGTTCGCGTGGTTCATCGTGTCCCGCACCGCGCGCCGGCATGCGCGTGGAGCCAGGCGCAGGGAGTCCAAGGCAAGCAGTCCTGCCTCGCGCAAGGGCCCCACGCAACGCTAGCAGGCCCTGTCCATGCAAGATGTCATTCGCCCGGACCCCGATGCCCTGCTGGCCCAATTGCGAAACGACGAAGCGCGCGCACTGCGCGGCAAGCTGCGCATCTACTTCGGCGCCAGTGCCGGTGTCGGCAAGACCTGGGCCATGCTGAGCGCCGCGCAGCGCGAGCGCGCCACCGGCCGTGACGTGCTCATCGGCGTGGTTGAGACCCACGGCCGCACCGAAACCGCCGCGCTGCTCACGGGGCTCGACACACTGCCGCTGCGCGAGCTGGACTACCGCGGCCGCACCCTCGCCGAATTCGACCTCGACGCCGCGCTCGCGCGCAAGCCCGCCGTGCTGCTGGTCGACGAACTGGCTCACACCAACGCCCCCGGCTCGCGCCACGCCAAGCGCTGGCAGGACGTGCAGGAACTGCTGGCCGCTGGCATCGAGGTGTGGTCTGCCCTCAACGTGCAGCACCTCGAAAGCCTCAACGGTACGGTCGGCGCCATCACTGGCGTGCGCGTGCACGAGACCGTGCCCGACACCGTGCTCGACGAGGCCGACGAGGTGGTGCTGGTCGACGTCACACCCGACGAACTCACGGCGCGGCTCGCGGCCGGCAAGGTCTACCTGCCGCAGCAGGCCGAGCGCGCTGCGCAGAACTTCTTTCGCAAGGGCAACCTGATCGCATTGCGCGAGATTGCGCTGCGCCGCACCGCCGAGCATGTGGAAGACGACGTGCGCGGCTGGCGCGTAGAGCAATCGGGCGCTGGTGGCAACGGGCAGGGCCGCGAGCTGCAGGCCTGGAACACCTCGGGCGCGATCCTCGCCTGCGTCGGCCCGCATGAAGGCGCGGCGCAGACGGTGCGCACGGCCGCTCGGCTCGCGGGCCAGCTCAATGTGCGCTGGCATGCGGTGTATGTCGAAACGCCCAGGTTGCAGCGGCTTGCCGCGGAGGAGCGCGACCGCATTCTCGCGGTGCTGAAGCTGGCCGAGGAACTGGGCGCGGTGACTGCGGTGCTGACTGGCGTCGACGTCGCGGTGGAACTTGCCGGGCAAGCCCAGCGGCTCAACTGCGCAACGCTGGTCGTGGGGCGTGCCGAAGCGGCCGAAGGCTGGCTGCGATGGTGGCCTTCGGCCGTGCTGACGCGTGAGCTCGCCCGCCACGCTCCAGGCCTCGACATCGTCGAGGTCGCGCGAGCCGAAAGCTCCCGGCGCATTGCGCATGGGCGCCCCGGCCGGCTTGCCGACGACAACGTGGAAGACACGGACAGGCCACGGGCGCGATGGCCCGGCTACGCCTTTACCGCGGCGATCAGCGTGGGCATCACGCTGGTTGCCATGCCGCTGTCGAATGTGCTGGAGCTGACCAACATCGTGATGCTGTTCCTGCTCGGCGTGGTCGGTTCGGCGCTGCGCTTCGGGCGTGGACCGGCGGCTTTCGCCGCGCTGCTCAATGTTGCGGCCTTCGACTATTTCTTCGTGCCGCCGCGGCTGTCCTTCAGCGTCAGCGACGTGCAGTACGTCCTGACCTTCGTCGTCATGCTCGGCGTTGGCCTGCTGGTGGGACAGCTCACGGCCGGGCTGCGCTTCGCGGCCGGCGTGTCCGCCAGCCGCGAGCGACGGGCGCAATCGCTGTTCGAACTCACGCGCGAGCTGTCGGCTGCGCTCGAGAGCACACAGGTCGTCGAGCTCGGAGCAGCGGCGGTCGAAGGCCATTTCGGCGGCCGTGCGCTGGTGCTGGTGACGGACGCGAACGACCGTCTCGTGATGCCGTCGCAGGCACCCAAGGGATTCGACGCCTCCGTCGCCGATTGGTCGTTTCGCCAGGGCCAGCCGGCCGGACTCGCAACCGCCACGCTGGCGGCACAACCTTGGCACTACGTGCCGCTGCAGGCGCCGATGCGCATTCGCGGCGTGCTCGCGCTGTCGCCGGCGCAGCCGCGCTGGCTGCTGATTCCCGAGCAGGCGCAGCAACTCGAGACGCTGGCGCGGCAGATCGCCATCGCGCTGGAGCGCGTGCATTACGTCGAGGTGGCCCAGCAGGCGGTGGTCGAAATGGAATCGGAGCGCCTGCGCAACGCCTTGCTCGGAGCAATTTCGCATGACGTACGCACCCCGCTCACAGCGTTGATCGCACTGGCCGAGTCGCTGCAGAACCTGCCGTCCGACGAGCACGTGGAGGCCGCTCGCGCAATCGTCTCGCAGGCACACCAGCTCCACGCGCTGGTCAGCAATCTGCTGGACATGGCGCGCCTCGAAAGCGGCATTGCCGGCGGCGCGGTGAACCTGCGGCGCGACTGGCAGTCGGTGGAAGAAGTCCTCGGGTCGGCGATCCGGGCGGCCGAACCGGCGCTGGGCGGCGTGCATGTGCAGACGGTGCTGCCGGTCGACTTGCCGCTCGTCGAGTTCGATGCCGTGCTCATCGAGCGCGTGCTCGTCAACCTGCTGGAAAACGCCGCGAAATACGGCGCGCCGCCGATCGTGGTGAGCGGCTCCGTCACCGACGCCGCCCTGGTGCTCACGGTGCGCGACCACGGGCCCGGCCTGCCCGAAGTCGTGAAGGGCCATGAGCAGACGCTGTTCGACAAGTTCACGCGCGGCCAGGCGGAATCGGCCACGCCTGGCGTCGGCCTGGGTCTTGCCATCTGCAAGGCCGTGGTCAATGCGCACGGCGGAGACGTGACTGCCTCGAACGCGCAGGACGGCGGCGCCGAGTTCGTCGTGACATTGCCGCGGCGGGCCCCGCCGGTATCCATGGAAGCCCAGCTCTGAAGAACATGTCCTCACACACAGCCGTTGTCATTGAAGACGAGCCGCAGATCCGGCGGTTCGTGCGCGGTGCGCTCGAAACCGAAGGCTGGCAGGTGCACGAGGCCGGCACGCTGCGCGAAGGCCTGACGGCCGCAGGAACCCGCAGGCCCGACCTGCTCGTTCTGGACCTTGGACTGCCGGACGGCGACGGCGTATCGCTCATCCTCGACGTTCGCCGCTGGTCCGCCGTGCCGATCATCGTGCTGTCGGCACGCACCAGCGAGGCCGACAAGATCACCGCGCTGGATGCCGGCGCCGACGACTATCTGACCAAGCCCTTCGGCGCAGGCGAGTTGCTGGCGCGCGTGCGGGCCACGCTGCGCCGGCCGCGCCCGATCAGCGGTGCGGAGGAGGCCGAAGCCGTCTTTCGCTTCGGCGAGGTGGAGGTCGACCACGTTGCCCGTGTGGTGCGGCGCGCCGGTGTCGAAGTGCACCTCACGCCAACGGAATATCGCCTCCTTTCGGTGTTGATTGCTAACGTGGGGCGTGTGCTGACGCAACGCCAGTTGCTGATCACTGTGTGGGGTCCGGCGCAGACGGAGCAGAACCACTATCTGCGCATCTACATGGGGCATCTGCGCCAGAAACTGGAAGTCGACCCTGCGCAGCCGCGCCATCTGCTGACCGAGACGGCGGTGGGTTACAGGCTGTCCGTCTGACCAGGTCCGGCAGCGCCGGAGCATGAAGCCGCGATGAAATCTTTATGCGCGCGGCGCTACTTTTTACAAGGCTTTTATGAGGCGGCTTCTAGGCTATGCGCTTCCGTTTTTTTAACTATTGCTTCATGAAAAAAATCCCCAGCAGGGCCGCTTCCACCATCGCAGTCAAGCACGCGCTCGTGTTGATCTCCGCATTCGCCGCTTCGGGCGCAGCCTTGGCGCAAACAGCAACGACGGATGCCGCAGCAGCACCGGCAGCCGCTCCCGCCCCGAATCTCACGGGCAACGTGTCCATCACCACGAACTACAAGTTCCGTGGCCAGGATCAGGACATGATCGGCAAGAACGACTACGCCAAGACCAAGGGCTTCAAGCCCGCCATTCAAGGCGGCCTGGACTACGCCTTCGGCGACAGCGGCTTCTACGTGGGCAACTGGAACTCCAGCGTCAACTGGCTCAAGGGCAACAGCATCGAGATGGACGTGTACGGCGGCTACAAGTTCAAGGCCGGCCCGCTGGACATGGACGTCGGTGCGCTCACCTACATCTACCCGGGCAACTCCGCGGGCAACACCACCGAGCTGTACGTTGCGGGCACCTACGCCAACGAAACCCTCGGTTCGTTCACCGCCAAGTACTCGCACACCGTGTCGAAGGACTACTTCGGCTACGCGGGCAACAAGGCCGGCTCGGGCCTGAAGGGCACCAACACCGGCTACCTGAACCTGTCGTACAGCAAGGAAATCGTGCCCAAGGTCACGCTGAAGGCGGCGGTGGGCTACACGAACATGTCCAGCGACATCCGCAGCCTGGGCTACAAGAGCTATGTCGACTACAACGTCGGCGCGAGCTACGACTTCGGCAACGGCCTGTCGCTGACCGGCTCGGTGCAGGGCGCCAACAAGAAGAGCTCGTACCTGGCAGTGGCCAACCCGGGCGTCGACCTCGGCTTCGGCACCTTCGGCCAGACGACCTACTCGCCGAACAAGGCGCGCTTCATCCTCACGCTGACGAAGACGCTCTGATCCCCAAGGCGACAGGCGGGCCGCGGCCCGCCTTCGTGCACACCATGCCTCCAGGAGAAACGCTCTGGTCCCGCGCTGCTGCGTGGGTTCGGGCGGCCCGCGCCTTGCCTGACATGAGCCTGCATTGGTCCTGCTGCGGCACGCCCATGCTCGATCCCGCGCAGGAGAGCCTGGAAAGCCAGGACGGCGCCGAAGTTCTCCTGGCTTCCTGCGGTCATTGCGGAGCGCGCTGGATGAGCGTTGTTCCGCAAGAGGGCTGCCCGGGTTGCTGGGAAATCTCTTGCTCGTCCACGGCCGGTTCCAGTTCGGGCCAGCGCTGAAGCCAGCATATTTACGCGGCATTTCCACCGCAGGGTGCATTGTTTACACCGTTTTCACACGCGCCTGCCGATACTGATGTCGTGTTCTTTTCCATTGCAGGAGTTTCATGGCTTACGCCGCTTATCGGGAATACGCAGGCACTGTGCGTGCCAAGAGCGAGACGGTTTTCAAGGTGCTCGACGTCACGGTGCCGTCGGTCGACGCGTGCCGCGTGCGGCGCGGCATCGCCGCATGCAAGGGTGCCGGCGTGCTGCGCTGCGAGCCCCTGATGCGTGTGAATGCAACGTGCGCAAATGGCGCTCCGCGCGCCCGCCTCATGATTCGTCTGCCCCTGGAGAGCTATGCCTCCGTGGTGCACTGTCTGCTCGAATGCGCGCCCGATGGCGAGATCGGCCACCTCACGAGCTGGCGCGAGCATCTCCAGCGTTGTGGTCTGGCCAATGGCGGCTGACCTGGAGAGCGCGGTCGCCGATGCGACGGTCGATTCCGGCAAGACCTTCGTCCACGATTGCCTGAGTCGGCCAGCGCCCTTGCGGCTCCAGCCGGAGATCCTGCTCGGCCAGGACATCGACGTGCTCGAACGCATTCTGGAACCGGGCATCGACCTGGCGCTGTGGCGGCGCGAACCGCAGGCTCCGATTGCTGCATGGCTGGATGCCTTGCCTCCGGCCAGGCATCCCACGGCGCAACTGCAATTGCGCGCGGCCGATGTGGCGGCTGCGCTGCAGGCGGCATGCAAGACTTCCCGTACGCCGCGTGGGCCCGGGCGAGACGCTCTGCTGGCAGACATCGACATGCTCGCCACACGCTTCGCGCTGATCACTGGCAGCCCCCGGATGACCCTTACGTTGCAGGTTCGAGGCTGTGACATCGATGAAAACTGGCACCTTGACCATGCCGGGCTGCATCTGCTGTGCAGCTACAGCGGCCTGGGCACCGAGTGGGTGGCATCTCCGCACGCAGACACGGCACTGCGGATGCCGAAGTGCTTTACGGGACCTTTCGAGCGCATGCCGCTCCAGGCCGTCGCGCTCCTTCAGGGACGTGGCGTGGATGCGCAAGGCGGTGATCGAGGGCTGGTGCACCGTTCGCCGCAACTGTGCAACCTCGGATCGCACCGCTACGTGTTGCGTCTGGACGAACTGCGGTAGATGCGCTCCAACCGGGCGCATCTTCATGAAATTCGAGGAGACGATTTCGATGACACACGACATCGCGCAGATTGCCGTCTGGCTGCAACCGCAGGACATCCTGTTCGACGCCGATGTCCGGGATCGAACGCACGCGCTCGAGCTTGTTGCGGCGACGATCTGCGGTGCTCGCGGCCTCGACCCGGCACCAGTCTTTCGCGCGTTGTGTCGACGTGAACAGGCCGGATCGACCGCGCTCGGCGACGGATTCGCGATTCCGCACGCACGCATCGACGGCATCGAACGGCCCGTCACCCTGTTCATTCGCACCCGGCGGCCGATTGCCTTCGATGCCCCGGACGGCAGGCCGGTCTCCCAAATGCTGGCCATCATGGTGCCGGAGGATGGCGCCAAGGACGATCATCTGCAGTTGCTCGCGCTGATGGCCCGCCTGTTCTCCGAGCATCGTTTCCGGGCGCAGCTCGATGGCGCGCCGAACGCGGCGGCGGTCGAGGACGCGTTTCGGGCGGGGACCGCGCGCGTGGCTTCTGCTTCCTCGTAGCGAGGGGTTCTCTATCTCGCTAGCTGCCGCCGTGACTCAGTACGCCCCGCGCGATTCAGGCGGCACGGGAGTAGAAACCGGCGCTCCGAGGAAGTCGGCCGCCAACTTGCGCGCGGCGCCCGCGTACAGCAGCACGTCGACGCCGACGGCGACGAAGGTGCAGCCGAGTTCGAGGTAGCGGCGCGCCAGCTTCGGATCTGAAGTCAGCGTGCCGGCAGCCTTGCCGGAAGCCACGATGGTCCGCATCGCGCCTTCGATGGCCGCCTGCACCTCGGGGTGACCAGGCCGGCCGCGATGGCCCATCGAGGCCGCGAGGTCGGCCGGGCCGATGAACACGCCGTGCACGCCGTCGACCTCGCAGATCGACGCGAGGTTGTCCAGCGCCTGCACCGTCTCGGCCTGCACCAGCAGGCAGACTTCGTCGTCGGCTGCGTCGAGGTAGTCGGTGCGCGCGCTCCACTGCGACGCGCGTCCGACTGCGCTACCCACGCCGCGAATGCCGCGCGGTGGATAGCGCGTGGCCGACACCAGCGCACGCGCCTGCCCGGCGGTGTCGACCATCGGCACCAGCAGGTTCTTCGCGCCGATGTCGAGCAACTGCTTGATGAGCGCGGTGTCGCCCTGCACGGCGCGCACCACCGGCTGGGCCCGATGCGGCGCCACCGCCTGCAGCGCGGCCAGCGTCGAGCGCAAGTCGTTGGGGGCGTGTTCGCCGTCGATCAGCAGCCAGTCGAAGCCGGCGGTTGCGCTGACCTCGGCCATGTACGGATCGGCCATCGAGAGCCAAAGGCCGACCTGCGGCTGGTTTGCGGCCAGGGCCGCCTTGAAGGGGTTGTGAGCGGGCATGCGGGATCTGTCGAAGAGTGGTGATGGATGGGCGCCGGCCGTCAGTCCAGCTGCCCCTGGCACACGTACTTGGTGTGCAGGTAGTCGTCCAGCCCGTGGACCGAGCCCTCGCGGCCGTAGCCCGAGTCCTTCACGCCGCCGAAGGGCGCGGCCTCGGCTGCCAGCGCGCCTTCGTTGATGCCGACGATGCCGGTCTCCAGCGCATCGGCCACGCGCCAGATGCGGCGCACGTCGCGTGAATAGAAATACGCGGCCAGGCCGAAGGGCGTGTCGTTCGCCTGCGCGATCACCTCGGCCTCGTTCGAGAAGCGCGTCAGTGGCGCGACCGGGCCGAAGGTCTCTTCGCAGGCGCAGGCCATGGTGGCGTCTGTATCGGCGAGCACGGTCGGTGCGAAGTAGTTCGAGCCGAGCTCGGGCAGCCGTGTACCGCCGGTGAGCACGCGCGCGCCGCGCGCCACTGCGTCCTGCACATGGCGCTCGATCTTCTCGACCGCGCGTGCATTGATCATTGGCCCGATCTGAGAGGCCGCGTCGGCGGCAGGTCCGACGCGCAATGCCGCCACGCGTGCAACCAGCAGTTCGGAAAAACGTTCGTGCACTGCCTCATGCACGAAGACGCGGTTCGGGCACACGCAGGTCTGGCCGCCGTTGCGAAACTTGGCGGTCATCAGGCCTTCCACTGCGGCCTCGAGGTCGGCGTCCTCGAACACGATGAAGGGCGCATTGCCGCCGAGTTCGAGCGACAGCTTCTTGAGCGTGTCGGCCGAACGGCGCGCGAGGTGCTTGCCGACGGGCGTGGAGCCGGTGAAAGTGATCTTGCGTACGCGCGCATCGTCGAGCCAGGCATCGACCACTTCAGGCGTGCGCTCGCGCGATGCGGTGACGATGTTCAGCACTCCCGGCGGTACGCCGGCTTCCGCGGCAAGGGCCACAAGCGCGAGCGAAGTCAGCGGCGTGTCCTCGGCCGGCTTGCACACCACGGTGCAGCCCGCGGCAAGCGCCGGCGCGATCTTGCGCGCGATCATCGCGGCCGGAAAATTCCACGGCGTGATCGCAGCGACCACGCCGACCGGTTCGCGCAGCGCGAACATGCGCCGGCCCGGCACGGGCGCCGGAATGACGTCGCCGTTGGCGCGCGTGGCTTCCTCGGCAAACCATTCGATGTAGCTGGCCGCATAGGCAACCTCGCCGCGGCCTTCGGCCAGCGGCTTGCCTTGCTCACGCGAGATGAGCCGTCCCAGGTCTTCCTGGTGCGCCATCACGAGATCGTTCCAGCGCTTGAGGATCTGCGCGCGCTGCTTGGCGGGCGTCTTGCGCCAGGCGGGAAAGGCGGCATGCGCGGCATCGACGGCTGCGTGCGCGTCGATTGCGCTGGAGTCGGGTACCTGCGCGATGAGGGCGCCGGTGGCCGGGTCGGTCACGTCGAGCGTGCGGCCGGAAGCGGAGCGCAGCCATTCGCCGGCGATGAAGTTGGCCGTGCGTTGCAGGTCGGGGCGCGAAAGGGTCAGGGGCATGGAGAGAAGGAGAAAGGAGAAAAGAAGGCGGTCAGCTCACGATGCCCAGGTGCCAGGGCACGAACTCGTGGTCGCCCAGTCCGAGCGTCTCGCTCTTGGTCGGCTCGCCCGAAGCGTGGCGCAGGATCTGCTCGAAGATCTGCTGGCCCAGTTCGGGCACGGAGAGTTCGCCGTCGATCACCACGCCGCAGTTGATGTCCATGTCTTCCTCCAGGCGGCGAAACATCGGCGTGTTGCTCGCGAGCTTGATCGTCGGCGCGGGCTTGCTGCCGAACATCGAGCCGCGTCCGGTGGTGAAGCAGATCAACTGCGCGCCGCTGGCGATCTGCCCCGTTGCGGCCACCGGGTCATAGCCCGGCGAGTCCATGAAGACGAAGCCAGGCTCGTCGATGGGTTCGGCGTATTCGTACACCGCGCGAAGCGGCGTGGTGCCGCCCTTCATCGCAGAGCCCAGCGATTTCTCGAAGATGTTGGCCAGGCCGCCGGCCTGGTTGCCATGGCCCACCACGCCGTTGAACTGTGCGTTCTGGCCGGCCGCGTAGCGCTCCCACCAGGCCAGCCGGTCGAGCAGCTTCTGCCCGACCTCGGGTGTTACGGCGCGGCGCGTGAGCATGAATTCCACGCCGTGGATCTCGGGCGTTTCCGACAGGATGGCCGTGCCGCCGTGGCGCACCAGCACGTCCATCGCCGCGCCGAGCGCGGGGTTGGCGGTGATGGCCGAGAAGCCGTCGGAGCCGCCGCATTCGAGCCCTATCTTCAGGTGGTGCGCGCCGACGCGCGTGCGCCGTGCGGCATTGGCCTCGGGCAGCATCTCCTCGATCGCGCGGATGCCGGCCTCGATGGTCACTCGCGTGCCGCCCACTTCCTGCATTACCAGCGTGCGCATCAGGCGGCCCGTTTCGAGCCCTTGCGAATCGACCAGCGCATCGACCTGGTTGCGTTCGCAGCCCAGGCCGACGATCAGCACGCCGGCCAGGTTCGGGTGGCGCGCATAGCCCGCCAGCGTGCGGCGCAGCACGTCGAAATGCTCGCTCGGCGACGACATGCCGCAGCCGCTGGTCTGCGCGAAGGCGGCCACGCCGTCCACGTTGGGAAAGGCGGCCATGCGCTCGGGCGTGAAGTGCGCGGCGATGCGCTTGATGACCGTGGCCGAGCAGTTCACCGACGACAGGATGCCGATGAAGTTGCGCGTGCCGACGCCGCCGCCGGGCCGCTCGAAGCCCATGAAGGTCGCGCGTTCGGCAACCGGCACGAAATCCACCGGGCGCACGTCCTGGCAGAAGGCCGGGTCGCGGTAGCTGTCGACCAGCGTGAGGTTGTGGCTGTGCACGTAGTCGCCGGCCTGCAGGTCGCGCGAGGCCACGCCGATCACCGTGTCGTACTTCTTCACTTCCTCGCCGGCCGCGATGGCGCGCGACGCGATCTTGTGGCCGGCGGGAATCTGCGCCCTGGCGCGCACACCGAACTCGGCGATCGTTTCGCCCAGGGCAATGGCGCTCTTGGCGACCAGCACGTTGTCGTTCGAGTGCAGGCGAAGCAGGGGACTGTCGTTCATGGCGTGGCGTGGGGTTGCTTCGAGCAGGTTCGGATGCCGGTGGGCGAGGGCTTCATCAGCCCTTTTCCATCAGCTCCTTGAGGTTGAGCTTGCGGATCAGGTCGGTCTCTTGCCGGTACACGGTCTGCACGTACTTCTGGTATTCGGGGCCGTCCTGGTACATGACCGGCGCATCGATGCTTTCCGCCACCTTGCGGAACTCTTCGCTGTTGACGGCCGTGCGGAACGCATCGCGCAGCCGCTTTTCGACTGCGGCAGGCAGGCCCTTGGGCGCACCGATGCCGTTGGGCGCTTCCACCACCACGTCGAAGCCGAGCTCCTTGAGCGTGGGCGTGTCCTTGAAGCGCGGCGTGCGCGCCTCGCCCCAGGTGGCGAGCAGGCGCAGCTTGCCGCTTTCGACGTGCGGCGCCCACGAACTGCTGTCGGCCAGCATGTCGACCTGTTCGCCCAGCACGTCCTGCAGTGCGGCCGAGCCGCCCTTGTAGGCGATGGCGTTGAACTTCACGCCGGCGGCCTGCGCGAACTGCTCCATGCCCACGTGCGTTGCGCCGCCGATACCGGCGTGTGCGTAGGTGACGGTGCCGGGATGGGCCTTGGCCTGCGTCACGGCGTCGCGCAGCGACTTGAACGGCGAGCGTGCCGGCACCGCGATGCCGAAGGTCTGGCCCGAAGTGCGCGCGAGGTAGGTGAGGTCTTTCAGTGGATCGAGCTGCACCGTGCCGATCTGGGAGAAGCGCGTGACCGAAATCGGTATCTGGCCGATCGTGTAGCCGTCGGGCCGCGCCGAGGCCAGCGCCTTGGTGCCGATCATTCCCGAGGCACCTGCGCGGTTCTCCAGCGCAATGGGCTGCCCGAGTTCGCGTGCGGCGATCTGGCAGATGATGCGCATCGACCGGTCGGCCGTGCCGCCTGCGGGCCACGGGCAGATGAACGTGAGGGGGCGTTCGGGGTAGTCGGCGGCCAGCGCGAGAGCGGGGGCGGTGGCGAGAGCTGCGGCGCCGAGGCCGCCCAGCACGAGCTGGCGCCGCGCCATGTTGCGAGGGGTTTTCATCGTTGTCTCCAGAAATCGTTGTTCGGCAAGCACAGCGGATTCTTCCGGAGACAATCATTGCCATCCAATGAAATAGCGGACTCTCTTCATGAGCTCCAGGTTATGAAGAAGAAAGCCCGCTCAAAGCGCCATGAGCCAGATCGACCGCGTTCTTCGTTCCAACCTCAAGCTGCGTCATCTGCAACTGCTGGTGGCGCTGGACGAGTTTCGCCACCTGGGGCGGGTCTCGGAGTTTCTTTCGATCACGCAGCCGGCCGTTTCGAAGATGCTGGCAGAGATCGAGCGCATGTTCGATCTGAAACTGTTCACGCGCTCCACGCGCGGCACCGAGCCCACGCCCTTCGGCGTCACGGTGGTGCGCTTTGCGCGCTCGGTGCTGGCCGACTACCAGCGCACGCGCGACGAGATCGACGCCGTAGCCAGCGGCGGCGCAGGCCGCACCAGCGTGGGCGCGATGGTGGTGGCCACGCCGAGCCTGCTCGTCAAGGCCATCCAGCAGCTCAAGAAGCAGTCGGCACTGACCACCGTGATGGTGGAAGAGGGCGATCTCACGCGGCTGCTGCCTCGTCTGCGCGTGGGCGAACTCGACCTGATCGTCGGCCGGCTGGAGCCCGGCTATGCCTCGCCGGACCTGGAGACCGAAGCCCTCTACACAGAGCCGATGTGCATCGTGGTGAGCCCCGGCCACCCGTTGGCGGAGGCTCCCAGGCCAAGCTGGAAGATGCTCGCCGAGCTGCCCTGGGTGGTGCCCCCGCCGTGGGCTTCATCGCGCTCGAAGCTGGCCCAGATGTTCTACAAGCACCGCCTCGTGCCGCCGGCGGACATCGTCGAGACAGCGTCGTTTCTTGTCACGCTGTCCGTCATGCATGAGCGGCCGGCCGTGGGGTTCCTCGCGCGAAGCGTCGCACGGCACTTCGCGAAGCAGGGGCAGCTGTGCATCCTGAAGATCAACGTGCCGATCGAGCTTCCGCCGGTGGGCATCATCACGCTGCGGGGGCGTTCGCAGACGCCCGCCAGTCAGCTACTTATGGAATGCCTGCGAAAGGTTGCGCCGCCGCGTTAGCGCAGCACCAGCACCGGAATGTGCGAGTGCGTCAGCACGTGCAGCGTCTCGCTGCCCATCAGCAGGCGCGCCAGGCTGCGCCGTCCGTGCGAGGCCATCACGATCAGGTCGCACTGCTGGTTCTTCGCGGTCGTGATGATGGCCTCGGCCACCTGGTTCGACTTCATGACGATGGCCTGCGGATTGCGGACGCCCTTGGCGACCGCAGTGGCCACGACCTTGTCGACCAGTTGCTGCGCGGCGCGGTCCGTATGCTCCTGGGAGGCCTGGATGTCCCGCTGGCTCAGCATCATCGAGCCTTCGAAGTAGCCGACCGGCTCGATGTGCGCGACGGTGACGCTCACCAGTTCCGCGTTGGTCAACAGGGTCAGGTCGATGGCGGCGTTGACCGCTTGCTCCGACAGCGCGGAGCCGTCGGTTGCGACAAGAACACGCTTGTACATGGCAGGCTCCTTGGCCCCCGGCACCGCGGGTGCCCTCATGTTCAGTCTAGTTCGCGATTGCGGTCATGCAAGGCCCTTCATTTTTCGCCTGGACTGCCGATAACCCTCTTGAGGACACAACAGGGGACCCAGATGCTGAATGCCATCGCTGCGACCGGCAGCACCAGAAGCGGGGGCGACGTCAACGCCGAGCTCGCGAAGATCCAGCGCCAGATGACGGCAACGCAGAAGCAGATCGCGGAAACACAGGGCCAACTGCTCGGCACGCCCGAGGGCGAGGCGCGCGATGCGATCCGGCTGCAGCTCGAAGCGCTGGCGGCCCGGCTTGCCATGCTGCAGCAGCAGATGAGCGCGCTGCGCACGGCCAGCGTTCAAAAGAGCGCGATGGCTTCAATGGAAGAGAGCGGCAGCAGCAGCACATCGCAGCGCGCCAATGCTGGTAGCACTTCGATCGGCAGCATGCTGGACGTGAAGGCCTGACTCAGCCTCCGCGTTCCGGCCACCGGTGCCGCGTGCCCCCCGAGCGCCGGTCCGCCTTCTCCATGACAACGCCCTGCACGAGCAACTGCTCTCCGCGTTGCTCCAGGTGCTGCAGGCAGCGAAGAAAGACATCGAGATCCGCAGGCTCGATGCCTTCGAGCAATTCGGTGTTCAGCCCCGCGATCCGGGGAAACAGCCTGCCGAACAACTGCTGGCCTGAAGCGCTCAGCCGCACGTGCACTTCGCGGCGGTCCTGAGCGTCCTGTCGCCGCACCACCAGCTTCTTCTCGACCAGGCTGCGCAGTCCGCGCGAAGTGCGCACGCGGTCCAGGTGCAGGTGCGTGGCCAGCGTCGACGCAGTCATCTCGCCCTCCTGCGCCAGCGTGGCGATCATTCCCCACTCGCGGCGCGTGATGCCGAAGCCTCCTTCGACCAGGCGGGTCGCCATGCCGTTGCCCGAGCGCATGGCTCGTGCCAGGCGGTACAGCAGCAGGTCGTTCAGGGAACGGGGCGCGCGCAACGCTGCTGCATCGGGAAAAGCTTGTTGCATACGTATGAAAAATGGGATGGGGAGTGTGGTTCGCCCGCCTCGGAGCACTGGTAGTTGATTAGATCAACTGTTTGCCCATACGTATAAACCGGTAACAAATTTGAACGAACGGAAACAGTCTTGGCGCGCGATTTTCGCCGTGAAAACTCGCGCGCCCCGTTCACGACAACCGCTCGCAGGAGATCCGATGCCCGCATTCCTTTCCAGGCGCAAGCTCATCATGGCGTGGGGCATTGCCCTGGCCGCTTGCGCTCCCATGGTCCACGCCCAGGCGCTGGACGGCGGGCCGCTCACCCTCGTGGTCGGCTATGCGCCGGGCGGCAGCACCGACCGCATCGCGCGCCTGATCGCCGAGCGGCTGACGCCCAAGCTCGGCGTTCAGGTGAGCGTGGAAAATCGTCCGGGCGAGGGCGGCCGGCTCGCGGCCAAGGAAGTAAAGCGCGCCCCCGCCGGGCAGAACGTGCTGATGCTCGGCAACCCCGCCGTGATGGTGGTCGCGCCGCTGGTCTTCAAGGACGCGGGCTATGACCCTGACAAGGACTTCGTGCCCGTGTCGCAAGTCAGCAGCTACGACTTTGCGCTGGCGGTCGGCAACAAGCTCCAGCTCGACCGCGCGATGTTCCTCGTCAGCCGGCTGTGGGCGCATCCGGAAGAGGCGATTTTCGGCGTGCCCGCCACTGGCAGCCTGCCTCACTTCTTCGGCCTGATGGTGGGCGATGCGCTGAGCGTGCAGCCGCAGATCAAGGGCTACGGCGGCTCGGCGCCCCTGGCGGCCGACCTGAGCGGCGGCAGCCTGCCCATTGCCATCGACACGCTCGATTCGCTCTATCCCCAGCACGTGGCCGGCAAGATCCGCATCCTGGCCACCTCGGGCAAGAAGCGCGCGAGCTTCGCGCCCAACATTCCCATCTTCCGCGAGGCCGGCATGAAGATCGATGCCGACGGCTGGAACACCTTCTTCGCGCCTAGCACCATGCCGAACGCCAAGGTGCAGCTGCTGGCCAATGCGATCCGCGACGTCATGAAAGACCCGGGCCTGCAGAAGGCGGCCGACGCGCTATACATCACGCCCGTGATCAGCAATGCGGCCGAGACGGCTCAGATGCTGAAGGCCTTTCGCGCGCAGTGGGAGCCAGTGGTTCGGCGCTCCGGCTTCCAGCCCTGAGACTTTCTTTCGTCAGCTCGCAAGCGCCCGCATCTCCGCAATGAGATCGGCCTTGCCCTCGAAGCCGATGCCCGGCAGCGGCGGCAGCGTGACGTAGCCGTTGTCCACCTTCACGCCATCGGGGAAGCCGCCGTAGGGCTGGAACAGGTCGGGGTAGCTCTCGTTGCCGCCGAGCCCGAGGCCGGCCGCAATGGCGAGCGACATCTGGTGGCCGCCGTGCGGAATGCAGCGCGAGGGCGACCAGCCGTGCGCCTTCAGCATGTCGAGCGTGCGCAGGTACTCCACCAGCCCGTAGCTCAGCGCGCAGTCGAACTGCAGCCAGTCGCGGTCCGGCCGCATGCTGCCATGGCGGATGAGGTTGCGCGCGTCCTGCATCGAGAACAGGTTCTCGCCCGTGGCCATGGGGCCGGCGTACACCTCGCCGAGCTTCGCCTGCAGCTCGTAGTCGAGCGGATCGCCGGCTTCCTCGTACCAGAACAGCGGGTACTGCGACAGCGCGCGGCCGTAGTCGACAGCGGTCTTCAGGTCGAAGCGGCCATTGGCATCCACCGCGAGTTGCTGGCCGGGGCCGAGGATCTTCAGCACAGATTCGATGCGCTCGCAGTCTTCAGCGAGCGTGGCGCCGCCGATCTTCATCTTCACCACCGAGTAGCCGCGCTCCAGGTAGCTGGTCATCTCGCGCTGCAGGCCTTCCACGCCCTTGCCGGGGTAGTAGTAGCCGCCCGCTGCGTAGACGAACACGCGCGGGTTCGGCGTGCCGTTGCCGTAGCGCTCGGCCAGCAGCTGGTAGAGCGGCTGGCCCGCGATCTTGGCGGTGGCGTCCCACACCGCCATGTCGATGGTGCCCACGGCCACCGAGCGCTCGCCGTGGCCGCCGGGCTTCTCGTTGATCATCATGCGGGCCCAGATCTTGTGCGGATCGAGGTTCCCGCCGGTTTCGTCGAGCAGCGACGCGGGCTCGGCTTCGAGCAGGCGCGGCAGGAAGCGCTCGCGGATCAGCCCGCCCTGGCCGTAGCGGCCGTTGGAGTTGAAGCCGTAGCCGATGACGGGCTTGCCGTCGCGGATCACGTCGGTGACCACGGCCACGAGGCTCAGGGTCATCTTCGAGAAGTCGATGTAGGCGTTGCGGATGTCCGACTTGATGGGACGGGTGGATTCAAGGATGTTGACGATTTTCATGGTCGGGTTCGGGGGATGGAGAAAGCAAAAGACGTTCAGCGGTGCAGCGACGAGCCGCCGCAGATGGCGACGTCCTGTCCCGTGATGGCCGCCGCCGGCGGCGACAGAAGAAAGCCCACGAGCGCGGCGATTTCCTCGGGCTGTATCAGCCGGCCGATGGGCGGCATGCGCGGTGCACTGCCCGCGCGGGCCGGGTCCTGCAGCATCGAGGTCTGCGTGGCACCGGGCGACACCACGTTGACGGTCACGCCCTGGGCCGCGACCTCCGCGGCCCAGCTGCGCGCGAGCGCGATCAGCGCCGCCTTGGTCGCGGCGTACTGGCCGCGACCGGGCAAGCCCTGTGCGACGCGGCTGCCGACGAACACGACGCGGCCGTGTCCGCGCGCGGCCATCGCGGGCACGAGGGCGTCGGCCAGCCGCGTGGCCGCGTCGACGTGCAGGCGCCACATGAGTTCGCCGCTCGCGTGGTCGAGTGAACCCAGCGGGCCGACTCGCAGCACGCCGGCTGCGTGCACCAGCGCATCGGCGTTCTGAAGCGCGGCGGCTGTGCGCGCGATGGCATCGGCATCGCACAGGTCGACGGCTACATGCACGAAGCCCGCGTGAGACAACGTGGGCGCGGCCAGGTCGAGCCCGCTCACGCGCCAACCCGCTTCGAGCAACTGCGACGCAATGGCACGGCCGATGCCGCCGCTGCTGCCCGTCACCACTGCATGCGGGGCAGCTTCATTCGACATGGATGTTGCCCTCCACGATGATCTTCTTCGAGCGCGCCATGTCCTCGGCCTGGAACTTCGCGAAGTCCTCGACGCTGCCCGGTGTCAGCAGCAGGCCCTGCGCACCCAGCGTCTCGCGCATGTCGGTGCCCAGTGCCTTGTTGACCTCGGCGTTCAGCCGCTGCGTGACGGCGGCCGGCAGCTTCGCCGGCCCCCACAGGCCATACCAGCTGTAGAACTCGTAGCCCGGAATGCTTTCGCCCACCGTGGGCACGTTAGGCAGGCTGGTGGCGCGCGTGGCCGAGGTCACGGCAATCACCTTCACCATGCCGCTCTTGTGATACTGCAGCGAGCCGAGGATGGGGTCGATGAAGCCGTCGATCTGCCCGCCGATCAGGTCCTGGAACGCGGGCGCCGTGCCCTTGTACGGCACGATCAAATAGTCGAGCCCGCCGCCCGCACGCTTGAGCAGTTCGGTCGATAGATGGCCCGCCGATCCGATGGAGCCCACCGCGAAGGTCATCTTGCCCGGGTGCGCCTTGGCGTACGCGATGAGCGACTTCACGTCCGTCACCGGCAGGTTCTTGTTGACGGCCACCGACAGCGGCGCCTTGGCCACCAGGGCCACGGGGGTGAAGTCTTTCACCACTTCGTAGGGCACGGCCTTCATGGTCATCGGCGCCGTCGTGAAGGTCGAGGCGTTGAACAGCAGCGTATAGCCGTCGGCCGGCGCCTTCGACACCACGTCGGCGCCGATGACGCCGTTGCCGCCCGCGCGGTTCTCCACGATGAAGCTCTGGCCCGTCTGCTCGCCGAGCTTCTGCGCCAGCAGGCGGCCGATGGTGTCGAGCGTGCCGCCGGGCGGAAACGGAATCACCATGCGCACCGGGCGGCTGGGCCAGGTCTGGGCGAAGCCGGCGGTGGATGCCGCGGCCAGCGCGAGGGCGGCCAGCGTGGCTCGCAGGAAATGGTTGCGTTGCATGTCTCTTGTCTCCTTGTGGTTTTTCATCGGGGCATCGCGGGTGTCGCGGCCCCGTGGGCTCAGCGCTTCGACAGGCCGGCCTGCTGCACGGCGGCGTGCAGCGCATCCATCTCGTGCGCATTCGGCGCTTCGGTCGGCGGGCGCACGGTGGCGTTATCGAGCACGCCGGCCAGGAACATGCCGCCCTTCATGCGCGCGTGCGCCTCGCCGGTCGGCTCGCCGCCGCCGTACACCGCGTCTTTCAGCGGCGTGATGAGCGCCTGCACCGCCATCGCCTTCTTCAGATCGCCGGCCTTCACCGCGTTCCACAGGTCGATGATCAATTGCGGAATGAAGGTCGCGAAGCCGACCAGCGCGCCGTCCACGCCCTGCACCATCGAGGCCAGCAGGTACTCGTCGTGGCAGGTCAGGATGGCCTTCGATGCATCGGCCTCGCGGATCGCCTGGATGTCGCGGGCGTACTTGTTCATGTCGCGCTGGCCTACCTTGAAGGCCTGCAGGTAGGGCAGGCGCGCCAGCTCGGCCAGCAGCTGCGACGAGTAAGAGGCGCGCGTCCAGGCCGGATACACGTGGCAGACCAGGTCCAGTTCCGGCGCGGCGCGGTGGATGGCCTCGAAATACTGCAGCGCATGGCCGGGCGTGAAACCGAAGCGCAGCCAGTGGTGCGGCGGCATCACGTCGAGCGCCACCGCGCCGGCAGCCTGCGCGGCGCGTGCATGCTCGGCAGCCTCGGCCAGGCCTTCGCACACGATCGACGAAATCACCGGAGTGCGGCCGCGCAGCTCGTCGGCCACGATGCGCGTCACCTCGGCGCGTTCAGAGGGCGTCAGCGAAAACACTTCGCCGGTGTGGCCATTGGTCATGATCGCCACCACGCCGTCATGGCCGGCCAGCCACGAGGCCAGCTTGCGCAGCGCCGGCTCGTCGATGCGGTGGTCGGCCGTGAAGGGGCAGGAAATGGCGGGGATGATCCCGCGATAATTCGCGATGGAAGGCATGCTGTGTCTCCGTTGTGGTTCAAGGTGCAGGAATGGGTGCATCTTTTGCCGGCGGGGCGCGAGCCGTCCAATACTCGAATTGCATACAACTATTCAACTGCGCTGCGCATGGGCCCCGGCAACCGACCCCTCGACCTCGAATGGCTGGAAGATTTCCTGGCCCTGGCCGAGTCCGGCAATTTCTCGCGTGCCGCGCAGGCGCGCTCCATCGCGCAGCCCGCCTTCAGCCGCCATATCCGATCGCTGGAGGAGTGGGTGGGCGTCGACCTGTTCGACCGCAGTGGGCACCCGACCGCGCTCACGGCGGCGGGCAAGCGCTTTCAGCCCCTGCTGCAGGAAGTGCTCGCGGGCCTCGAAGCCGCCCGCATCAAGGCCCGCGCCGCGCACGACCTGGACGCCGCCAGCCTGAGCTTCGCCGCCACGCACGTGCTGTCGCTCACCTTCTTCCCGCGCTGGCTGGGCAGCGTGGAGTCGCGCCTGAGCATGGGCCCGATCCAGACCGTTTCCGACAGCTCGTACGCCTGCGAAGACCTGATGCTGCAGCGCCGCGTGCAGTTCGTGCTGTGCCACGGACACGCAGGCGCACCGGGGCGACTCGACGACACCGGCTACCCCGTTCAGCGATTGAGCGAAGACGTGCTGGTGCCCGTGAGCGCGCCCGATGCAAACGGCGCTCCGCTGCATGTGCTGGGCGCAGGCCAGTCGCCTTCCGTGCTGGCCTACAGCGATGCCTCGGGACTGGGCCGGATCATGCGGGCCATGCAGGACAGCGAATTCGGCAAGGACTTCGCCGCGTCGCTGTCGATCGTCTTCACGGCCCACCATGCCGCGCTGCTGCGCACCATGGCACTCGAAGGCCGTGGCCTCGCATGGCTGCCGATGAGCCTGGTGGCCGAAGACCTGCGCAGCGGCACGCTGGTCGACGCCGGCGCGGGCGGCTGGCGCGTGCCGGTGGACATCCGGCTGTACCGCCAGCAGGCGCACATGGCGCCGGTGGCGGAAGCGCTGTGGGCGCTGGTCAGCGGCGGCGCCTCAGGCGCCTGACCGCTTCAATTGGCGCAGCGTGCCTCGAGAGCATCGAGGAACGAGCGGTCCCAGCGTCCTTCCTTCATCGCCTGGATCGTGCGCGCTTCCGTCTCCAGGTGCGCGCGAGCCTTCTCGATCAGCAACTCGGCCTCGTCGGGCGAGAAGGCCAGCAGCCCGTCCTGGTCGCCCACCACGATGTCGCCCGGGTTCACGATCATGCCGCCGACCGACACCGGCACGTTGATCTCGCCGGGGCCGTCCTTGTACGGGCCGCGATGGTTCACGCCGCGCGCGTACACCGGGTAGTCGCGCTCGCGGATCTCGGCCACGTCGCGGATGGCGCCGTCGAGCACCAGGCCCGCGGTACCGATGGTCGCGGTATAGAACGACAGGATGCCGCCGATCACGGCGTTGGTGATGTCGCCGCCCGCGTCGATCACCAGCACGTCGCCGGGCCGGCAGAACTCGAAGGCGCGCATCGGCGTGAGGTTGTCGCCGCCGCGCGTCTTCACGGTGACTGCCGTGCCCGCCATGGTCTTGTGTCCGGGGCGGTGGTAGGGCTGCAGGCCGACGCTACCGATGTTGCGGTGCAGGTTGTCGCTGAGCGCGGCCACCGGAATGTCCTGCAGCGCGGCGATGATGGCCGGCGCCACTTGCGGGGCCGACGGGTTCTTGCGGATGGCTTTGTAGGGCATGACTGGTCCTTGTGAGTTCTTCGGCGCGCGTCAGCGCAGTGCGGCCACTGCACGGGCGATGCGCGTGCAGCCTTCTTCCAGCGTCTCGATCGACGTGGCAATGGAAAGACGGAAGTAGGGCGACAGGCCGTACGCGGTGCCCGCGACCACGGCAACGCCTTCGCTTTCGAGCAGGTACATCACCACGTCGCCGTCCTCGTTCAGGCGCTTGCCTTCGGGCGTGGTCTTGCCGATGAGGCCGCCGCAGTTGATGTACAGGTAGAAGGCACCGGGCGGCGTGGCGCAGCTGAGGCCGGGAATGTCGTTGATGAGCGCCAGCGTGCGATCGCGCCGCTGCTTGTACACGGCCACGCTCTCGGCCACGAAGCCCTGGTCGCCATTCAATGCAGCAGCCGCGGCCGCCTGGCTCACCGAGCAGCAGTTGCCGGTGGACTGCGACAGCAGCGTGTCCAGCGCCTTGATCAGGTCCACCGGGCCGGCCGCATAGCCGATGCGCCAGCCGGTCATCGCATAGGTCTTGGAGACGCCGTTCACTATCAGCGTGCGATCGCGCAGCGCGGGCGCCTCCACGAGGAGGTGCGGCGTCGCCTCACCGTCGAAGCGGATGTGCTCGTAGATCTCGTCGGTCATCACCATCACGTGCGGATGGCGTTCCAGCACTTCGGCCAGCGCGCGGTATTCGGCGGCCGTGTAGCTCGCACCGGTCGGGTTGCTCGGCGAATTGATCAGCAGCCAGCGCGTGCGTGGCGTGATGGCGGCCTCGAGCTGCGCGGGCGCGAGCTTGAAGCCCTGGGATTCGGGGCAGGCCACGGTAACGGGCGTGCCCTCGCAGGCGAGCACCATGTCGGGGTACGACACCCAGTAGGGTGCGGGAATGATCACCTCGTCGCCCGGCTCCAGCGTGATCGCAAAGGCGTTGTAGATCGCGCTCTTCGCGCCGCTGGTGGCGATGATCTCGTTCATCGCATAACGCAGGCCGTTCTCGCGTTCGAGCTTGGCGACGATGGCTTCGCGCAGCTCCACCGTGCCCGCCATCAGCGTGTAGCGCGTGGCGCCGCGCTCGATGGCGGCGGCCGCGGCCTGGCGGATGTGAGGCGGTGTGTCGAAGTCGGGCTCGCCCACTACGAGATTTATGATCGACTTGCCCTGCCTGCGCAGTTCGTTGGCGCGGTCGGCGGCCGAGGTGCTGGGCGAGGGCTTGATGCGCCGCACGCGGGCGGCAATGCGGGACGTGGTCACATGACTTCCTGTTCTTGCTGTGCAGAGGCTTGCATGGACCGAACGGTACGCACATCGAACAGCCGAGGCCAAGACGACTTTTCACTGGTTGTATAGGCGCAGCTTATGGTGAGCCCTGATACCGGCTGTGCAGGGCCGGTGCTAGGCTTGGCTTTTGCTTGGGGACAAGGCGTGAACCTGCGACGCCTCAAATATTTCGTGAAGATCGTGGACATCGGCAGCCTGACCCAGGCCGCCGAGGTCCTTTTCATCGCCCAGCCCGCGCTGAGCCAGCAACTGGCCACGCTCGAGGGCGAAGTGCGCCAGCAACTGCTGGTGCGCACCAAGCGCGGCGTGACGCCCACCGAAGCCGGCAAGGTGCTGTACCGCCATGCGCAGATCATCCTGCGCCAGTGCGAGCAGGCCCGCGTCGACATGGAGGCTGCGGGCGAAGGGCTCTCCGGTCAGGTTTCCGTGGGGCTCGCGCCCGGCACGGCGGCCTCGGCACTCTCTTTGCCGCTGCTGCGCACCGTGCGTGCGCGCCACCCGGGCATCCTGCTCTACCTGAACGAGAACTACGGCACTACGCTGAGCGAGCTCATCATGAACGGCCGCATGGACCTGGCCGTGCTCTATGGCGACAAGGCGATTCACGGGCTCACGTTCTTGCCGCTGCTCAAGGAGCCGCTGTTCCTGGTCGGCCCCGCATCGATGCCGGCGCCCTCGCAGCCGGTGAAGCTGGCCGACCTGCGCGACATCGAACTCTTTCTGCCGCGCCCGTACAACGTGGTGCGCAAGCTGGTGGATGCGGCCTTCGTGCGCGCGGGCATGGTGCCGCGCGTGGTGGCGGAGATCGAATCGGCCTTTACCCTCACGGCGGCCATTGCCGATGGGCTGGGCGCCACCATTCTGCCGGCGTCGATGGCGCGCGAGGTGGTCGCGAGCTGCGGGGCCTGGCAATTCCCCATCGTCGACCCGGTCATCGAGGCGCCGCTGGCGCTGTGCCAGTCCGACCACCTGCCGCTGTCCGAGCCCGCGCAGGCGGTGAAAGACATCCTGCTCGAACTCGTGGTCGACTTGGCCCGCACCGTCGCATCGACGCCTGAACCCGAGCTCGCCGCCTTGTCTTGAACTGATGGGCCGCCCGTCATAAGGCGCCCTTATCCCGGCACAGCCAATCCGTCTTTGGCTTCGGGCCCGCGGCCCGTTACCTTTCATGCATGCCGTCACGCGTTCGCGGAATGCGTCGGCCATCACAGCCATCGGCATGAAGCAGGAACAGATCAAGACGCTCATCGACGCTTTGGCCGCATCGGACCTGGCGGAACTGGAGTACAGCGAGAACGGCAGCACGCTGCGGCTGGTGAAGCTGTCGGCGCTGGGCGTCGCAACTGCCGTGCGAAGCCCGTCCGCTGCACGCAAGGCTCCGCGACAGGCTTTGGAAGAAACAACGGCGGTTGCCAGCACCGAGTGCCTTGCACCGTTGTTCGGCGTGGTGCACCTGCAACCCGCGCCCGGCGAGCCGCCCTTCGTGCAACCGGGGCAGGCCGTGGAAGCCGGCCGGCTGCTGTGCGTGATCGAGGCGATGAAGATGTTCAACGAAGTCCGCGCCGACCGTGCAGGCACCGTGCAGCAGGTGCTCGTGCATTCGGGCCAGGAAGTGGAAGCAGGGCAGCCCCTGTTCCGCTTCGGATGAGGAGGCACGCGCGATGTTCGACACCGTGCTCATTGCCAACCGGGGCGAAATCGCCTTGCGCATCCAGCGCGCCTGCCGGGGCCTCGGCCTGCGAACGGTGGTCGTGCACTCCGAGGCCGACCGCGACGCGATGTACGTCGCGCAGGCCGACCAGGCGCTGTGCATCGGGCCGGCAGCGCCGAGGCTGAGCTACCTCAACCAGTCCGCCATCCTGTTCGCCGCCGAGGTGAGCGGCGCGCAGGCCATTCATCCCGGCTACGGCTTTCTCTCGGAGAACGCGGGCTTCGCCGCGCGTGTCGAGCAGGCCGGCCTCGTGTTCGTCGGCCCCAGCGCTGCCTGCATCCGCACCATGGGCGACAAGGTTTCTGCCAAGCGCGCGATGCGCAAGGCCGGCGTGCCCTGCGTGCCCGGCCCCGACGAGGCGCTGCCGGACGACCCGGCCGCAGTGCTGGCCCTGGCGCGCGACATCGGCTATCCGGTGATCGTGAAGGCCGCGGGCGGCGGCGGCGGGCGCGGCATGCGCGTGGTGCACGAAGAAGCCGCGCTGCTCGATGCCATGGCGCTCACACGCGAAGAAGCGCGCCAGGCCTTTGGCAACCCCGAGGTCTACATCGAGAAGTTCCTGCTGCATCCGCGGCATGTCGAGATCCAGGTGCTGGCCGACAGCCACGGCAACGCCGTGTGGCTGGGCAGCCGCGACTGTTCGCTGCAGCGCCGCCACCAGAAGGTGATCGAGGAGGCGCCCGCGCCCGGCATCGACGACGCGCTGATGGCCGAGGTGGGCGAGCGCTGCGCGGCCGCGTGCCGGCAGATCGGTTACTGCGGCGTAGGCACCTTCGAGTTTCTCTACGAGAAGGGCGCGTTCTATTTCATCGAGATGAACACGCGCCTGCAGGTGGAGCACCCGGTGACCGAGATGACCACCGGCATCGACATCGTGCAGCAGCAACTGCGCATGGCGCTCGGCGAGCGCCTGTCGCTGGCACAGGCCGACGTGCGCTGCCAGGGCCATGCCATCGAGTGCCGCATCAATGCCGAGAACCCCGACACCTTCGCGCCCGCGCCTGGCCGCATCACCGGCTGGCAGGTGCCTGGCGGCTTCGGCGTGCGCGTCGATTCGCACGCGGGCGCCGGCTACCGTGTGCCGCCGTACTACGACTCGATGATCGCCAAGCTCATCGTGCACGGCGACACCCGCGCCGATGCGCTCGATCGCATGCACCTGGCGCTGGCCGAGACGCATGTGGAAGGCATTGCCACCAACGTGCCGCTGCACCGCGCGCTGCTGCGCGACGACGGCTTTGCCGCCGGCGGCGTCGACATCCATCACCTCGAACGCTGGCTGCAGCAAAGGAGCGCGGCGTGAGCGCACAGGCATCCCGTACCGAACCGTCCATCAGCCTTCTGGGCACCACGGCGTTGCTGTTCGAAGCGCCCGGCGACATGAACCTGCCGTCTCAGCAGCGCATCTGGGCCCTGGCGCACGAAGCCGAGAGCTGGCCCGAAGTGCGCGAGGCCGTGCCGGGCATGAACAACCTGATGCTCACCTTCACGCGCGCGCCGCGCCATCTCGATGCGCTGTGCGAGCGCCTGTGCAACGCCTGGAGCGCGGCCACCGCCGTGCCGCGCGAAGGCCGCGTGGTCGAGCTTCCAGTGGTCTACGGCGGCGAGGGCGGCCCGCACATGGCCGACGTGATGGCGCACACGGGCCTGAGCGTCGAGACCATCGTCGAGCTGCACAGCGCGCCGCTCTATCCGGTGTATGCACTCGGCAGCCATCCCGGCTACTGCTATCTGGGCGGCATGGACCCGCGCATTGCCACGCCGCGTCGCAAGACGCCGGTGCTGAGCATCCCGGGCGGTGCGGTGTCGATCGGCGGCGCGCAGACGGGCGTGTCGGCATCGGCCGGCCCCAGCGGCTGGAACACCATCGGCAGCACCTCGATGGTGTTCTTCGACCCCGCGCAAGATCCGCCCGCCATGCTGCAGCCGGGCGACATGATCCGTTTTCGCGTGGAGGGCATCGTCCGATGATCGAAATCCTTTCGTCCGCCGCGCTCGCCACCGTGCAGGATCTGGGCCGCACCGGCAGCCTGCGCTGGGGCGTCGGCACCTCGGGCGCCATGGACAACCTGGCGCTGGCCGCCGGCAACCTGCTGCTGGGCAACGCGCTTGGCGCGGCTGCCATCGAGGTGCCGGTGTTTCCGTTCAAGGTGCGCTTCGACGAAGACTGCGCCTTCGCACTGACCGGCGCCGACTGCGCAGCCAAGCTCGACGAGCAACCCCTGCTGCCCTGGTGGGTACATCAGGCACGCGCCGGCCAGGTGCTCACGCTGGGCCTGCCGCAAGGCGGTGCGCAGCGCGGCAGCCGCGCAGTGTTGTGCGTGGCCGGCGGCATCGACGTGCCCGAGGTGCTGGGCTCGCGCAGCACCCAGCTGCGCGGTGCCTTCGGCGGGCATGAAGGGCGCGCACTGCGCCGTGGCGACGTGCTCCGCGCAGCCGACGCAGGCAACGCGTGCCGCACCGGGTTCGGCCTGGTGCCGCCCGCGCTCGCACTGCCGCTGGAGCGCGATGGCGTTGCCACCGTACGTGTGCTGCCCGCTGCCGAGTACCTGGCCTTCGAGCCGGCCTCGCGCGAAGCCTTCTGGGCCGGCGAATGGAAAATCACCTCCCAGAGCGACCGCTACGGCTACCGTCTCGACGGCGAGGCGCTGCGGCCCATTGCACCGATGGAACTGCGCTCCCACGGCATCGTGCCCGGCGTGATCCAGGTGCCGCACAACGGGCAGCCCATCATCCAGATGCGCGACGCCCAGCCTTCGGGCGGCTACCCCAAGTTCGGCACCGTGATCGAGGCCGACATGTGGCGCCTCGGCCAGGCGCCCATCGGCAGCCGCATGCGCTTCATCGAAACCACATGGGACGAGGCGCTGGCCGCGCTCGACGAAGTGCGTGCGTGGCTCGACAAGGTGGCGCGCGTGGTGGAACTGCATCGGGGGGCGCCTCGTGTTTGAGCGTTGTTGTCGTTCGGGGCGCGATCACGCCGACGGGGTACCTTGCTCCGCGAATGTCCCCCGGCCTGCGGCCTCCTCCTTTATTTCGCTGCGCAAGGCACCCCATCGACGTGATCGTTGGACTGAGCGCAGGTTGATCCGCCGAACGCCAGCAGCGTGCCTCGTGCACAGGGCGCCGGGTGCTCCCCGCAGCGAAATAAAGGAGGAGGGCGAAGCCCGGGGGACATTCGCGGAGGGGAGTACCCGGCGGCCTGTGCATCACCCCGAACAAGAGCACCAAAAAGCGAAGGCCTGAAAAATGCAGGACACAGCACTGCGCGCCCCCCAACTAGCCGCCTGGCTGGCCAACACAGACATCGGCCTGCTCGAACTGCGCACGCCAAACGGAACCCTGCGCCTGGGCAGACAGGGCGACGACATCATCGAACTGCCGGATGAAGAAGCCGAGCCCGAAATCCTGTCGATCCGCGCCCCTTCGCTCGGCGTATTCCTGCAAAGCCATCCACTGGCTGCTGTACCGCTGGTCCGCATCGGCCAGCGCGTTGAAGCCGGCCAGACCATCGGCCTGCTGAAGATCGGCCCGCTGCTGCTACCCGTGACAACTCCGCAAGCCGGCATCGTCGACAGCATCCACGCAGCCGACGGCCTCGCAGTCGGCTACGGCACACCGCTGTTCGACCTGCACCCCCTCTGACGAACGAGACAAGGATTCACGATGGACATCGATCTGAATGCAGACCTCGGCGAAGGCTTCGGCCCCTGGCGCATGGGCGAGGACGAAGCCCTGCTCGACATCGTCTCTTCCGCCAACGTGGCCTGCGGCTTCCACGCGGGCGATCCGGTCATCATGGATCGCACCGTGCGCATGGCGCGCCAGCGTGGTGTCGACGTGGGTGCGCACGTGGGCTTTCCCGACCTCATGGGGTTCGGGCGCCGGCCGATGCAGATAGAGACGAAGGAACTGGTGGCATACGTGCTCTACCAGCTGAGCGCGCTGGAGGGCATGGCCCGCACCGCCGGCCACCGCATGACGCACATGAGCTTCCACGGAGCGCTCGGCAACATGGCCGCGGCCGACGCCGCGCTGGCCGAGCCGCTGGTGCGCGCCGTGGCCGATTTCGATCCCTCGCTCACCGTCAGCACCTCCGCCAGCCGCGCCATCGAGGGCGCGGCCGAGCGTTGCGGCCTGCGCGTGCGCACCACCTTCCTGGCCGATCGCGCCTGTGGCGACGACGGCCTGCTCGTGCCGCGCAAGCTGCCCGGCGCGGTCATCCACGAGCGCGACGCGGTGCTGGCCCGCGTGCGCCAGCTTCTCGAAGAGGGCACCGTCACCAGCAGCACCGGCAAGAAGATCCCGATGCGCGTGCATTCGATCCTGCTGCACGGCGACACGCCCGGCGCCGTCGACCTGGCCCGCGCCGTGCGTGGCGTGGTCGAGCAGGCGGGGCGCGTGGTGCCCATCTCAAAACAATCGACCTGATGCATCGGGGCACGAACATGGTGCTTACCCTTACTCATATGCACAGATGCCGGGCGACATAAGGGGGGCTTATCGCTCCACAGTCAATCCGTCTTGGCGCCGCCCGCAGGCGCTGGCTACAGTGAAATCCAGGCAGTCATCTGCCCCTTAACGAAAGAACCCGATATGCCGTTTTCCGACTACAAGACCGCGCTGGTGACCGGAGCCTCTTCA
The DNA here is from genome assembly GCF_051992195.1 of Variovorax sp. YR566. Classification (NCBI taxonomy): domain Bacteria; kingdom Pseudomonadati; phylum Pseudomonadota; class Betaproteobacteria; order Burkholderiales; family Comamonadaceae; genus Variovorax; species Variovorax sp. YR566. The sequence continues at coordinate 6,102,094 of NZ_CP197092.1, read as the reverse complement.
GGCATCGGCGCCGCCGTCGTCGAACGCCTCAGCAAGGAAGGCCTCAAGGTCCACGCGCTTGCGCGCAGCGCCGACAAGCTGGCCGACCTGGCCGCGCGCACCGGCTGCATTCCGCACGCCATCGACGTGAGCGACCTCGCCGCAGTCACGCGCCTCGCGAAGGAAATCGAGTTCGACGTGCTGGTCAACAACGCTGGCGTAGACCGCCCCGGCTCCATCCTCAAGGCCGACGCCGAAGGCATCGACCTGCTGGTGGACGTCAACCTGCGCGCCGTGCTGCACCTGTGCCGGCTCGTGGTGCCCGGCATGGCGGCGCGCGACCGCGGGCACGTGGTCAACATCAGCTCCATTGCGGCGGCCTACAACTTCGGCGGCAACAGCACCTACCACGCGACCAAGGCGGCCGTGAGCATGCTGTCGCGCCAGCTGCGCATCGACTGCTTCGGCAAGCGCGTGCGTGTCACCGAAATCTGCCCGGGCCGCGTGGCCACCGACATCTTCGTGCACGTGCACGGCGACTCCGAAGACACCTACAAGCGCTTCGTCGAAGGCTATGAACTGCCGCAGGCCGAAGACATCGCCAACGCCATCGCCTTCGCCATTGCTGCGCCCATCGCGGTGAACGTGGGCCACATGGAAATCACGCCCACGCTGCAGGTGCCCGGCGGCCTTTCGACCACGCGGCCGGAAACGCCGCGCGACTGAGCCCCCGGCCCATGCACGCCACGCAAAGGAACAGCGCATGAAGGACTTCGACCTGCTGGCGATCCTGCTGAAGCCGGAGTTCGGCGACATGCTGCTGCACGGCCTGCTGGAGACGCTGAAGATCGCGGCCGGCTCCTGGCTGCTGGCGATGACCATGGCCGTCGTGCTGCTGGTGGTGCGGCTCACGCCGAACCGCATTGCCGAGCGCATCGTGGCCGGCTATGTCTCCTACCACCGCAACGTGCCCACGCTGGTGCAGCTCATGTTCTGGTACTTCGGCATCTTCAGCCTGCTGCCCGATGCGCTGCAGGGCTGGCTGTCGGTGCACAACGCAGAGAGGCTGCTGTCGATCGTCGCGCTGGGCCTGTGCCAGGCCGCCTACTTCAGCGAAGACATGCGCTCGGGCCTGCGCGCCATTCCGTCGGGGCAGGCCGAGGCCGCGCGTGCGCTCGGCCACGGCTACATCGGCTCGATGCGCCACGTGATGCTGCCGCAGGCCATCCGCAACGCGGTGCCGGCGCTGGTCAACCACAGCGTGTCGCTCTTCAAGAACAGCAGCCTTGCCATGGCCATCGGCGTGGCCGAGCTGACGCACGCGGTGAAGGAAATCGAGAGCCAGAGCTTTCGCACCTTCGAGGCCTACAGCGTGGCCACCGTGCTGTACCTGGTGTGCTCGCTGCTCATCATGGCGGTGGGCGGCTGGCTGTCGCGGCGCTATCGCATCGTCGGTGCACGTTAAGCAGGAGCCACGATGTTCAGCGTCTACGAAATTCTTCGCGACAACTGGCTGCTGCTGCTGGTCGGCCAGTACCCGACCGGCCCGCTCGGCGGCATCGTCGCCACCCTGATCCTGTCGGTGCTCGGCATCGTGCTGGCCTTTCCGCTGTCGGTGCTGCTTGCGCTGGCACGGCTCTCGCCATGGCGCCTGCTGCGCTGGCCCGCCACCGTGCTGGTGTACGTGGTGCGCGGCGTGCCGCTGCTCATGGTGATTTTGTGGGTCTACTTTCTGGTGCCCATCCTCATCGGGCGCGAGGTGTCGGGCTTCACCACCATGCTGTGCACGCTGGTGATCTACGAAGGAGCCTACCTCTCGGAGGTGGTGCGCGCCGGTATCCAGTCGCTGCCCAAGGGCCAGAGCGAGGCGGCGCGTGCGCTCGGCCACAGTCACCTGAGCACCATGTGGTTCGTGATCCTGCCGCAGGCGCTCTACAACATGCTGCCGAGCATGCTGAGCCAGTTCATCTCCACCATCAAGGAGACCACGCTGGGCTACGTGATCAATGTGCAGGAACTCACCTTCGCGGCCAACCAGATCAACAACCAGCTTCTGACCAAACCGTTCCAGGTGTTCTTCATCCTCGCGATGACCTACTACGTGGTCTGCTTCAGCCTGACCCAACTGGCGCAGTGGCTGGAGCGGCGCATCACGCACAAGCGGCTCGGCGCCGCGCCGGTGAAGGCCGCCGAAGACGGCGTGCCGCTTCCAACCCCTGTGGTGACCCAGCCATGACAACGCCCGCTCCACACCCCGCAGGGCGGCCCGCTGCCGCCAAGGACGACACCATGATCCTGTTCTCGAACATCAACAAGTGGTACGGCGACTACCAGGCGCTGGCCGACATCAATGCCGAGGTGAAGAAGGGCGAGGTCGTCGTGGTCTGCGGGCCCTCGGGCTCCGGTAAGTCCACGCTGATCCGCACCGTGAACCGGCTGGAAGAAGTGAAGTCGGGGCAACTGCTGTTCGACGGCCACGACATCCATGCGCCCATGGGCGGCGCGGCGCTGAACAAGCTGCGCAGCCGCATCGGCTTCGTGTTCCAGAGCTTCAACCTGTTTCCGCACCTGTCGGTGCTGGAGAACATCATGCTGTCGCCGATGCGCGTGCTCGGCGTGAAGCGTGCCGACGCGAAGGCCAAGGCCGGGCAACTGCTCGAACGCGTCGGGCTGTCGAACAAGGCGGGCGCGTACCCGGCGCAGCTGTCGGGTGGCCAGCAGCAGCGCGTGGCGATTGCCCGCGCGCTGGCGATGGAGCCGCCGGCCATGCTGTTCGACGAGCCCACCAGCGCGCTCGACCCGGAGATGGTGGGCGAGGTGCTGTCGGTGATGCGCGGGCTTGCCAACGACGGCATGACCATGATGTGCGTCACCCACGAAATGAACTTCGCCCGCGAAGTGGCCGACCGCGTCTGGTTCATGGACGCGGGCCGCATCCTGGAGAAGGCCGACCCCGAGACCTTCTTCGGCAGTCCGCAGCATCCGCGCGCGCAGCGCTTCCTGTCGGACCTGCGCGCGCATTGAGTCCAGTCCCCGTCGTTCACTTTTTCGCAATCTCCCAGGAGCTCACCATGTCGAACAAGACCGTCTTCCGCCTCGCCATTCTTGGCACCTGTCTCAGCGCGGCCTCGCTGCTCGCGCACGCCGACCAGTGGAGCGACATCAGCCAGCGCAAGGAGCTCAAGTGCGGCACCTTCGCCGACGTGCCCCCCTTTGCGGCACCCGACCCGAAGACGCGCGAGATGGTGGGCCACGACGTCGACCTGTGCAATGCGCTCGCCAAGGAGCTCGGCCTCACCGCCAAGGTCACGCCGCTGTCGGTGGAGGCGCGCGTGCCCGAAGTGAAGCTCGGCCGCGTCGACGTGACCATCGCCAACCTGGCCTACACCAAGAGCCGCGGCGAGCAGATCCAGTTCAGCGACCCGTACTACGTGGCCAAGGAAATGCTGGCCGTCAAAGCCTCCGACCCCGGCACGGCCAAGGCAGACTTCAAGGGCAAGCGCCTGAGCTCGACCAAGGGCTCCACCTCCGAGATGTCGATCAAGATGAACGGCTCGGAACCGGTCACGTTCCAGGACACGGGCTCGGCCTTCATGGCGGTGCAGCAGAACAAGTCGGTCGGCATGGTCGCCAACACCATGACCATCACCAAGCTGGTCAACCAGTCGAAGACCGAAGGCGTCGCGCTGAAGATGATCAAGGACCCGATGGTGCTCCAGCCCATCGGCATCGGCATGAAGAAGGACGAGCCCGTGCTGCTGTCCAAGGTGAACGCTGCCCTCTACGCGCTGGAGAAGTCGGGTGAGCTCGATCGCCTCTGGGCCAAGTGGCTGGGCCCGAACACCGAATACAAGATGGTGCGCGAAGAGAAGGTCACGCCGCTGGCCGACCTGAAGTTCGAACTGCTGCCCTGATCTGAAGAGCCTCAGTCGTAGTTGGTGAACCGGCTCGGCTCCTGTGTCGACTGGTTCAACGGCTGATAGCCTTGGATGTTCTGCAGCAGCGTGCTCGTCGGGTTCGAGCCGACGTTGCCGAAGCCGTTGAACTGGATCTGGAACATCAGCCGTGTGTCGGGCGTCGTGCGGCCCGACACGAGGCGCTCGAGCACGACGCGGCCCACCCAGCAGCAGGCGTTGTACTCCGCGCCGATCAGGCTGTCGGACATCGCGTGGTCGTGCAGGCTGTAGCTCAGCCGCCCCACCGCATACCAGCGCCCCGGGTCCGTGGGCGACTTGTTGCCGAAGAGGCCTCTCGTCAGCTCGCTCAGCGGCCACTGCCAGTTGAAGTCCACCGTCTTCGTGCCGTCGTCCGCGGTCGAGCTGCTGTCCGCCTGGTAGCGGAAGGCCGCGGTGAGCGTGTGGTACGGCGCGGGCGTGTAGCGCAGGGTGAGCGCGTCGCGCGAGCTCTTGCCGGTATCCATGTTGTATTGCGCTATGCCGTCCACGCTCCACTTCGGGTTCCAGTGCACCAGCCCGCCGACGATGAAGTCGCCCGCGCGATCGGTCACGGCGGTGCCGCTGGGCAGCGTGACGTTCTGGTCGCTGAAGCGAAAGCGCTGCGCGATGCCGAAGCGCGCCGACTCGGCGCCGGTGGTCGGGTCGATCAGGCGCGTGCTCACGCCCGTGGTCAGCGTGTTGGTGTCCGAGACGCGGTCGTTGCCCGAGAACGCGTTCTCGGTGTAGAGCGTGGCAAAGCTGATGTCATTGGCGGCCGTGTCGTACACGGGCAGCTGGCTCTGGTCGCGGTAGGGCGTGTGCACGTAGAAGGCGCGCGGCTCCAGCGTCTGCCGCCATGCGCGCCCGAAGAGGTTGGTGTCGCGCTCGAACACCAGACCGCTGTCGAGGCTCACGGTCGGCACCACGCTGGTGATGGAGGTCGCGCCGCTGGCCAGCGCCGAATCGAGCTGGTAGGCGGCGGTGTGCAGCAGCAGCTTCGGAATCACGTAGCCGCCTGGCGTGACCCACGGCCGGCTGATCTGCAGGTTGCCGACCATGCGCTCGCCGTTGGGTTGCTTGATGCCGTTGAGCGTGGGCGAGTAGGCGGAATCGATCTCGAAGCGTGTGTAGTCCAGCGTGCCCGACACGTCGAAGCCGTGCCAGTCGTACTTGTTGTAGTTGGCCGTGATCTGCGGCACGCGGTTGTACGAAGGCGCGATGGGCGAGGCCGCGTACTGCAGCGTCTGGTAGGCGAGGGTGCGCGCCTGGCCGCTCCAGTCGCCCTTGGTCCAGTTGAGGTCGAACTCGTTGGTGAGCGTGCGCGAGGTCAGCGTGGGCGTGTGCGAGAAGTCGCGCCAGTAATCGTCGTCGCTCACGCGGTTGATGTTGAACGAGGTGCTGAGCGAATCGAGCCCGAAGGGCTTGGGATCCAACTGCTGGTTGTGCTGAGCCCACAGGCCCCAGCGGTTGATGCCGCGCAGGCTGTCGCTGGGCATCTCGTCCACGCGGATCTGGCCGCTGTAGGTTTTCTCGAGGTAGCGGAACTCGGTGCCCAGGTTCACGCCGCGGCTGGTCATGATCTCGGGGTACAGCGTGAGGTCGCGGTTGGGAGCGATGTTCCAGTAGTAGGGCTGCAGGTACTCGAAGCCGTTGGTGGTGTCGTAGCCGATCACCGGCGGCAGCAGGCCGCTCTGGCGCGCGTTGCTCAGCGGAAAGCTCACCGACGGTATCGAGGGCGTGGTCACGCCGAGGAAGCTGATCTGCGCGTCGGTGGCGGTTGCGAGGTTGGTGTCGGTGTCGGTGGCCATCGTGACCGCCGTGAGCATCCACGCAGGCACCCAGCTCGAGTAGTTCTCGCGCAGGCAGGTGGTGTAGGTGACGTGCCGCGCCACCGATACCTTCGGGTCGACGAAGTCGATGCGATCGGCCTCGCCATGCCCGCCGTTGGCCAGCAGCGTGTAGCGCACGTGGTTGAAGAAGCCCTCGAAGCTCTCGACCTTCAGGTGCAGCTCGGGGCCTTCGTACACGTTGCCGGCCTGGTTCAGGTGCACGTTGCCTGTGGCCGTGGCCAAGTCGCCCGGCGGCTGGTATTCGAGCCGGTCAGCCGTGATGCGCGTGTCGCCGCGCCGCAATGAGGCATTGCCCTCGACCACCACTTCGAGGTCGGGCCGACCGCTGAGCTTGTCGCCGTCGACCAGGCTCGGGCGCGTGCTGCGCTCGGTCGGTGCGATGGTCTCCGCGAGCTCTGGCGTACGGCGCAGCGTCATCGGCGCCTCGGTCCATGTTTCCTGTGCCGGGGCCGTTTGCGCGCGCAGCAGAAGCAGCGACAGCAACACCATCGGCGGCCGCGGAAAACCGCGCCAGCGTAATTTCATGTGAGAGGATTTCCAGGAAGCAAGCCGGCGTCGGGTCAGGCGTCTTGCCTGGCCTGCGATTCCCATGCAAAGCCGACGCCATAGACCGAGCGGATCCAGTCGTGCTCGGTCGAGACGGTGGCGAGCTTCTTTCTGAGGTTCTTGATGTGGGTGTCGACCACGCGTTCGTTGACGTCGAGCGCCTCCGGGAACGCGGCTTCGAGCAGCTTCGAGCGCGTCAGCACCCGCCCGGGCTCCTGCGAAAGCGCGCGCAGCAGCAGCGACTCGCGGCGCGTCAGGGGCAGGTAGTGCCCGTCGAGAATCGCGCAGCCGCGCACGGCCCCGAAGGTGATCGGCACCGAAGGGCGCGCGACGATGCGGCGCTGCGCATAGCGCCGCAGCACCGTGTGGATGCGCACCACGACTTCCCTCGGAGAAAAGGGCTTGCACACGTAGTCGTCCGCGCCGAGCTCGAAGCCGCGCAGCCGGTCGGCTTCGTGCGCAAGCGCCGTCAGCATGATGATCGGGTGGTCGCTGCGCGCGCGGATCTTCTCCAGGATCTGCAGGCCGTTGACGTGCGGCAGCTGAACGTCGAGCAGCGTGAGCGCGGGCGGCGAGGTCAGGATGCGATGCAGCGCGACCGCGCCGTCGTCGATGTGGTCGACCTCGTGCCCGGCGCGGTGCAATTCGTCCAGCAGCACCGACGCGGCGTCGCGCCCTTCCTCCACCAGCAGGATCCGGCTCATCGCGTCATTGCAGCTTCAGGACGCCCGGGTGCGCCGGCCTGACCGGGGCCTGCGCGCTCTTTTCGCGACTGTTCCTCATGTGGTCGTCGACCGTCAGGTTGCCCTGCAGGCCGGTCAGCAGCCGCAGCGTGCGGTCGATGGCGTTGTCGTCGAGCATCGGATAGCCCTGCTCGGTGCGCCCGTTGTTGCGCGCCACGCGCGCGATGTAGGGCAGGTCCTGCGGCGTGATGACGACGGACGGCATCACGCCCTGCAGTTCCACGCCCTCGAACGGCAGCAGCACGAAGTACTGCACCCGCAGGTCGGGCGGCAGCAGGCTGCGCAGGTGCGTGGTCTTGCGACCGCACTGCCAGGCCGGGTCTTTCACCTCGCGCGCCAGCGAATGCCCGTTCTGGCGCAGGAACCAGCGCGGCAACGCCTGGGCTGCGGTCTTGCGATACACCACCGCGTTGCGCCAGCCCTTCACCTCGAACAGGTACACGCCGGCCTCGCACACCAGTGCCACGTCGAAGCGGGCCGTAGGCACGGCGCTGCCTTCGTACATGGGGATGACGAGATCCCGAAGCACATGCATCCGATCGAATGCGGGCTGGAACGCACTGACGAGTTGCTGGATGGCCAGCGTGGTCGCCGTGGTGTTGTTCGCTTGCTCGCCCTCCGCCGGGCACGCGCGGCGCACGGGTGCGGTAGCGTCGGGCTTCGGGTGTCCGTGGCCGGCCAGCTTCAGCACGGGGCGGGTGGGGACTTTATGCAAGGCAGTGGTCATGTAAGGCTCCTTCGAACTTCAAGGATTGCGCAACTTTCGGGAGACTTTGTGCAGAAACGGCAATTGATCCGTTTGTTCGGCCTGCGCGGATTGCGGGCCCGCGATCGAGTCGATCGACGGGCTGTTTCCGATGCTTCCCATGAAGACGACCCACGCAAGCGCCAGCTCGCCGTTGGCTGCGGCCAACACGTGCAGGTCGAGCAGCAGGCCCTGGAAGTCCTCCATCAGCTGCACTTCGGAGATTTCGCCGCGGTCGCGGCGCTGCTTCGACGATTCGAACTCGGCCCTTGCATTCGCGACGCGCGCGTACGCGGTGTTCGCGATGTCGCTCTGCGCCTGCAGGCGGCGCAGTGCCTCTGAAACCTGCTCTCGTGCCTGCGCGACCGCGTGCACGTAGAAGGGATTGCCGGGCACGTCGATGTCCTGTTGTGCTTCGTTCGTCGCCTCGTTCGTCGCTTCGATCACGCCGTCGGGCATCACGCTCGCGTCGGCGCCGTAGAGTGCGGCGGCCAGGTTGACGTCGTTCCTGTTTGAAAGCACTGCCATCGGGAGCTCGCGCGGCACCTCGGCTGCGAAGCGAGGCAGCGACTTGTCCTGCAATGCCTCGGCGAGCATTTCGTTCAATGCAGCTTCCGACATGTGGCACTGCTTTGCCAGATAGGAGATGTAGCTCGCACGCTGCGCCTGCAGCTTGCCGATGGTCGTTTCCGCGCTGGCGTGCCGTGCCGCGAGCTGCTTCGCAAAGTCGTCGTACGGCTGCGTGGTGCCCTGGATGAGCAGGGTTTGCCGCACGACGGCGGAACGCGTGTTCTCCAGATAGAGCAGCTCGAGCGTCTTTACCTTGAGCGCGATGTAGGTCGCGGCCACGCCCGATTCGTTGGCGCCGCCCGATGCGGCCATCAGCCGGTTCATCGCCGTGTCCTCGAAGCTGGCCCACCAGTGTTGCTGCTGCGTGTTTGCCGACGCCTGCGTGCGCACCTTGTGGTCGACGAACATGCTCGCCGCAAGCACGGAGGTGGAGTGAACCATCGCGATGCTCGTGCTGGCGCATGCGATGGCCAAGGCGCCGCAAATCGCCGCTATCAGGATTCGTGAGCGCTTCACCTGTGAGTCTCCAGCTTCGTCATGCGTGGATCTTTTCAGGCGATCTGGGAGAAATTTGAAGGACGCTGCAATGGCCCTGCCGCATGAGGCCTGCGCGTGTGTGATGTACGCGCACAACACTCGAAGCCGCAGAAAACGGAACCACCAAATTCCTCCTGATTTGGGCGAAACCATGCGTACAGCCGGTCGATACCGAACGGCCGCATCAGACCTGAAACTGGAGAACCCTGAATGAAGAAAACCCTCACGGCATTCGCTGCCCTGGCCGTCTGCGGCCTGGCTTCTGCCCAATCGTCCGTCACGTTGTTCGGCGTCGTGGACGCTGGCCTGACCTACCAGTCGAGCACCTCGCGCGACACGACCACCGGCGCGTCGGTCAAGCAAAGCAAGACGAGCCTGGGCAACTCGGCCTACAACTCCAGCCGCATCGGCTTCCGCGGCACCGAAGACCTCGGCGGCGGGCTGGCAGCGAGCTTCTGGCTCGAAGCGCCCATCACCAACGACGACGGCGCCACCGGCATCTCCACCTTCGCGCGCCGCTCCACCGTGAGCCTGTCGGGTGGCTTCGGCGAGCTGCGCCTGGGCCGCGACTACACCGCCACCTTCTGGAACGACACCGTGTTCGATCCGTTCGGCACCAACGGTTCGGGCACCAACGTCATCAGCACCGTCAGCGGCAACACCACCATCAACAACGCCAACTACGTGCGTGCCAGCAACTCGATCGGCTACTTCCTGCCGCCGAACCTGGGCGGCTTCTACGGCCAGGTGCAGTACAGCCTGCACGAGAACGCCAGCACCGACGCCACCAGCACCACTGCAGCTTCCAGCAGCACGGCTGGGCGCTACGTCGGTGGCCGCTTCGGCTATGCCAACGGTCCCCTGGACGTGGCACTGGCCGTGGGCCAGAGCACCGTCGTGGACACCACCGCGCTGGAGCGCAGGGTGCAGACCATCAACCTGGGCGCTTCGTACGACTTCGGTCCTGTGAAGCTGTTCGGCGAGCTGTCGAACGTGAAGAACAAGTTCGACTACGCGGCAGCGGCTGACACGCACGACACCTACAACGGCTACCTGATCGGCGCGACCGTGCCGGTGGGCGCAGGCCTGATCCGCGTGGCGTACTCGCAAGTGCGCTACAACGAAGGCACGGCCGGCATCACGGGCGAAGACCCGATGGCGCGCAAGTTCGCAGTTGGCTACGTGCACAACCTGTCCAAGCGCACGGCGCTGTATGCGACGGTGGCGCGCGTGAACAACCGCAACGACGTGAACTACACGGGCAGCCTGGTGTCGGCCAGCACCACGGGCTACGGCAGCACGGGCACCAGCTACACGGGCCTGCCGCGCTCTTCCACCGGCTACGACTTCGGTATCCGCCACGCGTTCTGATGACATGAGGACATGAACGGAGCAGCGCGGCCAGCAAGCGGCCGCGCTGCTCGCCCCCGCTGCGCAGCATGGACTGCGCGGCGCCGGGGCATCGCTGCGCTCGGGAGGGACCTCAGGGCAGCGAGGAGATGGAGCCGCAGTTTCAAGGCAGGTGAAATGAAAAAACAGTCATTCGTGCTCGCGCGCTGGTTGCGCGCGTCCGTCTTCTTGCTCGTTGCCTTCGGGTCGCTCGCAGCGGCGCAGGCACAGGCACAGAACAGAATCGAATCAGTCACGGGCTCCGTGCAGGCAGGCAGCGAAGTGCTGCGTGTCGATTTTTCCGAACCGTTGGCCGCAGCGCCCAACGGCTTCGCCATCCAGTCGCCGGCGCGCATCGCGCTCGACTTTCCTGGCATGACCAGTCGCCTGGGCCGGGAAGCCATCGATATCAGCCAGGGCAACCTGCGCTCCGTCAACGTGGTGCAGGCGGGCGAGCGCTCGCGCCTCGTGCTCAACCTGAAGCAGGCGACCGCCTATACGACCGAGCTGCGCGGCAAGTCGCTGCTGGTGGTGCTGCAACCCGCGGCGGGCCCCGCGCTGGTGGCTTCCACACCCTTCGAGTTTGCCGAGAACCGCAACCGCGACGTGCTGCCATTGCGCGACGTCGATTTCCGCCTGGGCACCGAGGGTGCCGGCCGCGTGATCGTGTCGCTGCCCAACGACCAGGTGGGCGTGGACATCCGCCAGCAGGGCAAGGGCCTCGTGGTCGAGTTCACCAAGTCGTCGCTGCCCGAGGGGCTGAACCGCCGGCTCGACGTGTCCGACTTCGGCACGCCGGTTCAGTCGGTGAGCATGCAGCAGTCCGGCGACCGCGTGCGCATGGTGATCGACCCGCGCGGCGAATGGGAGCACAGCGCCTACCAGAGCAACAGCCAGTTCGTGGTGGAAGTGCGTCCGCGCAAGGAAAACCCCAACAAGCTCGCGCAAGGCACGGGCTACAGCGGCGAGAAGCTGTCGCTGAATTTCCAGAACATCGAGATCCGCTCGCTGCTGCAGGTGATTGCGGACTTCACCAACTTCAACATCGTCACTTCGGACTCCGTCAGCGGCACGCTCACGCTGCGCCTCAAGGACGTGCCCTGGGACCAGGCGCTCGAGATCATCCTGGAGGCGAAGAACCTCGGCATGCGCAAGAGCGGTAGCGTGCTGCGCATCGCGCCCGAGGACGAGCTCAATGCGAAGGAGAAGCTCAGATTCGAATCGCAGGCTGCGATCCAGAACCTGGAGCCTGTACAGACCCGGTCTTTCCAGCTCAACTATGCCAAGGCGCCCGCGATTGCGCAGAGCCTTACCGGCACGGGCTCGTCGAGCGGCGGATCAGGCGGATCGACGACCCGCATCCTGAGCGCGCGCGGCAGTGTGATTGCCGAGCCGCGCACCAACCAGCTTTTCGTTTCGGATATTCCGTCGCGTCTCGTGCAGGTGGCCGAGCTGATCCAGAAGTTGGACGTTTCAGTGCGCCAGGTGCTGATCGAGGCCCGGATCGTCGAGGCGTCGGACACCTTCAGCAAGTCGCTGGGCGTCAAGTTGGGCGGCTCGGTCAAGGGAAGCAACAGCTCGGTAGGGACGCAGCCGACCACTTCGAGCGACGGGACCACAACCTTCTCCGGAAACTCGACCAGCAACTTCGTCAATCTGCCCGCTACCAGCTCGAGCGGATCGAGCGTCGGCACCTTCGCCGTGTCACTGTACAACTCCAGCCTGTCGAAGATCCTCAACCTCGAGATCTCCGCGCTGGAAGACGAAGGCAAGGGCAAGGTCGTGGCCAGTCCCCGCGTGGTGACAGCGGACCAGACCAAGGCCCTGATCGAGCAGGGGACGGAGCTGCCCTATCAGTCGGCAACGTCCAGCGGCGCCACTTCGGTGTCGTTCCGCAAGGCCAACCTGAAGCTCGAAGTCACGCCGCAGATCACGCCGGAAGGCAACATCATCCTGACGCTCGATGTGAACAAAGATTCGGTCGGGCAGTCCACGAGCGCGGGCTACGCGATCAATACGAAGCATGTCCAGACGGAGGTGCTTGTCGAGAACGGAGGAACGGTCGTGATCGGCGGGATCTTCGAGCTGACGGACAACATCGACGAGTCGCGCGTTCCGGTGCTGGGCGAGATCCCGGTGGTGGGGGCGTTGTTCCGCACACGCAGTCGCACCTACAACAAGACGGAACTGCTGGTCTTCATCACGCCGAAGATGATTACCGACCGGACTGCGCTGCGTTGAATGCCGGGCGGCCAGGCGGCCTTCCGGTCGCCATGTCCGCTACAGGCGCTTCAGAGATCGCTTGTCGTTCGCGGCCTGCAGTTTCAGTCCCAGCGCCACCGCCTTTGCCGTGATCTGATCTTTCATCGCTCTCGCCCGGTCCCTGAGCATGATGAGATTGGACGTGATCGTCGCGCGACGCATGGGGTGCGGGTCGATTCCGAGTGCATCGGTGGTCATGTTGCGCGCCCCATGGCTGCTGCAACGCAGCGCGCCCGGCGCCGGAATCAGCGCGGGGCCAAGGTTGAACAGGATCAGCTGGATCATTTCCACTGGCATGGACAGCAGGCCGACCGGCATGGGCTGGTGCGCGGCGGGGATCAGCGCGATCGCATTGGTTGGGGTCTGAATGGCCATGACTCCCCCAGGGGGAGGCGGCAAGTCGGGCGGCGGGTGGGGAGGATCGGGCGCCACGTCTTCCGGTATGGTGCCTTTGTCCACGAAGGGGCCGCACTGGGGCGCCGCGTGCAATGAAACGGGGGGATCCGCGGGGCCCAGCACTTGAAACCGCAGGCGCAGACATAAGGTGGCATCGCTGTTCTCATCAAGGTGCGATGGAGGTCTTCTTCCCGCTCGCGATTCTCGGAAGATGCCGTCCGACCGCAATCACCCGATCATGTGATCCGTCCCTCGAGCCTGCCGGATGGCCATCCTGTCCGGCGCCGCCTCGGCTTCTTCCTGCTCCATCCAGTGCGTCCCGGCGCCATGTGCCTTGTTGCCGGCCTCCACGGCCGCCTGGAATGCGGCGCGCACCGACGGCGTGTCAGGCTCCCACAGCCAGTGGCCCTCGACGGGGTGCCCGAACAGGCCCACGCACGGCAATCGCCAGCGCAGGCGGATCCATGGGCGCGAAGCTGCGGGAGTGCACATGCCGGCGAGTCTGAGCGGCGATGTGGGAGACATCTTGAGGAACCTGCCCTATTACTCCACCACCGGCACCTCACGCCAGTTGAGCAGCCGCAGGCTCAGGCTGGACGAGAGCGACACCTTCAGGTTTTCGACCGTGCCGGTGCTGGAGCCTACCGACAGCGTGGTGCCGCCGCTGGTGCTGCTGGTGAACCGCAGGTCCGTTACCGCGTACGACTCAGAGATGTAAGCGGCGCTGCTTTCCAGCGCCGACTGCCCCGTGCCGAAGTTGATGGCATAGACCCGGCTGGTGCCGGAAGGGCTGCAGGCATCGGCCGTGGTGAGCGTGGAGGCGAACGCCACCACGCCGCCAGTGGTCGCCGTGGCGGTGATCATGCGCCAGGCGATGCCGCTGCTGCTGTCGGTGCCGAGGTCGACATACCAGCCCATCGAGCTGCTGCCCAGTGTCGTGGTGGAGGTCAGGTCGGTCAGCGCGGTCAGGTTGCTGCGTGCGAACGGAAAGCTCACCCCCGAGGGCAGTGACGAAGACGTATTGAAGGCCGAGGCCGTGCCGTCGAGCAGCGCATAGAAGTCCTGCGCCGCGGTGGAGTTGACGTCGCTGGACGACAGCAGCTGGCCTGTGCCCAGCAGCACGTAGCGCTTCTTCGTGGTCGGATGCACCTCGACCAGCGGTTGCGTTGTGACGGGCTGGGCGTTGCCGCTGGCGTCCGTCAGGCTGGCCAGCAGCAGTGGTGCGCTGTAGGTCGAGGTGCCGGTGACGTCGAAGCGCCAGACTTGTCCGTTGAGGTCGCCGGCGTAGATGGCGTCGGCCGTGCCGTCGGTGAAGTCGCGCACGTAAGCGGTGGCATGCGTGAGGCCGGCGGCGGTGCTCCCGGTCTTGACCTTTTCCAGCAGCGCGCCGGTCTTGGGGTTGACGAAATAGACGTAACCGTAGCCGTCGCTGTTGTTGTAGCCGGAGGTCAGTACCACCACCCAGCCGTACTTGGCGGTCTTCACCACTACCGGTTCGCCGTAGCTGAAGCCCATGGTCGAGTCGGTGAACTCCCACAGCACCTTGCCCGCGACCACCGATTCGGAGGTCATGCCCGACGGATTGGTGACGTCGATCGCATAGAAGCTCTTGCCCCCCTTGCCGAGCCCGCCGACCAGGATCGTGCGCCAGTCGGAGGTAGAGGTAGACGTCGTGGTGAGCGAGCCGCCCGCGTAGTTGAAGTCGACGTCGAAGGACAGCGGCGTCGCATCGACGTAGTAGTGGTGGGTGTAGCTCGGGTTGCCCAGCGCGGTGAGGCCGTCGGAGGCCGAGGTGTTGGGCGTGCCGCTCGGTCCCTGGAACAGCGCGCTGGGCACGTAGGCGAAGATTTCGGTGCCCGCGTCGGTGCCCGACAGCGTGCCGTTGAATGCGTGCAGCATGCCGTCGTTGGCGCCCACGTAGACCACGGTGGGACGGCTCGACCAGGTGCTCTTGAAGGTCGCGTAGCCGGGGTTGATCGAGTCGGAATACGTGAGGCTCGGGGCAGCCACCGGCGTTACCTTGGAGCCCACGATGTCGCCCAGCAGCACCGAACGCGCGCGGTAGGCCTGGCTGCTGCCACTGGTGGTGGAGCCCGATTCCTGCGTCTGATCGCCGCGCAGGTAGTTCAGGTAGTCCGAGCCGTCGCTGCCGCGATAGGACGTGACCAGCGCGGCCTTTTGGCTGGTGGTGAGGCTCGCGTAGCGAAGGGGCTGGCCGCTGCTGCCGTCCCAGGTGGCGACGCGGCGCGCCGTGCTCCAGCCAGTGCTGGCGAGCTGCGTGGCAAGCTTGGCGGTGGAAGTCCACATCACGGTCGAGGTGGTACTCAGGTCGGTGCCGATGGTTACGCTGCTGGCGGTCAGCACGCCGCTCCAGGTCTTGGACGCGTACTGCGCGGCATACGAGGCGCTGCCCGAATCGCTCACCTGCGCGGACGACAGCGAGAGCGAGGTGGTGTAGGCGCTGACGGCCGTGGCGATGGCCGAGAAGGCCTTGGTGAGGCCCGAGACCATCTGGCTCGCGCTACCCGCCAGGAAGTAGTTGTCGGGGCGGTACTCGGTGGCGGTACCCATCGTGATGGTCTCGCTGCTGCTGTTCCACCAGCTCTGCGTGAGCGCGGTGGTGGTCTGGGTCGGGTCGTAGCTCGACGGCACCGTGAAGCCGCCGTACTTGGCAGCGAGCCAGTAGGGGTTCTTGTCGGCTGCCGTCTGGTACTCCATCACGTCCATCCAGTAGGTCGAGATGGTCTGTGTGCTGGTCAGGTCGGAGCGGATGTCGTTGGTGTGGGCCTGGTAGGCCAGACCTGCCATGTAGTAGGTGGCGTAGGAGCTGTTCCACCACGCATCGACCTTGGAGCTCAGTCCTTCGAGCGTGAGCAGGTTGTTGGTGTAGGTGCGCGCCAGGTTGAGCGTGTCGCTGCTGACGGCCGACGGCTTGGTGCGCGTGCTGGTCAGCGTGCCGCCGCCCACGTTGTAGTCGTAGTGCGTGTTGGTGTCGCCGATGCCCAAGATGAAGTTCTTCTGGCACGCGTACAGCACCGGGTCGGTCCACGTGGTGACGGCCGGGAAGCCGTCGAGCAGCGTACTGCGCGTGCTCGACGACGAGGTGGTGGCCGGGGTGATGTAGCTGGTCCACGTCGACACGTTGCCCAGGTTCTCGAAGTAGCGCACCGCGGCGTAGTAAAGCTCGCTGACGTTGTCGTACGTCATGTACGACGAGGAAGCGGTGCCGAACTTGTTGAGGTAGTTCATCACGCCGCTGTTGCTGATGGTCACGCCGCTGGTGTTGGTTGTGGCAGTGGCGGTGGCCGAGTCGGGGTTCGTCACCATGATGCCGGTGGTCGAACTCCACTCAGCCTTGCTGTTGGTGGTGACGGTGGTCGACAGCGGCGTGGGGTAGGTCGGGCCGATGTAGCCCATCGGCGCGCGCAGAACGGCGCCCTGGTTGGTGGCACCGCTGCCGTTCAGGTAGGAGAAGGCGCTGTAGCGGATCTTGTTGGCGTAGCTCTGCATCAGCCCTTCGGGCTTGTACTGGCCGTTGGGATACAGCACGCAATTGGACTCCACGCCGCCCGAGGAACTGCTCGGGTCGCAGACCAGCACGCGGATGTACACGCGGTAGGTGCTGGCTGCATTATTTGATGATGAGGCGCTCACCCAGTCGGTGCCGCTCACGCTGGTGTTGCTGTAGCTGCTGCCGGTGCCCGAGAACACCATGGTGTTGCCGCGCTTCCAGATGCTGGTGTTGAACGAGGTCCAGCTCAGCGGCGTCACCGACGAGATCAGCGAGGACGCCACGTTGTGGCCGGTGGAGGTTGCCTGGCTGGTGCCGCGCAGCGGGAAGTTGGTCTGCGAGCCCTGGCTCGATCCCCAGGCTTTTTCGAGGATGGTCTGGGTCGTCGTGTCCACGCTGCGATAGCCGCCCGTCAGCGCCCATCTGAACGGGTCGATGGTCTGCATCGTGGCCCAGTTCATGAAGTTGCCGCTCCACTTGCTGGAACAGGTGTGGTAGTTGGTGCCGGTCGCGAGGCCCGTGGGCTGGAAGTAACTGCTTGCCGGCGTGGTGGAGTTCAGCACGTAGGTGTAGCACTTCAGCGGATCGAAGTAGCCCAAGTATGTAGAGCTGTCTGCATAGTTGCCGAGGTTGGCCACGCTGATTGCGGTCGGGTACTCGACCGACAGCGTGAGCGCGAGGTTGCCTGGAACGTCAGCGCTCGCGAAGACCGGCTGGTCGGCCAGCGTCACCGCGGTGGAGGCTGATGAGCCCAGCAGCAGGGCGGCGGCAGTCAGCGTGAGGGAAATGAGACGGGATCGATTCATCGGAGTTACTCGGGCCGGGTGAACGAAGTCTGGAGAAACACCTGAGTCGAGCGCGCACCGGTGACGCGCACACTCAGCCGGTAGACGGGCGAGATGGTCGAGGCCGGCCGCTGGCTCGTCGGCAACTGGCTGCTGCCGCCGGTGACGTTGCTGCTCGACGGCGCGTACACGCAGCTGCTCGTGGTGGCTGTGCCGGCCGCGCGGCACAGGCGGTCGATGACGTAGCGGATCGTGACGTCCGAGGTTGCGCCCGTCAGGTCGGAGGCCGTCGGGCTGAAGGTGGTGCCGGCGAAGTCGGTGCCGCTCGGCGAACTGCCGCTGACCAGCAGCACGAGCGGAATGCCCTGGTCGTTGGCGACCAGCTCGACAGCGCTGTAGTTGGCCGAGGGCACGCTGGCCGAGGAGAGCGTGGCCGTCTTCAGCGCGCCGCTCTTGAAGGCCGTCAGCACGTTGGAGGCGGCCTGCTCGCCCTGGCTGGCAAGGTCGCGCCGGAACGCGAGATTGCCGGCGCTCGCCAGCGAGGTGTGCGTGGAGCGCATCACGGCCACGCCGCCGATCAGCA
Source organism: Variovorax sp. YR566 (assembly GCF_051992195.1). Classification (NCBI taxonomy): domain Bacteria; kingdom Pseudomonadati; phylum Pseudomonadota; class Betaproteobacteria; order Burkholderiales; family Comamonadaceae; genus Variovorax; species Variovorax sp. YR566. The sequence continues at coordinate 6,084,263 of NZ_CP197092.1, read as the reverse complement.
GGATGACCAGCACGATCAGGCAGAACAGCAGCACCACGCCGCCCTGGCGCCGGGCGCGCGAAGCGCGAGAAGAGAAACCAGGTGTCATGACGTGGGCAGCAGCAGCACGTTGCGAAGGGGAATCGTCGATTCGACGACGCGGTGGCGAAAGTGCTGTTCGCTGGTGCTGAAGCTCACCTTCTGCTGCAGCGAGGTGGCGAGGTCACTGAACAGCGTGAGCGAAGCGGGCGAAGGCAGCTCGCCGTTCGCGTTTTCCTTTTCATAGTTTGCGCTGCGCAGCACCAGGGCGATGCGAATAGCCACCACCTGCCGCGCGGTGGCCGGCGTGGTCATCATGGTGGCGATGTCGTAGCCGGTGGTGCCGGGATCGACCCAGGTGTCGAGCACCCCGTCGGAGTTGGTGTCCAGCCCGTACAGCGCATGCATCTCGGCCACGCCGTCGGCGATGGCCTGCGACGCATCGGTGCCGTTGCTCATCAGCAGGTCGTAGCTGTAGAGCGTGTTGTTGCTGCCCACCCCGAACATCTGGAGCTGCGTGTTGCCCGCATTGACGTTGCCCAGCGGCGTGAAGTAGGCGCTTCCGTTGGCCGCCAGCGTGGACAGGCTGGTCGATGAGCCCGACGCGGTGTAGTAGGTGCTGCCCAGCGGCAGCGCATCGTTGCCGCTGGTGTCGGCAAAGGCGGTGCTGGCGTGCACCTGCTCCAGCAGGCAGTCGGTGGTGCCGCTGGCGCTCACCAGCCCGAGGTCGCCCTCGGTCATGCCCACGGTGTTGTCCAGGCGCAGGATGTTGCTCGACTTGCCGCTCGAAAGAATGAGCCGGGGCACATCGCCCGATGCCGCCGTGCCGCCCATCACCACCAGCACGTCGGAGCCGGCGTCGGACTGGCTCTTGCCGATCAGCACCGGCGCCACGCGCAGGTTGGCGCTGCCGCTCGCGCCACCGAGAAAGGCGGTGGCGAAGGGTGCGGGGAAGGCGGTGCTACGCGGCAGGTTGGGCGTGCTCGGCAGCGTTGCGTTCAGCAGGCAGCCGAAAGCACCCGCGAGGCTCCACGACTGCGTGAAGCCCGAGCCGGCGGCGCGTACGGCACGGTCCAGCACGTAGGCGGCATAGGCACCGGTCTGCCCCATGTCGTTGGTGGCGGTGGTGGTGCGCTTGCTCGACTCGCCGAAGATCAGCAGGCTGGTGACGGCCAGCGTCACCACCAGGCCGATGATGACCGCCACCATCAGCTCGATGAGCGTTACGCCGCGTTGATGCATGCGCTTAATGCTCTTCATGGCAGCACCACCCGCGTGACGAGCTGGCTTGCGGCGTTGGTCGCGGTGGACTCGCGGGTCACGGCGCGCCAGGCGACCACGATGTCGGCGGCATTGGCCGTACCCGAACTGTTGGTTGCGCCAGAGACGGCCTTCACCGTCAGCGTGGCGTTGGGCAGGCCGCCGTTGCTCAGGTCGCTCACGCGCGTCTGCCATGAGGTGGTGTCGACCGAGATGGAATTCTTCAGCCACATCGTGCTGGCGATTTCGTTGGCGAGCAGCGCGGCGCGGTTGCGGTCTTCGGCGTCGACGGAAATGGTGAGCGCGCGCGCCAGCATGCCCGCCATGCCCAGCAGGCCGAAGGAGAAGATCAGCAGCGACACGAGCACCTCGATCAGCGCGAAGCCCGATGACGGCGCGCGGCGTTGGGTTGGAGTTTTCATGTTCAGCTCGGGCAGCCGTCGGGTGTGCTGGACGACAGAGTCTTGGCCGGGTCGCACATGTGCACCTGTCCGCCCAGGCTCACGACCACGCGCAGCGGGCGGTCGGCCGAAGTCATCGTGATGTTGTAGGTGGGCGTCGAGCTCAGGTTGCAGGTGGCGCCCGTGACGCCGGTGCTGCTGTTGGCCACCAGCCGTCCCAGCGGGTTGAAGCAGACCGCGGCCGGCCCGCTGATGCTCACGCTGGCGCCGGCAACGGTCAGCACGCCGGCTTCGACGAAGGTGGCGACACTGGAGGTGTCGAGCGTCGACGAGGCCACGAAGTTGATCGACCAGTTCCTGCCGTTGGCCACGGCTGTCAGGCTGGTCTTCGGGGCGGTGTCGTTGGTCAGCGAGAACACCGCCGTGCGGCTGCGGCGAACCGCCTCGGCCTGTGCCTGGCGCAAGCCGTTTTGCAGCGCATCGCTTACCGTGCGCACCCGAGTGTTGGCAATCCACGCAAAGAGCGAGGGCATCGCCAGCGCCATGAGAATGGCCATCACCACCAGAGTCACGGAGAGCTCGATCAGCGTGAAGCCCGCCGATGGGGCGGCGCGCCTGGTCATCAGCATCCTCCCCGCTTCGACACCCAGTCGGTGCTGCAAGTCGTCCAGCCCGTTGGCACGGCTACCGTCGCGCGGTTGTTGGATTGGTCAACGGTGAAGATGAAACCCGCGGTGCTGTCGCTGCCCGTGGCTACCAACGTGTAGCTGGTGGCAGTTACCGCGCCATACGTGCCGTCGCACGACAGCGTGAAGGTGCCGACCATGCGCAGCGTGGAGGACACCAGGCAGGGCGAGGTGTAGCTGCCCGTGGACAGGTAGGTGCGGTTGTCCTGGAAGTAGCGCTCCATGTTCGCGCGCATCGTCGACAAGCCGCTGGTGGCGTCGACGATGCGCCCGCGCAGCACGTAGTCGCGGTACGAGGGGTAGGCGAGGCTCGCGAGGATGCCAATGATCGCCACGGTCACCATCAGTTCGATCAGGGTGAAGCCGAGCGCTCGCGCGCGGAGTTCGTGAGGCTTCTTCTGCAGCCGCGTCATGGGGTTCTTCTCCTCGTGTGCCGGAAACAAGCGGAAACTTCCTGGGCACCGAGTCGAACATTCAACTTTGGAGAAATCTGGCTGATGCGTTGGGGTTTGTGTGCGCTTGGACACACCGAATCCGACGTTTCTCTGACTTTGTTGCCCAGCATCACTGCTGTATCGGATCGACCGATGTTCAGGAGAAGTGATCGATGAAAAAGAAGATGTTGCTGTCCCTTGGGATGGCGTGTCTGGTGGGATGTTCGGCCGCGGCTTGGGCTGCGTCGACGACCACGGAAAGCAGCAGTGCGAGCACCGGCAGCACTGGCGGCAATTCAGCTGTTGATGCTGCGTTGAAGACCTGCGCGGCCAGCGTGGCCAAGGATTCGAACGGCGGCCCCGACGAGACCGCGATGACAGCGTGCATGACCAAGGCAGGCTTCACCAAGCCCGCGCAGGACGGCGGCAGGCCACCACCAGCCGGTGGTGCTGCACCCCGGAATTGAAGAGACAGTAGCCGCGCGCCTCAGTGCGCGCTGGCGACCTGCGACGGCAACCGCTGAGCTTCAAGTGCCAGCGGCACGCGAACCTGCGCAACAAGCCCGTGCGAGCCAGACCTCAGCACCACGTCACCGCCATGCGCGCGCGCGATGGAGCGGCATACCGCCAGACCAAGGCCGCTGCCCGCAGCACGCGAGGACCGCGCCTGCGCAGTGCGATAGAACGGCTTGAACACCTGCTCGATTTCGTTTGCGGGCAGCCCCGGCCCACGATCGCCTATCTCGACCACGGCGTCATGCCCATCGGCGAACAGCCGAACGCGGGCCAGGTGCCCGTACTTGACGGCGTTCTCGATCAGGTTGTCGAGCACGCGGCGCATGCCGATCGGGTCGACCTCCACCTGCGCGCTCTCGACGCGTCGCAGCTGCACGTTCTTGCCGACGAAGATGGCTTGCTCGACCACGTCCTCGACAAGGCTCGAGAGGTCCATGCGCTCTCGCGCGCTCACCACCGAGGCATCGCGGATGAAGCTGAGCACGGAGCCGATCATCAGCTCCATCTCCTGGACGTCTTCGAGCATGCCGGCGCGCACGTCGTCGGGCACGTCTTCGATGCGAAAGCGCAGCCGCGTGAGGGGCGTGCGCAGGTCGTGGCTGATGGCGCCGATCATCACCGTGCGGTCGTCGACGAAGCTGCGCAGCCGGGCCTGCATGCGGTTGAAGGCCTGCGCTGCGCGGCCGATCTCGGCGGGGCCCTCCAGTGCCAGCACCGGGGCTGCCGGGTCGCGGCCCAGCTGGTCGGCCGCGCGCGCGAAGCCGGCAATCGGCCGCACCAATCGGCGCGAGAACAGCCAGCCCGCAGGGGCGACGATTGCCGCGGCGATCAGGAACCACAACAGCACGCGGCGCTGCCACGCGTTCGGAAAAGACTCGGGCACCGGCTGCACGACCACCCAGCTGCCTTCGGGCGTGTAGACGGCGGCGATGAAGTCGCCTTCGACGAACGGCGCGGGAGCGAGCCCGAAGAGGCCGCGCGCGGCGGGGCGTTCGTTGTCGGTGGTTGCAATGGGCGTCGTGATCGTCGTGTCGGTGTCTCTGGACGCGCGGGGCGGTTCGGCGGGGGTGACGACGCGTGGCGGTGCAGCCGCAGTCGCCGGTGGCGTGCTGGCCGAAGACGGGCGCGTAGCGGGCTCGGCGCGCGGCGACTGCGCGATAGGGGGCGCAACTGGTGCTTCAGCCCTGGCAGGGGCTTCGCGGCGCGGGGGGCTTTCGATGACCGGCGGCAAGGCTCGCATGGAGGGGCCCGACTGAATGGAAGGGGCTCCGGGCTGGCCTTGGGCGGGGCCCGATGGCGGCGCCGTGGGCGAGAGGCCCGGTGGAGGGGCGGCACCGGGCGCGCCCGGCGCGGTCGTTGAGCCTGGTGCAGTCGCCGAGCCCGGCGTGGTCGCCGTGTTCGGTGCCGCCGACCCGGGCGATGGCGGTGTGCCGACGGGGCCTGCGCCGCTACCAGGGGGCGCCGCTACCGTGCTGCCTGGAGGGTTTCCGGCCGCGGGCGTGGGGGCGGATGTACCGACTGGTGCATCCGGGGCAGTGGCCGGCGCGTTGCCCGGCGCGGAATTCGTTGTCGTGCCGCCAGGCGGCGGCGGCGGAGTGCCTGTGGTGTTCCCTCTCGGGCCCCTGTCAGTGCCGAAGCCGCCGCCCGAGGGACCCATCCCACCCGGAAACGCCATGCCTCCAGGCCCACCGGGTCCTCCCGGTCCGCCACCGCCGCCCCCCGGCCCACCCCTCGCCTGGACCCGCAGAAAGCCGGCTCCGGCGAAGGTATCGGCGATGCGGCGCGGCACCGGCTGCGCTGCGTCATGCCCGTTCTCCGTCGCCGCGACAGGCCCTGTGGCGCCCGCGAACGGCAGCGGTGTGAAGAAGTACAGCCGCACCTCGGCTTCGTCGCGCGTCAGCAGCTGCGCGAGGTCGCGCCGCGAGCGTTCGGATGTCAGCCAGCCTTGTCCCTTGGGTTGGGGCGCGTTCGCCTGCAGCGTGCGCTGCAGCAGGTTCGCGTTGCGGCCTTCGGCGCTCCGGCCAGACAGCACGCGCGCGATGTCGCCCATCTCCCATTGGCGCTGTGGTTGAGGCGGGAGCAGCACGGTGAGCGCCAGTGTCACGACTTGCGCCACCACCAGCCCGCCCAGCAGCAGGCCCATGATTTGCCACGCGAGCGGCGGGCCCGACCAGCGGCGCGCGGTACCTTGGGAGTTCATGGGTTGATGCTGGCACGGACGGGAAGCGATGTCACGCCGGCATGGCTCGATCTTTGCGTTCCCATCTTTTTTCTCCCAGCTGTCAGCGCGCATGCGCGAGGCGGGGGGCATGCGCAAACGTTCGAGCGCACGAGTCTGTGAAGCGGATGTTGCAGCCGGATTTCAGCGCATTGCAAATTATTTCAAGGCTCGCGGGGCTTCGGGCGGAGGCCGCGCCCGGCCTATGATCCGCTACCCGATCCGCCGTAACGTGAACCTGTCTACCCGAATCCTCATCGTCGACGACGACGCCGGCATCCGCAGCCTGGTGGCGTCCTTCCTGGAGAAGCACGGCTTCCATGTCGATGCGGCCGGCCATCCCGCGGAGATGCGCGAGCGGCTCGCGCAGGCCGACTACGCGCTGATCGTGCTCGACGTGATGATGCCCGGCGAAGACGGCCTGAGCGCGCTGCGCGAGCTGCAGCGCATCGGCGGGCCGCCCGTCATCATGCTGTCGGCCGTGGGCACGGACATCGACCGCATCGTGGGCCTGGAGATCGGCGCAGAAGACTACCTGGCCAAGCCCTGCAATCCGCGCGAACTGCTGGCGCGCATCCGTACCGTGCTGCGCCGCACTGCGCATGCGGCCGCTGTCGGATTGCCGGCGCAACAATCCGTGCCGCCGCCTTCTGGCACGCCTGCGGCGCAAGAAGCGCAGCAGTCCGAGGTGCTGTACTTCGCAGGCTGGCGCATGGACCTCGAAACCCGGCTGCTGCATGACCCGCAAGACCGCCCGGTGGACCTCTCCGACGGCGAGTTCCGCCTGCTGCGCGCGCTGGTGCAGCACCCGCGGCGGGTGCTGACGCGCGACCAGCTGGTGCAGTACGCGCTCGGCGCCGAGAGCGATTCGTACGACCGCGCCATCGACGTGCAGATCAGCCGCCTGCGACGCAAGCTGGCCTCCGGCGAGACGCGCGCCGACCTGATCCGCACCGTGCGCAACGAGGGCTACATGTTCGTGCCCGCCGTAACGCGCACGCGCGAAGCCTGAACCGCGATCACCGTAACACGGTGAAATTCGCAGGCAATGCGAAGACCGCAATCTCGGGGCTTCGCATTCATCACCTCTACCGACTCATGACTTCGTTCGACTGGCTGTGGGACTGGCGCACCCTGATCGCGCTGGCCGTGTGCGACGTCGCGTTGCTGGCGATGTTCCTGGCCTGGGATGCCCGGCGGCTGGCGTTCCTCCTTGCCCGGCGTTGCATCGTCGAGCACGAGCTGCCGCGCGAGAGGAAGCGCCTTCGTGTCGGTGTCAGCCTGGAAGACCGGGGCGTGTTCCCTCGGGAATCGCCGGGGTCAGGGATCTGAGCTCGAGCTTGCGGAAGGCGCCGTCCGCGTGGAAGTCGCTGGTGCGGATTGGCTCCGCCAGCGTCTCGGCGAACATGGCCACCACGTGGCGCGCCACGCGCGGGTCCAGCACGGCGCCGCCGCTCGTCAGGGCGCGCAACGCGTAGGCGATCTCGGCGTCTTCCGCCTCGCTCAGCAGGTAGCCCGTCGCCCCGGAGGCGAATGCGGACAGGGCCAGATCCCGGTCGTCCGTGTCCGACAGGGCAATGATCCGGGCGCGTGGCTGTACTGCACGCACGTCGGCGATCAGCGATGCGCCGTCGCCGATCGGATAGAGCTGCATGTCGACGAACACCAGGTCGAAGGACAGCGTGTCCAGCATCGCATCGGCCTCTTCGCGCGTGGGCACAAGCACCACGCACCGTCCCGGCGCGAGGACCCCCAGGACGCTATTCAGGCGGCTCGCCACGGCGGGATCGCTTTCCACTACAAGCGCACTGAAGAAAGGCTGTGGCCGGAACACCCGCGAGGCGCCACCGGGCAGCTTGGTATCGAACACGGATGTGCTTTCTTCTGAAGTGGGCTGTCGCAAGTGGGCGTGTTAAAGCATCGTCTTCGGATGCTCTAGACGGCCGGGCTCCTGCTTGCGCTTGCAACTGCCGCCGGCCGATGTGATCGGTGCGAGCGTCGATTGGCTGTAGTTGCCCGAAGCGCCGGCTTCACGCGCTGCGCAGCCGGTGTCGCTCGCGGCCACGAGGACGCCGAACGCCAGCGCGCCGAAGGCCAGCAGGCCCGCGAGAAGCGGCAGCCAGAAGGACTTCTTCAGCCGCGGCGCAGCGGCGAGGGCGGGCTGTGTTCTGCTCCAGCGTGCTTGCATGGTGAATTCCGGGAAGTGGCGATCCGCATGCGCCAACGCCGGCAGGCCGGTGAAGCGCAGCGCGTGCGATGCGCCGTGCGGGTTGCGATGCGGGGTGGTGTTCATGACCCGTATCGTGAACTTCAAAGGGGGAGAAAAATTGGATGACGGCTCCCCCGACGGCCATCGGCCGCCGCAGAAATCCAAAAGCCGGCGCGCCGTCGAAGACGGCGGCCGGCCAAGGAAGCAGAGACTGCGAGAAGGCCTAGAAGTCGAGCTTGGCACTCAGGCTGAAGGTGCGCGGGTCGCCGGGCTTGATGTAGTTGTCGTACTGGTATTCCCAGTACTTCCGGTTCGCCACGTTGTTGATGGCCGCGCGGAAGGTCGTGTTGCGCCCGCCGATGCGCGTCGTGTAGCTCGCGCCGATGTTGGCGATGGTGTAGCCGGGCACGGTCAGCTGGTTCGCCGCGTTCAGCATGGTGTTGCCCGTGTACTTCATGTCGGCCGACAGCTTGAGGCCCGGCACCTGCGCCACCGTGTACGACACCTGCGCCGTTGCCACCAGCTTCGGCGCACCCGCCACGCGGTTACCGACGTAGCTGCTGCCGCGCTCGTAGGAGCTGTCGAGCAGCATCAGGTTGCCGCCGATCTGCCACTGCGAGCCCAGCCGCGTGGAAGCGCCGAGCTCCAGGCCCTGGTAGATCGACTGGCCGTCCTGCACCAGCACGTTGGAGCTGTTGGCGTATTCGGCGCCGCGCTCGATGCGGAACAGCGCGGCCGTGGCGCTCCAGCGTTCACGTTCGGTCTTCACGCCCAGTTCGTACTGGCGGCTCTTCAGCGGGTTGAGCAGCGCGCCGTCGTTGGCGTAGAGGTTGTTCACCGTGCTGCCGGGCTCCAGCGATTCGACATAGCTGGTGTACAGCGTGGTGTCGGGCGCGGGCTTGTACATCAGCGCCAGCGTGGGCGTGATCACGCCGCTCTTTCGGTAGGTGGAGTTCTGCAGGCCGGTGGTGTCGTAGCCGACCTGTTCGTAGGTGGTGCTGCGCAGGCCGGCCAGCACCGACCACTTCTCGGACAGCTTCATCGTGTCGCTCGCGAATATTGCGCGCTGCGTGATGTCGCTGTTGCGGTAGGGCGTGAGGTTCGTCACGCTGTTGTAGCTGTTGGTGTTCTGTCCGAAGATGCTGCCGGTGCCCACCAGCTGGTAGACGGCGTTGCTGCTGTAGTAGTTGACCTGCTTCTGCCACGACGCGCCCAGCGTCACCTGGTGCTCGAAGTCGCCGGTGCGCAGCTTGCCCGTGGCCATGGCCTGCCACTGGTTGAAGCGGTGGCCTTCTTCGCTGTCGGAGCGGTAGTCGTCGTAGCTGCCGCTGGCGTCCTGCAGGTAGGAGATGCCTTCGTTGCGGCTTCGCGTGGCGCTGCTGTGGCTGTAGCTGGTGCTGAGCGTCCAGTCGGGCGACAGCTGGTATTGCAGACCGGTCGAATAGAGCCTGAAGTCGGTGGCCAGGTGCTGGCCAGGGCCCACCAGGCTTGCGTTGTTGGCGCTGATCGTGGACGGCAGGCTCGTGCCCGTGTAGCTGCCCAGGTAGATCGATGGCGTCTGGCCGGTGGAGGTGCGCTTCTGGTAGAGCGAGTCGAAGGTCCAGGTGAGCTTGTCGGTGAGCTTCGCGTCGAGCCCGAGCGACACCGAGTCGCGGCGGATGTTGCCGTCGTTGTAGGTCTTGCCTTCCTCGTGCGTGGCGTTGAGCCGGTAGCCGAAACGGTCGTCGGTGCCAAAGCGCCCGCCCAGGTCGACGTGCTCGCTCCAGATGCCGGCGGTCTTGTAGCCGACCTCGATGCTGCGCACCGGCGTGTCGGTCGGCTTCTTCGTCACGTAGTTGACGATGCCGCCCGGCGAGCCGAAGCCGTACATGAAGCCCGACGAACCCTTGAGCAGCTCGATCTGCTCGAAGTGCTCGTAGGGCATGGTGATGGCGTAGCTCAGGAAGGGCTGGCCGTTGATGCGGTAGGCGTTCTGCCAGTCCAGCGGCAGGCCGCGCACCGTGATGTAGCTGGCCCAGCTGCTGTAGGCGCCGCTGTTGTCGGACACCGACGCGTCGAGTGCGAACACGTCGCCCAGCTTCGACACCTGGCGCTCGGCCATGTCCTCGCTGGTCACGACGGTGGTGGAGAAGGGCGTTTCAAGCTGCGAGCGCGCACCGAGCGCGCCGCTGCTCACCTTGGCGCCGAGGTGCTGCTGCGAGTCGTCCTGCGATTCGGCTGTGACTGTGACGGTCGGCAGCGAAGAGGTTTCTTTGTTTTGCACCTCCTGTGCATGCGCGCGGCCGATCTGGGCGGCCGCCCACAGCACCAGCAGCGTGGCGCGCGCGGGCGGGCCGAATGCGCTGCGGCTGAATGAGGTGGGGGAGGGGACCGTGACGGTGCCGGCGGTGTTCTGGCGTCCAGGATTCAACGTTGACTCACTTCGCAAATAAGAATGCTTCTCATTTTAAAGTTGAATCTCGGAGAAATCTTGGAGGCTACCCGCCGCCGGGTGCTGCTTGCCCTCGTCAGTGCCCGTTGCCAGGCGCCGGCGCCAGCCCGCGCTGCTTCAGGAAGTCATAGAGGCTGACCGCGAGCACCTGTGCAATGGGTATCGGCAGCGTCACGCGCAGCACGGCGGCCCGATGGACCGGGCACCGGTCGGAGCTGTGGTCGACGCGGCTGGCATCGAAGGTGATGTGCACGCAGCCCGCGTTGACCCAGTATCCCGAGACTTCGTCCGCGAACACCTGCGGGGCGTGCAGGTCGTCGATGTAGGTGGCTTGCGGAGGCTGGGACATGGTGGCTCTGGAGATGCAGGAGCCCCGATGATCGGCACCAATCTGGTAGGAAAAATGGTGCGACGGCCTCCGCGCCCTCAGACGATCCGCACCGACAGCTCCGGCAGCCGGTCGATGTGGATTTCGATAAGGTCGCCGCGCACCACGGGCCCGACGTTCTCCGGCGTGCCCGAGTAGATGATGTCGCCCGGCTTCAGCTCGAAGGCCTGCGACAGCCGGCTGATCTGCTCGGCCACCGACCAGATCATGTGCTTGAGCGTGGCGCTCTGCTTCGTTTGCCCGTTCACCTTGAGCCAGATCGCACCGTCGGTGAAGTGCCCGACCTTCGCCACTGGGTAGATCGGTCCGATGGGCGCCGAATGGTCGAAGCTCTTGCCGATTTCCCATGGCTTCTTCTGGTCGCCCATCTCGCGCTGCAGGTCGCGGCGCGTCATGTCGAGACCGAGCGAATAGCCGTACACGTAGTCGAGCGCCGAGCTCGCCGGGATGTTGCGCCCGCCCTTGGCCAGCGCCACCACGAGCTCCACTTCGTAGTGGTAGTTCTTCGTGAGCGTGGGATAGGGGTGGTCGGCCACCACGCCGGGTGTCACGACCTGGATCGCGTCGGCCGGCTTCTGGAAGAAGAAGGGCGGCTCGCGGCTCGGGTCCGAGCCCATCTCGCGCGCATGGGCCTCGTAGTTGCGGCCGATGCAGTAGATGCGGCGCACCGGATAGACCTGCTCGCTGCCCACGATCGGGATGGTCGATGCGGCGACATCGAAAGGCGTTGCCTGCGTGCGGCTTGCGCCTGCGGGCAATGCACAGCCGGCAATGGCGCCCGTGGCCATGGCGGCGGAACCGGCCAGCAGGCCGCGACGGGAAGTGATCATGAGGGTCTCCTTGTTCTATGAAGAAATGCGCGTGCCGTACCCCGCACGGCCGGTTCATTCTGGGACGGCGAACTGCTGCCCAACCGTACGCATCTACGCAAAAACAGGACAGAACCCACCTGGCGCCCGCCAGGCCTCGTGCGCGAGGCGGAAGAGAAGAAAACTTCAGCCGAGCGCGCGCTCCACCAGCCGTGCAATGGCCAGCAGGTGGTCGTCGTCGTACCAGCGGCCCGCCAGCTGCAGCCCGATGGGCAGGCCGATCGCGCTCTTGCCGCAGGGCATCGAGAGCGCGGGATGGCCCGTCAGGTTCATCGGGTAGGTGTACGGATACCAGGCGCCGCGGATGGTGCCGGCGGGCCGGCCGCCGATCTCCACTTCGCCGCTCACGTCCATGTCGATGGGCAACGGCGGCGCCGAGACGGTGGGCGACACCAGCACGTCGAAGCGTTTGAAGAGCGTCTGCAATTCAGTGAAACAGCGGGTCTTGGCGAAGGTGGCGTCGTGCAGGTCCACAGCGCTGTGGCGGCGGCCCTTTTGCACGGCGTCGATCAGCGTGGCGTCCAGCCGGTCGCCGAAGCGCTCGAGGTTGGCGCCCACGCGTGCGGCCAGCATCGACTGCAGCACCACGAGGAAGTGGCGTTCGAGCGCCACGAAGTTCAGCTGCACGGTTTCGACGATGGCACCTTCGCGTTCCATCGCCTGCACGGCGGCCGTCGTCACGGCCTCGACTTCGGGGTCGATCGGGTTGCCCGCCGTGGGCAACCACGCCACGCGCAGGCCGCGCAGCGACATGGGCATCGCACGCTGCGGCACCGGCCCGCCCAACCCATAGGGATCGCGCGCGTCGAAGCCCTTGATGACATCGAACAGCAACTGCGTGTCGGCCACGTCGCGTGCCATCGGACCGGTGAAGGAATTGGCCGAGAACAGGTCGGGCGCCTGCAGGTTCGGCACCACGCCCAGCGTGGCCTTGAGCCCGACGATGCCGCAGCACGAAGCCGGAATGCGGATGGAACCACCGCCGTCGGTGCCGAGCGCGAGCGAGCCGAGGCCAGCCGCTATCGCCACCGCCGCTCCGCTGCTCGACGCACCGGGCGTGTAGCGCGCATCGATCGGGTTCAGCGTGCGGCCGAAGATCGGTGCGGTCGCCACCTGCTTGTGGCCGAACTCGGGCGTGGTCGTCTTGCCGATGAGGATGGCGCCAGCGGCCTTGGCGCGCGCCACGGCCACGGCGTCTTCCTTCGGCACGAAGTCTTCGTAGATTGCCGAGCCCATGGTGGTGCGCACGCCGGCCGTCAGCGTCAGGTCTTTCACCGAATACGGAACGCCGTGCAACGGACCGAGCGTCTCGCCGGCCATCACGGCGGCTTCGGCGCGGCGCGCGGCTTCGAGCGCCTGCTCGCCCGTCACGGTGATGAAGGCATTGAGCTCGCGGCGCGCCTCGATGCGCGAGAGCGCGTCGCGCACCGCCTCCACGGGCGAGGCTTCCTTGGTGCGGATCAGTGCGGCGAGCTCGCGTGCACTGTGGTCCATCAGGTCCATGGTCGTGTCCTTGAAAAGCGGTCAGAGCATCCAGCGGCCGCCGTCGATCAGCAGCGTCTGGCCGGTGATGAAGCGCGCTTCGTCGCTCGCGAGGAAACGCACCGTGGCGGCCACGTCCTCGGGCGAGCCGACGAAGCCGGCGGGCGTGTCGGCCACGATCTTCGCGAGCACCTCGGGGCGCAGCCTGTCGTGCGCGCGCGTGCGAATGGCGCCGGGGCACACCGCATTCACGGTCACGCCGTGCGGCGCGAGTTCGCGCGCCAGCGAGCGCGTGAAGCCCACCACGCCCATCTTGGCGGCGGCGTAATCGGCCAGGCCCACGTCGCCGGCAAAGGCTGCGTCGGTGCTCATGTTGACGATGCGCCCGAAGCCGCGCGCCTTCATGCCGGGCGCGATGCGGCGCGCGGCGCGCATGGTCGTGAGCAGCGACACCTCGATGACGAAGCGCCACACGGCCTCGTCCGATTCGGTGAACAGGCCACCGCGTTCGCGCGCGCTCTGGCCCACGTTGTTGAACAGGATGTCGACCGGGCCAAGTTCCTTTTCAACCCGGTCGAAGAAGGCCGCGACGACGGCGGCATCGGTGCAGTCACCCGTCACGCAAAGGCAGCGCGCGGCGACTTTGGGCCTGGTCGCGAGTTGCTGCGCGAGTGGATTGCAGTCGAGATCCAGCACGGCGACGCGCGCGCCCTGGTCCAGAAAGTCGAGCACCGTGGCGGCACCGATGCCCTGGCCGCCTCCGGTGACGACTGCGATGCGATGGTCGAAGCTCATGGCATCTGATCTTTCAGTGGAAGGTGCGCCCGCCGTCGACGGCCAGCGCGGTGCCCGTGATGTAGCTGGCACCCGCGCCGCTCAGGTAGAGCACGGCCTCGGCCACTTCCTCGGGCGCGGCGACACGGCCCAGTGCATAGCGCTGGCGGATCTCGTCGAGCGTGCGTGCCGGGTCGTCGCTGTGCTCGTAGCTGGTGCGAAACAGAGGCGTGTCGATGGCGCCGGGGCACACAGCGTTGACGCGGATGCCGTCCGCCGCCGCTTCAATGGACAGTGCCTTGCCGAACATGATGACGGCCGCCTTGGTGGCGCAGTAGGCGGTGCGGTTCGGCAGCGGCCGCAGGCCTGCGCCCGACGCGATGTTGACGATGCTGCCGCCGCCCGCCGCGCGCAGGTGCGGCATGGCGGCGCGGCACATCAGCATCGGCCCCGTGAGGTTGACGGCCAGCGTGCGGGCCCACTCGGCGTCGTCGGTCTGCTCCAGCGGTTTCAGCGAATCGACACCGGCCGAGTTGACCAGCGCGTCGATACCGCCGAGCCACTGGGCGGCATGGTTTACCGCGGCCTTCACGGCCGGTGCGTCGGTCACGTCGCACACCAGCGGCAGCGCTGCGTCGCCCAATGCCGCGACACATGCCTGCAGCCGTGGCGCATCAAGGTCGAGCAGTACGACGCGCGCGCCACGTTCCACCGCGAGCCGTGCCACCGCGAAGCCGATACCGCTCGCGCCGCCGCTCACCACGAAACGCAAGGCGGTGGTCATGCCTTGACCGCCGCCTTCAAGCGCGGGCGCATGTCGTCGGAGATGCGGTCGCAGCGGTCGATCCACACACCCGAGTGCGCCAGCGCATGCTCGATGAGCCCTTCGAGCACCTTGAGCCGCGATGGCTGGCCGATGATCTGCGGGTGCATGCCGACCATCATCATCCGGTCTTCGGCGTAGAGCACGTCGAACTCGCTCGTCCACGCCTCGAGCACGGCAGAGGGCGCCTGCAGCGTGCGGCCCGGCAGGGTGATCGAGTACTGGAAGAAGGGCGCGTCGTCGAGCACCCAGCGAAAGGGCAGCTCCACGATGTCGGTGCGCTGCCCGCCGATTTCCAGCAGGTAGGGTGAATCGTCATCGAAGAAGTTCGACGAGTAGTCGAAGCCGTACTCCTTGAGCAGGTCGAGCGTGATGCTGCTGAACTCCGCCGCCGGCGAACGCCAGCCGCGTGGGCGGGTACCGGCCAGGCGGGTGAGCGTCTCCATGCCGCGCTCCATCTCCTCGCGCTCCTCGGCGGGGCTGAGGTTGACGATCCAGCGGTGGCTGTAGCTGTGGTGCGCCACCTCGTGGCCCTTGTCGACCACCTCGCGAACCAGGTCCGGGTGCTTGTCGGCCACTTCGCCGGGAATGAAGAAGGTGGCGCTGATGTCGTAGCGCGACAGCAGCGCGAGGATGCGCGGCATGCCGACCTTCCAGCCGTAGGCGCCCTGCGACATGAGGATGGGGCGCTGCGCGTTGGCGGGGTCGCGGCCGGTCCACATGGTCTCCGCGTCGAGGTCGAAGGTCAGCATGAGCGGGAAGCCTTTGCTCGTGGTCGGCATCAAGAAACTCCTTGGCGAATGAGGTGGAAAGCGGGGTGCTCAGACGTGCTTGTGGAAGCCCGTCCATCGCTCGGCCAGCAGCAGCACGACGCCGGTGGTTACGATCAGAAGGGTGGAGACGGCGGCCACGCTCGGGTCCACGCCCTGCTCGACCGAGGTGAAGATCTTCACGGGCAGCGTCGTTTGGCTCGCGGAGAGCAGGAACACCGACACCGGCACGTTGTCGAGCGAGGTGATGAAGGCGAAGAGGCCGCCAGCGACGAGGCCGGGCTTCACCAGCGGCAACGTGACCAGGCGAAAGCTCGTGAAGCCGTCGGCTCCCAGCACGCGCGCCGCGTCCTCGAGCGACTCGTCGACCGCCGACAGGCTGCCCAGGCTCGCGCGCACCACGTAGGGCACGGTAATGACCACGTGTGCGAGCCACAGGCCTAGCGAGTTGCCGCGCAGGCCGGTCATCGTGTAGTACTGCAGCAGCGCCACGCCGAGCACCACCGAAGGCAGGATCAGCGGCGCCATGAAGAGCGAGGTGAGCGCACCCGCGCCGGGCACCATGCGGCGGTGAATGGCGTAGGCGGCAATGAGGCCCAGCACCAGCGCGGCGGCGGTCGATGCGGCGGCGAGCCACAGGCTGGTCCAGGCGGCGCTGAGGTACTCGGGGTCGCGCAGCACCACCTCGAACCAATGGAAGGTCAGGCCCTTGGGCGGGATCGTGAGGTAGGCCGTCTTGCTGAAGGCCGCGAGCATTACCACCAGCACGGGAATCTGCAGGAACACGACCACCGCGATGGCCGTGGCCGCGAGGAACGGCGCCTTCTTGCCTTCGATGCTCATGCGTTGCCTCCCCAGCGCCTGAGCACGCGGCTCGACAGGCCGATGACCACCAGCGTGAGCGCGGTGAGCGCGAAGGACATCGCGGCGCCTGCGGGCCAGTCGAGCGTCTGCAGGAAGTCGTCGTAGATCAGCGTGGCCATCACCTTGTAGGTGGGCCCGCCCAGCATGCGTGGCGTGACCAGTGCGCTGATGGTCAGCACGAACACCAGGATCGACCCCGACAGGATGCCCGGCGCGCTCATCGGCAGCGTGATCGACCAGAACACGCGCAGCCGGCTTGCGGCCAGCGTGTACGCGGCCGCCTGCACGTCCTTGGAGATTGCCTGGATCGCCGGCACCAGCATAAGCACCATGAACGGCAGGAAGATGTGCGACATGCCGACCAGCAGGCCGAACAGGTTGAACATCATCTTGATCGGCCGCTCGATCAGGCCGATGTCGATGAGCAGGTTGTTCACCAGCCCGCGGTTGGCGAGCAACGCGATCCAGCCGAAGGAGCGCACCACCAGGTTCAGCAGCATCGGGAAGATGACGAGCATGGTGAGCGTGAGGCGCATCTTCGGGCCCGCATTCGCGATGTAGTAGGCCAGTGGGTAGCCCAGCAGCAGGCAGATGGCGGTGACGCCGAAGCCCAGTACCAGCGTGCGCACCACCACCTCGCGGTAGTACTCGTCGGTGAGGATGCTGGTGTAGTTCTCGAGCGTCCAGCCGGCGGCGATGCCGGTGCCGGGCACGTAGGGGTGCAGGCTCAGCGGCACCATCAGGAGCACTGGCGCGACGAATGCCAGCAGCAGGAGCAGCAGCAGCGGCGACGCCAGCAGAGTGCCGGTGATCTTGCGCGGCGTCATGCGGTGGCCTGGCTTGCCGTGGGTGTCACGTACACGTGCTGCGGCTCGACGCTCACCCGCACCGGCGCGTCGACCGCCAGGCCGGCGTGCGGGCCATTGGTGAGCGCCTCGGCGATGAGCTCGGTGCTGCCGAAGGCCAGCAGATATTGCACGCGCGAGCCGACGAAGGAACGCATGGCCACGCGGCCCGAGAGCGTCGGGCCGTTCGACGCCGCCGCGTCGGCGAAGCGGATGTCCTCCTGGCGTACCACCACGTCGACCGCCGTGCCCTGTGCCATGCCATCGGCAGCCGTGGCCGCAAGCACCGGGCCATCGTTCAACTGCACTGCAGCCGCGCCTTCGGGCGAGCGCACCACGCGGCCCGCGAGACGGTTGGGGCGGCCGATGAAGCTCGCGACGAAACCGGTGGCGGGGCGGTGGTAGATGGCCTCGGGCGTGTCGAACTGCTGCACTAGGCCGTGCGCGAGCACGCACACGCGGTCGGACATTGACATCGCCTCGCCCTGGTCGTGCGTGACGAACAGCGTGGTGATGCCCACTTCGCGCTGCAGGCGCTTGAGCTCGATCTGCATCTCGTCGCGCAGCGAGGCATCGAGGTTCGACAGCGGTTCGTCGAAAAGAAGGATGCTGGGGCGCGGCGCGATCGAACGTGCCACGGCCACGCGCTGCTGCTGGCCGCCGGAGAGCTGGCGCGGCAGTCGGTCGCCGAGCGCGGAAAGCCGCACGCTGGCCAGCGCCTGGTCGACGCGCTGCTTCAATTCGCTGCCCTGCAGGCCTTGGCGGCGCAGGCCGAACGCGACGTTCTCGAACACGCTCATGTGCGGGAAAAGTGCGTACGACTGGAAGACCAGGCCGATGTTGCGCTTGTTGGTGGGCAGCGCCGTGACGTCGCGGCCGTCGACGAGGATGCGCCCGCCCGTCGGCTCGATCAGGCCGGCCACCATGCGCAGCACGGTGGTCTTGCCACAGCCCGAAGGGCCGAGCAGTGAGATGAACTCGCCGTCGTGCACTGACAGCGACACGGACTGTGCGGCAATGTGGCCCGGGTAGCGTTTCTCGAGGCGGTCGAGCGTGAGTGCCGGCATGTCGTTCGGTCCTGGAGGTTGCGGCGGCTCAGCGAGCCACTTCGCGCTGCCAGCGCTTGGTCCATTCCGGCAGCGATTTCGCCACGGCCTCGGGGTCGGGCAACCAGAGGTTGTCGAAAGTCTCCTTGTAGGGAACGATCTTCGCGGCCTTGTCGCTGAGCTTGACCTGCGTGTTGACCGGGCCCGCGTACTTGCGTTCTGCGAAGCAGGTCTGGCCTTCCTTGGACAGCACCTCGTCGATGTACTTGAGCGCGAGCGCAGGCGACTTCGCGCCCTTCGGGATCACCAGCGCAGGCAGGATGCCCACCGCGCCTTCCTTCGGATAGACGATGGCCAGCGGCAGGCCCTTGTCGATGGCCGAACCGGCGCGGTCGGGGTACCACACGGCGGCGGCGATCTCCTGGCGTTCGAAGAGCGACACGATCTGGTCGGCCTGCGTGTAGAGCGTGACCGACGATTTCGCGATCGGCTTGATGGCCGTGAACCCCGCGTCCATGTTCGCGAGCGTGCCGCCCTTCATGCGGTTGAGCGCCATCAGGAACTGCGAGCCCGAGGTGCCGCTGATGTCGCCGATGGCGAGCTTGCCGTCGTACTCGGGCTTTGCAAGGTCGGACCAGGAGGTGGGCGGTGTCTTGATCTGCTTGGTGTCGTAGACGATGACGGTCGCACCGGTCATGAACACGACGTACTGGCCGTCCTTGTCGAGTGCGCGCGGCGACACTTCGGCGGCGTTCGTGAGCTTGCTCTTGTCGATGGTCTCGAGCAGCTTCTCGTTCTTGAGCTGCGCGGCGAGCGAGTTGTCGATGTAGACCACGTCGAAGTCCGACTTGCCGCCGGTCGCGCGGATCGCGGCCGCGAACTGCGAGGAGCTGCCCAGCTTGAGCGCGACCTTGGCTCCGGTCTTCTTCTCGAACGACGCAATGTGGCAGGTCTTGGAGTCGTCGGCGAAGGAGCCGCCGAAGATGCCGACCACCAGCTCCTCGGCCTGTGCAGCGCCTGCGAAAAGAGCGGCCACCAAGCCGGAAACGAGACAGCGCGAGAACATGGTTTTCATGAAGAGCTCCTGTGGGGAAAACCCGGAACGAAGGGCCGGATGGCTGCATTGGAATTCACTTTATCTTTCATAAAAGATAAATGCAAGGCATTTAAGATAGGGACCAACCCGCGCCATCGCGCCGCACCACAATGGCAGCGCATGGGCATCAACCTGGATGGAAAGCACGTCATGCCGCAAAAAAAAGAAGCGTCGAATCGACGTCCGCCCCAAGGCGATGCAAGGCATCGCGACGATGCCGCTGAGGCCGCTGAGGCCGCCAAGCCCGTTGCACCGGCCGATGAAGCGCCGATGGAAGGCGGCGCCGACCTGGTCGAGCGCGGCATCCAGCAATGGAGGCGCGAGCGGCCTGACATCGACAGCAGCGGCAAGTCCGTGGTCGGCCGGCTGCTGAGGCTCGAAGAGGTGGTACTGCGCACGCTGAACCAGGTGCTGGAGCCCTTCGGCATGAAGTACCAGGAGTACGCGGTGCTCGCTACCTTGCGCGTGGCGGGCGCGCCCTACAGGCTGTCGCCGTCGCGCCTGCAGAGCACGCTGCTCTTCACTTCGGGTGGCTTGTCGAACCTGCTGAAGCGGCTTGAGAAGGAGGGCTGGATCAAGCGCTCGATCGATCCGAACGATGGCCGCGGCGTGCTGGTCAAGCTAACCGCCAAGGGCATTCGCCTGGCCGATGAAGCGATGCCGCGCCACGCGGCAGCCGAATTGCATTTGCTGCGCATGTTCGATGCGCCGCAGCGCGACGTGCTCTCGAGCCTGCTGAGCCAGATGATGACGGGCAATGCGCCCGAGACTGGCCCCGAGCCCGGCCAGGCGTTGCGCACGAAGAGCGACTGACCGAGAGCTATGTCGCGGCCTGAACGCCGAGCGCAATCAGCGGCACGCCCGCATAGGCCAGGCTGAACATACGCAGAATCAGCGCCGCGTAAAGGCCCGTCAGGAGCCAGACTGCCGCACGGCCCCATGGCATGAGCGACACGCTGATGAGTGCGCCCGCCAGCGGCAGCAGCTGCTGTGCGTGCACGCCGAGGAAGTGCGGCACGCGCAGATCGCCGCCGGTGGCTGACCAGCCGAACAGGGGGAGCATTGTGCCGCCTGCGATGGCGCCGATGGTCGATCCGCCGTGCTGGCTGATCGCGATGCCTGCGCCCGCTCCGGCGACGAAGGTCAGGACCAGCCCCAGCACCACGGCCAGCCGGTAAGGAGCCGCCAGCGCGTCGCCGTGGCGCGCGAATAGCCACGCGAGCGGCAATGCCGTGGCGTTGAGCGACAGCGCACCCACACCCATCAGGCTGTACATGACGATGTGGAAGGTCGAGTCTTCATTGAAATGCGAGGCCTGCCCGAGGGCACCTTGCAGCGTGATGTAGCCGACCTCGAAGACGCCCGTGGCGATCACCACAGCGACAACCGCGCGTTCGATGCGGCCCCCGCGCCGCTCGCGCGGCAGGTCGCCGAGCAGCCATGCAGTGGTCAATGCATACAGGCTGACCGAAGCCATGAACTTCAACGGCTTGACCCATACGCCTACGCCGTTCAGCGTGCGCGGATCGAGCCAAGCAGCCACGAGGGCAGGCACCATCACTGCGAGCAGCAGGCCGCCGAACCAGGCCAGCTGAGGTTGCCGCCGATGCACTTCGCGCGCCAGCGCCATGCATGCGGGCGCGACCCGCAGCGCCAGGAAGGCCAATAGGCCGACTGGCCCGAACAGGAAGGTGAGAGCGAAGCAAGGAATGAGCAGCACCGGCGCGATGCCCGCGCGCTCTCCCTCGCGTGCGATCCACGTGCCTACGAACAGGTCGAAGGCGAGGTAATGGAACCATCCGGCGGTGAGCAGGCCCGGATGCTGGAACAGCGCATGCACCGCCGACAGCGAGCTGTAGCCGCCACCGGCCGCGGACCAGTACGTCGCCATCAGCCACCAGTACGCCAGCCCGAGGCCGACGGGAATGACGATGCCCGTCGTTGCCCATATCACCGGCTTGGCACGCCCGAGCCACGGGGCTGCGCCGAGCGCGGCCCAGGCAGGAAGGGCGACGGTGCTGCCTGCGCTGAAAAGTGAGTCGAACATGCACGGCCTCCAGCAAGAAATGTGGCTCGCCAGGATTGGCATGGCGCAATCTTGACAGTGTTTAGATAAAAACGCCAGCAGATTCTTTAGAAGGTAGAGTTCCCTCCTTTGAAGACCGAAAGCAGCAACCAGCCATGGCGGCAAAGAAAACAGAGGAAGCCCCCGCGCCCTATCACCACGGCGATCTGCACGCGGCGTTGATCGGGGCGACCGAAGTCCTGCTCGCCGAGCGCGGCATCGAGGGCTTCACCCTGCGCGAAGCGGCGCGGCGCGCCGGCGTGTCGGCGGCCGCGCCCATGCATCATTTCGGCAGCGCAGCCGGGTTGTTGACCGAGGTGGCGATCCTGGGCTTCGAGGAACTTACACGCTGCCTGCGTGCTGGCACGGAAGCGGGTGGCACCGACCCCGCGCGTCGCTTGCGTGGGCAGGGCATGGGTTATGTGCGATTCGCGCTGGCCTACCCGGCGCGCTTTCAGCTCATGTTCCGCAAGGACCGGTTGACGCAAGACCTGCGGCTGCAGGCGGCCGGCGATGCGGCATTCGCCGAACTGGAGCAGGCAGTGCGCGACTACAACGGCTGGAGCAGCAAGAAGCCGCCGAACCGCGCGATGCAGGCCGCCGCGCTGGGCGCCTGGTCCGTCGTGCACGGCTTTGCGCATCTTGCGCTGGACGAGAAGTTCGGCGAGCAGGCCGGCAGCGCGTGCACGAACGATTTTGTCGAGAGCATGCTGCCGGAAATACTGAAGCAGTTCTGGCCCTGACCTTCACTCAGCCGGAAAGGGCGGCAGCCGCCTGCGGATCGTCTGCGCCTTCACGATGGAGGTGTTGGTCTCGGCCTTGCTCGCGATGCGGTCGAGAATGCCGTCGAGCTGTTCGAGCGATTGCAGGAACAGCCGCGCGACGAAGCAGTCTTCGCCTGTGACCTTGTCGCACTCGCAGAACTCGGGCGTGGCCTCGATCAGCTTCTGCACTGCCTGCAGTTGCCCCGGCAATGGGCGGATGCGCACGATGGCCTGGAACTGGTAGCCCAGCGCCTTCGGGTTCACGTCCAGCGTGTAGCCGCGGATCACGTCGCGCTCTTCAAGTCGTCGCAGCCGCTCCGACACGCTGGGCGACGACAGCCCCACGTTGTGGGCCAGCTCTTTCAGGGACATCCGCGCGTTGCCGGCCAATGCCTGCACGATGGTTTCGTCGATTGCGTCGAGCATGTTGCCGATCTCCGGTGAATGGGCCGCGATGGCTTGTTTTGAAAGGTCATCAGCGGTGATTGCCTTATTCAAAGCATATCCAATCCGCGCCGGACGTGGCACGCTTGCTCCTTCCTTTCTGCCATTCGAGACAGACATGCAGACACAGCTTCGCGGTGCGCTGGAAATGAGCGCGGCCATGGTGATTTCCGGAACCATCGGATGGTTCGTCGTGCGATCCGGACAGCCGCTGCCCGACCTGCTGTTCTGGCGCTGCGTGTTCGGCGCGGCCACGCTGCTCATCGTGTGCCTCGCTCTGGGCCTGCTGCGGCGTGGCCTGACGCTGCGCAGCTTTGCGTTGGCCGCGTTGGGCGGCGTGGCGCTGGTCGTCAACTGGGTGCTGATCTTCGCTTCCTTCTCGCGCGCGTCGATCTCGATTGCCACGGCGGTCTACAACACGCAGCCCTTCATGCTGGTCGCGCTCGGCGCGCTGCTGCTGTCGGAGCGGCTGACCGCGATGAAGGCCGTGTGGCTGTGCATCGCGTTCGCTGGCGTGGTGCTGGTGGCGCAGGCCAAGCCGGGCGGCGGGGCCGACGGTTCGGCCTATTTCGTCGGCGTGCTGATGGCATTGGGCGCGGCCTTCTGCTACGCGGTGGCCGCGATCATTGCGAAGAAGCTCGACGGCATCGCCCCGCATCTCATCGCGCTGATCCAGGTCTGCGTGGGCATCGTGATGCTCGCGCCGTTCGCGCATCTGAAGACGCTGCCCAGCGATGCGGCCACGTGGAGCGTGCACCTGGCCATGGGCGTGGTCTACACGGGGCTGGTGTTCGTGCTGTTGTACGGGGCACTGCAGAAGCTGTCGACGCCCGTGGCCGGCGCGCTGTCGTTCATCTATCCGCTGGTGGCCATCGGCGTCGACTACGTCGCCTTCGGCCAGCGGCTGGGCGCATTGCAGGTGGTGGGCGCCGCGGCCATCCTGATAGCCGCGGCGGGCATGACGTTCGGATGGACCCTGCCCGGCGTGCTGAGGCGCTCGCCCGCCACCGAAGAGCGCTGAGTCAGGACGTCGTCGCGTGCGGCCGCGCCGGGCGACCGCATGGTCCGTGATGGCGTTGACCGGCTGAGGCTAGCTGGCGCTCTGCTGACGCCGTCCCAGTGCGAACACCGAGTTGGGCGCGTCGACCACAAAAGGCTTGCGCGTGGCCGGCTGACCGGTCGGCGTGCGCCGGGTTTCGGTCCGTACTGCGGCTTGCACGCCCTTGGCCTTTTGTTCGTCGACCAGGCTTTGCAGCGAGATCGACTTGAGGAACTCGACCGCCCGCAGGTTCACGGTGGCCCAGAGCTCGTCGATTTCGCAGCGGCCGGTCTCGCCCGGGGCGTCGGCGTCGCGCCGGCGGGTGGATTCGGCATCGTGTTCCTCGATCGAGAGAACGATGTCGGCCACCGAAATCTCCGCCGCCTTGCGGCTGAGCGAATAGCCGCCGCCGGGGCCGCGGGTCGATTCGACCAGGCTGGCGCGCCGCAGCTTGCCGAAGAGCAGCTCCAGGTACGACAGCGACACGCGCTGACGCAGGCTGATCGAGGCCAGCGTGACGGGGCCCGACCGGCCGTGCAGGGCGATGTCGATCATCGCGGTGACCGCGAAGCGGCCCTTGGTGGTGAGACGCATGGGATGTTCCTTTCCTTCCTTCGTGGGGAATTACTCGTCCCGGCCGCCCGCGATGCCCAGCAGGGCCAGCAGCGACTGGAAGACGTTGTAGATGCTGAGATACACACCCAGCGTGGCGGAGATGTAGTTGGTCTCCAGGCCGTCCTTCACGCGCTTGAGGTCGTGCAGGATGAAGGCCGAGAAGATGCCGATGGCCGCGACCGACAGCGTCATCATCAGCGCGCTCGACTGGATGAAGAAGTTGGCGATGCCAGCCACCAGCAGCAGGATGGCGCCGATGAAGAGCCACTTGCCCATGGCCGACAGGTCGCGCTTGATGACCGACGACAGCGTGGCCATGCCGAAGAAGATCGCGCCGGTGCCGGCGAACGCCGTCATCACCAGGCTGGCTCCGTTGGCCAGGCCGAGCACGGAGCCCACCAGGCGCGAGAGCATCAGGCCCATGAAGAAGGTGAAGGCCAGCAGCACCGGCACGCCGGCGGCCGATTCCTTGGTTTTCTCGATGGCGTACATGAAGCCGAAGGCGCCGCCGAGGAACACCATCAGGCCGATGCCCGGCGACATGGCGCGCGAGAAGCCGGTGGAAACGCCGATCCAGGCCCCCAGAACGGTGGGCACCATCGACAGCGCGAGCAGCCAGTATGTGTTGCGCAGCACGCGGTTGCGTTCCTGCGGCGAGGCGAGCGGGAGGTCGAAGCCGTCGTGATAGGTGGAGGGACTGTTGTTCATTGTGTTGATTCCTTGAAACTGGACCAGTGCCGGCTGCACGCAATGGCGCGCAAGGGGCACAGGGCCGGAAATGAGAGATGTCGTTGCTGCGATGCGGGTGCCGCCGGATGGCGGGGGCCCGGATCGAAAGGGCGGGAGCCATGGCGGCTCCCGGTCGCGCAAGGCCTTGAGGGGCCTAGGCGACGAAGGACGCGGCGCGGGGTGGCCGCTTGGGTCGCGCTAGGAACGGCGCGACTGAGGTGGTCAGGCCGAGCTTCGGCGGCTGTTCCGTAAAGCGCAGCAGCGCGGGGGCGCCGTTGCGTGCGTCGACCAGTTCGGCGTGCTCGGAGCCGGCTTCGTCGACGGAAAGGGAATCGTCCGATGTCTTGTCGGCATCGCTTGCCGGCGTTGCTGCATCGGAGAAGTCAGCACTGACAACCAGCGCGGACTCCTGTTGTTCGCCGTGCGAATGGCCGCCACCGATCACGCTGTGGGCAAGCACGGCAAAGCCGTAGCAGGACAGCATGATGGACAGGACAGTGGCGACAAACCAGCGGGACATGTAGGGGTAATCTTACCTGCCGCGCTACGAGGTGTTCACGGCGGGTGCTTTCAACCGACCGGATCGCATGGATGTTCGCTCAGGCTGGCGCGGTCGTGGTTTCGCTGCCTTCGGACTGCAGCCATTCGCGTGCATGGGTGCGCAACGCGTCTATCTGCAGCCAGATCAGACCGAGTTCGGTATGAAAAGTTCGCGCCTGCGGGTCGCCGCCGTCCCCGTTCTCGCCGCTGGCGGCAACGGCCTGCGCCAGTGCGGCGCGCGCGGTTGATTCCGCAACTGCATCGCCCGGCGTCTCGATCACGCCCTTTTCCAGCCCGGCCGCCAGCCCTTCCAGCGCCGCGATCGCACCTTCGGCCGCCGTGCGCAGCACCGCCATCTGCGCCGAGTCCGGCAGCGCCGCGCGGTGGGCGCCCAGGGCCGATAGGTAACTCAGCAGCGTGTGCGACCGGATCAGGAAGCGCAGCGCCACCCCCGCGCGCGGCCGCACGTAGCCCGGCTCGCGGAACATGTCCGACACGGCCGTGGACAGCGCCGCATCCGCGTTGTGGTCGTTGCGCCGCGCCAGCCGGTAGTCGAGGTGGTCGCGCGCGCCGGTGCGGTACTGCCCGACGATCTGCCGCAGGTAGCCGGCATGGCCGCGCATGGCGGCCGCCGCCAGCTCGTTGATGCGCCGCGCCTGCCAATGCGGCAGCACCAGCAGCACGGCCAGCCCGGCGATCGCGCTGCCGATGGCGGTGTCGACCAGCCGCGGCACCAGCAGCACGCCGCTGTCGCCGACCTGGTTGAAGCACATCAGCACCAGCAGCGTCATCGAGGCTGTGGCCAGCAGGTAGCGCGTGGTGCGGGTCGCGAAGAACAGCACGCCCGCCATCACCGCGATCACCGACTGCACCAGCGGCTGCGGAAACAGCTGCAGCAGCGCCCAACCGGCCACCACGCCGAGCGCGGTGCCGGCAATGCGCTGCCCCATGCGCGAAATGGTGTCGCCATAAGTCTGCTGGCAGACGAACAGCGTGGTCAGCAAGATCCAGTAGCCCTGCGCCGGGTGAATGGCGCGCATCACGCCGTAGCCCGCCACCAGCGCCACCGACAGGCGCAGCGCATGGCGAAACAGCGGCGAGCGCGTGGTGAGCTGCCGCCGCACGCGCTCGACCGCATCGCGCCATGAGCGCGGCGAGCGGTCGAACAGGCCCATCTCCGTGCGGCCCGCGCGCGCCGACGGCTGGCTGGCCCCGGCGAGCTGCCCGTCGAGCAGCGCGAGGTTGCGCGCCAGCGCCTCGACGGACGCAAGCAGCGCCAGCCGCCCGGGCGTATCGGCCCGCGCGCGCTCATGCTCGATGGCGCTGCGCAGGTCGGCCAGCGCCTGCACCGTCTCCGTGCCCACCTCGAAAGGCTCGCGCCGAGCGATCGAATCGGCCAGCCGCTGGCAGGCCAGGCCCTGCAGGCCCAGCAGGCGCTGGCAGCGGTAGAGCAGGTCGCTGTGGAAGAAGGCGTCGGCCAGCGCGTTGTAGTCGTCGTGCGAGGAGCTGGCGCGCTCGTGTACGTCCTGCGCGATCAGGTAGAGCCCGCGGTAGCGCGAGAGGCGCCCGGTCGGCGCGCGCGCGCCGATGCGCAGGAAGATGCTTTCCTTCGCCGCGTTGAGCTCCGCGACCACTTCGGCATTGAGCTGCGCCAGTGCGAGCCGCTTGCGCTCGATGTCGATGCCGCGCAGCGGCTCGAACAGCGATGCCTTGAAGCGCACGAAATTGCCCAGCACCGCGAACAGCGTCACGAGCCGCGCCTGCACAGGCTGCGCCGGAAAGGCCGCGCACCACAGCACCGAGAACACGCCGTACCACGCAGCGCCCGCCAGCAGCAGCAGCGGTTCGCGCCCGCGATGAGCCACACCGTGCGCGCCCATGTTCTCGATGCCGAGCGTGGCGTACATCGCGAGGATCAGCGTCGCATACGCAATCGCCTTGTAGCGCGCCCCCACCGCCCCGAGCATCGTGAGGCAGAAGGCCGCGAGCGCAAGCCCGGTGATGAACAGCAGCGGCAGGCCGAACGCCGCCTCCACCGCGAATGCGATGGCTGCGAAGCAGCCCAGCGTGACCACCTGCGCGCGCAGCCGGCCGCGCCAGCTGTCGTCGGTCTCGGCGAGCGCGCTGGCGATGGCGCCGAGGAACAGGGGAATCACCGCATCAGGATGGCCGGTCCAGGCGCAGGCCGCCATGAGGCTGCCGAGGGTGAGAAGAATGCGAACGGGTTGCGCGCGGGAAGCGAAAGACCGCAGCCGCTGGCGCAGCGCGTCGGGAGACAGGGGAAGCATGGGCTGATCTTGCACGATGCATGCCACGGCCGTGTGGCGCCTTGTGGCTAGGGCGCAGGCCGGCTGCGCAGGAAGCCGTGGCGCGGGGCTATCCACCGGGCTTGGGCGTCGTCGGCTGCGGGGGCAACCCCTGCGAGCAGCATCTCGTCTTCGACTTGCAGGAACTGACGGGATTGCGCCCCGTCCGTACCCGACAGCACGCGCAGCGTGGCGCCGCCCAGGTCGATCCGTTCGCCCGGCGTGGGCGACACAGCGGAGGCATCGGGCCAGATATCGCGCAGGCCGTCGAAGGCGCTCATGGCTTCTTCCGACCACGCCTGCGTCGACAGGATCCATCGCACGCGCCCGGGTGCCGCTGCAACGAGGGCCGCGATGTGCCCGGGGCTAGCGGGCAACGCATCGATCAACGCGCAATCGCCGCCCTCAGCTCCCACGAAGTAGCTGTGCGCCAGTTCGCCCGATGCTTCGCCCGTAACCCGCAGAACCCGCGCCGACAGCCGCGTCACCAGTCCGGCCTCGTGCGCATAGCGGCCACCGCCCTTGCCGTCCGGGTCGAGATGCGCGACTTCTTCGTATGCCGGCTCATCCATGTTCACCGGCCGTCGTCCCGCGGGCCCGTCCGCCAGCCGGGGCATGACGCGCGGAATGTGCTGCAGGCCGCGCGCATGGTCCATGAGCTCGGCCGTGCTTGCGAACTGCGCGAGCTGCTCGAGGATGCGGCGCGTCACGTTCATCAGCTTGAGCCCGCGCGCCGGGTCCACGGCCTCGGCGGGGCGCAGCCACATGTGCTCGACCGTCTCGCGGCCATCGGGCTGCACGCGCTGCGCCTCGGGCATCGGCGCGATGAAGAAGCGCGTGTCGAAGCGGCGCGGCATGCCTGGCGGCGTGAGCCAGTAAGCGAAATAAGCGAGCCGGTCGGCCGCGAGCCGCCAGCCGTGCCGCTCGCACAGCGAGAGCAGCGCATCGGTGCCTTGCTCCGCCGCATGGCGCATGGCGGCGAGCTGGTCGGGCGGCAGGCTGTCCAGCGACACCAGCCGTTCGGTGCCGCCGTCGGTCGCAAACAGCACGCCGGCTTCCTCGAAGCATTCGCGGATCGCGGCGGCGTAGTAGTCGAGCCCGCCATCAGGCACCGCGAGGCGTTCGCTCGCGGCCCTGTCGTCCATGCCGTCGCAGTGCACGTGCAGGCCGCGGTCGTGCGCATCGATCACGCCGCCCGGAAACACGCTGGCGCCGCTGTTCTGGTCGTTGGCCTTCTCGGCCCGCCGCAGCATCAGCACTTCGAGGCCGTGGCTTGCGTCGCGCAGAACGATGAGGGTGGCCGCCGAGCGCACGGGGCGCGGCGGCGAAGCGGGTTGTGGCGTGGCATCCGGAGTGCTGGCTGTCATGCACGCATTGTCGCGCCGGTGGCTGCTGCGAAGGCGACAGCAGGGGCCTCCGGCTGTCGCGCGGAAGACCGTCCGGAATGCGGTGCGCGACGTACCTTCAAGGCACATCGACTGTTGCTGAAGGACGCACCATGCATTTCGAATTCACACCCAGGGTGATCGCGCTGCGCGAGGAACTGCTCAAGTTCATGGACGAGTTCGTCTACCCGAACGAAAAACGCCATGAAGAAGAACTGGCCGCCAACGCCCGCGCAGGCCGCCCCTACGCCGAGCTGCCGATGATGTCCGGCCTCAAGGCCAAGGCGCGCGAACGCGGGCTGTGGAACCTGTTCCTGCCCGAGTCGGAGCACGGCCCGGGGCTGAGCAACGTCGAATACGCCCCGCTGTGCGAGATCATGGGCCGGCGCTACTGGTCCTCCGAAATCTTCAACTGCTCTGCGCCCGACACCGGCAACATGGAAGTGCTGGCGCGCTACGGCACCAAGGCCCAGCAGGAGCGCTGGCTCAAGCCGCTGCTGGCTGGAGAGATCCGCTCGTCCTTCGCGATGACCGAGCCCGAGGTGGCGTCGAGCGACGCCACCAACATCCGCTGCAGCATCCGCCGCGAAGGCAATGAGTACGTCATCAACGGGCGCAAGTGGTACATCACCGGCGCGATGAACGAGCGCTGCGAAATCTTCGTGCTGATGGGCAAGACCGATCCCGACAACGCAGATCGCCACAAGCAGCAGTCGATGATCCTCGTGCCGAAGAACACGCCCGGCGTGACCATCGTGCGCGACATGGCACTGCTCGGCGTCTACGACCCGCCGTTCGGCCACCCCGAGATCGTGTTCGACAACGTGCGCGTGCCGGTCGAGAACATCCTGCTCGGCGAAGGCCGCGGCTTCGAAATTGCGCAGGGCCGCCTCGGGCCGGGGCGCATCCATCACTGCATGCGTGCCATCGGCATGGCCGAGGCCGCGCTGGAAATGATGTGCCAGCGTCTCGTGTCGCGTGTCGCGTTTCACAAGCCGCTGTCGGAGCAGGGCGTGTGGCGCGAGCGCATTGCCGAGTCGCGCATGCTCATCGAGCAGTCGCGCTGGATGGTGCTCAACGCGGCCTACCGCATGGACACCGTGGGCAACAAGGTCGCCGCAAAGGAGATCGCGATGATCAAGGTGCTCACGCCCAACAACTGCGTGAAGGTGATCGACTGGGCGATGCAGGCCTTCGGCGCCATGGGCCTGAGCCAGGACACGCTGCTCACACATTTCTACGCCTACGAGCGCCACCTGCGCGTGGCCGACGGTCCCGACGAGGTGCACCGCAACGCGATTGCCAAGCAGGAACTGGCGACGTACCAGTAAGGCAGGACCGACCAGCCGCGCGTCGGCAACGCTGCTTTAGCGGAGATCTTCTGCCGCAGCGTCGCCGCCCACCCAGCAGCCTTCCTGTGCCATCGCCTCCGGGGGCAGCCCCACGTGGATGGCAGAGGGCGACCCCATGGCCTCGCCCTGGCGAACCGTCACCGACAGCGCGCCGCGGCCGACCAGGCCCAGATGGCGTAGCCCCCACGCGAGCGCGGCCGCGGCGATGCCCGTGGCAGCGTCTTCCGGATAGCCCGAAGACTTCGGAAACTGCCGCGCGCTGACTGTGCCGGCTGCGTCCTGTGACATCGCGTAGGGATACAGCCCGGTGGACCCGAGCCGCTCGCACAGCGATTCGACGCGCGAGAAATCCACGCGCAAGCCATGCAGTTGCGCCGTGTCCGCCAGCCGCACCAGTGTCTTCACGCGGCTGGTGGCGGCATTGAGCACCGGCCCCGCGATCTGCGACGCGTCGATGCCCAGGCATTGCGCGATCTCTTCGACCAGCGCTTGCTGCGTCACTTCCTGCACCACCGCGCGCGGCTGGCTGATCTGCACCGTGCCATCGACACGCCGTCCCGTCACGGTGCCGCTCAGCGTCTCGATGGCGACCGGTGCGCCGTTCCATTCATCGCGCTGGTGCAACAGCCACAGCGCGCCGACCGTGGCGTGGCCGCACATTTCCATTTCGTGGTTCGGTACGAAGTAGCGCATGCGCAGGGCATGAGCGGGCGTCGCGGGCTTCAGCACGAAGGCCGATTCATGCCCGCTGCGCCGCGTGTATTCCTGCATCTGCGCGCTGGAGAGGTCGTCGGCATCGAGCCAGACCGGCGCGGGGTTGCCGCCGACCTTCGGGTCGGGCCCCACGAAGACGCGGATGTTGTGAACGCTGGCCATCGTCAATCGGCCCTCGCGTTCACCGAGCGCGCGATGCCGCCCCAGAGCTTGATGTCGCTGCGGATCTGCGCCTGGAACGCGTCGGGCTGTACGTTCCATGGTGTCACGCCTTTGGCGAGCATGTCGGCGCGCAGGGCTGGGTCGTTCATTGCTGTGTCGAGCGCGGCGCGCAGGCGCTGCATCACCGGTTGCGGCGTGGCCGCCGGGGCCATCAGGCCGTACCAGAGCTGCGGCTTGAAGTCCTTGATGCCGGCCTGCTCGAAAGTGGGCACGCCGTCGAAGCCGGCCGAGGGTTCGCTGATCGCCAGCGCCCGCATGCGGCCGCCGCGCACCTGCGCCAGCAGCGCGGGTGGGTTGTCGAACAGCGCCTGGATCTGCCCCGCCATCAGGTCAGCCTGCGCGGGCGCCGCACCGCGGTAGGGCACATGCGTCATCTCGATGCCGGTGCGCTGCTTGAAGAGTTCGCCCGCCAGATGGCTCAGGCTGCCGTTGCCGATGCTGCCGTAGTTCAGCGCCTGGGGATGGGCCTTGGCGTAATCGACGAAGCCCTTCACGTCGCGTGCCGCCAGCGAAGGCGTCACCACCAGTACGAAGGGCGTGGTGCCGATGGTGCTGACCGGCACCAGGTCCTTGATCGGGTCATAGGGCAGCTTCGGGTACACCGCGTCGGCGGATGCGATGGTCGACGTGGTGGCGGCCACGAGCGTGTAGCCGTCGGGGTTCGCCTTCGCGCCGAAGCCCGTGCCCACGGTGCCGCCGGCGCCGGACCGGTTGTCGATGATCACCGACACGCCGAGCGCGGCCTGCAGCCGCTGCTGCACCGAGCGGAAGATCACGTCCGTGCCGCCGCCGGCGGGGAAGGGTACGATGATCGTGACCGGCTTGCCCGGATAGTCCGGGGCTGCCCAGGAGGCTGCAGGGCCGTACAGAAGCCCGGCGGCTGCCAGACCGAGGAGCGCGCGGCGCAGAGGTTTTGGGGTCATGCTTCTTGCTTGCGGGAGTGGTGTTTCCCGATTCTGTTGAGCGTGCACAAATGCGCGCGACCGATTGCGACATGCACGAATCCAAATGCGACAAGGAGTGGCCATGCACCTGAACAACGCGCCCTCGACGCCCCGCCAGTCGCTGTTCGTCGAGCGGCTGTCGCACCACGCCGCCATGGTCGCGAACACCCGCGACCGCTATGCCACCGACACCCACGTGCACGATTGCGACATGCTGTTCGTGCCCCTCGCGGGACGCTTCAGCGTCGGCGATGCGCAGGGCGAGGCGCAGCGCCTCGGTCCCGGGCACTTCGTCTGGTTTGCGGCGGGGAGCGCGCATTCGACGACCACGCTTACGTCAGGGCAGACGCACATCGCGGTCTATGTCGATCCGGCGCTGTGGGCCACCGCCTTGCAGGCGCAGGGTGTCTCGGGGCCGCCGCAGGGCATGCGCGCGGGCAGCACCGCGCTGCGCGCGCTGTCGCAGCGGATGTTCGAATCCGCGAAGACCGGCACCGGCGAAAACTACGCGCTGTGCGGCGCGCTCGTCATGGAGGCGGCGCGGCTCAGCGGCAACCCCCTGTCGGACGGCGATCCGTCATCGGCCCTGCTGGTGGCCGAACTGCTGGCCGAAGCCATCGAAAGCGACCTGGCAGAGCCTCTGTCGCTGGAAGCCTTTGCCCAGCAGCACCGCCTCTCGCGCCGCCAGGTGGAGCGCATCTTCCGAGCGAAGTACGGCGTATCGCCGCTGGCCTGGCTGCAGCGCCGGCGCCTGGAGCGCGCGGCCTACCTGCTGGCGCACACGCGGGAGTCGGTGCTGTCCATCGCCCTGCAGGTGGGCTGGGAGTCGGGCTCGTACCTGTCGCGGATGCTGGAGAAGACCTGGGCGAAGACCGCGACGCAGATCCGCGCCTCGGGACCCGGCTCTAGCCTTTACAGCGTCATTCCCCCGTCCACATGAATCACCTGCCCTGTGATGAAGGCTGCCGCCGGACTCAGCAGGAAGGCAATCGGGGCCGCGATGTCGTCGGGGGTTGCGAGCCTGCCCATGGGCACCTGTCCCAGGGCCGCCTTCCATTGCTGCTCGTTGAGCGCGCCGGCCTTCGCGCTGTCTTTCCGCACATAGCCCGGCGCCACGGCATTGACGGTCACGCCGCGCGGCGCCATTTCGGCGGCTGCGGCTTTCACCAGTGCTTCCACGCCCGCCTTGGCAGCGGCCGTCGCGGGAAATGTGGAACTGCCCAGACGGAAGCGATGTGCGACGAACGAACTCACCGCAACGAAGCGACCCTGCCCGCTCGCCTCCAACAGAGGCAGGCTCCTGCGCAGGAGGTGCGCTAGCGAAACGACCATGACGTGCAGCGAGCGCTCGACGATGTCGTCATCCAGCTCAGCGAGCGAACGCCTGTCCGCGAAGCCGGCATTGGCCACCACGCCGCGAAGGCCGCCTTGGGCTTGTGCGGCATCGAGCAGGGCGTCTATCGTCTGCGGCGTGCCGATATCTCCGACCACGACGGTGCTTCGCACCGCGCCGCATTGCTGTGCCACCGCTTCGGCCGCCGCACGGTTGCTGCCGGTGTGAATCACAAGGTCGACGCCCTGCGTTGAAAGGAGCCGGCAGGTTGCGGCGCCGATGCCCGAGCCCGCGCCGGTCACGATGACGGTGTTCATGCCAAAGCCGGCGCTTCAGGCCGAGAACGCGATGCGTTGCTTCTCGACGATCTTCCAGTCGATCTCGACACCGATGCCCGGGCCGCTCGGCACATGCACGTGCCCCGCTTCCGCCGGCGTCATGCGGACCAGGATGTCTTCCTGGAAAACATACTTCGGCATGTAGAACTCGCAGCCCAGAGAGACGTTGGAACTTGCCGCAATGAAGTGCGACGCGGCCGCCAGTGCAACGCCGCCCTCCCACAGCGTGCCGCCGTAGCAGGGAAGACCCGCCGCTTCGGCGATTGCGTTCACCTTCATGGCCTTGCCGATGCCACCGGCCTTCATGAGCTTGATGCTGATGATGTCGGCGGCGCGCTCCTGCACCGTGCGCAGCGCCTCGGCCGGGGAGAACACGCTTTCGTCGGCCATGATCGGCGTGTCGAGTGCCGCTGCAATCTGCGCCATGGCCGCGATGGCATCGCGCGGCACCGGTTGTTCGATGAAGGTGGGCTTGAACTGCTCGACGTCACGCAGCTGCTGCAGCGCGTTGTAGGGCTGCAGGCCCTGGTTGTAGTCGATGCGCAAATCGAACTCGAAGCCCAGATGCTCTCTCAGCAGCGAGAGCCGGCGCATGTCTTCCGCATGCGAAGCAAAGCCCGTCTTCACCTTGAAGATGCGATGCCCGGCGCCGAGCATCTGCTTCGCGAGCTCGATGTCGGCGTCGATGTCGGGATTGGCGATGGAGAAAGAAAAGGGAATCCTGTCGCGCACCTTGCCGCCGATCAGCGAATACAGCGGCAGGTTGGCCGCCTTGCCGCACAGGTCGAACAGGGCCATCTCCACCGCGGCCTTGGCTTCGGGGCTGCCGACCAGCGCCCGGTCGCAGTCGGCCATGCGCTGCGGAATGTCGCGCGGGTCTGTGCCCAGGAGCACGGGGCGCAGGTATTGCGCAATGCCGTGGAACAGGTTCTCGTTGGTGCCCGAGAACACCTCCCACGCCTGCCCCTCGCCGATGCCATCGATGCCCTGGTCGGTTCGCACGCGGACCACCACGCGCTTGATGGAGGCCTGGATGCTTCCCACGCCCTGCGATCGCTTCATCTTGATGGGCGATTCGAGCAGGTGCACTTCGATGTTCTGGATCTTCATGGTGATGGTGCCTGGGAGTGATCGTCAGACCTTGATTTGCGGCGGGATCTTGTCTTCGCTGACGCCCCCGACGGACTTGAGGTTCGAGATGAAGGTCTTGCGGATGTTTCCGCTTGCGCGTTCGCTGGCGAGCCATCCGTTGACGTGCTTGAGCCAGCGCGTGTCGGCCTCCTTGCGAACGCCGCCATTGGAGGTTGCGACTTCTTCAGGCGTCAGGATGACCACCTGACCCACCGCGGGATTCTTGCTGGCCAGGCTCAGAGCCAGCGGCAGGACGAGGATCTGCGCGTCGGCGCGCCCGACCTGCAGCGCAAGCGTTGCATCGACGGCGCTGTCCAGCCGGGTGATCTCCGCGTTCTTGAGCAGGCGCGTGGCGAGCGTGTCGTGCGAAGAGCCCTTGTCGACCACGACGCGGATCGTGGGCTGGTCGAGCTCTGCCCAGGTCTTGGGCGCATAGCCCTTCTTGCACACGGCGGCGAAAGCGATGTTCAGCACCGGGTCCGTGAAGTCGATCACCTGCAGGCGTGCGGGCGTCGGGTTCAGGCCGAAGAAGATGTCGATCTTTTGCGACTGCAACTCGAGCACCGAATTGCCCCAACTGGTGGGCGTGATGTCGAGCTTTGCGTCCAGGCTCTTGGCCAGGCCGCGATAGAAATCGGCCATGCAGCCGAGCCACTCCCCGCTCACCATGTCCTTCTTGTAATAGGGCAGTCCGCCATCGACCGCGCCGACGCGCATGACCTTGGTGCGCGTTACGCGCTCCCATGTCGATTCGCTCGCCTGCGCCAACGCGGTCGCCCACGAAGCGGCACCCGCCGCCAACATTGAACCAGCAACAAAATCGCGACGCTTCATGATGAATACTCCGTTTTCAGGGCTCGGGGGGAAGGAAAAAACAAGGCATCGGCTTCGACTTGAAGCGATGACAGTCTTCGGTGGATGTGATCGTAGGTACGACAGGAGACCGAAGGTAGAGACCAGATCGTCGAAAGAACACTCGATCTCGTCGTTTCGACGACGGCGGATGCCGATATGCGATCCCTGGGGATGAGCAAGTCACAGGGGCGTCGAGCAAGAAGCTTGCCATTGCAACGATGGATTACTGGCTGGCTGGCAGTCAGGAAGCGCCGCCCCCGGGCCCTTACATTCACACGAACCACTGAAAGCTCCCCAATGCCCCGCCCCGTCCTCGAAGAAGCCCGCATCCACCCCGCCATCCGCGCAAGGCTGGCCGACAGCCGCCAGACCTTCGTGCGCGAAGTCATGGCGGCAGTTGCCGAGCACGACGTGGTCGTGGTCGGCATGGGCATCAACCCGTTCCCCAAGAAAGCGCGCCAGGCCCTCGACCGGATCGGGCAGCCGTACAAGTACCTCGGGTACGGCAGCTACCTGAGCCAATGGCGCGACCGCAACGCGCTCAAGATGTGGACCGGGTGGCCGACCTTTCCGATGGTGTTCGTCAAGGGCATGCTGGTCGGCGGCGCCACCGACTTGCAGAAGCTCATCGACAGCGGCGAGCTCAAGACTCTTCTCGCCAGCCGATAGCCACCGGCTAGTGTCCTGTCCCGTTAATTCGTAGGCACAAAAACTGCATGGCATGAGGCATCCTTGGAGA
This sequence comes from Variovorax sp. YR566, assembly GCF_051992195.1. Lineage (NCBI taxonomy): Bacteria > Pseudomonadati > Pseudomonadota > Betaproteobacteria > Burkholderiales > Comamonadaceae > Variovorax > Variovorax sp. YR566. Next base: position 6,047,618 of record NZ_CP197092.1, on the reverse strand, counting down.
TGCCTCATGCCCAACGCATACACGCGCACGACCACCATCAGCCTGACCGAAGGCGAGCGAGCAGAACTGGCCTTCATGGCCAGATCGCGTTCGCTGCCGGCTGCATTGACGTTGCGTGCGCGAATCGTGTTGGCCTGTGAAGGCGAAGACAGGGCCAGCACCGACGTTGCGCAAGCGCTGGGGATCAACCGAGCCACGGTGACGAAGTGGCGTGGCCGCTATGCACGCGATCGGCTGCCAGGGCTGTATGACGAACTTCGCCCTGGCCGCCCGCGATCGGTGGGCGACGAGCGGGTTGCCGAGCTGATCAACAAGACGTTGCACACCAAGCCGGCTGACGGCTCCACGCACTGGAGCACACGCACATTGGCGGGCGAAACGGGTATCAGCAAGAGCACTGTCGCGCGCTACCTGCAAGCCTTTCAGATCAAGCCGCATCGAGTAGAGAGCTTCAAGCTGTCCACCGATGCGCTGTTCATTGAGAAGCTACGCGACGTGGTGGGGTTGTATCTGAATCCACCCGAGAACGCTCTGGTGCTGTGTGTGGACGAGAAGAGCCAGTGCCAGGCGCTGGAGCGCACGCAACCGATGCTGCCGATGGGGCTGGGCTACGTGGAGGGAGTCACCCATGACTACGTGCGTCATGGAACGACCACGCTTTTTGCGGCGCTGAACGTGCTCAATGGGGCCGTGCTTGCCAGTTGCAAGCCGCGCCATCGCCATCAAGAGTTTCTGTCCTTCCTGCGCGAGATCGATAAGGCCGTGCCGCAAGATCTGCACGTGCATTGCGTCGTGGACAACTACGCCAGCCACAAGCATCCGAAGGTGCGCGCATGGCTGGCGCAGCGCCCACGTTGGCATATGCACTTTGTCCCGACCTATTCCAGCTGGCTCAACCAGGTCGAGCGCTTCTTCGGCATCATCACCGACAAGGCGATCCGGCGCGGCTCGTTCAAGAGCGTCAAGGAACTGACCAAGAAGATCGACAGCTTCGTCAGCCAGTACAACGAAAACTGCAAGCCGTTCACCTGGACCGCCACTGCCGATTCAATCCTCGAAAAACTCGCCCGACTCTGCGGGCGAATTACTGGGACAGGACACTAGCCCGGCACTTCCCACGCAAAGCCGACGCCGTACACCGACCGTATCCAGTCGTGCTCGGGCGTGACCGAGCCGAGCTTGCGGCGCAGGTTCTTCACGTGGCTGTCGATGGCGCGTTCGGTCACGTCCACCGTGTCGTCGTAGGCCAGCTCGAGCAGGCGGGAGCGCGAGAAGATGCGCCCCGGGTGCCGCGACAGCACCTGCAGCAGCCCGAACTCGCGCCGCGTGAGGTTCAGCGGCGTGCCTTCGAGCGAGGCGCGCCAGTGCACGTCGTCGAGCACCAGCCCCGGCGCGTCGCTCTGCGAGGCCGAGCCCTGCGCCAGCCCCGGTGCGGTGCGACGCAGCACGGCGCGCACGCGCGCCACCAGCTCGCGCGGCGAGAAAGGCTTGCACACGTAGTCGTCGGCGCCCAGCTCCAGGCCCAGCAGCCGGTCGACCTCCTCGATGCGCGCGGTCAGCATGATGATCGGGTGCGCCGTGTGCTCGCGCGCGCGGCGCAGCACCTCGATGCCATCGAGCCGCGGCAGCATGATGTCGAGCAGCGTGAGGTCGGGCGGTGCGGCGACGATGCTTTCCAGCGCGCTTTGCCCGTCGGTGAAGTGCTCGGTTTCGTAGCCCGCGTGGCGCAGGTAGTCCTGCACCACCGAGGCGATGTCGGTTTCGTCTTCGACGATGACGATGCGTGTCATGAGGATGTCCCCAGTGGAAGGGTGATGGTCACGCGCAGCCCGCCCAGGGGCGAGGCTGACGCATCGATGGTGCCGCCGTGCGTCTCGATGGTCGCGCGGCAGATCGAAAGGCCGAGCCCGGAGCCACCGTGTTCGCGGCTGCGCGAGGCTTCGCCGCGGAACAGGCGGTCGAACAGGCGCGGCAGCTCGGCCTCGGGCACGCCCGGCGCGCTGTCGTCGAACAGCAGGGTGAGGCAGTTGCCGGTCCAAGCGCCCTCGACCGTGACGTCGATGCGCAGTTGGCCACCCTGGTCGGTGTAGGCCAGCGTGTTCTCCAGCAGGTTCATGAAGACCTGGTGCAGCCGGTGCGCGTCGCCGTCGATGGTCGGCTGCGCGGCGGCGCCGATGAGGTCGATGGCGCGCCGGTCCACCGTGATGCCACGCGCGGCGAAGCGGTCGCGCGTGTGGTCGAGCGCTTCTTTCAGCAGCGACAGCGGAAACACCGTGGCCGTGAGCAGGTCGCTCTGCGGCTCGCGCATGCTGCTGCGCAGGTCGTCGACCAGCTGGCCGAGCCGTATCACCTGCCGGTGCAGCCGCAGCGCGGTGCGTTCGTCGAAAGTGCGCACGCCGTCCTGCAGCGCCTCGATTTCCGCGCGCATGGCGGCCAGCGGCGTGCGCAGCTCGTGCGCCGCATCGGCCAGCCAGGCGCGGCGTGAGGCCTCGACCGTGTCCAGGCGCTGTGCCATGTCGTTGAAGGTGCGCCCGAGCAGCGCAAGCTCGTCCGAGCCCTGCACCGCGACGCGGGTGGAGAGCCGGCCGCGCGCCAGGTCTTGCGCGGCCTGCGTGAGTTCGTCGATGGGCTTGAACCAGCGGCGCGCCAGCAGCCACGACAGCACCAGTGCGAAGCCGAGGCCGCACAGGCCCGTGAGCACGATCACGCCCGACTGCCGCGCCACGAAGGCGCGGTCGGCCTCGCTTTCGAGGCCCTGCAGCGGCGTGAGCGCCAGATAGCCGACGACCGTGCGGTCGCGCCGGATCGGCGTGCGCGCGGCGTTCGCCAGGTCGACGTCGGCGCCCACCACGCGTGCGCCGTGCGCGTCGAGCACGGCCAGCCGCTGGAAGATGGAGTCGGGCGATTCCCGTGGATCGCGAAAGAACCACGGCGGCGGCATGGTCGGCAGCCGGCGCGGCATCAGGTCGAGCTGTGGTGACGACAGCGTCGTCTCCGACGGCGGCGGGGGTGGCGGGCTGCCGTCGGCACCGTTGTCGTGCTGTGGAGGGGCGGAAGGATTGCCGCCGCGCATGGCGCGGTAGTCGTACCAGGGCGGCAGCCGCCGCTCGTCGCCGGCGTTGCTGCCGTTGCTGGTGCTGTCGAGCAGGGCAGCCATCCGGCCCATCTGCAGGCGGCGCCAGGCGTCGTCGTTGTCGCGCAGGCTCTTCCAGTCGCCGTTGGCGACGTAGTGCTTCAGCAGCAGATCGGTGAGCCAGTCCATGCGCCGGATCTCGATCTCGGCCACGTAGGAGCCCAGGCCGCGTTGCAGCGCGATGATCGACAGGCCCGCGAAGCTGATCAACAGCACGATCAACAGGGCGGCCAGCGCCAGGAAGATCTTCCTGGAAAGTGTCAGGTGAGGCATGGACTGGGGGGAGGCATGGCCGCATTCTGCGGCATGCATGGCGGGCAGGCGAAGGGGTACTTCATGGGCAAGCGGCCGATCATTGCGACCGAATGTGGAGGAAATTGGGAGGAAATTTCTCCACCATTTCTCCTGAATCGGCCCGCACGATGCAGGCCATGAACCCTCCTCACATGGGCCTGCCGCTGCAGCTGGCGATCACGGTGTTTTTCTGGCTGATCGCCCAGGCGTGGACGCTGTTCGTCTTCTGGGCGGAGGGATGCGCCACGCGGCCCTCCGCGTCCGGCGCCGGACCGATCGACAAGGAAAAGACGCCATGACACCCCCCGATTCGCTGCTCCCCGGGCGCCGCGGCCTGCTGGCCGCCTTCGGCGCCGCGGGCCTGTCGGCATCGGCACGCCCGGCGCTGGCCGCGCCGCGCCGCCTGCCGCTGACTGCGCAGGCCACCGAAGGGCCGTACTACCTCGACCTCGCACTGGAGCGCCGCGACATCACCGAAGGGCTCGACGGCGTGCCGCTGGACGTGCGCTTCACTGTGTGCGACGCGGCCGGCCGGCCGCTGCCCAGGCTGCGCGTGGACCTGTGGCACTGCGACGCGCAGGGGCGCTACTCGGGCTTCGGCGAGCAGGGCGACGACCGCGCCCAGTCGTTCGAAGGCAAGACCTTCCTGCGCGGCAGCCAGCACACCGACAGCGAGGGCGCCGTGTCCTTCGCCACCGTGTACCCGGGCTGGTATGCAGGGCGCACTACGCACATCCATTTCAAGGTGATCAAGGGCGCGCACGCCGTGCTCACCTCGCAGTTCTTCCTGCCCGATGCGCTGAGCGAGTTTCTCTACACGCAGATGCCGCTCTATCAGCGCGCGCGGCTGCGCGACACGCTCAACAGCGTGGACGGCATCGCATTGAAGGCCGGCGCAACGGTGCTCGGCGCGGTGCGCGAGGAGCGGCAACGCTACGTTGCCACGCTCGCGCTGGTGGTGGACCCGGCGGCGAACCCGGTGACTGACCGGCCGCCGCGGCCGGGTGCTGGCTTTGGGGGTGCTGGTGGCCCGCCGCCCCCCGGTGGCGGTGGCATGCGTCCGGTGCGGCCCCGCGCGCTGGAAGGCACGGCGCGCGCCCGCGCGTTGGTGCCGCCGCGCGCCGAAGGCTGAGCCTCGCAAGCCACGCTTGCAGCGGGCGTGCGGGCTCAGGTCGGCCGCTCCGCGAAGCTGAAGCCTACGCCGTAGACCGAGCGGATCCAGTCGTGCGAAGGCACGGCGGCCGCGAGCTTCTTGCGCAGGTTCTTGATGTGCCCGTCGACCGCGCGCTCGTTGACGTCGAACGCCTCCGGAAACGCGGCTTCGAGCAGCTTGGAGCGCGTGAACACCCGGCCGGGGTCGCGCGACAGCGCCCGCAACAACAGCAGCTCGCGGCGCGTCAGCCTCAGTGCGCGCCCCTCCAGGCAGGCGTTGCCGCGCGGATCGTCGAAGCGCACCGCTGTCGAGGGCCGGGCGGCCGTATCGCGCCACTGCGCATGCCGGCGCAGCACCGTGTGGATGCGCGCCACCACCTCGCGCGGCGAAAAGGGCTTGCAGACATAGTCGTCGGCGCCCAGGTCGAGCGCCAGCAGCCGGTCGGCTTCCTGCGCGCGCGCCGTCAGCATGATGATCGGGTGGTTGCCGTACGAGCGCACCGTCTCCAGCACCTGGATGCCGTCGATGCGCGGCAGCACGATGTCGAGCAGGGTGAGCGCCGGCGGCATGCTCAGGATGCGCTCCAGCGCCGCCGAGCCGTCTTCGACCTGCTCGACCTCGTGGCCTGCGCCTTGCAGGTGGCCGAGCAGCAGCGGGGCGCTGCTGTCGCGTCCGTCTTCCACCAGCAGGATGCGAGCCATGGCCAGGGTACTCCGCTCAGAAGGAGGTTCCGATCTGGAACTGGAAGCGCTGCGTGCGGTCGGCCGAGATGCCGTTGGCCGTGTCTTCCTTCTGGTAGATCAGCGGCACCGCATAGGCCAGTCGCAGCGGGCCGAGCGGCGAGATCCAGCTGATGCCGATGCCGGCAGATGCGCGAATGCGGTTCTGTGCCCTCCATTGCGCGTCCGTCATGCTGGCGGTGCGGTCGGCGAACACGTTGCCCGCGTCAAAGAAGGTGTACAGGCGCAGCGTCTTGTCGTTGCCCGCACCCGGGAAGGGCGTGCTGAATTCCATGTTGAAGATCGCCTTGCGCGTGCCCCCGAGCGCGCCGTCGGTGACCGAGTCTTTCGGGCCGAGCGAGTTCTGCTCGAAGCCGCGGATCGAGCCGAGCCCGCCGGCGTAGAAGTTCTTGAAGATCGGGTAGGTGCTGTCGCCCAGTGCCCGCGCATAGCCGAGCTGACCGTTGATGGCCAGCGTGTACTGCTTGGACAGCGGAAAGTACTGCTGGTACTGGTAGTTGGTCTTCAGGTAGCGCAGCTCGCTGCCTACGCCCATCTCGAGGTTGGCGCTCTGCAGCCGGCCGCGCGTGGGCACCAGCGCGCTGTCGCGATCGTCGCGCGACCAGCCCAGCGTGGCCGGGATGCCCACCACGCTCGACTTCGCGCAGGTCACGTTCGGCACGGTGCCCGAGCACTTGAAGTAGTCGAGGTAGGCCTGCGGCGTGGCGGTGTACACGTACGAGCCGTCGACCAGCGTGTAGGTGCCGTTGGTGCCTGGCGTGAACGAATAGCGCTCCACGCCGATCCCCAGGTACACCGTGTCCTGCTCGCCCACCGGAAAGCCGAATCGGATGGAGCCGCCGTCGCTCGCGAGCTTGTAGTTGCCGTCGGCCTCGTAGTACGGCCGCGTGGTGGTATGGAACACGTTGATCGTGCGCGAGATGCCGTCCTTGGTGAAGTACGGGTCGGTCGCCGTGACCGAGATGGTGCGGTTGTACGAGCTCGTGTTCACGTTCAGCCCCAGGTAGTTGCCGCTGCCGAACACGTTCTCCTGCGTGATGCCGAAGCTCAGCGAGACCTTGTCGGTGGACGAGTAGCCCGCGCCCAGCTGCAGCGAGCCGGTCGGCTTCTCGGCCACGTTCACCACCAGGTCGACCTGGTCGGGCGAGCCGGGCACGTCGACGGTGTCGACGTTCACTTCGGTGAAGAAGCCCAGGCGGTCGACCCGGTCGCGCGAGGCGCGGATCTTGTTGCCGTCGTACCAGGCGCCTTCGTACTGGCGAAACTCGCGGCGGATCACCTCGTCGCGCGTGCGCGCATTGCCGCCGATGTTGATGCGCCGCACGTACGCACGGCGAGAGGACTCGGCCTTCAGCACCAGCGTGACGCGATTGTTCTCGCGGTCGATCTCGGGCTCGGCCTTCACGCGTGCGAAGGCATAGCCGAAGGTGCCGAAGTAGTCGGTAAAGGCCTTGGTGGTGGCGGCCACGTCTTCGCCGTTGTAGGGCGCGCCGGGGCGGATGGTCACCAGCGTCTTGAACTCGTCCTCGTGGCCCACGTAGTCGCCCGCGAGCTTCACGCCGGCCACCACGAACTTCTGGCCTTCGATGATGTTGATGGTGAGGGTCAGCGTCTGCCGGTCCGGCGAGATGGCGACCTGCGTCGACTCGATGCGGAACTCCAGGTAGCCGCGCGTGATGTAGTAGGAGCGCAGCGTCTCCAGGTCGCCGTTGAACTTGGTGCGCGAGTACTGGTTGGACTTGGTGTACCAGTCGAGCCAGCCGCCGGTGTCCTGGTCGAACAGGTCGAGCAGCGTGCTTTCGCTGAAGGCCTTGTTGCCGACCACGTGCACTTCCTTGATGCGTGCGGACTCGCCTTCGGTCACGGTGAAGGTCAGGTTCACGCGGTTGTTCTCCAGCGGCGTGACGGTGGTGATGACCTGTGCGTTGTAAAGACTGCGGCTGATGTACTGCCGCTTGAGCTCCTGCTCGGCCCGGTCGGCCAGTGCCTTGTCGTAGGCCTGCCCTTCTGCGATGCCCACCTCGCGCAGCGCCTTCTGCAGCGCGGCCTTGTCGAACTCCTTGGTGCCCACGAAGTCGACGTCGGCGATGGAGGGGCGCTCTTCCACCACCACCACCAGCACGTTGCCGTTCACGTCGATGCGCACGTCCTTGAAGAGGCCGAGCTTGAACAGCTCGCGGATGGCGGCGCTGCCGCGCTCGTCGCTGTAGGTGTCGCCGGCGCGAAGGCCCATGGTGGCGAAGACGGTGCCGGGCTCGACGCGCTGGAGGCCCTCCAGCTTGATGTCCCTGACGGTGAACGGTTCGACGGCCCAGGCGGGAAGAGCGACGAGAGAGGCAAGCAGCGCGCTGGCCGCTGCGAGGGACTTGGGAAAGTGCATCGACGGATGGTCTTTGCCAATGTCGGAGAAATTTGGGACTTTTCTCCGGCTGCCCCGGGCCGCTCGGGGTCTTTACCTTGGTCTTTGCATTACTGCAACCCCATGGCGTTTGAGGCTGGCCATGCCGGCGCCGCCTGTTCGCCCGCGACGAACCCGGCTCTTTCGCGGCAGTTCTGCAGATGCTCTTCGAGCGACAGGGACCCTTGTATCTGCAGCAGGCGCTCCACCGTGCGGTCGACGGCCTCTTCGTCGAGCAGCCGGTAGGTGCGCGCGGTACGGCCGTTGTTGCGCACCAGGCGCGCGATGTAGGGCAGGTCCTGCTGGGTGATGACGGCCGCCGGCATCACGCCTTCGAGCTCGATGCCTTCGCACGGCAGCAGCACGAAGTATTGCAGCCGCAGGTCGTCGGGTAGCAGGCTGCGCAGCTGGGTGGTCTTGCGTCCGCCCTGCCATGCGGGGTCTTTCACCTCGCGCGCGCTCTTGCCGCCGTTCAGGCGCAGGAACCAGCGCGGCGGGGACTGGTCCGACTTCTTGCGATAGACAAAGGCGTTGCGCCAGGCCTTGATCTCGAACAGGTAGAGGCCGGTTTCGCACACCACCACGGCGTCGATGCGCGCGGTGCGCACCGCATGCCCCTCGGGCATCGGAATGATGAGGTTGCGAAGAATGCGCAGGTAGGAAAAGGCGGGGCTGAATGCGCTGGTCAGCTGCTGCACACCCAGCGAGGTGGCGACGGTGCTTGGCATGGCAATGGTCATGGATGACTCCTTCGGTCGCCGAGCATTGCGCTGCTTTTGGGAGACTTCTTGTGTGAGGTGTTTCCTCCGGTTGTGCGGGGCTTCTCCCAGCGCAGTGCACGCAAACAACAGTTCACGCAAAGCAGAGGCATTCACAAGATTCCTCCGAATTTGAACGAGACGATGCGTGCCTGCTGCTCGATGGAGAGCCGCTGAAACTGGAGAACCCTGAATGAAGAAAACCCTCACGGCATTCGCTGCCCTGGCCGTCTGCGGCCTGGCTTCTGCCCAATCGTCCGTCACGTTGTTCGGCGTCGTGGACGCTGGCCTGACCTACCAGTCGAGCACCTCGCGCGACACGACCACCGGCGCGTCGGTCAAGCAAAGCAAGACGAGCCTGGGCAACTCGGCCTACAACTCCAGCCGCATCGGCTTCCGCGGCACCGAAGACCTCGGCGGCGGGCTGGCAGCGAGCTTCTGGCTCGAAGCGCCCATCACCAACGACGACGGCGCCACCGGCATCTCCACCTTCGCGCGCCGCTCCACCGTGAGCCTGTCGGGTGGCTTCGGCGAGCTGCGCCTGGGCCGCGACTACACCGCCACCTTCTGGAACGACACCGTGTTCGATCCGTTCGGCACCAACGGTTCGGGCACCAACGTCATCAGCACCGTCAGCGGCAACACCACCATCAACAACGCCAACTACGTGCGTGCCAGCAACTCGATCGGCTACTTCCTGCCGCCGAACCTGGGCGGCTTCTACGGCCAGGTGCAGTACAGCCTGCACGAGAACGCCAGCACCGACGCCACCAGCACCACTGCAGCTTCCAGCAGCACGGCTGGGCGCTACGTCGGTGGCCGCTTCGGCTATGCCAACGGTCCCCTGGACGTGGCACTGGCCGTGGGCCAGAGCACCGTCGTGGACACCACCGCGCTGGAGCGCAGGGTGCAGACCATCAACCTGGGCGCTTCGTACGACTTCGGTCCTGTGAAGCTGTTCGGCGAGCTGTCGAACGTGAAGAACAAGTTCGACTACGCGGCAGCGGCTGACACGCACGACACCTACAACGGCTACCTGATCGGCGCGACCGTGCCGGTGGGCGCAGGCCTGATCCGCGTGGCGTACTCGCAAGTGCGCTACAACGAAGGCACGGCCGGCATCACGGGCGAAGACCCGATGGCGCGCAAGTTCGCAGTTGGCTACGTGCACAACCTGTCCAAGCGCACGGCGCTGTATGCGACGGTGGCGCGCGTGAACAACCGCAACGACGTGAACTACACGGGCAGCCTGGTGTCGGCCAGCACCACGGGCTACGGCAGCACGGGCACCAGCTACACGGGCCTGCCGCGCTCTTCCACCGGCTACGACTTCGGTATCCGCCACGCGTTCTGATGCAGGACGCGCGCCGCGCGGGAGAAAGGGGCCTCAGTGCTCTTTTTCTCCCGCGCGGCTTTTTCGTTTCTACCCAGCAGTGAGCTTCTTCCAATGAACCGAATTGCACTCCTCGCGGGCGTGCTGGCTGCCACCGGCCTGACCGGCTGCATCATGCTGCCCCCGCCGCCCATGCCCTACCGTCCGCCACCGCCGTGCTTTCGCGGTGAAGGGCCGCCGCCGATGTTCTATGGCGCCCGCAGGCCGCCCCCTCCAGGATGGGACGCCTGCGATGGCGTACGGGACGGCTGCGCGCGCGGCATGCCGGGCGAATCCGGGATGCAACAAGCCCCGGGAGCACGCTGATGAGCGGGGGACAACTGCATTCCGGCAACCTCGGCGCCATCATCGCCGGCGTGATCCTTCTCGGCCTTGGTGGCGTGGTCTGCTTGATGGCCTCGCTGTTCATCGCCAACATGCGGAACGGCGCAAAGGCGCGCGAGCTCGCGGCACAGGCCCGCAGCGAGGCGCGGCAAAGAATGAGCGCGAGCCGCGTGCAGGACCTGCGACCGCTGCTCGATGCTGCCCCGGACTGCCAGGGCATCCGTCTCGACATCCAGCTGCCGGCTGAAGCCGTGCCCGTGCTGGTGATCGAGGCCGAGCTGCGCGAGCTGCTCGCCAAGGTGACGGACTACGCGGCCAGCGTGATGCGCGCGGGCGCCACGCTGCAGGTTCGCGCGCATGCGGAAGGCACGCAGGCCGTGATTCACTGGCGCGACCTCGATGCCGTCGACGTGCGCCCTCCGCTCGCGCGGTTTTTCGACACCGCGCAGGCCGCGATTGCGGGGGCCAGTGCCAAGGCCTGCGAACGCATTGCCGGCCATCATGGTGGACGCATCTATTCAGCCCCGGATGCCGGCGGCGTGCTGGGACTGACACTGCGCCTGCCATTGCTGGCCGACGAGCGCGCTCGCTGATCGACGCAAGGCCGGCAGGGACGGGCCTCGTGGAACTCCGCGTCATACTCGCGGTTCCACGGTGCCGCCGCTTTTCCCCGATGCCAGACGTGCGATCTCTTGCTTCCCTGACGACTTTTCTCCGTGCGCTCGCCGCGAGCGCGACCCTTCTCGCCGCCGGTGCGTTGCATGCGCAGGCCCTGCCGCCGGGCGTGCGGCTGGGCATGACGGCCGAAGAGCTGCAGGCCGCATTGCCCGCAGCCGAGCGCGTGCAGCGGCCGCAGCGCCTCGGCGGTGGCCTCGTCGGCAACTGGCGCGCGGCGCCCGTCGAGATCGCAGGACTGCTGTTCGAGCCGACCTTCTTCTTCGCCGCCTCGGAGCTGCGGCGCGTCGAATACGTCGCGGCGGCGCAGGCCACGCCCGACAACGGCGCCGCGGCCTTCGCGGTGCTGGTGCAATGGGGCCGCGGGGCATTCGGCAACGAACTCGCATCGCGCGACCCGGGCAGCGCATACGCCGCCTGGGTGAGCAACGACACCGACGTCTACGTGCAGCAGGTCAGCGACCCGCGCCGTGCGAGCGTGCGGCTGGTCTACAAGGCGCGGCAGCTGCGCGACGGCAGCGAGCTCTGAACGGGGTGCCTCAGGCGGCGCCGCGCTGATCGAGCTTTTGCAGCGCCACCGCCAGTTCCTCTACATCGACCGGCTTCAGCAGGTGATGGTCGAAGCCGGCCTGCGCAATGCGCAGCCGGTCGTCGGGCTGGCCCCAGCCCGTGAGCGCGATCAGCCCGATGCCATGCAGCCGCGGATGCGTCCGCAGGCGGCGCGCCAGTTCGCAGCCGTCCATGCCGGGCATGCCGATGTCCAGGATGGCGACCGAAGGCTGGAAGTGCTCGGCCTTCGCCAGTGCATCCAGGCCGCTGAAAGCCACGGTCGCCTGCGCGCCGAGCAGGCCCAGCAGCGCCCCGAGTGACTCGGCCGCGTCGCGGTTGTCGTCCACCACCAGAATGCGGTGCTGCACCGCCATCGTGGCCTCCGAGACTCCGGCCTTCGCGCCGGCCCGCAACCCGTGGTCGAGCAGCGGCAGGGACACGGTGAACTCGCTGCCCTGGTTCGCGCCGTCGCTCCTGGCGCTGACCGTGCCGCCGTGCAGCTCCACCATGCTCTTCACCAGCGTGAGGCCGATGCCCAGGCCGCCCTGCGCGGCGCGCGCGGTGCCGCTCACTTGCACGAACATGTCGAAGATCGCGCCCAGCATGGCGGATGGAATGCCCACGCCGCTGTCTTTCACGCGCACCACTGCATGGCCGTGGCCGTCGTGCTCGACGAACACGTCGATGCGTCCGCCCTCGGGCGTGTACTTGGCGGCGTTGTTCAGCAGGTTCGCGAACACCTGCGTGAGGCGCACGCCGTCGCCCTTCAAGGCCAGCGAGGCATCGGCGACGTGCACCCCGAGCGTGTGGCGGCCGGCGTCCATCAGCGGGCGGCTGAGCTCCACCGCGCCGCGGATCACCTGGTCGAGCGCGAGCTCGTCCAGTTGCAGTTCGATCTTGCCGCGCGTGATGCGCGAGACCTCCATCAGGTCGCTCACCAGCCGCACCATGTGGTCGAGCTGCCGCCCCATGAGGTCGTAGTAGGGCCGGGCGGCTTCCGACGTGAGCGGCTTGCGCTTGAGGATGGCCAGCGCGGTGCTCAGCGGTGCCATCGGGTTGCGCAGCTCGTGCGCCAGCGTGGCCAGGAATTCGGTCTTGCGCCGGTCGGCCTCGTTGAGGTCTTCCAGGATGCGGCGCAGCTCGTACTGCCGCCGCCGTGCGCGCAGCGCGCTGCGCAGTGCGCTCACCAGCGAGGCCACGCGGATCGGGCGCTCCAGCACGGTGACGTTGGCCATGCCTTCCATGGCGGTGGTGATGGCGCGCGAATCGGCGCCTTGCCGCGCGAGTATCAGCACCGGCAGGTCGGACCAGGGGGACTGGGTCGCCACGGCCGCGGCGAGTTCGGTGGCGCCGCTGCCCGTGAGCATTTCTTCGGACACCAGCAGCGCGCCGGCGCCGCGTTCGGTTTCGCGCAGCAGTTCGGGGAGGTCGGCGCACACCTGCGTCTCGATGCTCGCCTGCAGGAGCACGGCGGCGGCCATCACGGCGTCCTTCGCGGTGGCCGTTCTCATCAACACGCGCAGCTGCGGGTCTCGCAGCTGCGGCAACTGGATCGTGGGGCCGTCGGTCACTGCGGGGGCGTGGCAATGCCGTCGATCGGCACGGGCACGCCAGTCAGGATGCCTCTGAAATGGCGCAGCGGCTCTCCTACGTTCAGGCCCCGCCGGTCCATCGAGAACGCACGGATGGAGCGCTCGTGCGCGCCGCCGCGCTTCTTGAGCACCGAGATGGCCTGGCGCACTTCGCCTTCGGCTTCGTAGTAGCGCAGCAGCACCACGGCGTCGGCAAGGTAGCTGGCGTCCACAGGTGTCTGCATCTGCATGCCGATGAGCCCGTGCTGCGCGCCGACCAGCAGCGTGGCCACACCGGACTGCCCGAGGTAGGTGAGCAGCTCGTGCAGCTGCACGATGAGAAAGCGCTCGTCGGGCATCGCGTTGAGATAGCCGTTCAGGCTGTCGATGACGACCACCTTCGCGCCGTGCTGCGTCACGGCCTGGCGGATCTCGTGCACCAGCTCGCCGGGGGAGAGTTCCGCCGGGTCGACCTGCTTGATGCGGATGCGGCCCGATTGCAGGTGGGGATCCAGCGCCATGCCCAGGCCGGCGCTGCGCGTGCGCAGGGTATTGACGCTCTCGTCGAAGACGAAGAGCGCGGCCGTCTCGCCGCGCTCGGCCGCCGCAATGGCGAATCGCACCGCCACGGACGACTTGCCCGTGCCCGGCGCGCCGACGAACAGGGTGCTGGTGCCCTTCTCGAGGCCGCCGCCCAGCAGCGCGTCGAGCGCCTCGATGCCGCTGGGCAGCTTGGTCAGCGCGGTGTCGTTGACGTGCTCGGCCGCCACCAGGCGCGGGAACACCTGCAGGCCGCCGCGGTGAATCTTGTAGTCGTGGTAGCCACCCCGGAACGACTGGCCCCGGTATTTCACGACCAGCAGCCGGCGGCGCGCGGAGCCGTAGTCGGAGTTCGACTGCTCCAGCCTCACCACCGCGTGCGCGATGCTCTGCACCTGCAGGTCGTGCTCGGTGGCGGTCATGTCGTCCAGCAGCAGCACCGTGCACTGGCGCCCCGCGAAGAACTGCTTGAGCGCCAGGATCTGCCGGCGGTAGCGCAGCGAGGTGCCCGAGAGCAGCCGCAACTCGGAGAGCGAATCGAACACGATGCGCGAGGGCTTGATGGCCTCCACGTCGCTCAGGATGCGCAGCGTGGTTTCGCTCAGCTCCACCTCGGAGGGGTGGAACATGGTGTATTGCTCCTCGGGCTGCAGGCTGTCCTGCGTGGGCAGCATCTCGCGCACGTGGACGCCGGAGATGTCCCAGCCGTGCGAGACGGCCACGCCGCGCAGCTCGTGCTCGGTTTCGGACAGCGTCACGTACAGCACCGACTCGCCGCGCGCCGCGCCTTCGAGCAGGAACTGCATCGCGATGGTCGTTTTGCCGGCGCCCGGCGTGCCTTCGAGCAGGTAGAGCCGGTTGGGCTCGAGGCCGCCGCCGAGCACGTCGTTCAGGCCCGGTACGCCCACGCTCAGCAGTCGCTGGTGATCAGGCTCCATGGTGGCTTCTCCATTCCATGAGTGAATGAGGTCAATGCCAAATTCAAACATCGAAGCCGTGGGGCCGCGTGCAGGACGGCGCCGCGTGGCGCGCCACGGGGAGCGACTATGGGAAATGTCCTGCACGGGGCAGCGGAATCGTCCGGCTGGCCGGGTAGGGCGGACGGAGAAACTGCCCTACCGGCTCCCGCCGCCCTTCCTTCTTAATTTGGCTCTTCAGGAGAAGACGATGCGCGAAGACACAGAGATCCGCATTCCCCAGGACGATGAACGGATCGACGTCACGGACCTCAAGGAGGTCGACTACTGGACCCAGTGGTTCGGCGTGAGCGAAGAGCGCCTGCGCATCGCAGTGGCCTCGGCGGGCACCGGCAAGGACGACCTGCGGGTCTACTTCGGCCTGCCTTGATTCTTTCCGGAGGCCTCAGCCCGCGGCGAGCATGCCGCGCTCTTCGATGAATGCGACCACCTCGGCCACGCCCGTGAGCGTCTTGAGGTTGGTCATCACGTAGGGGCGCTGGCGGCGCATGCGCTGCGTGTCCTGCTCCATCACGTCAAGGTTGGCGCCAACGTAGGGTGCAAGGTCGGTCTTGTTGATCACGAAGAGGTCGCTCTTGGTGATGCCGGGGCCGCCCTTTCTCGGAATCTTCTCGCCGGCGGCCACGTCGATCACGTAGATCGTGAGGTCCGACAGCTCGGGGCTGAAGGTGGCCGCGAGGTTGTCGCCGCCAGACTCGACGAACACGATGTCGGCATCCGGAAAGTCTTCGAGCATGCGGTCGATGGCTTCGAGGTTGATCGAGGCGTCTTCTCGGATCGCGGTGTGCGGGCAGCCGCCCGTCTCGACGCCCATGATGCGTTCGGCCGGCAGCGCGCCGGCCACGGTCAGCAGGCGCTGGTCTTCCTTGGTGTAGATGTCGTTGGTGATGGCGATCAGGTCGTACTTGTCGCGCATCGCCTTGCAGAGCATTTCGAGCAGCGTGGTCTTGCCCGAGCCGACCGGGCCGCCGATGCCAACGCGCAGCGGGGGCAATTTCTTGGTGCGATGGGGGATGTGGTGCAGGGCGGAGGTCATGGAGGAAGTGTCCGGTTCAGCTTCGGAAGAGGCGGGAATATTGTGTTTCATGGCGGGCCGACAACACCGCCAGCAGGGGCGCGAAGGCCTGGCGCTCGTCGTCGCCGAGGGCCATGGCGCGTGTCACGGCCTCGGGAATTTCCCGTGCCAGCCGCCCGAGGATGCGCTGGCCCGCGCTCTGGCCCAGCGGCACGGCCTTGACGGCGGCGGCGACCATGTTCTCGGCCCAGCCGAAGGCGAAGGCCAGGCAGCAGTCGTGCACGCTGGCGTCGGTGCGGCTGGCCGCGAAGGCGAAGGCGATGGGGTAGCTGGCGGGCAGGTCGGCGAACACTTGAGCCGTGTCGGCGTGGTGCAGCTTGAGCCATTCGACGAAGGAGCGGCCCATCTGCTCGGTCTGCAGGAAGAATTCGGCGGATTCGCGAGTGGTCAGCACCCATTGGGTGAGCTGGCGGACACGTGGGGTGTCTTTGTTGCGCCAGGCTTCTACAGCCTGTGCGAAGGCGGCGAGGTCGCCGCGCGCGAAGCTCAGGTGCAACTGGTCGGCGAGCCATTCGGCGGCGCGCGGCTCGGAGTCGATACCGGCCCATTCGACTGCGGCCTCGACGCCTTCGGAGTACGAGAAGCCGCCTATGGGCAGGGCTGGGGAGGCCAGCCAGATGAGCTGGAGGAGGCTTTGAGCGGCTGGGTCTGGCATGTCAGCTTTTCAGCGCGCGCTGTATTTGCGTGTCCAGGGTGCGTGCGAATGACACCGGGTGCTCCCCTGCGCGAATGTCCCCCGCCTTCGGCCCCTCCTTTATTTCGCTGCGGGGAGCACCCGGCGCCATTCGCACATGAGCGCAGTCGTTGTGCCGCGGGATCAACCGCTGCGCTGAATGACGGACAACGCATCGACGCAATTTCATCTCAGTGCGAGTGACCGTGATGACTGTGGTCGTGACCGTGCGAGTGGTCATGGTCGTCGAGCAACTCCGGCGCGAGCACGAGCGGCTTCGGGCCATTGCTGTGGGAATGTCCGTGGTCATGACTGTGACCACCGCCATGCGAATGCTCATGCGATCCATAGGCACCCCCCTCGGGCTCGAAAGCCTCCTCGACCGCCACGACGATCAGGTGCATTGAACGCAGCATGTCGGCCAGCACATGGTCGGGCTCGATCTTGAGGTGGTCGGGCTTCAGCTCGATCGGCACGTGCCGGTTGCCCAGGTGATAGGCCGCGCGCGTCAGGTCGAAGGGCGTGCCGTGGGCCGTGCAGTGCGTGATGCGCAGCACCGGCTGCGGCGCAGCGATCACGCGCACCAGCGAACCGTCTTCCGCCACGAGAACGTCGCCGCCCCGCACGGCGGTGCCGCGCGGCAGGAACACGCCGATCTGGCGGCCCTGCGAGTCGGTGGCGTCGAAACGGCTCTTCTGGCGGACGTCCCAGTCGAGCTCGATGGTGGCGGCGCGCTTGAGCAGCACGGGCGCAAGGCCGCGGCCCTGGGGCATGAGTTTGTTGGCGGTGAGCATGGTGCGAAGGGAGCGCCCCGGGGCGCTCGTTGGCTGGATGAATACCTTCGAGGATACGCAGCCTGTCAAGCAGGCGCATACCCCGGCTTCAAAACAGGAAATACCGCTGCGCCATTGGCAGCAGCTTCGCCGGCTCGCAGGTCAGCAGATGCCCGTCGGCGCGCACCGCGTAGGTCTGCGCGTCGATCTCCATCTTTGGCGCATAGCCGTTGTGGATGAGGTCCTTCTTGCGCACGTGGCGGATGTTCTTCACCGCGCTGAGGTGCTTGCTCAGGCCGTAGCGTTCCTTGATGCCCGATGCCAGCCCGGCCTGCGAGACGAAGGTCAGCGAGCTCTTTGCCAGCGAGCCGCCGTACGCGCCGAACATCGGGCGGAAGTGCACCGGCTGCGGCGTGGGAATGGATGCGTTCGGGTCGCCCATTGCGGCCATTGCGATGGTGCCGCCCTTCAGGATGGTGAACGGCTTCACGCCGAAGAAGGCCGGCTTCCAGATCACGATGTCGGCCCACTTGCCGACTTCGAGCGAACCCACTTCGTGCGCGATGCCGTGCGCAATGGCAGGGTTGATCGTGTACTTGGCGACGAAGCGCTTGGCGCGGAAGTTGTCGTTGCGCTCGTTGTCTTCGGGCAGCTTGCCGCGCTGCAGCTTCATCTTGTGCGCGGTCTGCCAGGTGCGGATGATGACCTCGCCGACGCGGCCCATGGCCTGGCTGTCGGAGCTGAACATGCTGATGGCGCCCAGGTCGTGCAGCACGTCTTCGGCGGCAATGGTTTCCTTGCGGATGCGCGACTCGGCGAAGGCCAGGTCTTCTGCGATGCCGGCGTCCAGGTGGTGGCACACCATGAGCATGTCGACGTGTTCGTCGAGCGTGTTCACGGTGTAGGGCATCGTGGGGTTGGTGGAGGAGGGCAGAAAGTTGGCCTCGCCCACCACGCGCAGGATGTCGGGCGCATGGCCGCCGCCCGCGCCTTCGGTATGAAAGGCGCAGATGGCGCGGCCGCCCACGGCCGCAATCGTGTTCTCGACGAAGCCCGATTCGTTGAGCGTGTCGCTGTGGATGGCCACCTGCGTGTCGGTGGCGTCGGCCACGTCCAGGCAGTTGCTGATGGCTGCGGGCGTGGTACCCCAGTCTTCGTGCAGCTTCAGGCCGATGACGCCGGCTTCGATCTGCTCGTGCAGCGCGTGCGGCAGGCTGGCGTTGCCCTTGCCGAGAAAGCCCAGGTTCATCGGAAACGCATCGGCCGCCTGCAGCATGCGCTCGATGTGCCAGGGGCCGGGCGTTGCGGTGGTGGCGAAGGTGCCGGTGGCGGGGCCGGTGCCGCCGCCGAGCATGGTGGTCACGCCGGAAGACAGCGCCTCTTCGATCTGCTGCGGGCAGATGAAGTGGATGTGGCTGTCGATGCCGCCGGCGGTGACGATGTTGCCCTCGCAACTGATGATCTCGGTGCCGGGGCCGATGACGATGTCGACGCCCGGCTGCACGTCAGGGTTGCCGGCCTTGCCGATGGCGGCGATGCGGCCGTCCTTCAGGCCGATGTCGGCCTTGACGATGCCCCAGTGGTCGAGGATGAGCGCGTTCGTCAGCACGGTGTCGACGGCGCCTTGCGCGCGGGTGCGCTGCGATTGCGCCATGCCGTCGCGGATGGTCTTGCCGCCGCCGAACTTCACCTCTTCGCCGTAGCCGCCGGCTCGCAGGGTGTAGTCGGCTTCAACCTCGATCAGCAGTTCGGTGTCCGCAAGACGGACGCGGTCGCCCACGGTGGGGCCGAAGATTTCTGCATAGGCACGTCGCCCGATGGTGGCCATGTTTCAGAGCTTCCCTTGAACGAGGCCGCGAAAGCCGTAGACGATGCGATCGCCGGAAAAATCGACCAGCTCGACCGTGCGCTGCTGGCCCGGCTCGAAGCGCACTGCTGCGCCCGAGGCGATGTTCAGCCGCATGCCGCGCGCGGCCTCGCGGTCGAAGCCGAGCGCCCCGTTGGTCTCTGCGAAGTGATAGTGCGAGCCGACCTGGATCGGCCGGTCGGCGGTGTTTTGCACCACCAGCGTGAGGGTGCGGCGGCCGGGGTTGAGCGCGTGCTCGCCGTCGTCGGTGAAGAGTTCGCCGGGAATCATGGCCGGCCTCAGATGGCTTGGGCCAGCAGCGTCGCGCCCAGGCCGAGCATCGCGGCGCCGGCCACGCGCGGCAGCCATGCGTTGGCGTGGCGCAGCGCCCAGCCCATTGCGATGCCGGCGGCGTGCAGCAGCACCGTGGCGCAGGCCATGCCGGCCAGCGTGAGGGCCGCGCCTTGTTCGCTGGCCAGTTCGTAGCCGTGGGCCACGCCGTGGAACACCGCGAACACGCCGACCACCGCCATGGCCACCACCGCCGGCAGACGCACGCGGGTGACGACCAGCAGGCCCAGCACCAGCAGCGAGGCCGCGATCATCGGCTCGACCGCCGGCAGCTGCACGCCGGCCAGACCCATCAGCGCGCCCACCAGCAGCATGCCGGCGAAGGCGAGGGGCGCCCAGAGCAGATCGGGCCAGGCACGGCGCGCGGCCAGTGCGCTCCAGAAGCCGACCGCAACCATCGCCGCCAGGTGGTCGGCGCCGGTCAGCGGATGCAGGAAGCCGGTGGTGAAGCCGTGGTGCAGGCCGCCGTCGACGCCGGTGTGGGCGCTGGCTGCGAGCGGCAGCAGGAGGGCGAGCAGGGCGAGGGTTCTGGAGGCGTTGTGGCGCATGGAAAGTCCTTTTGTTCTTTGAATTTCAGACGATGGGCTGGTGCACGGTGACCAGCTTGGTGCCGTCAGGGAAGGTGGCTTCGATCTGGATGTCCGGAATCATCTCGGCGATGCCGTCCATCACGTCGGCACGGGTGAGCACGGCGCGCCCGTCGCTCATGAGCTCGGCGACGCTCTTGCCGTCGCGGGCGCCTTCCATCACGGCGGCCGAAATCAGTGCGATGGCTTCGGGGTAGTTGAGCTTCAGGCCGCGGGCCTTGCGGCGTTCGGCGAGCAGCGCCGCGGTGAAGATCAGCAGCTTGTCTTTTTCGCGCGGAGTCAGTTCCATGGGATCGGCATCGGGTGGCAGAGAGTGGCGGCCATTATGGGCAAGCCGGCTTCTTTGCAACAGTCGTGCCCTGTTCGCCAAAAGCCGTACGGGTGGCATGAAAGATGCACCGAAACGGTGTGAACCCCGACGCCGTACCCACCACCCCTGACGACGCGCCGCAGCGCATCGTCAAGGTTCGGCGCGACTACAACAGCTGGGTGGCCAGCGAGACGCTGGAAGACTACGCGCTGCGCTACACGCCGCAGCGCTTTCGCAAGTGGTCCGAATGGCGGGTGGCCAACACGGCCTTCGGGGCGGCGTCGTTCCTGATCCTGGAGGCGGTGGGCGCCACGCTGCTGGTGCAGTACGGCTTTGCCAACGCCTTCTGGGCGATCCTGGCGACGGGGCTCATCATCTTCCTGGCGGGCGTGCCGATCAGCGTGTACGCGGCGCGCTACGGCGTCGACATGGACCTGCTCACGCGTGGCGCGGGCTTCGGCTACATCGGCTCCACGCTCACCTCGCTGATCTACGCGAGCTTCACTTTCATCTTCTTCGCGCTCGAGGCGGCTGTGATGGCCTACGCGCTGGAGCTGGCGCTGGGCATCCCGCCGGTCTGGGGCTACCTGGTGTGTGCGCTGGTGGTGATTCCGCTGGTCACGCACGGGGTGTCGGCCATCAGCCGGCTGCAGTTGTGGACGCAGCCGCTGTGGCTGCTGATGCTGGTGGTGCCTTTTGCCTACGTGCTGGTGCGCGATCCTGGTGCATTCGCGGGCATCGTGCACTACAACGGGGTTCGATCCGGCACCAAAGGCTTCGATCTGCACCTGTTTGGCGCTGCCCTGACAGTCGGCATTGCGCTGATCACGCAGATGGGCGAGCAGGCCGACTACCTGCGCTTCATGCCCGCGCGAACCGCGACCACGGCGCGCCGCTGGTGGGCCGGGGTGCTGGCCGGCGGCCCGGGCTGGGTGGTGCTGGGGGTGCTCAAGATGCTGGGCGGGGCGCTGCTGGCCTACCTGGCGATCACGCACATGGTGCCGGCCGACCGTGCGGTCGATCCGAACCAGATGTACCTCGCGGCCTACGAGTACGTGTTTCCGAACTACGGCTGGGCGGTGGCGGCCACGGCGCTGTTCGTGGTGATCTCGCAGCTCAAGATCAACGTGACCAACGCTTATGCGGGCTCGCTGGCCTGGAGCAATTTCTTCTCGCGCGTGGCACACAGCCACCCGGGGCGCGTGGTGTGGGTGGTGTTCAACGCGCTCATCGCCTTCATGCTGATGGAGATGAACGTGTTCGAGGCGCTGGGCGACGTGCTCGGCCTGTTCGCCAACATCGCCATCGCCTGGATGATGGCCGTGGTGGCCGACCTCGTCATCAACAAGCCGCTGGGGCTGTCGCCGCCGGGCATCGAGTTCAAGCGCGCGCACCTGTGGGACATCAACCCGGTGGGCGTGGGCGCGATGGCGCTTGCGTCGGTGCTGTCGATCACCGCGCACCTGGGCGTGTTCGGGCCGCTGGCGCAGGCCTTCTCGGCGCTGATCGCACTGGGCACGGCGCTCGTGGCATCGCCGCTGCTGGCCTGGGCGACAGGCGGCAAGTACTACCTGGCGCGCGGCACCGACGAGGCGCATGGCGCGGTGGCCTTCGCTCCTGCCGAGGGCCCGCGCGCGGTGCGCTGGGCGAAGGTCGAAACCGGCAGCTACCAGCGCCTGAAGGTGCAGCACTGCGTGATCTGCGAGCGCGAGTACGAGGGGCCGGACATGGCGCATTGCCCGGCGTACCAGGGCGCGATCTGCTCGCTGTGCTGCACGCTCGACGCGCGCTGCGGCGATTTGTGCAAGCCGCATGCGAGCCTGTCTTCGCAATGGTCGACGGTGCTGCGCTGGCTGCTGCCGCGCCGCAGCTGGCGCTACCTCGACACGGGGCTGGGGCACTTCCTGCTGCTGATGCTCGTCATCGTGCCGCTGCTGGCCGTGGTGTTCGGCGTGCTCTACCAGCAGGAGCTGCGTGCCTTCGGCGAAGGCGCACTGGAGCTGGCGTCGGAAGCCGACGTGGCCGCGGCGCTGGCCGGCGTGCAGAAGCTGTCGCTGCGCTCGGGCTTCCTCAAGGCGTACATGGCGCTGCTGGTCATCGCGGGCATCGTCGCGTGGTGGCTGGTGCTGGCGCACCAGAGCCGCAAGGTGGCGCAGGAAGAATCGAACCGCCAGACTCATCTGCTGGTGCGCGAAATAGAGCTGCACCGCGAGACCGACCGCGCCCTGCAGGCCGCCAAGCAGGCGGCCGACGAAGCCCGCGAGATCGCGGAGCAGGCCAAGCTCGCGGCCGAGCTGGCCAAGCAGGCCGCCGACCAGGCCAACCAGGCCAAGAGCCGCTACATCAGCGCCATCAGCCACGAGCTGCGCACGCCGCTCAACAGCATCCTGGGCTACGCGCAGCTGATGGGCGAAGATCACTCGGTGCCGCCGCACCGCCAGCAGGCGGTGGCGGTCATCAAGCGCGGCGGGGAGCATCTGCTGTCGCTCATCGAAGGCACGCTGGCCATCGCGCACATCGAGGCCGGCAAGCTCACGCTGCATGCGCGGCCCATGCGCTTTGCCGACACGCTGCGCGAGCTGGCCGACATGTTCGAGCTGCAGGCCGCGGAGAAGGGGCTGCAGTTTCGCTTCGAGGCGGCGGGCCCGCTGCCCGAGGTGGTGCGTGCGGATGAAAAGCGCGTGCTGCAGATCCTCATCAACCTGCTGGGCAATGCGATCAAGTTCACGGCGGCGGGGCAGGTCACGCTGCGGCTGGCCTATGCGCGGGAGTTTGCATCCATCGAGATCGAGGACACCGGCCCCGGCATGCCGGCCGAGGACATCGAGCGCATCTTCGAACCCTTTGCGCGCGGCAATGCGGCAGGCATGTCGGCCGCACCGGGCGCGGGGTTGGGGCTCACCATCGCCAAGATGCTCACCGACCTGATGGGCGGCGAGATGAAGGTGCAGAGCACGCCGGGCGAGGGCTCGCTCTTCTGTGTGCGCCTGTTCCTGCCGCGCGTGCACGACACGGTGGCCGGCACCGGCCGCCCGATGCCGGTGCAGCGCGCGCGGCGCGGCTACGAGGGCCCGCGACGCCGCCTGCTGGTGGTCGACAACGAGGAGGCCGACCGCGACCTGCTGGGCCATGTGCTCGCGCCGCTGGGCTTCGAGCTGCGCAGCGCGGCCAGCGGGCACGATGCGCTCGATCTCATCGCAGCCGGCTATAGGCCCGACGCGATGTTCGTCGACCTCGCGATGCCCGGCATCGACGGCTGGGAGACCATTCGCCGCGCGCGCAAGCTGGGGCTGACCGAGGCCTCGGTGGCCATCGTCTCGGCCAACGCCTTCGACAAGGGGCTCGACAACGACGTGGGCATTGCGCCGGAAGATTTCTTCGTCAAGCCCGTGCGCCACACCGAGCTGCTCGACTGGCTCGAACGCCGGCTCGGGCTGCAATGGACCGATGCCGCCGCGAAGCCGGTCGCCGCCGTGGCGCCGCGCGTGATGCAGGCGCCTTCGCTGGCCCGCCTGCGTGCGCTCGACGAGGCCGTGAGCCTGGGCTACTTTCGCGGCATCATGAACCAGCTCGACGACATCGACGCCGCGCAGCCCGAGTGCGCGTCGTGGACCGAAGCCCAGCGCGTGCTGGCCCGCCAGTTCCAGTTCGAGGCCATGAGCCGTGCGCTGGCCGAAGCCGTCGAAAGCGCCGCATGACTTCGACGACGCCACCTCCCGCCATGGAAACATCACCGCTCGCCAAGACCCTGCGCGAGCAGCAGGGCGCCAACAGCGACCTCGTGCTGATCGTCGACGACGTGCCCGACAACCTCGCGGTGCTGCACGACGCGCTCGACGAGTCGGGCTACACCGTGCTCATTGCCACCAATGGCGAGCAGGCGCTGCAGCGCGCCGCGCAGGCCCGGCCCGACATCGTGCTGCTCGACGCGATGATGCCGGGCATCGACGGCTTCGAGGTCGCGCGCCGGCTCAAGGCCGATGCGGCGACGGCGCACATTCCCATCGTGTTCATGACGGGGCTCACCGAGACCGAGCATCTTGTGGCCGCGCTCGAAGCCGGCGGGGTCGACTACGTCACCAAGCCCATCAAGCCGAAGGAAGTGCTGGCGCGCATGAACGTGCACCTGCAGGGCGCACGCCGCGCGCGGCAGGACGCGCGGCAAGCCGGTCAGGCGCGCAATGCGCTCGATGCCTTCGGCTACGCAAGCATCACCGTGCGCCTGCCCGAAGGCCGGCTGATCTGGCAGACCGCGCTGGCGCGCGACCTGCTGCAGCGCTACTGCGACACGCGCGCGCCCGAGACGCCGCCCGCCGTGCTCGAATGGCTGCGCAGCCACACGCCCGATGCGCGCCAGCGCGGCATCGAGCCGCCGGCGCTGTCCATCGTGCAGGGCGCGAGCAGCCTCACGCTGCGGCTGCACCAGCAGACCAGCAGTGACGACGACGGCGACGAGTGGATGATCATCATGCGCGAGGTGTCCGACACCGCCGTCATCGAAGCCATGAGCCTGAGCCTGAAGCTCACGGCGCGCGAGGCCGAAGTGCTCTACTGGGTGGTCAAGGGCAAGACCAACAAGGACATCGGCGAGATCCTGGGCAGCAGCCCGGCCACCGCCAAGAAGCACCTGGAGCGGGTGTACGTGAAGCTCGGCGTGGAGACGCGCACGGCCGCGGCCGGCGTGGCCATCAAGCGCATTCGCGAGCTGCAGCCCCAGTTCGAAATCTGAAGAAGGCCGGCTGATTGCCGCCGGCGCCGCCTGCGTCATGGCGACTACTTTCGGCGTCCCTAGAATGGTTCGAGGGCTCCGGGACGCGCACGATGAAGAACAACAGGCACGACAGAACGACAACCCGACCGCCATGCAGCGGCTGGATGCTTGCTGCTTCCTGCCTGTTCGCGAACCTGGCCGCGAGCCCGGGCGCACACGCCGCAGGGCATTTCGACGTGGACGACGCGAGCACGCTCGACCCGGGCCAATGCCAGTACGAGACTTGGTGGGGCCGCACGGGTGTGGAGCCTGTCACGGGGTTTCATTTCGGGCCCGCCTGCCGCGTCGGGCCGGTCGAGCTGGGCCTGAACTTCGACCGCACCTCGGTGAGCGGCGTTCATTCGGTCACCGGCGGACCGCAGCTCAAGTGGAATTTCTACGGACAGGCGGCCGACGCGCCGTTCAGCGCCGCCGTGTCGATGGGCGCGGTGTTCGACCTGAAGCGCGGTGGCCGCGCGGGCGGGCAGTTCGTGGTGCCTCTGACGTGGCGGCCACTCGAGAGCCTGCAGATTCACGTCAATGCAGGCGCCGATTGGGCCAACGGAACCGGTGCGCGCACGCCGCGCGGCGGCATTGGCGTCGAATGGGCGCTGAACGACACCGTATCGCTCATCGCGGAGCGCAACCGGGCGGCGGGCCTGTGGACCTCGCGCATCGGCGGGCGCTTCAGCATCACGCCGCTGATCAGCGTGGACGTGAGCACATCGCGCACCGGGCCGCAGGGCGTGCGCGGCTTCGTGATCGGGCTGAACCACGAGTTCACCTGGAAGTGAACCGTGGGGGATCAGCGCAGGTAGCGCTGTATCCGCTTCTCGTCCTCGGCCAGCTGCTGGCGCATCAGCGAAATGAAGTCCCTCGCCGTGGCCGAGAGCACCTTGCCTGCCGGCAGCGCCAGCAGGCAGGTGAAGTACACGTCGACCGAAAACTTGCGCACCACCAGCCCGCGCTCCGCGTAGTCGAGCGCGGTGATCGGGTTGACCAGCCCCACGCCCAGGCCGCGCAACGCCATCTCGCACACGCTGGCCGCATAGGGCGTCTGCACCAGCACCCGCAGCGCCACGCCGTGCGGGGCCAATGCGGCTTCGAGCCGCTGGTGCGAAGGGTCTTCGGGGTTGAGCGAGAGAAAGGGCGCTTCGGCCAGCTGCTCGGGCTTGATGGTCTTGAAGCGGGCCAGCGCGTGGCCTGCCGGCATCACCACCACGCCGGGAAAGCGCGAGAAGGTGGAGTGGTCGATGCCTTCGAGCGAGAGCTCGTCGGCCATCAGCCCGAAGTCGGAGATGCCCATGGCCACGCGGTCGCGCACGTCCTTGGAGCTCAGCACCTGCAGCGACACCTGCGGCCAGGGGCTCGCGCCGCGGTGCGCCTTCAGCCGTGCCAATGCGCGCGGCATGAAGCCCAGGCCGTAGGCGGGAAAGCTGCTCAGCTCCAGCTGGCTGACGCCGAAGTCGCGCAGGCTGCGCACGCGGTGCTCGATGGCGTCCATGCCGATGAACACCCGCTCCACCTCGACCCACAGCGCGCGTGCCTCGGGCGTGGGCACCAGCCGCCCGCCGGTGCGCTGGAACAGCAGCATCCCCGCTTGCGTCTCGAGGCGCTTGAGCGATTGGCTGATGGCGGGCTGCGTCACATGCAGCAATGCAGCGGCCTTGCGGGTGGAGCTGCCGCGCATGAGAGCCCGGAAGGTTTCGATCTCGCCGAATCGCATCGATAAGTCTTGTTATCGGTTGAGTATCTGAGGCTGCATAATTTTATTTCCGATTGCATAAGATTTGGTCACAACTTCTGACGCATGACCCGTGACGACATTGCCCGTTCTGGACTTCAAGTTCGCCGCTCCTCCCCCGGATCCCCTGGCTCATCCCCCGGGTAATCCCTTGGGGTTGGTGCGTGACCAGGCACCCAAGCCCGTGCGCAATCCGAACCTGCGCGGCCTGCAATGCCTGCGGTGTGATGCGCTCTACCCGGTCACCCTGTCGCACGACGGCTGCCCCGCATGCAAGCGCACGGGCTTCCACGTGGCGCTGCGTGCCAGCTACCTGCCCGACAGCGCCGAGGCGATGCCCATGCCCTACACCTCCGGCTTCGCGCTGGGGGAGGGGCAGACGCCGCTGGAGGACATGCCGGAGCTGGCGCAGCAGTTCGACGTGGCGCGCCTGGCCCTCAAGGACGAATCGCGCAACCCCACCGGCTCGCACAAGGACCGCATGACAGCGGTGGGCGTGGCGCAGGCGCTCGACTTCGACGCCCATACGCTGGTGCTGGCCTCCTCGGGCAACGCGGCCGTGTCGGCGGCGCACTACGCATGGGCCGCGGGCCTGGGCTGCGAGGTCGCAACCTACGAAGGCATGCCGGCCACCTACGCGCGGCAGCTCGATGCACTTGGCGCGCGGCGCTATGTGTTCGCCGACAACGCGGGCCGCTGGGCCTTCGTGCGCGAGCGTTCGCAGCACCCCGGCTACTTCGCGCTGACCAACTACCGCCTGCCCGCGCTGGGCAGCGCGCCGCTGGCCATCGAGGGCTACAAGCCGATCGCGCTCGAATGCGTGGCCGATGGCGGCCTGCCGGACCACATCGTGATTCCCACCGCGCGCGGCGATCTGGCCTGGGGCATCTACGCGGGCTTTCGTGACCTGATGGCCGCGGGGCGCATCGGGCGCCTGCCCAGGCTCTGGCTGGTGGAACCGTTCCCGCGCCTGGCGCGCGTGCTCGCGGGCGGCGCCATCAACGGCAGCTACCCGGGCCACACTGCGCAGTTCTCCACGGCCGGGGCCACCGTCACCTACCTGCAGTGGCAGGCCGCGACCGCCACGGGCGGCGGCGCGGTGGTCGTGGGCGACGACGAAGCGCGCGCCGCGCGGCGGCTGCTCAGCTCGCTCGGCGTCAGCGCCGAGCTCTGCGCTGCCGGCGGCCTGGCCGCATTGCGCCAGCTGCGCGAGAGCAATGCCATTGCGGCCGATGCGCACGTGGTGCTGATGCTGACCGCCAATGCGGCCGGCGACCCGAGCTGGCCCGACCGCCCGATCTAACTTCCTTCAGGAATTCACCATGCCGACGATGCAACGCCGGGCCTTTCTGGCCGCCGGCTCTACGGCCCTGCTCGCTTCGTTTCGACCGGCGTGGGCGGCCTACCCCGACAAGCCCGTGAAGCTCGTCGTGCCGTGGGCGGCCGGCGGCAGCACCGACGCGATTGCTCGCGCCATGGCGCAGCGCATGAGCCAGACCCTCGGCAGCCCGGTGATCGTGGACAACCGGCCAGGCGCCGCTGGCATGATCGGCACCGACGCGGCGGCCAAGGCCGCGCCCGATGGCTACACCATCGCCATCGTCGAACTGCCGCACGCGATTGCGCCGGCCGTGACGGCGAAGCTGCCTTATGACCTGCTGCGCGACTTCACGCCTGTGACCATGATCGGCACCTCGCCGCTGGTGTTCTTCGCGGGCATGGACGACGACAGCAAAGACTTCAAGACCTTCCTGAAGACCGCGGCTGCGGCATCGGCGAAAGGTGCGCCGCCAGCCATCGCGCACAGCGGCGCGGGCACGGTGAGCCACCTTGCCGCCGAACTGCTGGCGAGCCGCACGAAGATCAGGTTCAACATGGTCCCGTACCGCGGCTCGGCACCCGCGCTCACCGACGTGGCGGCGGGCACGGTGGCGGGGCACTTCGCGACGCTGGCCAGCGGCTCCAGCCTGCTGGGCGCCAACCGCATCCGTCCGCTGCTGGTGACGAGCACGCAGCGCGTGACGAACATTCCCGGCCTGCAGAACGTGCCCGCACTCGCGGAGAACGGGCTCAAGGGACTGGAGATCGACCAGTGGTGGGCCATGGTCGCGCCGGCCACCACGCCGCTCGACGTGATCGAGAAGCTGCGCCGCGAGGCCATCGCCGCGCTCGACCATCCGTCGGTGAAGGAGCGCCTGTCGGTGCTGGGCGTGCAGATGAAGGGCTCGACGCCGGCGGAGTTGCGCGCCTTCCTGCGCTCGGAGGCCGAGCGCTGGCAGAAGGCCGCGCACGAGATCGGCCTGCAGCCGCAGTAAGCGGGCTGAACAGGTTGGGCCTTACTTCGCGTCGCTGTAGACCGTGGCGCGCGACACGCCCATGTGCGCGGCGGCAATCTCGGCGCCGCGGCGAACCTCCAGCAGGCCCGCTTTCTTCAGTTCCTGCACCAGCTGCTTGCGGTCGGCTGGCTTCAGCGAGCGCGAGGTGGTCGCGCGCGCGGCCGCGAAATCGTCGATGCACGCGTGGATGCGGTCCGAGTGGTTGCCGCCGGCCTCGATGTGCTCGTGCACTTCCTTGTCGTCGATCTTCGTGAACTGCGAGATCGCGGCCTGGAAGCTCTGAAACAGCGTCAGGTCGACGTTCAGGCACAGCGCGGCCACGTACTCGCCGCTGTCGTCCTTGACGCCGATGGATGTGCTCTTGACCTTGCGCCCGTCGGGAAAGGTGTTGGCGTAGTTCGCGATCACCGCCGGAAACTCCGGGTCTTGGATGCGCGCGAGACCCAGCTCCGTGACCGACTGGCCGACCTCCCGGCCACTGAGGCTGTTCTCGATGGCGTAGATCGCGTTCTTCGGATTGCTCAGGTCGTGCACCACGACTTCGCAGAAGGGCGCAAAGGTTTGGCCCAGGCCTTCGGCCATGTTGCGCAGCATCTCCAGGACCTGCTTGTTCGACTTTTTCTTCATGCCGGGAAATGTATCCAGCTCTGGACGAACAATCTAATTTGTACAAAAAGTACAATGTTGGATGTATTATCCAATTTTGACCAGGAGCCTCGAATGACCGCGAGAGAACGCGCACGCTATGTCGACCCACGCACCGGCAGGCACTACGACCTGTCTGAACGCCGATGGCGCTCGGACGACGGCCATCCGATGATGGTCACGCCGCTGCCCGGCATCTCGCGCGACGACATCGATTCGCGCACCCGCTCGCTCTGGCGCTACCGCGCGGCGCTGCCCGTGGCAATCGACAAGCCCGCGAGCATGGGCGAAGGCTGCACGCCGCTGGTGCAGAAGCGCTGGGGCAGCCTCGAGCCGTACTTCAAGCTCGAGTGGTTCAACCCGACCTGCAGCTTCAAGGACCGCGGCGCGGCGGTGATGATGTCCTTCCTGCGCCAGATCGGCGTCGACGCGGTGCTGGAAGACAGCTCGGGTAACGGCGGCGCAGCCATTGCCGCGGCAGGCGCGGCGGCTGGCATGCGCGTGAAGGTGCTCGCGCCGAGCTACACGCCCGCGCCGAAGGTGGCGCAGATCCGGGCCTTCGGCGCAGAGGTGCAGTTGGTGCCGGGGCCGCGCGAAGAGTCGGAGTACGAGGCGGTGCGCCAGTCGGAGTCGATCTTCTATGCGAGCCACAACTGGCATCCGTTCTTCCTGCAGGGCACGAAGACGCTGGCGTATGAGCTGTGGGAAGACCTGGGCTTTGTCGCGCCCGACAACGTCGTCATTCCGACTGGAGCGGGCAGCAACGTGCTCGGGTGCTGGATCGGCTTCAAGGAGCTGCTGGCGGCGGGGCAGATCAGCAAGCTGCCGCGCATTTTTGTCGCCCAGCCGCTGAACTGCTCGCCGATCGATGCGAGCTTCACCGCCGGAGTCGACACGCTGGTGGACCGTGTCGTGCAGCCGACCATTGCCGAAGGCACTGCGATCAAGCGGCCCGTGCGGCTTCAGGAAATCCTGCAGGCGCTGCGCGAGACGAACGGCAAGACCGTTGCGTTGACCGAGGAGCAGATCGCGGCTGCGGTGCGCCGGCTGGCAGCAAGCGGGCTTTATGCGGAGCCGACCTCCGCTTCGGCCGCGGCGGCCATCGAGGTGCTGGCGCAGCGCGGCGACATCAAGGCCAGCGAGGCGACTGTGGCCTTGTTGACCGGCACCGGTCTGAAGTCGACGCAGTTCATGACCGAGCTGTTTGGCGGCGCTGCCGCCGTCGCCTAGCGAACTGCTGTTCGTCGACGCCAGGCACCGGCACCGCTGGCTGATTCAGTGGCTTGTTATTTCCACTTCCAGCCGACGCCGGCGTTGACGCCCCATTCCTTGCCCGTGGTCGACAGGCCTGCACCCCAGGACATCTTGCCGTCGTCGGACAGTGCCTTGAAGGTCAGCGCCACCGCGCTGTAGCCCTTGTAGTTGCCAAGGCCCACGCCCACTGTTTTCTCGCCGGGAGACAGCGTTGGCAAGTAAGCGCCGGACATCGCGAAGGCCATGGCCGTGCCCGAGTAGGCAATGCGGGCCACGTCGCCGACCTGGCTCTGCACCTGATTCAGCTGCTGCACGTTGACCGCGTCGCCCGGCAGGATGCCCGGCGCCACGTTGCCGATGCGCGTGCCGCCCGGCGCCTGGCCGTTGCCCAGCGTGATCTGGTTGTAGTTGACCGAGCCGTCCGGATTGGTCGCGTACTGCACGCTGCTGGCCTTCACGGTGGCTGCAGATGCCTTGAGCTGTGCGACGTTGGCCGCATCGCTGTCGGCCGTACCCGCGGCCACGGCCGTGATCTGGCGGTACTGGCCGTTGGCCACGTCGCCCACCGACGCTGCGGCCTGCGTGCTGGTGGTCGCCTGAACGGCTACCCGGTGCTGCGCTGCTGCGCCAGCCGGCACATAGCCGGCCACGCCCGCCGCGGTGGAGGCCACCGAGCCCGCGCCCAGTGCGACGCCGCCGCTTTGCTGCGCGATGGCGCCGAAGCCGATGACCGTGCCCTTGGAGATGTTCGGCGCCTGGCTCAGCGGCGTGCCGCCGGCGTCCGCGTTGTCACCCAGCGCCACGCCACCACCACCCGCTCGGGCATTGGCGCCGATGGCCTGCGAGCCCGTGGCCAGCGCCCCGGTGCCGATGGCGATCGCGTTCAGACCCGTGGCCTGTGCACCGCTGCCCGCTGCGAAGGAATTGGTGCCGCTGGCCACGGACAGCGGGCCGATCGCCACCGCTTTCTGGCCGCTGGCGACCGAATCGCCAGCCGTCGAATTGGCGTGGAAGTACCGGGTGCCCTTGTCGTTGATCGTGTTGACCGTCGTGCTCAGGCTGCCGAGGTTGCCATTGGTTGTGTTCAGGCTCGTCGAGAGATTGCCCAAGCCGGTCGAGAGGCTGCCGATGCTGCTGGTTGTGGTGCTCAGTCTTGTCGAAGTAGATGTAGACAAGCTGTCGATGCTGCTCGTGGCCGTGTTGAGGCCCGTCGACAGACTGCCAATATTGCTCGTCGCGGTATTCAGGCTGGTCAGGACGGACGTGGACAAGCTATCGACGCGGCTGGCAACGATGCCCAGCCCTGTGGAAGTCGATGTCGACAGGCTCGCAACGGAGTCGTTCGTTGCGGTCAAACTGGTGGACAGGCTGGCCACGTTGCTGTTCGTCGTGTTCAGGCTGGTGGACAACGAAGCAGTCGCCGTCGACAGCTGGCTGACATTGACAGCGTCCGTCGGAGCACCGCCTGCGGCGACGTTGGTGAGCCTGCGTTCGCTGCCGCTGGCCCCGACAGACACTTCACCAGCCGGCGTCGCACCGGAGATCGCAGCACCCGGGGAAGGCGTGTAGCCGGCTACGCCTTGCAATGCGGCGAGCGAATCCGCCGTCTTGCTGGCCGCTCCGATGGCCACGCTGTTGTCGTATTTCGCGTCAGCCCCATTGCCAAGAGCCATGCTGCCTTGGCCGGCAGCGGTAGCCGCCCCGCCAATCGCGATGCTGTCCGAGGCGGTCGCTTGAGCCCCTCTGATCGAGTTACTGCCGATGGCAATGGCCCCGGCGCCTGAAGCGGTCGTTGAATTGGCGGCCGATAGAGCCGTGCTTCCGTCGCCACCGGCTCCGCCGATTGCAACCGAGTTCAGGCTTTGAGCTTGTGCGCCAAAGCCAAGCGCGGTGCTTCCGGTGCCGGAAGCATTTGCCGAGAGGCCAAGCGCGCTGGCCCACTGGCCGGCAGTGCTGGAGAACCCGAAAACGGCCGCTCCGTTTCCAACCCCTTGGGAGTAGGTTCCGAACACCGATACGGCATCCAGACCGTTGCCACTCGTATTGCAGCCAAGGATGTTGGACCATGGCCCGGTTCCATCGACCGGTTGAGCGTTTGTTCCGGTAACAGCCACCTGCCCGATGGTTGCCGTGGTTGTGGAGTTGCAGTTGGCCGGTGCGTAGGTGGATGCGCTGGCATCCGATGCCGTCATCTGCAGGCCGGCAGCCAGAATTGCGGCAACTACTGCCGACAGTCTGAAGCTGCCTTTGCCATGAGTCTTGGTGATTTCGGTGGCTGCTAGCCATGCGCCGGGCGACTCGCTCCAGATACCGCGATACAAATTATTCATAACAATTGATGAGAAAAAGGAAATCTAAAAACATGAGATCAAAGACGGATTTGCGTGCGCGCGAAATTGCGATTCGATTTGCGGCATGAATTCCGGAGAGCCCGCGCCTCGTGCTTCCAGGCGCAAGGCGTGTTGCCGTACTCCGCCAGGACCTCTCAGGCCGCGGAATGTATCGACTGACGCTCGAGTTGGACAATGACGTTTGCTGTCAATTAATGACCGCCGTCAATGGATTCAACGGCCCGCTGAGGGGCGAGCTTTTATCTCGGACTGGGAAGAATTTCGCGCTTTCCAAACGGCATTCGCGTAAGGCCGTTGTGCGCACTCTCGTTCGCTGCCTATGAATGACAAAAATTAGCAAAAAATGTCATTCGGCGGCGCTGAAAACGTTTTCTTCTTTGAATCGAAAAGTTCACGCTTTCAGCGCAGGAGCCCCGATGCCGTGGTGCTTCGGGAACTGCGGTGGCTCCGAACAAGCCACCTCGGCACGTTCAAGGAGTTCGTGCCGGTTTCTCGCTACCAGGGCCAGGCGATGCGTGTGCCCATGCCCGCTTCAGCCGCACGCGCATGCAGCAGGCGCGCAACGGTCAGGTCCTGCAGCGCGAGGCCTGTCATGTCGAAGACGGTGATGTCGTCGGCGGCTCGTTCGACAGCCGTCTTGCCGCTCAGCAGGTCGCCCAGTTCGACGCATGGCGTGTCGGGCGACCACTGCGTTTCGCCGATCTGCTGCGCCTGCGTGCGATCGTCGACGAACAGCCGCACGCGCGGCAACAGGCCTTCGGGAAGTTCGCGCTTGCCGCGGGTGTCGGCGCCGACGCAGTTCAGGTGTGTGCCGGGCCGCACTGCTTCGAGGTCGAAGAGGGCGCCGCCGCCCGGCGTGGCGGTGATCACGATGTCGCTTTGGGCAACAGCGGTGTTGCTGTCGCTGGCCGGCGCGATGTCGCAGCGGCCGGTGAAGTGGGCCTCGAACGCCGCATTGCGCTGGCCATTCGTACTTATATAAAGAACCTCGCGCACCGATGGCACCATGCGCAGCGCGAAGTCGAGCTGGATGCGCGCCTGCACGCCGGTGCCGAAGACGCACAGCCGCGTGCTGTCGGGCCGTGCAAGCTGCTGGAGGCCGAGCCCGCCCGCCGCGCCCGTGCGCACTGTCGTCACCGTGTTGCCGTCGATGACGCACAGCGGCCGGCCCGTCGCTGGGTCGATCAGCAGGATCGTCGCTTGATGGGGCTCGCCGCCGCGTTGCCGGTTGGCCGGCCAGAAGCCCGCAGCCTTGAAGCCGAGCAGGCCCTGGGCCTGCACGTCACCAGACTTGATGCCGAACACCCCGCCCGTGCGCAGCGGCTCTCGCACGACCGGGAAGACGCGGCCCTCGCGCTCGCTGTGCAGCACGAAGGCTTCGCGCACGGCCTGAAGAACGTCGGCGGGGGAGAGGAGGGCGTCGACCTGGTGCTTGTCGAGCAGCAGGAGTTGGGCGTCCGAAGGCGCGGGGGATGTTGTCATCTGGAAATATTATCTACTTCCAGACGAAAAATCAAAGTCAATGCAGACTTGCTGCTCAGCGGCCGGTATGCACCTTGATCCGGATCGTCGCTACGTCCCATCCCCGGTTCTTGAGCCGCGTCACCAGCATCGGCGACAGCTGGCGCAGCTTGGCGGCCGCGGCGCTGCCCTTGACCAGCAGGCACCACACGTCGCCTTCGGCCGGCCCGGCCTGCACGGCACCGCGCATGGCCGGCGGAATCAGCCCTTCCACGGCCTTGAGCCGCTCCGCGGTGTCGCGCGCGCGCGCCATCAGGCTGCCCAGGGTGGGCGCGCCTTCTGCAGCTTGCTGCAGCGAAATGGCGGGGGGAAGTCGGCGATACATGCGTAATCCAGGGGTTAGAAACAAGACAGCTAAAATGCCCGGTTTGCCGGCGTTCGCGCCGGAAAAAGGCTGCTTGCTTTCATTGAAAGCGCGCCCAACTGCTTTCACCATATCTTAGGGAATCCGGTCGAAGTGCCTGCCGTATCAGGTGCCCGCCCATCTCCACCCATGGCAACCAACTTCCTGACCCAGATTTTCGGCAGTCGCAACGACCGGCTCCTCAAGCAGTATCGCAAGACGGTGGAACGCATCAATGCGCTCGAACCCGAGTTCGAGAAGCTCAGCGACGATGCGCTGCGTGCCAAGACGCAGGAATTCAAAGAACGCGTCACCAAGGGAGAATCGCTCGACGACCTGCTGCCGGAAGCCTTCGCCACGGTGCGCGAGGGCTCCAAGCGCGTCATGAAGATGCGCCACTTCGACGTCCAGCTGCTCGGCGGCATGGCGCTGCACAACGGCAAGATCTCCGAAATGCGCACCGGCGAAGGCAAGACGCTGACCGCCACGCTGCCGGTGTACCTGAATGCGCTGTCCGGCCAGGGCGTGCACGTGGTCACGGTGAACGACTACCTGGCCAATCGCGACGCGACCTGGATGGGCCGCCTCTACAACTTCCTCGGTCTCTCGGTGGGCATCAACCTGCCGCAGATGCCGCGCGAGGAAAAGCAGGCCGCCTACCGCAGCGACATCACGTACGGCACGAACAACGAGTACGGCTTCGACTACCTGCGCGACAACATGGTCTACGAGCCAGGCGACCGGGTCCAGCGCGGCCTGAACTACGCCATCGTCGACGAAGTGGACTCGATCTTGATCGACGAGGCCCGCACCCCGCTGATCATCAGCGGCCAGGCCGAAGACCACACCGACCTCTACCTTGCCATCAACAAGGTGGTGCCGCTGCTCAAGAAGCAGGAAGGCGAAGCCGATCCGCGCACGGGCGAGGGCGTCACGGTGCCCGGCGACTTCACGGTCGACGAGAAGACGCACCAGGTGTTCCTGACAGAAGACGGCCACGAGAATGCCGAACGCATCCTGGGCGAGTTCAAGCTGCTTCCCGAGGGCGCCTCGCTCTACGACCCGGCCAACATCACGCTGATGCATCACCTGAATGCAGCTCTGCGTGCCCGCCACCTGTACCACCGCGACCAGCACTACGTGGTGCAGCAGGGCGAAGTGGTGATCGTCGACGAATTCACCGGCCGCCTGATGACGGGCCGCCGCTGGAGCGACGGCCTGCACCAGGCCGTGGAAGCCAAGGAAGGCGTGGAGATCCAGGCCGAGAACCAGACGCTGGCGTCCATCACCTTCCAGAACTACTTCCGCCTGTACGGCAAGCTGGCCGGCATGACCGGCACGGCCGACACCGAGGCCTACGAGTTCCAGGAAATCTACGGTCTCGAGACCACGATCATTCCGCCCAACCGCATCAGCAAGCGCGAAGACCAGCTCGACCGCGTCTACAAGACGACGCGCGAGAAGTACGAGGCGGCCATCCAGGACATCCGCGAGTGCTACGAGCGCGGCCAGCCGGTGCTGGTGGGCACCTCGTCCATCGAGAACTCCGAAATCATCGACGGCCTGCTGACGCAGGCGGGCCTGCCGCACCAGGTGCTGAATGCCAAGCAGCACGCACGCGAAGCCGACATCGTGGCGCAGGCCGGCCGCACGAAGATGATCACCATCGCGACCAACATGGCCGGCCGCGGCACCGACATCGTGCTGGGCGGCAACATCGAGAAGATGATCGAGGCCATCGAGAACGACGAAGGCCGCGACGAAGCCACCAAGAAGGCCGACATCGAGCACGTGCGCGCCGAATGGGCCAAGGACCACGAGTTCGTGAAGTCGCTCGGCGGCCTGCGCATCATCGCGACCGAACGCCATGAGTCGCGCCGCATCGACAACCAGCTGCGCGGCCGTTCGGGCCGCCAAGGCGATCCGGGTTCGTCGCGCTTCTACCTGAGCCTGGACGATCCGCTGATGCGCATCTTCGCGGGCGACCGCGTGAAGGCGATCATGGACCGCCTGAAGATGCCCGATGGCGAAGCCATCGAAGCCGGCATCGTCACGCGCAGCATCGAGAGCGCGCAACGCAAGGTCGAGGCGCGCAACTTCGACATTCGCAAGCAGCTGCTCGAATACGACGACGTGTCGAACGACCAGCGCAAGGTGATCTACCAGCAGCGCAACGACATCCTCGATGCGGGCGACCTCACGGCGCAGATCGCGGCGCTGCGCGAAGGCTGCTTCACCGACCTCGTGCGCCAGTACATTCCGAGCGAATCGGTCGAAGAGCAATGGGACCTCGACGGCCTCGAGAAGAGCCTCTTCAACGAGTGGGGCATCGACATGCCGCTCAAGAAGGAAGTCGAGGCCTCGGACGCCATCGCCGATGAAGACATCGTCGAGAAGGTGCTCAAGAACGCCAATGAGACCTTCGACGCCAAGGTCGCGCTGATCGGCCAGGAAAACTTCACCCAGTTCGAGCGCATGGTGCTGCTGCAGAGCATCGACACCCACTGGCGCGAACACCTGGCCTCGCTCGACTACCTGCGCCAGGGCATCCACCTGCGCGGCTATGCGCAGAAGCAGCCCAAGCAGGAATACAAGCGCGAAGCCTTCGAACTCTTCGGCCAGTTGCTCGACTCGGTCAAGAACGAAGTCACGCGCCAGCTGATGACGGTGCGCGTGCAGTCGGGCGAGCAGCTCGAAGAGGCCGCCGAAGCGCTCGAAAGCCGTGGCGAGAACGTCGCCAACATCACCTACAGTGCGCCGACCGAAACCGGTGAAGTCGAGGTGCGTGTCGACGAGGAAAGCCAGCGCCGCCTGGCGGCCGCCGGTCTGGGCACGCTGAGCGCCGAAGCCCTGGCCTTTGCCCGCGTCGGCCGCAACGATCCGTGCCCTTGCGGCAGTGGCAAGAAGTACAAGCAGTGCCACGGCAAGCTCAGCTGAAGTCCGCAACACATTCACCGAGAGAAACCCCATGCCCGTGAACCTGTCTGCCCCTGATCCTGCCGCCTTGTTCGCGGTGCCCGGCGTTCGCATCGGCGTGGCCGAAGCGGGCGTGCGCAAGGCCAATCGCAAGGACCTGACCGTCGTGCTGATCGACGAAGGCTCGGCGGTAGGCGGGGTGTTCACCCAGAACCGTTTCTGCGCCGCGCCGGTGCAGGTCTGCCGCGACCATCTGGCCGCGAACTACGGCATCCGGGCGATGGTCATCAACACCGGCAACGCCAATGCCGGCACGGGCGAAGACGGGCTGATGCGCACGCGCTCCACCTGCATCGCGCTCGCGCGCAAGCTGGAGATCGCGCCTGAACAGATCCTGCCGTTCTCCACCGGCGTGATCATGGAGCCGCTGCCCGTGGACCGCATCGAAGCGGGCCTGCCGGCCGCGCTGGCCGATGCCGACGCGAACCACTGGGCGCGCGCGGCCGAAGGCATCATGACCACCGACACGATTCCCAAGGCCTTCAGCCAGCAGGTTCAGATCGGCGGCGTCACCGTCACCATCACCGGCATCAGCAAGGGCGCCGGCATGATCCGCCCGAACATGGCGACCATGCTGGGCTTCATGGCCACCGACGCGAAGATCGATCCGTCGCTGATCCAGCCGCTGGCCAAGCTGCTGGCCGACGCCTCGTTCAACCGCGTGACCATCGACGGCGACACCTCGACCAACGACTCGTTCGTGGTCATCGCCACGCAGAAGGCGTCGCACGCGACCATCACGTCGCTCGATTCGGCCGACGGCAAGGCGCTTGTGGCCGCGATGCAGAACGTGGCCCGCCAACTGGCGCAGGCCATCGTGCGCGACGGCGAAGGCGCAACCAAGTTCATCACCATCCAGGTCGAAGGCGGCCGCGATGCCGCCGAGTGCAAGCAGGTGGCGTATGCCGTGGCGCATTCGCCGCTGGTCAAGACGGCTTTCTACGCCAGCGACCCGAATCTGGGCCGCATCCTGGCGGCCGTCGGCTATGCGGGCATCGCCGACCTCGACCAGACCGGCATCGACCTGTTCCTCGACGACGTGCACGTGGCCGTCAAGGGCGGACGCAACCCGTCGTACCGTGAAGAAGACGGCCAGCGCGTGATGAAGCAGAGCGAGATCACGGTGCGCATTGGCCTCGGCCGCGGCACGGCCAGCGAGACGGTGTGGACCTGCGACTTCAGCCACGAGTATGTGACGATCAACGCCGATTACAGATCGTGATGACCCCCACGCTCCGCACTTCGTGTCGTCGCTGCCCCCCGAGGGGGAGCTCAACGCCTTTCGGGCGGCCGGGCGGGCGTCGATGAACGAGCAGTTCCAGAAGCTGATCGAGCGCGCCGAGCAGCTCATTTCCCGCATCGAATCGATCCTTCCGCAGCCGCTGGCCGCGCCCGCCGACTGGAACGCATCCATCGCCTGGCGCTACCGCCGCCGCAACTCGGGCCACGGTGTGCTCGAGCCAGTGAAGCACGTGGCCGCGATGGCGCTCGATTCGCTGAAGGAAATCGACGTCCAGAAGGAAAAGATCGCGCGCAACACGCAGCAGTTCGTCGAAGGCAAGCCGGCCAACAACGTGCTGCTGACGGGCGCGCGTGGCACGGGCAAGTCGTCGCTCATTCGCGCTTGCCTGCAGGCCTATGCGCCGCAGGGCCTGCGCCTGATCGAGGTGGACAAGGCCGAACTCGTCGACCTGCCCGACATCGTCGAAGTTGTGTCGCAGCGTCCCGAGAAATTCATCGTGTTCAGCGACGACCTGAGCTTCGACGAAGGCGAGCCGGGCTACAAGGCGCTGAAGTCGATCCTCGACGGATCGATTGCGGCCTCGACGCCCAACGTGCTGATCTACGCGACCAGCAACCGGCGCCATCTGCTGCCCGAGTACATGAAGGAAAACCTCACGTACACCCACACCGACGATGGCGAAGTCCATCCCGGCGAGGTGATCGAGGAAAAGATCTCGCTGTCGGAGCGCTTCGGCCTCTGGGTGAGCTTCTATCCCTTCAGCCAGAACGAATA
The DNA here is from genome assembly GCF_051992195.1 of Variovorax sp. YR566. Taxonomy (NCBI): domain Bacteria; kingdom Pseudomonadati; phylum Pseudomonadota; class Betaproteobacteria; order Burkholderiales; family Comamonadaceae; genus Variovorax; species Variovorax sp. YR566. Next base: position 6,007,561 of record NZ_CP197092.1, on the reverse strand, counting down.
CCTGACGATCGTGGGCCAGTGGCTCTCGTCGTTCGGCGTGGACGAGGCCGCCATCGCGGCGGCGCGGCCCGAGGCGCTCGTGTGGGCGCTGGAGCGCGGTTCGCGCAGCGGCCGCGTGGCCTACCAGTTCGCGCGCGACTACGCGGGCCGGAGCGCCGCGTGACCGAGCCTCGCAAGCACACGGAAGTCGCGGTCGGCGTGCTGATTCGCCTGTCCGACGACGCGCTGCTGCTCTCGAGCCGGCCCGAAGGCAAGGCCTATGCGGGCTTCTGGGAGTTTCCCGGCGGCAAGATCGAGGCGGGCGAGACGGTCGAAGAGGCACTGCGGCGCGAGCTGCAGGAAGAACTCGGCATCACCATCGACGGCGCCGAAGTCTGGAAGATCACGGAGCATGACTACCCGCATGCGCTGGTGCGCCTGCACTGGTGCAAGGTGACGGCCTGGAGCGGCGAGTTCGAGATGCGCGAAGGCCAGCAGATGGCCTGGCAACAGCTGCCGCTGGACGTGACGCCGGTGCTCCCGGGCGCGTTTCCGGTGCTGCAATGGCTGTCGGAAGAGCGCGGCCTGCCGTTCGTGCCGCCGCCGGTCGTCGCGCCTGTTGCGCCGGCCAACTGACTGATTGATGCATCCCAAGTACCGTCCGGACATCGATGGGCTGCGCGCGATCGCGGTCGGGTCCGTGCTGGTGTATCACGCCTTCCCAACGGCACTGATGGGCGGCTTCGTCGGGGTCGACATCTTCTTCGTGATCTCGGGCTTCCTGATCACGACCATCATTCTCCAGAGCCTCGCGGCGGGTGACTTCAGCTACCGCGACTTCTACGCACGGCGCATCCGGCGGATCTTTCCGGCGCTGATCGTGGTGCTGCTGGCGACGCTGTGCGCCGGCTGGTATCTGCTGCTGTCCGATGAGTTCGCCGAGCTCGGCAAGCAGACCGTGGGTGGTGCGGCGTTCGTCGCCAACCTGGTGTTCTGGGGCGAGTCGGGGTACTTCGACACCGCAGCCGAAACCAAGCCACTGCTGCACTTGTGGTCGCTGGGCATCGAGGAGCAGTTCTACATTTTCTGGCCACTGCTGCTGGGGCTCGCATGGCGCAAGCGCTGGCCGATCGTGCGCGTGGTGCTGGTGGTCGCGGTGGTCTCGTTCCTGGTGAACGTGACGACGGTGCATCCGTTGCCGGCGGCGTCGTTCTACTCGCCGGCCTCCCGCTTCTGGGAGCTGATGGTGGGCGGCATCCTGGCCTGCATGCGGCTGAAGCCGCCGGCGCCGAGCGCGTGGCGCAGCCATTTGCAGTCGGTGCTGGGCGTCGGGTTGATCGTGCTCGGGCTGGTGATGATCCGCAGCAACAAGGCGTTCCCGGGCTGGTGGGCGCTGCTGCCCACGCTGGGCGCGGTGAGCTGCATTGCCGCGGGGCCGAACGGCGTGCTGAACAAGTACCTGCTGTCGAATCGGGTGATGGTGTGGCTCGGGCTCATCAGCTATCCGCTGTACTTGTGGCACTGGCCGCTGCTTGCGTTCGTGCGCATCGTGGAGGCCGACCCGCTGCATCCGTCGCCGGTCTACCGCGCCGGAGCGATGGTGGCCAGCGTGCTGCTCGCGTGGGCCACGTACCGCTTCGTCGAGCGCTACGCGAGAAACCGCCCCGGCGCGGGCACGCTCAAGGCACTGGGCGCGGGGATGGTGCTGCTGGCCGCCGCAGGCACGGCGATCTTCTTCGGCGTGCCCGAGCCGCGCAACAACAGCGCCCAACTGCAGATCGTCGCCAACGCCGGACTGGATGCCGACTACTACCAGGGCTTCAAGCTCGACATGATCGGCGACCAGCTGGTCTACAAGGTTGGCGGTGGGCCCAAGCGGGTGCTGTTCCTGGGCGACAGCCACGTGCAGCAGTACGCGCCGCGTGTGATGGAACTGGCCCGCACGCTGTCGATGGAAGACAAGTCGGCCTGGTTCGTGACCCAGGGCGCGTGTCCGGCGGTGCCGGGGGTCTTCGCGGACAAGAACATCGGATGCGCCGAGCGGCGCACTGCGTTGCTGGCCTATGCGCTGAGCCCCGAGGTCGATTCAGTCGTCATCGGCGGTTGCTGGAACTGCTACTTCGTCGGCCACGGCGCCCTGGAGTACTACTACCGCGGCGCGGACAACGTGGTCCATCCGTTCCAGGGCGGCGACGGCATCGAACGCTCGCTGGCTTCGCTGGAGGTCACGCTGCGCGAGCTGGCACGCCACAAGAAGGTCTTCCTGCTGCTCGACAACCCCGGTGGCCCGGAGTTCACGCCGAAGCGCCTGATCGAGGGCAGCCGCCTGACGCACATGGAGGCTTCGGTCTCGACGCCGACGACGCCGCTGCCGGCCGACCAGAAGCAGCTCAATGACCGGTTGCGCGCGATCGCGCAGGCGAGCGGAGCCGAGGCCATCGATGCGATGGCGGTGCTGTGCAAGGACGACCAGTGCATCCGCACGATGCCCGACGGTTCGCCCGCCTACAAGGACGCCGACCACCTGCGCCCGCGCTACACCCGGGAAGAGGCGAGCTACTTCGACCGCACGGTGCGCGCCGTGCAACAGCCGTCGCGCTGAGCGAGGCTGAGCGAACGATGCATCCCAAGTACCGCCCGGACATCGACGGCCTGCGCGCCATTGCGGTGGGCTCGGTGTTGGCGTATCACGCCTTTCCGAGCCTGCTGCCGGGCGGCTTCATCGGGGTCGACATCTTCTTCGTGATCTCGGGCTTCCTGATCACGACCATTCTTCTGCAGAGCCTGGCGGCGGGCGATTTCAGCTACCGCGACTTTTATGCGCGGCGCATCCGGCGCATCTTTCCGGCGCTGGTGCTCGTGCTGCTCGCGACGCTGGCCTTCGGCTGGTACGTGCTGCTGCCGGGCGAGTTCTCGCAGCTCGGCAAGCAGACCACGGGTGGGGCCGCCTTCTTTGCCAACCTCGTCTTCCTGGGCGAGGCCGGGTACTTCGATGCCACGGCAGAGACCAAGCCGCTGCTGCACCTGTGGTCGCTGGGGATCGAGGAGCAGTTCTACATCTTCTGGCCGCTGATGCTCGGGCTGGCCTGGCGCAAGCGCTGGCCCATCTTGCGCGTGACGCTGGCGGTGGCCGCGATCTCGTTCCTGGTCAATGTGCTGACGGTGCAGCCGCATCGTGCCGCGGCGTTCTATTCGCCGCTGTCTCGCGCCTGGGAACTGATGACCGGCGGGTTGCTGGCGGCGATGCGGCTGCAGGCTGCCAGCGGGTCGGCCCAGCCGCGTGCGTGGACGAAGCATGTGCAGTCCGTCGTCGGCGTGGGCCTGCTCGTGCTCGGCCTCTTCATGACGCGCAGCACGAAGGCGTTTCCGGGCTGGTGGGCGCTGCTGCCGGTGCTGGGGGCGGTGAGCTGCATCGCGGCCGGGCCGAACGGCGTGCTCAACCGGTATCTGCTGTCGAACCGCGTCATGGTGTGGATCGGCTTGATCAGTTATCCGCTGTACCTCTGGCACTGGCCGCTGCTTTCGTATGCGCGCATCGTGGTGGGCGGGGAGCCTTCGCTGCAGGTGCGCATCGCGCTGGTGGTGGCATCGGTCGTGCTGGCCTGGGCCACGTATCGTTTCCTGGAGCGCTTCGTCAAGCTTCATCTCTCGCAGACGATGCTGCGTGGATTGGCGGGCAGCGGCGCTGCGCTGGCGCTGGCCGGGGTGCTGGTTTTCCTGGGCACGCCGCCGCCGCGCAACGACAGCCAGGCCCTGCAGGCGGTGGCGGATGCAACGCGCGAAGACAACTACTACAACGGCTTCGAAGAGGCTGCGCTGGGCGGGCAGTTCGTCTACCGCACCGGCAGCGGCAAGCACAACGTGCTGCTGATCGGCGACAGCCACGTCGAGCAATACGCGCCGCGCGCGCTCGAAATGGTGCGCACGCAGCCTGGCAAGGCCCGCACGGTGTACTTCGCGACCAAGGGCTCGTGCCCGCCCGTGCCGGGCCTGTTCAGCGGCGCCGACACGGCGTGCGAAGAGCGGCGTGCAGCAGTGCTCGACCTGGCGCTGAAGCCGGAGATCGATTCGGTGGTGCTCGGTGCATGCTGGAGCTGCTACTTCACCGGCGCCGGTCCCACGGTGAACTACTTTGTCGACGACAAGAAGGCCGTGCACCCATTCCTCGGCGGGGACGGCGTCGACTTGTCGCTGAAGTCGCTGGGCGAGACGCTGAAGCGCCTGTCGGCGCACAAGACGGTCTACCTGGTGCTCGGCAATCCGGTCGGCATGGATTTCGATCCGCTCAAGCAGATCCAGGGTAGCCGGCTGGGCGGCATGACGGCGGCCACCGGGCAGCTCAAGGCGCCGATGCCGCAAGACCAGGCGCAGTTCAATGCGCGGCTGAAGCAGGTGGCCGAGGCCAATGGCGCGAAGGTCATCGAGCCGTTTGCCAGCCTGTGTGCCGATGGCCTGTGCATTCGCAGCATGCCGGACGACGGTTCGCCGGCCTACAAGGACATCGGGCACTTGCGGCCCCGGTACGCGCGCAGCTTCGCGACCTACATCGACCCTGCCTTGCTCGACGAGGACGCGGGCGGCAAGTAGCCAGCCCCGCGGCTGCCCGGCTGCTTACTGGATCTTGGGGTCGCCGAAAGGCTCGTCGTCAGGCGGCGCTTCGGCCGGCATGCGGAATTCTTCGCTGGCCCAGGCACCCAGGTCGACACCCTTGCAGCGCGCGCTGCAGAAGGGCCTGTAGGCGTTGCTCGGCGCGTAGATGCTGTCGCCGCCGCACGTGGGGCAGCGGACGATCCGTTCGCCCTTGCTGTTCAACCGTGTCGTCATGCGCAGAGGGTCAGCTCGAAAGGCGCGTCGTCCGAGCTTTGGTGGAGGCGGTCGTCCGCGTCATGGCGCATCAGGCGCACCGAGACCATGAGGCGGTTGCCGCTGATTTCAGGGATCAAGCCGAGCTTGGGGTCGATGCGCAGGCGCAGCAGCTGGAAGCTGCGGCCCTGCGGCAGGTTCTGCTGGAACTGGCCGTTGGTGGCGATCACCTTGTAGGGCACGTCGGCATCGCGCAGCAGCTTGAGCAGCAGGTAGATCGACGAGGCCAGCGGCGAGAGGGTGTTCGACCAGCGTTCGAGATCGGCGCGGCGGCTGGCGGCGGGGCGGTGCTGCCAGGCGTAGTAGGCGGGCAGGTCGAACTCGCAGGTGCCGCCCGGAATGCCGGCGCGGCTGCGGATGCTCATGAGCCACTCGTTCTCAGTCAGCGCCTGCCCGGCCTTGCCGGCCACGCTGTTGAGGGTGGCGAAGTTGCCTTCGAGCTGGCCGACGACCTGGTCGAGCACGGCCTCGGCGATGGCCGGATTGCCCCGGTAGCTGTTGAAGACGTTCTTGTGCTTGTCCAGGTCGCGCAGCACGTCGGCCTTGAGGTCGGCGCGCGCGGCGACGTCCATGATCTCGAAGATCGTGACCAGGGCGTAGTGGTGGGACAGAGGCGATTCGGCGGGCACCAGTTCACCGAGGCGGCGAAACAGGTGCTCCAGCCGCAAGTACGTGCGGATGCGCTCGTTGAAGGGGTACTCGTAGAGGATCACGCGTATCGTTTTTTCACGTCGGGTTCGAGCTCATTGTGATTTGGCAACCGGGGTGGGCATCACCTGGCGCACAGCCTCCAGCATACGCTGCCCGAAAAGAATGTAACCCCGGGTCGAGACGTGGGTCTCGTTGGCGGGAAAAAGATCCATCATCTTGAAGCGGTTCTCTTCTGCCAGCGCGAACAGGTCCGGTCCGATATTTTGCGGGTTGAATTCGGCCCGGAACGCATCGGCATGGTTTTGTTGCAAATACACGGTGCTCTTGTTGGGGACCACCATCCACACCACCTTGTAAGGCGCAGCGGTGCTTTCGAAGCGCTTCATGAACTGCGCGGACTCGGCCGTCAGCGCCGCGTTGACGCGGTCTTCGGCGGTCATGAGCAGCTTGTCGCAGGCGCGGTGGCTGAACTGCTTGCAGCCGTCGGGCACCACGCGCGCGTCGATCAGCGGGCCCCAGCGGTCGGGCGTGTTGGTCCAGCTGTCGGAGGCCATGATGGCCTTCGTGTTTTGGTATGTGAACCAGCCGCTGAGCAACTGGGCATCCCAGTTGAGCTGGAAGCCGGGGGCGGGCTTGGCCGGGTTCTCGAAGGGCGGCGGCGTGGGCTTGAAGGCGTGCTTCATCGTCTTGCAGCTCTCGGACTTCTCGATACGGTCCTGCAGCAGGCGCTCGATGCTCTCGACGATGACCACCTTGCCCTTGAAGCCGGATTTATCGAGCCAACCAGAGAAGTCGTCGCACAGGGTGCCGCCGAGGTTGTCCCAGTGCGTCGTGGTGACCTTGTAGCCGGCGCCCACGAGCGCCGATTGCCAGGCGTAGCGTACGGAGAAGCTGTCGCCGATCACCAGGATGTCGGACTCCTGGATCGGCCACGTCTTGATGTCCGCATCGGGGATAGGTGGTGGCGGCACGTGCCAGCCGAACTCGCGTTCCGAGATGCGTCCGATGCGGGTCAGGTCGCCGTAGGGAATGGGGGTGAAGAGGCTGCCGACCAGCAGCGCGCAGCACACCAGATAGCCCGCTACAAAGATGCGTAGCCAGGTCCTGGCCGATTTCGTGTCTTCCATGTCAGAACTGGAAATAGAGGAACGGGCTGTAGTTGCCGAACTTCGACACGCACAGGCCAAAAAGATAGATGCAGCCCAGGCCCGTGACCCAGGTGGCCAGGCGCTGGAGGCGGGGGCGGCCGGCCAGCCCCGCGACGTTCGGGATCCAGCGGTCGAGCGTGATGGTGGGCGGCAGCGCCAGGCAGATCACCAGGCCGACGAGGATGGTCTGGAAGAACTCGGGCTTGCGGAACGGCACGCGGAACTCGCTGAAGGCCGACACGGGCGCGCCGTGCATGCCCAGCATGCCCTTGTAGATCTCGACGGCGGCCGTCATGCTGTCGGCCCGGAACACCACCCAGGCGATCATCACGCACAGGAAGGTGATGAACCAGCCGACCACGCGGCCATACCATGTGGTCTTCGTGTTGCCGCGGCGCACCTTGGCGTTCCAGAAATGGTTGACCATCAGGTAGGCGCCATGCAGTGCGCCCCAGATGACGAAAGTCCAGGCGGCGCCGTGCCACAGGCCGCCCAGCAGCATCGTCAGGAAAAGATTGATGTAGCGCCGGGCCGGCCCCTTGCGGTTGCCTCCGAGCGGCACGTAGAGGTAGTCGCGCAGGAAAGTCGACAGCGAAATGTGCCAGCGGCGCCAGAACTCGATCATGTTGGTCGACTTGTAAGGCGACCTGAAATTGAGCGGCAGCTGCACGCCCACGCACAGAGACAGGCCGACCGCCATGTCCGAGTAGCCGGAGAAGTCGAAGTAGATCTGCAGCGTATAGGCCAGCACCCCGAACCAGGCCGTGTACAGCGAGGGCAGCACGCCTTCGTGCACGCCCTTGAACATCATGTCGGCGTACTGCCCCAGCGGGTCGGCGATCAGCATCTTCTTGGCCAGGCCGAATACGAAGATGCCCAGTCCGAGCGCCATGTTGTTGGCGTTGAACCGGTAGGTGGCCGGGTTGTTGAACTGCGGCATCATCTGCGCGTGATGCAGCACCGGGCCCGCGATCAGGTGCGGGAAGTAGGTGACGAACAGCGCGTAGTGCACGAAGCTGCGCTCCCGCACCTTGCCCTGCCAGCAGTCGACCAGGAAGGCGATCTGCGTGAAGGTGTAGAACGAGATGCCGATCGGCAGCACGATGTGCACCAGGTCGATCTGCGCGAAGCCCGCGGCGGCCAGGCCTGCATCGATGTTTTCCAGGAAGAAGTTGGCGTACTTGAAGACGGCCAGCACCCCGAGGTTGACCACCAGCGCGATGATCAACAGGGCCTTGCGGTGCTTGTCTTCCCGGCCAGGCGAGGGCGTGAGCCGAAGTCCGAACCAGTAGTTGATGCAGATCGACCCCAGCAGCAAGGGCAGTGCCTTGACGCTCCACCATCCGTAGAAGAAGAGCGAAGCCAGTGCCAGGAAACCCGCCGCCGACCGGGGGCTGCGCGCACCGATCAGGAAGAAGCCGATCAGGACCAGCGGGAAGAAAACAAAGATGAAAGGGTACGAATTGAAAAGCATCGTGAGGGGCGCTGAGGCGTGCGCCGTTTGACGTGATCGTCGTGTAGCCGTCGCGGCGTCAACCCCAAATTATCGCGTGCCCGGCCGAACCCACCGTTCCCAGAGACCCCGTACCTGCTGAGCGAGTTCCTCGAGCGTCAGCGACTCGTTGAAAATGACGGCGTCGGCGGCCGCCCGGCGCGCCTGGCGCGTGGCCTGCTGGGCGATCACCGCCTTGACCGCTTCCGGCGCCCAACCAGAGCGTGCGACGACGCGCTTGAGCTGCGTTTCCTCGGTGGCGTCGACCACCAGCACCCGGTCGACGATGGCGCGCCAGCGGCCGGATTCGACGAGCAGGGGAACATCGAACACGACGACCGTATCCTCGCCCGCTGCTGCGGCCTGGCGCTGGGTTTCGGCGCCGATCAAGGGGTGGAGGATGGATTCGAGGCGAGCCTTGGCTCCCGCATCCGCGAACACGATCTGTCGCATGGCGGCCCTGTCCAGGCCTCCGTCCGGGGCGATGACCCTGGGGCCGAAGGCTGCCTCGAGGGCCGGCATGGCGATGCCGCCTGGGAGTGCGATGGCGCGCGCGATGGCGTCGGTGTCCACCAGTACCGCCCCCTGGGCCACCAGCAGCCCGGCGACGGTGCTCTTGCCGCTGCCGATGCCGCCCGTCAGACCGATGCGCCGCACCATGCGGTGTGTCAATGGATCAGTGCGCCAAGGGGGAAGGCGAACGGAATCCATTGCCTCACGACTTCCGGGCCCGCCACCAGGCAGACGAGGCCCGCTCCGGCCAGGAAGGGGCCGAAGGCGATGGGAATGTCCTTGTGCGCCAGCTTGCCGGCGATGCGCAGCGTCACGCCGATCACCGCGCCCACCAGCGAGGAGACGAGGATGATCGCGATGAGGTAGTCGGCGCCGAGCCAGGCGCCCAGCGCGGCGAGCAGTTTGAAGTCTCCATAGCCCATGCCTTCCTTGCCCGTGACCAGGCGAAAGCCATGGTACACAAGCCAGAGGCTCAGGTAGCCGAACACCGCGCCCCAGACCGCCGAGCTCAGCGGCACGCCGGTCCAGCCCATGGCCGCGCCGATCAGGCCAAGCCAGAGCAGGGGGTAGTTGAGCGAGTCAGGCAGGAACTGGGTGTCGAAATCGATCAGGAACTGGCAGATCAGCAGGGCGCCGAATGCGGCCCACAGCGCTCCGGCCGGCGTGACGCCGAAGCGCCAGGCACAGAGGGCGAACAGGGCGCCCGTGACCAGTTCGACCATCGGGTAGCGCGGGCTGATCGCGGTCTTGCACGACGAGCAGCGCCCGCGCAGCATGGCGTAGCTCAGCACGGGGATGTTCTCGTACCAGCGGATCTTGTGCCCGCACGTTCCGCAGCGCGACGCTGGACGGGTCAGGTCGAAAGGAGGTTGTGCCTCGATGACGGCGGCGGCCTTGTCGGCTGCCGCTTCCAGCCCCGCGGGGGGCGCGACCTTCGGACCGAAGGCCAGCGACCACAGCGAGGGTGCGTCCTTCGACGGCATGAGATTGGCGACCGCGTCGGCGAGCCAGTCGCGGTACATCATCACCGGCGTGCGGTAGATGACGACATTCATGAAACTGCCGATCAATAGCCCCAGCACACCGGCGAAAGCGGTGTCGAACTCCCGCGAAACGAGCATCAAACGACCTGGCCGAGCTTGAAGATAGGCAGGTACATCGACACCACGATGCCGCCGATGATGGTGCCGAGGAACACGATGATGATGGGTTCCATCAGGCTGGAGAGGCCTGCGACCATGTCGTCCACTTCGGATTCGTAGAAGTCGGCGGCCTTGCCCAGCATGTGGTCGATGGAGCCGGATTCTTCGCCGATGGCGGTCATCTGGATCACCATGGACGGGAACAGGTTGGCGTTGGTCATGGCCGTGGTGAGGCTGGTGCCCGTGGAGACCTCCTGCTGGATCTTCGTCGTGGCGTCGCCGTAGACGGTATTGCCAGAGGCCCCGCCCACCGAGTCGAGGGCTTCGACCAGCGGCACGCCGGCGGCGAACATGGTGGCCAGCGTACGGGTCCAGCGAGCCACGCAGGATTTTTCGATCAGCGTGCCGAAAATCGGCACCTTCAGCAGTGCCCGGTCCATGACCCTTTGAAAGCGCTCGTTGCGCTTCCAGGCCTGCATGAAGAAGTAGAGCCCGCCGCCGATGCCGCCGAAGATCAGCCACCAGTACGAGACGAAGAACTCGCTCATCGCCATCACGAACAGCGTTGGTGCAGGCAGATCGGCCCCGAACGAAGTAAACACCTGCTTGAATGCCGGAATCACGAAGATCATGATGATGGCCACCACCACGAACGCCACGACGACCACGGAAGTGGGGTACATCAGGGCCGACTTGATCTTGGACTTGATCGCCTCGGTCTTTTCCATGTAGGTGGCCAACCGGTCCAGCAGTTCTTCGAGAATACCGGCTGCTTCGCCGGCCTCCACCAGGTTGCAGTAGAGGTTGTCGAAGTACTTCGGGAACTTGCGGAAGGCGGCCGACAGCGAGGTACCGGTTTCCACATCGCTGCGGATGTCGTTGAGCAGCTTGGCCACGCTCGCGTTCGCATTGCCGCGCCCGACGATGTCGAAGGACTGCATCAAGGGCACGCCGGCCTTCATCATGGTCGCCAGCTGGCGCGTGAAGATGGCGATGTCCTTGGGCTTGATCGCCTTGCCGGAGCGCATGCGGCGCTTCTTGATCTTGGACGCGAGCACGCCCTGGCGACGCAGGGCAGCCTGCACCTGGTTTTCACCGGCGGCGCGAAGTTCGCCGCGCACCATCTTGCCGTTGCGATCTTTGCCTTCCCATTCGAAGACAAACTCCTTGAGCCCATCACGTGAGCGGGTGGATGCCACTGTTGCCATTCGATCTCCGGTTTTCAGTGTGTTCGTTATTCGTTGGTGCAGGCCACGACTTCTTCCAGAGAAGTGAGACCTTGCATCACTTTGCGCAGACCCGACTGGCGCAGCGAGCGTACGCCCTCTGCCTCGGACTGCTGTGCGATGTCGAGCGCGCTGCCGTCCCGCAGGATGATTTCCTGGATGGCCTCGGTGATCGGCATCACCTGGTAGATGCCCACGCGGCCCTTGTAGCCGCCGCTGCAGGCGGAGCAGCCGACGGGGCGGTAGGGCTTCCAGGTGCCGTCCAGGTCTTCTTCCCTGAACCCCGCGTCGAGCAGCGCTTCGCGCGGGACGTCGGCCGGCACGCGGCAGACGGTGCACAGCCGCCGTGCAAGGCGCTGCGCCGTGATCAGGATCACGCTGGACGCGATGTTGAACGGCGCGATGCCCATGTTGCGCATCCGCGTGAGCGTGGTCGGCGCGTCATTGGTGTGCAGCGTGGAGAGCACCAAGTGGCCCGTCTGCGCGGCCTTGATCGAGATGTCGGCGGTTTCGAGGTCGCGGATTTCGCCGACCATGATGATGTCGGGATCCTGGCGCAGGAAGGCGCGCAACGCGGTCGCGAAGGTCAGGCCGGCCCGTTCGTTGACGTTGACCTGGTTGACGCCGGGCAGGTTGATTTCCGACGGGTCTTCTGCCGTCGCGATATTGACGCCCGGCTGGTTCAGCAGGTTCAGGCAGGTGTAGAGCGACACCGTCTTGCCCGAGCCCGTGGGGCCGGTGACGAGCACCATCCCGTACGGGCGGCCGATGGCATGCAGGAGCCGCGCCTTTTCATCCGCGTCGTAGCCCAGGGCATCGATGCCCAGACGCGCGCTGCTCGGGTCGAGAATACGAACGACGATCTTCTCGCCGAACAGCGTGGGCAGCGTGCTCACGCGAAAGTCGATCACGCGGTCGGGCCCGATCTTGAGCTTCATGCGGCCGTCCTGCGGCACGCGCTTCTCGGAGATGTCGAGCCGGGAAATGACCTTGATGCGCGATGCCAGCTTGTCCTTGATGACGGTGGGCGGGCTGGCGATCTCGCGCAGTTCGCCGTCGACCCGGAAGCGCACGCGGTAGTGGTGCTCATAGGGCTCGAAGTGAATGTCCGAGGCCCGCATGCCGACGGCGTCGAGCAGCATCTTGTGAAGGAAGCGCACGACCGGTGCGTCCTCGACTTCGGCGATCGCCTGCTCGTTGCTGTCGCCTGAGGTGTCGGCCGAGACATCGTCGAACTCGAACTCGCTGCCGACGATGTTGTTGATGCTCTCCGCTGCCGTCACTGCGGCGGCTTCGATCATTCGGGACAGCTTGTCGTATTCCGCGATGACCCAGTCGACACCCATCTGGGATGCGAACTTGATCTTCTCCGCCGCCTGCTGGTCCGAGGGGTCGGCTGTTGCAACAATCAGACGGTTGTTGCGTTTGCTGAGGACAACGATGCGGTACGCGTGACACAGCTTTGCGTCGAGCAGATCCTTCGGCAGGCGCTGGGGATCGATGGCGTCGAGATCGAGCAGCGGCGCGCCGAAGGCGGTGGAAAGGGTGTGGGCGAGATCGGCGGCCGAGACGGCGCCGGAGCCGGTCAGCTCCGCGATGAAGCTGGTGCGGCCGCTCAGGGACTTCTGGTAGATGTCTTCGGCGGCCCTGGCAGGAAGCTTGCCGGCCGACACCAGGGCGCGCGCGAGCCCGGGGAGGGCAATCTGCGAGGGTTCTTTAACTGGAAGTTCGGCAGCGGCCATTCAGCGAATGAAAAAGATGTGAAAAAGTGCTTCACGATCATCGCTGAACAGCCCAGTGCTGTAAATCGCTACACAGCAACAGGCATGGCCATTTATTTATGCCAGCCAAAGGCTGGTCGGGGTGAGAGGATTCGAACCTCCGGCCTCTACGTCCCGAACGTAGCGCTCTACCAGGCTAAGCTACACCCCGATGGTTGCAAGAAAAAAGAAATCGTCCTAGATGCCAACTCAGGAGAGGTGTTCAGGCACGTCGCTCAAGCAACTGAGCCGCCAATTGTAGCAAACCTGAAGCGTGCGAATTGGACGGGAAGCCGTTCAGCGCATGAATTGCGCGTTGTGCTTCGGCGGCAGCCGCCGCGCGGGAAGCATCCAGGGCTCCAGTTTCGCGAACGATCTCGACGACCTTGCCCAGCTGGGCGGTATCGCCCGCCTCGATGGCAGCGCGCACCAGGTCGCTCTGTGCCGAGGTGCCGCGCTGCATGGCGAAGATGAGCGGGAGCGTGGTCTTGCCTTCGCGCAGGTCGTCGCCGACGTTCTTTCCTGTCTCGTTGGCGTCGCCCGCGTAGTCCAGCACGTCGTCGATCACCTGGAAAGCGGTGCCGAGTGCCTGTCCGTAGGTTGCGCAGGCTTCTTCCACTTCGGGTGTGGCGCCTGCCAGCACGGCCGCGAGGCGGGTGCTGGCCTCGAAGAGCTTCGCGGTCTTCGAGCGGATCACGCGCAGATACGCCGCCTCGTCCAGCGATGCGTCGTGCATGTTCATCAGCTGGAGTACCTCGCCTTCGGCGATCACGTTGGTGGCTTCGGCCAGGATCTGCATGACGCGCATGTTGTTGGCATCCAACATCATCTGGAATGCGCGCGAGTAGAGAAAGTCGCCGACCAGCACGCTGGCCGGGTTGCCGAACGATTCGTTGGCGGTCGCCCGGCCGCGCCGCAGGGTCGATTCGTCGACCACGTCGTCATGCAGCAGGGTGGCCGTATGGATGAATTCCACAACGGCGGCCAGATTGAAGCGCTGCTCGCCGGTGTAACCCAGCGCGCCCGACATCAGCAGCAGGAGTGCCGGCCGCAGGCGTTTGCCGCCAGCGGAAATGATGTACCTGGAAACCTGGCTGACCAGCGGCACGCCCGTGTCGAGGCGGCGGGCGATCACACGGTCGACTTCGACCATGTCGCCGGCAATCAGGTCCAGCACGGTGGCGGTGGGGGAGGTGTCGGCGGCGGGAACTGGCAAAGCGGAGGCGCGGAGCGCTGCTGAGGATGATGGCGACCCAGGCGGAGGAAGGGCCGGAAGGCGCAAATTATAGGGAGCCGCGGCGGTTTGCCGGGATTGCGCTGGGCCGAAAGTGGTTAGCAACCACAAACAGCGCTATAATCTTGGGCTCTGCGGAATTCGCTGCGGAGACTCATTTCTAAGAGGTTTACATGTACGCGGTCATAAAAACCGGTGGCAAGCAGTATCGCGTTGCTTCCGGCGAGAAAATTAAAGTAGAACAGATTGCTGCGGACGTAGGCCAGGAAATCGTGATCGACCAGGTTCTGGCCGTCGGAAACGGCGCTGAAATCAAGGTTGGCACGCCCCTGGTGTCCGGCGCAACGGTGACAGTCACGGTACTGTCGCACGGCAAGCACGACAAGGTCCACATCTTCAAGATGCGCCGTCGCAAGCACTATCAGAAACGTCAAGGCCATCGCCAGCAGTTCACCGAACTGCAAATCGGCGCGATCGCCGGCTAAGGAGCAGATTCCATGGCACAGAAAAAAGGCGGCGGCTCAACGCGAAACGGGCGCGATTCCAAGCCCAAGATGCTCGGCGTGAAGGCTTTCGGCGGCGAGCTGATCAGCGCAGGCTCGATCATCGTGCGCCAGCGCGGCACCCAGTTCCACCCCGGCGTGAATGTCGGCGTGGGCAAGGACCACACGCTGTTTGCCCTGGTCGACGGCCACGTGTCGTTCGGTACCAAGGGTGCACTCAACAAGCACACGGTCAACGTGACCCCCGCGGCGTAAGCCTCGAGTCACTTCGACCTGCCCGAGGCCCCGCATTGCCGGGGCTTCTTCATTTGTAAACTGGACATCCCATGAAGTTCGTCGACGAAGCCTTCATCGACATCGCCGCCGGCGATGGCGGCAACGGCTGCGTGTCGTTCCGTCATGAGAAGTACAAGGAATTCGGCGGCCCCAACGGCGGCGACGGCGGCCGTGGCGGCCACGTGTTCGCGGTTGCCGACTCGAACCTCAATACGCTGGTCGATTTCCGCTACTCCCGCCGCCACGAGGCAAAGCGCGGCGAGCATGGCATGGGCTCCGACATGTTCGGCGCCGCGGGCGACGACATCATGCTCAAGATGCCGGTCGGCACGATCATCTCCGATGCCGAAACCGGCGAGGTGCTGTTCGAGCTGTTGAAAGAGGGCGAAGTCATCACCATTGCCAAGGGTGGCGACGGCGGCTTCGGCAACATGCGCTTCAAGAGCGCCATCAACCGCGCGCCGCGTCAGAAGACGCCCGGCTGGCCCGGTGAAAAGCGCAGCGTCAAGCTGGAGCTGAAGGTGCTGGCCGACGTCGGCCTGCTCGGCATGCCGAATGCCGGCAAGTCGACGCTGATCAGCGCCATTTCCAATGCCCGCCCGCGCATCGCTGACTACCCCTTCACGACGTTGCACCCGAACCTCGGCGTGGTGCGCGTCGGCCCGGAGCAGAGCTTCGTGGTGGCCGACCTTCCCGGTCTGATCGAAGGCGCATCCGAAGGTGCGGGCCTCGGCCATCTCTTCCTGCGTCACCTGCAACGCACGCGCCTGCTGCTGCACGTGATCGACATGGCACCGTTCGACGACAACATCGACCCCGTCGCTCAGGCCAAGGCCATCGTCGGCGAACTCAAGAAGTACGACGCCGCGCTCTACGAAAAGCCGCGCTGGCTCGTGCTCAACAAGCTCGACATGGTGCCGACCGAAGAACGCGCGGCGCGCGTCAAGGACGTCGTGAAGCGCCTGCGCTTCAAGGGGCCTGTGTTCGAAATCTCGGCACTCACACGCGAAGGTTGCGAACACCTGGTGCAGGCTGTTTATCAGCAGGTCAAGGCGCAGCAGGTGGCCGAGCACGCGCCGGTCGTCGTCGATCCGCGCTTCACGCCGTTGCCTTCCGAGGGCGCCTGAGCGGCGTTGCCGCATCGCCCCGCGGCCCTGCCAACAGGTGGATAGACAGACAGCAACCCACGCAGCATTCAAGACCGTTACACCCCGAAAATGACCTCGAACTCCGGATCCACTGCCTTGCGGGATGCCCGCCGTATCGTCGTCAAGGTGGGTTCCAGCCTCGTGACCAACGAGGGGCGCGGTCTCGACGAGGCCGCCATCGGCGAGTGGTGCCGGCAACTGGCTGCGCTGGTGCGCGAAGGGCGTGAGGTCGTGATGGTGTCGAGCGGGGCCATCGCCGAAGGCATGAAGCGCCTCGGCTGGCGCACCCGACCGCACGAAATCAACGAGCTTCAGGCCGCTGCGGCCGTCGGACAGATGGGCCTGGCCCAGATGTACGAAACCAAGCTGCGCGAAAACGAAATCGGCAGTGCGCAGGTGCTGCTGACCCACGCCGACCTGGCCGATCGCGAGCGCTACCTCAATGCCCGCTCGACACTGGTCACGCTGCTCAAGCTGGGTGTGGTGCCGGTCATCAATGAGAACGACACGGTCGTCAACGACGAGATCAAGTTCGGCGACAACGACACGCTCGGCGCACTCGTGGCCAACCTGGTAGAGGCCGATGCGCTGGTCATCCTCACGGACCAGAAGGGCCTGTACACGGCCGACCCGCGCAAGGACCCGGAAGCCAAGTTCGTGCACGAAGCCGCCGCGGGCGATCCGGCGCTCGAAGCGATGGCGGGTGGGGCGGGGTCGAGCATCGGCAAGGGCGGCATGATCACCAAGATCCTCGCGGCCAAGCGCGCCGCGGGCTCGGGCGCTTCTACCGTCATCGCCTGGGGTCGCGAGGCCGATGCCCTGCTGCGCCTGGCGCGGGGCGAGTCCATCGGCACGCTGCTGGTGGCGCAGACTGCCAAGCACCAGGCCCGCAAGCGCTGGATGGCCGACCATCTGCAACTGCGCGGCGCCGTCGTCGTCGATGCAGGCGCGGCCGCGAAGGTGCGAGCCGAGGGCAAGAGCCTGCTGCCGATCGGCATGACCAGCGTTTCAGGCGAGTTCTCGCGCGGCGACGTGATCGCGGTGCGCGATGTCGATGGCGTCGAGCTGGCCCGGGGCCTTGCCAACTATTCGAGCGTGGAGGCGCGCCTGCTGTGCCGCAAGCCCTCGAGCGAATTCGAGCGCCTGCTGGGCTATGTTGCGGAGCCCGAGATGGTCCACCGCGACAACATGGTGCTGATGCCCAGTTGATGATCCAGACAACAACGGGGCCTTGCGCCCCGTTGTTGTTTGGATTACTGCACTTCCCGCACCGGGTTGCGCATGTTCTGCACCATTTCCCCGATCGAGGCGCGCGGCGCATTGCCGCGACACAGGGCCTGGGTCGACAGCGCCCGGGTGTAGCTGGAGTTCAGGTCGTTCAGGCGTTTCCACTCCGGCTTTGCGACGTCCTGCCAGGCGCCGTTGTTGTAGCGCGCATAGCTCTTCATTTCCGCCGTAGAGCAGCGCACGCCCTCGTAGAAGGCGTTGACGGCACCGCCGTTGCGGTTGTGTGCCACCACCACGTAACGCACGATCCCGTCGCCAGTGATTGCGATCGTGTTCGGGTCGACGCCGAACTTCAGGCTCATGTAAGGCGGCATCTCGATCGGCAGCAGACGGCTTTCGCTGAAGGCCGGCGGCGGCGGCGTTGCCGTTTCTTCCCATTCCTTGTCCGTTTCGGACCGCTTCGGCGGCGGCGGGCTGCCGGCCTGCGCCCAGTCGGGGTTGTCGGTGTCGTGCTGGCCCGAGGCGCAGCCCGCGAGAACGCCGAAGCAGATCAGAAGAAGGGCGCGCTCAGCGTTGCGTCGGAAGGAACGGCGCTTTGTTGTTGTGGACAGGAGGTTCATCGCTCGCAGAAGGAATGTCGGGATGCGGATCGAAACTGCCGCCGGGCGGCAGGTCCAGTCCGGGAGGCGCCCCGGCGTCTGGCGAATGGCGCTCGAATTCTCGGGCGCGCACGTTGCTGCGCAGGAAGCGGTTGCGGAAATCCTGCCTTGGCAGGTAGCGAGCAAGCTCGGTGAGCGCCATCTCGTAGACGCCGCGCTTGAACTCGACGACCACGTCGAGCGGCACCCAGTAGTCGTGCCAGCGCCAAGCATCGAATTCGGGATGGTCGGTGGCACGAAGGTTGAGATCCCAGTCGTGGCCGACGAGTTGCAGCAAATACCAGATTTGTTTCTGGCCCTTGTAGTGGCCCCGTGCGTCACGGCGGATGAACCGATCCGGCACCTCGTAGCGCAACCAGTCGCGGGTACGGGCCACGATGCGCACGTGCTCCGGGTGGAGCCCCACTTCCTCGTGCAGTTCCCGGAACATGGCTTGCTCGGGACTTTCGCCGCGGTCGATGCCGCCTTGCGGAAACTGCCAGGAATGCGTGCGTATGCGTTTGCCCCAGAAAACCTGGTTTCTCTGGTTGAGCAGGATGATGCCGACGTTGGGCCTGAAGCCGTCCCGGTCGAGCATAATCAAACCCCAATTTTTGAACTGAGTCGATTATGCATGCCGGGTTGCCCTCGGCAAGCTGCCGATGCCAGGCTCTCAGGGTCTCTCCGGGGGAGCAGTCCCCCACTTCCCATTTTCGAATCCAGCGAATCCATCACACCGATCCCGATGAAAGCTTCCCGATTTTTTGTCTCCACTCTCAAGGAAGCGCCCGCTGACGCAGAGGTCGCGAGCCACCGGCTCATGATGCGGGCCGGCATGATCAAGAAGCTCGGCACGGGCATCTACACCTACATGCCCATGGGGCTGCGCGTGATCCGCAAGGTCGAGGCCATCGTGCGCGAGGAGATGAACCGCGCCGGCGCCGTCGAGATGACGATGCCGGTGGTGCAGCCGGCCGAGTTCTGGCAGGAGACCGGCCGCTTCGAGAAGATGGGCCCCGAGCTGCTGCGCATCAAGGACCGGCATGACCGCGACTACGTGATCCAGCCGACCAGCGAAGAGGTCGTGACCGACATCGCGCGCCAGGAGATCCGCAGCTACAAGCAGCTGCCGAAGAATTTCTACCAGATCCAGACCAAGTTTCGCGACGAGCGCCGTCCGCGCTTCGGGCTGATGCGCGGGCGCGAATTCATCATGAAGGACGCCTACAGCTTCGACCGCGACCTCGACGCGGCCAAGGCCAGCTACCAGACCATGGCGCAGGCATACCGCAACATCTTCGACCGCTTCGGCTTGCGCTATCGCGCCGTGGCGGCCGACAGCGGCGCCATCGGCGGCGACCTGAGCGAAGAGTTCCAGGTGATCGCCGCGACCGGCGAAGATGCCATCGTCTACTGCCCCGACAGCGAATACGCCGCCAACATGGAAAAGGCCGAGGCGCTGGCCCCGGCCGGCCCGCGTCCCGCGGCCGCCAATGCGCTCCAGAAGACTCCGACCCCCGGCAAGAGCACCTGCGCCGACGTGGCCGAGCTGCTCGGCGTGCCGCTGTCGACCACCATCAAGTCGCTGGTGCTGGCCACCGACATCGTCGATGAGGCCGGCAATCCGAAGGGCTCGCAGGTCTGGCTGCTGCTGCTACGCGGCGACCATGACATGAACGAGATCAAGGTCAGCAAGCTGCCCGGCCTGAACCAGGGCTTCCGCTTTGCGACCCTCGCCGAGATCGAGGACCACTTCGGCTGCAAGCCCGGCTACCTGGGCCCGCTGAACCTCAAGAAGCCCGTCAAGCTGGTGGCCGACCGCGAAGCTGCCGTCATGGCCGACTGGATCACCGGCGCCAACGAAGTCGACTTCCACATGACCGGCGTCAACTGGGGCCGCGACCTGCCCGAGCCTGACCTGATCGCCGACATCCGCAACGTGGTCGCGGGCGACGCCTCGCCCGACGGCAAGGGCGTGCTGGCCATCGAGCGCGGCATCGAAGTCGGCCACGTGTTCGTGCTGGGCACCAAGTACAGCAAGGACATGAACGCAACTTACCTCGACGAAGGCGGCAAGCCGCAGTTCCTCGAAATGGGCTGCTACGGCATCGGCATCACCCGCCTGCCGGCCGCCGCCATCGAACAGAACCACGACGAGCGCGGCATCATCTGGCCCGACGCGCTGGCTCCGTTCACGGTGGTGGTCTGTCCCATCGGCATGGACCGCAGCCCCGAGGTCAAGGTCGCGGCCGAAGCGCTCTACGAAGAGCTGCTTGCCAAGGGCGTCGATGTGCTGCTCGACGATCGCGGCGAGCGCCCCGGCGCGATGTTCGCCGACTGGGAGCTGATCGGCGTGCCGCACCGCGTTGTCATCTCGGATCGCGGTCTCAAGGAAGGTCAGCTCGAATACCAGGGCCGGCGTGACACCGCGGCCACCAAGGTGCCCGCAGCCGGCATCGTCGACTTCATCACCGGCAAGCTCGCCAAATGAGCCTCGAGGGCGGCTTCTCGCGACGCCAGTGCCTGGGCGGCGCCGTGACGGCGGGCGCCCTCGCAATGCTGTCGCTGCCGCAGACCGCTCTGGCCGGTGCGCAGATCGAGGAGCCGCTGATCGACTCGGTGCGCACCGCACTGAGCTCCGCCATCCACAACAAGGCGCCGCCGGTGCCCCAGTTCGCGAACACCGAAGCCCGCCTGGCCTACCTGCGCTGGCTCGGCGAGATGAGCGAACGCCTCAAGAAGAAGATCGCCGACGCGCCCTCGCGCATCGAATTCCTGCAGACCGCCTGGTACGAAGCCAAGCGCTCGGGGCTCGAGGTGAGCCTGGTGCTCGGGCTGGTGCAGGTCGAGAGCAATTTCCGCAAGTTCGCGGTGTCGAGCGCCGGCGCGCGCGGCTACATGCAGGTCATGCCGTTCTGGACGCGCGTGATCGGCGACAGCGATTCGGCCAAGCTCTTCCACATGCAGACCAACCTGCGCTTCGGCTGCGTGATCCTGCGCCACTACCTCGACCGCGAGAACGGCGACCTGTACATGACGCTGGGTCGCTACAACGGCAGCCGCGGCAAGTCGCCTTACCCGAACGCGGTGTTCGCCAACCAGCGGCTCTGGGTGTTCAACGACAAGGAACGCGAGAAGGAAAAGGACAAGGACCGGTCGGCGGCCTGAGTCTGCAAGCCAGCCAGTCCAGTCAGTTCGCCGGCGCCTTGGCGGTGCCCGAGCCCTTCGTGACCATCACCTGGTCGATGCGGTAGCTGTCCACGTCCATCACCTCGAAGGTGTAGCCGCCCCAGGTCACGTTGTCGGTGCGCTTGGGCACGCGACGCAGCATCACCATCAGGAAGCCCGCGAGCGTTTCGTATTCCTCGGCATGCGGCAGCTCGTCGATGTGCAGCGCGCGCTGCACGTCCTGAATGGGCGTGATGCCGTCGATGAGCCACGAGTTCTCGTCGCGCTGCACGATCTGCTCTTCGTCGGGCATCGACACAAGGTCGCCCATCACCGTGCTCATCACGTCGTTGAGGGTGATCACGCCCACCACCAGGCTGTATTCGTTGACGATGATCGCGAAGTCTTCATGCGCCTGCTGAAACTGCTCGAGCACCTCGGTCAGCGATAGCCGGTCGGGAATGACCAGCGCCTTGTGCAGCGGCAGGCCCTGGTCGAAGGCAAGCGGCTGGCCGCTGAGCACGCGCTGGAACATGTCCTTGGCGTCCACATAGCCCAGCACGTGGTCGATGTCGCCGTCGCACACCGGATACGCCGAGAAGGGCTCGGCCACGATGCGCGCGCGCAGCACCGACTCGGGGTCGTCATGCAGGAACCAGGCGATGCTGTCGCGCGCGGTCATCACGCTGCTCACAAGGCGTGTTTCCAGCTCGAACACGTTGGCGATCACCTGCTGCTCGCGCACAGCGAGCACGCCGGCCCGGGCGCCGGCCTCGGTCATCGCGAGGATGTCGGCCGAGGTGATCTTGTCGTCGCGCACCATCGGCATGCCGAGCAGCTTGAACAGCAGGTCGGTGCAGCGCGTGAAGAACCACACCAGCGGCTTGAAGGTGGTGATCAGCAGCTGCATCGGCCCGACCATGCGCACCGCCAACTGCTCTGGGTTGCTCATGCCCAGCCGCTTGGGGAACAGGTCGGCGAACACCAGGAACACCGCGATGATGATGATGAACGAGCACAGGAAGGCCGCGCTGGCCGAAGCCTCGACGCTCAGCCACTTCTCGAAGAAGACTGCGAAGTAAGGGCTGAGCGAGCCTTCGCCCACGACGCCGCCGAGGATCGCCACCGCGTTGAGCCCGATCTGCACCACGGTGAAGTAATGGCCGGGCTGCTCCTGCACGCGCAGCACTTTCTCCGCCCGAGGGTCGCCTTCGTCGGCCATCTGGCGCAAACGCAGGCGGCGCGAGGCAGCCAAGGTGATTTCGGCAAGGGAGAAGAAGGCGCTCAGCGCAATCAGTAGCGCGATGATGAGCAGGCTTTGGGTCAGGGTCATGGTGGCACGTCGAAGACGGCCACCATGGTGCCATGACTCGGCACCGGAAAAACGTTCAGACCCCGCCGTGCGGGTGAGTCGGGTCGACCCAGAGCACCGATTCGGGTTTTTCCACGGGCTCGATGTCGAGGTTCACGGCCACTGCTTCGCCATCGCTGCGGCACAGCACGCATTCGAGCGTCTCGGTCGCGCTGGCGTTGATTTCCTGGTGCGGCACGAAGGGCGGCACGTAGATGAAGTCGCCCGGCCCGGCCTCGGCAGTGAATTCCAGTTTCTCGCCCCAACGCATGCGGGCCCGGCCGCGCACGACGTAGATCACCGATTCGAGGTGCCCGTGGTGATGGGCACCGGTCTTGGCATCGGCATGGATGGTCACGGTGCCGGCCCAGAGCTTCTGTGCGCCTACGCGGGCGAAGTTGATGGCGGCCGCCCGGTTCATGCCGGGCGTCTGAGCGGTGTTGACGTCGAGCTGGTTGGCTCCGATCACCCGCACGCCGTCGTGCTTCCAGGCCGGGGCGCCTTCGCCGTCATCGCCGTCATGCGAATGGCCGTGATCCGCGTCGTGATCGTGGCTCATGACCGGCTTCGTTGGTTCAGGCGGCGGCGCCGTTCACCACTTGCTGCAGCTCGCCCGATTCGTACATCTCCATCATGATGTCCGAGCCGCCGATGAACTCGCCCTTCACGTAGAGCTGAGGGATCGTGGGCCAGTTGCTGTATTCCTTGATGCCCTGGCGGATGCCGTCGTCTTCGAGCACGTTGACGGTCTTGAGCGTCTTCGTGTCGACGCCGACCGCCTTCAGGATCTGGATCGCGCGGCCAGAGAAGCCGCACATCGGAAAGCTTGCATTGCCCTTCATGAAGAGCACGAGGTCGTTGGTCTTGACGAGGTCGTCGATGCGTTGCTGGGCGTCGGACATGGGGACTCCTGAAAAAATAGGCTGGGGGATTATTTCACCGTGCGCCAGATTCCGCCGGAGCAGCGCTGGATGCCGGCAAGGTCGTCGCGGCTTTGCACTTCGGCGAAACCGCGCGCGGCGAGCAGTTGGCGCACGGCGGCGGCCTGGTCATGGCCGTGTTCGAGCAACAGCCAGCCGCCTTCCGCGAGGTGGGTGGGGGCGTTCTGCACGATCTGGCGGATGTCGTCGAGCCCGTCGGCGCCCGCGACAAGCGCGGAAGAAGGCTCATGGCGCAGCGCCGGCAGATGCGGGTCGCCGGCGGCGATGTACGGCGGGTTGCTGGCGATGACCGTGTAGCCGTTGCCGGCGCCGTCGAGCCAATTCGCCTGGGTGAAGCGTACGGGCAGGCCGAGGCGCCGGGCGTTGGCCTGGGCGACCGTGAGCGCATCGGCGCTTGCATCGACCGCGTCGACCTGTGCATCGGGGCGGGCGTGTTGCAGGGCCAGCGCGATCGCGCCGCTGCCTGTGCCGAGGTCGAGCGCGCGCGGGGCGGCATGGCTTTCGAGGCACTGCAGGGTCCATTCGACCAGCGTTTCCGTGTCGGGGCGCGGCACCAGCACGCGGGCATCGACCTGCAGGTTGAGGCCATGGAATTCCTTCTCGCCCAGCAGGTAGGCCACCGGTTCGCCCGTCCGGCGCCGCGACAACTGCGCAGCCAGCGCGGACCATGCCGAATCAGGCATCGCATCGGTGTCGTGTGCCAGCAGCCAGGCCCGGTCGTGCGGCGCGCGACCCAGCGCGTGCAGCAGCAGCAGCTGGGCGTCGAGCCGGTCGATGCCCAGGGCGACAGCCGCGGTCAGCGCTTGCGCCACGGTCGACGGCAATGGGTTCTCGGTGGTGGTCATCACGCCGGCAGACTCGATTCGAGCTCGGCCAACTGCTCGGCCTCGCGTGCGGCGCGCAATGCGTCGAGCACGTCGCCGAGGTCGCCTTCCATGATGGCGAGCAGCTTGTAGAGCGTGAGGTTGATGCGGTGGTCGGTCAGGCGCCCCTGTGGAAAGTTGTAGGTGCGGATGCGGTCCGAGCGGTCGCCGCTGCCGATCAGCCCCTTGCGCATCGCCGCGTCCTTGGCGGCGCGTTCGCTGCGCTCCTTTTCCTGGATGCGCGCCGACAGCACCTGCAGCGCCTTGGCCTTGTTGCGGTGCTGGCTGCGGTCGTCCTGGCATTCGGCCACGATGCCGGTCGGGATGTGCGTGATGCGCACGGCCGAGTCGGTCTTGTTGATGTGCTGGCCGCCGGCGCCGCTCGCGCGGTAGGTGTCGATGCGCAGGTCGGCCGGGTTGATCTGCACGGCCACGGTCTCGTCGGGCTCGGCCAGCACGGCAACCGTGCAGGCGCTGGTGTGGATGCGGCCCTGCGTCTCGGTGGCGGGCACCCGCTGCACGCGATGGCCGCCCGATTCGAAGCGCAGGTGGCCGAACACGTCGTCGCCGACGATGCGGATCACCACTTCCTTGTAGCCGCCGAGTTCGCTCTCGCTTTCGCTCACCACCTCGCAGCGCCAGCCGGCGCGCTCGCAGTAGCGCGTGTACATGCGCAGCAGGTCGCCCGCGAACAGCGCCGATTCGTCGCCGCCCGTGCCCGCGCGGATTTCGAGGAAGGCATTGCGCGCGTCGTCGGGGTCCTTGGGCAGCAGCAGGCGCTGCAGTTCTTCTTCGAGCTGCACCAGCTCGACCTCGGCGCCTGCGATTTCCTCCTTCGCCATCTCGGCCATGTCGGGGTCGTCGAGCATTTCCTTGGCACCGGCGATGTCGGCCTCGCGCTGGCGGTAGCGCTCGTAGCGGCCGGCGATCTGCGTGACCTCGGCATGCTCGCGCGAGATGGTGCGGTACTGCGCCATGTCGCTCATGATGTCTTCGCGCGAGAGCAGGAAGTCGAGCTCGCCCAGGCGCTGGGCGTAGCGTTCGAGTTGGTGGCGCAGAAAGGATTTCACGGGGGAAAGAGGCTCGAAAAAATGGGAGGGTGCTGCCGAGCGAGGGCAGGGCGCATGAAGAAGATCGCGGCCGGTCGGGCCAGGCGATGACGAGCGTCGCTAACGCTCTTTGCGCAGGAACAGGCGCGAGATCGTCTGCGCGGTCTGCTCGCGCGAGGCGGCATCGCCAGCGTGCAGCTCGGCCATGGCGCCGTGCATCATCTTCTGCGTGAGCCCGCGCGACATCGCTTCGAGCACCGCATCGACCGATTCGCCCTTGGCCAGCAGCTTGCGCGCACGGGCCATTTCGGCGGCGCGCCACTCGTCGGCCTGCGCGTTGAGCTGCTGGATCAGCGGCACGGTGCCGCGCTGGCCCAGCCAGTGCATGAAGCTCTGCACGCCGGCGTCGATGATCACTTCGGCCTGTGCCACCGCGGCCTGGCGGTTGGCCTGGCCCTGTTGCACGACCTGGGCGAGGTCGTCGACGGTGTAGAGATAAATATCCTCGAGCGCCTTCACTTCGGGCTCGATGTCGCGCGGCACGGCCAGGTCGACCATGAACATCGGGCGGTGCTTGCGTGCCTTGAGCGCCCGCTCGACGGCGCCCAGGCCGATGATCGGCAGCGTGCTCGCGGTGCAGCTCACCACGATGTCGAACTCGGCGAGCCGCGAGGGAAGGTCGGCCAGCCGCATCGCCTCGCCGCCGAAGCGCGAGGCCAGCTTCTCGCCGCGTTCGAGCGTGCGATTGGCAATGGCGATCGACTTGGGCTCCTTGGCCGCGAAGTGCGTGGCCGCGAGGTCGATCATTTCGCCCGCGCCGACGAACAGCACGCGCGTTTGATGCAAATCTTCGAAGAGCTGGCCGGCCAGCCGGACCGCCGCGGCGGCCATGCTGATGGAGTGCGCGCCGATCTCGGTGGCGGTGCGGACCTCCTTAGCGACGGCAAAGGAGCGCTGGAACAGCTGGTTCAGCGTACTGCCGAGCGCGCCGGCCGTCTCGGCTGCGCGCACGGCGTCTTTCATCTGGCCGAGGATCTGCGCTTCGCCGAGCACCATCGAATCGAGCCCGCTGGCCACGCGGAAGGCATGGCGCGCGGCTTCGTCGTCGTGCAGGGTGTAGGCGTGCGAGCGCAGCAGGGCAGGGGCCACGCCGCCGCTGGCTGCCAGCCAGCCGAAGGTGTGGTCCAGCGCGGCGTGTTCGGACGCGCAATAGATCTCGGTGCGGTTGCAGGTGGAGATGATCGCGGCCTCGACCTGGGGGTGGCGGCCGGAGGCAAAGGAACTGCGCAGGCTCTGCAGCGTGGGGGCTATCTGGTCGAGCGCGAACGCGAAACGACCGCGCAGATCGAGCGGCGCGGTCGTGTGGTTCAAGCCGAGAGCCCAGACTGACATGGCCGTGATTATAAAATCAGCAGCCGCACGAGGCTTGCGGAAGGACAAATGGCTTTCCCTATGACAGCCATAACCTTCCGCGCATGTTCCGGCACGTGCGCAACCCCTCCCGATGGACCTGCTGGCCCTCTTGAATCACCTGCTTAATTTTGTAGCACCCGCGGCCTTCCTGGCCCTGGTGCTGGCCTTTGTCGGGCGGTTCCTGGGCGGCAACCGCGCCAGCGTCCCGCGCTGGTGGGTGCAGTGGGCGCTGACCTTTGCGGCCGGCGTGGGGGTGTTGGTGGTGGGCCTTGCCGTGTTCGGGCGTGACGGAGCGATGGTGACCTACGCCGCGCTCGTGGTGGTTTGCGGCACTGTCCAGTGGCTGGCGATGCGCGGCTGGCGCCGCTGACAACCAGTCAGCCGAGCCGGCGGACCATGTAGACCGACTCGCCGGGATAGGTGGCGAGACGGGCCTGCTGCCCGGTGCCGGCGGGCTGCGTGGCCGCATAACCCTGGCGCAGCCAGAAACCCACCGAGGATTGCACCGACACCAGCGTCGAATGCCGCCAGCCGGCCTGTGCCGCGTGAGCCCAGGCGTGGCGTAGCAGCAAGGGCCCCAGCCCCAGGCCCGAGGCGTCCGGGTGCACAGCCAGGTCGTGCAGGTATAGCGAATCGGGCTGTTCGGCCACTTCGAACTCCCCGTGCAGCGGAGTGAGCTTGCCGACTACCGATGGATACCCGGCCAGATAGGCCCGCACGCTGCCCTCATGCTCGGCCACCCAGCCCGTATGCGGCGCGGCAGCGAGCCGTCGGGAGATCAGTGCGCCGTCCTCCACGAACCCCGCGCCATAGCAGGCGAGCTGGATCGCGAGCACGGCGTCGAGGTCGTCGGCGCGCATGCCGCGCACGAAGGGGGCGTCCGACACCATCAGGCCAGCAGCAGCTTGTCGTCGTCCAGTTTTTCGCCGCGTGTCTGCTCGAACATGCGCAGCAGGTCGGGCACGTCGAGCCCCGAGCGCTCCGACCCGGCCACGTCGAGGATCACCTGGCCCTCGTGCAGCATCACCGTGCGCGAGCCGTAGTCCAGCGCCTGGCGCATGCTGTGCGTCACCATCATCGCGGTGAGCTGGCTGCCTTCGACAATCCTGGCGGTCAGTTCCAGCACGAAGGCGGCAGTTTTCGGGTCCAGCGCGGCCGTGTGCTCGTCCAGCAGCAGGATGCGCGAGGGCTTGAGCGAGGCCATCAGCAGGCTCACCGCCTGCCGCTGCCCGCCCGAGAGCAGGCCGATGCGGTCGGCCAGCCGGTTCTCCAGCCCCAGCTTCAGGATCGACAGCTTCTCGCGGAACAGCTCGCGCAGGTTGCGGTTGAGCGCAAAGCCGAAGGCCCGGCGCTCGCCGCGCTTCCAGGCGAGCGCCATGTTCTCCTCGATGGTCAGCGCCTCGCAGGTGCCGGCCATCGGGTCCTGGAACACGCGGGCCACCATGCCCGAGCGCTGCCAGGCGTTCAAGCGGGTCACGTCCTTTCCGTCGATCTCGATGCTGCCCTTGTCGACGATCAGGTCGCCGCTCACCGCATTCAGAAAGGTCGACTTGCCCGCGCCGTTCGAGCCGATCACGGTGACGAACTGGCCGGTCGGAATTTCCAGGCTCAGGCCGCGCAGCACGCGGTTCTCGATCGGCGTGCCCGGGTTGAAGGTCATTTCGAGTTGTTGGGCGCGCAGCATCAGTTCTTCCCCTTGAAAAGCCCGCCCAGCTTGCGCTTGTAGGCTGGCACCAGAAGCGCGAACGCCACCAGCACGGCAGTCACCAGGTTCAGGTCTTGCGCCTGCAGGCCCATGAAGTCGGTGTTCAGCGCCATCGCGATGAAAAAGCGATACAGCAGCGCACCCAGCACGCAGGCCAGGGTGGTGATGACCATGCTTCGCGCGGGCAGCAGCGTCTCGCCGATGATCACCGCGGCCAGGCCGATCACGATCGTGCCCACGCCCATCGAGATGTCGGCCGTGCCCTGGCTCTGGGCGAACAGCGCGCCGGCCAGCGCCACCAGCGCGTTCGACAGCGCCAGGCCTGCCATGGTGTGGAAGTCGGTCGAGATGCCCTGGGCCCGTGCCATGCGCGCGTTGCCGCCCGTGGCGCGCATCGCCAGGCCGGCTTCAGAAGCGAAGAACATGTCGACCAGGATCTTCGCGACGATCACGATCAGCAGCAGCAACAGCGGCTTGGCCCACTGCTCGGGCATGCCGCCGAAGTCGACCATGCTGAACACAGTCGGTTCGGTGATGAGCGCCACGTTGGGCTTGCCCATCACGCGCAGGTTGATGGAGTACAGCGCGATCATCACCAGGATGCTCGCGAGCAATTGCATGATCTTCAGCTTCACGTTGAGCCAGGCCGTGACCCAGCCCGAGACGGCGCCGGCCACGCAGGCCACGGCGGTGGCGGCCACCGGGTTCCAGCCCGCGACGATCAGCGTCGCGGCCACGGCGGCGCCCAGCGGAAAGCTGCCGTCCACCGTGAGGTCGGGAAAATTGATGATGCGAAACGACATGAAGACGCCCAGCGCGACCAGTCCGAATATCAGACCGATCTCGATGGCGCCCAGCGAAGCGATGAGCGACATGAGAGAAAAAGGCTCGCGTGCTTACTTCGTGCTCACGACCTTGGCGGTCTTCAGCAGCGATTCGGACAGCGTCACGCCCTGCAGCTTGGCTGCGCCGGGGTTCACCACCAGCTCGAAGTTGGTGCTGGTCTGCGAGGCGATCGTGCCGGGCTTTTCACCCTTGAGGATGCGCACCACGATCTTGCCGGTCTGGCGGCCGATGTCGCTGTAGTTCAGGCCCAGGGCAGCAACGGCGCCGCGCTCGACGGTGGCCGTGTCGGCTGCCACCACCGGCAGCTTGGCCTGCTGCGCCACCTTCACGATGCCTTCGAAGGCCGAGACCACGTTGTTGTCGGTTGGCGTGTAGATCACGTCGGCCTTGCCGACCAGGCTCTGGGCGGCGGTGGGCACGTCCACCGTGCGGGCGGCGGCGGCTTCGACCACGGTCATGCCAGCATCGGCGGCGGCCTTCTTCAAAGAGGCAACGATGGCCACCGAGTTGGCTTCGCCGGGGCTGTAGATCACGCCGATGCGCTTGGCGTTCGGCACCACCTGCTTGATCAGGCCGACGTGCTTTTCGAGCGGCGACAGGTCCGACACGCCCGTCACGTTGGTGCCCGAGGGCTCCCAGTTCTTCACCAGCTTGGCGGCCACCGGGTCGGTGATTGCCGAATACACCACCGGAATCGTCTTGGTGGCGGCCACCACGGCCTGCGCCGACGGCGTGGCGATGGCGACGATCGCGTCGGGCGCATCGCCCACGTACTTGCGGGCGATCTGGGCTGCAGTGCCCACGTTGCCCTGCGCGCTCTGGTAAGTGAACTTGAGGTTCTTGCCTTCTTCGTAGCCGGCCGCCTTCAGCTCGGCCTTCACGCCGTCGCGCACGGCGTCCAGCGCCGGGTGCTCGACGATGGCGGTCACGGCCACCGACTTGGTGTCGGCCGCGAACGAAGGCGCGGCGGCCAGCATGCCGAGGGCCAGGGCCACTGCGCTGAAGGGTGTGCGAAGCAAAGCGTTTTTCACGGGAAAGGGTCTCCGGGTGGGGGTGTGGATGCGTCTGAAGCCGCCGGCGGGCGCCGGTGGCGAGGAATTCAGCGGCCCTGGATCGCGGCATGCGTCCCGGGCGCCTCGGAGTCTAGATCGTACTTTGCACAATTAAGGTGCATGAACGGCTCGGGCTTACCCCGCTTTGCGCCATAAAATTGCATGAATTTGGTGCATTGGGAGAGGAAATTGCATGAGATCGAACTCGACCGGATCGACCGGAGGATTCTTGAGCACCTGCAGGTGCATGGCCGTGCATCCAACCTCGAACTGGCCGAGGTGGCCAATCTCTCGCCGGCGCAGTGCCTGCGGCGCCACCGGCGGCTGGAAGAACTGGGGCTCATCAACGGCTACGCGGCGCGGCTGAACGCGCGCCACATCGGGCTGGGCGTGATCGCCTTCATCCACGTGACCATGGCGCGCGGCCATGTCGACGAACTGCCCAAGTTCCAGGACCTGATCGCCGACCTGAAGCAGATCCTGGAGTGCTACTCGGTGACGGGCGACTTCGACTACGTGCTCAAGGTCGTCGCGCGAGACCTGGAGGCGCTCTCGCAGTTCCTGATGCACACGCTGATGCACATGCCCGGCGTGTCGGCGGTGCGTTCGAGCGTGTGCCTCAACGAGATCAAGTTCACTACGGCGCTGCCGCTGGAGTGACTGCTACAGCGCCTCAGCCCGGCATGCCCGGAATCGGCGAGGCGGGCGACGAAGGCACGGAGGGCGTCGCGAGCGCTTCCGGCGCGGTAGCCGTCATCACCATCGTCGGCACGGCCAGCGGCAGCGAGGCCTTCTTCAGTTCGTCGAGGATCACGAACAGCAGGTCGCTGCGCACGCCGCCCGCGAGCCGGGGGCTCGCCACATAGGCGATCGCCTGGAAGATCAGCAGCCCGTTCTCGATGCCCTCGAGCGTGAGCGACGGCGCCGGGGTTTCCAGCACGCCTTCGTGCGCCTTGCAGGCCGCGAGGATCAGGTCGCGCACGCGCTGCGCGTCGGTGGTCAACGGCATCGGCAGGCGGATCAGCACGCGTCCCTCGGCGTTGGCCAGCGTCATGTTGCGCACGGTCTTGGTGATGAACTCCGAGTTCGGCACGATCAGCGTCGAGCGGTCGCCCAGCTGGATCTCGGTGGCGCGCACGTTGATGCGCCGCACGTCGCCCTCGGCCGTACCCAGCACCACCCAGTCGCCCACCTTCACCGGCTGCTCGGCCAGCAGGATCAGCCCCGAGATGAAGTTCTGCACGATCGCCTGCAGGCCGAAGCCGATACCCACCGACAGCGCACTCGCCACCCACGCGATGCGCTCGATGCCGATGCCCAGTGCGGAAAGCGCAAACGCCACCACCAGGATGCCGCCCACATAGCCCAGCAGCGTGGTGATGGAGCTTTGCATGCCCGGCTCGAGCTTCGTGTTCGGCAGGTAGGCTCTTTCGAGCCAGCGCTTGAAGATTCGCAGCACCACGAAGCCCACCACCGCCACCGCGATCGCGCTCAGGATCGCTCCCGGCACCAGCTGGAACTCGCCCACCTTCACGCCGGTGCCGAACTTGCCGCTGCGCTGGAACACCTCGCCCGGCCCCGTGCCCAGCGGCGCGGCCAGCGCTATCAACATGTAGAAGAACAGCGCCACCCGGCTCAGCGCCGACAGCACCGTGGCGACCTGGTCCAGCGTCTGCGGCGCGAGGTTGAAGCTCTTCTGCAGCCGCTGGCCGAAGGCGGCGCGCGACGACACCGTGGCCATGAACACGTCGTCCGCGAACTTGAACAGCACGTAGAAGGCGGCAGCCACGATGCCGCTCCAGGTGAGCTGCGAGGCCAAAAAGCTCGCCAGCGCCACGTAGCCGACAGCCACCAGCACCCAGATCGCGATCATCAGCGCGCCGATCAGCGCCACCAGCAGGCCGACCCACATCGGCCGTTCGGGCAGGCCGGCCTCGGCCGCATCGGCGCGCAGCGGCTTCACGACATAGAGCACCGTGGCAACCAGCGCCGTCAGCACCAGCGCCGTGAGCACGTGCGTGGCCACTACGGCCGCGAAGCTCGCGTCGATCAGCGCGTTGACCTCCGCCGGGGTCCACGCCAGCGCGGCCACCAGCGCCACCAGCCAGGGCAGGGCGGCGAGCCGCGTGGCCATGGCGTCGGGAATCGGCGGCAGGCGCCACGAGGGCCGGCGCGTGGCCAGCAGCCCGCGGCCCAGCCCGATCACGAAGGCCATGAACACCAGCGCCTGGGCCGTCGAATTGAGCACCTTGCGCGCCTGCGGCTCCCAGGTGGCGAATTCTTTCAGCACCTCGACGAAGCCGTGCGCGGCCACGGCCACGAGCAGCACATGGCTCGCGACGATGCCGATCACCAGCACCGAACGCCGCAGCCGCCCCGCCGGCAGGACGCGCGCGGCCAGCCGGGCGAGCAGGACTTCGGCCGCCCAGTTGCCGAACACCGCGAGCAGCAGCGCCCCGACCAGGGCCGCGATCACCTGCAGGCGCGTTTCGGGTTGGGTCGCGGCCACCAGGCCGTCGTTCACCGAGGACACCATCGCCTTCAGCCGTGCCTGGTCGTCGGGCCAGGCCTCGCGCAGGTCGTTCCAGAACTCGGCGGTCAGCGGCGAGGCCGCGCGCTCGGTGAGCTGCGCCTCGAACAGCGCCCGGCGCTGCGTGACCAGCTCGGTGCCGCGCTGCCGTACATCGACCGAGAGCAGGCGCGCAAGGCGGATGTCGGCGTCGAGTGCGTTGCGCTCCTTGGTCAGGCGCGCGCGCTGGCGGGTGATGTCGGGGTCTTCGGTGGCGCCAGCGGCGGGCGGATTGCCAAGCTCGCCGAGCCGGGCGTTCAGATCGGCAAGCTCGCCGGTGCGCGCGGTGACGAACTTGTCGGCCTGGGTGCCGATGTCGTTGATCTGCGCGAGCAGCTTGCGCGCGTCCTCATCGGTCTCGGCGGCGGTGCTGAGCTTGGTGAACTGCTCGCGCAGTTCGGCCACTGTGGGGGCGGGGGCTGCTGCGGCCGCGGCAGCACTGTTGGCGTTGCCGCCGAGGTCTGGCTGCGCCGAGGCGCCGCCGCACATGCACAGGGCTGCGAAGCAGAAGCTCGCGAAGCGTAGGGTCCAACTCATGGCCGCATCATAGAAGCCGCCATTTCGTAAGGGCCGGTAAGAAGTAAGTGCGTAGGTGCGGCCTCAGCCGCGCAGCTTCAGCCGGCGGGGCTGAACAGGTCCACCCTGTCGGTGATGATGCCGTCGGTGCCCAGGTCGATCAGCCGCTGCGCAGCCCACTCGTCGTTCACCGTGTAGCTCAGTGCGCGCAGGCCTGCGCCGTGCACTTGTGCCACCACCGCCGCGTCCCACAGCGCGTGGTTGCAGACGATGGCCACGCAGTCCAGCTGCTGCGCGGCCTCGAGCCAGCCGTTCCACAGCGTGTCGAGCAGCAGGCCGCGCGGCAGCTCGGGCTGCACCGCCTGCGCGCCTTTGAGCGATTCGACCTGGAAGGACGTGAGCAGCGGCGGCACGGCCGCGCCCTGCCACAAGCGGGCCGCTTCGCGCGCAACCACTTCACCGGTTTCGCGCTCGACGCCGGGCGTCGGCTTGATCTCGATGTTGAGCAGGTGCCCGTTGGCCAGGCAGAAGCGTGCGATGTTCTCCAACGTGGGCAGCGGCTCGCCCGCGTAGGCGCGCGAGTGCCAGCCGCCCGCGTCGAGCTGCGCCAGCGCGCTCCAGGGCTGCGCGCCGCCGATGCCGTGGCCGCTGGTGGTGCGGCCGAGCGTGGCGTCGTGCATGAGGAAGACCACGCCGTCGGCGCTGAGCTTGGCGTCGCACTCGAACATGCGGTAGCCGTGCGAGGCGCCGAGCTTGAAGGCCGCAAGCGTGTTTTCAGGTGCCAGCTTGCCGGCGCCGCGATGCGCGACCCAGCGGGGATACGGCCAGGGTGTCGACAAGGCCATCGTTCAGTCTGCGCGCTTGCCCGAACCGGCGTCGAACCAGTGCAGCTTGTCTTCGCGCGCCGCGATCTTCACCGTGTCGCCCGCGACCGGTGGATGGTCGCCTTCGTCGGTGCGCATGATGATCTGCTCGTCGCCGATGCGGCCGTACACCAGGCGCTCGGCGCCCAGCAGTTCGACCTGCTCGACCTGCACCGTCCAGCCGCTTTCGTCGAGCTTCAGGTGCTCGGGGCGAATGCCCAGGATCTGGCCCGGGCGCACGCCCGGCGCGTGCCGCAGCAGGTTCATCGGAGGAGAGCCGATGAAGCTCGCCACGAAGGTGGTGGCGGGGCGCGAGTACACCTCTTCGGGCGTGGCGAACTGGTCCATCACGCCGCCGTTCATCACGATGATGCGTTGCGCCAGCGTCATGGCCTCGACCTGGTCGTGCGTGACGAACAGCGAAGTGATGCCGAGCTCGCGGTGCAGCTTCTGGATTTCAAGGCGCGTCTGCGCGCGCAGCTTGGCGTCGAGGTTCGACAGCGGCTCGTCGAACAGGAACACCTGTGGCTGGCGCACGATGGCGCGGCCCATGGCCACGCGCTGGCGCTGGCCGCCGGAGAGTTCGCGCGGCTTGCGTTCCAGCAGGTGGCCGAGCTCGAGGATCTTCGCGGCCTTGTCGACTCGCACCTTGATCTCGTCGACCGGCACCTTGGCGATCTTCAGGCCGTAGGCCATGTTTGCGAACACGCTCATGTGCGGGTACAGCGCGTAGTTCTGGAACACCATGGCGATGTCGCGCTCGGAGGGTTCGAGCTGGTTCACCACCTTGTTGCCGATGGCGATCTCGCCGGCCGAGACTTCCTCCAGGCCGGCCACCATGCGCAGCAGCGTGGACTTGCCGCAGCCCGAGGGGCCGACGATGACGATGAATTCATGGTCGGCGATCTCGGCGCTCACGCCGTGGATGACCTGGTTGGCTTTCGGCCCGTGGCCGTAGCGCTTGATGACGTTGCGTAGGGAGAGAGCAGCCATAACTTATTTTTCAGTGTCCACGAGGCCCTTGACGAACCACTTTTGCATCAGCACCACCACCAGCGCGGGCGGCAGCATGGCTAGGATGGCGGTGGCCATCACGACGTTCCATTCGTTCTGGCCATCGCCGCCGGCAATCAGTCGCTTGATGCCGACGACGATGGGGTACATGTCTTCGTTGGTGACCGCCAGCAGCGGCCAGAGGTACTGGTTCCAGCCGTAGATGAACTGGATCACGAACAGCGCGGCGATCGAAGTCTTCGACAGCGGCAGCAGCACATCGAAGAAGAAGCGCATCGGACCGGCGCCATCCATGCGCGAGGCCTCGGTGAGCTCCTCGGGCACCGTCAGGAAGAACTGGCGGAACAGGAAGGTGGCCGTGGCCGACGCGATCAGCGGCACCGTGAGGCCCGCGTACGAGTTCAGCAGGCTCAGGTCCGACAGCACCTTGTAGGTGGGCAGGATGCGCACTTCCACCGGCAGCATCAGCGTCACGAAGATGGCCCAGAAGCAGATCTTCTTGAACGGAAAGCGGAAGTAGACGATGGCGAAGGCCGACAGCAGCGAGATCGAGATCTTGCCGATGGCAATGACCATGGCCGTCACCAGGCTCACCCACATCATGTGCGCAACAGGCGCGTTCGATCCGGCGCTGGTGGCGCGGCCGAAGAGCGCGGCCTTGTAGCTGTCCAGCATGTGGCTGCCGGGCAGCAGCGGCATGGGCCGCTGCACGATCTCCTGCGCGGTGTGGGTGGACGCCACGAACGCAAGGTAGATGGGGAAGGCGACGATGATGACCCCCAGGATCATCACCACGTGGGCCAGGATGCCCTGGGTGCTTCGTTTTTCAACCATGTCAGTACTGCACCTTCTTTTCGACGTAGCGGAACTGCACGATGGTCAGCGCGATGACGATCACCATCAGCACCACCGACTGTGCGGCCGAGCCGCCAAGGTCCAGTGCCTTGAAGCCGTCGTGATAGACCTTGTAGACGAGGATTTCGGTGTCCTTGCCGGGGCCGCCCTCGGTGGCGGCGTGGACGATGGCGAAGGTGTCGAAGAAGGCGTAGACCACGTTCATCACCAGCAGGAAGAACGTGGTGGGCGACAGCAGCGGGAACTGCACGGTCCAGAACCGGCGCCACGGGCGCGCGCCATCGATGGCTGCGGCCTCGATCAGCGATTTCGGAATGGACTGCAGGCCGGCCAGGAAGAACAGGAAGTTGTAGGAAATCTGCTTCCACACAGCCGCCATCACGATCAGCGTCATTGCGTGCCGCGAATTGAGCAGATGGTTCCAGTCGATGCCGATCTTGCCGAGTGCATAGGCCACCACGCCCAGCGACGGCGAGAACATGAAGACCCACAGCACGGCCGCCACGGCGGGTGCCACCGCGTACGGCAGGATCAGCATGGTCTTGTAGAACATGCCGCCGCGAACGATGCGGTCGGCGAACACGGCGAGCGCCAGCGACAGGCTGATCCCGATGCCGGCCACCAGCACCGAGAAAACGGCGGTGGTCTTGAACGACTCGGCGTAGGCCGGGTCGTGGAACAGCTCCTTGAAGTTCTGCAGCCCGACGAACTCGACCGATGTGCCGAACGCATCCTGCTGCTGCAGCGATTGCAGGATGGCCTGCCCCGCCGGCCAGAAGAAAAACACGAGGATCACCGCCATCTGGGGTGCCAGCAGCAGCCAGGGCAGCCAGCCCGAGCGAAAGAAGACGCGTTTTTCCATGAACCCTCTACGTAAAAAATCCCGCCGCGCCCACTCTTGTAGAAGAGTGAGCGGGGGCGGGCGATATTAGCCGGACACGAGGGGCCCGGTCGTCAATCGTCAGCTCTTGTTTGCCTTCTGGAAGCGTTCCAGCTGCTCGTTGCCGCGGGTCACGATGGCGTCAAGGGCTTCCTTGGCCGTCTTCTTGCCGTTCCAGACCTGTTCGAGCTCTTCGTCCTCGATGGCGCGGATCTGCACGTAGTTGCCCAGGCGGATGCCGCGGCTCTTGTCGGTGACCTTGCGGATCATCTGCGTCACGGCCACGTCGGTGCCGGGGTTCTGCTTGTAGAAGCCCGACTCTTCGGTGAGCTTGTACGAAGCGGTGGTCACGGGCAGGTAGCCCGTGCGCTTGTGGCTGGCGGACTGCACTTCAGGCGTCGAGATGAAGCTGAAGAACTTGGCCACGCCCTTGTATTCGGCCGGCTTCTTGCCCGACATGACCCACAGGCTGGCACCGCCGATCACGGTGTTCTGCGGTGCGCCCGGCACGTCCGGGTAGTAGGGCAGGGGCGCCAGGCCGTAGGCGAACTTGGCGTTCTTTGCCACGTTGCCGTAGAAGCCCGAAGAGGTGTTGATCATGGCGCACTCGCCCGACACGAACGAGGCCTCGGGCACGTTGCCGCGGCCCTTGTAGATGAACAGGCCCTGCTTGGCCATGCTGGCCAGATTCTCGATGTGGCGCTGGTGCAGCGGCGAGTTCACCTTCAGGCGCGCGTCCAGGCCCTGCAGGCCGTTGGCCTTGCTGGCGAATTCCACGTTGTGCCAGGCCGAGAAGCTCTCCACCTGCGTCCAGTTCTGCCAGGCCGTGGTGAACGGGCACTTGTGGCCGCTGGCCTTGAGCTTGGCGGCGGCGGCAACCACCTCGGGCCAGGTCGACGGCGCCTTGTCGGTGGGCAGGCCGGCAGCCTTGAAGGCGTCCTTGTTGAAATAGAAGATGGTGGTCGAGCTGTTGAACGGGAAGCTCAGCATCTGGCCATTGGGGGCGGTGTAGTAGCCGGCCACGGCAGGGATGTAGGCGGTCGGGTCGAACTTCTCGCCCGCGTCCTTCATGACCTGGCCGACCGGCACGATGGCGCCCTTGCTGGCCATCATGGTGGCGGTGCCCACTTCGAACACCTGCAGGATGTGCGGTGCGTTGCCGGCGCGGAAGGCCGCGATGGAAGCCGTCATCGATTCGTCGTACGTGCCCTTGAAGGTCGGGATGACCTTGTATTCCTTCTGGCTCTCGTTGAACTGCTTGGCCAGATCGTTGACCCACTCGTTGTTGACGGCGGTCATGGAATGCCACCACTGGATCTCGGTCTGGGCCTGTGCCACGTTGAACAGCGTGGCGGCCAACGCCGATGCCAGCGCAAGCGTCTTGAATCGCATGAAGACTCCTGAAGGGAAAAATGGAAAGCGCGGATGCTAGGGCATGTGCATGACACAGCCGCGTCACATTGGCGCATGGAGCGCGGGTTGCTTCCAATCGGGGAAACCCCTTTGGCCCTGTTTGCATCAGGCCCGGCGCGGGCTGCGGCCCTGCTTGCTGCGCCGCACCATGCTAGCATCGCCCTCCCTTTTTTGGCCTAGCCTGTCGCCACGGCCGGGACTTCTGCGAGAGCGCCATGAGCAGCAAAACCTCCCTCGACAAAAGCAGGATCAAGTTCCTCTTGCTCGAAGGCATTCACCCCTCGGCCGTGGAGGTGCTGCGCGCCGCCGGCTACACCAACATCGAGTCGCTGCCGGGCGCGCTGCCCGACGCCGAGCTCAAGGCGAAGATCGCCGACGTGCATTTCCTGGGTATCCGCTCGCGCACCCAGCTGACGGCCGAGGTGTTCGCCGCCGCCCACAAGCTGGTGGCCGCCGGGTGCTTTTGCATCGGCACCAACCAGGTCGACCTGGAAGCTGCCCGCGAGCACGGCGTGGCGGTGTTCAATGCCCCGTATTCCAACACCCGCTCGGTGGCCGAACTGGTGCTGGCCGAAGCCATCCTGCTGCTGCGCGGCGTGCCCGAGAAGAGTGCGGTGGCGCACCGCGGCGGCTGGCTCAAGTCGGCCGACAACGCGTTTGAAATCCGCGGCAAGACGCTGGGCATCGTGGGCTACGGCTCCATCGGCGCGCAGCTGTCGGTGCTGGCCGAGGCGCTGGGCATGCACGTGGCCTTCTTCGACGTGGTCACCAAGCTGCCGCTGGGCAATGCGCGCCAGGTGCGCGAGCTGCACCAGCTGCTGGCCCAGAGCGACATCGTGACGCTGCACGTGCCCGAGACGCAGGCCACGCAATGGATGATCGGCGCGGCCGAGATCGCGGCCATGAAGCCCGGCGCCATCCTGATCAATGCCTCGCGCGGCACGGTGGTCGAGATCGACTCGCTGGCCGAGGCCCTGAAGACGAAAAAGCTGCTGGGCGCCGCCATCGACGTGTTTCCGGTGGAGCCGCGCAGCAACAAGGACGAGTTCCAGTCGCCGCTGCGGGGCCTCGACAACGTGATCCTGACGCCGCACATCGGCGGCTCGACCATGGAGGCGCAGGCCAACATCGGGCTGGAAGTGGCGGAAAAGCTGGTCAAGTACAGCGACAACGGCACTTCGACGTCTTCCGTCAACTTCCCTGAAGTGGCGCTGCCTGCGCACCCTGGCAAGCACCGGCTGCTGCACGTCCACCGGAACGTGCCTGGGGTGCTGTCCGAGATCAACAAGATCTTTTCGGACAACCAGATCAACATCTCCTCGCAGTTCCTGCAGACGAACGAGAGGATCGGCTATGTGGTGATGGACATCGACGCGGCATCCTCGGACCTGGCGCTGGAGAAACTGGCGAAGGTGGGCGGGACGATTCGCAGCCGCGTGCTGTTCTGAGACCCCCTGGGGGCGGGGAGCCCTCCGGGAGCCATGCTTAGCACAAGGCCGTAGCAACCGTCACGAGGCAAGTCCCCAGGCGCTGCCCTAAAATCCCCAGCCCGGCTATGGGCGCGCAGCGCCCGGCCGAGGCGCCCCACCCGATGAATGCTCCGACTGCGTTGAACACGCTGTTGGCACAGGCCGCAGAGCCTGTCCGACTGCGCGAGATCCCGTACAACTACACCAGCTTCTCCGATCGCGAGATCGTGATTCGCCTGCTGGGCGAACGCGGCTGGGAACTGCTCCAGACCTTGCGGGCCGAGCGCCGCACCGGCCGATCGGCCCGCATGCTCTATGAAGTGCTCGGCGACATCTGGGTGGTGCAGCGCAACCCGTACCTCGTCGACGACCTGCTCGACAACCCGCGCCGCCGCGGCCAGCTGGTCGATGCCCTCAGGCACCGCCTGACCGAGGTGCAAAAGCGCCGCACCCCCGACAGCGACCTGCCGCGCGACCAGCTCGTGGGCGAGCTCACCGGCCTCGTGGGCGAGGCGGTCGCCGCCTTCGACACCAAGTTCCGCGACGTTGCCGCTCTGCGCCGCAAGGCCACGCGCGTGCTGGGCCGGCTCACGGCCAAGGACAACATCAAGTTCGACGGGCTGTCGCGCGTGTCGCACGTCACCGATGCCACCGACTGGCGCGTGGAGTACCCCTTCGTCGTGCTGTGCCCCGACACCGAGGTCGAGATGGCGCTGCTGGTGAAAGGCTGCATCGAGCTGGGCCTGACCATCATTCCGCGCGGAGGCGGCACCGGCTACACCGGCGGCGCCATCCCACTGACCTGGAACAGCGTCGTCATCAACACCGAGAAGCTCGAGGCTATGACCGAGGTCGAGCACGTCTCGCTGCCCGGCCTGGCCGACCCCGTGCCCACCATCTGGACCGAAGCTGGCGTGGTCACGCAGCGCGTGGCCGATGCGGCCGAGCGCGCGGGCTTCGTCTTCGCGGTCGATCCGACGTCGGCCGAGGCCTCGTGCGTCGGCGGCAACGTCGCCATGAACGCCGGCGGCAAGAAGGCCGTGCTATGGGGCACGGCGCTCGACAACCTCGCCTCGTGGCGCATGGTCACGCCGCAGGCCGAATGGCTCGAAGTCACGCGCATCGGCCACAACCTCGGCAAGATCCACGACGCCGAGAGCGCCGTGTTCGAGCTGCAGTACTACGCTGCCGACGGCAAGACCAAGCTGCGCACCGAGCGCCTGGACATCCCTGGCCGCACCTTCCGCAAGGAAGGCCTGGGCAAGGACGTGACCGACAAGTTCCTCTCGGGCCTGCCGGGCATCCAGAAAGAGGGCTGCGACGGCCTCATCACCAGCTGCCGCTGGGTGGTGCACAAGATGCCCTCGCACACGCGCACCGTGTGCCTCGAATTCTTCGGCAACGCCAAGGACGCGGTGCCCAGCATCGTCGAGATCAAGGACTTCATGTTCGCCGAGCAGAAACGCTCGGGCGTGCTGCTGGCCGGCCTCGAACACCTGGACGACCGCTACCTCAAGGCGGTGGGCTACGCCACCAAGTCGAAGAAGCACGGCGGCCTGCCGAAGATGGTGCTGTTCGGCGACATCGCCGGCGACGACGCCGATGCGGTGGCCCGTGTCACCTCCGAGGTGGTGCGGATCGCCAACTCGCGCAGCGGCGAAGGCTTCATCGCCATCAGCCCCGAGGCGCGCAAGAAGTTCTGGCTCGACCGCAAGCGCACGGCCGCCATCAGCAAGCACACCAACGCCTTCAAGATCAACGAAGACGTGGTGATTCCGCTGCCGCGCATGGCCGAGTACAGCGACGGCATCGAGCGCATCAACATCGAGCTGTCGCTGCAGAACAAGCTCGCGCTCACCGACGAGCTCGAAGCCTTTCTCATGCGCGGCAACCTGCCGCTGGGCAAGACCGACGATGCGCACGAGATTCCGGCGGCCGAGCTGCTCGAAGACCGCGTGGCACAGGCCGTGGCGCTGGTGCAGGAAGTGCGCACGCTCTGGGCCGGCTGGCTGCAGAACGTCGATGCGCTGTTCCCGCAACTGCAGGACCACAGCCTGCGTGCGAGCTGGAAGACGCAACTGCGCCAGCCGCTGCAGGAGATTTTCTCGGGCGCCGAGTTCGCGCCGATCCTGGCCGAGTGCACGGCCATCCACAAGCGAGTGCTCAAGGGCCGCGTGTGGGTCGCGCTGCACATGCACGCGGGCGACGGCAACGTGCACACCAACATCCCCGTCAACAGCGACAACTACGACATGCTGCAGACCGCGCATGCCGCGGTGGTGCGCATCATGGCGCTGGCGCGCAGCCTCGACGGCGTGATCTCGGGCGAGCACGGCATCGGCATCACCAAGCTCGAATTCCTGAGCGACGAAGAACTGCGCCCGTTCACCGAATACAAGGCCAGGGTCGACCCCGAAGGCCGCTTCAACAAGGGCAAGCTGCTGCGTGCGCCTGCCGGCGAGGCGCAGACGCTGCACGCCGACCTGACCAACGCCTACACGCCGAGCTTCGGCCTCATGGGCCATGAGTCGCTGATCATGCAGCAGAGCGACATCGGCGCCATTGCCGACAGCGTGAAGGACTGCCTGCGCTGCGGCAAGTGCAAGCCTGTGTGCGCCACGCACGTGCCGCGTGCCAACCTGCTCTACAGCCCGCGCAACAAGATCCTCGCGACCTCGTTGCTGGTGGAGGCCTTCCTCTACGAAGAGCAGACCCGGCGCGGCATCAGCATCAAGCACTGGGAAGAGTTCGAGGACGTGGCCGACCACTGCACCGTGTGCCACAAGTGCCTCACGCCGTGCCCGGTGAAGATCGACTTCGGCGACGTGTCGATGAACATGCGCAACCTGCTGCGCAAGATGGGCCAGAAGAGCTTCCGTCCTGGCAATGCGGCCGCGATGTTCTTCCTGAATGCGACCAATCCGCAGACCATCAAGGCGGTGCGCGCGGGCATGGTGGGCATCGGCTTCAAGGCGCAGCGCATGGCCAACGACCTGCTGCGCGGCCTCGCGAAGAAGCAGACGGCCGCACCGCCAGCCACGCTCGGCCCGGCGCCGATCAAGGAGCAGGTGATCCACTTCATCAACAAGAAGATGCCGGGCAACCTGCCGAAGAAGACGGCGCGCGCGCTGCTCGACATCGAGGATGCCGACTACGTGCCGATCATCCGCAACCCGAAGGCGACCACCTCCGAGACAGAGGCCGTC
Organism: Variovorax sp. YR566; assembly: GCF_051992195.1. NCBI lineage: Bacteria > Pseudomonadati > Pseudomonadota > Betaproteobacteria > Burkholderiales > Comamonadaceae > Variovorax > Variovorax sp. YR566. Next base: position 5,964,588 of record NZ_CP197092.1, on the reverse strand, counting down.
TTCTACTTTCCGGGCTGCGGTTCGGAGCGCCTGTTCTCGCAGGTCGGCCTTGCCACGCAGGCGATGCTCTGGCACGCGGGCGTGCAAACCGTGCTGCCGCCGGGTTACCTGTGCTGTGGCTATCCGCAGCGCGGCAGCGGCCAGTTCGACAAGGCCGAGAAGATGATCACGGACAACCGCGTGCTCTTCCATCGCGTGGCCAACACGCTCAACTATCTCGACATCAAGACGGTGGTGGTGAGCTGCGGTACCTGCTACGACCAGCTGCAGGGCTACCAGTTCGACAAGATCTTCCCGGGCTGCCGGATCATCGACATCCACGAGTACCTGCTCGAAAAGGGCATCACGCTTGCCGATGCGGGCGGTGGCGGCTACCTGTACCACGATCCCTGCCATTCGCCGATGAAGCTGCAGGACCCGATGAAGACAGTGAAGGCGCTGGTCGGTGACAACGTGCTCAAGAACGACCGCTGCTGCGGTGAGTCGGGCACGCTGGGCGTGTCGCGGCCCGACATCTCGACGCAGATCCGCTTCCGAAAGGAAGAAGAGCTGAAGAAGGGTGAAGCCGCGCTGCGCGACTCCGGCAAGGTCGGCGCACAGGACAACGTGAAGATCCTCACCAGTTGCCCGAGCTGCCTGCAAGGCCTCTCGCGCTACGGCAACGACCTGAACAATGGCCTGCTCGAAGCCGACTACATCGTGGTCGAGATGGCCAACAAGATCCTCGGTGCCGACTGGATGCCGACCTATGTGGCCGCAGCCAATCAGGGCGGGATCGAGCGGGTGCTGGTGTGACGAGGGTACAGGGCTGCGTGCTGTGCGAGGGGCCGGGTGGTCGCCTCGTGTTCGAGGGCGCGAAGCTGCGCGTCATCCATGCGGAAGAGGCGGGCTTTCCGGCTTTCTATCGCGTGGTGTGGCGTGACCATGCGGCGGAGTTCTCAGACCTTGATGCAGCGGACCGCACGCTGTGCATGGAAGCAGTGGCGGTCGTCGAGCGGTGCCTGCGCGAGCATCTGAAGCCGGCCAAGATCAACCTCGCGGCGCTCGGCAACATGGTGGCGCATCTGCACTGGCACGTGATCGCGCGCTTCGCAGACGACAGCCATTTCCCGGGCTCGGTGTGGGCGCCGGTGCAGCGCGAACGCAATGCGGCACAGGAAGCGGATATCGCCGCGCGCCTGCCAGCCCTCGAGGCTGCGATGATCGAACGCTTGGGCAACAGGAGTTTCTGATGGCAGGCTTGAAACCGGGCGCACCGACGCCGCAATCGATCACCGTGCACGGCCAGTCGCGCGTGCTCGAAGTGGGCTTCTCCGATGGCGCGACCTTTCGAATCCCTTTCGAGCTGATGCGCATCTACTCGCCGTCGGCCGAGGTGCAAGGCCATGGCCCGGGCCAGGAAATCCTTCAGACGGGCAAGCGCGAGGTCGAACTCGTCGACCTCGAAGCGGTCGGCAACTACGCCGTGCAGCCGACCTTCAGCGACGGCCACAACACGGGCATCTACTCGTGGGACCTGCTCTACGAACTGGGCGAGAAGCAGGCCGAGCTGTGGGCCACCTACGAGCGCCGCCTTCTCGAAGCGGGCGTCGACCGCGACACGCCGATGATCGACAAGAGCGGCCACGCCTGCGGCAGCCACTGAGCGCGCGAATTCGCCTGAAAATCCGCGCCGCGCTATTGAAAAGATAGCCCTACCCCCAGGAAGGGCGGGACGAAAAAAGCAACAAATGCCCGCCGTGCGCGCGGGGTCGTCGGCTTGATGTGAAGGCTTCCGGCCTAACATCGGTTGCATGAGTACCACACACTTCGGCTTCGAAACAGTCGACGAAAGCGAGAAGGCCCGCCGCGTTCGCGGTGTCTTCGATTCGGTTGCCTCGCGCTACGACGTCATGAACGACCTGATGTCGGCCGGCCTGCACCGCGCCTGGAAGGCGTACACCGTGATGGTCGCGAACGTGGGCGAAGGCTCGCGCGTGCTCGACATCGCTGGCGGCACCGGCGACCTCGCGCTGGCCTTCGCAAAGAAGGTCGGCGCCAGCGGGCAAGTGGTTCACACCGACATCAACGAGGCCATGCTGCGCACTGGTCGCGACCGCCTGCTCGATGCCGGCGTGGTGCTGCCCACCATGGTCTGCGATGCCGAGAAGCTGCCTTTTCCGGACAACCACTTCGACGTTGTCACGGTGGCCTTCGGCCTGCGCAACATGACGCACAAGGACATCGCGCTCAAGGAAATGAACCGCGTGATCAAGCCGCGCGGCAAGTTGCTGGTGCTCGAATTCTCGAAGGTCGCGAAGCCGCTCGCAAAGGCCTACGACTGGTACTCCTTCAACGTGCTGCCCCGCCTGGGCAAGCTCGTGGCCGGCGACGACGCGAGCTATCGCTATCTCGCCGAATCGATCCGGATGCACCCCTCGCAAGAGGAGCTCAAGACCCTCATGAAAGAGGGCGGTTTCGGACATGTGGACTATCACAACATGACGGGTGGCATCGCCGCCCTCCATGTTGGAATCAAATGTTGATGAAGCGAATCTTTCGCTCAAGAGGAGACGACATGAAGAGTTTGGGTTCTTTATTTTTGGCCGCTGCATTGGTGCTGGGCAGTGTCCAGGCCGAGGCTGCCCGCATGGGCGGTGGCAAGTCGGTGGGGCGCCAGTCGTCCAACGTGACGCAGCGCGAGTCCGCATCGCCCAGCGCGCCTTCGCAGCAGAGTGCGACCAACGCGGCGGCGGCGAAGCCCGCAACGCCCGCACCCGCCGCCGCTGCACCGAAACGTCCGTGGGGCGCGATGCTCGGCGGTCTGGCCGCTGGCCTTGGCCTCGCATGGCTCGCAAGCTCGCTCGGCCTCGGTGCCGGCTTCGGCAACATCCTGCTGATCGGCCTGCTCGTGCTGGCCGGCGTGGTGGTGTGGCGCATGATCAAGTCGCGCTCGCAACCTGCCGGCAATCGCCAGGGCGGCTTCGCGTTCCAGGGCGCAGGCGGCAGCCCCGCCAATGCCAGCGCACCGGTGCAGTACAGCCCGGCCAACGTGGGTAACGATGCGTCGGCGCGTCCGTGGGAGCGCAATGCAGCGGCCTTCGACGCCACGCCTTCGAACGACGCACCGCATGGCAGCAGCCTCTCGGCAGCGGGCGCCGCGGCCGGTGGCAGCATGATCGGCTCGGCACTTGCCGGTTCGCAGTCCTGGGGCATTCCCGCGGGCTTCGACATCGACGGCTTCCTTGGCGCAGCCAAGCGCAACTTCGTGACGCTGCAGGACGCATGGGACCGCGCCGACGTGTCGATGCTGCGTTCGATGATGACCGACGGCATGGTCGACGAGATCCGCGCGCAGCTGGCCGACCGGGCCAGCCACACCGGCGGTGCCTCGAACAAGACTGAAGTCGTGATGCTCGACGCCAAGCTGCTGGGCATCGAAGAGCTGCCCGACGCCTACATGGCCAGCGTGGAGTTCTCCGGCATGATCCGCGAAGACGCCTCGGCCGGCCCGGGTCCGTTCCGCGAAGTGTGGAACATGACCAAGCCGACCAGCGGCAACAGCGGCTGGCTGGTGGCTGGCGTGCAAGCACTGCAGTAAATAAAGGCTCGCCCCCAGGGTTCGCGCGCTTCGTGTCGCTTCTCCTACCCCCTGCCGGGGGCAACACCAGCAGCCCGGCAAAGCCGGTTCTGCGGTGTTTCTGGAAAAGGGCATGCGGTCCATGAGTCGCGGGGCGCGACAGTGACGGGATAATGGGGACATGGCCACACCATCGTCCCCATTTTCTTTTCTCGGCGACCTCTTCAACCGCATCGGCGAGCGCCTGCAGCCGCCGGACTGGGCCGTTCACGAGATCCAGCACCGCGCGGTCCTGTTCCTGAACCATGTGCTGCAGCAGGAGCCCGAGGCCCAGCAGCGGCTGCTGCGCCAGCAGGGGCGGGTGGTGCGCTTCCAGTGGCGCTTCGTGACCATGGAACTGGTGGCCACGCCGGCCGGCCTGCTCGACCTGGCTCCCGCCGGTTCGGTGCCCGAGCTCACGCTCACCGTCACCGACGATTCCCCCTTCGATATCGCCCGCGCCACGCTGCGCGGCGACAAGCCGGCCGTGCAGATCATCGGTGACGTGCAGCTGGCAGCCGAGGTCAACTGGCTGGTCGACCACGTGCGCTGGGACGTCGAGGACGACCTTGCCCGCGTGATCGGCGACGTGCCTGCGCACACTCTGGGCAACGGTGTGCGGCGTGTCGTGGGCGCGCTGCGCCAGTTCGTCGGCGACCGCACGGCCAAGGCTGGCGGCTCGACGGCCGGCTCGGCGAGCACGGCCGAATGAGGCGCTTCTACCGCGGACTGTTCATTGTCTGGGTCGCGCTGCGCTACGGCCTCGACGAGCTCGTGCTCACGAGCTTCCGGAAGCCCTGGCTGCTCGTTGTGGCGCGTGTCGTTTCGATCGGGCGCAACCTCGACGCGCCGCGCGGCCAGCGGCTGCGCGAGGCGCTCGAGCGCCTCGGCCCCATCTTCGTGAAGTTCGGCCAGGTGCTGTCGACCCGGCGCGACCTGCTGCCGCCCGACATCGCCGACGAGCTGGCCTTTTTGCAGGACCGCGTGCCGCCGTTCCCGTCGGCGGTGGCCATTGCCACCATCGAACGCGCATTCCGCCGCCCGGTAGGCGACGTGTTCGTGCAGTTCGACGAAACGCCCATTGCCAGCGCGTCGATCGCGCAGGTGCATTTCGCGACCATCCGCACCAACCAGGGCGATGTGCGCGAAGTGGCGGTCAAGGTGCTGCGCCCCAACATGCGCGGCGTGATCGAGAAAGACCTGGCGCTGATGGCCATGATGGCCGGCTGGCTCGAAAACCTCTCGGCCGACGGCAAGCGCCTGAAGCCGCGCGAGGTGGTCGGCGAGTTCGACAAGTACCTGCACGACGAGCTCGACCTGGTGCGCGAGGCCGCCAACGCCGCCCAGCTGCGCCGCAACATGGCCGAGCTCGACCTGGTGCTGATCCCCGAGATGTTCTGGGACTTCTGCCATCCCGAGGTCATCGTGATGGAGCGCATGAAGGGTGTGCCCATCGCGCAGATGGACCGCCTGCGCGCGGCCGGCGTCGACATTCCCAAGCTGGCGCGCGACGGCGTCACGATCTTCTTCACTCAGGTGTTCCGCGATGGCTTTTTCCACGCCGACATGCACCCCGGCAACATCCAGGTGAGCCTGGAGCCCGAGACCTTCGGGCGCTACATCTCGCTGGACTTCGGGATCATCGGCACGCTGACCGAGTCGGACAAGGAATATCTCGCGCAGAATTTCGTGGCCTTCTTCCGGCGTGACTACAAGCGCGTGGCCGAACTGCACCTCGAAAGCGGCTGGGTGCCGGTGGGCACCCGCATCGACGAGCTGGAGGGTGCCATCCGCACCGTCTGCGAGCCGTACTTCGACCGGCCGCTGAAAGAGATTTCGCTGGGCATGGTGCTGATGCGCCTGTTCCAGACCTCGCGCCGCTTCCACGTCGAGATCCAGCCGCAGCTGGTGCTGCTGCAGAAGACGCTGCTCAACATCGAGGGCCTGGGTCGCAACATCGACCCAGAACTCGACCTCTGGGCCACAGCCAAGCCTTTCCTCGAGAAGTGGATGGTCGACCAGATCGGCCCCAAGAAGCTGCTGCAGCAGCTCAAGGCCGAGGCGCCGCGATACGCCAAGCTGCTGCCCCAGCTTCCTCGATTGCTGCACGATTTCCTGGAAAATCGCCCGTCCGACAACCGCCGCGAGCTGCTCGAACTGCTGGCCGAGCAGAAGCGCACCAACCGGTTGCTCCAGACCATCGTGTACGGTGGCATAGGTTTTGTATTGGGGTTGCTCGCCATGCAACTGCTGGTGCGCGTGCGCTTGTTCTAGAGGAGTTTCCGCCGTGTTGTTGACGCTGGTCATCGTCTATCTGCTGGTCACCATCGCAATCGGCCTCTATGCCGCCAAGCGGGTGAAGAACACCACCGACTTCGCCATTGCCGGGCGGCACCTGCCGCTCTTCATGATCGTTACGACCACCTTTGCCACGTGGTTCGGCTCCGAAACGGTGCTCGGCATCCCGGCGAAGTTCATCGAGGGCGGGCTCAACGGCGTGGTCGAGGACCCGTTCGGCGCGGGCACCTGCCTGATCCTGGTGGGCCTGTTCTTCGCGGGCAAGCTCTACCGCATGACACTGCTGACCATCAGCGACTACTACCGCGAGCGCTACGGCCGTACGGTGGAAGTGGCCTGCTCGCTGATCATCATGCTGAGCTACCTGGGCTGGGTGTCGGCGCAGGTCACGGCGCTGGGGCTGGTGTTCAACCTGCTGTCGGGCGACGCCATCAGCATTCCGGTGGGCATGGTGATCGGGGTGGTCTCGATCCTGGCCTACACGCTGTTCGGCGGCATGTGGTCGGTGGCGGTGACCGACTTCATGCAGATGATCATCCTGGTGGCTGGCCTGGCCGTCATCGCGGTGTTCGCGGGCAACATGGCCGGCGGCGCCGACAAGGTGGTGGCCTTTGCCGTGAGCAAGGACCTCTTCAAGTTCTGGCCCGAGCCGAGCTGGCACGACATGGTGTTCTTCTTCGCGGCTGCCATCACGATGATGCTTGGCTCGATTCCGCAGCAGGACGTGTTCCAGCGCGTGATGTCGGCCAACAGCGTCAAGGCGGCCCAGCGCGGCCCGGTGATCGGCGGCGTGGCGTACATCCTGTTCGCCTTCGTGCCGATGTTCCTGGTGGCCAGCGCGCTGCTGATCATGCCGGAGCAGACCGCCACGCTGCTGAAGGAAGATCCGCAGAAGGTGCTGCCCACGCTGGTGCTGCAGAAGATGCCGTTCGTGATGCAGGTGCTGTTTTTTGGTGCGCTGCTGTCGGCCATCAAGTCGACCGCCTCGGCCACCTTGCTGGCGCCCAGCGTCACCTTCACCGAGAACATCTGGCGCCAGTTCCGCCCGGCCGGCACCGATCGCCAGAACCTCATGACGATGCGCATCACGGTGCTGCTGTTCAGCGCCGCCGTGCTGGCCTACGCCATTCGCATGCAGGGCACCCCGATCTACGAATTGGTGTCGGGTGCCTACCAGGTGCCGCTGGTGGGGGCCTTCGTGCCGCTGGTGTGCGGCCTGTACTGGCGCCGCGCCAGCACCCAGGGGGCAGCCGCTTCGATCGTCCTGGGCATCGGCGTGTGGCTGCTGTTCCTTTGGATGCCCTGGGGCAGCGCGTTCCCGGCCCAGCTGGCGGGCGTGCTGTGCTCGTTCGTGGGCATGGTGGCCGGCTCGCTGCTGCCGCAATGGTTGGCGAACACTCACACGCCGCACCGCCCGCTGGCCACCGAGCCAGCCTGAAGCCCGGGCTCGGCGGTCGGGCTGGGCGCCCTTTGGCAGGGGCGCCCCTATAATCGAGGGCTTTGCGAGCGGCAGCTGCGCCGCTTTTTGACCTCATTTCCCATGCCCATCTACGCCTACAAGTGCAGCGCCTGCGGCTTTGCCAAAGACGCCCTGCAAAAGATGTCCGACGCGCCCCTGACGGTGTGTCCGGCGTGCGGTGCGAGCGCATTCGAAAAACAGGTCACGGCCGCCGGCTTCCAGCTCAAGGGCTCGGGCTGGTACGTGACCGATTTCCGTGAGGGCGGCGGCAAGAAGGCCGAGCCTGCCACGGCGCCCGTGTCGAGCGACGGTGCCAAGTCCACCGAATCTTCCTCTTCCGCCGCCACGCCGAGCCCCGCTCCGGCGCCCGCGGCACCGGCCCCCGCGCCGGCTGCTGCCGCCAAGAGCGGCGACTGATCGATCACCATGCTCGCCCTGCGCAAATGGTTGCTGTCCGGCCTGCTGGTCATCGTGCCGCTGGTCATCACGCTCGGCGTGCTGAACTGGATCATCGGCACGCTCGACCAGACGCTGTGGCTGCTGCCTGAGCAATGGCAGGTCTGGCTCAGCGACCACAAGGTGCGCGGCCTGGGCGTGCTGCTCACGCTGGCGATCCTGCTGGTGGTGGGCGCCACCGCCAGCAACTTCGTCGGCAAGCGCCTGCTCGGCTGGGGCGACGCCGTGGTGCGCCGCATTCCGGTGGTGCGCTCGATCTACTCCAGCGTCAAGCAGGTGTCGGACACGCTGTTCTCCGAGAACGGCAATGCCTTTCGCACTGCGGTGCTGGTGCAGTGGCCGCGCGAAGGCGTGTGGACCATCGCCTTCGTCACCGGTGCGCCCGGCAACGAAGTCGCTGAACACCTCGGCGAAGAGGAATTCCTCAGCGTCTACGTGCCGACCACGCCCAACCCCACGGGCGGCTACTTCGTGATGCTCAAGCGCAGCGATTGCATCGAACTGAAGATGAGCGTGGACGAAGCGCTCAAGTACATCGTCTCGATGGGGGTGGTCGTTCCAGGCGGCCCCACCACGGTGGCGGTGAAATCTTCCAACTCATAAAAAACGAACGCGCCGACAAGGCGCCGGAATGGATTCCTATGGCCATGCGTACTCACTATTGCGGTCTCGTGACCGAAGCCCTGCTGGGCCAAACCGTCACCCTGTGCGGCTGGGTCAACCGTCGTCGCGACCACGGTGGCGTGATCTTCATCGACGTGCGTGACCGCGAAGGCTACGTGCAGGTGGTGTGCGACCCCGATCGCGCCTCCACCTTCGCCGTGGCCGAGAACCTGCGCAACGAGTTCTGCGTGCAGATCACCGGCCTCGTGCGCGCGCGCCCCGAAGGCACGACCAACGACCAGCTCAAGAGCGGCAAGATCGAAGTGCTGTGCCACGAACTGAAGGTGCTGAACCCCTCGGTCACGCCCCCGTTCCTGCTGGACGACGACAACCTGTCGGAAACCACCCGCCTCACGCACCGCGTGCTCGACCTGCGCCGCCCGGCCATGCAGCGCAACATGATGCTGCGCTACAAGGTGACGATGGAAACGCGCAAGTTCCTCGATGCCAACGGCTTCATCGACATCGAGACGCCGATGCTCGGCAAGTCCACGCCCGAAGGCGCGCGCGACTACCTCGTGCCCAGCCGCGTGCACGACGGCAGCTTCTTCGCGCTGCCGCAGTCGCCCCAGCTGTTCAAGCAGCTGCTGATGGTGGCCGGCTACGACCGCTACTACCAGATCGTGAAGTGCTTCCGCGACGAAGACCTGCGCGCCGACCGCCAGCCCGAATTCACGCAGATCGACATCGAGACCTCGTTCCTCGCCGAAGAGGAAATCCGCGAGATGTTCGAAGGCATGATTCGCAACGTTTTCCGTAACGCCGCTGGCATCGACCTGCCGGTGTTCCCGACCATGACGTATGCCGACGCAATGTTCAAGTACGGCTCGGACAAGCCCGACCTGCGCGTGAAGCTCGAATTCACCGAGCTGACGGAACTGATGAAGCGCGTCGAGTTCAAGGTGTTCTCGAATGCCGCCACCATGACCGGTGGCCGCGTGGTGGCGCTGCGCGTGCCCGGCGGCGGCGCCGAGGGCGGCCTGTCGCGCGGCGAAATCGATGCGTACCAGGAGTTCGTCAAGATCTACGGTGCCAAGGGCCTGGCCTACATCAAGGTCAATGACGCACAAGCCGGCCGCGAAGGCCTGCAGAGCCCGATCGTGAAGAACCTCGACGACAGCACGCTGGCCGAGATCATCGCCCGCACGGGTGCCCGCAACGGTGACATCCTGTTCTTCGGCGCCGACAAGGAAAAGGTCGTCAACGACGCCATCGGCGCGTTGCGCGTCAAGATCGGCCACAGCGCCTTCGGCAAGAAGGCGGGCCTCTTCGACGACCGCTGGGCACCGCTGTGGGTGGTGGACTTCCCGATGTTCGAGTTCGACGAGGAAGGCCAGCGCTGGAGCGCCGTGCACCATCCGTTCACCGCGCCGAAGGACGGCCATGAAGACCTCATGGACACGGCTCCCGAGAAGTGCATTGCCAAGGCCTACGACATGGTGCTCAACGGCATCGAAATGGGCGGCGGCTCGGTGCGTATCCACCGCGAGGAAGTGCAGAGCAAGGTGTTCCGCGCGCTGAAGATCAGCGCCGAAGACGCGCAGCTCAAGTTCGGCTTCCTGCTGGACGCGCTGCAGTACGGCGCGCCGCCGCACGGCGGCATTGCCATCGGCCTGGACCGCCTCGTCATGCTCATGACCGGCGCCGAGTCGATCCGCGACGTGATCGCCTTCCCCAAGACCCAGCGCGCGCAAGACCTGCTGACGCAGGCGCCGAGCCCGGTCGACGAGAAGCAGCTTCGCGAGCTGCACATCAAGCTGCGCAACACGCCCCAAGCCGCCTGATGCTCTGAGGCGCCCATGACGACCAGCCCTCGACCCTGGAAGATCCCGGAGTCGGTGCTGGTCGTGATCCACACGCCGGCGCTCGATGTGTTGCTGATCCGGCGTGCGGATGCCGAGACCGACTTCTGGCAGTCGGTCACGGGCAGCAAGGACGCGGCCGATGAGCCGCTCGCGCTCACCGCGGCGCGCGAGGTGGCCGAGGAAACCGGCATCCAGTGCGGCGAAGGCACGGCGCTGGCCTCGCAACTGGTCGACTGGCAGCTGCGCAACGTCTACGAGATCTACCCCCGCTGGCGCGCCCGCTACGCGCCCGGTATCACCCACAACGCCGAGCATCTGTTCGGCCTGTGCGTGCCCGAACGCATCACGCCCACGCTCGATCCGCGCGAGCACACCGACTGGCGCTGGCTGCCGTACCACGAAGCGGCGGATGCCTGCTTTTCCCCATCGAATGCCGAAGCCATTCTGTTGCTGCCAGAATTTGCGCGATGAACCAGCCGGCAGCAGCAGTAGCAGCAACGCAGAACCTCCGGGTCGCGACCTACAACATCCACAAGGGTGTTCAAGGCATCGGACCCGCACGGCGGCTCGAAATCCACAACCTCGGCCACGCCATCGAGCAACTCGACGCCGACATCGTCTGCCTGCAGGAAGTGCGCAAGATGAACCGGCAGGCGGCCGCCCGTTTCGCGCGCTGGCCCGAGTTGCCGCAGGCCGATTTCCTCGCGCCCGAGGGCTACACCGCCGTCTACGAAACCAATGCCGTCACGCGCCACGGCGAGCACGGCAATGCGCTGCTCACGCGCTGGCCGGTGCTGCGAATCAACCATCAGGACATTTCCGACCATCGCTTCGAACAGCGCGGGCTGCTGCACGTGGTGATCGACGTGGAGGGTCGGCGGGTGCACACCATCGTGGTGCACCTCGGGCTCATCAAGGGCAGCCGGGTTCGGCAGATTGCGCGCCTGCGCGAGTTCATCGACCGCGAGGTGCCGCCCGACGAGGCCGTTGTGGTGGCAGGCGACTTCAACGACTGGGGCGCGCGCATGCGCTACGCCATGAATGCCATGGGCCTGCGCGACACCAGCGACCTGCGCGGTCCGCGCACGCTCACGTACCCCTCGCGCCTGCCGGTGGCGCAGCTCGACTTCGTCTACGGACGCAGGCTGGAGCCGCTGGCCTGCACGGTGCCGCGCGGCCCCATCTGGGCTCGCATGTCCGACCACCTGCCGCTGGTGGCCGATTTCATGCTCCTTAATTGATAGCATTGCTCCAAGAAGGGACGGGCGTTGCGGGCCCGAATGTCTGGAGCCATTCACTGGTACGATCCCCGCCATGCTGAGGAAAACCGACGTCGACCCGCGCCCCGATCGAAACGACGATGACGAGGGTACGCCCGTCTCTGTGAAGATCCGTGAGCGCCTCACCGCGGCGCGCAAGCGCTTCAACGCCAACGACAACATTGCCGAGTTCATCGAGCCCGGCGAGCTGGAGGCCTTGCTCGACGAGGTCGAGGTCAAGATGAAGGGCGTGCTCCAGAGCCTGGTCATCGACGTCGAGAACGACCACAACACCGACAACACTGCGCGCCGCGTCGCCAAGATGTACCTGAACGAGGTGTTCCGCGGCCGCTACGTGGCGCCGCCCTCGCTCACCGAGTTTCCCAACGCCGAGCATCTGAACGAGCTGATGATCGTCGGCCCGATCACCGTGCGCAGCGCCTGCTCGCATCACTTCTGCCCGATCATCGGCAAGCTCTGGATCGGCGTGATGCCCAACGAGCACACCAACGTGATCGGCCTGTCGAAGTACGCGCGCCTGGCCGAGTGGGTCATGGGCCGTCCCCAGATCCAGGAAGAAGCCGTGGTGCAGCTGGCTGACCTGATCCAGGAAAAGACGCAGCCCGACGGCCTCGCGCTGGTCATGGAAGCCGAGCATTTCTGCATGGCCTGGCGCGGCGTGAAGGAAATGGACAGCAAGATGATCAACTCCGTGATGCGCGGCGTGTTCCTCAAAGACCCGAGCCTGCGCCGCGAATTCCTCTCCCTCCTGCCAAGAAAGAGCTGAGCCATGCTGGTCCGACTTCTCTACGCCAGCCGCGCCGTCGACACCAGCCCCGAGGCCATCGAGGCGATTCTTGCGCAATCGCGCACGCACAATACGACCTGCGGCATCACCGGCATCCTCTGCTACGGTGCCGGCACCTTCCTGCAAGCCATCGAGGGTGGCCGCATGGCCATCAGCGAGCTCTACGGCCACATCCAGCGCGATGCGCGCCACAAGGACGTGGTGCTGCTGCACTACGAAGAGATTTCCGAGCGCCGCTTCGGCGGCTGGACGATGGGACAGGTCAACCTGTCGAAGCTCAACGCATCGACGCTGCTGAAGTACTCCGAAAAGCCCGAGCTCAACCCGTACGCGGTGTCGGGCAAGGTTTCGCTGGCGCTGCTCGAAGAGCTGATGGCCACCGCCGCCATCGTCGGCCGTCACTAGTCCGGCAGGGGTGCCGCTCTCTGCATTCGCGCTGATCCTGCTCGCCGGGATCGTTCACGCAGGCTGGAACATCGCCGCCAAGAAGGCGAACGGTGATGCGCGCTTCAGCTTCCAGACCAGCGTGTTCAACATGCTCATCTGGGCGCCCGTGGGCATCACGCTGGGCTGGAACGTGGTGCCCGGCTGGGGCGTGACGGAGTGGGGCTTCGTCGTGCTCAGCGGCGTGCTGCACATCTTCTATTTCATCGTGCTGCTGCGCGGCTATCGCAAGTCGGACCTCACGGTGGTCTACCCGCTCGCGCGCGGTTCGGGGCCGCTGCTGTCGTCGCTGGTGGCGGTGCTTTTCCTGGGCGAGAAGATCAGCCTGGTTGGCGTGGCAGGCATCGCAGGCGTGGTGGGCGGCGTGTTCCTCGTTGCCGGCGGGCCCAAGCTGTGGCGCAAGGCGCATGACCCGGCGCAGCGCGAGCGCGTGCACAAGGGCATCCGCTACGGCGTGCTGACCGGCGGCTTCATCGCGGCGTACACCGTGGCCGACAGCTACGCGGTCAAGTTCCTCGCGATGTCGCCGATCCTGCTCGACTACTTCGGCAATCTCGTGCGCATGGTGCTGCTGGCGCCTGTCGCGCTGAAGGACCGTGCGACCACCGCGCGCATGTGGCGCGAGCAGTGGAAGTACGCGCTGCTGGTGGCGGCGGTCAGCCCGGTGTCGTATGTGCTGGTGCTGTACGCGGTGCAGCAGGCGCCGATCTCGCACGTCGCGCCGGCGCGCGAGGTGTCGATGCTGTTCGCCGCGTTGATCGGCGGCCACCTGCTGCGCGAAGGCGACCGGCTGCTGCGGCTGCTCGGCGCGCTGTTCATCGCCGCCGGGGTGGTGGCGCTCGCGATGGGCTGAGGCGATGGTGCTGTTCGGCTGCGACTTCTCCAGCGCGCCGACGGCACGCAAGCCGATCGTGATCGCTGTCGGAGAACTGGCCGGTGCCGACCGCGTCAGGCTGACCAGCCTGCAGCGCTTCGCGACGCTCCAGGCGTGGGGCGAATGGCTGTGCGCCACGCCGTCCTGGACCGGCGGTTTTGACTTTCCCTTCAGCCTGCCGCGCGAACTCGTCGAGCATCTGCGATGGCCCCTGCAGTGGAAGCCGCTGATGGCCCACTACGTCAGCCTGGGCCGTGCCGAAATCCGCGAGACCTTCGCTGCGTTCTGCGCGGCGCGCCCGGTCGGCGGCAAGTTCGCGCACCGTGCGACGGACGGGCCTGCGGGCTCCAGCCCCTCGATGAAGTGGGTCAACCCGCCAGTGGCCTACATGCTCCATGCGGGCGTGCCGCGCCTGCTGGCGGCCGGTGCGCGCATTCCAGGCCTGCACGCAGGCAGCGGTGCCGACCGTATTGCGCTGGAGGCCTACCCCGGCCTGCTGGCGCGCGAGCTGATCGGGCGCCGCAGCTACAAGAGCGACGACCTGCAGAAGCAGACGCCCGAGCGGCACGCCGCACGCGCCGACCTGCTGGCCGCGCTCGAGGCCGGGACAACCCGCCTCGGCCTGCGGCTCTCCATCACCAGGCCGCAGCGCGCCGAACTGTTGGCCGACGCCCGCGGCGACGACATCGACGCAGTGCTGTGCCTCCTGCAGGCGGCCTGGGGCCTGCAGCGCGCCGGCAGCCCCGGACCGGGCCATGGCCTGCCGGAAAGCGTCGACCCGCTTGAAGGATGGATCGTCAGCGCCTGAGCCTTGTTGTCCTACACCGCTTCGGGCTTCCGTCGGCATTCGCCGTCACCGGCCGGGGCCTAGATTGAAGTCAGTGGGTCATTCCGGCCCACGAATTTCACTACCCCGAACAGGAAGGAAGCGACATGAACAAGGACCAAGTGGCAGGCCGCGTCGAGGAAGCCAAGGGCAAGCTGAAGGAAGTCACCGGCAAGGTCGTGGGCAACGAAAAGCTCGAGGGCGAGGGCATTGCCGACCAGGCCGCCGGCAAGGTGCAGAAGACCTATGGCGACGTCAAGGAAAAGGCCAAGGACGCGATCAAGTCGGGCGCCGACAAGTTTTGACCGAACAGGGCGGCGGGCACACCCCGCAGCCCTTTTCCATCTCCGTGAGTGACTGGAGGATTCCCATGAACAAATCGAATCAATACATCGCCATGCCGCATTCGCGTGCGTGGCTTGCCGTGCTCGTGGCCGGCGCAGCGCTGACGCTGGCCGCCTGCGACAAATCCGACAACCGCACCGCGGGCGAGAAGCTCGACAGCGCTGTGGCAAAGACCGAGCAGGCCGCCGATACCGCGGCCGCCAAGACCGGCCAGGCTGTCAAGGACGCCACGGCCAAGGTCGAGTCGTCCAGCACCACCGCCGAGGTGAAGGAAGGCATGGCCAATGCCAAGGAAGCGGCCAAGGATGCCGGCGCGGCGATGAGCGCGACGGTGAACGATGCCGCCATCACGGCTTCCGTGTCCGCGGGCCTGGCCAAGGATCCGGACCTGAGCGCGATCAAGATCAACGTCGACACCAAGGCCGGCGCGGTGAGCCTGAAGGGCCCGGCACCCACGGCGGCAGCCAAGGCGCGTGCCGAAGAGATCGCCAAGGGCGTGCAGGGCGTGACGTCGGTGAGCAACCAGCTCGAAGTGAAGGGCTGATTGATTGCCCTGGCGAGCTTTACTCGGCCACCCATGAAAAAGCCCGGTTCGACCGGGCTTTTTCATGGGCGGGGCACGCAGCCCCTGATTGGTTCAGTTCAGTGACCGAGCCAGTCCTTCAGCTCGTCAGCATGCTCTTCCTCGTCCGAGAGGATGTCTTCGAGCATGCGGCGCGTGGTCGGGTCCTTGTCGCCGATCAGCGCGATCATCTGGCGGTACGACTCCACTGCGATGCGCTCCGCGATCAGGTTGGCGCGCACCATCGATTGCAGGTCGGTCGACTCGTCGTAAGCCGCGTGGCTGCGCTCCAGCAGGCGCGAGGGCGCGAAGTCGGGCTCGCCGCCGAGCTGCACGATGCGCTCGGCAATGCGGTCGGCATGGCCCGACTCTTCGTTGGCATGCACCAGGAACTCGTCGGCGATGGCGGGCGATTCGACGCCGTTGGCGGTGAAGTAGTGGCGCTTGTAGCGCAGCACGCAGACCAGCTCGGTGGCCAGCGCATCGTTCAGCAACTGGACGACGTCGTCGCGCCAGGGGCCGTAGCTGGGGGTGACGGCGCCGTCGTCGAGGCTCTTGCGCGCGGCATCGAGGCCGCCCTGGTCGAGCACCAGGTGCTTGTGTCCGTTGGTCTTGGAGGAAACATCGGCTTTCATGGAGGGTCCTTTCGTGGGGGGCTTGGGGTCTTCTGCATCAACGTGTTGACCAGGTCAGCCACGTCGGATGTCTTCAGTACCGCCGCCAGCACGGCCGTGGCCGACAGCAGTCGCCATGGCCTGACGAGCACCAGCACCGCGCCGGTGGCCGCGGCGGCCGCCATCAGCTTGGCCGGCTCCTTGCGCGCGTAGTGCTCGAGCAGCGGACGCGCCAGCTGGCCGACCGCATGCGCGGGGTGCCGGCGCCACCAGCGTTCCACCACGCTGCGGCCCACACCGAGCCACACGTTGTTTCTCGTTCCTCCTCCTTCTCTTCTTCCTCTTTCTCCTCGCGGGTTGCGCGGGTGCTGGTCATGCGGCGGCGCAGCAGCCGAGGCTTCGTGCTGCGCGTATTCCAGATCGTCGTTGTCGGGTGCGTCAGCGCCGTCGTTCAGCTGCCGCACAAGCGCGCGGCGCGAGAGGGCCAGGCGCTGCTGCGGGGTGAGGAGATGACGTTCAGCGCTGGCCATGGCGGGCTCCGGTGTCGCGCAAGGCCTGCAGGTCGGCGTCGAGCTGCGAGCGCAGGTCGTCGAAACCGTGGCCCGGCACGGGCCGTGTCGCATACCACGCACAGATGGCCGCGATCACCACGGCCACGGCCGGCACGGCCACCAGCACCCAGTGAAAGCTGCCGTGCATCACGCCGAGCAGCACGGCCACGCCTATGAGCCCGAGGGCCAGCGTGGCGCTGGCCATCGCCAGCAAGGCCGCGACGAGCCGGGCGACGAGGCCGCGCCCCGCCTGCGCGGATTCCTGGCGGACGAGGGCGGCGTAGTTGGCGAGATGTTCAGCAACGAGATCCGGATGCCCGAGCACCGTGGAAAAAATCGGATGAAGCATGGTGCCGGGAACCGGTGCAGCGACGGAAATTCAGCGGCGAATCAATAGTCGTCCCGGCTGCGGCGGCTGGCCAGCACGATGAGTGCCGTGATGGCTGCGCCGGCGGCTGCAGCCAGCAGTACGGAGCGCACTGGCTGGTCGGAGATGTAGCGGCCGGTGACGTCGGCAGCCTGTTCGATGCGGCGCTGCGCACGTGCGCTGGTGGTGGACGCGGCGTCCAGGCCGCGCTGAACGGCTTGCTGCACGCGGGCTGCGAGCTGCTCGACACCCGGTTCGGCATCGCGTTGCAGGTCGCGGACCTTTTCGCCCGCCGCATTCACCGCGTTCTGTGCGTAGGCGCGGGTGGTTTCGACCGCTTCACGCGCGGTCTGGCGCACGTCGTCGGCGAGTTGCGAGGGAGTCTTGGTCGTCGTGTTCATGTGAGGTCCTTTCCGGAAAAATGAAATGCGCAAGCCTGTTGATCGTAACGACGCTACTTGCGTCGAAGCAAGCCGGCAAGGAAGCTCGCAATCGCGAGGATCGCGAAGATCACGAAAAGGATCTTGGCAATGCCCACCGCGCTGGCGGCGATGCCGCCGAACCCGAACAGGGCCGCGATCAGGGCGATGACCAGAAACACCACGGCGTAATGCAGCATGTGGAACTCCTTCGAGGCTTGCCTCGTCGTTATGAAAAACCATCGCATCCGCAACCTCGCGCAGAGGCTTCGGATGGCATGGGTGCAACCTTAAGTGGGGGCATGCCCCCGACCTGTCAGCGGCCAGGGGCGGGGTGCGTAGGAGATGGCCGAGTCGCTCTGCGCCCGCGCGTGCAGAAGTGCCGCTCCTGCAGGCAGCTCAGGCCGGCTTGACGACGGGGAGCATGGCGCTCAGTCGGGTGCCCTTGCCCGGCGTCGAGGAGACCGTGAGCTTGCCGCGCGCCGCCTCCACCCGGTGCCGCATGCCCGCTAGGCCGTGTGTCGACGGGCGCATGCGCTGCGTGTCGAAGCCCTTGCCGTTGTCGGCCACTTCCACGATGACGTGGTTGTCGTAGTTCTTCAGCACGATGGTGGCTTCGCTGGCCTCGGCGTACTTGCTGATGTTGGTGAGGCTTTCCTGGACCATGCGATAGATGGTGAGCTGGCGCGACTCGTCCATGGTTACCGGCTCCAGCGCCATCTCGATCTGCAGGCCCGAGCGTTCCCCGAACTCGCGCCCCAGGATCTCCAGCGAGGCGACCAGCCCCAGGTTGGAGAGCGACGACGGCCGCAGGTCTTCGATGATGCGGCGCTTGAGCGCGATGCCGCTGTTGAGCAGGTCGGTCAGGTGCTGCAGCCGCTGGATCGCGTCGGGCGAGTCCGCCAGCCGCGACTTCAGCCGCGCCACGTCCAGCTTGGCGGCGGTGAGCAGAGAGCCCAGTTCGTCGTGCAGCTCGCGCGCAAGATAGCCGCGCTCGGTCTCGCGCACGTCCTGCAGGTGGGTGGCCAGTTCGGCCAGCGAGGCGGTGCGTTCGCGCACTTCGTCTTCCAGCGCATTGCGCTCGCGCTGCAGGGCCTCCTGCTGGCGCTCGCCGATGGAGTGCAGCGCATGCGTCTGGCGCAGGTACAGGAAGAAGGCGAACAGCGCGGCCAGCGCCACGATGGCGGTGCCGATGCGCGCCAGCTGCAGCGAGCGCAGCACCTGCTCCTGGCTCTGGTGCAGGGTGACGTTGCTGATCTTCACCAGCTCGCCCGCCGTCGCGCGGATGGAGTCCATCTCCTCGCGGCCCACGTCGGTCGTGATGACGAACTTCCAGGCATCTTCCTTGCCGTCCTGGCGCAGCCGCACGCTCATGTCCATCTCGGCCACCTTGCGCAGCACGTGCTTCGACAGCTCGGCCAGCTGGGTGAGTTCGGCCGGACGGCCGGCGTACAGCCGGCGCAGGGTCGCGAGCTGGCCGTCGACCTGCTTGACCGCGTCGTCATAGGGTTTTCGGTAGTTCGCCTCGCCGGTCAGCAGGTAGCCTCTCTGGCCGGTCTCGGCATCCAGCATGTTCTGCAGGATCTGGTTGAGCGCGCCCCGCATCTGCTGCGCCTCGTCGATGTCGGCGAGGGCGCGGCTCGACTGCCGGTAGCCGGCCTCGTTGATGCCGACGAGGGCCAGCGCAGCCAGCGCCGCGAGCAGCAGGCTCACGGCCATTCTTGGAGGGGCTAACCAGTGCATGAAACTTTCGAGGCTGCGTACTACGCAAGTTCGTGAATAATTGATAACAATCAGGGACCCGGTATGTTGCGACCCGCATGTCCGCAACACAACGAAGAAAGTAACAGATGATCAAAATCGGAATTGTGGACGACCACGCCATCGTGCGATCGGGCCTCCGGCAGTTCTTCTCCGAGCACGTGGACCTGCGCGTGGCGGGTGAAGCAGCCAGCGGCCGAGAGGCCATCGAGCTGGTGCGCACCACGGAGCTGGACGTTCTGGTCATGGACCTTTCGATGCCCGGTCAAAGCGGTATCGATGCGCTCGCCATGATCCGCGCCAAGGCGCCGGACGTGGGCATCCTCATATTGAGCGGATACCCCGAAGAGCACTACGCGATGAACCTGATCCGCCAGGGCGCGAGCGGCTACCTCAACAAGGAGTGCGATCCCATCGAGATCGTCAACGCCATCCGCACCATCTCGCTGGGCCGTCGCTACATCACGCCCGCCGTGGCTGAACTGCTGGCCCGCCAGCTCGACCGCAAGGACGACGCCGCGCCGCACGAGCAGCTCTCGGAGCGCGAGTTCCAGGTGTTCCTGAAGCTCGCCAAGGGCGAGACCGCCGGCGACATCGCCAAGACGCTGTCGTTGTCGGTGAAGACCGTGAGCACCTACCGCACGCGCCTGATGGAAAAGATGAACCTCTCCTCCAACAGCGACCTCACCTACTACGCGCTGAAGAACAAGCTGATCGACTGAGATCGGCCAGGGAGCGGAAAGAGTGGGGAGGGGGCCCAACGCGGCTTCTTCCTCAACCCGCCCCGGGAGCCCCGGGCGCGGAGTGCAAGGCCTTGGCCTGCACGATGCAGAAGTCGACCAGCGCGTCGATTTCGTTCGACTTGTCGAACACCGCGTCGACCCCGAACTCGGCGCAGCGCCGCCGGATGTCGGGCGTCGCATAGTTGCTGAGCACCACCACCTTCTGCAGCGGCTTGCGCGACTGGCAGGCCTGGAGCACGCCCAGACCGCTGCCCTGCTTGAGAAAGAGATCGACGATGACGAGGTCCCACTCGCCATCGTGGCCGAGCAGCCATGCGCGCGCGCCGCTTTCGGTTTCGGCAAAGCCGACGACCGTGGTGGAGGTGAGTTCTTCCAGCGTGCCAATGAGGTTTTCACGGATCGTGAGGTTGTCTTCGACGACGTAGGTCTGCAATCTGGAATCCATGCCGAACCGCGCTTCCTCTGAGGTTGGCAGACGCATTTGCAGCGCCTCTCTGGTGCAAATGCCTGCCAGCATGGACTTTGAGGCGTTGCGGTGGCAGATCATGCAAGCTTCGGCGCGTGGCTCTTGTAGGCGAGGTCCGACGCGTGCATCCGTCGAAGCCTGCAAGGTGCATTCGTAGGCAATGCCTCACGGTTTCTGCGGCCCATCGCCGACCCGGGCGGCGCGGTCATTCGAGTTACAAGGACCCATGGCAACGAACGCAACGAGCATCCTGCGCAACCGACCGCTCTGGCAGAAGCTGGTGGCCGGCGTCGTGCTGCTGTTCGCGGCGCTGGTCATCGGACTTGCCTTCTTTCCCTGGGACATGCTGCGCGAGCCGGTCAACCGCTATGTCAGCGAGAAGACCGGGCGCAAGTTCGAGATCACGCGGCGGCTCGACGTGGGCCTTGGCTGGCGGCAGGCCACGGTCAAGTTCGACGGCATCGAGTTCGCCAACCCCTCGTGGGCGCGCGACCCTTATCTGGTCAAGGCGGATCGCGCCGAGTTCGACATCCGCATCTGGCCGTTGATCGCCAGCAAGATCGTCATTCCGCGGCTCGCGCTCTTCTCGCCCACGCTGGGCCTGCAGATGGAGGCGGACGGGCGCCGCACCTGGGCGCTCGGCAAGGACACCTCCGACGGCGGCACCGTGCCCAGCATCGGCCTGATGCAGGTCGACACCGGCGCGGTCGACTTCCTGGCCAAGCACCTTGGGGTCGATCTGCACGCCGACCTGAGCTACGCCAGCAGCCGCGGCGAGATGCCGCTCAGCTACCGCATCAAGGGCCGCTACAAGGGGCAGCCGCTGACCGCCAGCGGACGCACCGGCAACGTGCTGCAGATCAACGCCGCGGGTGCGCCGCCGTTTCCGATGGAGATCAACGCGGCTGCCGGGCAGACCCAGCTGAAGGCTGCCGGCACGGTGGCCGAGCTGTCGGGGCTCGACGGCATCGACGCGAAGTTCGAAATCAAGGGCCAGACGCTTGGCGCCCTGTTCCCGCTGCTCGGCATCGCGCTGCCGCAGACCTCGCCCTACGCCCTGAGCGGCAGCCTGGGCAAGCGCGGCAAGCTGTGGCAAGCCACCGGCCTCAAGGGCAGGCTGGGCCTGTCCGACATCGCCGGCGACATGCGCTTCGACCAGGCCGGCCAGCTGCCACATCTGGCGGGCGACCTGCGCTCGCGCGTGATGGACATGGACGACCTCGGCCCGCTGATCGGCCTGCCGCCCACGGCGCGCACTGCCGCCACCGTGGAAGGCGTGGCTCCGCCGCCAACCATCACGCAGGTCAAGCGGCCGGGCGGCAAGGTGCTGCCCACGGCGCCGCTCGACTTCGAACGCCTGCGCGCCATGAACGCCGACGTGAAATACACGGCAGACCGCATCCGGAATGTGCGCGACGTTCCGCTGGACAGCGGCAGCGTGCAGGTCAAGCTGGCCAACGGCGTGCTCACGCTCGACCCGCTCGACCTGGGCGTGGCCGGCGGCAAACTGAGCGGTGCGATCCGCATCGACGCCTCGAAGAACCCGGCGGACATCCGCGCCTCGCTCGACGTACGGGCGATGCAGCTGGCCCGCCTGTTCCCCAAGCTCGAGACCACGGGCAACAGCGTGGGCCGTCTGGACGGGCGCATCAACCTGTCGGGCTCGGGCAGCACCGTGGCCAACTGGCTGGGGGGCGTGTCGGGCGACGTGGCGGTCATTTCGGGACGCGGCCAGTTCGGCAACCTTTTGCCGGTGTTCGCGACGCTGGTGGGCGGCGACATCATCAAGTTCATGCTGCGCGGCGATCGCAACGTCGAGCTGCGCTGCGCGGCCCTGGCCTTCGACGTGAACAAGGGGCTGATGACCGGGCGCACGCTCGTGGTGGACACGACCAACGCCGTGTTCATTGCCACCGGCCAGGCCAACCTGGCGACCGAGGGGCTCGATTTCGTGGTCCGGCCGGAGCCCAAGAGCAAGAGCATCCTGTCGATTCGTACGCCGCTGGTGGTGAGCGGCACCTTCGGCGATCCGAAGGGCGGCGTGGAGGTCGTTCCCCTGGCGGGGCGCGGGCTGGCTGCGCTGGCGCTGGGCGCCATCAATCCGCTGCTGGCGCTGGCCGCGACCATCGAGCCCGGCCCGGGCGTGGATTCCGATTGCAAGGGCGTGCTGGCGCAGGCCAACAAGCCCACGGCCGGGGCGGCCGCCAACGGCGCCGCCCGCGCAAAGGGCGCAAAGCAGCCCTAGACGGGAAGAAGAGGAGGGCGCTGCGCGCAGACGCTGCAGTGCGGGTCGCGCGCCACGCGCAGCGTGTCGAAAGAGGTGCTGCGCCCGTCGAACATCAACAGCTTGCCCGCCAGCGACGGGCCGATGCCGGCCAGCAGCTTCAGCGCCTCGCTGGCCTGCAGCGTACCGATGGTTCCGACCACGGGGCCGAACACTCCGAGCACCGCACAGCGCGTTTCCTCGAAATCCGCATCGGGTGGGAACAGGCAGGCATAGCAGGGCGAGGTGGCGTCGCGGGTGTCGTAGACGCTCAGCTGGCCATCGAAACGGATCGCCGCGCCCGCCACCAGCGGCTTGGCGTGAGCCACGCAGGCGCGGTTGACGGCCTGCCGGGTGGCGAAGTTGTCGCAACAGTCGACCACCACGTCGGCCTGCGCGACCAGGCGCGACAGCCGCGCCTCGTCGGCGCGCAGGGCGTGGGTTTCGATGGCGATGTCGGGGTTGATGTCGCGCATGGCCTGCGCGGCGGATTCGACCTTGGCGAGGCCCACTCGCGCGTGGGTGTGGGCGACCTGGCGCTGGAGATTGGTGAGATCGACCTCGTCGTCGTCGACCAGCACGATGTGGCCGACCCCCGCTGCCGCAAGGTACAGGGCCACCGGCGAACCCAGTCCGCCGGCGCCTATGACGAGAACCCGTCCGGCACTGACGCGCTCCTGCCCGTCGATGCCGAATTCCTCGAGAAGGATGTGGCGCGAATAGCGCAGCAGCTGGCTATCTTCCATGCGCCACCGGCTCTCAGTTCTCTTTCTTCTCTTCCTTGTTGTCGACGATGATCTGCGTCTTGCTGACCAGCACCGGCTGGCCCTTCAGGCGGTTGAGCGCCTGCACCAGCGGGAAGTCCTTGTCGGTGCCGAACTCGGGTACTTTGCGGTCCTGCGGCGGCTTCTTGGCTTCTTCCTCGAGGCGCTTGCGGGCTTCGTCGCGGGCCTTTTCGCGTTCCGGGTCCTTGACTTCGGGGCCCTGGCCGCTGGCCAGGTGCTTCTCGAGGTCGGCCTCGCGCATGCGCAGGGCGGCAAACGGGCTGCCTTCGGCGCTTTCGTCGATCAGCACGTTGGGTACGATGCCCTTGGCCTGAATCGAGGTTCCGCTCGGCGTGTAGTAGCGCGCCGTGGTGATCTTCAGGCCGGTGTCGGGGCCGAGCGGGCGCACCGTCTGCACCGAGCCCTTGCCGAAGGTCTGGCTGCCCATGATGGTGGCGCGCTTGTGGTCTTGCAGCGCGCCGGCCACGATCTCGCTGGCCGAGGCCGAGCCTTCGTTCACCAGCACCACCAGCGGCACGCTCTTGAGCGCGGCCGGCAGGCTGCGCAGCGGGTCGCTGCCCGAACGGCGCTGGTAGAACTCCGGCGCCGCCTTGTAGACCGACTTGCTTTCGGCCAGCTGGCCGTCGGTGGTGACCACCGTGACGTTCTCGGGCAGGAAGGCCGACGACACCGCCACCGCCGCGTCGAGCAGGCCGCCCGGGTCGTTGCGCAGGTCGAGCACCAGGCCCTTGAGGTTCGGGTCTTCCTTGTACAGGTCGTCGATCTTCTTGACGAAGTCGTCGACGGTGCGCTCCTGGAACTGCGACAGGCGGATCCAGCCATAGCCGGGTTCCATCATCTTGCCGCGGACCGACTGCGTGCGGATTTCTTCGCGCGTGATCGTCACCGGGAAGGTGCGGCTCTCGTCCTTGCGGAAGATGGTCAGCAGCACCTTGGTGTTGGCCTCACCGCGCATGCGCTTGACCGCCTCGTTCAGCGACAGGCCGCGCACGGCGGTGTCGTCGATCTTGGTGATCAGGTCATTGGGCTTCAGGCCGGCGCGGAAAGCAGGGGAGCCTTCGATGGGCGAGACGACCTTGATGAGGCCGTCTTCCTGCGAAATCTCGATGCCCACGCCGACGAAGCGGCCGGTGGTGCCTTCCCTGAATTCCTTGAAGGACTTCTTGTCGAAGTACTGGGAATGCGGATCGAGGCCGGCAACCATGCCCGAAATGGCGTCGGAGATGAGCTTTTTCTCGTCGACCGGCTCGACGTAGTCGCTCTTGACCATGCCGAAGACGGCAGCGAGCTGCTGCAATTCCTCGAGCGGCAGTGGCGCAAGCGAACCGCGTGCGACTGTCTGCAACGAGACGGTGGTCAGGACGCCTGCTACGGCGCCGGCGGCGACCCAGCCGGTGATCTTCAGTTTCTGGCCCATCATGAGTGGTTGTCCTTGTCGGCGGCTGTCGAATCAATATACACAGCTTGGAAGCAATTTGTTTGCCGGGGTTCCACGGATGGAGCGCCGGGCAGGGGCTTTCAGGGCGGTCTTTACCGGTCTTTTCAGCCCTTGCCTTGCGATGCCACCGCTGCGGCTGCCTTTTCGGCGGCTGCGGCATCGCCGAGATAGTAGTGGCGCAGGGGCTTGAGGTCGTCGTCGAGCTCGTAGACCAGCGGAATGCCGTTCGGGATGTTCAGGCCGACGATGGCGTCGTCGGAGATGCCGTCGAGGTACTTCACCAGCGCCCGGATCGAATTGCCGTGGGCCGCCACGACCAGGCGGCGGCCGGTGCGGATGGCCGGCGCCATCGACTCGTTCCAGAAGGGCAGCACGCGCGCCACCGTGTCTTTCAGGCACTCGGTCAGCGGAATCTGTTCGGGCGCCAGCTTGGCGTATCGCACGTCGCCGCGCTCGCTGCGTGGGTCGTCGGCTTCCAGCGGCGGGGGCGGGGTGCCATAGCTGCGGCGCCAGACCAGCACCTGCTCGTCGCCGTACTTCTTGGCGGTTTCGGCCTTGTTCAGGCCTTGCAGGCCGCCGTAGTGGCGCTCGTTCAGGCGCCAGGAATGGACCACGGGCAGCCAGGTGCGGTCGAGTTCGTCGAGCGTGTGCCACAGGGTGCGGGTGGCGCGCTTGAGCACGCTCGTGTAGGCGACGTCGAAGTCGTAACCTTCGGCCTTGAGCAGCCGGCCGGCCTGCTTGGCCTGCTCCACGCCGGTCTCGGTCAGGTCCACGTCGGTCCATCCGGTGAAGCGGTTTTCGAGATTCCAGGTGGATTCGCCGTGACGGATCAATACCAGTTTGTGCATGTGGGAGGCCTTTGGCTGCGCTTGCGAAACCTCGCATTCTAAAATCCCCGGTTTGCCATTCAAGGAACCCCCGTGAAATTGATCGAATTCGTCACCGCGAACTGGATGCTGATCCTGATCGCGCTCAGCTCGGGAGCCATGCTGGCCTGGCCGCTGGTGCGGGGGGCGGGCGGCGGAACGCTCACGGCGCAGGGTGCCGTGCAGCTCATCAACCGCGAGCGCGCGGTGCTTGTCGATGTGCGCGAGGCGGAAGAATTCGCCACCGGCCACATGATCGGCGCCAAGAACATTCCCCTGAACCAGCTCGAGGAAAAGCTCACCGGCGCGGTCAAGAACAAGACCGTGCCGCTGCTGCTGGTATGCGCCACCGGCGCCCGCGCCCAGCGCGCCGTGGCCATGGCCAAGAAGCTGGGCTACGAGCAGGCCCAAGCCGTGGCCGGCGGGCTGAAAGCCTGGAAAGACGCTAACCTGCCCGTTGAAAAGGCCTGAAATCTCCCCGAGATAGAGCGTATGCAAGCAGTCAAGATGTACACCACCGCCGTTTGCCCCTATTGCACGCGTGCGAAGCAAATCCTGAAGTCCAAGGGCGTCGAGCAGATCGAAGAGATCCGCATCGACACCGACCCCCAGGCCCGCAACACCATGATGGAAATCACCCAGCGCCGCACGGTGCCGCAGATTTTCATCGGTGACACCCACGTGGGTGGCTGCGACGACCTGATGGCCCTCGACAGCCGCGGCGGCCTCGTGCCCCTGCTGCAGAGCGCCTGAAACACAAAGCAACCGGCGTCACGGAAGTGGCGCGGTCGCCGGGCGATAATCGTTCGCTCATCCATCTGCAGCCCGCTGCGGGAACCTCTCCCCGGCGGGCATTGTTTTGATCCTCGAAAGTTCAGCCATGGCCGACCAGCAAGCCCAAGATCCCGTTTTCCAGATCCAGCGCGTCTACCTCAAGGACCTGTCGCTCGAACAACCCAATTCGCCCGCGATCCTGCTGGAGCAGGAGCAGCCCACCGTCGACATCCAGCTCGGCGTGGACGCCCAGCCCGTGACCGACGGCATCTTCGAGATCACCGTGTCGGCCACCGTGCAGACCAAGATCGGCGACAAGACCGTGTTCCTGGTCGAAGCCAAGCAGGCCGGCATCTTCGAAATCCGCCACCTGCCGGAAGAGCAGATGGGCGCCATCCTGGGCATCGCCTGCCCGCAGATCGTCTACCCGTACCTGCGCGGCAACGTGGCCGACGTGATCCAGCGCGGCGGCTTCCCGCCCGTGCACCTGGCTGAAATCAACTTCCAGGCGATGTACGAGCAGCAGCAGGCGCAGGCCGCTGGCCAGGCTGCGCCGACCCTGGCGCAGTAAACAGCGCCCAACGCCCTCGATGTCGCCAACGCCGATGAAGATCTGCGTTCATGGCGCCGGTGCCTGGGGCACGGCAGTCGCTGTCAACGCGGCGGCTCGCCACGAGGTCACGCTCTGGGCGCGCGATGCCGCCCAGGCCGACGCCATGTCGGCCGCGCGTGAAAACACCCGCTACCTGCCCGGGCTGGCACTGCCGGCCTCGCTCGCCGTGCGCGCGGGCGACATCGGCCAGGCGCAGGCCGGCGCCGACCTCGTCATCGTGGCCACCCCCATGGCTGCCCTGCGTGAACAGCTCATTGCACTGCGTGGCACCACTGCGGCGGTGGCGTGGCTGTGCAAGGGCGTTGAGCCCGCACTTGACGCCTCACCCACATCCTTCGGCCTGCTCGCCCATGAAATCTGGGCGCAGGTTGCTCCTGATTTGAGAGCGGGCGTGCTCAGCGGCCCCAGCTTCGCGCAGGAGGTTGCCGAAGGGCGCCCGACCGCGCTGGTGGCCGCCAGCCCGCATGCCGCCGTGCGCGACACGCTGGTCGACGCCTTCCACGGCCCCGCGCTGCGCGTCTACGCCAACGAGGACATCGTGGGCGTGGAAGTGGGCGGCGCGGTGAAGAACGTGCTGGCCATCGCCACCGGCCTGTGCGACGGCCTCGCGCTCGGGCTCAACGCCCGCGCGGCGCTCATCACCCGGGGCCTCGCCGAAATGACGCGCTTCGGCCTCGCGCTGGGCGCCCGCGCTGAAACCTTCATGGGCCTTTCGGGCCTGGGCGACCTGGTGCTGACCTCCACCGGCGACCTGTCGCGCAACCGCAAGGTCGGCCTGCTGCTGGCCCAGGGCCGCACGCTGGCGCAGGCCGTCGATTCGCTGGGCCATGTGGCCGAAGGCGTGTACTGCGCCCGCACCGTGGTGCAGCGCGCGCGTGGCCTCGGCATTGAGATGCCGATCGCCGAAGGCGTGGTCGCCTTGCTCGACGGCCGCGTGAGCCCGCAAGACGCGGTGGCCGCCCTGACCGGCCGCGACCCGGTGCCGGAATCCGTGCCGCCCGGCGCTGCGGCTTCTCCTCGCCATTCCTCTTAATAAAAAAACGCAGAGACAAAGAGCCATGAGCCTTCGCTTTGATTTTTCAGCGTCGGCCGTGGCCGCGCTGGCCCTGTCCGATGCCACCCGCGCATTGCAGGAAGACGTCGCCGACGGCGACCTCACCGCGTCGCTGGTCGACCCGGCCCGCACCGCCCGCGCCCGCGTGCTGGCGCGCGAATCCGCCGTCGTGTGCGGCGCGCCCTGGGTCGAGGCCACGCTGCGGCAGCTCGATCCGCAAGTGCGTATCCACTGGCTGTGTGCCGAAGGCGAGCGCTGCGCGGCCGACCAGACCGTGCTCGAAATCGAAGGTGCCGCCCGCGCGCTGCTGACGGCCGAGCGCACCTCGCTCAATTTCCTGCAGTTGCTGAGCGCGGTCGCCACCAAGACCGCCCTCTACGCCGACGCCGTGCGCGGCACGCGCGCCCGCATCGTCGACACCCGCAAGACCATTCCGGGCCTGCGCCTCGCGCAGAAGTACGCGGTGCGCACCGGCGGTGGCCTGAACCACCGCATCGGCCTGTACGACGCGGTGCTCATCAAGGAAAACCATATCGCCGCAGCCGGTGGTGTGGCCGCGGCCCTGCGCGCGGTGGCGCCGGTTGCCTCGCAAGCCGCCTTCGTCGAAGTCGAGGTCGAAACGCTGACCCAGCTGCGCGAAGCGCTGGAAGCCGGCGCGCGCATGGTGCTGCTCGACAACATGGACCTGCCCACGCTGCGCGAGGCCGTGCGCGTCAACGACGAAGCCGGCGAAGACCGCAAGGCCGTGCTGGAGATATCCGGTGGCGTCACACTGGACGGTCTGCGCGCACTGGCCGAAACCGGTGTAGACCGCATCTCGGTCGGCGCATTGACCAAGGATGTCAAAGCCATCGACTACTCGATGCGTTTTCTGGAAAGCTGATCCGCCCATGTCGTCTCCGGTCATCGACGTCGACTACGAGCAGCCCGCCGCAAAGGCCGGCGCCGTCTGCGACACGCGCCACGCCTGGGCCCGAGTGCCGGCCGAGCCTTCGCCCGATGAGCGCATCGCGCTGAAGGAGCGCATCCGCCGCCTGCTGCGCGAACGCAACGCGGTGATGGTGTCGCACTTCTACGTGCACCCCGACCTGCAGGACCTTGCCGAGGAAACCGGCGGCATCGTGAGCGATTCGCTCGAAATGGCGCGCTTCGGCCGCGACCACGCCGCGCAGACGCTGGTGGTGTCGGGCGTGCGCTTCATGGGCGAGACCTCGAAGATCCTCTCGCCCGAAAAGCGCGTGCTGATGCCCGACCTCGATGCGAACTGCTCGCTCGACCTGGGCTGCCCAGTCGAGCAGTTCAGCGCCTTCTGCGACCAGCACCCCGACCGCACCGTGGTCGTCTACGCCAACACCAGCGCGGCCGTGAAGGCGCGAGCCGACTGGCTGGTCACCTCCAGCTGCGCGCTCGACGTGGTGAACGCGCTGCACGCGGCCGGGCAGAAGATTCTCTGGGGCCCCGACCGCCACCTGGGCGACTACATCCAGCGCCAGACCGGTGCGGACATGGTCAGCTGGAACGGCGCCTGCATCGTGCACGACGAGTTCAAGGCGCTGGAGCTCGAACTGCTCATGAAGGAGCATCCGAAGGCGAAGGTGCTGGTGCACCCCGAGTCCCCGTCTGACGTGATTGCGCTGGCAGACGCGGTGGGCTCCACCTCGGCCATCCTGAACGCGGCACAGCGTATGGATGCCAGCGAATTCATCGTTGCCACCGACAGCGGCATGCTGCACAAGCTGCGCACGCTGAACCCCGGCAAGGTCTTCATCGAGGCGCCCACGGCCGGCAACGGCGGCACCTGCAAGAGCTGCGCTCATTGCCCGTGGATGGCGATGAACGGGCTGGTCGAGCTGGCGAATGCGCTGGAGACCGGCGCGGGCGAGATCCATGTCGACCCGGCGCTGGGCCTGCGGGCGCGCGTGCCGATCGACCGGATGCTGGCGTTTACTGCCGGGCTGAAGAACGGGCAGGCGCCCGGCAGCTTGGTAGCAGGCATCGGCGCCGCCTGACCCTGTCTTGCTCCTTCCCGCTCTGGGGGGAACCTAGAAGTCCACGGTGCAGCTGTCGCCCAGCGCCTCGCGCCACACACGCACGCGGGCCAGCGAGGGCCGCAAGTCCGGCAGCGCATCCGCAATGAACACGCACAGGTTCTCCAGCGTCGGCGGATGCAGTCCGGCCACGTCATCCAGCAGGTGATGGTCGAGCTTCTCGCGCACATCTTCCAACCGCCGGCGCAGCAACCCCAGGTCGATCACCATCCCCGTCACTGGATCGCGCTCCCCTGCAAGCCACACCTCCGCGTGGTACGTGTGGCCGTGGATACGGCGGCTGCCTTCGACTTCGATCTCGCGCTTCAGTGTGTGGGCGGCGTCGAAGAAAAAGCGTTGGCTGATGGTGAATCGCATCGTCAAAAAAGAAACTCAGAGGAAAAAGGGCCGCAGTCTCAGCGGATCCCGGTGATCTTGTGCGTCTGCACGCTCAGGCGCCAAACCGGCTGCTTCATGCATTCGGCAATGCAAAGCTCGGTGTTCGCGACCCGGTCGGGCCCGTCCATCGGCTGCAAAAAGCGGTGCGTGAACTCGCCTGTGCGCGCCATCGTGTCGAGGTCGAACTCGGTCTGCGGCCACACCAGCTTCAGCTCCTGGCCGCGCTGCTGCACCCATGGCGCGCCGGCCTTGGGGCTGATGCACAGCCAGTCGATGCCCTCGGGCGCCTCGACCGTGCCATTGCTCTCGACTGCGATGCGGAAGCGCCGCGCGTGCAGCGCGTCGACCAGTGCGGCGTCTACCTGCAGCAACGGCTCGCCGCCAGTCAGAACCACGAGGCGATGGTCGGCATCTGCGGCTGGCCATTGCGCGGCGATGGTGTCAGCAAGCAGGTCGGCGGTCTTGAACTTGCCGCCCAGCGTGCCGTCGGTGCCCACGAAGTCGGTGTCGCAGAAACGGCAGACGGCGGAGGCTCGATCTTCCTCGCGGCCCGTCCAGAGGTTGCAGCCTGCAAAGCGACAGAACACGGCCGGCATGCCCGCCTGGCCGCCTTCGCCTTGCAGGGTGTAGAAGATTTCTTTGACGCTGTAAGTCATGAGGCCGGTGTGTCGATCTCGAGGTTGTCGATCAGCCGCGTGCTGCCCAGGCGTGCAGCAGCCAGCGCCACGAGCGGTTCACCCGCGGCCGGTGCCTGCAGGTCGGCGCGGCGCCGCAGCACAAGATAGTCCGGCTGCCAGCCGCGTTGCGTGAGCATCTGCATGGCCCGCGCTTCGATCGCGGCCAGGTCGCGCTCGCCCGAGCGCACCGCTTCGGCCATTGCCTTCAGCGCCTTCGACAGCTGCACCGCCTCGGCGCGTTCGCTTTCGTTCAGGTAGCCGTTGCGCGACGACAGCGCGAGGCCGTCGTCGGCGCGGAAGGTCTCGCCGCCCACGATCTCGATGGGCAGCGCGAACTGCCGCACCATGTGCCGGATCATCATCAGCTGCTGGTAGTCCTTCTTGCCGAACACGGCCACGCGCGGCTGCACGCACTGGAAGAGCTTCATCACCACCGTGCACACGCCGATGAAGAAGCCGGGGCGGAAATGCCCTTCGAGGATGTCGGCCAGCGCCGGGTCGGGGTGCACCTTGCAGGTCTGCGGCTCGGGGTAGAGCGCTTTCTCATCCGGCGCGAACAGCACGTTGCAGCCGGCGGTGCGCAGCTTCTCGCAGTCGCTGTCCCAGGTGCGCGGGTAGGTGTCGAAGTCTTCGTGCGGCAGGAACTGCAGGCGGTTCACGAAGATGCTGGCCACCGTCACGTCGCCCAGTGGCTTGGCCTGCTTCACCAGGGCCAGGTGGCCGTCGTGCAGGTTGCCCATGGTGGGGACGAAGGCGGGGCGCTTGAAGGCGGCCAGGTGGTCGCGAAGTTCGGCGATGGTGTGTGCGATGTACATGAGGGTTTCCTTCCTTACCAGGCGTGGAGTCGGTCGTCGGGGAAGCTGCCGTCCTTGACGGCCTGCACGTAGGCCTTGAGGGCGGGCAGCACGCCCGGCGCGTCGGCCATGAAGTTGCGCACGAACTTCGGCATCTTCCCGAGGTTGATGCCAAGCATGTCGTGCAATACCAGCACCTGCCCGGCGGTGGCCTTGCCGGCGCCGATGCCGATGGTGGCGCAGTGATTCAGTTCGGCGGTGAGCTCGGCGGCCAGCGCGGCCGGCACCATTTCGAGCACCAGCATTGCGGCGCCCGCGTCCTGCAGCGCGTGGGCCTGCTGCTTCAGCAGCGCGCCGGCGGCGTCGCCCTTGCCCTGCACGCGGTAGCCGCCCAGTGCGTGCACCGTCTGCGGCGTCAGGCCGAGGTGGGCGCACACCGGGATGCCGCGCTCGACCAGGAAGCGCACCGTGTCGGTGGTCCAGCCGCCGCCTTCGAGCTTGACCATGTGTGCACCGGCCTGCATCAGCACGGTGGCGCTGCGCAGCGCCTGCTCGCGCGATTCCTGGTAGCTGCCGAAGGGCAGGTCGGCAATCAGCCAGGTCGTGCCCTGCACGCGGCGCAGGCCGCGCGAGACGCTGTCGGTGTGATAGCGCATGGTGTCCAGGCTCACGCCCACCGTGCTGTTCAGGCCCTGGCAGACCATGCCGAGCGAGTCGCCGACCAGCAGGCAGTCGATGCCCGCGGTGTCGGCCATGGCCGCGAAGGTGGCGTCGTAGGCCGTGAGCATCGCGATCTTCTCGCCGCGCGCGTGCATGTCGGCCAGGCGCGGCAGGCTCACGGGCTTGCGCGAGGCAGGCGGGGAGGCCGGCGGCAGCGTGCCGTAGGGCGAAGCGGGCGGCGTGTCGGTGATTGGGGGCGTGGTGTTCGACATGGTTGGGTTTCTCCCTGCGGGCGTCGGTGGCCGGGCATCCTTGAGTGAAGAAAACGAAGCGGGTAGGGCTATCGGCCGTCCGGCGGCACCAGCACCGTGGGTGCGGTGGGCTCGGCGAGCGAAGGATAGTCGCGGCTGAAATGCAGGCCACGGCTCTCGTGGCGGGCCTGCGCGGAACGAACGATCAGCTCGGCCACCTGCACCAGGTTGCGCAGTTCAAGCAGGTCGCGCGTGACGTGGAAGTTCGCATAGAACTCCTGGATCTCGGCCTGCAGCAGCGCGATGCGATGGCTCGCGCGCTCCAGGCGTTTGTTGGTGCGCACGATGCCGACGTAGTCCCACATGAAGCGGCGCAGCTCGTCCCAGTTGTGCGAGATGACCACGGCTTCATCGGCGTCGGTGACGCGGCTGTCGTCCCAGGCGGGCAGCTCGGCGCGCTCGCGTGCTGGAGCCGCGGCAATGGCGCTGGCCGCGGCGCGTGCGAACACCATGCACTCGACCAGCGAGTTGCTGGCCAGGCGGTTGGCGCCGTGCAGGCCGGTGCAGGCGGTCTCGCCGATGGCGTAGAGGCCCGGGATGTCGGTGCGCCCGCTCAGGTCGCTGAGCACGCCGCCACAGGTGTAGTGCGCGGCCGGCACCACCGGAATGGGCTCGCGCGTGATGTCGATGCCCAGCTCCAGGCAGCGCGCGAGGATGTTGGGGAAGTGCTCTTTCAGGAACGCTGCCGGCTGGTGCGAGATGTCGAGGTGCACGCAGTCGAGGCCGTGCTTCTTCATCTCGAAGTCGATCGCGCGGGCCACCACGTCGCGCGGCGCGAGTTCGGCGCGCTCGTCGTGCTTCGGCATGAAGCGGGTTCCGTCGGGAAGCTTGAGCAGCCCGCCTTCGCCGCGCACCGCTTCGCTGATCAGGAAAGACTTTGCATGCGGGTGATACAGGCAAGTCGGGTGGAACTGGATGAACTCCATGTTCGACACCCGGCAGCCCGCGCGCCACGCGGCGGCAATGCCGTCGCCGGTGGCGGTGTCGGGGTTGGTGGTGTACAGGTACACCTTGCCCGCGCCGCCGGTGGCCAGGATGGTGTGCGGCGCGCGGAAGGCCAGCACCTCGTCGGTCTCGTCGTCGAGTGCGTAGAGGCCCAGGCAGGCAGGGTCATTCAGCCCGATCTTGGGCCCGGTGATCAGGTCGACCAGCGTGTGATGCTCGAACAGCGTGATGTTCGGCGTGCGCCGCACCCGCTCGATCAGCACCTGCTGCACGGCCGCGCCGGTGGCGTCGGTCACGTGCACGATGCGGCGCTGGCTGTGGCCGCCTTCGCGCGTCAGGTGCAGGCCGCCGTCTTCCTCGGAAAAGGGCACGCCCAGCTCGCGCAGCCAGCCGATGGCCTCGGGTGCGTGCTCGACCACGAAGCGCGTGGCCTCGGGGTCGCACAGGCCGGCGCCGGCCACCAGCGTGTCTTCCACGTGCGCATCGAAGCTGTCGCCCGCCGCCAGCACGGCCGCGATGCCGCCTTGCGCCCATGCGCTGGAGCCGTCGTTCAGCGCGCGCTTGGTCAGCACGGCCACGCGGTGCGTGGGCGCCAGGTGCAGCGCGGCCGAGAGGCCGGCCAGGCCGCTGCCGACGATGAGGACGTCGAAGTCGCGCACGACGGAAGTCACTGGATATGGGGACCGGTTGGGTCAGGCTGGCGAATAAGCCAATCTGACGTAGATAGGGGCGAAGGCCTCGGCCTGCGTGATTTCGATCAGCGTTTCCTTCGCGAGCTCCAGCATCGCGATGAAGGTGACGATGAGCACGGGCGTACCGCGCGACACGTCGAACAGCTTCTCGAATTCGACGAAGCGCTGCCCCTGCAGGTGGCGCAGCACGATGCTCATGTGCTCGCGCACGTTGAGCTCTTCGCGCGAGATCTTGTGGTGCTGCACGAGCTTGGCGCGCTTCATGATGTCGGCCCACGCGTCGCGCAGCTCGACCACGTCCACGTCGGGGAAGCGCGGCTTCAGCGACTGCTCGATGTAGACCTGCGCCTTCCAGAAGTCGCGTCCGTACGTGGGCGTGGCGCTGAGGGCGGCGGCCTGCAGCTTGGTCTGCTCGTATTCGAGCAGGCGGCGCACGAGCTCGGCGCGCGGATCTTCGGCCTCTTCGCCGTCGGCCACCTTCTTGGGCGGCAGCAGCATGCGCGACTTGATCTCGATCAGCATCGCGGCCATCAGCAGATATTCGGCCGCGAGTTCGAGGTTGGTCTGGCGGATCTCGTCGACGTAACTCAGGTACTGCCGCGTGAGCCCCGCCATCGGGATGTCGAGGATGTTGAAGTTCTGCTTGCGGATCAGATAGAGCAGCAAGTCCAGCGGGCCTTCGAAGGCCTCCAGGAACACCTGCAGCGCCTCGGGCGGGATGTACAGGTCCTTCGGCATCGCGAACAGCGGCTCGCCATAGAGCCTCGCGAGCGCGACCTGGTCGACCACGTCGGGCATGTCGACCACCAGCGTGCCGTTGTCCTCGTCGCTCTTCATCGGTCTGTTGCTATCGTTTCAATAGCGACCAGCGCAATGCGGACGGGAGCGTGCTGCCAAATCGGCATCGGGAAATCGGCATTGGGGAATTACTTGGCCTGGGTCTGGTAGACGTACGGCTGCATCGGAACGCGGGCTTCGCTGTACTCCTCCAGCAGGCTGCGGTCGAGGTGCTTGTCCCAGAGGAGGGCGCGGCCGGCGCGCTGTTCGGCTTCCAGCGTTGGCTTCTTTTCCTTCATCTCCTCGATGAAGTTCGTGATCTCGGAGGTGTAGTGGGGGCGGCGGAAGATGGACATAGACTGGACCTTTATGACGCGAATTTTACCGGGGACGGCATGAGGCAACGGCGAGGATGGCAGATCGGCATGGCAACAGGGTTTCTGGCGGCGGTGATGGCTCTCGTGGGATGCGACTCGAAGAACATCTCCGAGCTTGAAGAGGGCGTGTCCACAGAGGCCGACGTGCGGGCCCGTTTCGGCCAGCCCGAGAACGTCTGGGATGCCCCAGGCGGTGGCCGCGTGTTCGAGTACAACCGCCAGCCGGCGGGCCAGAAGAACTACATGATCACCATCGGTGCCGACGGCAAGATGAGCGCGCTGCGCCAGGTGCTCACGCCCGAGAACTTCGCCAAGGTGCAGCCCGGCATGATGATGGAAGACCTGCGCAAGATGCTGGGCAAGCCCGCCAAGGTCACGCCCTATGCGCTCAAGCGCGAGACCGAATGGGAATGGCGCTGGGTGCAGCCGCCGAACTCGGCCATGGTCTTCACCGCCACGCTGAACGACGACCAGCGCGTGGTGCGCAGCGGCTCTTCGCCTGACCGGGGTACCGAAGCCCCGTAGTCTCCATGGCGGCTATGCGCCGTGCGACGCGCCGGGCTGGCCCGTCGTCAATTCCTCGGCAAAGCCCGAACGCACCAGCACCTCGAGCGGTTGCGGCTGCAGCGATTCGATGCGCAACAATCCGTCGCGCGCCAGCACCGCCCGGTGCAGCTGCCGCAGCGCATCGACACCGGTGGCGTCGATGTAGATCAGGTGCGTGGCGTCCAGCACCACCGTCATGCCGCGCGGCGCGCGCTCGGCGGCATTCACCGCCTCGTCGAGCTTGGCCGCCGCGCCGAAGAACAGCGCGCCGTAGAGGCTGTAGGTGAGCACTGGCGGCTGCAGCGTGACCAGTTCGACGCTGAACAGTCCGTTCATGCGCCGGATGAAGAGCGCACAAGCCAGCACGATGCCAACCTGCACCGCCACCGTCAGGTCGAACACCACGGTGAGGAAGAAGGTGCCCAGCATCAGCAGCCGGTAGTGCCGGCTGAAATGCCGCAACTGCGTGGGCGTGAACTCGCGCCATTCGCCCATGTTCAGGCCCACGAACACCAGAATGCCCGCCAGCACCGCGAGCGGCACGTGGCGCGCCAGCGGCGCGGCCAGCAGCACCACCGCCAGCAGCGTGATCGCATGCACGATGCCCGCGATCGGCGAGGTGCCCCCCGAGCGGATGTTGGTCACGGTGCGCGCGATGGTGCCGGTGGCCGGCATGCCGCCGAAGAAGGGCGTGACGATGTTCGCGATGCCCTGTGCCATCAACTCCTGGTTGGGGTCGTGGCGCGGCTGGCCGCTGAGCTGGTCGGACACGCGCGCGCACAGCAGCGACTCGATGGCGCCGAGCAGCGCGATGGTCAGCGTGGGCGTCACGAGCTGCTTCACCGTCTCCCACGAAAAATCGGGCAGCGCGAAGGCCGGCACGCCTTCGGGAATGCCGCCGAAGCGCGTGCCGATGGTTTCCACCGGCAGCTCGAAGCCCCATGACACCAGCGTGAGCGTGACCAGCGCCACGATGGGCCCCGGCATGCGCGCGCCCACCTGCACGGCGCGCGTGCGCGCCACCCGGCCAGCGACGCGCAGCACCGCGGTGCCCACCTTCGAGTCGCTGCTCAGCAGCAACGGCCACAGCAGCAGCCCTGCCACGCAGGCGATGCCGAGCGCGAACGCATAGGGGTTGAAGGTGCCGATCTGCAGCGCCATCGCATGCAGCTGCGAGA
The DNA here is from genome assembly GCF_051992195.1 of Variovorax sp. YR566. NCBI lineage: Bacteria > Pseudomonadati > Pseudomonadota > Betaproteobacteria > Burkholderiales > Comamonadaceae > Variovorax > Variovorax sp. YR566. The sequence continues at coordinate 5,927,094 of NZ_CP197092.1, read as the reverse complement.
ACACGTCGGCCGGCATCTTCGCCACCGTCAGCCCGAGCAGATCTTTCAACTGCGACAGCAATATCAACACCGCGATGCCATTGGTGAAGCCCACCACGATCGACAGCGGCACGAAGCGCACCAGCCGCCCCAGCCCGAACAACCCCGCCATGAACAGCAGCACGCCCGCGCACGCGGTGGCAATCAGCAGGTTCGCCACGCCGTAGCGCTCGACGATGCCGTAGACGATCACGATGAACGCCCCCGCCGGCCCGCCGATCTGCACCGCCGAGCCGCCCAGCAGCGAGATCAGGAAGCCCGCGATGATCGCCGTCCAGATGCCCGCCTCGGGCTTGAGCCCCGAGGCGATGGCAAAGGCCATGGCCAGCGGCAGCGCCACGATGCCGACCGTGGCGCCCGCGCCCAGGTCCTTGAAGAAGCGCTCGCGGTCGTATCCCGCGAGCGCGTCCATCAGGCGTGGGCGGAAGCGGGTGAGGTTCAGCGGGGAATGCATGAGTCGTTCATTGTGGACTGCCCCCTGCCGTGCGGCAGGCCGCAGACGGGTGAGTCATGCCGATGCGAACTTTCGCTCAACTTATCCGGAACAAAGGATCCCGATACATTTTTGACATTCATTGACATTTGGTCACCGAAATTACCGAGGTCCGTCCGATGCACATCCTGCTTGTCGCAAGCGCGTTCAACAGTCTGACGCAACGGGTTCTCGCCGAACTCCAGGACCGCGGCCACACCGTGGGGGTGGAGCTGGCCCTCGGCAATGACGAGGCCCTGCGCGAAGCCGTGCGGCTGCATTCGCCCCAGCTCATCGTGGCGCCGATGCTGACCACCGCCATTCCCCAGGACATCTGGACCGCCCACACCTGCCTGATCGTGCATCCCGGCCCGCCGGGCGACCGGGGGCCTTCGTCGCTCGACTGGACGCTGCAGGGCGGCGTCGAAAGCTGGGGCGTCACCGTGCTCGAGGCCGTGGCCGAAATGGATGCGGGCGATGTCTGGGCATGGTCGCCGCTGAAGGTGCCGCCGCTGGCCGGCAAGAGCGACCTCTACCGCGGCGAGGTGGCCGACGCCGCGCTCGATGCGGTGCTGCTGGCGGTGGAGCGCTTCGCCTCGGGCAAGTACAAGCCTCAGAAGCAGAAGACCGCAGCCCTTGCCGCCGGCTGGCGGCCCTTCATGAAGCAGGCGCAGCGCCGCATCGACTGGGCGACCGACACGACCGAGTTTGTGCTGCGCCAGTTGCGCGCGGCCGATTCGCAGCCCGGCGTGCTCGACGAATTGCTGGGCGCGCAGTGGTACCTGCACGGCGGCCATCCCGAAGACGAGCTGCGCGGCAACACGCCCGGCGAGCTGATCGCCACCCGCGCCGGTGCCGTCTGCCGAGCCACTGTCGACGGTGCGGTATGGATCGCGCAACTGCGCCCCTGGCGCGAGCCCGGCTCACGGCTGCCCAGCTACAAGCTGCCGGCCGTGCAGGCGCTCGGCGAGCTGCTGCCCTTCGAAGTGCCGGAGGTGCCAGCACCGCTGCAGTTGCCGGCCGGACGCCGCACCTGGTCCGACATCCGCTACAGCGAGCATGGCGCGGTCGGCGTGCTGAACTTTTCATTCCCAGGCGGCGCGATGAGCACCGTGCAGTGCCGCCGGCTGCTGCAGGCCTATCGCTTCGCCTGCACCCGTCCGACCTCGGTGCTGCTGCTCGGCGGCCTGCGCGATTTTTTCTCCAACGGCATCCACCTCAACGTGATCGAGGCGGCCGACGACCCGGCCGAGGAGTCGTGGGCCAACATCCACGCAATGAACGACCTGGTCGAGGCGGTGCTGAGCACCACCGACCGCCTCACCGTGTCGGCACTCGGCGGCAATGCGGCGGCTGGCGGCGTGATGCTCGCGCTGGCGGCCGACGAGGTGTGGTGCCGCGACGGCGCCGTGCTCAACCCGCACTACACGCTGATGGGCCTGCACGGCTCCGAATACTGGACTTACACCCTGCCGCGCCGCGTCGGCGCCGCCGAGGCGCAGCGTTTGACCCAATCGGCCCTGCCCGTGAGCGCCAGGCGCGCCGTCGAACTCGGCATGGCCGAGCGCGTGCTGCAGGCCGCGCCGGAAGAGTTGGGCGATGAAGTGACGCGGCTGGCCGCGCAACTGGCCGCCTCGCCGGACCTGGCCGCGCGCATCGCGAAGAAGCAGGCGGCGCGCGCGCAAGACGAAGCCGCAAAGCCGCTGCAGCAGTACCGCGATGAAGAACTGGCGCACATGCGCCGCAATTTCTTCGATGCCAGCGAGCCGCACCGCGCATTGCGGTCCGCGTTCGTGCGCAAGGAGAAGGCGCTGCACACGCCGCCGCATGTCGCCCGATTGGGGCTCGCCGCGGACTGAGCGGGCGCAGGCCGCGGCCTTCCGTCGTCAGGGTTGCGCCAGCTCCGCAAGAATCGCTTCGCGGTCCTGGTCCAGCCGTGGCGGCTGCCGCAGCACCTGCGTGCGGTGGCCACCCACGTGCACCGGGTTGCCCGCCACCGTGAGCGGCCGGCCGCTCTGCGTGCGCACCTGCACCAGCATCTCGCGCGCCTGCACCTGCGGGTCGTTCACCACCGCGGCCACGTCGTTGTAGCCGCCCGTGGGAATGTTGTGCTGCATCAGCAGCGCCTGCCAGTGCGCGCAAGTCGCCGACGCCAGGCGCTCTTCGAGCAACTGCTTCAGCACCTCGTGGTGCTGGCAGCGCCCGGGGTTGGTGGCAAAGCGCTCGTCGTCCTGCAGTGCCGGCAATTCCAGCACCGTGCACAGGCGCTGGAACAGCGCGTCGTTGCCCGCCGCGATCACGAACCAGCCGTCGGAAGCACGGAACACGTCGAAGGGCGTGATCGACGGGTGCCGCGAGCCGATGGGCCCCGGCGCGCGGCCATCGGCCTCCATGCGCGAGATCGCGTTCTCGAGCAGCGCGACCTGGCAGTCGAGCATCGCCACGTCGACCCTGTCTCCCAGGCCGGTGCGCCCGCGCTGCAGCAATGCGGCCTGCGTGCCGATGGCCGCATACAGGCCCGCGCCCAGGTCGCCGATCGAGACGCCCACGCGCGTCGGCGGCGCGCCGGGGTGGCCGGTCAGGCTCATGATTCCGCCCATCGCCTGCACCACCATGTCGTAGGCGGGGCGCCTGCTGTAAGGCCCCGTCTGTCCGAAGCCCGAGACCGAGGTGAACACCAGTTTCGGAAAGCGCGCATGCAGCGTCGGCCAGTCGTAGCCCAGCTTTTCCATCGTGCCGGGTCGGAAGTTTTCGACCAGCACGTCGGCCGTGGCCAGCAACGACTCGAAAACCGCCCGGTCGGCCGGCGCCTTCAGGTCCAGCGCAATCGACTCCTTGTTGCGGTTGACCGACATGAAGTAGGCCGAGTCGCCCTCGACGAACGGGCCGATCTGGCGGGCATCGTCGCCCAGCCCCGGCTGCTCCACCTTGATGACGCGCGCGCCCAGGTCGGCAAGCAGCAGCGTGCAGTACGGGCCCGCGAGCACGCGCGTCAGGTCGATGACGGTAAAGCCGTGCAGCGGGCCCGCCGTGGCTGCGGCTGTGGCTGCGGACGCGTTGGAAGAAGTGCCCGGCATCATTCGACGGTCGCGCCCGAGCGCTCGGTGAGTTCCTTCGATTTCGCGCCTTCGGCCGTGGCCCAACTGCGGAACTCGGCGAGCGATTTCGATGGCGCCGATTCGTTGCCCGACTTTTCCATCCGCGCCTTCACGTCGGGGTCGTTCAGTGCCGCCACGCTGGCGTCGAACAGCTTCTGCGCCATTTCAGGCGGCAGGCCGGCCGGTGCGAACAGGCCGAACCAGAAGGTGTAGTCGTAGCCCTTCACGCCGGCCTCGGCAATGCTCGGCACATCGGGAAAGAGCGGCGAGCGCTGGCCTGAGGTCACGGCCAGCACGCGCAGCTTCTGGCCCTGGGCCATCGGCAATACCGACGGCGGCGTGCCGAAGGTCAGTTGCACATCACCCGCGGCAACTGCCTGGATCGACGGGGCGCCGCCCTTGTAGGGCACATGCAGCATCGTCACGCCGGCCGCCTTTTCGAACGACAGGCCCGCAAGGTGGGTCACCACGCCGGTGCCCGACGACGAATAGGCCAGCTTGCCCGGGTTCTGCCGCGCTTCGGCAATCAGTGCCTGCACGGTCTTTGCGCTCACGTCCTTGTTGACGGCGAGCAGCATCGGGGCCGAACTCCAGCGCGAGATGGGCACGAAGCTCTTCGCGCCGTCGTACTTCACGGCTTTGTAGAGCAGCTTGTCGCTGCCGTATAGGTTGGCGCTGCCCAGCAGCAGCGTGTAGCCGTCGGGCGCCGCGCGCGCCACCTGGTCCGACGCGATGGTGGTGCCCGCGCCGGGCTTGTTGTCGATGATCACCGGCTGCCCCAGCAGCTTGGCCATCTTGTCGCTGACGATGCGTGCCACCGTGTCGGCCCCGCCGCCGGCGGGAAAGCCCACCACCAGCGTGATCGGCCGCGTGGGGTAGCTGTCCGCCAGGGCGCCGGCCGAAGCCAGCAGCGCCGCGGCGGCGAATGAAATGGCGCGAAGTTGTTGCTTCATGTCTTTGTCTCCGGTTTCTTGTCGTATCGATGGGGAGGGCGGCGCCCGGTCAGCGGCCCTTGAAGACCGGCAGGCGCTTCTCGCGCCAGGCACGGCCGCCCTCGGCCAGGTCTTCGGAAGCGACGGTGCGCTGCACTTCGCGCTGGATCGAAGCGGCGTCGGCACTGCCGCGCGCAATCTGGTTCAGGTGCTTCTTCATGCCGAGCAGCGCCAGCGGCGCCATGCCGGCGAGCGTGGTGCGCAGGCGCAGTACTTCGGCGTCGAGCGCCTGTGCGTCGTCGACCAGTTGCGTGAGAAAGCCGCAGTCGCGCATGGCGGGACCGTCGAGCTTTTCGGCGGTCAAAAAGAGCCGCTTGGCCGTGTCCAGCCCGAGCCGCGACACATAGCGCTCCATGCCGCTCTGGTAGTAGTGCAGGCCGAGCCGGGCGGCGGGCATGAATGTCTCGGCGCCGCGCACGCCCACGCGGAAGTCGCAGGCCAGCACCAGGTCGGTGGCGCCGCCGAAGACGCCGCCATGCACCGCCGCGATGGTGACGGCGCGGCAGTTTTCGAGCGCATCGACCATGTCGCCGAAGCTGCGCCCCTCGGTCTGGCTGCTGGAGGCCACCTCTGATATATCGTAGCCGCTGCAAAAGTACTTGCCCTCGGACCGGAGGACCAGCACCAGCACTTCAGGTGAGCGATTCACCGTCTCCACGAGGCGAACCAGCTCGGGCAGGTCCTCCGGCACGAGCTTGTTCGCGGCCTGCGGGCGGCGCAGCGTCAGGAAGGCGACCGGGCCTTCGATGTGGAGTGTTGGGAGCATTGATGTACCAAATGACTGAATTGATATATCTGTAAGGTTAGCTAATATCGCGATTCCCATGCAACCCGCGAAAACCCTCGACACCCCCAGCCTGCAGGACCAGATCCGTGGCCGGCTCGAAAAAGACATCCAGCAAGGCACGCTGTCGCCCGGCATGCCCATCGACGAAAAGGCGCTGGCGCTGAGCTTCAACACCTCGCGCACGCCGGTGCGCGAGGCGCTGCTGCTGCTGAGTGCGCGCGGCCTGGTCGACATCGTTCCGCGCACCGGCATCTACGTGCGCCAGCTGCGGGCGAACGAACTGGTCGCGATGATGGAAGCGCTGGGCGAGCTTGAAGGCGTGCTGGCGCGGCTGGCGGCGTTGCGCATCGGCCCGGCGTTGCGCGACGAGTTGCTGCGCGCGCTGGCCGGCACCGCCGCGCAGGCGGAGGCGAACGACGCGGAGGCCTACCAGCAGGCCAACGCCGTGCTGCACGACGTGATCTACCGTGCCAGCGGCAATCCGTTCATCGTCGAGCAGGCGCAGACGGTGCGCCTGCGCATCGCGGCTTACAGGGGGCGGATGTTCGAGAAACCCGGGCGCCTGGCCGCTTCACAGCGGGAGCACGAACGGGTGGTGGAGTGGATCCTGAAGGGCCACGCGGACAACGCCGCGGAGGCGATGCGCGACCACATCTCGGTGGGCGGCAAGGTGTTTGCCGACCTCGTGCTGAACAACAAGTTCGGCTAGCCCGGCCAGTCGCCCGGCCGGACCTGTTTTTCTTTTTCTTCTTCTCTTTCAGCGAACGCGCATGCCCGGCGTCGCGCCCGGCCACGGCTCGAGCACATGGATGCCCGGGTGGGCCTTTTCGTCGCCATGGCTCGCAGCCAGAACCATGCCTTCGCTGACGCCGAACTTCATCTTGCGCGGCGCGAGGTTGGCGACCAGCACCGTGAGCTTGCCCACGAGCTGCTCGGGCTGGTAGGCCGATGCGATGCCGCTGAACACGTTGCGGGTCTTTCCCTCGCCCGCGTCGAGCGTCAGGCGCAGCAGCTTGGTCGAGCCCTCGACCTTCTCGCAGGCCACGATCTTCGCGATGCGCAGGTCGATCTTCGCGAAGTCGTCGATGGTGATGGTGGGCGCGATGGCTTCGCCGCCCGGCAGCGCTTCTTCCGCCGCGGCTGCAACCGGTGCGGGCTCGGGCGCGTCGAACAGCTTGTCGACCAGCTTGGCATCGGCACGCTGCATCAGGTGCTTGTACTCGCCGATGGCGTGGCCCGCGGGCAGTGACTGCGCCGCGTCCGTCCAGACCAGCGGCGAAATCTTCAGGAAGGCTTCGACGTTCACAGCCAGCGCCGGCAGCACCGGCTTCAGGTACAGCGTGAGCAGGCGGAAGGCCTCGATGCACACGGTGCACACGTCGTGCAGCCGCGCCTCGGCGCCTTCCTTCTTGGCCAGTTCCCAGGGCTTGTTCTGGTCGACGTATTCGTTCACCTTGTCGGCCAGCGCCATCACCTCGCGCAGCGCGCGGGCGTAGTCGCGGCCGTCGTACAGAGAGTGCAGCTGCGGCGCTGCATCGCGCAGCGCGAACAGCAGTGCATCGCCGTCGGCCGACACCTCGCCCAGCTTGCCGCCGAAGCGCTTGCCGATGAAGCCAGCGGCGCGGCTCGCGATGTTGATGTACTTGCCCACGAGGTCGCTGTTGACGCGCGCGACGAAGTCCTCGGGATTGAAGTCGATGTCCTCGTTGCGGCCGTTGAGCTTGGCGGCGATGTAGTAGCGCAGCCATTCGGGATCGAGTCCGATCGACAGGTACTTGAGCGGGTCGATGCCGGTGCCGCGGCTCTTGCTCATCTTCTCGCCGCTCACCGTGAGGTGGCCGTGCACGTAGACGGCGTCGGGCGCCTTGCGGCCGCTGAAGTGCAGCATCGCGGGCCAGAACAACGTGTGGAAGGTGATGATGTCCTTGCCGATGAAGTGCACCTGCTCCAGGTCGGGGTCGGCCATGTACTCGGTGTACGAGATGCCGTCGCCGCCGAGTTCGATGCAGCGCTTGTCGAGCAGGTTCTTCAGCGAAGCCAGGTAGCCCACGGGCGCATCGAGCCACACGTAGAAGTACTTGCCCGGCGCATCGGGAATCTCGATGCCGAAGTAGGGCGCGTCGCGGCTGATGTCCCAGTCGCCGAGGCCGCCCTTGCCTTCGTCGTCCTTGTAGAGCCATTCGCGGATCTTGTTCTGCACCTCGGGCTGCACGTGGCCCGCGGCGGCGGTCCATTCCTTCAGGTAGGCCTCGCAGCGTGGGTCGGAGAGCTTGAAGAAGAAGTGCTCCGAGCTGCGCAGTTCGGGCTTTGCACCCGACAGGGCCGAGTAGGGGTTGATCAGCTCGGTGGGCGCGTACACGGCGCCGCACACCTCGCAGTTGTCGCCGTACTGGTCCTTCGAATGGCAGTTGGGGCACTCGCCCTTGATGAAGCGGTCGGCCAGGAACATGCCCTTTGCGGGGTCGTAGAACTGCTCGACGCTCTTGGTGGCAATCAGGCCGTTGGCGCGCAGGTCGCGGTAGATGTCCTGCGCCAGCTGGTGGTTCTCGGGCGCATCGGTCGAGTGCCAGTTGTCGAAGGAGATGTAGTAGCCGTCGAGATACGGCTTGCGGCCCGCGGCGATCTCGGCCACGAAGGCCTGCGGCGTCACGCCGGCCTTGTCGGCCGCGATGGTGATGGCCGCGCCGTGCGCGTCGTCGGCACAGACGAAGTTGACGTCGGCGCCATTCATTCGCTGGTTCCGCACCCAGATGTCGGCCTGGATGTACTCCATCATGTGGCCGATATGGAACTTGCCGTTGGCATACGGCAGGGCGGTGGTGACGAAGAGCTTGCGCGGGGCGGACATCGGGAAGGGCGCTTTCGGGAGTGGCTGACTGGACTGACTGACGGGAACCGGGCATTTTAGGTGGCGGCGTCCCGGGAGGTGTTCGATGGCAGCATCGACCCCATGACGCATGCCATCGAACTCGCCGCCTACATCGCCGGATTCACCGGTTCGCCCCTGGCGCCATGAGCTGCCTCGCTGCCCTGGGAACTGCCGCCGCGCGCCCCTGAAATCGTGCGCCGGTTACTGGCCGGGCTGCCCGCCGGCGACTACGTCGTCGAGGGCGAAGTCGCCGTTCACCGCAGCGCCCGGGTCGAGCCGGGCGCGGTGCTCAAGGGTCCGTTGATCCTCGGGGCGGACTGTTTCGTGGCCGCCGGCGCCTACCTGCGCGGCGGCAACTGGGTCGACGCCCGCTGCACCATCGGGCCGAGCGTGGAGCTGAAATCGTCCTTCGTGTTCGAGGGCACGGCGCTCGCGCACTTCAACTTCGTCGGCGACTCGGTGATCGGCGCGGGCGTCAACATGGAAGCCGGCAGCATCATCTGCAACCACCGCAACGAGCGTGCCTACAAGCAGATCCTCGTGCGAAGCGGCGAGGGCGGCTCGCTGCAGGGCACGGGCTGCGACAAGTTCGGTGCGCTCGTCGGAGATGGGGCGCGCATCGGCGCCAATGCGGTGATCGCGCCCGGTGCCCTGCTTGTGCCGGGCCGCGTCGTGGACCGCATGACGCTGGTGGACGAGGAATTGCCCGGCCGATAAAGTCGAGGCGACAAACAGGGAGGAAGAAGACCATGTCTGACGATCGCTTTGCCCCACCGACCGCGGAAGTGCTGATGCCTGTCGTCGCGCCGCAAGTGCCAGATGCCATACGCAAGAAGATCCGTCTTGCCTGGGGCGCCGGCCTGGTTTCGGCGGCGGTGACGCTCATCTTCGTTCTGATCGCGGTTTCGGGGACGAGCCTGCTCGGCTTCGGTCTCGCGCAACTGCTGGACGTCGCGGTGATCCTGGGGCTGTCCTTCGGGATCTACAGGAAGAGCCGTGTTTGCGCGGTACTGATGCTGCTCTACTTCATCTATTCCAAGTTCCTGATGATGCGCATCGGCGGTATCAGCGGTGGCAACGTGTTCACTTCGCTGCTCTTCCTCTATTTCTACGTACAGGGCGTCATCGGCACCTTCGCGTACCACAAACACCTCAAGCAGAAGGTGCCTTGAGCGTGGGGGCGCTCGGCACTGTCTCGCGCGCGACGTATGCTCCAGCCCCCGATACAGAAAGCGAGACGCAGCCGATGACCACCCTCTCCATTCCCGCAACCCTGATCCCCGGCGACGGCATCGGCCCCGAAATCGTCGACGCCACGCTGGCCGCGCTCGATGCACTGAAGGCACCCTTCACCTGGGACACGCAGATCGCCGGCCTGGGCGGCGTCAAGGCGTCGGGCGATCCGCTGCCGCAAGCCACGCTGGACAGCATCCGCCGCACCCGACTGGCCCTGAAGGGCCCGCTCGAAACCCCGTCGGGCGGCGGCTACCGCTCGTCGAACGTGCGGCTGCGCGAGGAATTCCAGCTGTACGCCAACCTGCGCCCCGCGCGCACCATCATCCCCGGCGGCCGCTTCGACAAGATCGACCTGGTGGTCGTGCGCGAGAACCTCGAAGGCCTCTACATCGGCCACGAGCATTACGTGCCCATCGACGGCGACCCGCACGCCGTGGCCATGGCCACCGGCATCAACACCCGCCAGGGCAGCCGCCGCCTGCTCGAATACGCCTTCGAGACGGCAGTGGCCACGGGCCGCAAGAAGGTCACGATCGTGCACAAGGCCAACATCATGAAGGCGCTCACGGGCATCTTCCTGGAGACCGGCCTGGACCTCTACGAGAAGAAGTACAAGGGCAAGTTCGAGCTCGACACGGTCATCATCGACGCCTGCGCGATGAAGCTGGTGCTCAACCCCTGGCAGTTCGACATGCTGGTCACCACCAACCTGTTCGGCGACATCCTGTCCGACCTCGTGGCCGGCCTGGTCGGCGGCCTGGGCATGGCGCCCGGCGCCAACATCGGCGCCGACGCCGCGATCTTCGAGGCGGTGCACGGCTCCGCGCCCGACATCGCCGGCAAGGGCATCGCCAACCCCACCGCACTGCTGCTGGCGGCCGCGCTGATGCTCGACCATGTGAAGCTGCCCGAACTGGCCATGCGCCTGCGCACGGCCATCGACGAGACGCTGAACATCGACAATGTGCGCACGGGCGACCTCGGCGGCACGGCGGGCACGGCGGCGTTCACGAAGGCGCTGGTCAGCCGCATCAACGGCGGTTGACCGGAGCGGGGCTCGCGGGCGCTGCATGAGAAGGCTTCTGCTGCTCCTGGGGGCTCTGCTGTTCGCAGGCTTCGCTGCGGCTGACCCGCGCTTCACCGTGGTGAAGGTCGACCTGCGTACCGAGCGGCTCGAACTGTTCCTGCGCGACGACGCGGGCGTGCCGTTCAAGCGTTTCGACCGGCTCGATGCCTGGCTGAAGGAGCGTCACCGCCAACTGGGCTTCGCGGTGAACGCCGGCATGTACCACGAGGATTTTTCCCCGGTCGGCCTGCTGGTGCGCAATGGCCGCGAAGAGGCACCGCTCAACCTGGCCGACGGTGCCGGCAATTTCTTCCTCAAGCCCAACGGCGTATTCCTTGTGTCGGACATGGGGCCGCGCGTGGTCGAGTCGTCGGAATACCCGGCGCTGGCGCAGGGCGTACGCCTCGCCACGCAGTCGGGCCCGCTGCTGCTGCGCCGCGGCGTTGTGCACCCCGCTTTCATTCCCCATTCCGATTCGCGCAAGATCCGCAACGGCGTCGGTGTGATCGGTCACACGGCGATCTTCGTCATCAGCGAGACGCCGGTGAATTTCTACGAGTTCGCGCTCTACTTCCGCGATGTGCTCCACTGCCGGGACGCGCTGTATCTCGACGGCACGGTTTCGGCACTGCATTCGACGGCGCTGCACAGAAGCGACTTCGTGCGGGAGCTGGGGCCTATCCTTGGCGTCGCGTCGCCCTGAGTGCGGCGCCTGCCTGCCTTCTGCGTTTCATCATCGATCCCCGAGCCATGTCCACCACACCGCTGCCCGTTCTGTCCCTTCTCGAAACCCGTGTCCTCGGCGTGCTGGCCGAAAAGCAGCGCACCGTGCCCGACAGCTATCCGCTCACGCTCAATTCGCTGGTGTCGGGCTGCAACCAGAAGACCAGCCGCAACCCCGTGCTCGAACTCGCCGAGTCGCAGGTGCAGGCCGCCATCGACAGCCTGAAGGGCTACAGCCTCGTCGCGGAAACCAGCGGCGGGCGCGCCTTCCGCTACGAGCACAACATCGACCGCGTGCTGCGCATCCCGTCGCAATCGGTCATCCTGCTCACCGTGCTGATGCTGCGCGGGCCGCAGACGGCGGGCGAATTGCGCATCGCCTGCGACCGCATGCACAACTTCGCCGACATCTCGTCGGTCGAAGGCTTTTTGAATGAGCTCGCTGAACGACAGGCCGGTGCGCTGGTGGTGAAGCTGGCGCGCTTGCCCGGTGCGCGCGAGAGCCGTTGGGCGCATCTGCTGAGCGGTGCGCCGGCGGAAGAGGTGGCTGGGCCCTCCGATGTGCCTTATGCCGCGCACGACGTGTCGCTGGGCGAGGTCGCGGCGCTGAAAGCCAATGTGGCGCGGCTCGAAGCCGAGGTGGCGTCGTTGAAGGCGCTGCTGGGGCGCGTGTGTTCGGAGCTGGGGATTTCCGAAGAGGGCTGATCGCACCACTTCACGCGGGCTTCACGCGGCCCGCACATTCGGTGTCTAACTTCGGCCCCCATTGCACACATCAATGGAGCACCGGCCATGGACAACGGACCCATCGGACACACCGCAGCGTGGCGCGACCACATGCCCTTCGACGACATCACCCGGCGCGCACTCGCGTGTCTTGCCCTCCTGGCGGGCGTCGCGAGCCTCTACGCGTTTTTCTGGTGGGCCGCGTCAGCCACCGGCTTCTTCTTTTTCGAGGGCTATCGCCATACCTGGGAGGGCCTGGGCACGGCACTCGCGTTCCGGGACATGGACACGGCGTATTACCTGCTGAGCTGGGTCTTCTCTGTGTTCGGCGGGCTGTTGGGCTGGGCCGCGCTGATCGGGTTTGCCGTGACGCATCGGCGTGGCTGGGATGCGGTCTCGCGCTGGATCAAGATCGGCTGCGCGGTCGGCGCGGCGGCTGGGCTGGCGTTCGAGCCCGGCCGGCTGCTGGCGCTGGGGCCCATCGTCTGCGTGATGGCGCTGCTGTTGCGGTCGATGCTGATGCCGGCAAGGATTGCGATCAGCCCGAGGCAACAGGTACATCAAGGCTGAGCTTCACCGCATCCATCGTGACCAGCGTGCGAAAGCGCTTCACGTTGTTGCTCTGGAAGAAAAGCTGCCGCGTCAGCGCCGTGTATTGCGCCATGTCGCGCACCACGAAGACGAGGATGAAGTCCCACTCGCCCGTCACGTAGTAGCACTGCTGTACCTGCGGGCAGTCCCTGAAGCTCTGCTTCATTGCGTCGAGCAGTTCGATCTGCTCGCTCTCCGTTTCCACCTCCGCCACGATGGTCAGCGGGTGGCCCAGCGCGGCGGGCGACAGCACCGCGCCGTAGCGCTGGATCACGCCCTCGTCGCGCATGCGCTTGAGCCGCCGGTTGACGGCCGCGGTCGACAGGTGCACGCGCTCGCCCAGTTCGCTCTGCGGCATGCGGCTGTCCGCCTGGATCAGCTCCAGCAGGCGAAGGTCGAGGGTGTCGAGCGGTGTCATGAAGTGGGAAGTGACGCAAAAACGTTGCGTCGAAGGCGATGATTTTGCGCGCCCATACCGCCGCATTGTCAATAGCATCTCGTCATGAACCTCACCGATGCACCCCTGCGCGAAACGCTCACCGGCTGGCGGCGGCAACTGCACGCCATTCCCGAAACCGGCTTCGAGGAAGCGAAAACCTCGGCCTTCGTCACCCGGGTGCTGAGGGCGCTGGGCCTCGAGGTGCATACCGGCATCGGCGGCACCGGCCTCGTGGCCAACCTGAAGGTGGGCAGCGGCAAGGGCGTGATCGGCCTGCGCGCCGAGATGGACGCGCTCAACATCACCGAGCTGCCCACCGACCGCGCCTACGCTTCTGGCACGCCCGGCAAGATGCACGCCTGCGGCCACGACGGCCACATGTCGATCATCCTCGGCGCGGCGCAGCTGCTGCGCGAGCGGCAGGATTTCGACGGCACCGTGCGCTTCATCTTCCAGCCGGCAGAGGAGCACGGCCGCGGCGCGAAGGCGATGATGGACGACGGCCTGTTCGATCGCTTTCCGGTCGACGAGATCTACGGCCTGCACAACATGCCCGGCATGCGCGCCGGCACCATCGCCACGCGCACGGGCGGCCTCATGGCGAGCGAAGACAACTTCGTGATCCACGTGAAGGGCCGCGGCACGCATGCCGCGCGGCCGCACATGGGCATTGACCCGATCGTCATCGGTGCGCAGATCGTGCTGGCGTTGCAGAGCATCGTTTCGCGCACGCTCGACCCGGGTGCGCAGGCGGTGGTTTCGTGCACCGAGTTCATCACCGACGGCATCCGCAATGCGATTCCGTCGAACGTGGTGATCAAGGGCGACACGCGCAGCTACGACCCGGCGGTGCAGCAGATGCTGGCCAAGCGCATGCGCGAGATCAGCGAGGGCATCTGCCGCATGCATGGTGCCGAATGCGAATTCAGCTACACGCACGAGTTCGCGCCCACCGTGAACTGGGCCGAATGCGTGCCAACGGCGGTTGCCGCCGCCGCGGCCATCGTGGGCGCGGAGAACGTCGATGCCAACGTGGCGCCGATGATGATTTCGGAAGACTTCGGCGCGTTCCTGAAAGTCGTGCCCGGCGCCTTCGTGTTCCTGGGCAACGGCGCCGAAGGCGAGCCGGGCGGCACGCCGCTGCACAACGGCAGCTACGACTTCAACGACGAGGTGCTCGCAACGGGCGCCCGCTATTTCGCGGAGATCGTCCGCCTGCGCCTTCCGCGGCACAACGAAACAAGAGACTGACCGGCATGCTGTTCACCAACCCCCAGGCGCGGCGTAGCGCTTATGACGAATCGTTGAGCGAGGTGATGAACATCGCGCGCGGCCAGGAGAGCCGGCAGTGGCTGTCGCACTGGAACCGGCTCGCGCCGCACCCCACGCCGGCATGGCCGCTGCCCCGGCTGGCGGCGCAGCTGGGCATCGGCCAGGTGATCGTCAAGGACGAATCCAAGCGCTCGGCGCTCGGCAGCTTCAAGGTGCTGGGCGCGCCCATTGCGCTGCTGCGGCTCGTGCTGCGCCGATGGCCCGACCGCGGATGGACGCCCGCGGAGCTTCTGGCGGGCAGGCATGCAGCGGCGCTGCGCGACTTCGTAGTCGTCAGCGCCACCGACGGCAATCACGGCCGCGCGCTCGCTGCGGCCGCTCAAAGCATTGGCTGCCGCTGCGTCATCGTGCTGCATGCCCAGGTCAGCGAGGAGCGCGAAACGCCGATTGCCGCGCTCGGCGCGGAGATCGTGCGCATCGCCGGCAACTACGACGAGTCGGTAGAAGAAGCCGCGCGCCTTGCCCGCGTCAACGGCTGGGAGGTGGTCTCGGACACCTCCTACGACGGCTACGAAGAGGTGCCGCGCGATGTGATGCAGGGCTACGGCATCCTGGCCGACGAGCTGCTCGAAGACGTTGCCGCCGGCGCACCGTGCCCGTTCACCCACGTCATCGTGCAGGGCGGCGTGGGCGGGCTGGCCGCAGGCGTCGTCAGCCATTTCTGGGAGCGCTACGGTGCGGCGCGGCCGACCTTCATCGTGGTGGAGCCCGAGCAGGCCGACTGCCTGCTGCAAAGCGCGCGCAGCGGCCGGCCCGATCGCGCAACGGGCTCGGTCGATTCGGTGATGGCGGGGCTGGCCTGCGGCGAAACCTCGCCGCTCGCATGGCGCTTTCTTCAACCGGCCGTCGACCTGTTCATGACCGTGACCGACGCGCAGGCCGAGCAGGCGATGCGCACGCTCGCGAGCGGCGAGGCGGGCGACGTGCCCGTGCTGAGCGGTGAATCCGGCGCGGCCGGCCTGGCGGCGCTGCAGGTGCTGGCAGGCGACCCCGCGGCCCGAGATACCTCGGGATTGGGCCCCGATGCACGCGTGCTGCTGATTAGCACCGAAGGCGCGACCGCGCCCGGTGTGTACCGCGCATTGACGGGGCGATCAGGCGAGGAGGTCGTCGCGGCGCAGCGGCAGTGGATGGCGCGCGAGGGCATGGTCGAGCAGGCCGCCACCTGAGCGGCTGGACCCCTCAGGCCACGTTCCAGCCGAAAAAGCGCAGCACCTCGTCGCGCTGCTTCATCGCATCGGCGCGCCCCAGCGCCATCAGCTCGCGCGTGTAGCCCGACTCGAACAGCAGGTAGCTCGCGAGCGCGCCGCCCTTCACATCGGCCGCCACCTTCGAGCCGCCCAGCAGATGCCGCACCGCGCCGGGCAGGGCCTCGACGTGGCGCGCCGCGATCACGTCGAGGCGCTCCGACGGCGAGATCACCAGCAGGTCGAGCGGGCGCAGCGCGCTCGCCGCGCGCGCCTCTTCGGGAATCAGCCCCAGCGTGTGGTTGATGCGGCGCAGCCGCTCGATGTCCACCGCCAGCGCATCGAGAAAAATGCTCGACAGCGCATGGCCCGCAATCTGCGCCATCGTCGGATAGCCGCTGTGGGTGTTGGGCGCATCGGCGTCGCGCGGCTCGTGCATGCGGCCCGCGCCGATCACCACGATGCGTTGCGCGCCCAGGTGAATGGCCGCCGCGATGGGCGCCGACTGGCGCATCGAGCCGTCGCCGAAGTACTCGGTGTGGCCCTGCATCGGCAAGGCCGTGGCCGGAAACACGAAGGGAATGGCCGACGACGCCAGCAGGTGGGTGTGCGTGATGCGGTCGCGCACCGACAGGCGCTGCGAGCGCACCCATGGCTCCATCGGCACGGCCGCCTCGAAGAAAGTGACGTGCTCGCCCGAGCTGTAGCTCGACGCGGTCACGGCCAGTGCCTGCAGGTGGCCTTCCTTCATGAGCTGCGGCAGCCGGTCGAACGGCACCATGCGTTGCAGCAGCTCGGCCAGCGGCGTGTTGTCGAGCAGCGACTTCGGCTTGATGCGCATCCAGTTGGCCGCGAAGCGCCCGAGCCCGAGCAGCATGCGCCAGCGCGCGCCGCTGCCAATCACCGAAAGCGAATCGGCGCGGTACACCTGTTCGGCGCGGAACTGGCCCCAGACCTCGGCGATGTGTGCCACCACGTGGTCGAAGTTGTCGCAGCCGCAGGCCAGCACGGCTGCGTTGATGGCTCCGGCCGAGGTGCCGGTGATGACCTGAAAGGGGTTGCCCGTGCCGGCGGCAGGGCCGACAGAGCGCCGGATCTCGGCAATGGCCTCCAGCACGCCCACCTGGTAGGCAGCCCGGGCGCCGCCCCCGGTGAGCAGGAGGCCGGTGGCGACGGGGCTTGTCTCTGGCATTTTTGGTTATTGGGAGGCTGTTCGATGCTGGCTCGGAGAGCGCACTAGACTACCCGCCATTCAGGAGTTAGATCAATGGCACTCACCCCAGATGGGCTCATGGACGCGCTCAAGGCCGTCGCGGACCCTAACACCGGCAAGCAATTCGTGGCGACCCGGTCGCTCAAGAACCTCCAGGTCTCGGAGGGCGACGTCTCGTTCGACCTCGAACTCGGCTACCCGGCGAAGAGCCAGCACGCGGCCATCCGCAAGGCGCTGGTGGCTGCCGCCAAGGCGGTGCCGGGCGTGGAGAACGTGTCGGTCAACATCGTCACCAAGGTCATCAGCCATGCGGTGCAGCGCGGCGTGCAGCTGATGCCCAACGTCAAGAACATCATCGCGGTGGCCTCGGGCAAGGGCGGCGTGGGCAAGAGCACCACGGCGGCCAACCTGGCGCTGGCGCTGGCGTCCGAGGGCGCCACGGTCGGCCTGCTCGACGCCGACATCTACGGCCCGAGCCAGCCCATGATGATGGGCATCGAAGGCCGCCCCGACAGCGCCGACGGCAAGACCATGGAGCCCATGGAGCGCCACGGTGTGCAGGTGATGTCCATCGGCTTCCTGGTCGACCAGGACCAGGCCATGATCTGGCGCGGCCCCATGGCCACGCAGGCGCTGGAGCAACTGCTGCGCCAGACCAACTGGAAAGACCTCGACTACCTCATCGTCGACATGCCCCCGGGCACCGGCGACATCCAGCTCACGCTGAGCCAGCGCGTGCCGATGACGGGCGCGGTGATCGTCACCACGCCGCAGGACATCGCGCTGCTCGACGCCAAGAAGGGCATCAAGATGTTCGAGAAGGTCGGCGTGCCGATCCTGGGCATCGTCGAGAACATGGCGGTGCACATCTGCTCGAACTGCGGCCATGCCGAACACATCTTCGGCGCGGACGGCGGCAAGAAGATGGCGGCTGAATATCAGATGGAATACCTCGGCGCGCTGCCGCTGGACATCAAGATCCGTCTGCAGGCCGACAGTGGGGCGCCTACTGTGGTGTCCGATCCTGAAGGGGAAGTGGCAGGCATCTACAAGGCGGTTGCACGTCGAGTGGCCGTCGGCATTGCGGAGAAGGCCAAGGACTTTTCGGCGAAGTTTCCGACGATCTCGATCAGCAAGAACACCTGAGGAACGGCGTCTCGATGAACCTGCTCGCCTCGATGCGCTACTTGGTAGCGCTGAACGAGCACAAGCACTTCGGCCGCGCGGCGCAGGCCTGCCACATCACGCAGCCTGCGCTGTCGAATGCACTGCGTGCGCTGGAAACCGAGTTCGGCGTCGTCATCGTCAAGCGTGCCCGCGTGTATGTCGGCCTCACGCACGAAGGCGAACGAGTGCTCGCCACGGCGCAACGCATGCTGCGCGACAACGAAGTGCTGCTGCAGGAACTGCGCAGCGACGTGGACAACCCGCACGGCCGCCTGCGCATGGCCGCAGTGCCCACGGCGATACCGATGCTCTCGCGCTTTGCGGCCATGCTGCAGCAGCGGCACCCGGGCATCGTGCCTGCCGTGCTGTCGATGAGTTCGCAGGACCTGGAGACGGGGCTCGAAAGCCTGTCGATCGACCTCGCGCTGGGCTACACCGAGCGCATGCACCTGCCCGGCATCAAGCTCACGGCCTGGCCACAGAGCATCGAGCACTACTTCCTGCTGCGCCGCGCTAAAAAGGCCTCGACCGATGAACTGCGCATCGGCGAGCCCATCTCGTGGGCCGAGGCGGGCAAGCTGCCGCTGTGCCTGCTCACGTCCGACATGCACAACCGCGCCATCGTCGACCAGGCGCTGCGCGAAGCCGGCGTGCCTGTGATGCCCGCCATCGAGACCAATTCGGTGCTCGCGCTGGCGCTGGCGGTGAGCGCGGGCACGGTCAACAGCGTGCTGCCCGGCGGCATGGTCGCGGCCGTGCGAAGCCATCGTGAGCTGGAAGCGCTGCCGCTGATGGCGCCGGACGTGCGTACGCCCATCGGCTTCATGACGCAGGACGGGGTGCGCGCCTCGCGCGCGCTCGAAGCGGCGCTGGCTTTCCTGCAGACGCCCGAGTGGCAGGAGCAGTTGCAGCAGCACAGCAGTGCGCTCGGCGAATGACGGGAACCAAAGGCCTAATCATTTAGTTATTGAATCAGGCCATGCCCTGATCGAATTTGACGGAGATTTAACCGTTAGCTCACACTCCGCGACCCGGATTAGCAATAACTTACACATCCGGCGAACAAGGAGAAATATGGCAGGTTCATCTGCAGGCGTTCTCGATGGAGAACGCGTCGTTGGGGGAGGGGCGCAGACGCAACCCGGCTTCCTGGAAAAAGAACGCATCATCGCGGGCCCCGGCTTCAATCGCTGGCTGGTTCCGCCGGCTGCATTGGCCATTCATCTGTGCATTGGCATGGCGTACGGCTTCTCGGTGTTCTGGCTGCCGCTGTCGAAGGCGCTCGGCACTGCCGGCACCGGCGCACAAGCTTGCGCCAAGGACATGAGCTTCTTCGCCGAGCTCTTCGCCACCAATTGCGACTGGCGCGTGGCCACGCTCGGCTGGATGTACACCCTGTTCTTCGTCTTCCTCGGCTGCTCGGCGGCCCTGTGGGGCGGCTGGCTCGAACGCGCGGGCCCGCGCAAGGCCGGCGTGGTGTCGGCGCTGTGCTGGTGCGGCGGCATGCTGCTGTCGGCGGTGGGCATCCACCTGCACCAGTTCTGGCTGATGATCCTCGGCTCGGGCGTGATCGGCGGCATCGGCCTGGGGCTGGGCTACATCTCGCCGGTGAGCACGCTGATCAAGTGGTTCCCCGACCGCCGCGGCATGGCGACCGGCATGGCCATCATGGGCTTCGGCGGCGGCGCGATGATCGGCTCGCCGCTGGCGGTCGACCTGATGAAGCGCTTCAGCACCGCCACCGACGTGGGCGTGATGCAGACCTTCGTGGTCATGGCGCTGGGCTACTTCGTGTTCATGATGGCCGGCGCATTGGGCTACCGCGTGCCGCCCTCGGGCTGGAAGCCCGAAGGCTGGACGCCGCCCCCGGCACAGACCACCAACACCATGATCACGCAGCGTCACGTGCACGTGAAAAAGGTCTGGGGCATTCCGCAGTTCTGGCTCGTGTGGCTGGTGCTGTGCATGAACGTGAGCGCCGGCATCGGCGTGATCGGCATGGCCTCGCCCATGCTGCAGGAAGTGTTCGGCGGCGCGCTGATCGACCTGCCGGCCAAGTACGGCCAGCTCGACAAGACCCAGCTCGCGGCCATCGCAGTGGTGGCGGGCGGCTTCACGGCGCTGCTGTCGCTGTTCAACATCGGCGGGCGCTTCGTGTGGGCCAGCCTGTCGGACAAGCTGGGCCGCAAGCTCACCTACACGGTGTTCTTCGTGCTCGGCGGCATCCTGTACGCGAGCATTCCCTCGTCGGCCGGCGCGGGCAGCAAGCTGCTGTTCGTGGGTGCCTGCTGCGTGATCGTGTCGATGTACGGCGGCGGCTTCGCCACGGTGCCGGCGTATCTTGCCGACCTGTTCGGCACGCAGTTCGTGGGCGCCATCCACGGCCGCCTGCTCACGGCGTGGGCCACGGCCGGCATCCTCGGCCCGGTGGTCGTGAACTACATGCGCGAATACCAGCTGGGCCTGGGCCTGCCGCGCGAGCAGGTCTACAACCAGACCATGTACATCCTTGTGGGCATGCTGGTGATCGGCTTCATCGCCAACCTGCTGGTGCGTCCGGTGGCCGACAAGCACTTCATGACCGACGACGAACTGGCCGTCGAGAAGAAGCTGGCACACGAGAAGGCCTCGGCGGCCGAAGTGGGCAGCGGCTCGGGCCGTGCCGATACGGTGAGCCCGGCGGTGGTGGCGCTGGCCTGGGTGGCGGTGGGTATTCCGCTGGCCTGCGGCGTCTACAAGACCCTGATCAGCGCGGCCAAGTTCTTCGGCTGATCCTCCCAGCGATCAGCGGCCCAAGGGCTGTGCGGCGAACACTTCGATCGCCGCCAGCCGGGCCACCGAACGGCCCGGCTTCACGTCGCCGGCCATCACCAGCCGAGCCATGCCGTTGCGACCCAGCGGCGTGCCGTTCAGGCTGTAGGCAACCAGCGCCATGCGGTTGCCGGATTCGGGTGCGATCTCCGCGAGCGAGACCACCACGCGGTAGCCGTCGCTGCCGACCACCACCGCATACATCGAGAGCACCGGGTTGCGCACCGCGGTGTCCGGCTTGAGGCCGACCGACGCATCGTTCAGCAGGGTCCACAGGCTCACGCCGGTGTAGGTGTTGCTGCCGACAGTCAGCGTGACGGCGGGCTGAGCCTGCAGGGCTGCGAGGTCGAAGGTGGCGCGCTTGCCGACGGCACCTGAGACAGTGAAGGAGGGCAAGATGCCTTCGTTGGTGGTGGCCGTAGCGTGCGGCGTCATGGCGCCTGTCTGTGGGCTGCCGCCGGCACAACCTGCGAGCACGGTCAACAGGGACAACAGGAACAGGGTGCGGTCTTTCACTGGAACTCCTCGTTTCCCCAGGACGGGTAGCGTCGTATTCATTCTTGCATAGCGATGGCCGCCCACCGCGGGCGGACAATGGCGGCCCGCATTGGTTTACGCTTGGCGCCAACATGAAATCCAAAGTCCAGTTCCGTCTGCGCGTCTACCGGGACGACACCATCGCCATCGGCCCCGGCAAGATCGCCGTGCTCGAAGCCGTGGCCGAGACCGGCTCGATCTCGGCGGCCGCCCGGCTGCTGGGCATGTCGTATCGCCGGGCCTGGATGCTGATCGACGAGATGAACCAGTCGCTGGCCTCGCCGGCCGTGAACACCGCCGCCGGCGGCTCGCGCGGCGGCGGCACGGCGCTGACGCCGGTGGGCGAGGAAATCGTCAAGCACTACCGGGCCATCGAGAACGCGGCGCGCCTTGCCACGGCGGCCGACATTCGTGCGCTGACGCGCCTGCTGGCGCCATGAGCTCCGAGGCCGCCGATGTCGTCTGCCGCCCGGTCGGCCTGGTGCGCAGCCGCTTCACGGAGGCCACCGGCATGCCGATCCAGACGGCCGGCGCACCCGAAGAAACGGGGCGCGTCGAAGTGTTCGCCGAGTTCGCGCCGGGCCTGCGCGACATCGAAGGCTTCGACTACCTGATCCTCATCACCCACCTGCACCAGTGCGCACACGAGCGCCTGGAGGTGGTGCCCTTTCTGGACAACGCATCGCACGGCGTCTTCGCCACGCGCGCGCCCGCAAGGCCGAACCGGCTGGGCCTGTCGATCGTGCGGCTCACCTCGGTGGAGGGCACCACGCTGCACTTCAGCGGCAACGACATGATGGACGGCACGCCCGTGCTCGACATCAAGCCCTACGTGCCGAAGTTCGACGTGCGCGAGACCGACCGCATCGGCTGGTTCGGCGCCAGGCTCGATCAACTGCCGCGCACCCGCTCCGACGGCAGGATGGGCTGATCGGGCGGAGCGTTTTCCGGCGGGTCCTGCCAGCCTTGCCAGCACGACCACACGCTCTGCGACAGCACCTCGCGCGCCTGCGGCGGCGCTTCGCCGATGCTGCCCATGCTGATGAAGCCCGCAAGGTATTCGCCCGGCAGCACGCCCACCTGCAGCGCCAGCGTCTCGTCGAAGCAGCGTTCGCCGCTCAGCACGATGGCGCCGTAGCCCAGCTGGTGCGCGGCGCTCAGCAGATTGCCGAGCGCCGCGCCCGCGCTCAGCCACTGTTCGCGCGCCGGGATCTTGCTGCGCTCGCGCGGCGACACCACGAAACCCAGCAGCAGCGGCGGCCGAGTCGCATGTTCACGCGCGCGCTTCAGGTCGGCGGGACTGGCCAGTGGATCGCGCCGCAGTTTTTCCTGCTCGAAGCACCAGGCCAGCGCTTCGCGGTTCTGCGGGCGGAACTCGATCACGCGCCACGGATGCAGGCCGCCATGGTCGGGCGCGCGCAGGCCTGCCTGGAGGATCGCGTCGAGTTCATCGGGGTTGGGGCCGGGCGGCTGCAGGCGACGCGGCGACACCGAGCGCCGCGTCAGCAAAACTTCGAGGATGCGCTCCGCACCCGTCATGTGCCGCCACATGCGCGTCACTGCTCCCGGTGGTCGACCCACACCGCCTGGCGGCGCAGCACCTCGCCGATGTCGCCGGCGTCGGCCGTTGCCACGAAGAAGGACTGGCTCGCGCCGTCGGGGCCGGTGATGGACAGCACGAAGCCCTCTGCATCCATGGCGCGCTCGATGCGCCATTCCTGCACCTGCGTCACATGGTGGCGAAGCTCCGGCCGGCCGGAGATCGAGCGAACAACGGTGTCGTGGATGGAAGGGCGCATGGGTGGGATGTCTCCTACGCTGTATTCCTCAGTATATGAAGACTCATGGCTTTGCGCACCCCCGTGAGAACCTTAGGGCTCATCGTGTAACAATCTCGCCGTATTTTCATGAACACGACGAACTCGCTCATCGCTTCGACCGACTGGTTTCCGCTGGTGCTGTCGCTCAAGGTCGCCGCCGTGGCGACCCTGCTGGCGCTGATCGTCGGCGTGGCGCTGGGCTGGGTGTTCGCACGCAAGAAGTTCTTCGGCGCCACCGTGCTCGAGGCTGTGTTCATGTTGCCGCTGGTGCTGCCGCCCACGGTGATCGGCTACGCGATTCTCGTGGCGGCCGGGCGCCGCAGCCCGCTGGGCGCGTGGCTGCGCGAGCACCTCGACTACACCATCATCTTCAGCTGGCACGGCGCCGTGGTGGCCTCGGCCGTGGTTGCGCTGCCGCTGGTGCTCAAGTCGGCCAGCGCGGCGTTTTCGGGCGTCGACCGCTCGCTCGAAGCCGCGGCCAGCACGCTGCGGCAGTCGCCGTTTTCGGTTTTCCTGCGCGTCACGCTGCCGCTGGCCTGGCCCGGCATCCTGGCCGGCACGCTGCTCGCGTTCGCGCGCGCCATGGGCGAATTCGGCGCGTCGCTGATGGTGGCCGGCTCCATCCCCAAGCAGACGCAGACGCTTTCGATGGCCATCTATGACGCGGTGCAGGCAGGGCACGACGACCTTGCGCTGCTGCTGGTCATCGTGACTTCGCTGCTGTCGATCACCGTGCTGGTGCTGTCGAACCGCTTCTTTTCTCTTCGCTGATTTCGTTTCAACAATCTGGAGTTGTCCATGCGTCCGTTGCGCCTTCTGTCGTTGGTTCTTGCACTCGCCCTGCCGCTGGCCGCTAGCGCCCAGCAGATCACCGTGTCCGCCGCTGCCAGCCTGACCGACGCATTCAAGGAAATCGGCCCCAAGTTCGAGGCGGCCAAGGCGGGTACTACGGTGCGCTTCAATTTCGCGGCCTCGGGCGTGCTGCTGCAGCAGATCGGCCAGGGCGCACCGGTGGACGTGTTCGCCAGCGCCGACCAGGAAACGATGAACCGCGGCGTCGAGCAGAAGGCGATCGACGCCGCCACGCGCAAGGACTTCGTCACCAACAGCCTGGTGCTCATCGAACCGGCCAAGGAGGGCGTGGGCCTCAAGACGCTGCAGGACCTGGGCGGCGCCAATGTGAAGAAGATCGCCGTCGGCAAGGTCGCCACCGTGCCGGTCGGCCGCTACACCAAGCAGGTGCTGGACAACGCCAACCTCTGGACCACGCTCGAACCCAAGTTCGTGCAGGCCGACAGCGTGCGCCAAGTGCTCGACTACGTGAGCCGTGGCGAAGTCGAGGCCGGTTTCGTCTACCGCACCGACGCGGCCGTGGCCGGCGACAAGGTGAAGATCGCCTTCACGCCCACCGGCCACACACCCGTGACCTACCCCATCGCCGTGGTCGCCGAGAGCAAGCAGAAAGCGCTGGCCGGCGACTTCATCGCCTTCCTCTCGACGCCCGCCGCGCAGGAAGTGCTCACGCGCTACGGATTCGGCAAGCCATGATCGATGTCGATCTGAAGCTCACGGTGGTCGATGGCCGCCGGCGCTTCGATCTGGCGGTGCGTTTCGCGACGGACGTGCCCTTTGCCGCGCTCTACGGCCCGTCGGGCGCGGGCAAGTCGCTGACCTTGCAGGCCATTGCCGGCCTGCTGCATCCTTCGTCGGGCCACGTGCGGCTCGACGGCCGCACGCTGTACGACTCGGCCCAGGGCATCGACGTGCCCGCGCCGGCGCGGCGCATCGGCTATCTGTTCCAGGATTACGCGCTGTTCCCGCACCTGAGCGTGCGCGAGAACGTGGCCTTCGGGCTGACCGCATGGCACCGCCGCAAGCCGGCCGCGAAAGATGCCGAACGTGTGCACGCCCTGCTCGAAAGCTTCGGCCTCGCGGCGCTGGCCGACAGCCGGCCGCAGAACCTGTCGGGCGGCCAGCAGCAGCGCGTGGCGCTCGCGCGTGCGCTGGCCTGCGAGCCGCAGGTGCTGCTGCTCGACGAGCCCTTTGCCGCGCTCAACCCCATGCTGCGCGCGGAATTGCGCAACGAGCTCGCGCAGGTGCGCAGGCAGTGGGGCATTCCGGTGCTGATGATCACGCACGACATCGAGGACGTGCTCGCGCTGGCCGACGTGGCCTTCGTCTACAAGGACGGGCAGGTGGTGCGCGAGATCGACCTGCACAACGCAGAAAGCCGTGACTTTGCGCTGCGCGATATCGCTGGCGTGCACGCTGTTGAAGAGACGCCGCTGCGCAGCAAGCTGCGCGGGCTGCTGATGCAGGACACGCGAGGCGCCTGAGACCCCGCTTCATTTCCTTTTTGAATCGCCGCATGTCCCGATTCAATTTGACGCTCCGCAGGCCCACGGCGAACACTCGCCGGCATGAGCAGTGAGCAGAAGATCGAGTTTTACAAGGGCCCTGCGGGCGGTTGGGGCGCACTGCGCAGCGTGACGACCGCGCTGCTGCGGCAGGACATTCCCATCAAGGGCGCGAAGACGCTGCTGTCGGCCAACCAGCCCGACGGTTTCGACTGCCCCGGCTGCGCTTGGCCTGACCGCAACCACGCCTCGACCTTCGAGTTCTGCGAGAACGGCGTCAAGGCTGTGGCCGCCGAAGCCACCGCGCGCCGCGCCGGCCCTGAGCTGTTCGCCAAGCACACCGTGGCCGAACTCGCCGAGCGAAGCGACTTCTGGCTCGAAGACCAGGGCCGCCTCACGCACCCCATGGCCTACGACGCGACCAGCGACAAATACGTGCCCATCGAATGGGACGATGCCTTCGCGCGCATCGCGAAGCATCTGAACGCGCTGCCCGACCCGAACCAGGCCATCTTCTACACCTCGGGCCGTGCGAGCAACGAGGCGGCCTTTCTGTACCAGCTGTTCGTGCGCGAGTACGGCACCAACAATTTTCCCGATTGCTCGAACATGTGCCACGAGCCCAGCGGCAGCGGCATGCGTCCGCAGTTCGGCGTGGGCAAGGGCACGGTCACGCTCGACGACTTCGAGAAGGCCGACGCGATCTTCATCTTCGGCCAGAACCCCGGCACTAACCATCCGCGCATGCTCGGCGAGTTGCGCTCGGCTTCCAGGCGCGGCGCGCGCATCGTGAGCTTCAACCCGCTGCGCGAGCGCGGACTGGAGCGCTTTGCCGACCCGCAGGACAAGCTCGAGATGGCGACCATGGGCTCCACGCCCATCAGCACGCACTACTTCCAGCTGCGCGTGGGCGGCGACTTCTCCGTCATCAAGGGGATGATGAAGCACGTCATCGAGCGCGAAGACGAAGCGGTCGCGCGCGGCGAGCCTTCGGTGCTCGACCATGAATTCATCGCCACGCACACCACTGGCTTCGAGGCGCTGGCGGCTGATCTGCGCGCCGAGTCGTGGGACATCCTGGTGCAGGAGTCCGGCCTGAGCGAAGCGCAGATCCGCGCCGCAGCCGACGTGTACCTGGGGGCCGAGCGGGTCATCGCCTGCTGGGGCATGGGCATCACGCAGCACCAGCATTCGGTCGCCACCATCCAGATGATCGGCAACTGGCTCATGCTGTGCGGCCACATGGGCCGCGAAGGCGCGGGTGCATGCCCGGTGCGCGGCCACAGCAACGTGCAGGGCGACCGCACCATGGGCATCTGGGAAAAGCCGCCGGCAGCGCTGCTCGACCGCCTGCAGAAGGTGTTCGACTTCGAGCCGCCGCGGCAGAACGGCGTCGACACGGTCGAGGCCATCCGGCTCATGCTCGACGGCAAGGGCAAGGTGTTCTTCGCGCTCGGCGGCAACTTTGCGGCCGCCACGCCCGACACCTACCAGACCTGGAAGGCGCTGCAGCAGTGCGACCTGACGGTGCACGTGACCACCAAGCTCAACCGCAGCCACGTGGTCCACGGGCGCGAGGCGCTGATACTGCCTTGCCTGGGCCGCACCGAGATCGACATGCAGGCCGCCGGCCCGCAGGGCGTGACGGTGGAAGACTCGATGAGCATGGTGCACATCTCGATGGGCATCAACCCGCCTGCGTCGCAGCACCTGCTGTCGGAGCCGGCCATCGTGGCGCGGCTCGCGGCCGCCACCATCGGCGCGCGCAGCAAGACGCCGTGGCTGTGGCTCATCGAAGACTACGCGCGCATCCGCGACAAGATCGAAGCCGTTTTCGACGATTTCAAGGACTTCAACACGCGCGTGGCGCACCCCGGCGGCTTCCGCCTGCGCAACACCGCAAGCGAGCGCGTGTGGAACACCGCGTCGAAGAAGGCCGTGTTCTTCACGCACGCCGTGCCGCTGGACACCCATTCGCACCGCGCCCGCGCGCGCTTCGCGAAGAAGGGCGACACCATCGTCTTCACGCTGCTGACCACGCGTTCGCACGACCAGTACAACACCACCATCTACGGCATGGACGACCGCTACCGCGGCGTGTTCGGCCAGCGCCGCGTGGTGTTCATCAACAAGGAAGACATCCACAAGCTCGGCATGAAGGACGGCGACTGGGTCGACATCCAGACCGTGTGGAACGACGGCCAGGAGCGCCGCGCCGACCGCTTTAAGCTTGTGGCCTACGACATCCCGCGCGGCAACATCGCAGCCTACTACCCCGAGACCAATCCGCTGGTGCCGCTGTCGTCGGTGGCCGAGAACGCGGGCACGCCGACCTCCAAGTCGATTCCCGTGGTGCTGGTGCCGCACGAGCTGCCGATCCAGAAGCTGGCGGAGGACCAGGCGGACGGGATGGTGGCTGCATGAGCCACCGGGCCGCTGCGCAGGCGATCAGATGAGCGCCTTGCTCCAGGACGACCTTTCCGTGGCAATCCTGCGCATGCTCGCGCAGGCGCCAGACGACGCTGGCGTTTCGCTGCCGCGCCTCGGCAAACGGCTCGGGCAGGGCGCAAGTGTGCTGATGCGCCGGCTCACGCTGATGGGCGATGCGGCCATCGGCGGCGTGCGCGGCCCCGGCTGGGTGCGCGTGGAGCAGCAGGACGGCCGCTGGGTCGCACACCTCCAGGAGCCCGGACGGGCGCAGGTGCAAACGCTGCCCCCTGAAGACGAAATGGGCGACTGAGCCGACAATGGCAGGCCCACCCGGAGCCACCATGTCGCAGCCAGACCTCGCCGATTCCGAAGACACCCTGCCACCGCTCTCCCGGCATGCCGTGCACGTCTTCGGCGAGCGCGGCGTTGGGCCCGAAGGCGTGGTGCGCGACGACACCCTGGCGGCCGAGGTGCCGGTCGCGCTGGTGTTCAACGGCGTCTCGCACGCGGTGATGATGGCCACGCCGCAAGACCTCGAAGCCTTTGCGCTCGGCTTCGCGCTGAGCGAAGGCATCCTCGATACCGCCGCCGACTGCCGCGGCATCGAAGTGCAGACGGTCGATGCTTCCGATGCCGGATTGCCCGAAGGCATGCCCGGCATCGAGGTGCAGCTTGAAATTTCCACCCGCAGCTTCGAACGCCTGAAAGACCGCCGCCGCAGCCTCGCCGGTCGCACCGGCTGCGGAGTGTGCGGCGTCGAGAGCTTCGCGGGGCTCGATCTCTCGCCGCAGCGCGTGCCGCAACGCGACTGGATCGAACGCGTCGACCTGGTGACAGTGCTGCGCGCCTTCGCAGCCATGTCGCCGCGCCAAGTCCTCAACGCCGAAGCCGGCGCGATCCATGCCGCAGCATGGGCCACGGTCGGCGGCGAACTCACCGACCTGATGGAAGACGTCGGCCGTCACAACGCGCTCGACAAGCTGCTCGGCAAGCTCGCGCTGGCAGGGCGCCTCGAGGAGCCGGGCTTCGTGCTGATGTCCAGCCGCGGCAGCCATGAGCTCGTGCGCAAGTGCGCGCGCCTGGGCATCGCTGCGATGGCGACCATTTCTGCGCCAACCTCGATGGGGGTGCGCATGGCCGAGCTCTGCGGCTTGCGTTTCTGGGGGCTGTGCCGCGCGCCGCGTGGTGTGCTCTATGCCGATGGGCTCGCACCCTTTTCGAGCGACAGCACGGCATCGGCCACCGCCTCGATCCCCTGATCCGACAGATCGCCCGCCGCCACGCTCTTGCGCTGAGCCCATGCCCTGAAGTGCAGCTCCTGCGACTTCTCGTAATGCGGGTCGTAGTGCAGCGCCATCAGCTCCGCAAACAGATGCGGTAGATCCGCCTCATGCGCCCACTGCTGCCAGCGCGCCACCGTCTCCTTCCCCTGCATTTCCTTCAGCACGCCCATCTTGTCGGCCAGTGCCTCGCGGTCGTCGCCGAGGTAGGCGTAGTCGCGCAGCAGATAAGCCAGCCGTGCCTCGGGCGTGGCCGCCACCTCGATGCACGGCGCCGCCCGCATCCGCGCCACCAGCGACAACGGCAGCGACAGCCGCCCGATGCGGATGCTCTCCCCCTCCACATACAGCGGGCGCGAGAGATCGACGGTTTCGAGCACCGCTGCGATGCGCGTCTCGAAGTGCTTCTGCGAAGGCTGCGCCACACCCGGCAGCGAGCCGAGCAGCGAGCCCTTGTGGCTGGCGAAGTCTTCCAGGTCGAGCACCTGCGCGCCGCGCGCGGCCAGCGCGTGCAGCACGCGCGTCTTTGCGCTGCCGGTAGCGCCGCAGATCACGCGCAGGTCGAGTTTCGGGGTCAGCGTGTCGATCTGCGAGATCACGTGCCGGCGAAAGCTCTTGTAGCCGCCAGCGAGCTGCTGCGCGTCCCAGCCGACGAGGCGCAGCCAGGTGACCATCGAGCCGCTGCGCATGCCGCCACGCCAGCAGTAGACCAGCGGCTTCCAGTTCTCGGGCCGGTCGGCCAGCGTGTCGCGCAGATGCCGTGCGATGTTGGCCGCGACCATCGCGCCGCCGATGCGTCGCGCCTCGAAGGCGCCGGTCTGCACGTAGACGGTGCCGACGATGCGGCGCTCCTCGTCGTCGAGCACGGGGCAGTTGATGGCGCCGGGAATGTGGTCGAGCGCGAACTCGGCCGGGGAGCGGGCGTCGATCAGCGTGTCGAAGGCGTGGCGGTCGCCGACCCGCACGGGTTGGCGATGACTCATGGCAGGAACCTCATGCCCCCGATTGTCGGGTACTCAGGCGTATGCAGGTCCAAGGCCACGGCGCAAGCGAGCGCTCGCAAAGTCCACCAGCGTGACCAGCACGAACATCGCGATCAGCACCGTCATCGCCTGCTGCTGCTGGAAGATCGACAGGTGGAAGTACAGCAGCTGCCCCAGCCCGCCGCCGCCCACGAAGCCCAGCACTGCTGCCATGCGGATGTTCATCTCCCAGCGGTAGAGCGCGTAGGCCACCCACTGCGGCAGCACGATGGGCAGGCTGGCGTAGCTGAAGGCGGTGACGGGGTTGGCGCCCGAGAGCGTCAGCGCGTGCTCGGGTTCGCGCGGGGCGTTTTCCAGCGCTTCGGCGAACAGGCGGCCCAGCACGCCCGTGGTGTGCAGCGACAGTGCCAGCGCGCCAGCGAAAGGGCCGATGCCGGCGGCGAGCACCATCAGCGCGGCCCACACGAGTTCGGGCACGCTGCGCAAGAAGTTCAGGACGAAGCGCGCCACGTGGCGCGGCAGCCAGCCGGCGCGGCCCGAGGCCGGCAACGCGAGCACCGCGCCCGCGATGGCCGCCAGCACCGTGCCAAGGGCGGACACGGCCAGCGTCTGCAACGCGCCATTGCCGACCTTGGAGAGAAACTCGGGCGACACATCGGGCGGGAAGAACTCGGCAATGAACTTGCCCATGAGCCGCAGCGACTCCGACGAGCCCAACGCGCGGTAATCGATGCCCAGGTAGACAAAGCTCGCAATCACCGCCACACCGATCAGCAACAGGGCAATGCGGCAACGCCAGCAAGGCGGCGGGCGTGGGGGCAGCATCGTCGTCATGCCAGCAGCCTGCGCAACGCATTGCTCAGCAGGTCGGCCAGCAGCACCAGTGCCAGGAACACCAGCAGGATGCTGCTGGCCTCGCCGCCGTTGAGCATCTTCATCGACTGGTCCATCAACTGCCCCAGCCCGCCTGCGCCGACGAAGCCCATCACCACCGACGCACGCACCGCGCATTCCCAGCGGTACACGGTGTACGAGGCCAGTTCCTGCGCCGTGTTCGGCAGCAGCCCATAGCAAAGCGCCGCGAGCCGGCCGCTGCCGCTTTCGAGCAGGGCTCGCGCGGGGCGTGTGTCGGTCGATTCGAGGATCTCGGCGTAGACCTTGCCCAGCATGCCGCCGTAGGTGATGGCCAGCGCCAGCACGCCCGCGGCGGGGCCGAGCCCGAGCGCGCGCACGAAGAGCAGCGCCCAGACAATTTCGGGAATCGCCCGCAGCACCATCAGCAGCCAGCGCGCGGCCTGCCGCACGATGCCCGCCTGCACGCGGCCGGGCCCCGGGCCGATGCGCGAGATGGAGAGAGCGCGCGTCGTCACGAAGCCCAGAGGCGCGCCGATCAGCAACGCCAGCGCGGTGCCGGCCGTGGCCATCGCCAGCGTTTCGAGCGTGGCCTTGAAGAGCAGCGCGAGAAAGGCGGCCGAGCCGTCGGGTGGAAAGAAGCCCGTCAGGAAGCCGCCGATGACCGCGAGGTTGCCGCTGCCGAACAGCGCCCACGGCTTGAATTCGGACAGCGCCAGCATCGGCCATGCGATGACGAGCGCGGCGACGCATCCGGCCAGCCGGCGCGCGGCGTGCGGGTCGCGGTGGGCGATGGCGGTGCTCGTCAAGGGCAGTCCGGCCGATGGAAAGCCGCTTCCATTGCCGCACTTGCCGGCTGCGGCCGCTGCGTTGCGATGCCGCCTTCGCTCGCATAGAGCGCGTCGAGCATCGCGGCTGTTACTTGCGCGGCGGGCAGATCGAACATCACCTGCCCGTTGCGCATGCCGACGATGCGCGGAAACCAGCGCAGCGCGAGGTCCACCGCATGCAGCGAGGCCATCAGCGTGGCACCCGTCGATTCGCTTTGCGCGACAAGCTGGCCGATGGCGGCGTCGGCCAGCGTGGGGTCCAGCGCGGACACGGGCTCATCGGCCAGCAGCAGGGCGGGGCGCTGATACAGGGCCCGCGCAATGCCCACGCGCTGCAGCTGGCCGCCCGAAAGGCGGTCGCAGCGGTCGAACAGGCGGTCTTCCAGCGACAGGCGCGACAGCACTTCGTGCGCACCGGCAATGTCCGAGGGATGGAAGAGCGAGCCCAGCGCGCGCAGTGTCGACCACTCGCCGAGCCGACCCGCGAGCACGGCTGTGACCACGCGCAGGCGCGGCGCAATCGGCGGCGACTGGTGCACGGTGCCGATGCGGGCGCGCAGCTTCTTCAGTGCCGCGGCTGGCAATTGCCAAGGCCTGGCGCCCAAGGCTTGAACCTCGCCCTCCGTGGGCCGCAGCGCCGCGCCGAGCACGCGCAGCAGCGTGGTCTTGCCGGCGCCCGAGGGCCCGATGACGGCGATGCGTTCGCCGTCGTGCGCGGCCAGCGTCACCCCGGCCAGCGCTCGCTGGCCATTGGGGTGCACGACACCCGCGCCTTCCAGCGAAAAACTCATCCGCGCAAACTCACTTGATCAGGCCAGCCGACTTGCCCGCCGTCTCGATGCCGTCGTAGTTCGACGACTTGGTCGGAATGAACTTGCTAGCCCGCTGCAGCGCCATGATTTCCTTCTGCGCCGGGTTGGCCGGGTCGAGCTTCAGGAACGCGTCGGTCAGCTTCTTGGTAATGGCCGGGTCGAGCCCCGGGCGCACCGTCCAGTTGTAGTCGTAGTAGGTCGGCGTGGTTGCCAGCACGCGCACCTTGGCGGCGTTGGGGTTCTTCGACTCGACCAGCTTGTCCCACACCGATGCGTTGAGCACGCCTGCCTCGGCGCGCGATGCGGCCACGAAGGCCACCGTGGCGTCGTGTGCGCCCGAGAACGCGACCGTCTTGAAGTCCTTCTCGGGGTTGATGCCGGCCTGCAGCAGGAAGTAGCGCGGCATCAGGCTGCCAGAGGTGGACGAGGGCGCGCCGAAGGCGAATGTCTTGCCCTTCAGGTCGGCCAGCGTCTTGGCGGTGCTGTCGACCGGCACGATGAACTTGCTGGTGAACACCTCGTCTTCCGCGCGCTGCACGATCGGTACCGCGCCGCCGTTGGTGCGAATGCGTGCCTGCACGAAGGTGAAGCCGCCGAGCCAGGCCAGGTCGATCTTGTTGGTGGCCAGGCCTTCGACCACGGCGGCGTAGTCGGTCACGGGCGTGAACTGCACGTCCATGCCGGTTTCCTTCTTGAGGTAGTCGCCCAGCGGTGTGAACTTGCGCTGCAGCTCGGTGGGGGCTTCGTCGGGAATGGCCGAGACGCGCAGCACGCCCTGGGCGAGGGCGCCGAAGCTGGCGACGGAAAAGGCCAGCGCGAGCGCCACCTGGGTGAGAGTCTTCTTCATGGATGTGCCTCGAAAACGTGCAGCGGGTGTGGGAAAGGAAAGGACGGGATTGTAGAAAGCAGGGCCGCTTCGATAATCGGCCCATGAACCCAACGCTCATGAACCCGCTCGCGCCTTTGCGCCTCACGAGTTTTTCGCATGGTGGCGGCTGCGGCTGCAAGATCGCGCCCGGCGTGCTGTCGCAGATCCTCAAGAACCATGCGGGCGGCATGATCCCGCCCGAGCTCATGGTGGGCATCGAGACCGCCGACGACGCGGCGGTCTACAGGCTCAACGACCAGCAGGCGCTGATCGCGACCACCGACTTCTTCATGCCCATCGTGGACGACCCCTACGAGTTCGGCCGCATCGCCGCGACCAACGCGATCAGCGACGTGTACGCGATGGGCGGGCGCCCGATCATGGCGCTGGCCCTGGTGGCCATGCCGATCAACCAGCTGCCGGTGGAAGTCATCGCCGAGATCGTGCGCGGCGGGCAGGACGTGTGCCGCGCAGCCGGCATCCCGATTGCCGGCGGCCACACCATCGATTCGGTCGAACCGATCTACGGGCTCGTCGCCATGGGCCTCGTGCACCCCGACCGCGTGCGGCGCAATGCCGATGCGAAGGCGGGCGACGTGCTGGTGCTGGGCAAGCCGCTGGGCGTTGGCGTGCTGTCGGCCGCGCTCAAGAAAGAACAGCTCTCCGAGACCGGCTATCGCCAGCTGATCGAGAACACGACGAAGCTCAATACGCCCGGCATCGCGCTCGCGGCGCTCGACGGCGTGCATGCGCTGACCGACGTGACGGGTTTCGGCCTCGCTGGCCACACGCTCGAACTGGCGCGCGGCGCGAAGCTCAAGGCGATGATCGAATGGTCGAAGGTGCCGCTGCTCGACAACGTGGTGGTGATGGCCGCCGAGGGCATGGTCACCGGTGCCTCGGGGCGCAACTGGGCCGGCTACGGCGCCGACGTGGAGCTGGCCGCCGGCCTGCATGCCACCGCGCAGAACCTGCTGAGCGATCCGCAGACCTCGGGCGGCCTGCTCGTGAGCTGCGCGCCCGAAGCGGTCGATGCCGTGCTGAAGATCTTCCGCGACGAAGGCTTTGCGCAAGCGGCGGTCATCGGTCGTGTAGAGGCCGGTGAGCCCTCGCTGCGCGTGGTGCCCTGACAGAGCGGTCCTATGCCGACTCGTCGAGTGGGCAGTCGCCGTCGCGAGCGGTTCGAGCTTGCGCCGAGAAGCGCAGACGTACATGGGTACGTCGAGCATCGCAGGTGCAAGATCGGACCGCGCAGCAGGCGAATGCCCGCTCGACGGCGGAAGGGGGAAGGAGTCGAACCTTCCCGGCGACGACTGGCGCCACCCACTGGGTTTGAAGCCCAGCCGCCCCACCAGGGACGATCCCCTCCCATGACTCTTGTCGTTCACGGCCTCGCCCCGAACAACGTCGTATCGGGCCGCAGCAAGTGCGTGTCCTTCACGCGCCGCGTATAGCCCACACGGTCAAAAAATTCGAGCAACTGGATTGCGCGCTTGCGTCCCAGCCCCGTCGCATCGCGAAAACTCGCGGCCTGCAAGCCTTCAGGGCCATCGAGGCAATCGCGTGCCAACGCCGCCAACCGCTCGATGGTTGCCAACGGATAGTACAAGTCCTTCACCACCTGAAAGGTCTCGCCACGCCGCGCCAGACTCGCGAGCGTCTGCCGCACCATCGGCTCGCTCACCGCGCAGTCCTTCGCAAGATCGCGCACCCATGGCGGATCGAAGCCGCCGTCGGCCAGCCTGGGCAATAGCTTCTGTGCAAGCTTCTGTTCTGCTTCGCCGAGGCGTGCCGCATGGTCCGGCAGATGCAGCCAGGTGCCGCTGCGCACCAGCGCACCGCGCGCGACCAGCGCATCGAGCGCATGGCGCCACAGCGAGTCGTCCGCGCGTGGACCGGCCAGCCGCTTGAGGCGGCGCGCATCGGGGCCGACTTCGTCTGGCGCGGTGCGATGGAAGTCCGCGAGGCGCCCGGTGATCTGTTCTTCAAGCATGTCCAGATGCGTCTGCGCGATGGCCGTGTGGTCGATGCGCACGGCATCGCCTGGCAGCGGCATCGCACCTTCATCGGCCAGCGAGAGAGCGCGCGCCATCCGTGCGATGTCGATACCCAGCGGCGCGTTGTGCAGCAGCGCGGCCACGCGGGCATCGCGGTCGTCGATGGCCCAGGCCGCCAGCGTGCGCAGGCGCTCGGGCGTGCGGCGGTAGCGCACCGGCGCGAACGGATCGAGCACGCGCACGCCGGCCACGGTGCGCGTGGCAGAGGCATCGCGCAGCACGCCGCGGTCGCCATGCCATGCGCCGACTGCTTCCCGCAGCACCAGCTGTGCAAAGGCCGTTTCGCCGGGCGCGAGCGCATCGCGATCGAGCAGCGCGACAGACGCCATCACATCGCTCGCGCCGAGGTGCGCGTGCACCGTCGCGCCTGAGCGCAGAGGCTTGGCCTCGTCGGGCCACAGCGTGAGGAGCACGTCGATGCGGTCGGTGGCAAGCGCGATGGACGGTGTGCAGACCCAGTCGCCGCGATGCATCTCGTCCTTGGTGACGCCGGCCAGTGCCAGCGCACAGCGCTGGCCCGCGCGCGCCGATTCGGCCTTCTGGTTCTGCGCATGGATGCCGCGCACGCGCACCGTGCGGTCGCCAGGAATCACGCGCAGTTCGTCGCCGATGCGCACCGTGCCGCTGAAGACCGTGCCCGTGACCACGGTGCCGACGCCCGACAGCGTGAAGGCGCGATCGACGGCGAGGCGAAACGCCAGGTCGTCTTCGCGCGCGTGCTCCTGGCGCGCCACGTCGAGCAGCCGCTCCCGCAACGCATCGATGCCTTCGCCGGTCGTCGCCGACACCGCCAGCATGGGCGCCTGCGCGAGCGGCGTGGGCGCGAGCAGCGTGGCGATGTCCGCGCGTACCTCGGCGAGCCGCGCGGCGCGAATAGCCTTGTCGATGCGGTCGATCTTGGTGATGGCCACCGTCGCCTCGCGCACGCCCAGCAGTGCCACCACCGCCAGATGCTCGCGCGTCTGCGGCATCACGCCGTCGTCGGCGGCCACCACCAGCAGCGCGTGGTCGATGCCGGTCGCACCGGCCAGCATGGTGTGCAGCAGGCGCTCGTGGCCGGGCACGTCGACGAAGCCGAGCGACACGCCATCGGGCGCATGCAGGTACGCATAGCCGAGCTCGATGGAGATGCCGCGCCGCTTTTCCTCGGGCAGCCGGTCGGTGTCGACGCCGGTGAGCGCGCGCACCAGCGTGGTCTTGCCGTGGTCGATGTGGCCTGCGGTGCCGATGATCATCGTGGGGGCGTCGTCACATGAAGTTGCGGGTGTGCAGCTCGGACAGCCGCTGCGCCTCGTCACGGTCGAAGCCCAGCCGCGCGAGGCGCGAACGCCGTCCGGCTGCCATGTCGCGCTGCAGTTGCTGCACGGCCGCGTGACCGCGTGCGACGGAAGCGGGCGAGAGTTCGCCGGCCGCCAGCAGCACCAGCGCGTCGAACACCTCCTCGTTGAGGCCCGCCGTGCTGGCCAGCGTGTCGTAGCGCACCTCGATGGCGTTGCGCAGCCGCGCCTGGTAGTCGGGCTGCACCGAGAGCCGGTATTCGAGATGCGCCATGCCGAAGGCGACGTGACGTGCCTCGTCGCGCGCCGTGAGCCTTGCGATCTGCCGCGTCACCGGGTCTGGCGCGTGCGCCTGCAGAAAGTTGAGCAGGTTCACGAAGCTGCCCTCGCCGAGCACGGCCAGCAGGAAGGTGGCGACGGAAAAATCGGGCGCATCGAACAGCGTGCGCAGCGAGGCCTGACCGCCGGCGGTCGACAGCGCAGGCTGGTGGCCGCGCAGCGTGGCGCGGCGCGTGAAGACTTCGACGTGCCGCGCTTCGTCCGCGCATTGCAGCGCAAGCAATTGCAGCACCTCGCGGAAATGCGGATGGATCTGCCCGAGGTGGCGCGCCGGCACCAGCAGCGCGGCATTCTCGTTTTCGATGAGATAGGTCATCACCTGCACGACCGCTGCTTCCACGGCGGGCGACAGGTCGAAGGGCGCGTCCCACTCGATGGCCGTGCCCGGGTCCCATTGGGCTGCTGCTGCCTGCCGGTAGAGCTCGCCCGCCGTCGCGGCCCACACTTCGTCGCGGCGATGCAGGGCGAAGAAGAAGGGCGGGCTGCCGGCCTCCACCGTGGCACCGCGCGCGGCCAGGCCCCAGCCGGGCGCGGCGTCTTCGGCGGGCGCGCCGTCGGCGTCGCCCTGCGCAGCGCCGGTCGATTGCGCGCCGAGCCAGCGGCCCTCGGCATGCGGGCCACGCGTGACCAAAGCCTCTTCCGTTGCCTCGAAGCGCAGCGGATGCCCCTGGCTGCGGCACCAGGCTTCCAGGTGCATCTGCCAGTCCGGCGATTGCCCGCGCACGCGCAGCTCGCCGCCCACCGGCCTTTCAGCCAGCGCGCGGCGAATGAGCAGCAGGGCGCCTTGGTCGAGGCCCAGCGACTCAATATCGATAGTCGGGGTTGGTGATGCGGCCATCGCCGTCGTAGAAATGCTCGTCGTCCACCGCGCGCTCGAGCAGCGCGTAGCCGCTGGTGCGTCCGGCGCGCCATTCGCGCAGGCCTTCGAGTTCGAGCAGTGGGCGCACCTGCGGGTCGTCCCAGCGCATCGCCATCAGCAGCGACACGAAGCTGTCGATCAACGTGGCCGGCGCGCCGGGGCTGGTGGTGAAGTTGCAGTGGTCGTACGCGCCGGTGCGCGCCAGCACGCGCGTGCTGCCCGAAGGCAGCGTGCCGTCGAGGCCGAAGGCCAGGTGGTTGCCGTCGATCAGGCAGCAGGCGTCGACCTCGCCGGCCATCAGCGCGATGGCCGCATCGCGCTCGCCGCCGATGTGGTCGCCATGCTTGCCGCCGAGCACGTCGAAGTAGCGCACCTGGAAGTCACGCGACTTCACCAGGCCTTCGGTGCGCAGGTGGCCGAGCGGAATCAGCGTGGCCTGCGGCGAATCGAGCGCACCCAGCCCGACGGTCTTGCCGCGCAGATCGGCCAGCGACTGCACCGGGCTGTCGGCACGCACGACGATGGCCGAGCGCAGGTCGCAGTCGGTGTCGCGCATCGCCACGGCCTGCACCTGCTGGCCGCGGCTGCGCGCGATGCGGTCGGCCCGCACCCAGGCCAACGGCGAATTCCACGCCAGGTGCAGCGTGCCGTCGAACTGCGCCTCGACCTGGCTTTCGTAGTTCGAATACAGCACGTAGTCGAAGGGCAGGCCGTTCTTCACGAAGAAGGCCTTGAAGCCCTCCCAGATGGTGACGACTTTGGGCGCGTAGGCCACGGCGCCCATGATCAGTGTCGGTTCCGGCATGAGGAGGCTCCTTCAGAACAGCGGCAGGCCGGTAATGGCCTTGCCGATGAAGTCGTACAACACGTCGGAGGTCGGCGCCATCACGCTCGATGCGCGCGCATCGCGGAACAGCCGCTCGATGCCTGCCTCCTTGCGGAATGCCGCGCCACCGCACACGCGCATGGCGATGTCGGTGACTTCGAGCGCAGCTTCGGCGGCAGCCGCCTTCACTTCGAGCACGCGCAGCATGGTGTCGGGGCGGCTCGCGCCGATGGCGGCCATGGTGTCGTCGAGCAGCGCCTGCACCATGTCGGCCTTGATGCGCGCACGTGCCAGGTAGGCGCGAATGGTCGGCAGGTCGGCCAGCGACGAATCGAGGTGCACGTGCTTCGTCTGGCTCACATGGCCGATGGCACGGCTCAAGGCGCCTTCCATCAGGCCGGTCGAACACGCGGCACTGAGCACCGAGAACCACGGCAGCACCACGCCCATCATGGCGTCGAAGCCCTTGCCGTCTTCGCCGAGCCGGGCGCCGGCTGCGATGCGCACGTCCTTCGCGGTGATCGGCGTGGAGGCGTTGCCGCGCAGCCCCAGCCCGTCGAAGCGGCCGGGCTGGCTCAGGCCGTCGGACTTGGCATCGACCAGCCACAGCGTGCTGGCGCCTTCGGCCGCCAGCGGCTTGCTCGACCACACGTAGCTGTCGGCCTCGAAGGCGGAGGTGACCCAGCTCTTGCGGGCATCGAGCACCACGTTCGCGCCATCTGCGCGGGCAGTGCCGGTGGGCGCCCAGAAGTGGCTGCGCGAATCGGCTTCGGAAAAGGCCAGCGTGCTCAGGTGCTTGCCCTCGGCAATCGCGCGGCGCGTGGCTTCGGGGCCGAACTGTTCGAGCACGGCAGTGGCGCAGTAGTGCATGCACACCACCATCGCGGTGGACGGGCAGGTCTGCGCGATGCGCGACACCACCTGCGCGGCTTCCTTCAGGCCCAGGCCCTGGCCGCCGACCGAGGTGGCCGACACCAGGCCGAGCAGGCCGGCCTGGCCCATCGCCTGGATCGTCTCTCGCGGAAAGCGTCCCTCGCTGTCGGTGCGCTGGGCCGAGGGCTGCAGCGTTTGCGTTTCGATACCGGCGAGCACTTCGAGGGGATTCATCGCTTTCTCCAGACAGGTGGTGGGTTGAGTGAGAGATCGGTCTACTGAAGCCGCTCGCGCAGTGCGCCGAGCTGGGCCGTGAAGGGCGCGCTGTTTTCCAGGCAGCGCAGGTCGAGCAGCAGGCGGTCTTCCGCGATGCGGCCAATCACCGGCAGCGGCAGGCCGCGCAGCGCGGTGGCGAGGGCGTCGAGCGCAGTGCCCGTGCCCTTCTTCGACGTGCCGGCCGGCGCGAGCGCAAGGCCGGCCGAGGGCAGCCGCTCGACAGGTAGAGAGCCGGAGCCGATCTGCCCGAGCAGCGGCACGACTTCGACGGTGAAGCGCGGTGACACCGCCGCCTGCACGGGCGCCTTCAACGCCTCGGCCATTTCGCGGATCGCATCGGCGGGCCGTGTGAGCAGCCGCAGCGTCGGCAGGTCTTGCGCAAGACGCTCGGGCCGCAGGTACAGCGACAGCGTGGCTTCGAGCGCGGCCAGCGGCAGCTTGCTCATGCGCAGCGCGCGCTTCATCGGGAACTTGCGGATGCGGCCCACGGCGGCCTTGCTGCCGACGATCAGCCCGGCCTGCGGACCGCCCAGCAGCTTGTCGCCCGAGAAGGTGACCACATCGCAGCCGGCTGCAAGCATCTCCTGCGGCAGCGGCTCGCGCGGCAGGCCGTAGTGCGCGAGGTCGACCAGCGAGCCGCTGCCCAGGTCAGTCGCCAGCGGCACGCCGCGTGCATGCGCGATGCCGGCGAGCGTGGCTTCGTCGACTGCGGCGGTAAAGCCCTGCACGGCGTAGTTGCTGGTGTGCACCTTCATCACCAGCGCGGTGTGTTCGTTGATGGCGCGCTCGTAGTCCTGCGGATGCGTGCGGTTGGTGGTGCCGACCTCGACCATGCGCGCCCCCGCGCTGGCCATCACGTCGGGCATGCGGAAGGCGCCGCCGATCTCGACGAGCTCGCCGCGCGAGACGATCACTTCGCGATCGCGTGCCAGTGCCGCGATGGTGAGCAGCACGGCGGCCGCATTGTTGTTGACCACCGTGGCGGCCTCGGCGCCGGTGATGCTGCACAGCAGCTCTTCGACCAGCGAGTCGCGATCGCCGCGGCTGCCGGTGGCGAGGTCGTATTCGAGGTTGTTGGGCGATGTCATCACCGCGAGCAGCCGCTGCAGCGCCGCGTCGGCCAGCAGTGCGCGGCCGAGGTTGGTGTGGATGACGGTGCCGGTGAGGTTGAGCACGGCGCGCATGCGCGGCGCGAGGCGGGCCTGGATGCGCGCCGCAAGCGCATCGCCGAGTGCGTCGTGCCGCACCTCGGCGGCCATCAGCTTGCCCGCCACAGCCCGCGCGCGAAGCCCTTCGAGCAGCGCACGGGCCTCTTTCACCACCAGCGTATGGCCATGCTCGGCCAGCAATGCGCCCGGCACGGCGAGGCGCAGCAGTTGATCGACAGAAGGCAGATCCTGGGGCCTTGCCGTCGAGCCGTGGACCACGGACTCTTCGGGCGCTGCCATCAGCCGCCTCCGCCGTCGTCGGGGATTTCGGGGTCGCCGAACAGCAGCATCAAATTGTGGCCGCTGCGTTGATGGCCGGCTTCGGACACCAGCAGGTCGAGCGTGACGCTGGCGAGGTCGTCGGCGACGGGCTCGACCTCGGGGTCTTTCTCCATCGCGATCTGCTTGAGGTAGTGGCCGCAGCTGTCGCAGCACTCGGCCTTGACTGCGCCTTCGCGCGCGCCGGTGGCCGGCAGCTCCACGCCGGGTTGCGGGGAGAGCGATTCGAAGTGAATGCCCTTGGTGCTCTCGCAGTGCGTGCACTTGATGCGCACGTAGTGCCACTCGGTGCTGCACAGCGAACAGTGCAGGTAGCGAAAGCCCGCTTCGTCGGCGCCGATGCGCGTGATGCTCGCGGTGGGCACGCTGCCGCAGCAGGGGCATTCGTTGCCGGGATCGGTGCGGCCGAAGATGTTCTCGCCTTCGCGGTCGGCCACCTGCAGCACGAGCTGCGTCCAGTAGGCCTGCAGCCCCGCGGCAATCAGTGGCGCGGCTGCGAGGTCGAGGCCGAACATGATGCGGCGCGAGAGCCGGTCGGCCTGCTCGTTGATCCACGCATCGTCGGCCGCCACCACGCGGTCGAGCGTGTCGCGTGCGGGGCCTTCGGGCAGCCGTGCGCGGAAGAGGCCGAGCAGACGGCGAAGCTCCTGCAGCCACACCGGATCGCGCGTCCAGCCGAAAGCGGGCATCGGCGGTTTCAGCACCTTCGATGCGGCTTCGAGCGAATCGGATTCGGGCAACGTGACCGGTGCGTAGTCCTGCAGCACCTGGTGCTGCGCCTGCGCAAGATCGGCGATGAAGATCAGGTACTCCCGCATCGAATGCGAAGCTGCGAGCTGGCGCAGCCGCAATTGCCGGTCGGAGAACACGAGGGACCGAACCGGCAAACGCAGGAACGGCATCTGCCGTCCGGCCTGCATCGCGATCTGTTCAGGATCGAGGATGCGGGTGGTCCGGATCGGCGGTGGGCTGCCGGTGGAACTCGTCATCGGGGCAGTATCACTCACCTCGCGTCATTTTGCGATGCCACAGGGGATGGTTGAGCTTGGCCCAGCCTTCCGTGACCGTGCCGCGCGTCATCGCGCGCAGCGTGCCCTTGACCCAGATGGCCGCGTAGATGTGCGTGATGACCGAAATAATCAGCACCACGGCCGACACCGAGTGCACCACCACCGCGATGCGCCGCAGGAGGATCGGGAAGAACCCGACGAACCACGGGCTCCAGAACATGAAGCCCGTCACCAGCAACAGCAGCAGGCTGACACCGAAGGCCCAGAACACCAGCTTCTGCCCCGCGTTGTACTTGCCCACCGGCGGCATGGATGACTTGTCGCCCTTGAGCATCT
Source organism: Variovorax sp. YR566 (assembly GCF_051992195.1). Taxonomy (NCBI): domain Bacteria; kingdom Pseudomonadati; phylum Pseudomonadota; class Betaproteobacteria; order Burkholderiales; family Comamonadaceae; genus Variovorax; species Variovorax sp. YR566. The sequence goes on along the minus strand of NZ_CP197092.1, from coordinate 5,884,237 downwards.
TCGGCGCGTTGGCGATCCACTCGCGGTCGCCGCGGTCGAGGATGTTCTCGCGCCACATCGCGCCGAACAGGAACACGAAGCCCAGCACCATCAGCAGCCCCATGAACGGATGCAGGATGCGCGTCCACGGCCCGCCGCCGAACAGCGTGCTCAAAAAGAACAGGCTCGGGTGGAAGAAGGCCAGGCCCGAGAGCGCGGCCGCGAAGAACATGATCGCGACGAACCAGTGGTTCATGCGCGTGGCGTCGCGGTAGCGGCGAAGGTAGTAGCGTGTCATCGCGTTCTCCTCATGCACGGGGCGCGGTGGATGGTGCGGGGGGTGACGCAGGCGGCTCTTCGATCACCACCACGTCGTCGGGCTTGCCATCGCGGTCGGCATCCGGATGCTCGTCCTTCGGCTCGATGGGGCCGGTCTTCATGTAGTGGAAGAAGCTGCCCACCACGGCGCCGATCATGGCGACCATCGCGAGCGGCTTGGCCACGCCCTTCCACAGCGACACCAGCGGGCTGATGTGCGGGTCTTTCGGCAGGTCGGCGTACAGGCCCGGCCGGTCGGCGTGCTGCAGCACGTACATCACGTGCGTGCCGCCCACGCCGGCCGGGTCGTACACGCCGGCGTTGGAAAAGCCGCGCTCCTTCAGGTCGACGATGCGCTCCGAGGCGTACTCGTGCATGTCTTCCTTGGTGCCGAAATGCAGCGCGCCCGTGGGGCAGGCCTTGACGCAGGCCGGCTCCAGGCCCACGCCCACGCGATCGGAGCACAGCGAGCACTTGTAGGCCTTGTTGTCGGCCTTGCTGATGCGCGGCACGTCGAAGGGGCAGCCGGTGACGCAGTTGCCGCAGCCCACGCAATGCTCGCTGATGAAGTCGACGATGCCGTTGCTGTACTTGACGATGGCACCCGGCGCCGGACACGACTTCAGGCAGCCCGGGTCGTCGCAGTGCATGCAGCCGTCCTTGCGGATCAGCCATTCGAGCTTGCCGGCCTCGGGTTCGACTTCGGAGAACTTCATCACCGTCCATGAGGACGGCGTGAGATCGACCGGGTTGTCGTAGGTGCCATGCATGGTGCCCACGTCGTCGCGCAGGTCGTTCCACTGCATGCATGCGACCTGGCAGGCCTTGCAGCCGATGCAGGTCGACACGTCGATCAGCTTGGCCACCTGCTGCACCTGCGGGCGGCTGCGGATGTCGGGCGACGGCGTGGTCGTGGCCGATCGGGCAGCGATGTCCAGGGTTTGAAGGGAAGACATCGCTCAGGCCTTTTCGATGTTCACGGTGAACGACTTGTACTCGGGCGTCTGTGTGTTCGCGTCGCCCACGAAAGGCGTGAGCGTGTTCACCAGATACCCCGGCTTGGCCACGCCGACGAAGCCCCAGTGGTTCGGCAACCCCACCGTGTGCACGGTACGGCCATCGACCTGCAGCCCGACGATGCGCTTGGTGACCAGCGCCACGGCCTTGATGAAGCCGCGCTTGCTCGACACCTTCACCATGTCGCCATTGGCGATGCCTTTGTCCTTCGCCAGCTCTTCGCCAATCTCGACGAACTGCTGCGGCTGGATGATGGCCGAGGTGCGCACGTTCTTGGTCCAGTAGTGGAAGTGCTCCGTGAGCCGGTAGCTGGTCGCCACGTACGGGAAGTCCTTCGGCACGCCGAGACGCTCGAGGTCGCCCTTGAAGATGCGTGCCGCGGGGTTGGCGCGCGCCTTCTCGTTGTTCGGGTGCATCAGGTTGTTGACCAGCGGCGACTCGAAGGGTTCGTAGTGCTCGGGCAGTGGTCCTTCGGCCATGCCCGTCGGCGCGAAGAGCCGGGCCACGCCCTCGGCTGTCATGATGAACGGGCGCACCGCGTCGGCTTCCGTCGGGTTCGCATCGGGCCGGATGTCGGGAACGTCGGCGCCGGTCCACTGCTTGCCGTTCCACGCGATGAGGCCGCGCTTGGCGATCCACGGCTTGCCGGTGGCCGGATCGGTCGAGGCACCGTTGTACAGAATGCGCCGGTTCGCGGGCCAGGCCCACGCCCAGTTCTGCACCATGCCGATGCCGTACGGGTCGGCGTTGTCGCGCCGTGCCATCTGGTTGCCGGCCTGCGTCCATGCGCCGCTGTAGATCCAGCAGCCGCTGGCGGTGCTGCCGTCGTCGCGCAGCAGGCCGAAGCCCGAGAGCTGCTCGCCGGCTTTGACCGTTGGCGGCTTGGTCGGGTCCTTCGGGTCGAGCAGGTCGGTCAGCGCGCGGCCGTTGTATTCCATCGCCAGTTCCTGTGCGGAAGGCGAGTGCGGAATCTTGTAGGGCCAGGTAAGGTTGACGATCGGGTCGGGATACGCGCCGCCGTCCTTCGCGTACGCCGTGCGAATGCGGTTGAAGATGCCCGCGATGATCTCGATGTCGCCCCTGGCCTCGCCTGGCGGCTCCGCGCCCTTCCAGTGCCACTGCAGCCAGCGGCTGGAGTTGGTGAGCGAGCCGTCTTCCTCCGCGAAGCAGGTCGATGGCAGTCGGAACACCGTGGTCTGGATGTCGGTGGTCTTGACGTCGTTGAACTCGCCGAAGTTGCGCCAGAACTCGCTGGTCTCGGTCATCAGCGGATCGATGGTGACGAGGAACTTGAGCTTGGACAGCCCATCGACGATCTTCTTCTTGTCCGGGAACGAGCCCACCGGGTTGAAGCCCTGGCAGATGTAGCCGTTGAGCTTGCCCTGGTTCATGAGCTCGAAGGCCTGCAGGATGTCGTAGAGCTTGTCGATCTTCGGCAGGTAGTGGAAGGCCCACTCGTTCTCCGCCGTGGCCGCGTTGCCCCACCACGCCTTCTGCATGCTGACGAAGAACTTCGGGTAGTTCTGCCAGTAGCTCATCTGGTTGGGACGCAGCGGCTTCAGCGCGCGGGTCTTGTAGTAGACGTCCAGCGTCTGCTCGCTGTCACGCGCCAGCGACATGTAGCCGGGCAGGGAGTTCGACAGCAGCCCCAGGTCGGTCAGGCCCTGGATGTTGCTGTGGCCGCGCAGCGCGTTCATGCCGCCGCCGGGCACGCCGATGTTGCCCAGCAGCAGCTGCACGATGGCGCCGGTGCGGATCATCTGCGAGCCCTGGCTGTGCTGCGTCCAGCCCAGCGCGTACATGATGGTCATGGTGCGCGTGGACGTGCTGGTGCTCGCGATGTACTCGCACACCTTCAGGAACTTGTCCTGCGGCGTGCCGGTGATGCGGCTCACCAACTCGGGCGTGTAGCGCGAGTAGTGCCGCTTCATCACCTGCAGCACGCACTGCGGGTCCTGCATGGTCATGTCGACCTTGGCCATGCCCTGCTCGTCGAGCGCGTAGCCCCACGACTTGGGGTCGTAGTTGCGCTTCTCGGCGTTGTAGCCGCTGAACAGGCCGTCCTCGAACTTGTAGTCAGGCCCGACGATGAACGGCGCGTTGGTGTAGTTGCGCACGTACTCCGTCTGGATCTTGTCGTTGCCCAGCAGGTAGTTGATGACGCCCGCGAGGAACGCGATGTCCGAGCCCGCGCGTATCGGGGCGTAGTAGTCGGCCATGGCGGCCGAGCGCGTGAAGCGCGGGTCGACCACGACAAGGCGCGCCTTGTTCTGCTTCTTGGCCTCGATGACCCACTTGAAGCCGCACGGATGCGCCTCCGCGGCATTGCCGCCCATGATCAGCACGACATCCGCGTTCTGGATGTCCTGCCAATGGTTGGTCATCGCGCCTCGTCCGAACGTCGGGGCCAGACTGGCCACCGTAGGTCCGTGTCAAACGCGTGCCTGGTTGTCGAACACCAGCATTCCGGTCGAGCGGAATGCCTTGTGGGTGATGTAGCCCGTTTCGTTGGACGAGGCCGAGGCGCAGAGCATGCCGCTGCTGGTCCAGCGGTTCACGGTCTTGCCCTCGGCGTTGGTGGTCTGGAAGTTGGCGTCGCGGTCGGCCTTGAGCAGCTTGGCGATGCGGTCGAGCGCCTCGTTCCAGCCGATGCGCTTCCATTCGGTGCTGCCGGCCTCGCGCACCTCGGGGTACTTCAGCCGGTTGGGGCTGTGCACGAAGTCGAGCAGGCCCGCGCCCTTGGGGCACAGCGTGCCGCGGTTCACGGGGTGGTCGGCATCGCCCTCGATGTGGAGGATGTCGGACACCACGTTCTTCGCCTTGTCGCCAAGGCTGTACATGATGAGCCCGCAGCCCACCGAGCAGTACGGGCAGGTGTTGCGGGTCTCGGTGGTGCGCGCGAGCTTGAAGTTGCGGGCCTCGGCCAGCGCGGCGGTCGGCGAGAAGCCGAGCGCCACGATGCTGGAGCCGACCAGCCCCGCACTGCTGACGCGGAAGAATTGCCGGCGGTTCATGTCCATGACGTGACCTCCTGCAGCGGTGAAGTGGGGTGTTTCATCGTGATCTTCTTTTTGCCGGGAAACTTGATTGAATGAATCAGTCGGGCCGCGCTACTTGGGCGCCGCAGTGCCGTCGCCACCGCTCGGCGCGGGCGCCGCGCCGCCGGAAGAGCCGCCGCCCGGGCCGCTCATGCCGCCGATGGCTGTGCCGCCTTCGGACGGGCCTTTGTGGGAAGCGGAGGATTCGACCTTGTCGCCGGACTCGGCGGGCTTGATGCCCGTCGGGCTCGCGCCGGTGGTGCCGCCTTCGGCCTTCGGCGTGGGGACCTTGGGATCGCAGGCACTCGCCAGCATGCCTGCGACAAGGCACAGGCCGACGATCTGCAAACGCTGACATCGGGGCATCGACACTCCTTGGGGAAGGACGGGTCTGACAACGGGCTGTTTTTATGGCCTCGTTTTTCGCTTGCCGGGAGTGCCCGGTTTGCGACAAACGGGATACGTTTGTCGCATCATGCGACAGCATCCTGTCGGGATCAAGGGCCGAAAGGGCGCAATAACCCTTGAATCCAGCCGCGCCCCCGACCGTCGGCTATCGTTCGCGCCATGAATGCCTCCCTCCGCCTGGGTTGGCGCACGCTCTGGCGCGACCTGCGCGCCGGCGAACTGCGCCTGTTGATCGTTGCCGTGGTGCTGGCCGTGGCCGCGCTCACGGCTGTCGGCTTCTTCGCCGACCGCCTGCAGGGCGGGCTCAAGCGCGACGCGCGCCAGCTGCTGGGCGGCGACGCGGTGATCGTCAGCGACAACCCGACGCCCGAGGCCTTCGTGGCGCAGGCGAAATCGCTGGGCCTGGAAGGCAGCGGCACCTACGGCTTTCCGACCATGGCGCGGGCCGGGGACGCGCAGGGCGGCGCCAGCAAGCTGGTGGCGCTGAAGGCCGTGGCCGCTGGTTACCCACTGCGTGGCAACCTGCAGACCTCCACCACCATCGACGGGCCGGGCGCCGTCACGCGCGACATCCCGCCGCCGGGCGAGGTCTGGGTCGATGCCTCGCTGCTCGACTCGCTCGCGCTCAAGGTCGGCGACACGATGCTGCTGGGCGACACCGGCCTGCGCGTCGGCCGCGTCATCACGCTGGAGCCCGACCGTGGCGCCGGCTTCATGAGCTTCTCGCCGCGCGTGATGCTCAACCAGGCCGACGTGCCGCGCACCGGGCTCGTGCAGCCCGCCAGCCGCGTCGGCTATCGCTACGCGGTGGCGGGCAGCGACGCGGCGGTGAAACGCTTCAGCGACTGGGCCGACGCCACCATCAAGAAGGGCGAGCTGCGCGGCGTGCGGCTCGATTCCTTCGAGGGCGGCCGCCCCGAGATGCGCCAGACGCTGGACCGCGCCGAGAAATTCCTGAGCCTGGTCGCGCTGCTCGCGGCGCTGCTGTCGGCCGTGGCAGTGGCGCTGGCCGCGCGCGGCTTCGCGGCCAGCCACCTCGACGACTGCGCGATGCTGCGGGTGCTGGGCCAGAGCCAGCGCACCATCGCCGTGGCCTATTCCTTCGAGTTCGCGGTGATCGGCATCGTGGCCAGCGGGCTGGGCGTGGCGATCGGCTTCGCGGTGCACTACGTGTTCGTGCTGCTGCTGGCGGGGCTGGTCGAAACCGCGCTGCCCGCGGCCACCTTGTGGCCCGTCGCCTTCGGGCTCGGCATGGGGCTCACGCTGCTGTTCGCCTTCGGCCTGCCGCCTGTGCTGCAGCTGGCCCGAGTGCCGCCGCTGCGCGTGATCCGGCGCGACGTGGGCGGGCTCAAGCCGGCATCGCTCGCGGTGCTGGGCGTTGGCGTGGCGGGCTTCGCGGCGCTGCTGATGGCGGCGAGCAGCGACATCAAGCTGGGGCTGATCGCGGTCGGCGGCTTCGCGGGTGCGGTGGCGGTGTTCGCGCTGCTGAGCTGGCTGGCGGTGAAGGTGCTGCGACGCAGCGTCAACGAAACGACGGCGCCGCGCTGGCTGGTGCTGGCCACGCGGCAGATTTCGGCGCGGCCGGCGTACGCGGTGGTGCAGGTCAGCGCGCTGTCGGTCGGCCTGCTGGCGCTGGTGCTGCTGGTGCTGCTGCGCACCGACCTCGTCGCGAGCTGGCGCCAGGCCACGCCGCCCGATGCGCCGAACCGCTTCGTCATCAACGTCATGCCTGACCAGAGCGACGCTTTCCAGAAGTCGCTGCGCGACGCGGGCGTGGGCAAGTTCGACTGGTACCCGATGATCCGCGGCCGGCTGATCGCCATCAACGACAAGCCCGTGACGCCCGACGACTACGCCGAAGACCGCGCCAAGCGCCTGGTGGACCGCGAGTTCAACCTGAGCAACAGCGTGGATGCGCCCGCGCACAACACCATCACCTCGGGCAAGTGGACGCCCGAGGCGGCGGGCGAGGTGAGCGTGGAAGAGGGCCTGGCCGAGACGCTGGGCCTCAAGCTCGGCGACATGCTGCGCTTCGACATCGGCGGCATGCAGAACGAGGCTCGCATCACCTCGCTGCGCAAGGTCGACTGGGGCTCGATGCACGCCAATTTCTTCGTGATGTACACGGTGGCCTCGCTGGCCGACGTGCCCACCACCTACATGGGCGCCTTCCGCGCGCCCGAGACCCGGGGCTTCGACAACGCACTGGTGCGCAGCTACCCGAACGTGACCAACGTCGACATGAGCGCCACCATCAACCAGGTGCAGCGCGTGCTCGACCAGGTGATCCGCGCGGTCGAGTTCCTGTTCGGCTTCACGCTCGCGGCCGGGCTGGTGGTGCTGTTCGCGGCGGTGACGGCCACGCGCGAGGAGCGGGCACGCGAGTTCGCGGTGATGCGCGCGGTGGGCGCGCGCGCCAGCCTGCTGCGGCAGGTGCAGCGCGCCGAGCTGGTGGGTGTCGGGCTGCTCGCTGGTTTTCTCGCGAGCATCGTGGCTTCGGTGATCGGCTGGGCCCTGGCGCGCTTTGTGTTCGAGTTCACCTGGACTGCCTCGCCCATCGTGCCGGTGGCCGGCGCGCTGGCCGGCGCGGTGCTGGCGCTGGGCGCGGGATGGTGGGGCCTGCGCGACGTGCTGCGCCGCCCGGTGGTCGACACGCTGCGGCGCGCTGCCGAGTAGCCATCTTTTTCTTCGGGGTCGAGCCGAACGGGGTCGTGGAATGCAATACATTCCCCGACCCCGTATTCAATTCACTCGGAAGAATCTTTCTACATGCGCTTGGCGTCATTCCAGATCACCAACTTTCGCTCGATCAACGACAGCGGCCTCATCGACTCCACACAGATCACGGCGATCCTCGGTCGAAATGACAGCGGCAAATCGAACCTGCTGCGCGCACTCCACAGCCTGAACCCCGCAGAGGGCCTGGCCGAACTCAGCCCCATCAAGGACTTTCCCCGCCACCGGCGCCTGGAAGAGTGCACCGGTGACACCCCTGTTGTCTTCACACGCTGGAGCCTGGACGAGAGCGAGCAGGCAGAGCTGGCGGCGATCCTGCCGCGCGCGGCGGGCGTGCGCCACGTTACCGCCGCCCGCGGCTATGGCACGGCGCGCCAGGCCGGGCTCGAAGGGCTCACGGCGCTGTCGCTCGACGTGAGCGACATCAAGGGCAAGGTCCGCAAGATCGTGCCGGCCGTGAAGGCCGCCGCAGAAAAGGTCGCCGAGGAAGCGAAGGCCACGCTCGAGCAGGAGGCCGACACCTTCGACGCCGCGATGATCATGAGCCCCGACTACATCAAGTGGTCGGCCGGCGCGGTCAAGGCGGCGCAGGCCCTGCGCAAGGCGCTGGCCGTGGCGGGCGCCGAACTCAGCGACAAGCAGGAGCAGATGCTGGCCGAGCTGGAAGACATGGCCCTGTCCATCTCCAACGACACGCCCGCGCTCGCCCGCGCGCAGGCCTGGGTGATCGAAAAGCTGCCGCGCTTCGTCTATGTCGACGAATACCCGGCACTGCCCGGCCGCCAGAACATCGCCGAATACCTGGGGCGCCAGGGCTGGGGCCAGCTCACGCCCGAGCAGCAGAGCTTCGGCAAGCTGTGCAAGGTCGCGGGGCTCGATCCGCAGAAGCTGCACGACCTGCTCGAAAAGAACGACCAGGCCACGCGCAACCAGCTCGTCAACCGTGCCGGCTCGGTGGTGACGGCAGAGATCCGCCGCCTCTGGAAAGATCGTCCGCTGAAAGTGCGCTTCAACCTCGACGGCCAGTACCTCGACACGCTGGTGTCCGACCCGAACGGCGCCTACGAGGTCGAAGTGAACCTCGACGAACGCAGCCGCGGCTTCCAGTGGTTCTTCTCGTTCTACATCGCGTTCTTTGCTGACACGAAGGGCGGGCGTGCGGAAGACGCGGTGCTGCTGCTGGACGAACCCGGGCTGCACCTGCACCCGCACTCGCAGGCCGACCTGTTGGCGCACTTCGAGAAAGACTTCGGCAACCAGATCATCTACACCACGCACTCGCCGTTCATGGTGCCTGCGCATCGGCTCGACTCGGTGCGCACGGCCAGCCTCGGCGAGACCAGCGGCACCACTGTGAGCAATGCCGCGGAGGGCGACGAGCGCACGCTGTTCCCGCTGAAGGCGGCACTGGCACTGAGCCGGCTTGGGAGCGAGCCGGTGGCTGTGAAGGCGGAGCCGACGAAGCCGGCGGCTGCAAAAACGGTGACTGCAGAGGGCGTGAAGCCTGCCAGGGCGGCCAAGCCCGCGGAGGTGATGCCTGCCGCCGTGGCCGCGCCTGCCGAAGTGGCGCCCGTTGCCGCAGTCGTTGAGCCTGTCGCCGAACCGGTCGTCGCGCCGGTCGCGGTGCCACCCGTCAACGTGGCTGCGACTCCTGTGCCGATGGCTGCGCCTGCCGAGGCGGTCGCCGAGCAGGTGGAACCGGGCTGATCATCCGCGCGTGGCCTGCCTCGTGACCGGGGTGGGCGGGACTTCGTCGCCCTCCTTGAACATCCGCTCCCCCGCAAAGTCCACAAACGCCCGCACCTTCGGCGACAACTGCCGGCTCGACGGCCACAGCGCCGAGAACTGCCCCTGCCGCACGAGGTGCGTGGCCAGCACGCGCTGAAGCTCGCCTCGGTACAGCGAATCGCGCGCCAGGAAGTCAGGCATGTAGGCCACGCCGAGTCCGGCCACGGCCGCGCCCAGCATGGCTTCCATGTTGTTGCACAGCAGGCCGGGCGGCAGTTGCGCGGGCAGCCCGGGCAGGTCCCATTCCTCGACCTTGCCGCCGGTCACGAACTTGTAGCGCAGGCAGGCGTGCTGTATCAGGTCGGCCGGCACCTGCGGCACGCCGTGGCGTTCGAGATAAGCCGGTGACGCCACCAGCACGAACTGGAACGGGCCGAGCCGCCGCGCCACCAGTTGCGAATCGACCAGGTCGCCGCTGCGAATTGCCACGTCGACGCCCTCGGCGATCACGTCGACCAGCCGGTCGTTGAAGTCGAGGTCGAGCTCGATCTCGGGGTAGCGCGCCTTGAAGTCCGGCAGGATCGGCAGCAGGAAGCGGTAGCCGATGGTCGGCAGGCTCACGCGCAGGCGGCCGCGCGGGGCGGCGACGGCGTCTTGCATCATGGCGCGCGCATCGTCCAGCTCGTCGAGGATGCGGCGGCAGCGCTCGTGGAAGAGCGCGCCTTCCTGCGTCAGCCGCGTGTGGCGCGTGGTGCGGTTGAAAAGGCGCACGCCGAGCTGCTGCTCGAGCCGTGCGACGTTCTTGCCCACCGCCGAAGCCGAGATGCCCAGCTGCCGGCCGGCCTTGGCAAAGCTCAGCTGGTCGGCCGCACGCACGAAGGATTCGAGTCCGCTGAAGCTGTCCATGGATTAACAACCCTGGGTTGGGAGTGTGAGGATCAATGGCGCCATTTTCATTCCATTGATTCCTTTCTATCTTCTGTGGCTTCCTTTCTCCTGCGTGAAAGCCTTCGATGTCCACGTCTTCTCCCAACAAGAACTGGCTGCTGGCCGCCGTCTGCCTGGCAGCGCTGGGCATGCCGCTGAGCTTCACCGGCCCGGCGGTGGTGCTGCCCGCGATCCGCGATGCGCTGGGCGGCAGCCCGGTGCAACTCAACTGGGTGACCAACGCCTTCATGCTGAGCTTCGGCGCCACGCTGATGGCGGCCGGGGCGCTGGCGGATGCCTATGGGCGCAAGCGCGTGTTCCTGCTGGGGCTCGCGGTGGTGGCGCTGAGCAGCTCGCTGCTGACGCTGGCCCCGGGCATCGTCGCCTTCGATCTGGCGCGGGCCCTGCAGGGGCTGGGCTCGGCCGCGGCCTTCGCGGCGGGCACGGCCGCGCTGGCGCAGGTGTTCGACGGCGCGGCGCGCACGCGGGCCTTCAGCCTGATCGGCACTTCGTTCGGCGTGGGGCTGTCGTGCGGCTCCATCCTCTCGGGCTGGCTCGCCGAGAGCTTCGGCTGGCAGGCGGTGATGCTGAGCCCTGGCGCGGTCAGCCTCGTGGCGCTGTGCATCGCCGCGCCGAGCATGCGCGAGTCGCGCAATCCGGATGCCATGGGGCTCGACATGCCGGGCACGGCGACTTTCACCGCCGCGCTGAGCCTGCTGACGCTCGGCGTACTGCAGGCGCCCGACAGCGGCTGGGGCAGCCCGTGGGTGCTTTGCGCGCTGGCGGGCGCGGCGCTGATGGGCACGGCTTTCATCGCCATCGAGCGGCGCGTGGCGCATCCCATGCTCGATCTGTCGCTGTTCCGTTTTCCGCGCTTCGTGGGCGTGCAACTGCTGGCTGCCGCGCCGGCCTATGGCTTCGTCGTGCTGCTGGTGCTGCTGCCGATCCGCTTCATCGGGCTCGAAGGGCGCAGCGCGATCGAGGCGGGGACTTTCATGTTCGCGCTCTCGGGGCCGATTCTCATCGTGCCGACGCTGGCGGCATCGCTTGCGCACCGGTTCTCGGCGGGCGTGATTTCGGCCGTGGGGCTGCTGGTGTGCGCGGCGGGGCTGTTCTGGCTCAGCCGCTGCGCGCCGGGCACGCCGCTGCACGACATCGTGTGGCCGCTGTTGTTGATCGGCGCCGGCATCGGCCTGCCGTGGGGCCTGATGGACGGGCTGGCCGTGAGTGTGGTGCCGCGCGAGCGGGCGGGCATGGCATCGGGCATCTTCAACACCGTGCGAGTGGCGGGGGAGGGGATTGCGCTGGCGCTGGTGGGGGCCGGACTGACGGCACTTGTGACGGCGCAACTGGGGCATGCCGCCGCCGCATCGCAGGCGGCGCAGCGCGTGACCACCGGGAACATGTCGCAGGCGCTGGCCCTGCTGCCCGGCATGGACCGCGCGGCGCTGCTGCATGCCTACGGCGCCGCATTCGGCACGCTGCTTTGCGTGCTGGCAGGCGTGACGGTGATGACGGCGCTGGTGGTGTTCGCGTTCCTGCGCGGCGAGACACACGCCGAGACTGGTGCCGTGGCGCTGGAGTCGACGGCCTGTTGAGACCTGCTCAGGTTTGCGCTGCCGCTTCGAAGATGTCGCGCAGCCATTGCGTGAACACTCGCACCCGCGACGACAGCTGCCGGTTCTGCGCATAGAGCACCGAGACCGGCATCGGCGGTGGCGCGAAGCCGGGCAGCAGCACCTTCAGTCGCCCGTCTGCGAGTTCGCCGGCCACGCGATAGCGCGGCACCTGCACCAGCCCCAGGCCCGCGACGGCCGAGCCGGTGTACAGGTCGGCGCCCGTCACCGAGACGATGCCGCCGAGCTGCACGCTCGTCACCCGCCCATCGACCGTGAATTCGAGCGGCACCGCCTTGCCCGTGGCGCTGGAGATGTAGTGGATGGCGCGGTGCACCGACAGCGCTTCCACGCTCTCGGGCTCGCCATGCTGCGCCAGGTAGGCCGGGCTCGCGACCGTGACCTGCGGCAGCAGCGCCACGCGCCGCCCGACCATCGATGAATCTTGCAGCGTGCCCGCGCGCAGGACGCAGTCGACGCCTTCGCGTACCAGGTCGACCAGCCGGTCGTCCTCGCCGATGTGCAGTTCCAGGTCGGGATATCGCGCCAGGAACGCCGGCAGCGCGGGCACTACGAAATGCCGCGCCAGCGTGCCCTGCAGGTTCACGCGCAGCAGGCCCTTGGGCGCCTCGTCGCGGAACAGGCCTTCGGCCTCTTCCACGTCGGCCAGCAGCCGCACGCAGCGGCGGTAGTAGGCCTCGCCGTCCTGCGTGAGGCGCACGGTGCGGGTGGTGCGCTCCAGCAGCCGGGTGCCCAGGCGCTGCTCCACGCGCTTGATGAGGTTGGTGACGGTGGCGCGCGGAATCTGCAGGTCTTCGGACGCCTGCGTGAAGCTCTGGCGCTCGGCGATGCGCACGAAGGCCAGCATTTCCTGGAAGCGGTCCATGGCCGGGCTCCGGATCTATTGTTGAAGTAAATGAAATGGTAATGGCGATTCAAGGCTAATTATCTTTAGGTTGGAACGATCGATCATTCGTCTCACCAACCAACCACTGCAAAGGAAACAGCCATGAACAAGTCCTCCAACTCCAAAGTCGCCCTCGTCACCGGCGCATCGCGCGGCATCGGCGCCACCATTGCGCGGCGGCTCGCCAAGGACGGCTTCGCGGTCGCCGTCAACTACGCGTCGAGCCCGGCGCAGGCCGACGCCCTCGTCGCCGAACTGCAGGCCGCTGGCGGCAAGGCTTTCGCGGTCAAGGCCGACGTGGCCAGCGCCGGCGAAGTGCGCGCCATGTTCGACGCAGTCGAGGCGCAGCTCGGCAAGGTCGACGTGCTGGTCAACAACGCCGGCGTGCTCAAGACCGTGCCGCTGGCCGAGCACACGGACGCGCTCTACGACCAGACCTTCGACATCAACGTGCGCGGCACCTTCAACACGCTGCGCGAAGCCGCCACGCGCCTCAACGAGGGCGGGCGCGTCGTCAACTTCTCGAGCACCACGCTCGCGCTGAACATGCCCGGCTATGCGATCTACAACGCCACCAAGGCGGCGGTCGAGGCCTTCACGCACGTCTTCGCCAAGGAACTGCGCGGCCGAAACATCACGGTGAACGCCGTGGCGCCGGGCCCGATCGCCACCTCGCTGTTCCTCGACGGCAAGACCGAAGAACAGATCCAGACCTTCGCCAGGATGCCCCCGCTGCAGCGCCTCGGCCAGCCCGAGGACATCGCTTCGGTGGTGGCCTTCCTCGCCGGCCCGGACGCGGGCTGGGTCAACGGGCAGGTCCTGCGCGCCAACGGCGGCGTGGCCTGAGGCATTCGCTTTCTCGGATCAACCCAACCCATACGGAGAAACCTCATGCAAAAGCAGATCATCCTGGTCACCGGTGCTGGCACCGGCATTGGCAAGCTCAGCGCGCAATCGCTGGCCGAAGCCGGCCACGTCGTCTACGCGTCGATGCGCGACATCGCGGGCCGCAATGCCGGCCGCGCCGCCGAACTGCGCTCGCTCGCTGCGGCGAAGAACATTCAGCTGCACCCGCTCGAACTCGACGTGCTCTCGCAGGACTCGGCCGATGCCGCCGCCGCGACCATCGTGCGCGAGCAGGGCCACCTCGACGTGGTGATGCAGAACGCCGGCCACCTCGTGGTCGGTCCGACCGAGGCCTTCACGCCCGAAGAGATCGTGAAGGTGTTCGACACCAACGTGCTCGGCGCGCAGCGCGTGAACCGCGCGGTGCTGCCGTACCTGCGCAGGCAGGAGTCGGGGCTGATGCTGTGGATCAGCAGCACCACCACCAAGGGCGGTTTTCCGCCGTTCATGGGCCCTTATGGCGCGGCCAAGGCGGCGATGGATTCGCTGGCCGTCACGCTGGCCTACGAGATCGCGCGCTTCGGCATCGAGACTTCCATCGTCGTGCCGGGCGCCTTCACCAGGGGCACCGACCACTTCCCGAGCGCGGGCAAGCCGGCCGACATCGCGACTGCCGCCGCCTACAGCCGCTACGACGGCGTGATGGACCAGATCGGCGAACGCCTCTCGGCGCTGACGCCCGACAACGCCGACCCGCAGGCCGTGGCCGACGAGATCGTGCGCATCGTGGGCCTGCCCGCCGGCACGCGGCCGATGCGCTCGCTGATCGACTTCGTGGGCGACGGTGCGACGGAGGTGTTCGAGGTGTCGGAGCGTGTGCGCATCGAGTTCGCGAAGCGCATCGGCATGGGCGATCTGCTCGAAGCGAAGGTACGGCGCTAAGAGGCTAAGAGGAGGCTAAGGGAGGCGTCATAAAAGGTGGGTCGGTCTTCCTGTCCAATAGCGGCATGGAAAACCCACCCCACGACCTCGCGGAACGCGTGACCGAGCTCGAGATCAAGTCGAGCTACGCCGAAGACCTGCTCGACCAGCTGAACATGACGATCTACCGCCAGCAGCAGCAGATCGACCGGCTGATCCTGCAGGTCACGCAACTCAAGGAGCAGAGCCAGAACGCGATGCAGGACGGCGCCGCGCGCAACCCGCGCGACGAGCTACCGCCGCATTACTGAGTCAGGAAGATCAGCCGTGCGAGTGCCAGAGCACGGCGAAGAAATGGCAGGTGCTGCCCGCCAGCACGAACAGGTGCCACACCGAATGCGCGAAGCGCACCTTGTTGTCGAACAGGAACACCACGGCGCCCGCCGTATAGAAGAGCCCACCGGCCACGAGCCAACCCAGCCCTGCCGGTGACATGCGCTCGTACAGCGGCACCGCAGCCATCAGCGCCATCCACCCCATCGCCACATAGAGTCCGGTCGACCACAGCGGATGCTGCAGCCGGTTGAACAGCTTGGCGCTCACGCCCAGCACGGCCGCCGCGCAGATGGCGCCGAACAGCGTCCACCCCAGCGGCCCGCGCAGCACGCCGAAGAGAAAGGGCATGTAGCTGCCCGCGATGAAAAGGTAGATGGCCGCGTGGTCCAGCCGGTTGAACCAGGCCTTGGCCCGGCCCATGGGCAGTGCGTGGTACAGCGTGGAGATCAGGTACAGCACGATGGCCGTGCCCGCGAAAAGACAGGCGCCGACCACGCCCGCGGCCTGCCCCTTCTGCACCGCGTTGTAGACCAGGATGGGCAGCGCGGCGATGGCCAGCGCCAGGCCCAGGCCGTGGCTCAGGGCATTGAAGAGTTCTTCCATCGCCGTCTGGTCGCGGGCTGCCAGCACGGAGGTGCGCTGCGAGGGTTGCGTCTGGGAGGGAGCTGTCGTCATCGGAACCTCATGCAGATGGAGGGATGTAGTGGTTGCCTACTTGACCTGCTGCTTGCCCAGCTTGCGCGCCAGCGTACGCCGGTGCATGCCGAGCCTGCGCGCGGTCTCCGAGATGTTGAAGCCGGTTTCGGCCAGCGTCTCGTGGATGCGCTCCCATTCGAGCGTCTTGATCGAGGTCGAGCGGTTGGTCAGCTCGACCTCTGTTGTGCCGGCGGCGCGGCCGAAGGCGGCCTCGATGTCGTCGGTGTTCGACGGCTTGGCCAGGTAGTGGCAGGCGCCGAGCTTGATGGCTTCCACGGCGGTGGCGATGCTGGCGAAGCCCGTCAGCACCACGATCAGCATCTTGGGGTTGTGCCGGTGCAGCATCTGCACGGCGGCCAGGCCCGAGGCCTCGCCGTTGAGCTTCAGGTCGACCACCGCGTAGCCGGGCGACGCGGTGGCCAGCAGGGCGTCGACTTCCGCGAGGTTGCCTGCCTGCGTCACGGCATAGCCGCGGCGCTCGAAGGAGCGGCCGAGCGCGCGCGCGAAGGCGTCGTCGTCCTCGACGATCAGCAACTGGCGCTCAGCTTCGGTTTCGGTCATTGCCTTCCACTTCGATGGTCTCGCCGTCGAGGACCTTTTCGTCGTCCTCTTCCGCCTCTTCTTCTTCCAGCACGATGGCCGCGAGCGGCAGCGTGATCTTCACGATGGCGCCGCCCTCGGGCCGGTTGGCCGCCGCGACGCGGCCGCCGACCGTGCGCGCCACGTTCACGACCAGGAACAGCCCCAGCCCACCGCCGGGGCGGCCCTTGCTCGACTGATAGGGTTTGCCGAACTCCTTCAGGATGGCCGGCAGGAAGCCGGGGCCTGCGTCCGTGACCGTGATCGTCAGCGCGTCGGCGTCGTGCGCCGCCTCGAGGCGCAGCCAGTGCGGCGACGCCTCCAGCGCATTGTCGAGCACGTTGCAGATCATCTGCTTGAGGGCCGAGTCGGAGACCATGGGCAGGTCCCGGCCAAAGCGGTTGTCGTATTCGAAGTCTTCCACGGGGCGGGTGGTGCGCCACTCTTCGATCAGGTCGTCGAGGAAGGTGCTGACCGTGGTTTCTTCCGACGACTCGCCACGCGCCTCGCCGGCCGACAGCAGGATGCCGCTCACGATGCTCTTGCAGCGCTGGATCTGCAGTTCCATCTCGGCCACCTCGGTCAGCAGCTCGGGGTCGGAGCTGAAATGCGGCAGCCGGCGCCAGTCGCCCAGGATCACCGCGAGCGTGGCCAGCGGCGTGCCCAGCTCGTGCGCCGCACCCGAAGCCAGCAGGCCCATGCGCACGATGTGTTCTTCTTCCGAGGCGCGTTGGCGCAGGTCGGCCAGCCGGGCGTCGCGCGCGCGCAGGTTGCGGCCGATGCGGGTGATGAAGATCACGAGCAGCGCCGCGTTCAGCGCGAAGCACACCAGCATGCCCTGGATGTAGGGGCTCCACAGGCCGCGGTTGTGGTCCAGCGGCAGCGCGAGCGGACGCGAGAACAGCGCCAGCCCGGCGAAGCAGATGCTGGTGATGACCACGATGGTCCAGGTCGACCAGGGCTTCAGCAGCACCGCGCCGAGTGTCACCTGCAGCAGGAACAAAAACACGAAGGGGTTGGTCGCGCCGCCGCTCAGGTAAAGCTGCGCCGTGAGCGTGGCCACGTCGACCAGCAGCGCGAGGAACAGTTCGCCGTTGGTCACGCGCCGGTGGCTGCGCGAACGTAGCAGGCTCACCATGTTGAAGAGCGCAAGGCAGGTCAGCACCTGCAGCATGTGGTCCAGCGGCAACCGGATCGCGAAGCCGTAGTGCACCACCAGGATGGTGACGACCTGCCCGACCACGGCGAACCAGCGCAGCTGGATCAGCTGCTGCATGTTCTGGTGGCCGGTGGCGTTGTCGAGGCTCGCGACGCCGGCGCGGGGAGCGTGCAGCTCGCCCGCGACCGCGGCGGTGTCAGTCGTCGCGGCGAGCATCTTGGGCGGGGCGGGCTTCGGCATGGGCCACATTTTCGCTGCGCCGCACGAACCAGGCCGCGACCAGCACCATCAGGGCCAGGCCGTACCACGTAAGGGCGTAAACCAGGTGGCTGTTGGGAAAGGCGATGACCGTGAGGCCGGCGGCGGGCCATGCGGGGGTGTCGATGGTGGCCGTGGCTTGCGCGGGTGCGGCCTCGGCATCGACGAAGTAGGGCGCGACGTCGTTCAGGCCGCGCGCCGCGGCAATCGCCTGCACGTCGCGCGAGAACCAGCGATCGGCGGCCGCGTCGTTCTTGCGCAGGAAGCCGCCCTTGGGCTCGGTGAGGCGCAGCAGGCCGGCCACGGTGGTCTCGCCCTGTGGCTCTGGCGCGGTGCGGGCCGGGCGTTCGCGTGCTTCAGGCGGCACGAAGCCGCGATTGACGAGCACCACGGTGCCGTCCCCGCTGCGCAGCGGGGTCAGCACCCAGAAGCCGGCGCCAAGCTTGGTGCTGGCCTGCACCAGCGTCTCTTTGTCGTGGAGGAAAGTGCCGGCAAGGCGGACATGCCGGTATTCGTCGTTGGCCGCGTTGACCGTGGGCCATTCGTTTCGCCCGGGGGCCGCGCTGGCCGGGGCATGCACGCGCTGTTCGACGCGGGCGATGAGATCGAGCTTCCAGGCCCTGCGCTCGACCTGCCAGGTGCCGAGCGCGAAGAAGCCGGCAAAGGCGAGGGCTGCGCCGACCGCCAGCGCCACCCGCGCGGCGGTGGAACGCTGGCGGACCGCTGCCGCCATCAGGGCATGTTCTTCATGTCGTGCATCGAGGCCGGCATCATGTTGGTGTTCATGTGGTACATGACCCACAGCGAACCGGCCAGCGTGATGACCACGAGCACGAGCGTGAAGATCAGCGCCAGCATGTTCCAGCCGCCTTCGGACTTGGCGTCCATGTGCAGGAAGTACACCATGTGCACCACGATCTGCACCACGGCGAAGGCCAGGATGACCAGGGCGGTGGTGTTGGGCTTGTCGAAGACCTTGGCCATCACGAGCCAGAACGGAATGGCGGTGAGGATCACGGCCAGCACGAAGCCGGTCATGTAGCCCTTGAAGGTGCTGTGGCTCACCGGGCCATCGTCGTGGCTGTCATGGCCATGTGCGCCGTGGCCGGCGGTTTCGGTGTGCGCGCTCATTGCAGCGATCCCATCAGATACACGAAGGTGAAGACGCCGATCCAGACCACGTCCAGAAAGTGCCAGAACATCGACAGGCACATCAGGCGGCGGCGGTTGGCGGCGGTGAAGCCGTGCTTGGGCAGCTGGATCATCAGCACGATGAGCCAGACGATGCCGAAGGTCACGTGCAGGCCGTGGGTGCCCACCAGTGCGAAGAACGACGACAGGAAGGCGCTGCGCTGCGGGCCCGCGCCTTCGTGGATCAGGTGCGCGAACTCGTACAGCTCCAGGCCGATGAAGCCCGCGCCCAGCAGGCCGGTGATGGCCAGCCAGACCAGCACGGCGCCCATGCGGCGCTTCTGCATCTCGAGCACGGCAAAGCCGTACGTGATGGACGACAGCAGCAGCAGCGAGGTGTTGATTGCCACCAGCGGCAGGTCGAACAGGTCGGCGCCCGAGGGGCCGGCCGCGTAGCTGCGGCCCAGCACGCCGTACACCGCGAACAGGCACGCGAAGATGAGGCAGTCGCTCATCAGGTAGAGCCAGAAGCCCAGCAGCGTGCCGTTCTCGGGGTGGTGGTCTTCGTTGCGGACGTTGAAGACCTCGAACGCGGGCGCGTTCGACGCTTGGCCGGCGCTGCCGGCGGAAAGAGCGGTGGTGTTAGACATGGGCAGCTAGCAGGCGCGTGCGCGCGTCTTCGGTGCTGACGACTTCTTCCGTGGGGATGTGGTAGTCGCGCTTGTAGTTGAACGTGTGGATGATCACTGCGGCGAGCATGGCGACGAAGCCGATGCCGGCCACGAGCCACATCTGCCAGATCATTGCGAAGCCGCCCACCGCGGCCAGCGCCGCGATGATGAAGCCGGCGGCCGTGTTCTTGGGCATGTGGATCGGGCTGAAGCCTTCCAGCGGACGCTGGTAGCCGCGGGCCTTCATGTCGGACCAGGCGTCGTTGTCATGCACGCGCGGCGTGAACGCGAAGTTGTAGGCCGGCGGAGGCGACGAGGTCGACCATTCGAGCGTGCGGCCGTTCCACGGGTCGCCCGTGGTGTCGCGCAGCGATTCGCGGCGAATGAAGCTCACCACCAGCTGGATGATGAACGAGGCGATGCCCAGCGCGATCAGCACGGCGCCGAAGGCGGCAACCTGGAACCAGATCTGCAGCGACATGTCCTGGAAGTGGTTCATGCGGCGGGTGACGCCCATCAGGCCCAGGATGTACAGCGGCATGAAGGCGAACCAGAAGCCGACGATCCAGAACCAGAACGAGCACTTGCCCCAGAACGGGTCGAGCTTGTAGCCGAAGGCTTTCGGGAACCAGTAGGTGATGCCCGCCAGCATGCCGAACAGCACGCCGCCGATGATCACGTTGTGGAAGTGGGCGATCAGGAACAGGCTGTTGTGCAGCACGAAGTCGGCCGGGGGAACGGCCAGCAGCACGCCGGTCATGCCGCCGATCACGAAGGTGATCATGAAGCCGATGGTCCACATCATGGGCAGCTCGAAACGGATGCGGCCGCGGTACATGGTGAAGAGCCAGTTGAAGATCTTCGCGCCCGTCGGGATCGAGATGATCATCGTCGTGATGCCGAAGAACGAGTTCACGCTGGCACCGGAGCCCATGGTGAAGAAGTGGTGCAGCCAGACGAGGTACGACAGGATGGTGATCACGACCGTGGCGTACACCATCGAGGCGTAGCCGAAGAGGCGCTTGCCGGAGAAGGTGGAGACCACTTCCGAGAAGATGCCGAAGGCCGGCAGGATCAGGATGTACACCTCGGGGTGGCCCCAGATCCAGATCAGGTTCACGTACATCATGGCGTTGCCGCCGAGGTCGTTCGTGAAGAAGTTGGTGCCGACGTAGCGGTCGAGCGACAGCAGGGCCAGCACGGCGGTCAGCACCGGGAAGGCTGCAACGATCAGAACGTTGGTGCACAGCGCGGTCCAGGTGAACACGGGCATCTTCATCATCGTCATGCCGGGCGCGCGCATCTTCACGATGGTCGCCAGCAGGTTCACGCCGGATAGCAATGTGCCCACCCCCGCTATCTGCAATGACCATATGTAGTAGTCGACCCCCACGTCGGGGCTGAAGAGAATGCCCGACAGCGGCGGGTAGGCCAGCCAGCCGGTCTTGGCGAATTCGCCGACGAACAGCGACGCCATCACGAGGCCGGCGCCGAAGGTGGTCATCCAGAAGCTGAAGTTGTTCAGGAACGGGAAGGCCACGTCGCGCGCGCCGATCTGCAGCGGCACCACGAAGTTCATGAGGCCCGTGACCAGCGGCATCGCCACGAAGAAGATCATGATCACGCCGTGGGCGGTGAAGACCTGGTCGTAGTGGTGCGGCGGAAGGAAGCCGGCGTTGTCGCCGAAGGCCATCGCCTGCTGGGCCCGCATCATCAGCGCGTCGGCAAAGCCGCGCAGCAGCATCACCAGGCCCAGGATGATGTACATGATGCCGATCTTCTTGTGGTCGATGCTGGTGATCCAGTCGCGCCACAGCATGCCCCACAGCTTGAAGTAGGTCAGTGCGCCGAGGACGGCGATGCCGCCCAGCACCACGCCCGCAAAGGTCGCGAGCAGGATCGGTTCGTGGAAGGGAATCGCCTCCCATGAGAGGCGGCCGAAGACGAGCTTCGTCAGGTCTAGGTTCTGCAACATCTTATTCTTCGGTGGTGCACATCGCGGTGACGTACTTGCGCTTGGGCGTGTCGAGTGAATCGACCTGCCAGGCTTGCTTGGTGGCAACGTTGAAGGCGCCGGGCTTGCCCATGCCGCCGTCGGCGTCGATGGCCATCATTTCCTTCATGCACATCTTGTTGCGGTCCACGCACAGGTTGAGGATGGCGTCGTACAGGGCGGGGTCCACGGCGGCGTAGTGACGCACGGGCTCGCGCTCGCTCGGCACTTCGAGCTTCTTGTAGAGATCGCGCGTGAGTTCGCCGTCCTTGCCGGCCTTGACCTTCTGGACCCACTGGTCGAAGTCGCCGTTGCTCAGGCCGTGGAACTTGAAGCGCATGCCCGAGAAGCCGGCGCCGCTGTAGTTGGCGGAGAAGCCTTCGAACTCGCCCGGCTTGTTGATCACCGCGTGCAGCTTGGTTTCCATGCCCGGCATGGCGTAGATCTGGCCGGCCAGCGCGGGGATGAAGAACGAGTTCATCACCGAGGAGGCCGTGATCTTGAAGCTGATCGGGCGGTCCACCGGGGCGGCCAGCTCGTTCACCGTGGCGATGCCCTGCTCGGGGTAGATGAAGAGCCACTTCCAGTCGAGCGCCACCACTTCGACCACCAGCGGCTTGGTTTCGGCCGGAATCGCGCGCTGGGCGTCGAGGCGGCGCAGCGGCTGGTAGGGGTCGAGCGTGTGGGTGCTGATCCAGGTGATGGCGCCCAGCGCGATGATGATGAGCAGCGGCGCCGCCCAGATCGCCAGTTCGAGCTGGGTCGAGTGGTCCCAGTCGGGGCTGTAGGTGGCCTCTTTGTTGGACTGGC
The DNA here is from genome assembly GCF_051992195.1 of Variovorax sp. YR566. Taxonomy (NCBI): domain Bacteria; kingdom Pseudomonadati; phylum Pseudomonadota; class Betaproteobacteria; order Burkholderiales; family Comamonadaceae; genus Variovorax; species Variovorax sp. YR566. The sequence continues at coordinate 5,862,163 of NZ_CP197092.1, read as the reverse complement.
GATAGCGCCAGGCAAAGAAGATGGTCAGGGCGATCACCGGGATGATGATGATCAGCATCAGCACGGTGGAGACGACGATGAGGCGTCCCTGCTGATTGGCGATGTCGCCGGATGGGTTCATCAGCACCGTGTTGCAGCCCGCCAGGAGCATGGCGGAAAGCAGCAGGAGTGATCGGCGAAGGTTCTTGAGGATGTGCATGCCGAAGGAAAAGAGGTGCAGGGGCGACGCAAAAAGACCCCACAATCTACGCCTGAAGACGGGTTTCGCCTATTGGACGTTTTGTCCTATGGCGGTAAATGTGATTCGGTGCGACGCTCTGGGATCTCCATGGTCTTATGGTGTCGCGCCCCGGCGTGACACCTGAATTACAGCAAGCAATGACGACGTCCAGCATCAGTCCGCAAGGCGCACAGCCGCTGCCGAACTCGCCCGAGCATGGCGGCGCCCGGCAGGGCGACGACCACTCGCACATCGCCCCCGGCGAGATCGCGGTCGGCGTGATCATCGGCCGCGCCTCCGAATATTTCGACTTCTTCGTCTACGGCATCGCCTCGGTGCTGGTGTTCCCGGCGGTCTTCTTTCCGTTCGAGCAGCACCTCGAGGGCGTTCTCTATTCGTTCCTGATCTTCTCCTTCGCCTTCATTGCGCGTCCGTTCGGAACTGTCATCTCGATGGTCATCCAGCGACGATTCGGGCGGGAGGCCAAGCTCACGTCGGCGCTTTTCGTGCTGGGCACCTCCACCGCCGGCATCGCCTTCCTGCCGGGCTATGCGAGCCTGGGCTTCACGGCGATCGTGCTGCTGTCGGTGTTCCGTTTCGGCCAGGGCCTGGCGCTGGGCGCTTCCTGGGACGGCCTGCCGTCGCTGCTGGCGCTGAATGCGCCCGCCAATCGCCGTGGCTGGTACGCCATGCTGGGCCAGTTGGGCGCGCCCATCGGCTTCTTCATTGCCAGCGCGCTGTTCGCTTACCTGTATTCGAGCCTGCCGTCCGAAGACTTCCTCGACTGGGGCTGGCGCTACAGCTTCTACGTGGCCTTCGCGATCAACGTGGTGGCGCTGTTCGCCCGCCTGCGCCTGGTGGCCACCGACGAATACTCGCGCCTGCTCGAAGAGCGTGAACTGGAGCCCACCAGCGTGAGCGAACTGGTTCGCTCGCAGGGCGCCAACCTGCTGATCGGCGCCTTCGCCGCGCTGGCCAGCTATGCGCTGTTCCACCTGATCACGGTGTTCCCGCTGTCGTGGATCACGCTGTATTCCGACCAGTCGGTCACCGAATTCCTGATCGTGCAGATGATCGGCGCAGTGCTCGGCGCCGCCGGCATCGTGGCTTCGGGCCTGCTGGCCGACCGCATCGGCCGACGCTTCACGCTGGGCGGCCTGGCTGCCGTGATCGCGGCTTTCAGTGGTTTCGCCCCCACGCTGCTCGATGGCGGCCGCGTCGGGCAGGACATCTTCATCCTGCTGGGCTTCGTGATCCTGGGCCTGTCGTACGGCCAGGCGGCCGGCGCCGTGACTTCGAACTTCGCGCCCAAGTACCGCTACGTTGGCGCGGCGCTCACGGCCGACCTGGCCTGGCTGATCGGTGCGGCGTTCGCGCCACTGGTTGCCCTCGGCCTGTCGGCCCACTTCGGTCTGGCCTACGTCAGCATCTACCTGCTGTCGGGTGCCATCGCCACGCTGGGCGCGCTGGGGCTGAACCGGGCACTGGCGCGGGACTGACGATTTGCACAAGGCAGCCAACTGCCGCCGTTTCTTTCAAAAGGGGCCGTTTCGGCCCCTTTTTCATTAGGATGCCCCGATGTTCGCCGCCGCAATCTTCGACATGGACGGGCTGCTGATCGATTCGGAGCGGCCCATCATGGCCGCCTGGATCGAGGCCGCCCGCACGCTCGACATCGAGCTTTCGCACAGCCAGTACCTGCAGGTCGTCGGGCTGGCCATGACCGAGTCCGAACACATCCTCGCGGCGCTGCTGGGGGGTGCGGATGCCTACAACCACGCCGTGGCTCATGTCCGCCAGCGCCTGCAGCTGGAGCGCTCTGACGGTGCGCCCCTGTTTCCCATCAAGCCCGGCGCGGCCGAATTCCTGAGCGCGCTGCGCGAACGCGGCACGCGCTGCGCCGTGGCCTCGTCGTCGACCAGCGGGCAGATCCAGGCCTGCCTTGGCAGCCTGGGCGTGCTGCACCATTTCTCGGCTTTTGCGGGCGGCGACGAGGTTGCGCGCGCCAAGCCCGATCCGGCGCTCTACCTGCTCGCGGCCGAACGGCTGGGCGTGGACCCGGCGGAATGCATCGCCTTCGAGGACAGCGAGAACGGCGCCAAGGCGGCGCTCGCTGCGGGCATGCGTGTCGTGGTCGTGCCCGACCTCAAGCACCCGCCTGCATCCATCATCGAGCGGGCCTTCCATGTGCTCGAGTCGCTGCACGAAGCGGTGCCGCACCTGCCGCGCTGGTTTCCCGGTGAGGCAGCAGCAAGGCTCTCATGATCAAGATCGGCACGCTCTGCCATGTAGTCGACAGCTGCCTGGCGTCGCCCTTCACGGAGCGTGCGGTGGGCCGGATCGTGGAAGTGGTCTCGCCGCCCTACGAGGCGCCGAGCGAGCGCTACCTGCCCGGCACGTACTACGACGTGCTGTTCGAGGGCTGGACCTTCTATTGCCGCAGCGACAAGCTCGTGCCCATTTCCGACCCCGATGCCGAGATCGAACGCTGGGAAGACGCCTTCCTCGACGAGCCTTCGCCAGCCGTTCAGAGCACTTCGTCGCGCAACTGCGGGAACACCTTCGACACCTTCGCGAGCAGGTAGTCGCCATAGCGCCCGCTGAAGGCGTGCACGTTGGCGCGGTCCCAGCGCTCGGCGCTGTCGTCGCGCGCCTCGGCGCCTGCGAGGCCTTCGATGCGCTGCACGCGCGCCTCGAAGTTCGGATCGAAGAACAGCGGAAACGACAGCCGGTCGCGCCCCGAAGTGTTGCGCTTCACCCGGTGCGGCGTCGATTTGTAGAGCCCGCCGGTCATGCGGTCGAGCATGTCGCCGATGTTGCAGACAAACGAGCCCGCCACGGGCGGCGCGTCGATCCAGCCACCTGGCGTGTGCACCGCGAGGCCGCCGACCTGGTCCTGATGCAGGATCGTGAGCAGCCCGTAGTCGGTGTGCTCGCCCACGCCCCACTGCACGTCGAGGCCTTCGGGCACGGCCTGCGTCGGATAGTTGAAGAGGCGGAACAGGATCAGCGGGTCGGCCGTGTAGCGTTCGGCGAAGTAGTCCGCGTCCAGGCCGAGGCTCAGCGCGATGCCTTCCATCAGCCGGTGACCCAGTTGCGTAACGGCCGCCATGTAGTCGAGGATGGTCTCGCGAAAGCCCGGCACGTCGGGAAACAGGTTTGGCCCGTGCACTGGCGTTTTCGCCTGCACCAGTGGGTGCGTGGGGGGCAGTTCGGTGCCGAGGTAGAGGCCTTCCTTCCAGTCGGGCCGGCCCGAAGTCAGCTCGCCGCCGAGCGGGAAGAAGCCGCGCCAGGCGCGTCCGCCGAGGGCCATGCGCCACTGCATCTTGGTTTCTTCGGGCAGCTCGAAGAAGCGGTGGCTCAGCTCTTCGAGCCGCTTCACCAGCGCCGCATCGACGCCGTGGCCCGTCACGTAGAAGAAGCCGTGGGCGCGGCAGGCGGCGCCGATCTGTGCGGCGACGGCGTCGCGCCCGGGTGTGTTTGCCACGAGTGCGGAGACATCGATGAGGGGGAGGGTGGTGTCGGTCATGCGTCTCTCGCGAAAGGCGATCGGATGTCGGACAGGAACTGCTGCGCACGCGGATGCTGTGGCCGGTTGAAGAAGTCGTCGGGCGTGGCGCGCTCCAGCACCTTGCCTTCGTCCATGAACAGCACGCGGTCGGCTACCTCGCGCGCGAAGCCCATTTCGTGCGTCACGCAGACCATCGTCATGCCGTCGCGTGTCAGGTCGCGCATCACCAGCAGCACTTCGCCGACCATTTCGGGGTCGAGCGCGCTGGTGGGTTCGTCGAACAGCATCAGCGGCGGCTGCATCGCGAGCGCGCGTGCAATTGCCACGCGCTGCTGCTGGCCGCCCGACAGTTCGCTCGGCCATGCGTTGGCCTTGTTCGACAGGCCCACGCGATGCAGCAGCGCCATCGCGCGCTCGTCGGCCTCCTTGCGCGTGAGGCCGCGCAGCTGCATCGGCGCCATCGTGCAGTTCTGCAGCACCGTGAGATGCGGGAACAGGTTGAACTGCTGAAAGACAAAGCCGATGCGCGAGCGGAAGGCGTTCACGTCCAGGCCCGGCGCATGGATGTCCTGCCCGTCGACGACGATGTGGCCCGATTGAATCGGCTCCAGCCGGTTGAAGGTGCGGATCAGCGTCGACTTGCCCGAGCCCGAGGGCCCGCACACCACGACGACTTCGCCCTTGTGGATGGTCTCGCTGATGTCGACCAGCGCGTGGTAGCTGCCGTACCACTTGTTGACTTTTTCGAGTTCGATCATGCGGACACCTTGGCGGTGGCTGTAGAGATGCCGCGGCGCGCGAGCCGGCGTTCCAGCCAGTAGGCGAAGCGAGACAGGCCGAAGCAGAGAATGAAATACGTCCCGCCCAATATCAGGTAGATCTGCGCGGGCTTGGTGAACACCTGCGTGTTGATCTGCGTCGCGATGAACGACACCTCGGCCAGCCCGATGATATAGCCCAGCGAGGTTTCCTTGATGGTCGAGACGAACTGGTTCACCAGCGAGGGCAGCATGCTGCGCAGCGCCTGTGGAAGCACCACGAGCCGCATCGCTCGGCCATAGCCCAGGCCCAGTGCGCGGGCCGTTTCCATCTGCCCGCGCGGCAGGCCCTGGATGCCGGCGCGCACGATCTCGGCGAGGTAGGCGGCATCGAACACCACGAGCGCGATCAGCATGGTGGTGAACTGATCGGTCTTCACGCCCGTGACGCTGGGCAGGAAGAAGTAGGCCCAGAAGATCACCATCAGCAGCGGCAGTCCGCGCACCACGAACACGAAGCCCGTGACCGGCCAGCGCAGCCAGCGCCACGGGCTCACGCGCGCCAGCCCGAGCACGATGCCCAGCGGCAATGCCAGCACGAGGCCGCAGGAGGCCAGCAGCAGCGTGAGCACCAGCCCGCCGAGTGGGCCGTTGGGGTACTGCCCGATGAGGAAGTAGACCCAGTAGTCGTTGATGATCTGCAACATCGCGTTGGCGCCCTCAGATGGTCCGCACCGGGTAACGGTGGTGGTACCAGGTCGCCAGCCCGGTGATGGCCAGCGACACCGTCAGGTACGCCGCGCTCGCGAACGCAAAAGACTCGAAGCTGCGGAAGGTCGCGCTCTCGACCTGGCCCGCCTGGTACATCAGCTCGGCCACGCCGATCACTGTGGCGATGGAGGTGTTCTTCCAGAGGCTCAGCGTCTGCGAAATGAGCGGCGGAATGGTCACGCGCAGCGCCTGCGGCAGCACCACGCGGCGCATGGTGGCCAGGTAGCCGAAGCCCATTGCGCGGCCGGCTTCGAACTGCACCGAGGGAATCGCGCGGATGCCGCTGCGGATGTCTTCCGCCATGAAGGCGGCCGTGTACAGCGCCAGCGCGATCACAGCGCTGTAGGCCTCGATATGCCCCGCGTAGAGCCATTGCTTGATGCCCTCGGGCAGCAGCTCGGGCGCGCCGAAGTACCAGAACAGCATGTGCGCGAGCAGCGGGATGTTGCGGATCGACTCCACGTACGCAAAGCCGAGCCAGCGCAGCGGCGCGAATGGCGACAGCCGCAGGAGCGCCACCACCAGCGCGATGGGCAGCGCCAGCACCAGCGCGGCCGCGAGCAGCTGCAGCGACAGCAGCAGGCCCGCGATGAGCATGTCGTGGTACTTGCCCGTCAGCAGCAAGGAATAGTCGAACAGGGGCATGGGGGGCGACAGTATCACCGCCGCGAAGGGCCGGGGTCGCGTGCCCCCATCCCGGCCTTCCCCCGGCGGGGGAAGGAGAAACGCGGGCTCAGTCGATCTTGTCGGAGTCGAGCTTGAAGTCGCGAGTCTGGAAGCCAGAAGCCGTCGTCGGGCCGTACCACTTGATGAAGATCTTCTGCGCTTCGCCCGACTTCTCGAGCTCGCGCAGCGTGTCGTCCACCACGGCCTTCAGGCCGGTCTCGCCCTTCTTGATGCCGATGGCCAGCGCCTCGGTGCTCAGGTTCTGCTTGAGCACCACGTACTGCGCCTTCTGCGGGCCCAGCTTGGCGTAGCTGCGCAGCAGTGCGGCCTCGTCGTCCACATAGCCCACGCCCTTGCCCTGCTGCAGTGCCTGGAAGGCCTGCTGGCTCGTGTCGAAGGTCACGACCTCGACGTTGGGCACGGCCTTGCGGATGTTGGGCTCCTGCGTGCCGCCGCGGATGGTCAGCACCTTCTTGCCCGCGAGCTGCGGCACTTCGGCGATGCCGCTGTCCTTCTTCACGATGGCCTTCTGGCCGGTGACGAAGGTGGTGAGAGAGAAGTCGATCTGCGCCTCGCGCTCCTTGTTGTGCGTGAGGCCGGCTGCCACCAGGTCAACGTGGCCCTGCTGCAGCTCCGGAATGCGCGCGGCCACAGCGATCTGCTTGAGCACCGGCTTCACGCCGATCTTCTTGGCGATGGCGTTCACCAGGTCGACTTCGTAGCCGACGATCTGACGCGTCTTCGGATCGACGAAGGTCGCGGGCTCGTCGGTGCCGAGCACGCCGACGACCAGTTCGCCCTTTTTCTTGATGTCGGCCAGCTGGTCGGCGTGGGCGACGGTGCCGAGCAGGAAGGTGGAAGCGGCGACGGCCGCGGCGAGCAGGGTGTGGCGCATAGGTTGTCTCTCTCCTAAAGGAAATTCAGGGTCGAACCATATCAATAAAACCCCTGATTATTAAATCGTCAATCGACATATGCATATGGACAAGCTGAAGGCGGTTATTACGGGCTGGGTTAAATTCGCGGCGCCAAAAACGCGCTCCCGCCGTTTTCTTCCCGCATCTCATCCAGCGAGATCCTCATGATCATCAAACCCCGCGTACGTGGCTTCATCTGCGTCACGACCCATCCCACCGGCTGCGAAGCCAACGTCAGGCAGCAGATCGACTACGTCAAGGCCCAGGGGCCCATCGCGGGCGGCCCGAAGAAGGTGCTGGTGATCGGCGCGTCGACCGGCTACGGCCTGGCCGCGCGCATCACCGCCGCCTTCGGCTGTAGCGCCGACACGCTCGGCGTGTTCTTCGAACGCCCGGGCAGCGAAACCAAGCCCGGCTCGCCCGGCTGGTACAACACCGCCGCTTTCCATCGCGCCGCGACAGCCGAAGGCCACTACGCGAAGAGCATCAACGGCGATGGCTTCTCCGATGCTGTGAAGCAGCAGGTCATCGACACCATCCGCGCCGACCTTGGCCAGGTCGACCTCGTCGTCTACAGCCTGGCAGCGCCGCGACGCACGCATCCGAAGACCGGCCAGGTCTTCAACTCGGTGCTCAAGCCCATCGGCAAGTCGGTGAACCTGCGCGGCCTCGACACCGACAGCGGGGCCGTGAAGGAAACGGTGCTCGAACCCGCGACGCAGGAAGAAATCGACAACACCGTGGCCGTGATGGGCGGTGAAGACTGGCAGATGTGGATCGACGCGCTGCAGCAGGCCGGCGTGCTGGCCGACGGTGCGAAGACCACGGCGTTTACCTACCTGGGCGAGCAGATCACGCACGACATCTACTGGAATGGCTCCATCGGCGCTGCCAAGAAGGACCTCGACCAGAAGGTGCTGGGCATCCGCGCGCAGCTGGCCGCCAAGGGCGGCGATGCGCGCGTGTCGGTGCTGAAGGCGGTCGTCACGCAGGCCAGCTCGGCCATTCCGATGATGCCGCTGTACCTGTCGCTGCTGTTCAAGGTGATGAAGGCGCAGGGCACGCACGAGGGCTGCATCGAGCAGGTGCACGGGCTCTTTGCCGAAAGCCTCTACGGCAGCACACCGCACATCGACGAGGACGGCCGCCTGCGCGCGGACTACAAGGAACTGGCGCCGCAGGTGCAGGCTCGCGTGCTGGAGCTCTGGCCGCAGGTGACCGGCGACAACCTCGACGAGCTCACCGATTTCGCCGGCTACAAGACCGAGTTCCTGCGCCTCTTCGGCTTCTCGGTGGAGGGCGTGGACTACGAGGCCGACGTGAACCCCGACGTGGCCATTCCCGGCCTCGTGCAGCTCTAGCAAGCGCCTGGAGGGATACTCCCGCCCATGCAGATTCAAGAAAAGCCGCCCGCCGGCACGCCGTTCGACTGGATCGGCGGCGAACCGAAGGTAGAGGCGCTGGTCGAGCGCTTCTACGACCTGATGGACCTCGAGCCCGCCTATGCGCAGTTGCGCGCGGTGCACGGCACCAGCCTCGACAACGCGCGCCAGCGCCTGTTCTGGTTCCTGTGCGGCTGGCTCGGCGGGCCGCAGCACTACACCGACCGCTTCGGCCATCCGATGCTGCGCGCGCGCCACCTGCCGCAGAGCATCGGCGGCCACACCATCGGCATCAAGGAGCGCGACCAGTGGCTGGCCTGCATGGACCAGGCCATGGGCGAGACGGGCGTGCCGGAAGACTTGCGCGAACGCCTGCGCGACTCCTTCTTCAAGACCGCCGACTGGATGCGCAACCGCGGCGAGTGACCGACCGATCACACAACGATTTCGAAAGACGCTTCTCTCATGAATTCCATCGTCATCATCGGCGGCGGCCATGCCGCGGCCCAGCTCTGCGCCGGCCTTGCCGAAGCAGGGCAGGGCGCGCGCGTGCACCTGGTCTGCGAAGAGGCCTGCGAGCCGTATCACCGCCCGCCGCTGTCCAAGGCCTTTCTCAAGAGCGCGGAAGAAACCACGCAGCCGCACAAGGCCGCCGACTGGTACCGCGAAGCGGGCATCACGCTGCACCTGGGCGATGCCGCCGTTGCCATCGACCGCGAGGCGCACACCGTCACTCTGCGTTCGGGCGCGATCCTGCCGTGGCAGCAACTGGTGCTGGCCACCGGCACCCGCGCGCGCCAGATGCCGGACTTGAAGCCGGGCCTGGAAAACGTCGCGAGCCTGCGCGCGGCCGACGAAGCGCATCGCCTGCGCACGCGGCTCGCGGCGGCCGAACATGTGACGGTGCTCGGCGGCGGTTTCATCGGTCTCGAAGTGGCGGCCACCGCCAAGGCGCTCGGCAAGTCGGTGCAGGTGATCGAGAGCGCGCCGCGGCTGCTGGGGCGCGCGGTGTCGCCCGAGCTGTCGGCGCACGTGCTCGCCACGCACCGCGCGGCCGGCATCGACATCGTGCTCGGCGCGCAGACCGGCGCGTTCGAAGTCGAAGGCGACCGGCTGGTGTCGGTGCAGGTCAACGGCGTGAAGCAGCCTGTCGACCTGCTGCTGCTCGGCATCGGCGCAGTTCCCGAGACCGCGCTCGCGCAAGCGGCCGGCATCGAATGCGCGGACGGCATCGTGGTCGACGGCCACATGCAGACCAGCGCGGCCGACGTGCTCGCGGTGGGCGACTGCACGCGCTTCCCCGACCGCCGCGCGGGCCGGGCGCTACGGCTCGAATCGGTGCAGAACGCCAACGACCAGGCGCGCACCGCAGTGGCCACGCTGACCGGCGCGGCGCGCGCGCACGACGCGGTCGCGTGGTTCTGGTCCGACCAGGGCGGCATGCGCCTGCAGATGGTCGGCCTGATGCCGGCCGAAGGCACGCCGGGCCTGAGCAGCGTGCGCCGCGCGGGGCCGAAGCCCGATGCGTTCTCGCTTTTCCATTACGTCGACGGTCAGCTCGTGTGCGTGGAGTCGGTGAATGCGCCGGTCGATCACATGATGAGCCGCAAGCTGCTCGAAGCGGGGCGCAACCCCGATGCGGCGGCGGTGGCGGATGCGGCGGTACCACTAAAGAATCACCTGTCGTGAACCTGTCGTAAGAGTGCCGCAGGTCAGGCCCGGTTCACTGGCCTGTCACTCTGCTTTCAGAGACTGGTCTTCCTCTAATTTGCAGGGAGACCTCTCGATGAAGAACGATGCAGCGGCCACGTCGCTTTCGCGTTTTGTCCCCATGACCACCTGTGCCGCCGTCCTGGCCGCCGCGCTCACCGCCTGCGGTGGCGGAAGCGGCGGCGGCACCGTCGTCATTCCGCCGGTGACGTCGGACCCCACGCCCACCACGCCCGCACCGGTGGCCAAGGGCACGCGCACCACGGTGGCCCTGCTCGAAACCACCGACCTGCACTTCAACGTGCTGAGCTTCGACTACTTCAAGGTTGCCGAAGACAAGTCGTACGGCTACGAGCGCGCGTCCACGCTGATCAACGCGGCGCGCAAGGAGTTCGCCAACACGATGCTGTTCGACAGCGGCGACACCATCCAGGGCACGGCGCTGGCCGACTACGAGGCGCTGATCAACCGAATTCCGTGTACGCAGCCGCTGTCGATGTACAAGGCGATGAACGCCACGGGCTTCGATGCCGGCACGCTCGGCAACCACGAATTCAACTACGGCCTGGAGTTTCTCAATCAGGCAATCGGCGGCGGGCTCGATGTCGATGGCGTGGACGCCACCAAGAAGTGCGTCGGGCCGAGCTTTCCGCTGGTGCTGGCGAACGTGCAGAGCGTGAAGACCGGCAAGCCGCTGCTCGCGCCGTACGTCATCCTGAACAAGCAGTTCACCGCGACCGGGCCCGACGGCAAGAGCGTTACGGTGCCGCTGAAGGTTGGCGTGATCGGCTTCACCACGCCCGGCATCATGAACTGGGACAAGCGCTACCTCGAAGGCAAGCTGCGCACTGAGGGCACGGTGGAAGCGGCAACCCGGTACATCCCCGAACTGCGCGCGAAGGGCGCCGACATCGTGGTCGCGCTGCAGCACGGCGGGATCGACGGATCGGCCTACTCGCCGACGATGGAGAACTCGGCCCTGTACCTCGCGAAGGTGCCGGGCATCGACGCGCTGATGATGGGCCACCAGCACGCCGTTTTCCCCGACCGCAGCGCCAAGCCCGGCTTCACGCAGGCCGGCGTGGACAACACGGCCGGCACCGTCAACGGTGTGCCGGCGGTGATGGCTTCGTCGTGGGGCAAGTCGCTGGGCCTCATCAAGCTGGAGCTGGAGTACGACGGCAAGGCCTGGAGCGTGGACAAGAGCAAGACCGTGGTCGACGCGCGCTCCACGCAGACAGGCAAGGACAGCGCCAACAAGGCCGTGTACGTCGATGCCGACCCTGCAATCGCTCCGCTGGTCGATACGCAGCACAAGGCCGCGATCACCTACGTGAAGACGCCTATCGGCAGTACCGACTTCCGCATGAACACCTTCTTCGCGGACGTGGGCGACCCGGGTGCGATCCAGATCGTGAACCAGGCGCAGGCCGACTACGTGAAGGCCTACATCCAGGCCAACCTGTCGCAGTACGCGAGCCTGCCGGTGCTGTCGGTGAGCGCGCCCTTCAAGTCGGGCTACGAAGGCGGTCGCGACTACACCGACGTGGCCGTGGGCAACCTGGCGATCTTCAATGCGGCCGACCTGTACCTGTACCCGAACACGGTGTATGCGGTGAAGGTGACGGGCGCGGAAATCAAGAGCTGGCTCGAAGCAGCGGCCAAGCGCTTCAACAAGATCAGCCTGACGGCCACGGCCGACCAGCAGCTCATCAGCACCTTTCCGGGCTACAACTTCGACATGTTCACCACGCCCGACGTGCAGTACGAGATCGACGTGACGCAGGACGTGGGCAGCAGGATCAAGAACCTGACGTACCTGGGCGCTGCGATCGACCCGGCGAAGGAGTTCGTCATCGCGACGAACAACTACCGTGCGACGAGCGGTGCGAGCTTCATCCCCGCGCTGGACGGGCGCGCGACGATCTATGCATCGCCGGATGCGAACCGCGACGTGCTGATCGACTACATCAAGGCCAAGAAGACCATCACGCGTGCAACCAACGGTGCGGCGCGCAGCTGGCGTTTCACGCAAGTGACGACGGCGGGGAATGTGGTGTTCACGTCGGGGCAGGGCCAACTGAGCGCTGCGACGGATGCCGGATTGACGAACATCTCGCTGCTGACGGCCGATGACGGCAGCGGCAAGGGCCGCTCGGTCTACAAGCTCGATCTGAGCCAGTAAGGCAAAAGAGAAGCCGGCGTCCCGTGCGGCTCAGCGCCGCGCGGGCGCCAGCAGCACGACGAGGGCGCCGGCCCCGCCTTCAGCAGGCTTGGCCTGTACGAAGGCGATCACTTCGTTCTTCTGGATCAGCCAGCGCTGGGTCTTGGTCTTCAGCACCGGCTGCTTGCCCGGCGAACCCAGCCCCTTGCCGTGCACCACGCGCACGCAGCGCAACCCTTGCTTGTAGGCCGTGCGGATGAAGCCGCCGAGCGCCTCCCGCGCCTCGTCGCTGCGCAGCCCGTGCAGGTCGACCTGCGCCTGGATCGCCCAGTCGCCCTTGCGCAGCCGCGCCGTCACATCGGTGCCGATGCCGGGGCGGCGGAAGCTCATGGCGTCGTCCACGTCGAGCAGCGTGGTCACGTCGAACTCGTCGGAGAGCGACTCGCGCAGCACGCGCTGCTCGTCGAGCTGGTGCTGCACGGGGATGGGCGCGGGCGGCTCCGGTGCGAGCGGCACGGCGGCTTTGCGGCGCAATGGTTCGGTGGCGCCGATGGCTCGGGCGAACAGGTCTTTCTCGGCGGCGCGCTTGCGTTCGGCCGCTGCCTTGGCGGCTGCCTCGGCGGCTTCGCGCTCGCGGGTTTCGGCGAGCGCGCGCTGCACCTGCTTGAGGTCGGCGAGGTTCTTGAGCGAGGGAGCGCGCGAGCCCATCAGAGCAGCCCCCTCTCGGCCATCGAAAAACTCTGCCCGGGGCTCACGATGATGTGGTCGAGCACCCGCACGTCCACCAGCGCCAGGGCGGCTCGCAGCGTTTGCGTGAGCGACTCGTCGGCACGCGAGGGCTCGATGTTGCCGCTCGGGTGGTTGTGCGCCAGCACCACGGCCGCGGCCTGGTGGTGGATGGCACGCGTGACGACCTCACGCGGGTAGACACTGGTCTGCGTGAGCGTGCCGCGGAACATTTCTTCCAGAGCGATCATGCGGTGCTGCACGTCGAGGAACACCACCGCGAAAACTTCATAGGAGCAGGAGCCGATGTGCAGCTGCAGGTATTGCTTCACTGCGCCGGGCGAGTCGAACACCGCGCGCTCCTTGAGCCTTTCGCCCATGGCACGGCGTGCCAGTTCGAGCACGGCGATCAGCTCGGAGCGCTTGGCGCTGCCGCCCATGCCCTTGACGGCCTTGAGGTCTTCGGCGCCGGTGTGCAGCAACCCCGAGAGCCCGCCGAAGCGCTCGAGCAGTTGCTGCGCCAGCTGCAGCACGTTCTTGCCAGCAACTCCGGTGCGCAGCAGCAGGGCCAGCAGCTCGGCATCGGCCAGCGCGGACGCTCCCCGCGAGATGAGTTTTTCGCGGGGACGGGCGTCTAGGGGGAGATCCTTGAATGACATGAAACCCTGGGGTGAAACCTTGGCGGAGCCGGGTGGAAGCCCCGGTCCTTAAAATGAGGCCCAGTTTATCGGGACACCCACCTTGTCTTTGCCTACCTCCGCTGCCCCCATGTCCCAAGTCGTGACTTCCGGCTCCTTTCTGACCCTGCACTATCGGCTGGCCGGCCCGGCGGGCGACATCATCAATACTTTCGCCGACAAACCCGCGACCCTGTCGCTCGGCACCGGCGAGCTTTCTCCTGCCATGGAGCAGCGCCTGATGGGCCTGGAAGAGGGCACGCACGCCACCTTCGAGCTGCCCGCAGGCGAGGCTTTCGGCGACCGCAACCCCGACATGCAGCAGTGGGTGGCCAGGAAGCTGCTCGCGCAGATGGGCGACCCCGACGAGCAGTACGCCGTTGGCGACGTCGTGCAGTTCCCCACGCCCGACGGCACCGGCAGTTATGCCGGCGCGGTGATCGAGTCGAACGAGACCGGTGTGCGCTTCGACTTCAATCATCCGCTGGCCGGCCAGCCCGTCACCTTCGAAGTGAAGCTGATCGGGGTGCTATGAACTCCGAGATCTCAGAAGTCATCCTGGCCGAGCCGCGCGGCTTCTGCGCGGGTGTCGACCGCGCCATCGAGATCGTCGAGCGTGCCATCGCCAAGTTCGGCGCGCCGATCTACGTGCGCCACGAGATCGTGCACAACACCTACGTGGTGAACGAGCTCAAGGCCAAGGGCGCGATCTTCATCGAGGAACTGTCCGACGTGCCTCCCGGCGCCACGCTGGTGTTCAGCGCGCACGGCGTGAGCAAGGTCGTGGAGCAGGAGGCGCGCGACCGCGGCTTCGAGATCTTCGACGCCACCTGCCCGCTGGTGACCAAGGTGCACGTCGAGGTGGCCAAGCTCGCGAAAGAGGGCTACGAGTTCATCATGATCGGCCACAAGGGGCACCCCGAGGTCGAGGGCACGATGGGGCAGCTGTCGAGCGGCATCCACCTTGTAGAGGACGTGGGTGACGTGGCGAAGGTCTCGCCAGCGCAGACCTCCAGGCTGGCGGTAGTCACCCAGACCACGCTGAGCGTGGACGACGCCGCCGAGATCGCCGCCGCGGTGCGCGCGCGCTTTCCCGAGGTGCGCGAGCCCAAGCAGCAGGACATCTGCTACGCCACCCAGAACCGCCAGGACGCGGTGAAGATCATGAGCCCTCAGGTCGACCTCGTGATCGTGGTCGGCAGCCCCACCAGTTCCAACAGCAATCGGCTGCGCGAACTGGCGCAGCGGCTGGGCACCCAGAGCTACATGGTCGATTCGGCCGAAGAGCTGAAACCCGAGTGGTTCGAGGGCAAGACGCGCATCGGCCTCACGGCTGGCGCCTCGGCCCCCGAAGTGCTGGTGCGCGAGGTGATCGACCGCGTGCGCGCGTTCGGCGCGGTGTCGGTCCGCAAGATGGACGGCATCGAGGAAACCATCAAGTTTCCGCTCCCCAAGGGCCTCAAGCTCGACGACATTCCGCCTCCAGGACACATCTCTTGAACGATACGAAAACAACCGACTGGCGCTCTGAAATAGACAGCGCCGCCCGAAGGCTGAGCGAACGCGCCGGCCATTTCCTGCGCGAAACCCCGCTGTGGAAGCTGCCGGCAAGCGCCTTCGGCATCGCGGTGCCGGGCGCGGAGGTCTGGCTCAAGCTCGAGCACATGCAGGTCAGCGGCAGCTTCAAGGCGCGCGGCATGATGAACCGGCTGCTGGCCAACGACATTCCGCAAAGCGGCGTGGTCGTGGCCTCGGGTGGCAATGCGGGCATTGCCACGGCCGCCGCTGCGCGCGCGCTGGGTGTGCCTTGCCAGGTGTTCCTGCCCGGCGTGTCGCCCGAAGCCAAGCGCGCGCGCCTGCGTGCGCTGGGGGCCGAAGTGGTCGTGGTCGGCGAGCTGTACCCCGATGCGCTGGCCGCCTGCCTGACGCGCCAGAGGGAATCCGGCGCCTTGCTCACGCACGCCTATGACCAGCCCGAAGTGGTGGCCGGTGCCGGCACGCTGGGCCGCGAGATCGAACAGCAGGGCGGTCTGCCCGATTCGGTGCTCGTGAGCGTGGGCGGTGGCGGCCTGATCGGCGGCCTTGCCGGCTGGTTCGAGAAGCGCGCCCGCGTGGTGGCGCTCGAGCCCGAGAAGGCGCCCACGCTGTTCCGTGCCCGCGAAGCCGGCGAGCCGGTCGACGTGGAAGTGGGCGGCATCGCGGCCGATTCGCTCGGCGCACGCCGCATCGGTGCCATTTCCTGGGAGATCACGCAGCAGCAGGTGCACGACGCACTGCTGCTGTCCGACGAATCCATCCGTGCAGCCCAGCAGTGGCTCTGGAAAGAGCTGAAGCTGGCGGTGGAACCGGCCGCCGCGCTGCCGCTCGCTGCACTACAGACCGGCGCCTACGTGCCGCGCGAAGGCGAGAAGGTGTGCCTGATCGTCTGCGGGGCGAACGTCGATCCTGCGACGGTTGCCTGATCGGTTCTTACTTCTCGCAGTTCACCATCCAGGCCACGCCAAATTTGTCGGTGAGCATGCCGAAGCCCGTGGCCCAGAACTGCGGGCCGTAAGGCATCGTCACTTTGCCGCCTTCGGCCAGCGCGTCGAACAGCTTCTTGCCTTCGTCGACGTTGTCGGCTTGCACCGATAGAGAGAAGCCCTTGTAGCCCTCGAAGGGCCACTCGGGTGGTGCATCGGAGGCCATCAGCTTGTGGCCGCGGGCCTCGAGCGTGGCGTGCATGATCTTGTCCTTGTAGGAGGCCGGCGTCTGGGCTCCCGCCGGGCTTTCGCCGAAGGTCATGCTGAAGACGACCTTGCCGTCCAGCGCCTTGGCGTAGAACGCTAGCGCTTCGGCGGCATTGCCGTTGAATGTCAGATAGGCTTCCATCGTTTTTCCCTTCGAGGTGGGTCAGTGGGACCGCGATGCTACGCCCACCTAAAATCCCCCCATGCTTGACATCACCCTGCTCCGCAAAGACTTGGCCTCCGCTGTGGCCGGCCTCGAAAAACGCAAGAAGAACCAGCCGTACCTCGACGTGTCGGCGTTCACCGCGCTCGAGGCCGAGCGCAAGACGCTGCAAACCCGCACCGAGGAAATCCAGGCGCGCCGCAACACGCTGAACAAGCAGATCGGCCCGCTCAAGGCCAAGGGCGAGTCGGTCGATGCTCTGATGGCCGAGGTCAATGCGCTGAAGGCCGAGCAAGAGTCGCAATCGAAGCGCCTCGAAGAAATCCAGCCCGAATTGCACTCGCTGCTGCTCGCCGTGCCCAACCTGCCGCACGCCAGCGTGCCGGTCGGCGAGGACGAGACAGGCAACGTCGAAATGCGCCGCTGGAGCCCGCAAGGCGGCGCCGGCGCCAATGCCACGTCGCTGGCCTTCGCGCCGAAGGACCACGTCGACCTGGGCGCGCCGCTGGGCCTCGACTTCGAGATGGGCGCCAAGCTCGCGGGTTCGCGCTTCACCGTCATGAAGGGTCCGATCGCCCGCCTGCACCGCGCGCTCGCGCAGTTCATGCTCGACATCCAGACCGAGAAGCACGGCTACAGCGAGTGCTACGTGCCCTACATCGTCAACGCTGCCACGCTCAGCGGCACCGGCCAGCTGCCCAAGTTCGAAGGCGACCTGTTCGCCGCGAAGAAGGGCGGCCAGGACGGCGAACCCGCGCCCGACCATTCGGCGCTGTACCTCATTCCCACCAGCGAAGTGCCGCTGACCAACTTCGTGCGCGACGAGGTGGTGGCCGAGTCGCAACTGCCGATCAAGCTCACTGCCCACACGCCGTGCTTCCGCTCCGAGGCCGGCAGCGCGGGCCGCGACACGCGCGGCATGATCCGTCAGCACCAGTTCGACAAGGTCGAGATGGTGCAGATCGTGCACCCCGAGAAGAGCTACGACGCGCTCGAACAGATGACCGGCCATGCCGAAGCCGTGCTGCAGGCGCTGGAGCTGCCGTACCGCGTCGTGCTGCTGTGCACCGGGGACATGGGCTTTACCGCCGGCAAGACCTACGACCTCGAAGTCTGGCTGCCGGCGCAGGACACCTACCGCGAGATCAGCTCAGTCTCGAACTGCGAGGCCTTCCAGGCGCGCCGCCTGCAGGCGCGTTTCAAGAATGCGCAGGGCAAGAACGAGCTCGTACACACGCTCAACGGCTCCGGCCTCGCTGTGGGCCGCACGCTGGTGGCCGTGCTGGAAAACCACCAGAACGAAGACGGCTCGATCAACGTGCCTGCGGCGTTGCGTCCGTACCTCGGCGGGCTCGAAGTTCTGCGCGGTTGATCGCAGGGAGCTTCAAAAGCCCAATTTTTGTCTGCTATAATCGCAGGCTCGACAGCACCGGAGAGGTGGCAGAGTGGTCGAATGTACCTGACTCGAAATCAGGCGTACTAGCGATAGTACCGAGGGTTCGAATCCCTCCCTCTCCTCCAAGAAGTCAATAAACAAGCGCCTTTCGGGGCGCTTTTTTATTTCTTACACCATCGTTTCTACCAATCGGATGAGTAGTTGGATGAGGCACAAAACGTGCGGCGGTACGCCATGGCGGGTCGTGACGGCAACAATGCGCTGAACAATTCTTGGGATGGCTCACAAATCTGGAGTTTGCCCGTCCCGAGCCGTCTGTTGCCCCTCAGTACCAGGTGGGGGCACCGCGAACGCGCGGGTTGAAAATCCGCATGTCGGTGGTTCGATTCCGCCCCGGCCACCAAATTTTCCTTTTAGAATCAAGAAGATAGCCCAACTTTCTTAGGTTGGGCTTTTTGCTTTATGGTGCCGTGTAGGCGCCATGTAGGCAAACTGGATCATTGCGGGGCAACGCGTTTCCACGTCGAAGGCGACGGTTGCCCAACCTTCTCACTGAGACGCAGTTGGTCATTGTCAAGCTCCTCCAAAGCTCGGAGGGAGGCGCCTGGGAGAAGTGGCAGGTGCTGTGGATGGTTAGGTCGAGAATGTCTGCGGCCATGTGTTAGCGATGGCGCCCTCATGAGGCAGGCTCGTTTCACCACGACTGGGCAATCTTGCGTCTCGTTGGCCTTCTCGCGTATTAGGGAAGTGGCAATGGGGTAGGCGCGCGGTTCATCGGTATTGATGGGCAGCACGTACTACGCCGGATGTAGGAGATTCTGGTGAATATTTACATGGGCCCGTGTGCAGGAAGTCGCACTGCCATGAATGCTTGCCAAAATTTCACTGCACAATCGGCAACAAACGTTACCTCGATGACTATTCTTCTTTCAAGGAGTGCTTGCTGGACTGCGTCCCGCTGTTCGATCGCCCGATCAAATTGACGATAGAGCGGCTTAGTGAGCGAGTCTTTCGCGCAAGGCTAGGCAATGGTATCTATCGGCGACTTTGTTGAGATTCGAACCGAGCCCTACGAGACATGGGGCCTGGGCAAGTTGATGGATCTTTCTGGTGGCGAAGCCACCGTGAGGTACTTCGATTCACCGGGGGGGCAGGGCCACGAAACTATCAAGTGCCCGGCCACCCAAGTCAGAGTCATGCTTCTTCCGGCGCAGACACGAGTTTATCGACGGCACGCCGCCGGCGGACGCTGGCAGGCCGGGCGGGCGCTGCATGCTGAAGGCCACAGCGTGCTCGTGCAGTTTCCGAACGGGGACGCCCTCGATTGCAGGGTTGAAGAGTTGGAGACGCGCTGGAGTCGGCCGCTGCGCGACCCGATGCCGTTCCTTGTAGCGCAGGCGACCGAGACACCATTTATCAGTGAAAGCCGCGCCGGGTTTGTGCGCGCTGTATCCGCTCAGCACGCTAGTTCCAATGGCATGACGGCTCTGTTTGGCGCATCCGTCGAGTTGGTGGACTATCAGTTCGACGTCGTCAGGCGCGTGCTCACCGATCCGGTCCAGCGTTTTCTCCTGGCCGACGAGGTTGGACTGGGGAAGACCATCGAAGCCGGTGTCATCATCCGCCAATGCGTGCTTGATGACCCACATGCCATCGTCGTGGTTGTCACACCCGCGGCCCTGGTCTCGCAGTGGCGCCAGGAACTCGTGCGCCGATTCGCCATGAAGTCGCTGCTGGATGACTTTGTGTTCGTCGTGGCGCACGACGACACCGGCCGACTGGTCAGTCTGCTGTCACAAGCCGAAATGCTGGTCGTGGACGAGGCGCATCATCTGTCACGCGAGGTTGAGGGGCAGTCCAGCGACTTGTATCGCCTGCTGCAAAATCATGCGCCCCGCGTTCCCCGATTGCTCTTGCTCTCCGCGACCCCCGTGCTCAGCGACAGCGCTGGATTCTTGCGCGTGATGCACCTGCTCGATCCGGTGGTCTTCCCGCTGAATGACCTGGCCGGCTTCAGGCGGCGCCTGGAATCTCGTCAACTGATTGCCGAGTTGGTCGCCACACTGGTGCCCGACAACCTCTACTCGCTCCCTGAGGAGTTGGACCGGTTGGCCGCTGCGTTCGGCGACGACACGCTCCTCATGACGCGCATCGCAGAACTACGCGAGGTACTCGATACCTTTCCGGAGGAGGACGACGAGGGCTTTCTCGCATCGCTCGAGGCGCTGCGCACGCATCTTTCGGAGACCTACCGCCTGCATCGACGCGTCCTGCGCAATCGTCGGGCGGCCGTCCCATGGGCCACCATGCACCGCAAGGGACTCGAGCGAGTGAACTTCGATGGCCACCGCACAGCCGCGTTGTGCGATGCGATCGAGCAATTGCGCCTGAGGGTCTTTGGGGACGCGGACGTGCCGCACGCTGCGCGCAGGGCCATGCTGGGATGGGCTGTGCAACCACTCGCGCATGTGCGCGTTGCGGACCTGATGCAGGGCCTGGGCATTGCCGACGGCGGATCGCTGCGCCTGGCCAGTCAGATCGACGATGCGGCTGCGGCCGTTCGCGAGGACTCGGCGCGCATCGACGCCCTGACGTCCGTGCTGAGAGGCCTCCTGGAAAGGCCTTCCGCCCAGGTAGTCGTGTTTTGCGATGCCGAGGCCGACGCGGACCACGTCTTCGAAGCCCTTCAGCCCGTCTTCGATGCCCGGATCGTGCGCCATACCGTGGCGATTGATCCCCTCGATGAGGACGACGATGAAGCAGATGACCTGCCACCCGCTTGGCAAGCCTTTATGTCGGACCCTGCTGCGTGCCGCATCCTGGTCTGTGACGCTCGAGCGGAAGAAGGGGTCAACCTGCACGGTGGTGAAAAGGTCGCTGTGCATTTCGACTTGCCCCTGTCAGCCAACCGAATCGAACAACGCCTGGGCCGCCTGGACCGCTTCGGCAATGGCAAGGAAGTCCGCTCCGTGGTTCTGGTCGATCAGGGCAATCCCAATGAAGTGGGTTGGTTCGAACTGCTGAGCAGTGGCTGGGGCGTTTTTGAGCGCTCCGTGGCCAGCCTGCAATACCTCATTGAAGAAAAGACTCACGCCTTGATCGACGAGTGGGCAGCGCATGGGGCTTCGGCCTTTGCGTCCTCCTGCGAGGAAATCGCAGGGCCTACCGGTCTCGTGGCAAAAGAACTGCGACGCATCAACCAGCAGGATGCCCTGGATGCGCTGTCGGGTGCTGATCCCGATGCCATGAACCCCATGGATGAATGCGACGGTGACTGGCGAACCTGGCGCGCAGCCTTTCGCGCACTGGCACTCGATGCTTTGCGCTTCGTCTGGCGCACGGAAATCACTCGCAACAATGGTGATGAGATCTTCCGCATCGGCTATGCGTACAAGGGGCAACAGAACACGCTGTTGCCTGTCGGCCGTTTCCTCAACACTTTCCTTGAGGCCGTGGACGTTGAGGCGCCTGCAAGCACCGCACAATTCCCTTTGACCTACCGTTATGTCTTCCAGCGCAGCAGCGCCAAGTCGGCGGACTGTCTGGCTAAGGAGACGCGCCTGCTGCGAGTTGGCGACCCGATGGTTTCGGCCCTGGAAAACTTCTGCCACTTGGACGACCGCGGTCGCGCCTTTGGTCTGTGGCGTGTGCGTTCGCAACACGCGGTCAACGACCCCAGTGGGGCGGATTTGTATTTCCGCTTCGACTTTGTCGTTGAACCGGAGACCCCGTCGACCACTGAAGGCCCGGCCACGCGCCAGATCCGAGCCCAAGCGCTGGCTCGACAGGCCGGCGCGAGCCTTCCCCCGCTTTACTTCACCGTGTGGACGTCCGGAGCCGGAGAAATCCTGGAAAGTCCGCCGGCAGTGGTCCTGGAAGACTACAAGGCGGGCCAGGGCCGGCCAGCCACCGGGCCGGATTTCAATCTGAACCCGGAGCGCTGGCGAGCACTGCAACATACGGGCAGGCTGACCTGGCTCCAGGAGTGGGACCTGTTGTGCAAGCATGCGCGAACGAAGGCCGAGCGCTCGGTGCGCCAGTCGGATCGGATGCGTGAGCATGTGGAGCGAGCCGTGAACTCCACGCAACGGCAACTCCTCCTGCGCACCACCCAGGGCCAGGCTCGCATCGCGCGCCTGGAGGGGGAGCAAGCCATCCATGAGAAACAAGACCTTGCCGACGATGAAGGCTTCTATCGCTCACTGGAAAAGGTCCTGCGGCAACCTCTGTTGCGTCTGGACAGCGTGGGTGCCGTCTTTGTGTCGCAGGACTCTCCCTTCCAACGATGATTGGTGCTAAACGAGAGGCCGAGGTGATGGATCAAGCACTGCGCCCGGATTGCCACTGGATGGATGTTCCGGCCGATGAAGCCACTGACTTGCAGCTGCGCCTCAAAGCCGTTTGGGAAGCGATGCGGACCAGGCCCAAGGGGGTGAGCCATGTCGACCTCTTTGCTCTCGTGCGTCATTGGGGATTGTGGCGATCCGCCTTGGGCGATCACCGATGGTGGCCTGTGCCCTCCGTCGCACCCTGGCCGGATGCTGAGGCCTGGCGCGCAGCGGGGTTCGATGCCTACGAGTCTGCCGGCGACCTGGAAGTGCGAGCGCAATCAGTGCAACTGCCCTGGTTGGGTGCTCAGGCAGACCTGCTTTCGGATGCCTTCCAGGCATTGCCGTCACGAAGGGATCTGACGGTCAGGGCCGACCCAGTTGTGCAGAGGCGCCTCGGTGTGGCCACCTACACCGGAATGGGACAGCGCGAAGCGCTTCGAGCGCTGATCCATTTGCCGGCCGATGTCACCCTCATCGCCAATTTGCCCACGGGTAGCGGCAAGTCCTTGCTGGCGCAGATGCCGGCGCTCTTGGAGGGCAACGGTCACGTCTCGCTGGTCATCGTGCCGACTGTCGCGCTGGCCATCGATCAAGCCAGGCGCATGACGGAACTGCTGCAAGCGTTGGACCCCAGTTGGCAGCCGACGCCCTTGGCCTATCACGGCGGTCTGAAGCGGGAAGAGAGGGCGCAAGTCCATCGTGCGATCCGCGACGGATCGCAAAAGGCACTCTTCACCTCTCCGGAAAGCGCAACCGGCGTGCTGCGTGATTCGCTGGAATTTGCAGCCAAGGCTGGACGCCTCACTCACGTGATCGTGGACGAAGCCCACCTCGTCACCACATGGGGACAAGGCTTTAGACCTGAGTTCCAACTGCTGCCGGCCCTGGTGCGCCATCTGCGCGACCTGAGTCGCGCGGCTGCTCGAAGCATCCGACTGGTCCTGGCCTCTGGAACACTGTCGCCCTCCGCAGTCAGTGCCTTGCAGAAGCTTTTTGGACCGGCCGTGACCACGCAGGTGGTCTCGGCTGTGCATTTGCGGCCAGAACCGCGCTATGCGATCTATCACTGCGCACACGAGACCGAACGAAGGCAACTCGTCGTCGAGGTTCTGAAGAAGGCCCCGCGGCCATTCATCCTGTATGTGACGCGCCCCGAAATTGCCGGCGAGTTCGAGGTCCTCTTGCGCAAGAGTGGATTCGATCGCATCCAGCGCTTCACCGGCGACACAGGTCCATCCGAGCGCGAATACCTGCTCAAGGAATGGGCGTGCAACCGCCTGGATGGGATGGTAGCCACTTCAGCCTTCGGATTGGGTGTAGACAAGGCTGAAGTCCGCACGATCGTGCATGCCACCCTGCCGGAATCATTGGATCGCTTCTACCAAGAGGTCGGCCGCAGCGGTCGCGACGGTCGCGCCTCCGTAAGCCTGTTGCTCTACACGAACGCCGACATTGATGCGGCCAAGGAGATGGCCGGGAGTTCCCTGATCGGCAACGATCTGGCGTTCGAACGTTGGGAGAGCATGATTGGTCACCCGGTCAGCCAAGATCTGGAAAGGAGTGTGGTGTGGGTTGACCTGCGTCGCAAGCGCGCAGACATCTCCGTGGACTCGCCCACCAACCGTGACTGGAACCTGCGCACGCTGAACCTCATGACTTCTGCAGGATTGCTTGAGTTGGAGGGCTTGAGGTCCAAACCGCCAGGCATCGAGGAAGATCTCACGGAGGACGATGTGATCGCCGATCCCCTGTATGCAGCGGTCGGGATCCGGGACTTGCGCCATCGGGAGCGGGCCTACTTTGACTCGCGAATGGATGCGGCACGTCAGGCTTCGTTCCGGGCATCCGATCTGGGCGCTGCCACCATGGTCCGGGTGGCCAAGGGTCAGGAAGAGATTTCGAGGGCGCTGAGCAAGCTTTACACGCTCAACCAGACCAATGCGTTCGCGCCGGTTGCTTCCTGTTGCGGCGGATGTGCCGAGCATTGGCCTGTTCGATCGGAAAGCATCCATTACTCCGCACCGCAGGTCTACCGTATTGATCGCTTTGCCCCCCGGCCCGTGAGTCGACGCCCCTTCGATGTAGAGGGTGTCGGTGGTGGGCGCACGCACCTGCTCACGCATCGCCAGGCCCATGCACGTTCACCGGGCTATGTCGCGCTGATTGCCGCGCTGATCAGCCAACTCAACCCTCATACGGTGATGGCGGCGCAGGCGGGGGGCGATTGGTTCGACGTTGCCATGGAGCGTGTGCACGCGCTGAACACCGCCACTTTCGTGGACGTCCTGGACGAGCGTCGGCCGGGGTCACTCGAAGGAGGGCAAGGCGAGGTGCGCATTGTGCTGTGGCCATCCCGCCCCATCACCCTAAAGGAGAGGGATGCCCTGCTGCACTCGCCCAATGCATTGACGGTGCTGCTGATCCATGCAGATCTCCCCGACCCCAGTCGCCCCGATCGCGCATGGGCCGGGGTGATGCCCCATATCCGCGAAGAACAAGTTCTAGAGGAGTTCAACCGATGACGGTCTTGAACCTGACCAGTGACGGGCTGCCAGGCATTTTGCTGGTGCTCCACCACATGGTTTTGGCGACCTCCAAGCCGATGGCGCGCGCGGCCCTTTTGGAAGCAGTTGCCCCAACGGTAGCCCTTCAGGAATCTGATCCAGGGAGGATGGCGCGTGTCACGCTGAACCGCTGGATTGAATTGGGCCTTTTCCAGGAGAAGGGAGACGAAGTCACGGTCAGTACGCGTCCCCCGAAGAAGTTGGCCGGAAGTGCTCTGGCTGCTTTCACGCGCCGCGAGGTGTGCCGCCTGTCCATGTCGGAAGAAAACACGCCAGACCTCTGGGCCATCGGTAGCGCGAAATCTGCCGACCTGACCCGCGGATTGGCATGGTTGCTGGCGCAGAACGCCTTTGAAACCCGTCTGAGTGAACTTGAAGCGCTGGAAGCGCAGCAAGTTTCCAACGAGGAACTGCGCCTGCTCCAGAACGACACCCGCCAGAACGGTCTCCGACACTGGGCCGATTTCCTGGGCTTCAGTCGAGGCCTGGGTGGCGATATTGATCCCACCGTGGCGGTTCGCGATGCGCTGCAAGAGGTTTTGCCTGCGGGGCAAGACATGCAGGCGGTTGATTTTGTCGACCGTCTGGCAGAAGTGTTGCCAGTACTCGACCGAGGTCGTTGGCAAAAGGCTGTGCTCCAGGAGGTCAACGCCGACGCGCTGGCCCCTTTGGCACTGGGGCAGTTGTCCACCTCTCTTTCACGCGCACTGCTGGGCCTGCGCGCAGGAGGAGAACTGCTGTTGCAGAACCGGGCGGACGCCGGGGCATCCATTACTTTGACGGGTTTCATCGGGCCGCGACCTGACCTGACTTTCCAATGGATCACGCGACCGTAGTGGGACCGAATCATGAGTGAACTGATCAGTTACTGGCCCAGTGCCGACCATGTGCGGGAATGCCTTCGCACGGAAGCTGAAACCATCGACGAGGCTTTGCTGCTGGCGGTCCATGAACCCGTCTCCTTGCGCAAACGTGCGGCTCATACTGGCTTGGAGACCGAGGCCACCGAGCGGGAATTGCTGAATGAATTGATGCGTCCGTCTGATGACGGCAGCGCGGTATTGGTGGCCATCACTGGTGCTTCGGGTGTGGGCAAGTCGCACATGGTGAAGTGGTTGGGTGCGCAGTTGTTGCGACATCCACAACGCGATCGCCTGGTGATCGTGACCATTCCCAAGACCGCCAGCCTCCGTCAGGTGGTCGAGCGCATGCTGGAGCCGCTGGGTGGCGAAGCCTACGCCACGATCAAGCGAGACCTCAATCGCGCCGTCGACGCGATGGAAGAGAACCGGGCCGCGGAACTGCTCGCGGCCACGCTGGGCGAAGAGTTGGAGTCCTTTGCGCACAATCTCCAGGAGGCTGTACAGGCCAATCGCGTGGCACGGGACCAGGGCGCACGTATCAATATCGCCCGCAAGGTTCGTGCAATCGTGCGTGACGCACAGGTGCGCGACTGCTGGTTTCAAAAGGTCCTGATCCGGATCATCCGTTCGAGCCTGGAGGGCACCGGTGATCCGGCCGATCGGCGCTTCCATGCGCGAGACCTTGAGCCGCCACCGGACGCACCTATCAACGAGTTTCCCCATGAAACCAACGGCGCCCTGAACCTCTTGGCCCGCAACGACGGCGCGGACCGTGAACGTGCCGCCGAGATTCTCCAGGAAGTCCTCGACCCAGCGCTGCGCAGCGTGTTCGGGTTCACCGAGACCTTCCGCCAAAAAACGATCCAGGAAGTCGTCGACGACATTCGCCGACACCTGCTGAAGCAGGAGCGTGAACTCGTATTGCTGATCGAGGATCTGGCTGCCCTGGCAGGGATTCAGCAACCCCTGCTCGACATCATCATTGCGGAAACGGATGAAAAAGGGGAGCGAGTTCGGGCACCGATTCGCACCGCGTTGGCAGTGACCGACGGCTTTCTGCCGGGGCGCCAAACCCTTTTGACGCGGGCCAAGGCGGAGTGGGTACTGCCCAGCGAGGGCCTGTCGGACGAGTTCGTGGTGTCGAGGTTGGTGGAACTGACCGGGCGCTACCTCAACGCGGCACGCTGGGGTTTGAAGGAACTCAGGAAGCGCTACGCCCAGGTGGCCCCGGATGAACGCGACTTGTACCACTGGGTGCCTGGCTTTGATGAAACCCTGGACGCCACAGCGGCCGATCATCTCGCGCACTTCGGCAAAAGCCATGCGGGACACGCGCTCTATCCGTTCACGCGGACTGCCATTGAGTCTCTGGGTGGGCATGCCCTCAAGCGTGCCGGGCAATGGGTGTTCAATCCAAGGGCCTTTATCAATGAGGTACTGCAAAGGACTTTGAGCCAGCGAAGCTTGGCTGAGCAGGGCCGGTTTCCGGCCGCCCTGCCGAATGAACAGCGTGTGTTCGCGGACGTTGGAATGGACTTGGGCTACATGGGCCTCGCCCCGGCGGCGAAGTCCCAGGTTGAAGCCTTGCTATTTCACTGGGCCGGCAATCCGCGCTCACTGGCCGTTGCACCTCCTGTAGCCAAAGGTGTGTTCGACGCATTTGGTGCCCCATGGCCGTTTGGCGCCGCCGCCCAACCGCGCCCAGCGCCGCTGCGACCAGAGCCGCGGCCAGATCCGCAAACGCAACCACGCCCCATACCGCAACCCGAACCCCGGCCTGTGACAACTGTGGCGCCGCCGGCCGCATTGTCCGAGTTCGCGCAGGCGCTAGAAAGTTGGGGGCCTACCACCAGCCTCGTGGGGCGTGTGGCCAATCGCGTGCGCAAGTTGTTGGCTGAGGCACTGAATCAACGGATCAATTTCGACCTGATGAACCTACATGGCGGCTCCGTTGAACCCACCTGGTTCTGGCTGCCCCCAAGCAAGACCACCAGCAACCCAAGTCTCGGCATCATCATCAAAGTTGCCCCGGAAGCAGAAGCTATTCCTTCGCTGGTCGTCACTGGTCTTCGTGCGCTCGATCGTTGGGAGGCCCATGCGAAGAATTGGCGCTACGACGGCGCCGAAGATGACTGTGCAACCGCAAATGCCCTGCTTGATCTCTACGAGACCGACCTCCTGGCGCAGATGTCCCAGCGTGCGGAGCAAGAGGTCGGCGTGCTTGCCACGGTTTTGCACCGACAGGCCTTGCTACTGGGCTTGAGCCGCAAGGCTGAGCCGGAGGGCCCTCGCATCGATGAGTTGATGGCCCCAGCGCCGGAGCAACGTCCAGCACCCATCGACGTCAATCCAGCTGTCCGCGGTGTTCTGGACGCGCGAATGGAGGCCGTTGCGGCTCGCCCCGCCCTGCAAGAGCAACTGCGCTATCGCTTGGCCTGCTATCAAGGGAGTGCCGGCAGGCAAGCGCTGGCCATTGACCCCTTGCGCCTCAAGAATGCGTGGAAGGCGGCGAAGCCAACGAGGATGGCCTTGACCCTCAACAGCAAGGAATCGCTCACGCCAGTTGCGATCAGTGGCATGGAACGCATGGAGGACGGATCTGCAACGCAATTGATTTCGCGCTTGAAGTCGGCCCAGGAGGCCTGCAGACCGCGTGTTGCGGCGGCTTTTGAACCCGATCACGCGCGCGTGGCATGGCGCACGCAGTTGCTTCAGACCCTCGAAATGGCCCGGACGCTCTCTCTTTGGCCAACGGAATGCGATGAGAAGCGTGTGCGCAAGGCCATTGAAGACCTGTCCGCAGAGAGTCTGGAGACTGTATTCAATCGCGCGCGAGCTTTCACGGCCCCCGGCGAGGACAAGTCCATCGAAGTGCAGTTGGAGGGTTGGAGCGCGCTGCAACTGCCCAAACTCTTGGAGGTCACTGCCGAGGTCGACCTTCTGGTTCACTTCTTTGATGCCTTGGAGCGTCGCAAGCAGGTAGATACTTCGGGCGACGAAGCGTTGAAGCAACGCACCGCACTCATCAGCAGCCTGAACATCGAGGAGGCGTAAGTGGGCAGCCTAATTTCTCGCAGCATCGCCGCGCAGGCTCAACTCGAGCGAACCAATCAGGCCAATCAGGTCCGCAATCAAGTCTCCGCGATTCAGGCTCGACAAACCGAATGGTCAAACGCCAAGAGGCCGCTGATAGCGGCCAAGACCAAACTCAAGTGGTTCACGCTCGATGCGGAGGCTGTCAAGGCGACGTCTGACGCGATTGACGCCGTCAAGCATCTGAGTTCTAAGGCCAAAGAGGTCTTGGTCAATGGTGTTGACATCGACGACGTGTCCAAAGACGGCCTGTGGTTGCGAATGGTCAAACAGGCCAGTTCTTCGACCGACGTCCTGCGTGAGGAGATGCGCAAGGCTTGGCGCGCAAGCATCGAAGCCACGGCCGAATTGCCAGAACCCGAGAGTATTCGCATCCTCATGATGGCGTCACCTGCAAACCAGGCTGCCTTGCGGGCTTACAACGAGCGCTTCCAGCGCTACCGTACGCTTCGAAAAAGCTCGGAACCGAGTTCTCAAGACGATCTCAAGGACTTGCGGGATTACGAAAAGGAACTCAAACGGCGCTACAGTGAATTTGTACTGGACCTGCCCCCAGCAGTCCGGCGTTTCCAGCAGGAGTTGCCGATCGGTGCACCGCTGGAGTTGCTTACCCCCGAAGTCTTGGCGTGGCTCAAAGAGAATGACGACCCCGCCCGCTTCGTCGTGCGTACAAAGGCCACCTGAGCATGAGTCTGTCGCCAGATCTCACCTTGGCAGAAAAGGCGCTGGACGCACTAGAGCAGGCCGAGGCACGCAGCCTGGTCTGGGGTCTGGTCGACAGTGCGCTGAGCGATGACGAACTCGCAGACCTGCTGCGAGGCGTTCGCAACAACGAGGCTTTGGGTGACCTGTGGGCGCATCCGGACTGTTCTCTGGGGACCATCAGTGATCTGAGACGGTTGCTAAAAGAACTTCAGATGCTGTTCGAGTTGCCGGGGACGGGTGAGGAACCTCCGCGTTGGCGCACACGCATGGCGGAGGGCGTGCGCCTGATGGCCCGACTGCGCCAGATGTTCCCCAAGCACGCTGGCCCCAACGGCTGGAATGCCGCAGCCACCCTGATCGCGGACTACCGCTTCCTCTGGCGCCCACGTCACTATCCCAAGCGCAATCAGACCGGCGAACAGGCTATGGCGGCCATCGAGACACGGCTCTCCGACGCCGCGTTGTTGGCGCCACTGCAGCATTGGCTCAAGAAGGCCTCCGCCAAGGTCCGCCTCTCGAATTTCCAGGTGACATCGACCACCCGGGTCCTGCATGGTCTGGAGACGGGCCATCAGCGTGGAACACTGGTCTCTGCAGGCACCGGCAGCGGCAAGACCCTGGCCTTCTACCTCCCAGCTCTCGGGTGGTTGGCCAGCCAACGCAAAGCAAACCCGGCGGCCACCGGCGTGCGCGTACTCGCCCTCTACCCACGCAACGAACTGCTGAAGGACCAGTTGCGCGAGGTCTACGGCCAGTGCCGGCTTTATGACGAGTGGCTGGGTCAGTTTGGAGCGAGTCCGTTGCGCGTGGGTGTGTTGTTTGGCGGCGTACCTCATTCGGCGAATTCGGCATTCGGTGGCAAGCACAGTTGGCCGGGCGACTATCAAGCGCGCGTGTGCCCCTTCTTCCGATGCCCGAATTGCACCGGAGAGATGTTGTTGCGGCGTGCCGACCTGGACCAGAAGGTGGAGCGACTTGTATGCCGCGACTGCGGCAACACCGTCGATGATCGCCAATTCGCGTTCACTCGAAACGCAATGAAGGCGCGGCCACCAGATCTGCTGTTCACCTCCGTGGAAATGCTGAATCAGAACCTCAGCGATGGCAGCGTACGGCATCTCTTTGGTCTCGGCCCGAAGGCGCGCCGGGCGCCCGATCTGGTGCTGCTGGATGAAGTGCACTTGTACGCGGGCACCTACGGAGCGCAAGTGGGCTATCTGCTGCGGCGCTGGCGGCACCTGAGTGGCCGGCGATCGAGTTTCGTGGGCCTCTCCGCCACCATTGCCGATGGTCAGGCATTTTTTGCGGCGCTCACCGGCCTGGATCCCAGCGTGGTCGAGGAGATTAGCCCCAAGCCTGAGGAGATGGAGGAGGAGGGGGCCGAGTACATGCTGGCGCTGCGTGGCGACCCCGTCTCCCAGACCGCATTGCTCTCGGCGTCGATTCAGTCGCTGATGCTGGGTTCCCGCCTTCTACAACCGCGGGACAGTTTTGATCGGCGCGCGCAGCCATTTTGCGGGTGGCGCAGTTTTGCCTTCACAGACCAACTGGATGCGGCGAACCGGCTCTACCGAGACTTCAAGGACGCGGAAGGCGCGTACCTTAACGGTGCCAGGAAGCCCACCCGAGGCAGCATCAGTCCGGTTCTGGCCGACCTTCGCAAATCCCAGGAACCACCTGCACGGCGTTACCTGGCAGGCCAGGATTGGCGCGCCGTGGAGGCCATCGGTCACGATCTCGCCAAAGGGCAAGACGTGGCCCGGACAACTTCTTACGACAGCGGCGTGAATCTGGAGGCGCAGGTGATCGTGGCAACGGCCGCGCTGGAAGTGGGCTTCGACGATCCAGACGTGGGTTTGGTGTTGCAGCACAAGGCGCCGCGTGACGTCGCGCAGTTCCTCCAACGCAAGGGCCGCGCAGGGCGCACACGCCACATGCGCCCCTGGACCATGGTGGTTCTGTCGGACTACGGCCGCGACAGGCAGACCTATCAGTCCTACGACCAACTTTTCAACCCCACCTTGCCTGCCCGGCAATTGCCTATGAGCAATCGCTACGTGCAGCGCATGCAAGCCGTCTACGCCCTGTTGGACGACCTGGGCGAACGCACGCAGAACGACCCGTCCGAACTCTCCGTCTGGCGGGCTCTCGGTGGTCCCGCGCGCAGCGAGCAGGACTATGGCTGGTCGGTAGAGCAGTTGGCGCAGTTCAGGGCCCTGGCCAAAGAAGGGCCGCCACGCACCGAGGCGGATTGGAAGTCCTTGCGCAACCGCGCGATCAAAATCACTCCCCAAAACTGGGACGGCTGGAATTGGCTGCAAAGTCGGACGCAGCGCAGCAGACTGTTGGCCGAACTGGCCCAATTGCTGCGCGACAACGACGCCGCGCAGGCGTGGTCTGTACGCCTAGGTGCCTTGTTGGGCCTGCCGCGCGAAGAAGTGGAACTCCTTCAATGGAGTCACCCGCGCCCGGTCATGCTCGGCGCCATCCCAACGGCCGTGCGTAGACTGGCGAGCAACTGGCGTTGGCACGAAATGCCTGGCCAGGACTATCAAGGCCGGAACCCACTTCCGGACTACGTTCCAGCGGCGCTCTTCAGTGATTTGAGCCTGCCAGAGCTTGGTGTTGAGGTGCCGCAGGGCCGCAAGCACAGCGGCGTGCACTACATGCCCGTTCAGCAAGGGCTGGCTGAGTTTGCGCCTGGGCGAGTGTCGTTGCGCTTCGACGATCCATTGTGGCTTGGCGTCTCAAACGACGAGTTGCAAGCGCTGGTTGCCTTGGGTCAGGAGGTCGTTCACCAAGGCGCGCAGGTGAGTGATTGGTACGAACTTGGATCGCACATGGCGGCCCCACTGCATCATGCGGATGCGCCCTCGGGGGGCTACAAGGCCTACACGCCCATCGTGGCTCGGTTGCAACTTTCTGAGGGGGGCGGGGGCGGTGCCCCGGGGGCGCGCTGGCAGGTCGGCAAGACCTCCAACGGGCGATTGACCTGGGTGTCCAACCTCCACATGCCGCGCAAGGGCCTGGTGTTGCAAGCCCCACATGCGGTGGGCATTTGCCAACTCCTGGCCACCATCTGGGCCTGCACGCATGCAGGACAGTCCGCCGCCCTGGTCCGCCGCTACGCGACAGGTTCGCGTGCGGACCTGCGCGTGGAGCAAGGCAAGTCACGCCATCCTGTGACAGTGCATTGGCACTTCATGGACGGTGAGGCGCCCTGTGCAATCGGATTCGAGATCGACACCGACGCCTTGGTCTTTGCGCTCAATTTGCCAGAGGACCTCAGTGCTGCGATCGACTGGAGCGATGGCCGCCGATTGCGCGCCGCGCGCACCGCACGGTACACCTGGGAGTGCAAGAACGGGCCGGAGTTGACCGCTGTGGTGGCCAATCCCTTCCTGCGCGACTGGCTAGGTCAGGTCTACCAGACCACCGCGCTCTGGCTCGCTCGCATCCAACGTCCACTCCGCACGGCGTTGGATGAACTGGCACAGGGCCAACACCAGGATGTCCTCGATGTGGTCCTGCGCACCGTGTTCCAGGCACTGGATGACGAAGACGAAGATTTGCCCGAGGACAAGTCGGACCGACTGCGCCAATCGCTCGAAGCGGAATTGCACAACCCTGACGTTCTCGCTGCATTGCGCACGGCCGCGCAGGTGCTGGTGGACCCGATCGGACCCGAGTGGAACGAGTGGTTGTCTCTTACTCTGCGCACAACACTTGGCGCTGCGCTCCTCGAAGGCATCCAGCAGGCCTGTCCTCAGATCGATGGAGATAGCCTCGTTGTCGACATCGAGCCTGGACCGCATCCTGACGGCTCGCCGCTCCTGCAGACCCAGATCTGGGTGTCGGAGGTGAACCCTGGCGGGAACGGGCTGATCGAGCAAGTCGTCGATCTGATGGCCACTCAACCAGAGGCCCTGTTCCGCCATGTTGAGGCTGCGCTGAACGAATCCGAATTCGAGGTCACCGAGCGGCAGTTGCGGGAGACCTTGCATGCGCTTGCCCAGGAAAGTGCGCATCAGGATCTGACAAACGCATTTACCGCCGTCCGGCACGCACAGAGTTCGAGCGAGACCCGCGATCGCTTTGCCGAACTGCGCGTGCTGCTTGTACAACGGGGACAGGCCGTCTACCACGGCTATGCTGTGGCACTCAGTTTGCGACTTCTGCGACAGGAGTACCCGCGTGAGTTGGATGTCTTGCTGGCGCGTGTCCTGTCGGCCTGGGACGACCTAGAGGGATGCCACGGTATTGAAGTAGACGTGCGACTGGTCTGCGCCCTGTTCAGCGACGATGCCAGCCTAGATCAGGCCCTGGCCGCAGCGAAATTTGAACTACCCAACGGCGACCGTCGGTCCTGGCGCTTTTCGGTCTTGCTGGGCTTGCTATGGGCGCGTGGTCACGCCTTGCGCGCGGTCGCACTTCCACTGTCCAACCGCTACTGTGACGCGACCGCCGCCAGTGAGCGACTGCTGCTAAGTCAGTGGCTGACCACGCGCCAAACGCCGATCGACCCGCGTCAGTCAGATTGGCAAACCCAATTGCACGAGCGGTTGGTGCAGGGTTCGCGCGCCACGGTGTCGGTGCCGGCCCATGAAGCCGCAGCCTACCTTCCGGCTGTGGTGCAGGAGGCCATCACCATGCCAGTGCAATATGCCTATCTGAACGTTTATGCGCGACTGGCGGCCGTGAAGCGCGTGGATGGCCACATTGAATGGACCTTTGAAATTCCGGAGTCGGCCTGATGTCAGAGCGCCAGATCTTCAAGTCGGCCACCACCGCACCGAACGCCGTGCGCGAGGCGCTCGGCATGTGCTTTGCCCAGGAACTTCTGCTACCAAGTCCACGCCTCGTGCTGGTGGCGCCGTGGATCAGCAACATAGTGGTCTTTGACAACCGGATGGGCCAATTTGACGGATTGAACCCGGCCTGGGATCGGCGTGAGATTCGCCTGGTCGACGTGCTCGTTGCCATTGCCTGCAACAACACCGTCGTGGATTTACGCGTGCGCAAGGATCCACACAACCAACTATTCAAGCCCAAACTGTTTGGTGCCCTCGGTGATGCCGGTGTGAAGGACCGCTGCCTCTGGTCAGAAAGCTCGACCCTGCACACCAAGAGCCTGCTGACCGAGCGTGTCGTGGTCGGCGGATCCATGAACTTCACCGAAAACGGCATTGCCTTGAACGATGAGATGGTCTCGATTTCATTCGACGCTCGCAAGGTAGCCATCGCTCACACCGAATTGGACAGCCATGGCCAGCACTGAAGCGCTGCAAGATGCCATTGCTCAACGGGCCGAAGTCGCCAAGGGCGTATTCCGAGCCTTCTTCAGTGCACCGAACATCGTTGAGGCGCCATCCCGCAGCGCGCCGCCGGGCGCGCCGGGTGCTATGCAAGCGCGCCAGGTCCCTCCCACGTTGCTGCCAGCCTTGCGCTACTTTGTACAAGGTCATTGGGGCCGTGGATTCCTGCTGCCCTTCCGGTCGGCACCCGAGAGCCCGGTTATCTGGTTTGCCTGCGCCGAAGACGCCCTGGCGATTCGCGCATTGCGCGCTGAACTCGAGGCCTTCCTGGGACCCAGCTACGCCGACTTCGCCGCTCATGGCGACGACGTTGATGCGGCACAGGCCTTTGCCGGGCCCCTGTTACAGGCCGCAGGCCTGCACTACCTATGCTTCAGGGCTTCCCATATCTCTCGCGAGGGCAACGTCGCCAGCCAATGGCAGATGTACTGGCGCTTGATTGAAGTCCGTCCAGAACGAGCTGTCGAGCGTCCGCGCACTCTGGCGCAACTTCGCGCCGACTACGACCGTGCATTGATCGCCCGAAACGAAAGTGATGCACTGTCCATCATGGCGGCGTTCCGTGAGCAACACGGTCTGAGCGCCGAGAACCGCGCCTTCCTCGAGATCCGCCTCGCAGCAGCGTTCGCTCGCTGGACGGACATCGCTTATCACAAGCTTCTGCCTCACCTGATCCACTTGCACCTGCCGCCGGAGACCTACGGCGACATCCAGGAAGCGCTCTACGAACTGCATCTCCGGGCCGACGAGCAGGCGAGCAACGCCCACCATCTCCTCAAATCCTATGAGCACGACGTCAGGGCGCTGATCGCGCCAATGATGGGGCAAGGTGGGGCATCACTTCGTCCGGCCGTCTTCAAGCTCCGCCTTCTCCACGAATTGCTGCAACCCCGACCGTCGGCTGCAATGTGCAAGCAGTGGCTCGAGGCCCTGGGCGATCAAGCCTTTGGCGACGCCAGCGCAGACATTCGTGACCGGGTCAATGCCTTGCAGGTTCGAAGCGGGTTCGAATCGGCACAGCAAGAAATGCTGCTCGCACGCTATGAGCAGGCCTATCCGTTGTTGGCGGAACTACCCGACAGTTCGGAAGTATTGATCGCGCTCCTGCGGTGCGCCAAAGAAATGGCGGACCCAGTTCGCGCTCGCGCCATCGTGCAACGCCTGCTGGGTTCGCCTTTCGGTGGCGAAGTCGGACAGGCCCAGGCACGACTGCTAGAGGAAGTGCAGCGTATCGCTGACCCAGAACCCGTAGTGCCCACCTGGGCCGCACGGGTTGCGCCCCTCGTTGAAACCGCCCTGACTCCGGACACCGTCCAGCGCTGGCGCGAGATCGTGCAGAAGGATGCACGCGAGGCCCTCAAAGAAAACGGTTTCGCCTCCACCATGGCGCAACAGATCGAGGAACTGGTAATTGAGCGGGCCGATGACTTTGAGACGCTCTATCCGATCTGGTTCGAATGGGTTATCGAGCGCTGCCCACCCGAATCGCGCTACCTTCCCGTCTACCTCGCGCTGATCGAAACCCTGCGGGCGCGCGACCGCTTTGGGGAGAGTGACTTGGAGTTGCTGCGCCAGGTCGCGGTGCACATCGCCAAGGCCGGGCCCAATCCTACGCAGTACCGCGGCCTCGTCGATCATTTGTTGGAGGTTCTCAAAGTGGTGCGCTCGCCGGGTGGCGCGGGTTGGGCGCTGGAAGTCGCCGATTCGCTTGCGCTTGCACCTTGTCGGGACAGCGAAGCGCGTGCACGCTGGTTCAGCGTGACACAACAAGTATGCGTGGAGTTTGCGACCCGATTGCGACCGACTCAGCGGGCGATGCTGAAGTTGATCTCCGATGAGGCTGGTCTGACTTTACCCGTCTTGCAGCAACCCAGCGCGCAACTGACGGAGAAAAAACAAACAGCATTGCACGCACGCATCCTGGTCTACAGCCTGGATGCCGCAGCGGTTCAGCGGGCCCTCCAAATACTGCGTGACATGTACCCCCAGGCCACGGTGGAGGGCAATGGAGACGAGGTATGTACCCCTCGGCTGAAATCGGCAAGTGGAAGTGCAGACTGGATCGTCTTCGTCTCAGCGGTGGCAACGCACCAAGCCTTCTTCTGCATTAAGGCGGCCTTGCGCCATGCGGCCAAGTTCCTGCAAGTCGATGGGACCGGCACGACGCGCATCGTGGAGCGTGTGGTGAGAGAAGTCAAGATCGGGTCGTAGTCGGGCAACAAACGCGACAGGATGGCGCATGGGGTGCCCGCTAGTGGCGTTCAAACATGCAGGGCGATCAAGCGTGGCCTCAGGTACGTTGGCTTGCGGTGGGGTCCCTATCGCGCAAACTCCTTCATGCCCCGCGCTGGACTGAAGCCTAGCGGTCGGCCAATAAGTGCTACTTCCAGACATCACAGGCGTGCAGTTTTTCTACAGGCGAACGCCGGTTATAAAAAACAACTGTGGCAAAAGATTTTGGATGCTGGAAATAACTGCATTTTAGGCGTTCTGCGAACTACAATAACTGTCGCCATGGTTCTTGCGGTATGCACTCCTAATGATTGAAAGTTTCGGGATCATCACGAACTGCACATCGCGTAAGCGCGCAGTCGGTGAAGTCGCACGCTTGAAGCCATCTGAACTGCGGGGTGACCCAAGGGAGATCGCGGCCCGCTGGCTTGAGGTCATCGCAAAAGCGCTCCCAGTGATGAAGGTCGGTGATCTGTATCTTGGTCGAGCGATGTCTGAAAGCAGGGCCGTTGCGTCAGGGTTGGCCGGTTCGTTACACGTGGTGTCGGCCGGACTAGGTCTTGCGGCGAGGGATGCTGATGCCCCGAACTATGACGTGACTGTTGTGCGGGGTGCTGACTCAATCGCACCCGCACTCGCAAAGGCGGGGCATGGCCCCGCTGACTGGTGGCGAGAGTTGAATGCGCTTAAAGGCACGCCGCTGCCATTGAGTCGCCACATCAATGAGGCCGCGCGCACCAAGTTTCTGGTTGCACTCCCTTCCGCCTACATCTGCATGCTGGAGCACGATCTGGAAGGACTCGACGCAAGCGCTCTCGACAGGATTTGCATCTTCACTTCTCGAAGTGGGGCTGGCATGCTGGCCTCGCGTCTCCAGCGTTGTGTCATGCGCTATGACGAGCGACTTGAGGGGCACAAGCGTTATGCAGGGACCCGATCTGATTTTCCGCAACGCGCAATGCGACATTTCTTTGAAGAGTTGGACGGTCATTTGCTTGGCGTTGAAAGTGCGAACACCGCCGTTGAGCGTGCGATGGCCCAGCTCACGCAGCCCGTCGTCCCGCAGCGCGTGCGCAAGACCGACAAGGAGATCATCGAATTGATTCGGTCGGAGTGGGAGGCACACAAGGGAAGTTCCACTCGTCTACACCGCTATCTTCGCGACACGGCGCTGGTCGCGTGCGAACAATCGCGCTTCAGAGGCCTATGGCGTCAGGTCAAAGCGGAAATCCTATGAAAGCCGTCCGTGAGAGCCGCGAAAAGAAAGAAATTGTTGTCCGTGCACTGCACACGACGCAGGGACAGGGCCTCGATGTGTATGCGTTCTTCATCAAGGGCGCTGACATCGTCAAGGTCGCAGATATTTCCAGGGTTGATCGTGACGAATCGGATGCTCTGAAAGGATTCCAGCGGCCAGAGATTCGAACTCACGTCAAAGGCATCATCGACTATCTGAACCAGGGTCATGTGCTGTTTCCGAACGCCATTATTCTGGCGATGTCACCCCAGATTCGCTTTACAGCTTCCAGGGGAACCCGTCCGACCGGTGATGAGGGCCTGGCGCAAGCTGGGACCCTGACCATTCCCGTCAATGAGGCTGGCGAACGCGTCGCTTGGATCGTCGATGGCCAGCAGCGTTCGTTGGCACTGGCGCAGATCGCCGACAAAGGCATCGCGGTGCCGGTCGTCGCATTTGTTTCGGACAGCTTGGAGTTGCAACGCCAGCAGTTCATCCTCGTCAATAAGGCGAAGCCCCTTCCGACTCGCCTCATCAATGAACTGCTGCCAGAGACAAACGGCATCCAACTACCAAAGGACCTGAGCGCGCGAAGGGTGCCATCTGAGATCTGCAATCTCCTGAATCGGGATGTCAACTCCCCGTTCTTCAAGCTGATCAAGCGCCCCTCAGACAGAGCCAACTCGGAAGCGATCATCACCGACACCGCGGTCATCACGATGATTCGCAATAGCATGAGCAACCCGTTGGGCGCCTTGGCGCCTTTCAAGGCGAGCGTGCGCGATGGACCTGACTTGCAGTCTATGTATCGCTTGCTTATCAATTTCTGGAACGCTGTTAGAGCTGTCTTCCCCGACGCCTGGGGGCTAGATCCTCGGCAGAGTCGGCTGATGCATTCCGCCGGCATCGAGGCCATGGGTGTCCTGATGGATCGCATCTACGGGCGCTTCTCCGGAACCCAGGGTAGCTACGAAGCCGTCAAGAAGGAACTTGAACGAGTGGCATCGTCCTGCCGCTGGACCGAAGGGAATTGGGAGACGCTTGGCGTGGCGTGGAACGAAATTCAAAGCACGCCTCGCGATATAAAAAAACTCCAGGACGCGCTCGTGCGTGCCTACACAACCAGCTCCGCTTCATGAAGTTTCTGTATTCCGACACCCAAGACTACGTCGACCCGGCGTACGACTTCATCAACGATCGCAACTCGCCGACGCGCGAGCGCTATTGGGGTGATGTCTATGCCCATGAGTTGATGACGCCTGCGCCATATGACGGCCTGCTGGTGTCCATGAGCGCCATTCGGCAGGCCGAGGGTGTTTCCTCCTCCAAGGTGAGGTACTCCACCAAGGAAGAGCAGCGCATGCTGCGCGATGGCGCGCGCAAGTTTCTGCGCTATGACGGCCCTGCCTTCAAGGACTCCATGCTGATGGGCGATTGCGGGGCCTTCGCTTATGTGGATCACGACAAGCCGGCCTACTCGCCAGAAGAGGTTGTCGAGTTTTATACCGAGGCAGGCTTCACGCATGGCGTCTCGCCAGACCACATCATTTTTGACTGCGATCTGGCAAATCCGAAATCCGACGAAGTGGCGCCCGCCACGCTCGCGCGCTACAAGATCACGCTGTCCAACGCGCAGGCCTTCATGGATCTCGTGAGAGAGACGGGCGCTCCTTTTGAGCCCATGGGGGCGGTTCAGGGTTGGTCCCCTGAGAGCATGGCGCAGGCCGCCGTCCACCTGGAGAGCATGGGGTACAAGTACCTCGCGATTGGCGGCCTGGTGCCGCTCAAGGTAGAGGTGATCCATGTCGTGTTGCAGGCGTTGCGAAAGGCGATCAAACCCGAAACGAAGATCCACCTGCTTGGTTTTGCCAAGGCAGACAAGATCCACGAGTTCACCGGGTACGGTATCACGAGTTTCGATTCAACTTCGCCACTGATTCGAGCCTTCAAGGACGCTAAAGCGAACTACTACATCGACTCGCCCAGTGGGGGCTTGGACTACTACACCGCAATCCGGATCCCGCAAGCGATCGAGAACTCGCGCCTCGTTCAAGGCATCAAGCGCGGCATCTTCAGCGCAGAAGATCTGCAGCGGCGCGAGCAAAAGGCGCTGATCGCGTTGAGAAGCTTCGACCGGGGAGAGGAGTCCGCTACCCGTACGTTGATCGCTGTAATGGACTACCACCGCTTCCTGGTGGAAGGCGAGTCTGAAGACATTGCCAGGCAGGAGAAGGAACTCGCGAAGATGAAAGACATGGTGGGCCGCACGCTCCAGGATGCACCTTGGAAGCGCTGCAAATGCGATGTGTGCAGCGCAGTGGGTGTCGAAGTCATCATCTTCCGCTCCAGCAATCGCAACAAGCGCCGTGGATTCCACAACCTGGGCGTCTATCACAAACATGTACAAACAACGATGGAGAACGCGCAGTGACCAAGTTCAAATTTACGGCCATCAGAGCCAAGCAAGCTGCCGGTCATGACGTGTTTTCGTTCGCAGCGACTCCGCAACAAGTCCTCGCATTCTCGGAGATCGAGCGCGTCGGTCGCCAGGACGATGGTCAGTTGAAAGGGTTTCAGCGTCATCAGATTGCCTCGCATATCAAGGAGATCCGCGACTATTTCAAGCGTGATGACGCGTTGCTCCCTAACGCCGTGATCATCGCTTTCATCGACGGCATCCGAGCGACCAACCGTGGCCACGGAGTCGTCGATATCGAGATCGATGCGACGAAGACAAAGCCTGGCTTCGTGGTGGACGGCCAGCAGCGTTTGACCGCGCTATCGGGAATCGATAAGCCAGGTTTTCAGGTATTTGTGTCTGTGCTCGTCTGCAAGGACTACAACGAATTGCGCCAGCAGTTCGTCCTGATCAATAACACGCGACCACTCCCCAAGACGCTTATCTACGAACTTCTTCCTAACGTGGAAGGTCTGCCGGAGCGCTTCACTGCACGCAAGTTTTCGGCACGTGTAGTGGATCGACTGAATTTCACGCGCGGGTCGTCACTCTTCGGCGAAATTCGTCAGCACACGAATCCCCAGGGCGTGATCAGCGATACGGCTATGCAGCGGTTCATCATGAATTCCGCATCTGATGGTGCCATTCGTGACTTCATCAAATTGGATGACTACGAAAACAGGGCCTACAACATCGTCAACGAGTTCTTTGAAGCGATCAGGGCAGTCTTCGGATCTGAGTGGACTGGCATGAGTCCCCGAACGTCGCGCTTGAAGCATGGCGCCGGCATTGTTGCCATGGGTTTTGTCATGGAAATTCTCTATGCGCAAGAAGGTGCGAGAACGCGTGAGCACTTCGCAGACGGTCTACGACTAATCAAGCCGTTTACCGCTTGGACCAGCGGTCAGTGGGAATTCAGTAGTGATGACATCTGCCCCTGGAACGGCATTCAAAACACGCCCGCCGATATTGATGTGCTGGCGAATCACCTTGTGCGCTTGACCAAGCGCGTTCTTCGCAAACCACGCCGCGTTGCAAACGGCTAACCACCATGAACTCCAAAGCGTTGGTCCTTTTTTCGGGTGGTCAGGACTCCACCACTTGTCTTGCTTGGGCATTGGAGCGTTATGCGCATGTCGAGACCATCGGCTTCGCCTACGGTCAGCGCCACTCCGTGGAACTCGAATGCCGGAAGACTATCCGGCAACGATTGCAGACGGACTTTCCTGAGTGGTCGGCCAAGCTGGGCGAGGACCACATGCTCGATCTTTCGGTACTCGGACAGATCAGCGACACGGCGTTGACACAAGACAAGGCAATCGAATTTCACAAGAGCGGATTGCCAAACACTTTCGTGCCTGGCCGAAACATCCTGTTCTTCACCTTTGCCTCGGCTGTGGCTTATCGGCGAGGGCTGGAAGTGCTGGTTGGTGGAATGTGCGAAACGGACTACTCCGGGTATCCCGATTGCCGCGACAACACCCTGAAAGCACTTCAGGTTGCAATGAGTCTGGGTCTAGATTCACCGATGGTGGTTGAGACGCCGCTGATGTGGATAGATAAGGCCGCAACGTGGCAGATGGCACA
This sequence comes from Variovorax sp. YR566, assembly GCF_051992195.1. NCBI lineage: Bacteria > Pseudomonadati > Pseudomonadota > Betaproteobacteria > Burkholderiales > Comamonadaceae > Variovorax > Variovorax sp. YR566. The sequence continues at coordinate 5,819,988 of NZ_CP197092.1, read as the reverse complement.
AGCATTGGGCGGCGACAAGTTGGTTGAGTTGATCCGGCAGGATACTCATACGTGCTATATGGGCGATCGCTCAGTTCCACACGAATGGGGTTTTGGCTGTGGCGCGTGTCCAGCCTGCGACTTGCGCAGCCAAGGCTATAAGTCGTTTTCGGAAGAGGTCGTCGTGGCATGACCTATAGCGTTAAGGAGATTTTCTATACGCTTCAGGGCGAGGGGCTGCGAGCGGGGCGGCCGGCGGTATTCTGTCGATTCGCCGGGTGCAATCTTTGGACGGGTCAAGAAAAGCAGCGCTCGAGTGCGATCTGCCAGTTTTGTGACACCGACTTTGTTGGCACCGACGGAACGCTCGGTGGAAAGTATCCGAACGCTGACGTCCTCGCGGCACTAGTTGCGGCCCAGTGGCCCGGGGGGCACGCTCACCGCTATGTGGTTCTGACAGGGGGGGAGCCCCTTCTGCAGGTAGACGCTTCTTTAATCGATGCGCTTCATTCGCATCAGTTTGAGATCGCGGTAGAAACGAATGGGACGATCGCTGCTCCAGTAGGCATTGATTGGATATGTGTCAGCCCCAAGGCCGGTGCTGATTGGGTGCAGCGCAGCGGCGACGAGCTCAAGCTCGTGTATCCGCAACTCGGAATGCACCCCGACAGTTTGAGCGAGCACGATTTCCAGCATCATCTACTTCAGCCTATGGACGGGCCGTTGCAGCGGCAGAACACCCGTGATGCCATCGACTATTGTCAAGCACACCCGCAGTGGCGCCTATCTGTGCAGACTCACAAAATCTTGAACATCAGATGACAACCATCGACACGACTGATGTGACTTGCGAGCTTTCGCAAAGGTTCTACTTTGAAGCGGCGCACACGCTGCATCGAAATATCGATGCTGCGGGAAGCCTTCGTATCCATGGTCACACGTACGAGGCCGAAGTAACGCTTAGCGGAATCCCAGACTCCACGACAGGCATGTTGACTGATCTGGGATCGTTGCGCCGAGAGATTGCACGAGTGCGGGAAATGCTTGACCATCGTTTCCTTGACGAGATTGCTGACCTTGGGCCGGCAACCTTGGAAAATCTTTGCGATTTCATTCGCCGGCAACTTCAACCGGCGGTGCCTATGCTTAGTGCTGTCGCAATCGAGCGCCGCGCCAGCGGAGACAAATGTGTTCTGCGCTGGAACCCCCCGAAATCTCACTAGCAACGCAACCCTTGTTCTAGTTTGGCAACTATTCCATGACTCCATCGAACGCTTTGTCTTCTGCAGAAAATGTGCTCGCCACTGCGGATAGTTTCTTTGCCATCGCCGATGCCTTGCATCAGAGACTCAACTCGAGTGCAACTCGGACCTTGTTTGCTGCCGCCTCGACGGATCTTTACGGGATGCTGATCGAGGAATATGGCCTGCGCGCTCGTGCGGCAATACTGCGCAACAATGCGAAGCAGCACGTGGTTGACAACTGCAAGGTGTCTCAGGAGCGTTTGTATCGGTGCCTCGACGCAACAGCCCACCAAGTGCTCACCATTCCAGGTGCCGCCCAACTGCGGTCTGTTGTCGCCAGCGTCAACACGTTGTGTGTCGGAATAAGCCCGGGCAAAGGCCATGTTGTCGATTTCCTGGTTCAGGAACTGGAAGGCGACCTGGAATCGAAGCTAGATATTTATCCGCTCCATACCTAGCCTTGAGTATCTGTTGGCATCAGGTCTTCTTCGATTGACAACGAAAGCCCCGACGGCGTGATGTGCATGGCTTCCCTCGTGCAAGTAGCGATCGGCATCTATGATGAGTGCGTATAGATGGCGTCGCATCCGGTCATTCGAGCATCGATGGTGGGGCCATGTTGGTGATGTCAGATCGAATCCCAAACGAGTTCTGCTTCGATTGCCTCGATCAACAGACCGGCGGTGAAGCCAGCGGGATATAGCGTGTTTGTGCCGGTGTGGCCGACCTTCGACGCGTTGAGTCCACGCGCAGGGCGCGAAAAAATCCCATTCAGATCGTGCAACAAACTCCGGTCATCCCGCAGCGCGATCAAAAGCTCCTCCAGCGATAACTTGAGAAATCCCGAGAATCTCTCGTGATCCCGCTCAATCGAGGTATCGACGATCCAGCCATGAATCGGCGGTGCGCTTCTAGATAGCTCCAGCCCAAGGCCGTTCGTCAACTCGCCATCTTGCGCAAGCGCCTCAAGCACGGCCGCCACCTTGCGTTGCAACTGCTGTCCCGCTCGTCTCAGTGTCGTGGTGGCGTGCAGCCACGTGTCGCGCTGCGACTTGCGAATGAAGGTGGACTTCACCTCGATCACGAAAACGATGCCATCCCTGGCGCAGATCAGGTCGACCTCGCCGGCATTCTCATGCGTTCCCATCGGCGGGTGCCAGTTCAGCATCACTCTGAAGCCGCGTGCCTCCAATGCCTTCCCAAGGTGCGCTTCGATGCGTTGCGTCTCTTCTCGTGCCTCACCCCTTCGCGCGCCAAGCCTGCGTAGATTGTTGATCGCCGCGGTGCTGTTGTTCTGCATGCAGATGAGCCAAGGCAACTGCACCAGGCACTGCCCGAACTTCAAGATCGGTCGTTCAAACAGTTCGGGCCGCAAGCCGGCCTGCGAACTGCGGACCTGCACTGCGAGCGAAACCCAGTCGCTTGTCCAAAAATCCAGAATCCGGGCCGCCATGCGAGGGCTGCCTTGCGGCGCCTCGGGACTCACCGTCCACCCGGTGATACGTAAGATCTTGGTGTCACGGTCCGACCACGTAAGCGGTAGGCGGTTCTCCAGTCCCTGGCCAAGACCGCCCACGACAAGCTTTCTGAGCGCTTCCACCCAATCCGCCGAGACCTGAAGGTGTTTAACGTACTCGCCGATGAAATCGCGAAGGAAGAATGCCGACATCAGTTCCAGCGAGAGCAGCGCCTGGAACAAGTCGACCGAATCGCCCGCGTCCGTGGTCACGGTTTCTGCCACGCCGTAGACCTCCATCAGCTGTAGCCGGGTGCGCATCGCGCGGATGTAGGCCAGCCGGTTCGCCTCGTGGTTCTCAGGTCGTCCGATCGTGCGCGTCGCGATCTCCGAGCCGGCGAATTCGTCCAAGGCCCTGTAGAACCAATACTCGTGCAATCGCGCCAGCTTGCGGCTGTCCCGCGACCATGCGGCGCGTGCAACAGGGTCTGTTTCCTCGATCTCCAACGTCGTTCCGTTGCGGACAAACCGGATGCCGTCGTCGTAGCTGAACGCATCGGCGGATCGGGAGACAAATTCGTTCAGCTCAATCTGTGCTTCCAGGAGCGCACCGAATGCGGCTCGCATTTCGTGCGCAACAACTGACTGCACCGCCGAAGAGGGCGACAGGAGCGGGGCGAGGTGCTCGCCCAGCGAACGGCCGATGTCCGCCTCGTGCAGTTTCAGTGTGCTCTCGGGCGCGGTGGCGAGCTTCCACAGCAGGATGTCGTTGATGGCGTGCCAGGTGACCTCATTGGCGGAAGCCGCACCGTCCAACCGCGGCGACGGCGCGAGGCTGTGGGGCAGGATGTGTTCGAAGACATGCAGGCTGGCATGGATCAGGAGATCGAATGGCGTGAGTGCCCTCAATGTGCTCCTCGCGTGCTCCACCGCCGCGAGCCGTTCACGGTGCGCCAACTCGAAGATGTCGAGAACCTTGCAAAGCTCGGCAACCTCGGGATGCGCTCCTGCAATCTGGGCCAAATCCGTCCGGCGGGGGGAATGCTGGCAAAGGACCAGTCCGGCGTAGCGCACCGCGTTGCACAAGACGCGGGGCGAGTCAGTGGCGATGCGCGCCAGGAGATCCACATTGGCAATGCGCTCCTGCGCGAAGTACCGTGCCAGTGCCAACACCATCAGGTCCGATCTCCATGCCTCCGAAGGAAGTTCCTCCAAAAACGGACTTGACCAGAAATCGGCGTCGCGCTCCGCCGACGTGACCTTGTACTTGCCGCGAAGCCTGGGCTTTCCATCCAGATAGGCGCTGGCCGTTGCTTCTGCTGCGGCATGCAGGGAAACCTGCACCGTCAGCTGTTGCTGGAAATATTGGTCGTAGTAGTTGGGCACCGGACGCGGAACGATTTCGACAACTGTATCGTCATGCTAACGTAGCCGCTCTCTAGGATTGGGGGCACGTATAACCCACCATGCGCCGCACGATCGAACCGTTTTCCTGCTCTACCCATGCTTGGTCACTCTTACGGTAAACACGCCTTGCCGAACACGCCGAAAGTCATCGCGAAATGGCTGAGAGCGCAGCAGTTACGCAAATCGTGGGGGTATCCGATCTACCTCGAAGTGATGCGCCAGGCAAATGACCAGCAGTGGAGGGCCGCAGCGGAGGCCGTGCCCCTCGTTCCTACGGAAATGCTTCTGTTCCGCGTTTCCGCAAACCAGCTTGCAACTGATCTCGCTGGGAGCGTGATCAAAGCACTGACATCTGCTGCTGACGAATGACGCAGTCCGAGCAACACGGCTGGTATCTTTCCGCCCCTTGGAATCCAGTGTTGATACGGCGCGGCGATGCGCTTGGCCTCCGTGCGGGTGCCGACTACTTCGCCGATCTGCTCGCGCCTGACCTGAGCAACGCCATTTCCGACGCGAGGTGGATCTCCCTTCTTTCTTGGTGTCTCAAGTGGTCGCACGCTGCGTGGGCTCAAGCTGGTGGCGGTGACCTGTCACGCCGCGATGACCAGCGTGCGCGGTATGCATGGCTTCGCCCGTTGGAACTCATGTGGGTGGACCGCACCCTGCAGGCCGGACAAACGACCGGACAGCTTCGAGGGCGACGCAGCATTGAGCGTTGGCGCAGGGCTGAACGTCGGCTCCCCGACTTCGCCATGAGCGCGGACCAGTTCCGTCGCTACCGGCAGATCGGCATGTATGGAGCTTACCGCGTGGTTCTGCGAAACGTCCGGGGGTTGACGACGGGCGACGGCTGGACGCCAGGCGCCACGGGACTCGAACTCGCCGATCTGGTGAACGACAGCTTGCCGCGCGAAGCACGCCTGAAACAGGCGAACTTCGAGAACGGCACCAAGTGGGGCCACTGGGCGTCGGGCGAAGAGGCGCGGTACTGGGTGGAGCGCGGTTGGGAGGCGTCAGCCGCCAAGAAAGGGGGATACCTTCCCACGCCTGACAGCGCTGCCGGCGAAGAACTGCCCTCGGATGAGCGCCGTCTGCTTGAGCCGGCGCTGTTCAGCGCCGACTCCACTCGACGTGTGGTTGCCGAGGCGCTGGCGCAGGTGAAAGGTGCGAGGTCTCACGCCGATCTGTGCGAAGGCTTGATCACCTCAAGCTTGCTCGCCAAACATCTCGATCCAGGGGCGCTTGCGCCGCTCCCCGCGTTCACACGCTTCGCCGACACCGCAATGCATGCCGTCCGGGTGCTCTGGCACGAGATCAACAATGACGGCGTGAACCAAGCGCCCGCAACCATCCAGTTGGCGAAGTCAGCACAACTGCAAGACGCGCTGAACCTGATTCGCGAAGCCGGCGCAGCCTGGCTTGGAGAGCCAACGAGGGAACTCTTTCCCCACGAGGCCGTAGTTTCGCAGCTTGCGGAAGCCGTGTGCCGGGCCTCCAGCCCGCTCGAACAGATACGTGCTCTGGCGCGGCATCACCATGAACACGGCGGCGGCCGGCGATGGTTCCGCGAACAGGGCGGAAAGATGATCCCCCTCGTGGCCGCCAGCGATGTCGCGGCGAGCGACTACCGGTTCCGCTTACTGGCGCTCAGCCGTTTGGCAGCCCAGTGCGGGGTCGCGAAGATGAACGCCACGCTGGCCGTGGTAACGCGTAACGAGTTCGATGGGTTAGCCAGGGATGAACCAGATGAGGAGGACGAACTCCTGTGACCTCACCTACTTGGAAAGACGCCCTCCCCACGCTACCGCCCGGAGCTCAGCTTGAGGAAGCGTGGATGACAACTTTCGACCAGCCCGACTCCGGGCTGCTGGTCGAACACTTTCTCCCTTCGCTCTTGGGCTTGACGCACTCGCTTTCACAAGAGACGCAGGAACGGGCTCTATTTTTTGGCGAGCTGGGGACGACGCTCGAAGTCCTCCATGGTCGACTGACCGTGATCTCATCTCCACCTCGCGAAGAACGGGAGCCATCGCAGTACCCTTGGTTGTGGCGGTACGTGAGCCACTTCATGGTCGGCGCAGCATCACGCGCAGTGCAGCACTCCAAGTTGTGGGCATTTCACTGGACGCGCGACGAAGAGAACTTCATCGATTTGCACGTCTCGTCGACGAATTTGACGTCCTCGGCCTTCAAGGAACAGGTGCAAGCGGGGTGGAATGTCTCGATCACTCTTGGCACTCGTAGCTCTTTGGAGCGACGCCGGTCATGGGGCTCCCTGATTCCGTTTCTCGCGGCACTGGGCGCCTCGGCGGGAACAGTAGCTGCGACAAGAATGGAGCGCTTGGTCACGCTGCTTGGCCGCGCCCAATGCCCGGACGGGGTTCAGTTTGTCGCAAGCGTTCCCGGCGCTGGCAGCGCAGCCCGTCAGCTGCGAGCGTTGGAGGCGTCGGAGATCCACATCTTGGTGCCGACCATCGGGGAATGGGATACGAAGACGCTCTCCGGATGGGCCAACGACGCAAATGTCCCCCGAGAGAGAATTCATGTGAAGTGGATTGCCGCGGAACATCCTTGGGCTCAGCGCAATGGCTGGACTCTTTCCCAAGAGGCGAAGACTTCGCTGGAGACAAACAACGTGAAGCTCCAGTGCTTTGCCAATGACGCGAGGCTTGCGGAGCAACACCACGATGCGGATCCTCGATGGAGCCATGCGAAGCTCTACCTCCTTCGAAGAAGAGCTAAGCGTTACCTACTTGTGACTTCGGCCAATTGGAGTCCTTCGGCCTGGGGTGCAGGGAACAGATCTCCGCGCAACTTTGAACTCGGTGCCGTCTTCGAATCCACCTGGACAGAACTCGAGAGGATGCGCGCTCTCTTCGATCCGCCTCATACCGTCGCTTTTTGCACCGCTGGTGTGGAGGATGTGGTGCGCACTTCGCCCTTGGAATGGGCGGAGGCCATGTGGGACGGAACGAGCATTCAGCTGCATGCGCGCAGCTCGGACGGTGTCACGCCCATATCAGCGGCGATCTGCTTCGCTCATGGACGGGAGCAGGGAATTTCGCTACAACAGGCCGCGGCCACAGTCCCGTGGAGCGATCCAGAGGACACTCCGCTCACCGTCCAATTCATCCAGGGTCCAGTCACCCTCGATGTCCACATCGTCGACCTCCGTCAGCCGGTCAAGTTTGCCCGGACGCCACTGCCCGAGCTCGATCCGGCCGTGAGCAAGTCCTTGCGAGAGGCCTTCCTACTCCAGCGCTATGGTGGCCCCGTGGTGGATCCGGACTCCATTCCAGGCGTCGGCAAGACACGTCCACGGACCGGTGCCCCCGCTGCCAATTACTCGATGGACGAATGGATCGATGCACGCAATGGGTTTCACGTGGTCGACCGATGGCGGGCCGCCCTGAGCGCGGCATCAAACGAATCCACTCTCAGGGACCGTGTCCGTCTCGACGGCGAAGAGCTCCGCGCCCTCTATACGCGGCGTCTCGGTCCTGCAGCAGCACTCGTCGCCGAGGAATTGCTCTGGTGGATCAGGAACGAGAACGATGAACGACTTCCAACTTGACGCACGCGAGTGGCGCTTTCTCAACCACCCTGACCGCTACCTCGAAGAGGGATCGGGAGGACTCCACGTTGAACCGCTCAAGAGGCAGTTCAGGACCGCCAAGGACATCCTGGCGCGGCTTGTGGACGGACGCGGTGTGCTACTCGCGGACGACGTCGGGCTCGGTAAGACGACGGTCGGAGCGCTCGTCGCGTGGGCTGTCGCCTGCCAGAACAAGCGAGTGCGCATCTACGCGCCAAACGAGGTTCTGCGTCGCCGGTGGGCCGAGGAACTAGAGCGGCACGTTCCCATGCTTTCGCACTTGGGTGCGAATACCGATCGCATCAAGCAGAGGGATGGTGAAAGACTAAACCTTGGGCGCATCCAAGTCGCCACCCACCACGCTTTGGTCAAGAGCTACGGCAAGAGCAAGCTGCGCGTTGCGTGCGATCTGATGATCATCGACGAGGCTCACCGTGCAAAAGGCGAGGGCAGCGCATTCAACGAAGCGCTCCACAACCTCGGCGGTCATGCCAAAAGGAAACTCATCCTCACGGCGACACCATTCAGCATCCGACTCTCCGAGCTGGAGCAACTACTGCGGTTCGTTGGGGCGACGGAGCTGAAGGCGGTCCGCCACTATGCGAAGGAACTGAAACGCCTGTACACGTTGGGTCAGGGCCACGACCTAGCCACTGAGGCTCGACGACTGCTGGGCGCAGCCGAGGCCGCAATCGCCCAACTTCAGCCCTATGTCGTGCGTCACAGCATTGACGACCTGTCCAAGTCCGAAAAAGAGCACTTCGGCGTCGTCGGCGCAACGCCTTGGCCGATTGCCACGGCTTCGGCGACGCACGATGACCTTTCCCTGCTGCTGCGGATGGATCGCCTCCTACAGCTGACAGCAGAGCGCAAGGGCGAACGGCGGAATGACCCGCGCTTCCACATCGGCTGGCAGCATGTCGGCACAGCACTGACTCGGGTTATGAACCAGGATCAAGCAACCCATAGCGTCCCAGTCCAACAGCATATCCATGCAGCAAGGTTGGCACACGACACACGAAGCGCAGGGCCGCACCCCAAGATTGCGGCCGTGACCGAAGCCGTTCGCGCAGTGCTGGATGATGGCGAAAAAGTACTCGTGTTCTGTCATCACCGCGCCACTGCCAGCGAACTCCTCGAAGCGTTGGAGCGATCGTTGAAAATCCCTGGCGCCGATCGCGATGGTCCGCCGGAAAAAGTCTGGCGAGCGGCGTGGGAAGCCGTGCTGCATGAAGAGAAAAGCCCCCTCGTCGCCCCGATCGTCGATTGGCTTTGCACGCCCGGTCTGCGAGTACAGGTCAGCAGGTGGCTCAAGGAGCCCGCGATTACCCCGGAGGCTCTGGCGCGTCAGTTCCGAACCATCCGACCGCGAAATGCGAGCCGCAAGGTCGCAGTTATTTCCCAAGCTGCACAAGCGTTGGTGAGAAAGCTCCTGGATGAGCAGTCCACGTCGACACTGGCCGTTCTAAGATCCATGGCGAAGGGACAGCGGGCCTTCGGCGGCGAGTTGTCGCATTTCCCCGGCCGGCTCGACGATGGTCATCGTGTGATGGGCGCTTGGCACCATGAGACCGATGCCCCTCGGCCGAAGACGCTGTACACGGGGAAGCCCGACATCGTCATTGATGTCTTCAACAGTCCCTTCGGGCCCGACGTGCTGGTCGCAACCGACCGCCTGAGTGAAGGTGTCGACCTGCACCGCTGTTGCCGGCACTTGATCCACTACGAATTGGACCCCAGCCCCGTGCGAACCCTGCAGCGTAATGGACGCGTGCGGCGCGTCGGCTCGTGGGCATCGTTGACGGGCCAGCCGATCTGCTATGCGTACCCGAGCTTTGATGGGACTCGCGATGAGAAAGCCGTGCAAGTCATGAAGCAACGGATCCACGCTTTCGGGCTGCTGCTGGGTGGTGTTCCTTCACTCGACGACGAAAGTGTTGAGCGGGAGCGGTCATTTTCCGAGACGGTTCTGGTCGAAACCCAACAACGCCTCAGCCTGCTGAATCAACGCCTCGCGGTGCCGTAAAGCCACCGATCGTCTGCGCTTTGCATGCATGGGGACCCTCGCACGCACTTCCTGACGATCAGTGCATCCAGGCCTCGACTGCACCCTTTTCGGCGAGTTGAAACGCGTATTCAAGCGCCGCTTCGAGCGAGCCTGCTTTGGTCGCGAACACGCCTGGGACACGGTGACGAAAAGCAGGAATCTTCGTGAAGCCGTCCCCGAATTCCAGATCCTGCTCGAACTGTACCCACGACCACCAGCCCTCTCCCTGTTGGGGCCGCACAGAGTGCGACGAAGTAGCCGTCCAATTCGATGAAGCCTTCAAGTCTCACAGCTGGCATTTCTGCACTCCTAGGTCCGTCGGTTGAGTCGAGATCGTTCGAGAGCGATCGTAATAGTCCGCTCGAGGCCGTTGTTGACGGCCGGGTGGTTTAAGGCGTGATGTCGGTGACGTGTTGAAGCAGAGCGAACGCCACGCGCCATGCGCGGCCGTCGCAGTGAACGGTGGCCGTGCGCTGGTTGATCCGAACGATTTCTCCGACGTGGCGCTTGAGGCTTTGGTCGGTGAAGCTCACGCGCTGGCCGACGCGGAAGTCCTGTTTGTGATGGATCTCCGGCGGCGGCCTCAGCGGTGCGGCAGTCGCCGGTGAGGGTGACGCGCCTGCCTGCTGATCATCGACAGGCACGACGGCCGCGTACAGCACGCTGAAGCGCTGTTTGCTTTGCTCATCGATCAGTGTGACCTGCCGGTCTTTCATCGCCGCGATGCGAGCCTCGCGCAGCTTGCCGGTCCCCCAGTCCCAGTACCTCACCAGTTGGCCCATGTGCAACTGCGAGCGCGCCTGCACGATGCGCCTGGGGTCGGCCATGAGTTGCTCGATGACCCAGCTGAGCTGGTACAGCTCAGCGCTGGTGGCCATGGGGAGATCTTCGATCTGCTTGACACGCATGCTGGCGATTTTGCCAGCGGCGATGCGCTCAGGCCGCGAGCTTGTCAGTCGGCTGTGAGCTCGTCGGCGCCGCCTTGGCAAGCTCACTGGCGACCGCCCACGGCAGCAACTCGTCGATACGGTTGCTCGGATGGTCGGCGATGCGCTCGAGCACGTGGCGCAAGTAGGCCTGCGAATCAATGCCGACGAGCTTGGCCGAGCCGATCAAGGTGTAAATCACCGCCGCGCTGTGCCCGCCGTTGTCCGAGCCGAGATGCAGGTAGTTCTTGCGGCCGATCGCCACGCCGCGCAGCGCGCGCTCGGCCGCGTTGTTGTGCATTTCGATCCGCCCATCGTCGACGAAGCGCGTCAGCGCCGTCCAGTTGCTCAGCGAATACCCGATCGCCAACGCCATCGGCGACTTCGCCGAGACCTGCGACAGCGCCGTGTCGAACCATGCCTTCAGGTCGCCCAGCATTGCAGCGGTTCGTTCCCGGCGAACCCGCATTCGCTCGTGTGGCGGCTTGCCTCGGATCTCGGCTTCCACCCCGAAGACCTTGCCGATGCGCTGCAGCGCCTGGTGCGCCAGCGTTCCGCCGAGCTTGTGCTGGCGCTCGTGGATGTCCCACAGCTTGCGCCGTGCATGGCTCCAGCAAGCCGCCTCGACCACCCGGCCGTCTTCATACAAGGGGTGGTAGCCAGCGAAGGCATCAGCTTGCAGGATTCCCTTGAAGTGCCGCAGATGGCGCACGGGGTGTTCGCCCCTGCGGTTCGCCGAGTACTGGAACCACACCGCCGGCGGCGCTGTGTCGCCGCTGGGGCGGTCATCCCTCACGTACACCCACAGGCGTCCAGTGCGCGCCTTGGCACCGGCGCCGCCGAGCACGCGGATCGGCGTGTCGTCACCGTGGATCTTGTCAGCCGCCAACACGTAGCGGCCGATGGCTTCGGCCAGCGGGCTCAGCAAGCGTGCCGCCTGCGCCACCCAGTCGGCCAGGGTCGAGCGCTGCAGCTCGACGCCTTCACGGCTGTAGATCTGGCACAGCCGATACAAGGGTGTGTGATCGCAATACTTGCTCACCAGCACGTGCGAGAGCAGCCCGGCGCCGGCCATGCAGCGATCGATGGGGCGACTCGGCGCGGGCACCTGCGTGATCGTGCTGCAGTTCGCGCAAGCGAGCTTGGGGCGAACGTGGCGCACAACATGGAAGCTGCCCGGCTCATAGTCGAGTACCTCCGCGACGTCCTGGCCGATCTCGCGAAGACCGCGGCCGCAGGCCTGGCAGTTGCAACCGCTGTGCGGCGTATGCATCACGGTGCGCCGCGGCAGATGATCTGGCAAGTCGCGCACGCCGGTGCGCTGTCGCGCCTGGCGCTTCTTGCGGCCTTGATCGATGGACGTGACGTTGGAAGGGTGCTTGCCATCAGCGTCGTCTTCGCCCGGCACCGCGGGGGTCACCGCCGGCTGCGCGAGCTGCCCGCCCACGAGTTCAAGCTGAGCGTGTTCAAGCTGCTCGCTGGAGCGGCCGTACTTCATGCGCCGCAAGTACGCCACTTCAACCTTGAGCTTCTCGACGGTCAGCAGCGCGATCTTCAATGCCTCTTGCGAGCGCTGCACTTCGCCGCTGAGCGCGGCGTTGGCGGCAAGCAGTTCCTGCGAGGTCATGGCTACGACTGTGCCGGTCGGTACCTGGCCCTACAACGGGAGTTGTCCTGTCAACTTGGCCGATGCTCCACTACGCCGCTGCGCGTGGCTGCCAGGTGCGCTCGGGTCGGCGCCAGTCGATGCCTTCGAGCAGCATCGACAGCTGCGCACCGCTCAACGAGATCGATCCCGACTCGGCCTGTGGCCAGACGAATCGCCCTCGCTCCAGCCGCTTGGCCAGCAGGCACATGCCGTCGCCGTCACTCCACAACAGCTTGACCAGGTCGCCGCGCCGCCCGCGGAAGACGAAGACGTGGCCGGAGTACGGATCCTCGGTGAGAGCGGTCTGCACCTTCGCCGCCAGCGTGTCCATGCCGCAACGCATGTCCGTCACGCCAGCGGCCAGCCAGACGCGGGTGCCCGCCCGCGGGCCGATCATGCACTCTGGCGCAGCGCGCGCAGGACGCTGCACAGACTGTCTTCGTCGACAGCGCCACGCAGTCGCAATTGCGCGCCGGCGAACTCCAGTTCGATGACGCCAGTCCGCGGTGTCGGTCTCGATGACGATGGGGCAGGCGCAGCGGAAGTCGGAATGGACATGACCTCGGTCGCCGGTGCTACCTCTATCGGCAACAGCACCGCCGGCGGCGCGTCGCCTGCGGCTCGAACATGCTCCCTGCGCCACTTGAACAGCATGTTGGCGTTGATGCCACTGCGCAGCGCGATCGCCGATACGGACGCGCCTGGCTCCAGGCTTTGTCGCACCAGCTCCTGCTTGAACGCACGGTCGTGATGTCGTCGGCCGGCCTTCGAGTCTTGCTCACTCTTCATGGTGTGCACCATCTCCTTTAGCGCACACCTCCAAGCGGGTCTGCGATTGAGGTCAGATGCTTCCTGCAGCCTGCGCATCAGGCAAGGACGGCCTTCGTCGGACCATTACGAGCGATCTTCGGACGCCTTCCGGAACGCCCGCAACTGTCAAAAGTGACAGGGCATCGGGGCGGCGAAGTCGACTACTGCAGGTGCCCACACATTTGCAGCCTGCAAATGTGAATACCTAAGAATTAAATTAAAGAATTCTTGAGATTTGCCGATGTTTTATTCGTGACCTTATGCACAGGCCGACATGGGTCAGCCCTTCTTTTTGGGGCTTTCGCACACCGATAATCGAAATTGACGCTTTTTGATACAAAAGCGCCAAAAGCATTCAAAAATTCTCAGGGAGTCCAGGGCATGAATCGCCAGCTTCATCGTGTCGTCTTCAATGCAGCCAGAGGCATGCGGATGGTGGTTCAGGAAACGGCCAAGAGCACGGGCAAGGCGTCGAACAAGGCGACGAAAGCATCTGAAGGCGCGCCGGCCAGCGCCGTGGTCCTCGCTCCCATGTTGATTGGGGCAGCCTTGGCGGCCATGCTGACGACATCCGCGTATGCCCAGATCGTTGGAGCGCCCAATGTCCCAGGCAACCTGCGACCGACGGTGCTGGTGGCGCCCAACGGCGTGCCGCTCATCAATGTACAAACTCCGAGCGCCGCAGGCGTCTCGCGCAACGTCTACAACGCCTTCAATGTCGGCGCCAACGGCGCGATCCTGAACAACAGCAGAACCGACGTGCAGACGCAGCTCGGCGGTTTTGTGCAGGGTAATCCGAATCTCGCCACGGGCCCCGCGCGCATCATCTTGAACGAAGTCAATGGGGGCTCTCCCAGCCAGCTTCGTGGTTACATCGAGGTCGGCGGACAGCGCGCCGAGGTGGTGATTGCCAACCCGGCCGGCATTAGCGTAGATGGTGGCGGCTTCATCAACGCCTCTCGGGCAACCCTTACGACGGGCACGCCGCAATTCAACGCCATCGGCGGCCTCGACAGCTTCCTGGTTCGTGGCGGCACCGTCACCATCGACGGTGCGGGCCTCGATGCCAGCAGGACTGACTACGCTGCCATCCTCGCGCGCGCCGTGCAGGCCAACGCGAGCATCTGGGCGAGCGAGCTCAAGGTGGTGACCGGTGCAAATCAGATCAGCGCCGACCACACGCAGATCACGCCCACGACAGGAACGGGCGCAGCACCGACCTTCACTCTCGATGTGGCGGCCCTCGGCGGCATGTATGCAGGAAAAATCACGCTTGTGGGCAATGAGGCCGGCTTGGGTGTACGTAATGCAGGCAACATCGGAGCGAGCAACGGCAATCTCATCGTCACGGCAGCGGGACGTCTTGAAAATACGGGCACCCTCGAAGGCACACGCATAGAAATCTCCGGTGCCAGTGACATTGACAACCGGGGCGGCACGATCCGCCAGACCGGCAGCGTAGGCCTCGGCATCACTGCACCGGTCCTTTCGAACACCAACAGCGGAATCATCGGTATCGAGCCGGCACCAGCGCCGACCGCTGGCACGGGAGGTAGCACTAGCACCGGGGGCAGCACCGGCACAGGTGGCACCACCAGTCCAAGCGTTTCCACCACGGGAACCAGCCCCGGAGCGGATTCAGGCTCCAGTAATGCGGCTTCGCCGGCACCGGCACCGTTTGTCCCCACATCGCCTGGCACCATCACTGCGGCGGGAACGATTCTGAACGACGGTGGCCGCCTCTACGCTGGTGGTCCGATCGCGCTGCAAACACCACAGATCAATAACGCGGGTGGCACGTTGTCAGTCGCCAGCATGGCGGTCACTGGTCCAAGCTTCTCCAATGCTGGTGGCACTCTGAACGTCAGCCAGAGCTTCGGCGCAAACGTTGGCACCTTCGACAACACGGGCGGCAAGCTCAATGCGGGCAGTCTGACCATTGCCACCAGCGGCGACCTGATCAACACCGACGGTGTGCTGACAAGCGCTTCCGATGTGAACCTCACGGTGGGTGGGAGGGCTGAGAACACTCGCGGCACGATCACGGCCACGGGTGTACTGACCGCGAACGTTGTTGGCGCCACCACCAACAACAGCGGCACGCTGGCTTCAAATCAGGCGTTGAGCCTGAACACCGGCTCGCTGGAGAATACTGGCGGTAGTGTTCAGTCTGCACAAGCCGGCGTACAGCTTGGCGCAGCCAACGCACTGACCAACGGCAGTGGCGGCAATATCAGCGCGGCCACCGATCTCGGCATCCAGGCCGGATCGCTCACCAACGACGGCAGTCTGCGCGGGAGCAACGATGCCAACATTGCGGTTGGCGGGGCATTGACCAACGACGGCACTGTCACGGCGGGCCGCAACATCACGATCACTGCCGGCAGCGTGCGTGGCGGTACAGCCAGTGTGCTCGCGGCTGGCGCTCAGGGCGATGGCAAGCTTGGCACTGTAGGTGACCTGCGTGTGACCTCCACGGGCGCCCTGGTCGCCAACGGCACCAGCATCGCGGCGGGCAACGCCACGCTGCAAGGTGCGAGCGTCGACCTGTCGACCGGCCAGACCAGTGCGACTGACATCGCAGTCACGGCTGCTCAGGGCAATGTGACCACCAGCAACGCCACGGTCGTCACGCCAGGCACTTTGAGCATCACGGCCAATAGCCACGCGGCGCAGGCCCTCGTGAACGACGCCGGCAAGCTCAATGCCGGCCAGTTGCAAATCGACGCCTCGAACCTCGTCAATACGAACGCGGGCGAGATCGCGCAGACCGGCACAGGTGCGACGACCATCGCGACCAGCGGCACGCTGAACAACGACGGTGGCCGCATCGCCAGCAATGGGCAAGACCTCACACTGCAGGGCATAGCCATCACCAGCAACGTGGGCAAGATCGAGCACGCGGGTCCCGGAACTCTGACCATCACAGGGGGCAGCTTCAACGGTGCCGACGGTCAGATCACAGCGAACAACGCGTTGGTGGTCGCCGTGTCGGGGGCATTCAACCAGGACGGCGGTAAGGCGACAACCAGCGCCAAGCAAATCTCCATCGACGCAGGCTCGTTGAGCAATCGTGGTGGTCAGATTGTGCAGACCGGCTCCGACGCCACCCGTATCACTGTCGTGAGAGCGATCGACAATACATCCGGCACCATTGCGAGCAACGGCAACACGACCATCGCAGCCGGCAGCTTGACTAACCAAGGCGGCTTCGTTCGTGCCGCAGAAACTTCCAGCCTCGGTCTGACCGTTGGCGGCCTGCTCGACAACAGCAACAAAGGATCGATTGGAGCGGGTGGCAACACCACCGCCACGGCGGGCAGTCTCAACAACGATGCCGGCAGTGTGACGGCAGTGGGCGACTTGAGCGCCACCATCGGTGGAGCTGCAACGAACGTCGGCGGGACATTGGCTGCCAATGGCAGCACGACCCTTCTTGTAGACGGAACGCTGGACAACAGCGGTGGGACTGCCGCTGCGGTCAAGGGGAATTTGAGCGTCACCACATCCGGAGCGACTACCAACATCGGAGGAACGCTGCAAGCAGGCGCCAACGTGGCCTTGACGAACGGGGGCTTGATCAACAGGGGCGGCACCGTCTTTGGCGAAAGCCTGGGCGTGGATACCCGCAAGAATGCTCTGGACAACAGCAAGCAGGGAACATTGGCGGCGGCTACCACCGTCGACATCAAGTCGGGCGCCCTCAACAACGACACCGGCCTGGTTCAGTCCAATGGCGGTGCAATGACCATTGATACCGATGGCCAGAAACTCACCAATTCCAACGCCGCGAGCTACACCACCAAACAGGGCGGCATCACCAGCGCTGATACGTTGACCCTCAAGAACGTCGGCGACGTGGACAATGCGGCGGGCTTCATCGGCGTGAAGAATGCGCTCAACGCCAGCACCCGGTTGTTCACGAACGCAGGCAATGGCCAAGTGATCGGGCAGTCTGCGGTTGTGATCAACACCAACGGTGCGCGCTACGACAACGGCGGCGGTCAGACGCTGGCTGTGGGCAACTTGGATATCAATGCCGGCAGCATCGCCAATACGAGCGGTTTGGTCCGCTCGGCAGCGACAACCACGCTCAACGCCGGCAGCATTGTCAACAAAGACACGCTCGGCACCAACCAGGGCATTGAAGGAAAGTCCGTTGCCATCGGCACTGGCGAGCTGGACAACACCTCTGGTGCCATCCGTGCCGATGTCGATACGACCATCACCAGCAGTGGCACCGTCAGCAACACCAATGGCCTGCTTTCGGCCGGCAACGAGTTGAGCATTCGCGACCCCAATCGCGCGAATCCCGGTGCCAAGACGCTGAACCTGGTCAATACCAACGGCACGCTGGTAGCAGACAAGAGCCTCAAGATCGACGCAGCGACGTTCAGCGGTGACGGCAAGGCTGTTTCGGGGCAGGACCTGAGCCTCGCGCTCACACAGAACGTCACCAACAACGGCGAGGTGGCCGCCAACGGGAACCTGAGTTACACCACCACTGGCAACTTCACGAATAACGGCAAGCTGCTTGCGGGCCAGACGCTCACGGTCGGTGGCAACAACGTTGAAAACTCGGCCAATGCGGAGATGTCGGGCACGAACACTACGATCAACACCAGCGGCACGTTGACCAACCGTGGCCTGATCGACAGCAAGAACGACACGCAGATCAATGCAGGAACAGGGGCTCTGAAAAATATCGGCACGGGTCGCATCTACGGCAATGCGATCTCCATTGCCACCGGTACGCTCGAGAATGACGCGGAGACTGTCGCCGGCGTGACCAAGGCAGGGACCATTGCCGCGCGCAGCACCCTCAACATTGGTGCGACCACCATCACCAACCGCGAGCATGCATTGATCTTCAGCGGCGGAATGGGCGCGGATGCGATGAGCATTGGCGGCTCGCTTGACGCCAACCGCAAGGCCATAGGGCAGGGCTCTGTGCTCAACAACCTAAGCGCAGACATCGAGTCGCTGGGTGACATGTCCATTTCGATGGCGAACGTCAACAACCGCGACGTGCACATTCAGAGAGGGCCCCAAACGGTCACATCCGGCCTTCAGGTTGGTATTGCGCCCAACACTCCCCTAGGAAGCGGGATCGGCAGGACCACTACCTACCGCTTGGACGAAGTCACCCTCGACGCCGGCAATGGCCTGGTCTTCCTCCAGAAGACTGGCGAACTCGTCGGCATGGGGGGCTACGGTGTCTGGAACAACCTCATCACGACCACGGAAGACACGGCAATCAACATCGATCCTGCCCATCTTGTTGCGGGCGGAAGCATGAGCGTCAACGGTCGGCTGTACAACGAGAACAGCCAGGTGCTGGCAGGCGGGACTATCACTTCCACTGAGTATGTGTCCTCCCAGTTGTCGGGTACGCGAACGGTCACAGGGTCGGCAACAGTGGTCAATAACGAAGGGCAGTCGCAGACACCCATTCCGATACCGATCATCACTGCGCCGGAGACGATCACACTGGGCGCCTACAAGTACCAGGAGAACATCAACGCCACCAATGGCTACGATGCAGGATCTGCACCGGTCGGTAGCGCGGCGGGGAGCGCGGGCGCTGCCGGTGGGACGAATGGCGGTAACCGCCCGGACACCATCGTGCAAGTAGCGGCCAATGTCGGTGCCGTCATCAAAACTTCGGGAAGTGCCGCAGGTTCAGCCGATGCTGCCGCTGGCGCCGGAGACACCGATGCGAGCCAGACTGTACCGATGGTCGTGCGTACCAGTGGCCCGAATACGCGCATCCCCACCGCCAGCCTGTTCAGCATCCGTGCGGGCGGCGGCTACCTGATCGAGACCGATCCGCGCTTTGCCAACTACCGCAACTGGCTCAGCAGCGACTACCTGCTGAACAGCCTCGGCCTGGACCCCAACAACATCCTCAAGCGTCTGGGCGACGGCTTCTACGAGCAGAAGCTCATTCGTGAGCAGGTCGCTCAGCTCACGGGATATCGCTATCTGGATGGGTACAACAACGACGACGATCAGTACGCCGCGCTGATGGATGCGGGGGTGACCTTCGCGAAGCAGTACGGCTTGCGCCCCGGCGTGGCCCTGACGGCAGCGCAGATGGCCCAACTGACCAGTGACATCGTCTGGTTGGTCGAGCGGACGGTCACCTTGCCGGATGGCTCCACTCAGAAGGTACTCGTTCCGCAGGTGTATGTGCGCGTTCGTCCGGGTGACATCGATGGCTCTGGGGCACTTCTGAGTGCCGATGCCACGGTCATCAAGAGCTCGGGGGATGTGGTCAATACCGGCACCATTGCTGGCCGCTCCCTGGTGTCGATCACAGCCGAAAACGTCAATAACCTTGACGGCGGGCGGATTGCGGGTGGCAGCGTCAGGATCGATGCGCGCAACAACATCAACAATATCGGTGCGAGCATCACGGCCAGGGATGCCGCTGTTCTGACGGCCGGCGGGGATATCAACATAGAAACCACCACCCGATCCCGTGGCACGAGCACTGCCATCGACCGCGTGGCGGGGATTTACGTCACCAATCCGGGCGGCGTGTTGATCGCGTCCGCGGGCCATGACGTGAATCTGATCGGCGCGGCTTTGGTCAGCGCAGGCTCAGTGGGGGTCGGTGCCGGACATGATGTCAAGCTGGGCACGGTGACCGAGGGCTACACCATCTCGTTCGCCAACAAGAACGCGGCGGGCATCTCATCCAAGAGTCAGGAGGTTGGCTCCGTCATCCAGGGACAGGGCAATGTGCGGCTTGCGGCAGGCAATGACCTGAATATCCGTGCGGGTGCGATCGCCAGCATGGACGGTGCGTTGGTAGCCACGGCCAAGAACGACATCAACATCACGGCGGGTCAAGCCACAAGTAGCGTGGCTGCGGCCACGCAGAGTTCCTCTAAGAGTTTGTTCAGGAAGAGCAGTTCCAGCACCTTGGACAGCTCCAGCACCGTGGACGTGGTCTCCAGCAGCCTGAGCGGCAATACCATGGCCCTGGTCGCGGGCAACGACCTCAATGCCCAGGCCGCGCAACTGAGCGCCCAGAACGCGATGAGCCTGTCCGCAGGCCGTGACATCAATCTGATCACCGCCAACCGGACCACCCAGGAACTGCATGCCAGCCAGCAGCGCAGCAGCTCCACGGCATTGTCGAGAGCTTGGGCCGTCGCCTCCGACGCGGGGGGGCCTGTTGGTGGTTATGGCAACCGCAACAGTTCGGGCAACGGCGCCAGCGCCGACATCCAGACCCAGGCCGTGGGCACCACCATATCTGCGGGCAGCCTGCAAACGGTGAGCGGCCGTGACACGATCTTGCAAGCCGCTACTGTGATGGCCGACAAGGACATCACCATGGTGGCCGGGCGCAACCTCACCATCGAGAGCGCCCAGAACACCCGGATCAGCAGCAGTTCGGCGGCCAACAGCAAGAGTGGGTTCATCGGTTCCTGGTCCGCACCTGGGCTGGGGCACGTCAAGAACTTTGAAGCGCAGGCCAGTATCGGCACCACCCAGCAATCCAGTCAGGTCGCTAGCCTGGGGGGCAATGTGACCCTCGTGGCAGGCAACGAATACCGGCAAACCGCCAGCAGCGTTCTGGCCGCGGGGCAGGCGGGTTCGTTGGCAGGCGGGGACGTGAGCATCCTGGCGAAGAGCGTCACCATCAACGAGGCGTACAACACCGAACAGACCACGAGCTTGCAGCGCAGTTCCAGCTCCCAGTTGGGCGGTAGCGCCAGCGTAGGGGCCTTCGGCGTAAGCGTGAGCACCACCGACCTGCACAGAGGTGGAGGCGGGACCCTGGGCCAGCTTCGCAATTCCGTCTCGGCCATGAGCGAGACCAACAACAGTCGCGCTCAGGCCCTTGGCGCACTGAATGTCGCGATGACGGGCAAGCAGGTCTATGACAGTGTCAGCAATTTCGCGGGCGGCGCCAGCTCCCCGCTGACCTACGGCGTGAGTGTGAGCCTGAGCCGTAACACCAGCCAGGGCACCAGCACCACGACCACCAGCACGGCCGTGGGCTCCAGTGTGATGGGGGCCAACAACGTCAACATCGTCGCCACGGGTGCAGGGGCTGCCTCCAACATCAATGTCGTGGGCTCCACCATCGCGGCGGGCAACACCGCCAACCTAGCGGCGGACAACGACATCACCCTGGCGGCCAGCAAGAACACCAGCGTGACGGTGGGCCAGAACTCCAGCCACGGCGCCAGTGTCGGGGTGACCCTCGGCGCGGGGGCTCAGACCGGTCTCAGCTTCCAGATCGGCGTGCAAAACGGCAAGGGCAGCGACAACCAGAACGCGACCACCTACAACGCCACCCAGGTCTCAGGCGGTAAGGCGGTGAACGTCTCCAGTGGACGCAACCTGACGCTCAACGGGGCGACCATCGAAGCCAATCGGGTGACGGCGGACGTTGGAGGCGACCTGAACATCACGACCTTGCAGGATGTGAGCATCGGCCAGAGTCGTCAGTCCAACAGCGGCTTCGGCTTGAGCATCTGTGTTCCACCGATTTGCGGCGGGGCCATCGTGCTGCCCTCGGCCAGTGTAGGTGGCGCTTCGGCCAACGGCTACTATGTCAGCCCGAACACCCAGTCCGGCATCATGGCCGGGGCTGGCGGCTTCAACGTCAATGTCCAGGGCAACACGACCCTCACAGGCGCCGTGATCGAGAGCACGCAGGCGGCCATCGACAACAACCGCAACAGCTTCCACACGGGCGGAACGCTGACGATGACGGACCTGAACAACGTCAATCGCTCCGACGGGCAGGCGTATGCGGTCGGTGCCAGTGTCCCCCTTGGCTACGGCACCCGGCCGACGGACGCGACTGAGAACACGCCCGAGCAGTCATCCAGTTGGTCCTGGACACCGCCTAAGGATGCGAATGGCAATAGCATGGCAAGCACTCGTCCGGCCGGTGGCGCCGGCGTGGGTAGCCACGGCAGCAGCCAAACGAGCGTGACCACGAGCGGCATCTCTGGTATCGCGGGCAATACGAGCATCAGGACCGGCGACCCCAGCAGCGCCGGGACGCTGGTCAAGGACTGGAACACACAAGCCATCCTCAAGGACGTTCAGGCACAAGCCCAGATCACGCAGCAGTTCGGGCAAAACGCGACAAGAGCCTGGGCCGACGTCGCGAATCAGCGACTGCAAGAGGCAAAGGACAAAGGAGACCAGGAGGGCATCAGTTGCTGGTCTGCAGATGGCAGTTGTCGCGCTGCGGGACATGCGGTCATTGGCGGGTTGACGGCAGGCGCCGCAGGAGCCACAGGTGCGGTGCTCAGCACCCAGGTTGCGCCAGTGATTGATCGGGTCGTTGGCGGCCTGGGTGTGGACGAGGCGACCCGCAATATCCTGGTGGCCAGCCTGACCACCGCCGTGGGCGCGGCAGTGGGCGGTACGCCGGGTGCCGTGGGGGCGTTCAACGAGGTCACTAACAATTTCCTCACCGGCAAGCAGGTGGCCCAAAAGGAAAAGGAGTTGGCTGACTGCAGTAAGGTCGGCAACTGCAAAGCGGTGATCGACAAATGGGATCGAGTCGATCTGGAGCAACAGGACCTGCTGGACAAGCTTCATCGGGCAGAACTGGCGATGCTGAAGGATCCCTCCGAGGCCAATGTCCGAGAGTTGGCCGATTCCAAGAAGGCCTGGGCCGATCTCTACGAGAAGTTCAGGTCAGACGGCGACACAGGCGGCATGAAGTTCGTCAAGGACGTCTACTTCACCGCCAACCTGAACTACCAGTTGGCGTGCGCCAAAACCTCCTCGTGCGTGATCCCCACGAAGAGCGAGATCATGACCTCGCTGGCCATGAACATCGACATCGCGATGGCGACCGAAGGGGCTATGGCGGGGGTTGCTCGGAAGGTAGTGGATCGGCTCAGAGGAAGAATGCTCGATGAACCAGCCCCCTCTGCTGGGGTTTCAGGCGCTCGGAACTGTTCCTTTAGGGGAGATATGCAGGTCAGGACGGCTTCGGGCTACGTCCCGATCAAGGACATTCGAGTGGGTGACCGCGTGTATGCACGCAATGAATCTGATGGCGCGCAAGGCTACAAGACTGTGCTGGCGCAGTACGGCAATCCGTACAAGGAAACGGTCTATCTGACGATTAAGGACGAGAGGGGGCGACAGCAGACTATCGTCTCGAACAGGATTCACCCGTTCTTTACGATCCCGGAGGGCGATGCCCCGCCCCCGGCATCCGAAGGGCACATTTATCCCGGCGATATCAAGGGCGGGCGCTGGGTTGATGCGGCCAATCTGCGGGCCGGCTTCAGGCTTCTTGCCAGTGACGGTAAGTGGCAGATCGTTGTCAGTGCTCGCGTGGTCGATGAACCGCTGCGTGCCTACAACATGACTGTGGCGGACTATCACACCTACTTCGTGAAGGGTGCGCATGGGGATGAAGGCGTCTGGGTCCACAACAACTGCTGGGAGAACTTGCCCAGCGATGCGCTGGCCACGGGCAAGACAACGGCCGATGGACGTCCCATCTATACATTCCGGGACGCGAGTGGCAATCAGGTCACGGCATATCAAGGCTGGGGCACCGATACCCGGTGGTACAACCCGTCGACTTATACGCCCACAGCACCTGCGGGCACGGCATTGCCTCCCGTCCGGATCAGTTTGAATAGTCAAGGAATCACCGAGATTGTCCCCGGTGCAACGCCGCTGGTGCGACAGGGCGAACTGAATGTGCCGGACGTCGGTGGGAGCACCAAACTGAGACCGGCCGAGGCTGCAGCGGCCGCTCAGGTGGAGCCACTCCTCGGGACATTGAAGCGCTATGAAGGGCCGCCGACGTTTGAAAAAAAATCACCTGACCTTCAATTCGCCAGCGGAGAAAACGCCGGCAAAACGGTGGACTTGATGTATACGACTGGTGGCGGCAGGCCGGCTGAGATCGCAGGCATGAACAAGTTTTTTGAGAAAAACATGACGGTGCCAAAAGCTCCAGGCGAGTTGCCACCGGGAGTTAATCAAATTCAAGAGCATTTAAGCAAGGCGAATATCGTGATGATGGATTTCAGAACACTTACGCCGCAAAACCAGCAGGTGCTACAAAATTACATCAATACATTGCCTCCTGCGCAGGCGGCCAAGATCATGATCATCAAGTGAGCATTTATGTCTGGCGATATTTTTTTTGGATTTGATCCATCGATGCCCGTAGGAAAACAGGTGAACGACGGCTACGTCAACTCACCTACTTTTGCTGCTTTCGGGGAGTTGCTGAATGAGGCGTTGGCACAAACACATCCCGCGCAACTCGAGGAGATCACAGAAGGCCAATACCAGATGTTGTATGACTTTTGCGGCTTGCCTGCTGCCGATTACAACTCAGTCATTTATGCCCTGCGCAGCTACATAAATGGCTTGCAAGCTCCGACAGAGATACAAAAAAATGCAATCTGGGTTTGGCAAGAAATGGCGGAACCCTTTATCCGCAAGGACGAGCGCTACGACTTCGCATTCCATGGCGAAATCCCGCCCTCTCAAACCTGAAGCTTCTACTCGACGGCGCTGGCCTTACCTCTTCGGCCTGAATCTTCTGAACTATGAACCTAGGCGATCCCAGCACTACGCCAATCAGGTCTCGGGCCACGCGTTCAAATTCCATGCACATCAAACTCTTGACCTCTCTTCTCGCATTCGGTTTTCTGGCAGGTTGTGCCCGGTCTCCTGCCACACCTGTGCAGCAGGCTCCAGTGGCACGCGTCATGGTGGTTCCCGTGGCATCGATCGAGAAGATGCATACCGAGAACAAGGGTATTCCCCTCGGCGTGCTGTGGCAGTCGGTGGCAGACCGCATCAAGAGTTCAGACTTCAATGAGCGTATGGAGGTCACGCGAAAAGACATGGGACCGAAACTCACGGCGGCATTGGTTCGGCAATTGACTGTCCAGGGTTATGAAGCGCAGGTAGTCGAAGGCGCCTCGGGGCGACCAGCACAGTCTGTGATCGATGAAAGCAAATTGCCTCCGACCCATGCAGTGCTGCGCGTCTATCTCAATGAGGTCGGCATGTTTTCTGCCCGTTTCTCAAGGGACTATGTGCCGCGCGTCAACCTGAGTGCCTATCTGGTTCGAGGTGAGACGGAAGACAGCCTCTACAGCGAAACGCTCTATTACGGTGCCGACGCAACGAACGAGAACGCATCATGGAGCGTGCCAGCGAACCCGGACCATCACTGGTCGAGCTTCCATGAATTGGTCGAGCATCCGCAGGAGGTAGCTCAGAGCTATGACCATGCGGTCAATGCGCTGGCGACAAGGGTTGCCCAGAACATTCGCGCACAGGTTTCACCAAGCGCGGTGGTAGTGCGGTCGGCAGCACCTTGACCCCTAGGTCGCGCGAAGGATCTGGTGCGCTCGTTTTTGGGCACTGCTTGCATCGCCGCTGTGTGACGCGAGCATAGAAAAATGATGAGGGAGAGAAATTGAGAACGAATTCGCGTGCCATGCTGGCCGGTTTGCTGATTGGCAGTCCTCTGCTGGCTCAAGCACAGGTGCCAAGTGCCCCGCAGCCCTTCGTCGAACAGCAGCGCCAGCAGGAGCGCGAACGTGCCTTGCGCGAGCAGAACGAGCGCACCGTCGATCAGCGACCGCAAGCCGCGCCGCCGGCTCCGGTCCAGCGCATTCCTGAATCCGAATCCCCGTGCTTTCGCATCGATCGAGTGCTTCTGGTCGGCGAGCAGTCCGAGTCTTTCCAATGGGCTGTGGCTGATCTATCCGGCCCTGAAGCCAACGATTCACCCATCGGCCGCTGCCTCGGCACAATCGGCGTCAACGTAGTCCTCGCCCGCGCCCAGCAAGCCGTCATCGCGCGCGGCTACGTCACCACCCGTGTGCTTGCTGCGCCGCAGGACCTCTCCACCGGCACGTTGACCCTCTCGCTGGTGCCCGGCCGCATCGCAGCCATTCGGACAACGCCCGACTCTTCGTCCACGCTGTTCGGCAGTTCCGCTTTGCTGGCCACGGCCATTCCCGCGCGCCCCGGCGACCTCCTGAACCTGCGCGACATCGAGCAGGGCCTGGAGAACCTCAAGCGCGCCCCCACGGCCGAAGCCGACATCCAGATCGAGCCCTCGACCGCACCCAACGCCAAACCCGGCGACAGCGACCTCGTCGTCAAGTACGTCCAATCCAAGAAGTGGCGTATTGCACTGAGCCTCGACGACAGCGGCACCGAAGCCACAGGCCGCTATCAGTCCGGCGCAACCCTGTCCCTGGACAACCCCTTCGGCCTGAACGACCTGTTCTACGTCAGCGCCAACCACAACATCAACAACCACGTCTTCAGCGATCCGGCCAAGGGCACCGAAGGCCAGACCGTTCACTACTCGCTGCCTTACGGCTACTGGCTCCTGGGCTTCACCGCCTCCAACAGCCAGTACCACCAGAGCGTGGCGGGCCTGAACCAGGACTACGTCTACGCCGGCAAGTCCAACAACGCCGAGGTCAAGCTCTCGCGCCTCGTCTACCGCGACCAGAGCCGCAAGACCACGGTGGCCGTCAAGGGCTGGCGCCGCGAGTCGCGTAACTTCGTGGACGACACTGAGGTCGAGGTGCAGCACCGCGTGGTCGGCGGCTGGGAGTTCAGCTTGAACCACAAGGAGTTCATCGGCGAAGCGACGCTCGAGGGCACGCTGGCCTACAAGCGTGGCACTGGCGGCTTCGGTTCCCGCGTTGCACCGGAAGAGGAGTTCGGCGAGGGCACTTCGCGCCTGAAGCTGTACACGGCCGATGTAACCCTCAACGCGCCGTTCAAGTTTGGTGAGCAGAAGCTGCGCTACTCTGGCCTGATCCGTGCGCAGTGGAACCGCACGCCACTGACGCCGCAAGACCGCTTCGCTATTGGCGGGCGCTACACGGTGCGTGGCTTCGATGGCGAGACGAGTCTGCTGGGTGAGCGTGGCTGGCTCATCCGCAACGACATCGGCTGGGCCGTGGGGCAGAGCGGGGCGGAGCTGTACACAGGCATGGACTACGGCCATGTTGGCGGACGGTCGACGATTGATCTTCTGGGCCGCAGCCTTGCCGGCGCAGTCATCGGCGTGCGCGGCCAGTGGAGCAAGCTGAGCTACGACTTCTTCGTCGGCACGCCGATCCACAAGCCCGAGGGTTACAGAACTGCCCGGATCACGCTGGGCTTTAATCTGAATGCCAGCTTCTGAGATGAAGCACAGACATCAGGTGGAGGTTGCTTGAAACGAGTTCTTGCCGTTGTGATTGCCATATCACTGGGCGGTTGTGTCTCGGCAGTACCGTACGTGCCTAGCGATGACGGCCCATCCGCCATGCTAGTCGTCCCCTCAAAGATAACGAGTTGGCGGCCAGGAAGTATTGGCTCTAAGACGTTGAGCTTCTCGATAGCTGACGACCGAGGTTGCGGAAGATTTTTCAAGTCTGAGCCTGCGACGTCGGAGCATGCAGAAACCGTCTACAAGATTCCGGTCCACAAGGACATTCTTGTCGGCTATGCCTACGGCAGTGGAACTATGTCGTGCAGTGTGACCGCTTCATTTCGTGCGACGACGGCGGACGCGCAATACGTACTTCAGGGCCAGGTTCTTGGCCTTCAGTGCTTGCTGACGGTATCCCAAAAGATCGGAGACACGTTGCTTCCTGTCATTGTGGAGCCGGCATACAGCGACGCGTGGACAGGACGCAAGGCGTGCAAGCGACGACAAGACCTCTAGCTCGGCCCAGGGGGGGCGCCATGGAATGATGGCTCCGCAATCCTTCGCCGTCGTCGGCGTCAGTCGTTTGTGTTGTTTATTCTGGCTTGATGGGCAAGCTCACTCGAGGTGAGCGAAGGCTCAACGGCGATATCTCATCTACGTTCGATGCCCAAGAAATCTGTTCAAGTCGGCAACGACGGCAAAGAAGTGACGAGTTGCTATGCGAGCAGCAATCGATGTCTCTCTGGCACTGGGACGGGGGCATCATCCCCGTTCTAAAGGAAATCCAATGTCCGTATCGCACAAGAACTCGTCGACGCTAGGCGACCACGACTTCTACCATGCCCCGGCAATGTATGGCATCGTGCGCATGTTAAACAAATGGCGAGTCACTCTTTCGCGAAGAGGTCATAAGTTCTTGAGAGATTTCGCCTTCAGCAGGTATGGCGGCGAGTCCGCTGCGCTGGCGTGTGCGCAAGCGTATCGGGACGAGGTCGTGCGCCAACATCTGCCGCAAGAACGACGTGAGGTGGCGCAGAAACTGCTCCCCAGCAACAAGAGCGGCGTTGCCGGTGTGACCTTCCGGTCGAACAGAAAAGGCGAGATCACGAGCTGGCACGCGATCACCCGTGTGAGCGTGGATCGCGTGTTGACCAAGTCTTTCGGCGTGGGCCGCTACGGTGCCGCCCAGGCGGAGCTTCTGGCGATCGCAGAGCGCGAAAGGCAGTTGGCGCAGATGAGAGGGCTCAGGAAGGTTCACCCCGCGGAGCAAGGCGTGAGGGCGATGGTACAGAAAGCACCAACTACCTCAAAAGCCACGGCAAATGGGGCGCAGCGAACTTTGCCTGAGCCTATTGCGGTCGTCGAGATCTTGAGAAAAAACAACAGCTCCGGCATCCCTGGAGTCTCTTGCATCATGAATGCCGATGGTTCGCCCCGCTACTGGCTCGCCAAGACAGGAGGAATCGGCAGGAGAAGCATCTCCCAATCGTTCTCCGTGAAGACGCACGGCAACGAGAAGGCCCGTTTGCTGGCGATCGCTGCGCGCAAGGAACAACTGCAACTCAAAGAAGCTTCACACACTCGGATCCAGAAATCCGGCTGAGAGAAAAAGGGCCCTACATGCCGTTGAAAGAAGGTCTCACTGTCCTCGAAAAAGTCGTCTCAGCGTGCCGCGCTGACAGCGGGATACCATTTCCGCTCGCCAACATCCCGACGAGTCCTTTTTCGCCCGCCGCTGCGTTTTCCGGCGGCGCCTGCGACGGCATGGTGGTGGACGAGCTGTGCGGCACGCTGACCAGCGGGGCTTCGTGCTTCCACAACTGCTTGGGCATCCGCGGACGCTTCTGACGGAATCTGCTCAAGAAAACATCGAAGCGACAAGAAGCGATTCCAGCTGGATGCAGGGCGGGATGTTGGTGGGCTCATCGAGACGGTGATTACCCGCCGGCGATCGGCACGCCAGCCAAGGCCGGCTTCTAGTCCCTGGCGGGCTTGCCGGCCGGCCGTCGGCGCGTGAGCGCCAAGTTGGCGGTCATCATGGCCGCGACCAGCGTGACCAGCCACGAGAAGTAGACCCAGAGCAAGAACATGGGAAGGGCCGCGAATGCTCCGTAGAGCGCCTTGTACGTCGGCACCTTCACGAGGTAGGTGGTGAAGCCGCGCTTGCCGAGTTCGAAAGCCACGCTGGCGATCAAGCCACCCGCGAAGGCATCGCGCAGCCGTACCTTGGTGTTCGGAACGAGGTAGAACATGCTCGTCAGTACTGCGACGCCGAGCATGAGCGGCCCGAGGTCGAGCACGAGTGCGAGCGAGTGCGGCAGCGCACCGATCAGGCCCATGGAAATGCCCAGCAGATACGACATGGCCCACAGGCTCAGCCCCAGCACCGGTGGCCCGACGGCCAGCATCAGCAGGTACAGGCCGACCCTCTTGAGGAATGGCCGATTCTTGCGGACCTTCCACATCTGGTTCAGCGCGTTCTCCACGGTGAGCAGCATCGCGATGGCTGCGCCCAGCAAAAAGAGCGAACCGACCCAGGTCAGGCCGCTGGCGTTGGCGGCGAACTGGTTCAGGTACTTCAGCACCGTGCGTGCAATGTCTGCCGGAAGCAGCCTGCTGAGCAAGAACTCCTGAAGCGCATCCTTGAATCGCGCGAAGACCGGGAATCGCGTGAGCAGCGCAAAGCTCACGGCCAGCACGGGCACGATGGACAGCAAGGTCGTAAACGCCAAGCTTCCGGCGACTTGGGGCAGGCGCTCTTTCCGGGCGCGGTCGATCGTCAGGCGGGTCAGGGCAAACATGTATCGCTGAAGGAGGAAGAATCGAACGGTTTCGCGGCCACAAGAAGCTGCCCCCTGAAGGCCACGATGGTCCGAGTGTCTGTGGATCGAGCCAATCTCTTGATTCCACCGGCCGAATCGACATTGCAAGCTGCCCTTGACTGTAGAGCGGCCCGATTCCAGAAATCTTCAGACCTATATGACTGAAGTGAGCAGTACGCCGCGCGCTTCAAAAGTCGCTATCACCAGCTTGCCAATCTGGGAAGCCTGTTTCGCAAATCCGACTTCATATAAGCGGCTGGTCTTGGTTTGGATCAGGCCCCTGCACGAATGAGGTCGACCAGAACAGCCTCCGGAGGCATTTTGCAAGCCCGGCACCAGTCCAAGTAGAGCAAGACGTCCACGTATCGCTCACCGCGCTCAACTTTTGAAATGTAGGACTGGTCGACCTTCATGCGCGAACCGAGCTCCGCTTGCGTCAGCCCCGCAGTCCGTCGAGTTCCGCGCAAATGCTTGCGCAGTACGTCGTAACGGCGGTGATGGATGGACGGAAGCATCTCTCGATGCTCGTCGTCATCTCAAAAAAGGTCGTTTTGACCTTTTTTATCTATGATCTGGCACTTGAGGAAATGCCGTTACGGCCTTTTACGTGTGCGTCGGTTGGCCGGCAGGCATGTAGCTCAATCCCATTCCGTTCGATAAATCGAGGAGAACATTCGTGACCAACTTCGTCCACTGCCGCGGCTGCGGCCACCAGATCCACGAAACCGCCCCAACGTGCCCCAAATGCGGTGCCCCCCAGACCCCCGCAGGGCAGGGACCTGCCACAGTGCAGGCACCGCTGTCCGGAAGCCCGAGCCCCTATGGCTCGATCCCCTGGTTCCGCCAACGCTGGGCGCTGGTCTGCATGTTCCTGGTGTTCCCGCCGGCTGCCGTCGTCATCGCCTGGAGCGGCGAGATCTACTACTTGGCGGGCACCACCATCAAGACCCTCCCAAAGAGCGTCAAGATCATCATGACGGTGATCACGGCGGTACTGCTGATCGCCCTGGCGGGCGATGACGAGGCCTTCCAAGGCTTCGCCGGCATGCTGCTCATCGGCGGCGCCATCGGCTTGTCGATCCGTAAGTGAGCCGAGCGGTCAACCACTTCCTTCCTCTCCACACACCATGAAAATCATCATCAAGGCGCTTCTCGCGCCGTGCATGTCCGTGGCCGCCGCATTCCTGCTGGCGGCCTGCGGCCCCTCGACCCTGGACTTCCGCAACGCCGAGGTCGTCAACGGCAAGATCTTCCGGGCTGGTGCCGACAAGCCGTACTCTGGCAATCTCACCAACGCACCCGCACGTGCGGTGATCGTCGGCCGCAAGGACTATGCGGCGTACCACCAGATCCTCTCCAATGTTTACTCTTCGCTGGGCATCCAGGCGGACATCTACACCGCCGTCGCTGCCTGCGACGTCCATGTCGATCAAGGTATCCTGGAGGGCAAGGCAGTCTGCCGCGCCACTGCGGACCAACTGCTGTCCGACGAGATGAGCTTCGACAAGGGAGCGCTGGATGGACGCATCAAGACCTACTTTCCTCGCAATGGCGGCAAGCTCGCAGCAGAAGCGCAGTTCGACAACGGCGTCCTGGATGGCGACATGACGATGTTCGGGCCTGAGTCGGGGCGCAAGATCCTGCAGATGAGTTTCAAGCAGGGGAAGGTGCACGGCAAACAGGAAATCGCCGACGACGAGACCGGCAAGCTGGTTTCCCGCGCCACTTACTCCAAGGGCTTGGTCGACGGCGCGCTCGTCCGCTATTCACGCGGAACCGACCGGCTGGAGTATCGCGTCAGGATGGTCGACGGGATCAAGGACGGCATCGAGGAAAACTACGACGTCTTCTCCGGCAAGCTCAGGGATCGCCGCGGATGGAAGATGGGCAAGCCCCATGGTGACGTCGTGGTCGCCATGCTGGACAGCGACAGGAACACAACGGATGAACTCCAGGTCGTGGCCAGGTACGACAACGGCGTGCAGGTGCCGTTGGCGCCGACAGCGAAGTCGGCAGCGACGGCGGTGCCACCGGGCACTGCCTCCAATGTGCAGGGCTGCGTGGATACGCAGATCGTCGCCTTCCGCGTCCAGCATGGTGAGGACGAGTTGATCACCGCCGATCAGCTCGGTGAATGGGAGACCGAGTGCCGCAGCGGCAAACGGCCAGGCTGATGCCTCCGTTTTGATCTTCCAATCCTTCTCAAGCCGCCTTCGGGCGGCTTTTTCATTTCTGCATCCCATCTCGCCCGGCCGCGCCTGGCCCTACCCGGCCGGTTGGCCGGGCGCTATGCCGTCTGCTCATTGGCGCAGCGCGGCCCGATGCCTTCCCAGACACCCAATTGCCCGACCCCCATCGGGCCAAGACTTGGAGACCCCATGGAACTCATTACCCCCGAGTTGCGCCGGCTGCTGCTCGCCAACGGCGAAGCCTCGCGCGATAACCCTCGCTTCGATCCACCTCCCGTGGTCAAGTGGTTCAACCCCTGCGGGGCCGCGACCTGGCTCATCACCGAGCTGGACCCCGATGACGAAGACTTGGCCTACGGCCTGGGCGACCTCGGCATGGGCATGCCTGAGACGGGCCATGTGTCCGTGCAAGAGCTGATGTCGATCCGACTGATGGGCGGTGCCCTCGGCATCGAGCGTGACCTGTATTGGAAGGCGAACAAGCCCTTGAGCGAATACGCACGCCTGGCACGGCTTGCTGGTCGCATCGTCGACTGACGCCTGTTCCTCCTTCGCTCCCCGAACTCAACAAAACCCCCTCAAAAAGCCTGGTCCGGCCTCGCCGTCGACCGGGCTTTTTTCCGCCTGGGCCCGCCCTGTCCAGCTCTTCTCTTCTTCTTTCTTCCACCTGCTTCAAAGGAGCACTTTCACCTTGTCTTACCTTCAATGTCCCAACTGCGGCTGCGACCGCATTGAAACCCGCGACATCGCCCAGCGAACCGGCGGCACGCTCGGCGGCCTGGCAGGTGCCGCCGGCGGCGTTGCCGGTGCGCTTCGCGGCGCGCGCGTCGGCTTCGCCGTCGGTATGGCCGCCGGTCCGGCTGGCGGAACGATCGGCACTGTCATCGGTGTGGTGCTCGGTGGCCTGGGCGGCGGCGCCCTGGGCACCGAGGTCGGCGCCATCTTCGGCCGCGTTGTCGATGACCGCGTCCTGAACAACTGCAGGTGCACCAACTGCGGCCACACCTTCAGTGGCCGACGGGGCGCGTCCGACGGACCGTGGTCGTCCCCGGACCCGGCGCCGACGTCGTCACCGTTCCGGCCAGCGGGGCCGTCCTCAGCCGAGGGCCCGTTCTACGACGACCCCGAAGACCCGGACCTGGACTGACGCAGCACTCGCGGTCCCGGTTCTTCTTTTCTTCCCCATTTCCTTCCTCATTCCCTTCCCATTCCCCATGGCACATCTCATCGAACAAATGGCCTTTGCAGGTGACACCCCTTGGCACCTGCTTGGCCACCGGCTCCCGCCCAAGCAACCGATCGACGTCTGGGCCCGCAGCGCCGGCATGGACTGGACCATCCGAGAAACCCCCGTGCGCTACATGACCGAAGGTCCGGAGACAGACCCGTCGCTCCAGACCCTGGAGTCCTTCCAGGACCACAAGGTCCTCTATCGCAGCGACACCCAGGCCCCCCTGTCCGTCGTGAGCAGCCGCTACCAGGTCGTGCAGCCCCGGGCGGTGCTCGAGTTCTACCGCGACCTTACAGAGATCGGCGGCTACGAGATGGAAACGGCGGGCGTGCTCAAGGCCGGACGCAAGTTCTGGGCACTGGCGCGCACCGGCAAGCAGGCAGTCCTCAAGGGTTCGGACATCGTAGATGGCTACCTGCTGCTCGCCACCTCGTGCGACGGCACCCTCGCCACCACCGTCACCCCGACCACCGTCCGGGTGGTCTGCAACAACACCCTGTCCATCGCGCTGGACGGCACGAGCAACGCGATTCGGGTGCCCCACAACACCCGCTTCGACGCCGACGCCATCAAGCAGAAGCTGGGGATTGCCGTCTCCCAGTGGGACCACTTCATGCACCGCATGAAGCAGCTGTCCGAACGCAAGGTCAAAGGCAAGGAAACGCTGGACTACTTCTTGGGCGTGCTGTGTGGACCGAACGCCCATGAGGCCATCCGCAAGCAGGGCAACACTGGACAGCCGGGCCTGCCGCATGACCGTGCCCTGAAGACAGTGCAAGCCCTTTACGAGGGCAGGGGACGAGGCGCCGAACTCGCCGCCGCCAAGGGCACGGCCTGGGGCTTGCTCAACGCGGTGACCGAGTTCGTTGACCACGAACGTCGGGCTCGCAGCCCTGAATACCGGCTCGACAGCGCCTGGTTCGGTCAAGGCGCTGCATTGAAGCAGCGGGCCCTGGACCGTGCGCTTCAGCTCACGTCCTGAAGCCCTCTCACAGGGGCGTTTTTACCCCCCGTCCCCCCAAAAAGAGGCCTCTCTCCTTCACAGGAGAGGGGCTTTTTGCTCGGTGGATATCAGAACCTCAAGGAGAAAAAACATGGTGAATACACGTGCGGGACGTCTGAGAACACCGCGTTCGACGGTGCGGCCTGTGCTCCAGTTGGTCGAGCCTCCGCCGACGTGGGAGCTCGGCTGTGATCATGGGCCTGGCCTGCATGAGGCCGGCCTCGGCAACCTCGACGCCGCCGCGGCCCTTGGCCAGGATCCCTTCAAGTCCCAGGTCCGTCTCTGGATGGAGAAGACCGGCCGGCGGGACCTGCTGCACCCCGTGCGACTGGATCACGACAGCAGCGCGTACTGGAGTCGGTTGCTCGAGCCGATCGTGGCGGCCCACTACACCCTCAGGACTGGGCGCCGGGTCCGGCGGATCAACGCCACGCTGCAGCACCCCGAGCACCCCTGGATGTCCGCCACCGTCGTTCGTGAAGTTGTCGCATCCTCCGAGGTCCAACTGCTCGAGTGTTTGTCGGTCGGCATGCAGATGGCCCCACTGTGGGCCCTGGGCGTCCCCGAGTACATCCGGCTTCGGGTTCTGCATCAACTCGCCGTCACGGGCGCGCAGGCCGCCGATGTGGTCGTGCTGCTGGGCGGCCAGGAGTTGCAGGTCTACCGCATCGAACGCCACGAGTTCGAGATCGCGCGGCTCATCCGGCAGGAGCGGGCGTTCTGGCGGCATGTGGAGCGCGACCAGGCGCCGCCCGCATCGGACGGCGACGGATGAGCACTGCGATCGCCCCGCGACGTCAGCGTGCCCGCCCGAACGGCCACCAGCGCCGGCGCCGCAGGGTTCTCGTCTCGAGCGGCCGCAGGTCCAGTGTGTCGTAGTTCGTAATCGGCGCACCGGCACGCCGACGCAGTTCCGTCTCGAGTTCGTGCGCGATACCGCGGGCGTGAAGGTCTCCCGCAAGGGCCTTCCTGCGCCACTCGGTCGCCATCGTGCTCAGCACCTCGTCGGGCAGCTCCTGCTGTGTCGTCATGCCGAGATTGTGCCGCCTCGATTCCAGAGTGGCAGCTGTGCGGGCAGGAGGGCACTGTGGCTCTTTCCTCTCTTTCCAGCTCTTTTCTTCTTCACCAGCCCGCCTTGCGCGGGCTTTTTGACGTTCAACCGATGCATCACCTTTTCTCGCACCCCATCTTCCTCCTCCAGGTCGTCTTCCCTCGGCCTCGCGATCTGAACGGCGCTGATTTCGCGCTGGTGCCTGCGTCCGATGCGGAGGCCTGACGTGGGCACCATCGTCTACCGCGCTACCAAGGACCAGGCCGTCCATGACGAACTGGCCAGCGTTGGCACCCGTGGCACGGTGCTGGCGCACCGCGTGATCGGCAACCGGTTGTGGTTCCTGGCCCAGACCCGCATCGGAGACAACGCCGGACGCAAGTGGATCGGCCTCACGCTGATCGACTGCCGGCATGGTGAGGCGGCCGTCAAGAGCATGGACGAGACCGCCGGACCTTGCTACTACGACTGCCCCCTCGCTTTCCTCGAGCAGGCGGACGCGCCCATGGGCAGGTATGCCGGCGCCTGGCGCGAGCAGGTGCGTGCCTTCCACGCGAACCGGATGGCCAGGCGGTCGGCGATCCGGCCAGGCCTGCGCGTCGCGTATGGCGACCACACCTATGTGCTGCGCCGCAGCCTCGGACGACGGGGCTGGGACGTCGCGCGCGAGAGCGACGGCCTCGTCTTCCGCCTCAAATCCCGACAACTTGGCTGCGCTACGGTGCTGCCATCTCTGGAATCCCGACCATGAACAACGATTGCCAGCGGCACGAGACGGTGCCGCCCTACACCCGCAACCTCGCGGCGACCGACCAGTTCAAGTGGTCGGCCGAGTTCGAGGTGCCCGCGATCGGCGCCGACATTCTGATTCGCATCAACAACATCGGCCACGCCAAGGTCGTGGGTTATGCGTCGCAGGATGGCTACCTCGGGGTGATGACCGTGCCCTACAGCCCGCCCGCTTGGTGGGTGCGACAGAACGGACCGGCCAGCCTCGACAGCGCGGCGCTGGCCTTCGGTGCCGAGATCTGTCCTGTCACATCGAAGGAGAAGATGCCATGAGTGGTCTATCCCTGGTGTTCAGGGCGGACATCGATGTCTTCGACGAAGCAGCCTTGCGCCGTGCGGCCTGCGCGCAAGCCTCCAAGGAAGGGCTCACTGAGGAGGGCTGGGCATCCCTGCGCCAAGGCATTGCGAGCGACCCGATCATGCTGCTCGATCCGGGCTCGATCCCCGGTGCCGGCTTCGAGATCCGGCACTCGGCGTGCGAAGCAGATGGCGGTGGCGCATGAAGCGATCACTACCTCCGACCAATGTCGAGTTCGTCACGGACCTGATGCAGTTCAGCGCCCACGGGGCGTTGATCCAGGTCTTTGTGCTGCAGGCGCTGGACGTGTACTCGCAGAGGGTCGCGGCCTCCACGCCCGAGGCCCTGGACACCGCGCTCGTGAGCGGCCATGCCTGGCATGGCTGCGCCCTTGAGGTGCGCGCGAAGCTGGCGCAAAGGCTAGGTGAGGAGAGCACAGGGTCGCCGGGATCGGCTTCCGAGGATTCCTCTGCGTCTTCCGCCAGCTGAAGCCAATCACTGGCGATCAGTCGATTGACCCGAGCGCCGCCCTGGCACTCGCGCCGGGCCATCCCTGGCTTTTTGGACCTTCGGTTCCTTTTTTGTTTCTGCGCGACCCCGAATCTTCCCGCGCCTGAAGGGCGGGGGAGGGCGTGCGTTCGTTTCTTTGCCGCGCTCGCGGTACTTCCCCCATATAGAGGAGCTGAACTTGGCCTCCATGCATTCGTGCGGTCGACCGCAGCGATCCGTCGCTGCGGCCATGTCGCCATCCATTTTCACGTACCACTTCATCCGGATCAGCCGCAATGCGAAGACCGGCCCGATTCCGGTCACCACGACCAGCGCGAACTCATGCCCACCGGGCTGCAGTTTCAAGCGCAACGGCTGCTATGCCGAAAGCGGGCCTTTGGCTTTGCACTGGCGGGCCGTCTCTGACGGAGAACGCGGCGGCAGCTTCGATGCGTTGCTTCAGGACATCTCCACGCTTCGGCGCCACGCGCTTTGGCGGCACAACCAGGCGGGGGATCTGACACCGTCTTCGCCGGGCGTGATCGACGCTAGGTTGCTCAACAGGCTGGCAATGGCCAATAGGGGGCGACGCGGCTTCACATACACCCACTATCCGGCGACACCCAAAAACGAGGAGGCGATCCTCAATGCGAACCGGCTTGGCTTCACGGTCAACCTCAGTGCCGAAGCGTTGGGCCAGGCCGACATGTATGCGGACCGCGGCATCGCGCCCGTTGTAGTCGTCTTGCCCAAGGACACCACCAAGCCAGTGCGCACGCCCGCAGGCCGTTCAGTCATCGTGTGCCCAGCTAGCCTGGGGAACACCGACTGCCTGAACTGCGGGATATGCCAGCAGCGTGAGCGTGTGGCCATCATGGGGTTTCCGGCCCATGGAGCAGGGGCAAAGCGCGTGGAGGCGATCTTCCTTAAGGGGGCGCTCTGGTAAAGCAAGTCGATGAGACACGAGCCTCAAGCGCGCAGTCTCAAGGTGCGGAGATCTTGTTCGACGAAGAATTCCTCAACCAGGTGGACCGTGCAATGCTTGCACGCAAGCAAGCTGATCCCTCTCGCTTGGAAGAAGTGCGGCGTGCTATGGAGATCGAGATTCAGTTCGCCAACTTGACAAACGCATATGGGATTGATCGGCGAAGCGGTCGTGGCCGCAAGGAAATCGGTTGAAAGAAAGTCTGAACACTTTTTCATGAATTCGTTTCGTGAAGAAGTGTCCAGGCGGTCACTCGCGATTTCTTTTTTTTTGGGCCGATCTCGTGTCGTCTTAGAGCGGAAGGGGCTCATGGCTCAGAAGGCGCTCGAAGTAACTATCTTGATCAAACTGTCGCCGGCGACAACAAGACGGCACAATGCGCCGATGCCCAATATTGCCTCGATCCTCAAAGCCGAAATTTCCCGTGTAGCTCGCAAAGAAGTGCGCGCCGAGATTGAAACGCTGAAGAACGCATCGGTTTCACATCGTTCGGCTATTGCCGAGCTACGCCGTCAAGTGAGTGCGCTAGAAAAGGAATTGCGCCGCGTCGCGAAGGGCGTGATACGTCCTGCCGCGGCTCCGGATTCGGGTGGTGATGCAGGCGAGGTGACGAAGCGCCGCTTCAGTGCTTCCAGGTTGGCGGCACATCGCACAAAGCTCGGTCTATCTGCTGCGAGCTATGGACAGCTGGTTGGTGTGTCTGGACAGACGATCTATTACTGGGAACAAGGCAAGGCGCGTCCGCGGGCCGCGCAACTTGAGAGTCTTGCGGCTGTGCGAGAGCTCCGTGCACGCGAAATTGCGGAGCGTCTCACCACTCAATAGCACTGCGCTTCTGTAACCGCGGCGACAGTGTTCAGAGTTGCGGGGCCCACACACTCCTCGTTAGGTCGCAAGCCAACATCTTTGCTAGCGCTGTCTTCAGTCCTGGAGCGCCTGCCCACGCACATGAACAGCCGCATCGACGAACTCTTGCCGCATCGCTTGCAACCGCTCATCATGACCGTCAAGCTGGGGCGCCCAGCCGCTTAAGGGTAACGCGCGTCCATAACTTGACCACCGCACTTGTCGCAGGCTTCCACTAAACGAATGGGGCTGGGTGGAGGTGGTTCCTGCATCGGTAGCGTCATCTGTGAGATTTCGCCTTAGCACGAAGGCAACAAGCGACAGGCGATGGTTACCGCTTAATGGTGTCGCAACAACGTCGCGAGCACTCGCAAGTAGGCGCGCCCGTCCGGCAGCACTCGAAGCCGAACTCGCGGATCGCCGACGAAGAGAAGGGGCGGCCATGGCGACAATCGCTCGAGATCAAACCAGAGTGGCCAACCACCCATCCACGACTGCCACGACGCAGAGCGCGGCGTTGCGGGCGCTGTCTCCCAGCCTAGATGAATTTCTCGATCTCCGACTCGAGCGTTCAATTCCCGAAGTGGGACTGCGGCGTCTTCCACTGAAGCCGGCCAACCTGATGCCTCAAGCGCAAATGACAACAACTGCCCGGCTATCGAGGACGCGCTCTCGACATTCTCCACCGAACTCTGCGCCCACCAAATCTTCGATACGAGATGGAATTCGACAAAATCGCCGGTCGTTCGGACCGACACTGTGCTGACACCCAGGTTGTTACGGTGCAGGCGTGCTGACACCATAAATGGCGCGCCCAATCCCTGATCTTGAGTTATCAATCGCGCAATGTCTTCGATGCTGGTCTCGCGGCTTACCGGTTCTGCAACTGGCGCAGGACTCCAATCGAAGTCCAACTCGAGGCTATTCAAGTTTTCGAGTGCTTCAGGAGCACCGACATCGAAACCTCGGGTTCGCATCGCATCGTACAGGTAAGAGCCCCAGAAGCCGCGTAGCACGCGAGCCTCGGGAATACGATCTCCGCTGAGCCACGATTCGATCGCGTCGACTAGAACACCAAGCGACGACCGCACGGCCAGGAGTTCGCGCGCGGCGAGCGCCTGAGACCACCGCTGGTACGCGCGAAGCCATGCCTCCGAACCGTCATCGGCGGCGCCTCCGAGGGACAGCATGCCGGGTGCATTCGGCATCTGAACCAGGACGAAATGACAGGTCATCGGCAAGCATGACCAGCAGTCGCGGCTGGCTTGCCGACAGGCCTTCGGTGTCCTGTACTTGGGATCGTCACGCAGGGTATTTACCCTCCCGTCCACGGCAACGACGGCGGTGGCAACACCTTTGCCGACTGGAAATGGCACGACGGTTCCATCCCGAATGATCAGCGAGTGGTGCTGCGGTGTGAATTGTTGACCCACGAATGCAAGCTGCGGCAGCGCTTGCTCGCGGCACGCACGAACGGAAGAGCACGGTTGTAACCAGGTCCAGTTCTTTGTTTTATCCCTGAGATTTACAAAATCGAATGCCTCGGTTGACTTCACTTCGAGCGCCGCTAGTCCAATGGCGTTCTTGATGATGAAGTCGGGTTGCGGGAAGAGTGAACCCTTTACCGCCTGCCCCTTTGCTGCGCGCCAGGACATGACTCGCACAATTTCTTGCCCGGGCACTCGGTTCACGAGGAACGTGAGGATTTCACCAATATCTCCGAGCCGTGACCCGCCCATCCCCCGGGCCTTGGTTCGGTAGTGTCCGTTGACATAACGCTCGGCGTCCTGAGAGAGTCCCTCCGCGTCGAGTTCAAGTTCATCGGCGATGATGTCCAGGGCGGGCGCATCCACTTGGACTTGGACGGTCGTCGTCACCTTGGAGAAGGCGTTGAGCCACCCTGTTTGGTCAGGCGTCTCTACGACCCCAAACAGCGGAACTTCAATCTGCTTGATTTCAAATGTTGGCACGGCCCCCTCCACAAATTACAAGATATCGTCCCGGCAAACACTACGATTTCGGCTGAACCCTGGGTGCGCCGAATGCCAGCAGATGCTACCGATTCATGCCCCATTAGGGGGCGCTATATTGGAGCTTCACACGAGATGTAAGAAGTACAGTACAGCGCGGAAAAGCCAACACCTAGGAAACGAGGGAGTATCGTGCCGCAATCCATTCCGACGATGACGTCGCGGGCGTTCGCGACGGCGCTTGCCCTGAGGCCGAACCTGGTGAGTTGGTTCTTGGGCGCTGGCGCCTCGGCCGCCTCGAACATCCCGACTGGCTACGCCATGATCCGGGACTTCAAAACCAAGATTTTCTGCGCCCATAACGACATCCCGCGCCGCGAAATCGACGCCGGCGACCAAGTTTGGGTCGATCGGATGAATGACTTCTTCCGGCGAACGTCCATGCTGCCGCCCGATGGCCATCCGAACGAATACGCGGCGGCCTTCGAGTTGGTCTACCCGCAGGAACGCCATCGCCGCCAGTACATCGAAGATGCGGTTAAGAACGGCGTCCCCTGCTTTGGCCACAAGGTGCTCTCCGCGTTGATGGCGGCCGGCAAGGTGGACTGCGTGTTCACCACAAACTTCGACACGCTGATCGAGGACACCGCGCTGTCCGCCAACGGATTGCTGCAGGTCGCGGATCAGAAGCGCCCCACCGTTGCAGCCATCGACTCGGGTGAGCGCGCCATGCTCTGCCTGAAGGAGTCGAGATGGCCACTGGTGGCCAAGCTCCACGGTGACTACCGTTCCATGCGGATCAAGAACACCGGGTCCGAACTGGAGAAGCAGGACGAAACCATGCGGCACGTCCTGGTTGAGGTGAGCCAGCGCTTTGGGATGGTGTTCATTGGCTATAGCGGCCGCGACGAGTCCGTCATGGAGGCGCTGACCTCGGTTTTGAAGGAGAAAACGCCGTTCCCGAACGGGCTGTATTGGGTCACCAGTTCGGTCTCAAAGCTGCTACCCGCAGTCACCGAGTTCTTGATCATCGCCCATCATGCCGGCGTGGATGTCGCGGTGGTCGAGTGCTCAACCTTTGACGAGGTGGCGGCGGACTTGATAAAGGAGATAGACCTTCCAGCGCCACTCTTCAACATGGTCACCCAAGGGCGACCTACGCCCCGCCTTGTGCCGGTGGAGCTTCCTTCGAACACGACCCGGCAGTACCCGATGCTTCGGTTCTCGGCGCTGCTCATCGAATCGATGCCGCGAGTGGCGCGCAGGGTGACATTGGCCCAGCCGCTAACGACGCCGGTGGCTCGTGGGCTTCTGAGGGAACAGCACTGCAAGGCGGTTGTCGCATCCTACGGCCGCGAACTGGCCGTGTTTGGCAGAGACGAGGAGGTAATGGCGGCTCTCGTATCGGTCGGAGGGCAGCTCGCCGGCACGGTGGACCTGAACCCGAAGCAGGACAGCTGGGCTCTGGGCCTACTGTATGACGCACTGACGAAGGCGTTGTCGCGGCACAGGCCGCTGATCCCACGGTACAAGCGCTCGGGTCATTCGCTTCTGGTTGCCGGGCCGAGGGAAGGCGAGGACCAGGACTGGGCTCGCAAACGCGCTCAGGACCTCGCGCGGCTTCGCGCTGCATACGAGGCCAACCTGACAGGCCAAGTGCAGAAGCTCGGCTTCCCGTTCCACGAGGGTGTCTACTTGAAGCTGGAACAGATCGAGGACCGCTGGTGGTGCGGTTTTGAGCCGTACACCTTCGTGGACGTGCCGCGAGAACAACTGGACCAGGCGCCTACCGGGGAGGTAGCGAGTGTTCAGGAGGCCCTGGGGGTGCAGTATGGGCGCCGTGGAGGCGATCCGGCAGGTGACTGGCGCCGGGAGCACTGGGCGACCAAGTACAACAAGCATTGGGCCGCCATCATCGACGCCTGGGCCGCGATGCTGACCTCGACCAGAGACGGCACGTTGCGCGCATTTGGAATAGATGACCAGGCGGGCGTCGACGCCTCGTTCACGATTTCCACGCAGACCGGGTGGAGCCGACCTGGCCATCACCACACCTACTTCGAAAGGACCAAGTGATGGCGTCGTCAAAACTGCCTCCTTTCGAACTGCTCGAGGAGCCG
The DNA here is from genome assembly GCF_051992195.1 of Variovorax sp. YR566. Lineage (NCBI taxonomy): Bacteria > Pseudomonadati > Pseudomonadota > Betaproteobacteria > Burkholderiales > Comamonadaceae > Variovorax > Variovorax sp. YR566. The sequence continues at coordinate 5,776,886 of NZ_CP197092.1, read as the reverse complement.
CTGCTGGCATTCTCGCCTTCAGACCCTAAGCAGACGTCGATGCATCCGCTGCGCGGCCTGCTGTCTCATGGCCCGTTTTCGAAAGGGTCCTTCGGCGGCTACACGTCCTCCATCCGCATCGCTACGATCGGCCCAATTAGCGCCTTCAAGCGCCGCGGCGTTCTGATGGCCTCGCTGCGCGACCAGCACCGGCCCCAGGACAAATCCGAATATGTGCCGCTGTATCCGGGCTTCGAGGCCTTGTATCGCGTGAAGCTCGAATCGGCAGTTGCGGCGGCGCATGTGCGGTGGCCAGACCGCGTGAATGACCTTCCCGGGGACGGCGACATCCACCAGCGTCTGTTCTATGCAATGGAGGGGGCTTTGCGGCGCCTGGACACCATGCGCGGTGAGTTCGACGTGGTGCTGGTGCATTTCCCCGATGCGTGGGGGCCCGCGACTCGCAGCAAGCACTTCGACGCCCATGACACCTTGAAGGCGCTCGGGGCCAAGTACAACATTCCGACGCAGGTATTGAACGACCGCGTGTTCACGTTCGGTCATGCTGCGTCGCTCGCTTGGCGGCTCTCGACAGCGCTCTACGTGAAGGCCGCGGGAACACCCTGGAAGCTTGCCCCGCTGAAGGGCGTGCCCGATGGCACGGCTTACATCGGCCTCGCATACGCGCTGCGCGGTGATGCCCGAAACGCCCACTATGTGACGTGCTGTTCGCAGGTGTTCGATATGGACGGCGGCGGTATGCAATTCGTGGCGTTCGAAGCCCGTGATCCAGTCGAAGATGTCGCAGAGGCGAAGCATAACCCGTTCCTTAGCCGTGACGACATGCGCGCGGTCCTGGCTCGAAGCCTGGAGCTCTATCAAAGTCGAAATGGCGGTGTGCTGCCAAAGCGCCTAGTGATCCACAAGACCACGGCGTTCAAGCAGGAGGAAATCGACGGCGCGTTCGATGCGCTGAGCGGTGTGCCCGAGATTGAATGCATCGAGGTGGGCGCGGCGACGTGCTGGCGGGGCGTCTGGCTCATTGAGTCTGGGCGCGAGAACCCGCCCTACAAGGCTGCGATGTACCCGGTTCCTCGGGGCACCATCGTGATCCGTTCGGGCAACTCAGTCCTGGTGTGGGTGGCTGGCAATGCACCGGGGGCTTCGACGAAGGGTGACTACTACCAGGGTGGCAAGAGCATTCCGAAGCCACTGCAGCTCATCCGGCATGCGGGCCAGGGGGCGCTGGAGCTCATCGCCCATGAGGCGCTGGCGCTGACCAAGATGGACTGGAACAACGACGCGCTGTACGACCCGGTGCCCGTCAGCATCAGGTACTCGCAGCGTCTCGCTCGCACCATCGCGAACGTGCCGGACCTACCGAAAAGCGTCTATCCGTACCGGTTGTTCATGTAGCCGTCAAAGGGCTAGCGACCGGTGACACTACGCGAGGGATCCCCTCTGGATTCTTCCGAGAGGGTGGCTGAACGATATGCACCTGCGCTGTGTATCCGGCAACCGCCGGATACATGATCGATCCGTAAGCGACTCGGCAAGTCATGGTTGACAGACGCAAGGTCACACCAACCGTGGCATGCTTCAGCGCACGGCCGCGTTCGGTCACAACAGAACCTTCTCCCATTGCCTCTGGAACGAACATGTCATTTGGCGAATCTGCAGCGATCTACAACACAACCCGCCAGTCGTATGCAAACGAAGTCATCGACAGGGTCACCGACATTTTTGGCGTGACGCAAAGTCACTCGATCCTCGACATCGGATGTGGAACGGGCATCGCTACTAGGCAACTGGCTGCGCGCGGCTTTCAAATAGTCGGCACTGACGTGGACGCAGACATGATTGAAGAGGCGCGCTCCGTCGGCCAGGCAGGCACTTACCAGGTCGCAGACGCCAGCCATCTCGATTTCCCCGATGCGGAATTTGACGGAGCCACAGCTTTTGGCGCGTTTCATTGGTTTTCGGATGAAGCCTCTGTGCGGAGCATCCAGCGAGTGCTGCGAGGAGGCGCAGCATTTGTCGTCGTCAACAAGAACGACGCCGGAGATTTTCGTGAATCCATCGTCGAGATCGTCAGCCGCCACGTCGCACTCGGTAGCGCCCGCCCGAAGCTCAACTATCAACCCGCGAAGACTCTGGATGCGTTCGGTTTCGATGCAGTCGAGGAGGTCGTCATCCCGATGATCGAGCATCTTTCGCCAACGCAGACCATCGCGCATGTCCGGTCCATGCGCTTGTGGGAAGAAGTACCGCTATCGCTCCACGACATGATCGAGGCCGAGTTGCGTTCATACGTCACCGACCGACTCGACGCGCTCGGGACCTTTCAACGCCCGCTCACTGTCGCAATAGTGTGGGGGCGCAAGCAATAGGGCGCGCATCCGCAAATCACCGAGCTGGTGCCCAGAGATGCGGCAGCAACTCATCAATGCGACTGTTGAGGTGGGTCGGTAATCGCGTGAGCACGTCTTTCAGATAGGCGTAGGGGTCGTGGCCATTGAGTTTGGCCGACTGGATCAGGCTCGTGATCGCGGCCGCGCGCTGGCCGGCCAGCAGCGTGCCGGCGAACAACCAATTTTTTCTGCCAGTAGCCCAGGTTCTGATTTGCTGCTCGTCGTGATTGTTGTCGATGGGCAGCGCCGGATCGTCGAGGTAGCGCATCAATGCCGTCCAACGCTTCAGGCTGTAGTCGATGGCCTTGGCGGTGGCGCCGCCGTCCACGACCTTGCTGCGCTGGGCGATGAGCCGGGCGTGCAGTGTCAGCGTGATCGGCCGTGCACGCTGCTGGCGCACTTGGAGACGCTGCTCGGGTGTCATGTCTCGCGCGTCGCGCTCGATGCCGTACAACTGACCGATGAACTCCACCGCCGTGGCGGCGATGGTGCTCTTGTCGGTCTTCACAAGCTCGAAGAAGTACCGGCGCGCATGCGCCATGCAACCCGCTTCGATGATCCCGCGTTCCCACAGCGCCTTGTACCCACCGTAGTCGTCGCACACCAGGCTGCCCTTCCAGTCCCCAAGGAAGGTCCTCGCATGCTCGCCCGCACGGCTGATCGTGAAGTCGTAGACCACCGCCCGCAAAGGCTCGAAGGCCCCCGCTGCATAAGCCCAGAGGTAGGCGCGATGCGTCTTGCCCTTGCCCGGCGCCAGCATCGCCACCGGCGTCTCGTCGGCATGTACGACGGCGCAGGCCAGGACGTGGCGCTTCAATGCATCCACCAGCGGCTGCAGCCGCACGCCGCACACGCCCACCCAGGCCGCCAGCGTCGAGCGCGGGATGGCAAGACCGGCACGACCGAAGATCGCTTCCTGCCTGTACAGCGGCAGGTGGTCCGAGTGCTTGGCCACCAGCACATGGGCCAGCAGGCCGGCCGTGGGGATGCCCTTGTCGATGATCTCGGCGGGAACCGGCGCCTGCGTCAGCGTGCGGCACTCGCGGCATGCCCACTTGCCACGCACATGGTTCTGCACGGTGAACACACCAGGTGTGTAGTCCAGTTTCTGGCTGACGTCCTCGCCCACACGCTGCAGCGTGCAGCCACAGGCGCATGTCGTGGAATCGGGCTCGTGGCCGATCTGGATGTGCGGCAGGTGCTGCGGCAACGCCGCGCGCTCGGGCTTGGTTTTTTTCTTATCGTCGCCCGTCGGCGGCGTCTTCAGCTCTTCGAGCTCGGCCTCCAGTGCCGCGATGTCGGCATCCACCGACTCCTCGAACAATGCCTTCTGCTGGGCGTTGAGCTGCTCGCTCCTGGCGCCGAACTTCATGCGCCGCAGGTGCGCGATCTCATAGGCCAGCTTCTCCAGCTTGGCATCGCGCCAGTCGATCTCGTGGTTGTGGTGCTCGATGCGCGCGAGCAGTTGGGCGGCCAGCGCACGAAGCTCGCTCTCGCCCAGGCCCGCCAGTTGTTCGGGAGCGATCTGCGGGGCGTCGAGCATGGCCGCCAGTGTCGCTCGAGACGGCGCGCCGACCATCAGCGCATTCACGGATTGCCTGTGACATGCACAGGAGAGCGGGTCTAAACGACGCGGATGACGCCCGCGTCCCTCAGGCGTTGCCACGGCAAGCCGACGACCAGTGCGGCCAACTGCTCGCTGCTCAGCGCCGCGTGCGCTGAAGCAGTGCTCGGCCAAGCGAAGCGGCCTTGGTGCAGGCGTCTCGCGCACAGCCAGATGCCGATGCCGTCGTGCACGAGCACCTTCATCCGGTTGGCCCTCGCGTTGGCAAACAGATAGGCGTGGTGTGCACGGGCCTCGCCGAACACCTTCACCACGCGCGCCAGCGCGGTGTCGGTGCCGCAGCGCATGTCCAGCGGCACCGTGGCCAGCCACACCGCCTCGATGCGGACCATCGGTGCGCTCACTTGAGCCATTCCCGCTGCCACGCACCGCACTCGACTGCGCCGGCCAGCGGCCAGATGATTGTGGCGCTCGCCACACCGCGGCGCAGTTCGACACGGATCTCCGGCGGCGAGCAACGCACCGGCGCCGCCGACGCCTGCTCGGACAGCGCCGCCGCCGGCAACGCCAGCGCCATGAACTCCCCAACCGCCCCAAGCGCTGCGGGTGCCTGCGCACCAGCCTGGTTGCGGCGCCACCGGTGCACGAGATTGGCGTTCAAGCCATGTGCCTGTGCAATCGCCGCCACCGACGCGCCGGGCACCTCGCATTCGGCAAGGACTGCGGTCTTCAATTCCGCGCTGTGGCGTCGCCGGGGCAAGTTTCTGAAATTCATCAAGCGTCCATCTGAGTTAGATGGACGCCATCCTTGCCATCGCGCGTCTAACTATCAACGTGACTTCGCTGGCCCCTTACATCGATCCTATTTGCGCAGCTGCTTGAAAGCAGCCCCAACATGTCGCGACCTTGCGTTGCTGCACCCGGGATCGCAGCCCACATTCGTTGGCTTCCGCGAGCCTTTAGGCTTGCGCCGTGGACTGAGATCGGCCGATCTGCCTACTTTTCGGAGAGCGATCGCTTCTCGCCTCGTGCTTCGGAGGGGGCTGGAAGATGCGGCAGTGAGGTCAGCTGGATGTACGAAGTACGTCGAAATTGCCTGAGGCAAGCCCGCCCGGAGTACTGAAGCATTTGCCAAGCTTGGATGCGCCGCGGGCGCCCCCAGTCCGGGGGCGCGATGTGCGACAAGTCCGCGAGCCGGATCATCTCGCCACGATAGATGGCTTGCCCGATCAATTGTTCCAGATGCAGCGCGTCATATTGAGCTCGGGTTTGTGGCGACGTCTCCGTGATCATGCGCACGAATTGGCGCGAATGCCACTGGACGATGCATTCAGCATTGGAGAGCGTTTCAGCGTTGATAGCACCTGGAAGATCGTTGAACGTATGGATGATGCATGCGTAGCGGGCTACGCGCTCCGCAAGCTTGGCCGCGTAGCCTCCGAGGTGTTGAAGAGGCCCTCCTGGTGCAGACATCGAGACGGTGCGTTGACGCAGGTCGCGAAAATATGCGGCCCCATCCGTCGTAAAGGGGATTGCACGCCGTGGCTTGTTGCCCGAATTGCGGGTGCGGGTGCGGATGCGCTCCTCCAACAAGTGGATGGTGCGCGACTGATACGCCGGAACGGCGACATGCCTCATCGGTCTCGAGTATGGGGGATGACCGTTTGCAATGGTGGGCAGCAGGAACGCCCATTCCACCCGTGCAGAAAAACCTGTGTCCAGCGCTTCCTCGCCACGGCGCCTGAAGTACCGAAGCGTGGGCAACGGCTGCACGAAGCACAGAGCCGAAAGACGAGGGCCATAGATGGTGAAGGAGTGCTCGGCGGTTGCAGACCGGTTCGTGTCGCCATCCCACGTGGAATCCATGAAGTCGAAGTCTTTGCCTATTGCTCCATTGAGCATCTGGCCTGCGTCCATGGAGACGATGAACCCAGAGGGCCAGCCTGCAAGGCCACGTCGCAAGCCTGTTGGGGTCGGGGTTTGGTACAGCAGCTGGATCTGCGCCCGTGCCTTCGGCTCATTGCGCAGGTGCGCGACGATGGCTGCTTGCGCCTGCACGGTCGACTTCTCTTCGGCGAGGAGTCTCCGCACCTCGGAACGCTTGTGGGCCAATTCCTCCTTCCACACGAGTCGCGAAGCCTCGAGCTCGTGGAGATCCTGTGTTTGCTTCTCCAATTGCATCTGCACGTGCTCGTGAGGCTCCACGAACACTTTGGCTCCCGTGCTCTTGCCTTCACCCGATTGGAGGCAAACGAAGCAGAGCATGGCGATGGGCGACGGCGCAAGATCCGGGCGCTGAACATCAAAGTGATCCTGGACAGCCGCAGCAGCGGAAGCCATGGCAGCGATGGCTGGAATGGCTAGTGCAGTGTTGGTGTTTTGGCTGTGCTCGATGGCTGCGCTGGAGATCAGCGGGCCACTCGAAAGTACAGGGTAGGGGTCATCGGGGAGATACATCAATACATTCCTGGGCGACTACAAATAAACCAAGCCGCATACGCGATACGGGCCGCGTTTTCATGTGGCACCCCGTGGAATCTAGATGAAAGCACCTCCTCGTTCTAGTTGCGTCAGCTGAACTGAGGTGTGCTCATTCAGCACCTTCCCCAATTTCATGCAGAACTCCGAATCGAGTGGCGGATGGACGCTCAAGAAGGGGGGCCGAAGCAACGGCTGTATTGCATCCACCAAGCAGGAACCAGATCAACAAGCAGCTTCCAATTTTGGAATTCTTGATCGTCCGTGATCCGCACCCTCCGATTTTTTGGGGAGGCTGCTCAAAGCGCATCGATGGATTTAGTTGCATCCCTATTCTTCCAAAGTCGAATGTCTCAGAATTCCTTTAAACGCTGTTGATCAATCCAGGTGCGGCGGAGGTCGACTGGTTGCTAGATCAGTCGGCCGGTGACCAACTCAACGACGAGAGGAAGGAGAAGAGGCGCACGTCGGCCAGGAGAAATCTGATGCCAATGCCGATTGCGATCAAGTATCTGCGCAGGCCGAGATCCGGTATCTATGTTATTGCTCACAAAGAGAAAGAAAGAGAAAGTGGGGTCCTTCGACTTTCATTGGACAGTCGAAATCTGAACACGAACGAGGTGAATGAATGCTCTTCAAGAGCATGAATTCAGGATCATGAAGATTCAGGTCCATCAATCAGTGCTTTTGGAAATATCAGGAGAAACTAGCATGAAAGGCACTGACGTTAATCAGTGCAGCGACATGGCTAAAAAGGAGAGATGAAGTCGTCGGGAGACGAAAGAAATTGCACCCATCAAGGGCGAAGAACCCTCGAATCTGAAATCCCCGCACAAGGTGGGGCACGCCGCTACTCGCCATTTTCTTTTCTGCGAGGCGGCAATGTCAGTCCTTGAGGAGGACCTCAAGGACTGAAGCGATAGGAGAAAAAAGTGATTTCGAAAGGCTACGAGCGCAAGCTCTTCGATCGCCGTGCGCCCGAGCGCCATGCGTACATCTATGGACTGAACAAGAACGGCGGGCGCACCCAAACGCTCGTCCTGGGCAAAGAGCATGAATACGCCTCGGACGTCAAGCGCGCCGCGCAGGTGGCGTACGCTATCGCTCGCTCCGAGCGCGCGGTCTTCTGGCTGGAGAAGGAGCGCAGCGGGACATGCCAAGTAATCCGCGCGAGCCACGATGGCAAGCACTTGCTGCAGGCCCTGCAATTGCCCTTTGATGACATCCAGGCGACGCTGCCACAGCATCACATGAACCCGCTGTATGAACTCTTGCAGCGCTCTCGTGAGAAGCACATCCTGGACGCTATGGCGCTGAGCTTTTGGAACGCGCATACCGACGACGCGGCACATGTGTTGCTGGATTCATTGGAGGCGGTAGTCCGAGATATCCGCGAGGGCTGGGCGTCCGGAGGGGTACGCAAGGCATTGGACACCGCGCGGCGTCGCTCGGACAAGCGCTGGAAGTCGGTGAAGAAGGCAGAGGAAGAATCGTTCCAAGACTGCGCTGATCTCCTGACTATTCGCTTGGACCTGCACTTCCACTCGTCGTCGGACGGGTATCCCTACGCACCGGCCGTGTCGGAGGATGAGGCGTACGGCTATATCGTGAAGTTTGAGCGCTATCTGCGTGAGCGCCACCCCTTGGTGCGCTACATGCGCAACATGGAGTACGGGACCGAGTCCGGGTTTCACTTTCACATGCTGGTGTTCCTGAACGGAAGCCTCGCCCAGGACGGCGTGGGGATCGCCAAAACGATGGGCGAGCATTGGGAGTGGGTGATCACCGAAGGGAAGGGACGCTACTTCAACTGCAATGCGCACAAGTACGTGAAGCCCGTCTTGGGGCGTATCCACTATTCCAATCTAGTGGCGCGTCAGGCTCTGCTTGAATCGGCTGCCTCGTATCTGGCCAAGACGGACATCTGGATGCGCTACGACGCGTTGGGCAAGTCGTTCGTGATCAGCCGTCGCTACAAGCAGCCCTATCCAGGGGGGGCCAAGCGCAAGTTATGGCCGGAGGCCGAAGGCGGCGCTGCGTCCGCGTGAACAAGCGGTGGAGCTTAGGTTGCTTGCTGTGTTTCGGGGGCGCTACTTCCAGGGGGCTGTCGTTATGCGCCGAAGGCTGAGAGAGTTCGCCATTGCGCTGCAAGGCTGCGCGCTATGCGCAATCGTGCACTCTCGTAGACATCCGGCCACTGACGAAGGTTGGCGTGGAGGGGGAGCCTCACGAGCGTATCTATCGGGAGGCTTGGCTCAAGCGTCTAGCAAATCGTTCGTGGGCGTAGCGCCGACAAACTTCCAATGCGCGCGGATCATTCCGAATCAGTAGGTCAACCTTCTCGATCCAAGTCTCCTCGGATAAGGCTACATTGATTTTCCCCTTGTACTTGTGAGCGATTTCACTCAAGCGTTCACCGATACTCTGTGCCGCGTGGATCTTGTATTGCCACTTTTCAGGGGGAGCCATGGTCCGCAAGAATCGAATAGCTAAACGCAGGAGGCGGGGGGTGTCCTTATAGCCCTTGTCGCTGTTCTTTCCGCCTTTTTGACGTGCCTGTTTCGTTGCTTTTTCGATCTGCTCGTGCTCGGCCCTGAGCTCGTCGTGGAGCTGAAGACGCGCGATGGTACTGTCTACGAAAAGGTAAAGGACCATTGAGGCGGGGTACGACGCCAAGATATGCCAGGTGATTGCCTGCTCCAGTTCGCGGACCATTCCCTCGATCCGTTTCACCTTCGCTCTCTGCATTTCCTTAGGCAGCCGCAGCTTCACATGTTTCTCGAAGAAGCTCGGCTTTATGAGGCAAGACAGCTCGACCATTGAGCTCGTCCGACCAGCTTCTTGCAGTTGCTCGAGGGCGAAGCTGCGCATCTGATCGTAGCTGATCCGAGGTGAGACGGGGATCGCTTCGACGCCCCTGCGCATGGAGCGCGCAATGGTCTGTAATAAGTCGTGTGGACTGTCCTGATCGCTGCTCAAGCGCAATCCTCTAGATCAACGTCACGGCCAGTCGAAGGGACATTGGAAGAGATGGATTTATTCATATTCGTTTTCACTTCTGCATGCGTTCGGAGAGAGCTACCGCTTCGTCATTCGTCCTGGCGATGGCGTCCTGGAAACCGTCGAGCTAGGCTCATTGTGCTTTCTGAGGCTGTAATGTGATTTGTGCATCGAGCTTATTCTCTGCGAAGGCAATGGCATTTTTGCTCGCTCTGCATTGGGCTGGGAAACGTCTTGTCGAAGCAGCGGCTTTTGGGTCTTGTCTCTCCTTAGGTCAGCTGCGCTGCCAGCGACGGCACGACCGGTCGCTATTCATAGCACTGCCGATCTTTTCGGCCGAGGTTGTCACCAGGCCGAAGGTCGGCTTGATGGCGCTCACCGCATAGTGGCCCACCGAAGGCGGGTGCCTGCTTACGCTGCATAGCCGTCCTCCGTGTGCGCCCGCTTCAGACTGACTGCAGACGGTCAGCTTGAGCTGTCCACGGGCAACTCTTGAGAAGATCGGGTATTGCTAGCTTTCAGGACGTAGGTCCGCTGTACGTCCGGGACCGGTCTTTCCTTGACGACCGCATGTCCGATCGCCAGAACGACTGGCGGTTCTACGAGCCGTGGGCTCGCACAGCACGTTCATGCCAATCTAATCGTCGATCAAAAGACCTCTCTTTTCGAAATCTCTGAAGAGCGGTCCACGCGCCAAGCGCCGAACCTAAAAATGCTGCGATAAGTGCTGCCATTACGGTGGCCATTGGAGGGGGGAACGTGGCCATGATTGCTAGCCTCAAGAAATTTAGTCAAAAGCCGCATGTACACCCGCGTGGCGGCTCACCGAGAGCCCCGCCATGACGGTCGATGAACGATCTTCTGACCGACGGTCGCAGTAGTTTGGGGATTCTGGAGGGCGTCGGCACCGGCTGGTGCGGGGCTTGGCGCAAAGCCCCCCACATCGAGCCTCAGGCGACCGACAGCGCGTTGGCAAGAAGCCCGGCGATGAGCGGGCTGAGCGTTGCCGCGACGGCGGCGATGCGCCGAATCGGATCCATCTCGCCGACGGCCGGCGAGCGCTTGCTGGTGGCGCTGACCATTTCGAGCGGGCGCTCAATGATCAACCGCAAGCCGATCAACGCAGGCACATAGATCGCCGCCAGCAACGCGCTGAAAGCCAGTCCGCATGCCAGCGTGACGCCGCGCACGAGCTGGCGAAGGTCGTCGGCTACTTCGTTGCGTGCGTATTTTTCGGGCAGTGTCTTGCAGTTTTCAGGGCCTGCCGCCTGTGCGGCAGCGCCAAGCTCCTGCGGGAGAGGGGCGGACGGAAAGAACGGACTGGTCGCCGGGGGCGGAGCGAGGGTCTTGCAAAGCTCCACCCAGTTCTTCAGGTCGGCCGTCTTCGGAAGGCCCGCGAGCGGCGCCGACATGGCCGTCGACAGCTGCAACGTGCCGAACACGAGCGCCAGGGCGCCGACGTACAGGAGTTGGTCGAGCTCGATCAGTCGCTTGGCCAGCCATTGAAGTTGCTTCGTAGCCTGGGCGGGATTGTTCGGGCGCCTCGTCGGTTGCAGCAAAAAGCCCGCCCCGGCTGCAAGCGCGGCGGACACGGTGCACGCGAGCCCCAGCATGATGAATGGCACCGGTCCCGGGAGCAGGTAGGCGCCGATCCGGGTGGTGAAAGGCAGCAGGTCTCGCCACCACATCACCCCGAGGAGCGCGAGGGGCATCACCCAGAGCACCGCAGCCCATATGATGACTTTCCAGCGATATGAGGAGTCCTTGTGGCGGAAGGCTGCGACAGCCCAGACGACGCTGGCAATCGACAGCGCCATGGTGATCGCGGCCGTCACACCGCTGAATGCCAGCGCGGCGCGCCTCGCGCCGCTGTCCATGGCGTTACTCTGCGCCGCGTCCTTCAGCCAGTCGAGCGGCGGGAGCGTGCCGGACTCGGAGAAATAGCCGACCCCGCAGAGCATGATTAACATTAAAGCCCCGACGATGGCCTGCCAAACCACCGGCGCCATCGCACGAAAGTACGTGAAGCTGTCGTCGTAGTACTCGAAGGCCTCATCATCGGTGGGCCGGTCCACAGGCTCCTGGTGGATCCATCCCGGCAACCACTTCTGCAGTGAGCCGCGCCAACGTGCAAGCTTGGCGGAACCTTGTGCGGGGGTGTTCATGCCTTCTCTCCGGTTGCATCGATCAAGTCAGGATGAAATCGACGGTCAGCGCTTCGGCTTTCCCGAAGGTGCTGTACCGGATGGCACGGCTGGCTTGCGCCGCTTCCCCGTGCCCCCTGCTTGCTGTGAGCGCTTGGCAGCGGGGGAAAGTACGCGCGGCGTCTTGGGTCGGTCGTCGCGGACCTCGCGGCCGGGGCGTAACTGGCCGGCGATTTCGAGCAAGGCGTCGGCCATGCGCCGGTAGACCTCGTCGCCGCCGAGCCAGAAGCAGGCGTCGAACAGCGTGGCGAGCAGGTCCATCTGCGACACCGCGGCGTCGATGTGGCGGCCCCCGGGGCCGGGGTTGTTGAGCGCGGGCCGATAGGCCGCGAGCACTTCGTCGAGCACACGCCGGCCGTCGTCGCCGGCGTGTGCGAGGCTGCCGTCGCGTAGGCGCTCGACCAGCAGCGACTCGGGGCTCGTCACCGCATCACTCGGGTCGAAGTCGCCAGCGACGGCGCGCGCAGCGGCGGCACCGCACTGTCGTGCCAGCAGCACCGCCGCAGTGGTTTCGGCCGCGGCGTCCCAGCCGGGAAACACCATGCGCAGCGCCAGGCTTGCAAGCACGCAGCAGGGTCGAAAGCCCTCGGCGCCGGGTGCGCCCTGCGCCTGCACAAAGGCCTTCACGGCGGCTTCGGCGGCACGCGCCATGTCGTTGGCCCATTCCGTGCGCAGCGCGTCGTCGGCTTGCATACGCAGGATCTGCAACGCATGCGCTGCCGCCTTGCGCTTGTAGCCGTTGCCGAGCACCTCGGCGCGTTCGGCATTGGTTACGCCCGACGCGTTGTCCTTCGCCCCGCGAATGAGCAGGTCGAGCGTCAGCAGGCGGGCGATGCCGCCGTTGATGAGCGCATGGCCGCCGTTCAGGTCGTCGACCATCGGCGCGTTGCCGTCTCGCTGGTCGGCAGCGTTGCGTTGCAGCGCTTTCGCGACCTGGGAGGCGCCGAGTTCGACCTCGACGGCGGCGAGTTGCTCGATGTCGCGGATGGGCACGCGGCCCATTGCGTCCACGGCCTGTACCGCGGTGAGCAGCGCCGTGCGGGCTTCTTCTAGGCAGCCCAGGTCGAGCCACGTGGCACCGAGCGCGGAGTGCAGCGCCGGCAGCCGAAGCCAGTCCGGCGGGCAGCGCCGGTCGCGCGCGTCTTCGATCGCCTTGACGCGGGACTGGAGCTGGCTCTCAAGCTGGCGTTGCGTGCAGCGGGAGGCCTCGACGCGCGCGCGCGCGAGTTCGTCGAGCATTTCGTCGAGCGAGACGAAGGGATCGCGCGCCTTCGACGCGGAGGCGCCGGCCTCGGCCTCGGGGTCGGCCAGCCAAAGCGGATCGCCATAGGCCTGGAAGGCGCCCCAGGTGATGTTGTCGCGGTTCCTGTCCCACAACGCCTTGCGCGCCGCGAAGACGGCATCGCCGAAGGTCAGGTGCCGTTGGAACAGCGACCTGTAGAACACTTCCCCGAAGGTCTGTGCGAGCTTGTCGTCGACCGCCCACCCGGCCACGACCACGCAGCGCACGCCGATGTCGATCAGCTCGCGCGCCACGCTGGCGGCGAGCTTGTTGCCGTCGCGCACCGTGACGTCCGGTCCGCGCAGGGCGGCATCGATCTCGCCGAGGTGGCAGCAGTTGAGGAAGACCAGTTCAGGCACCGATTCCATGGCCATGAACTCGGCCGCGGTGATCAGCAGTCCGCCCGACAGCACCACGCCGCTGCGGTGCAACCCGTCGACGTGGAGCTGGTCGAATACGCCGTGCGCCGATATGTGCAGGATGCGGTAGGGCGTGCGGTACAGCTTGGCCAGCACATCGGTGGCCAGGTTGTCGGCGCCGATGGCGCGGCTCACCGTGTAGCCCATGCCCGTGAGCAGGTTGGCGACGGCATCGGCTTCGCGCTCCGCGCCGCCGAGTGGTGGCGGCTCCTGGCCCTTCGGGTTGGTCGGATCGGGGAAGGCCTTGGCGAAACCCTCGACAGACGGATTGCCGATCACATAGGCGTTGTGTGCCGTGCTACGCCGCACGTTGCGCCGGAAGGCGTCGGACGACAGCTGCCGCACGACCGGCGTGCACAGCGCGAGCGGCAGCAAGGGGCCATCGCGCTGCGCTTCGGGCGCGAAGAGCGGGTCGGTGAGCATCAGCTCCCACGGCAGATTGGCGGTGGCCCTGTCGACGACCAGCACCACGCGCTGGAGCTGGCGCGCCGCGTCCTTGAAGTCGGGCGGCACGATCAGCTGGAACAACATGCGCCCGAAGTCGGGGTTCCATGTCGTCTGTGCGATCTGCTGACGTACCAGCGTCTCGATCAGGCCGGGCTGGCGCTGCTGCATCACCGTCTCGGCCCGCGCGCGCTGGCCGACGTACAGGAAGCGCAGGTGGGTCGCCAGTGTGGTGGCCGGCCGCCGCTCGGCGCGGTCGCGCCCTGGCGGCGCTTCGGCGTCGGAGCACCCCGCGTCGGTCACGATCAGCCTCGGCCAGTTGCTGGCGCCACGGTTGTCGAAGAGCCGCTGGCGCACGCCGACGCCCTGCGTCAGCTCGGCACTGCACGTGAGCACCATGCCCTTGGCCGCGGCCAGGGTCGCCAGGCGCGGCGCAAGCTGGCGTAGTTCGTAGACCGCGGTGATGGCGGTGTCGAGGTAGAGCTCGACGATGTCCAGTTGCGCCACGCGCACGGCCAGGCCGGTGGTGCGGCGGAACTTCTCGTTGGCATCGACGACGCCGCGCACTACCGCCTCGACCGAGGCCGCGATGCTCAGGTTGGCCGACGAGTTGTAGCCGAGCAGCAGCGTGGCGAGCGAGACTTCACGCTCCTCGCGGCCCATCACGTCGACCACCTGCAGCAGGAAACGCATGACGCCGGCGCGCACCGCGAGCATCAGCGCCTCTTGGCTCAGGTTGCCTTCGTAGCGGCCTAGTCCGGTGACGACGGCGCCAGCGAGGATACCGCGCTGCCGTTCCAGCGTGCTCGGTGTTCGCAGCACCACCGCGGCCGTGCCGAGCGGGCCGGCATAGAGGTCGAGCGCTTTGCGCTGCGCGAGTTGGCCGTCCATCAGTTCGCCGTCGACCAGCGCTTCGGTGCCGGCCATGGGGTCGTTCTCATAGTGGCCGATGAGGATTGGGCTGTTGATGAAGCGCAGGTCCATCGCTCTCAGGTTGACCTGCAGGCGCAGCTTGGTGCGCGGAGTGATGCCGCTGCCGGGTGTGCCGCCCGTGACGGCGGCGGCCAGGTCGATCGCGTCGCTGGCGCTCGGCGGGCCAGGGTCGTAGCTGGCGGGGCGATCGGCGGCGGCATCGCGCACGGCCGGCGGCGTGCGCTCGAGTGCATCAGTGGCGCCGTTGCGTAGCAATTCGTCAAGCGCGGTGAAGCTGCCGGCGGTGGAGAGCAGGTCGCCGTGCACGGCGGGGAGGTAATAGAAGCTGCCGATGCCGCCGATTCGGCCCGAATCCCAGGTGACGGTGCCGTCGCCGCGGGTGGTGCCGACCATGCGCAGCCGGCGGTTCTCCACGCGCACGCCGCACGGAGTGGTCGGTGCGACGCCGAAGACGTAGATCGACTTGGCCTGGTAGGCATCGGGCAGGGTTGGCGGTGCGTTCGCGGGTCGCGGTGGCGACGCGGCGGCACGGGCCTTGGAGTCTTCGTTCCAGAGCCAGCTTGCTTCAGCCAGCGTGGTGGCCGAGGGCAGGCCGCCGATGCCGTCACCGAACCAGAGGTCGGTGTTGTCAGCCTTGAGGTCAGCCCAAGTCTGCGGATCGTCGTAGGCGCGGATTTCGCCGCCTTCTGGCTGACCCTGGAAAGTGTCGACGAAGCCAGGTCGCGGCAACAGCTGCAGAGCCCCCCGGAAGCCGGCGACCACGTCGAGCACCTGCTGCATGCTGTGCGTGACATCGAGCCGCGCGAGCGAGCGCAGCGCGCCGCCCTTGCCGAGCAGGTTCTCGACCATCGAGTGCGCGCCTTGGTGCGGCGTGCCGCACATCACGAGCCGGGCGCCGTCGCGCGCCATGAGCAGGTCCATCACGTCACGGCGACGGTAGATGCAGGCGCGCACCACTAGGCCACCCATGCTGTGCGCGAGCAGGCGCACCGGCTTGCCGGTTTCCTTGAGCAGTCCGTCGAGCAGTGCGCCTAGGCGCTCGCCGAGTGCGTCGAGCGGCTGGCGCCAGTCGTACGGAAAAGGCACCACGCGGTGGGTTTGGGCCAGGTGCTCGCAGATGGCGCCGTAGCTCATGCCGAAAAGTCCGCCGGTAGTGACCTTGGCGGCCTCGAAGGCGATCTTCGTCACGCCGCCGGTAGCGAGCGCCAGGGGGTTGAGCCACACGCGCGAGCCGTCGGCGTCCAGGCAGGTGCCCATCACGCCAGGCAGCACGACCACCACCGGCTTGTCCGCGAGCGCCGCCGCGCCGGGTGCGCCGCGCGACTGGCCGATGCCGGCGGCGTCCAGCGTGGTGAAGCGCGAGGGCAGTTCGCGAAAAGCCTCTACGGATGCCGGATCGTCGGTCAGCAGCCAGTCGCGTAGGGCGCTTCGGGTGTCGAGGTTGGCGAAGTAGTTGAAGTGGGACACGTCCGACGCGCGGTCGAAGAGCACGCGCGCCTTGTTTCGTGCGGCCACGCCGGTCAGCATCGCGGCAGTGTCCACGACCAGGTCGTTGTCGGTGTTTTCGAACAGGAGGAAGTCAGTGAGCATTACGCCCATGCGCATCAGCAGGTTGCCGCCCTGGATGTCTCCCGCGATGAGCGCCATGTCGATACCGGGCTGCACTGCGCCGTCACGCAGCAGTGCGGTCATGGGCGAGTCGGGCAGCATCGCCTCGATGCCGGGCACCAGGTGCGGGTTCGTGCGGTTGCGCGCGATCTCGATCACCACGCGCTTGAAGGCAGAGTACAGCGGGTTGCCGAAGAAGTAGGGCACGCGGCTGATGAGCGTGAGCAGGCCCGAGAGGAACACGTCGAAGTTGCCGCTTGCAAGCTTGGTGCCCTGCGCGGGGCTGGCGACGCGCACATAACGCTCGATCACGGGGGCTTTCGCGCGCAGCGCCTCGGCGAGCTCCTTCAATTGGGCGCGGTGCTCGGCGTGTGCCGCGTCAAGCTCCTTGCGCACGTCGGCGCCGGTGCCCTGTGCATCGCCCGCGCCAGCGAAGGCGAAACCGTAGCCTTCGATGTGCTGGTCGATGTCGCGAAGGCACAGCAGATCGCCGACCAGGCCGCCGCGCGAGTGGGTGACCAGACTCACGAGGGCACCCTTGGGGAGCGCCTTGACCAGTTGCAGCGCATTCTCGATCGGGCTCTCGGACAGCGTGCGATGTTCCAGGCCGTAGATACCACCAGGAAAACAGCTCTGGAGCCGCGCCCACAAGCCGCGGTCGTTCCGCTGCAGGTCGCCGAAGCTGCCGAGCGTGTTGGAGCCTGTACCGTGGATGAAGATCAGCGCGCGCCGGAGCTTGCCGTCCTTGTCGACCAGCTTGCTGTTGCCACCGTTCTCGCCGACGACCTCGTCGGCGAGAACGTTGCCATCGCTCCACGCATGCAGGCCGGGCGTACCGAGCAGCCGCTGCTCGATCGCCCACATCAGCGCTTTGGTGCCGAGCCAGCTCACGCCAAGGCCGGCGACGCCCATAGTGTCCACACCAATAGCCCGCAGGAGCAGTTTGGTGAGCTCCGTCTTCGCGCTGTCGATCACTGCGTCGTCGCCACCCACCGCGAGAGTCACTACGCGCGTGACCAAGCTGCCGACCGCGTCGCCGACGATGCCGCGCTGCGGCTGCAGCGCGCCGTCGGCATTCATCCGGTCGAAGAGGATGCGTTGACCGTCGACCAGGTCCGGCCGGTTGCGTTGCAACGCGGCGAGCATGCGCGCGGGGCTGGTGATCAGCGTGCCGCCGTCGGCCAACTCGAGCACCAGGACCTCGTCTGATGCGGCTTGGAGCTGGGTGGTGACGCTCGTTGCGGTGCCCCGCGCGCTGGCGCCAATGTCGATGGCGGCGGTGACCTTGATCAGACCAGGCGGCAGGAACTCGTCGGGCCTGGCGTCTGCAGGATCGCGCGTCGAGGCATGCAGCAGCGCGGGCAGTTCCGACGAGGTACTCCGGCGCCCGGTGATTCGCAGTTCGATCGTCGTGGCCATAGTGGGTTGCCTCCTCGTCGTTCTTTTCCTTCTTGCGGTTTGCGCCGTCAGCTGAAGACAGGGCGCTTTCGCGCGTCGTCACCGCCCTGGATCTGCGGCGTCTGCGGGTAGCGAGGCGACGGCAACGAATCTTTCAGCGCTTCGTGCCAGTCGGCATAGCTCGCACCGGGCGTGAGGGTGCGCAGGGCCTTCAGTGCATAGAAGGTGAAGGCGCCGTTGGGGCGGCCCATGAAAACGGCGTCGTAGCTGAAGTGGCCTTCACCTTCCTCGCAGCCGGCCATGAGCACGTCGCTGGCGTCGTCAGCGATGGCATCCATCAAGGGCGTTTGCGCACCGTGTACGGCGCTCGCCGGCACCGCACCGCCGCGCGGGCCGTCCGCGGCAAGACGTGCGGGCGACATCCAGTTTTCCATCGGCATGTAGCGCGGCACGCGGCCTGCTCTATCCGCGCCGCCTACGTTGAGTGCGTCGCGGTTCACCGTGCCCGAATTGCAGCTGTCGGAGATCAGTGCGATGTGCACGCCAGCCTTGCGCGCCATGAAGAGCGTATGGATCTCGTCGTCGGTGAGCGCGGCGTCGATGGTGTGGACGTCATGGGGGCACAGCGCCTCGTCGAGCCCATCAGCTTCATCGCCGTCGGTGTCGTACTGGTAGGTGCCGTGGCCCGAGTAAGTGAAGACCACCATGTCGCCCGACACGGCTCTGTCGATCATGCGCCTGAAGCCAGCGATCATGCGGGCCTTGGTGGCCTGCGAGTCGACAAGCTTCTCGACGAGGAAGCCGCGCGCCTCCAGTTCAGCGGCCCAGTCGTTGGCGTCATTGACGCAGCCCGCCAGATCCATGTCCGTGCCTGGGTAGTTGTTGATGCCGATGCACAAGGCGAGCTTGGCCATGGGAACCTCCGGAGCGTTGTGAAGCGTGGAGAGCACAAGGTGCCGCGGGCACCGCCGACCTTCGGTATTGGACTCCTCCGGGCCATTCGGCCCATCCCTAAAATGAGGTATGGCAAAAGGCCGAGCATGCGAACAGATTAGCCACTCCTTGTCTTCGAGGAGTTGCCATGCCGGTCCCGTTCATCGCCAGGGAATTCGAGTTGCCGCAAGCGGATGGCACCACGCTCGCGGTTCGAGGTTGGGGCGACCAGCACCACGCGGTGTTCATGACCTCCGACGGAACGCCTGTGGTTCGGGACCCGAACACGGGTTTCTTCCGGCCGGCGGCGAATGCGCTGGGCACGTTGATCGAGCCTGGTAGTCCGCGAAGCCGCTCTGCGGCAAGCGTCGCGATGCCGTCCACGAGGTTTGACGACCTACCCACACCGCGCTGGCGTGTCCGGTACGAACAGCGAGGCGATCAACTCCGCGATGAAGCAGTCTCCGGCGGTGAAAGGCGCGCACCACCGCCGAGGCAAACGGTTGGCGACTTCACCGGCCTGTGCTTGCCCATTGCCTTTATGGACGTGCCAGCGAAGATCACGCCTCAGCAGATCTCCGACTTCTGCAACCAGCCCGGGTACAACGGATTCGGCAACAACGGCTCGGTTTTCGACTACTTCCGAGAGATCTCGGGTGGCAAGCTGAACTACCGAACGGTGGTCGCTCCGCTCTACACCGCGCGACAACCGCTCGCGTATTACGCTGACGCTGCATTGCGATTCGGCCAACGGGCGGAGGAACTGATCGTGGAGGCTCTTGACTTCCATCGGAAGCAGGGTTTTGACTTCTCGGCGCTCACAGTCGATGCGCAGCGCGGTGTGTATGCGATGAACGTCTTTTACGCCGGCGAGGTGCCAAACAAATGGAGAGAGGGCCTGTGGCCGCATTCGTCACGTCTCCCCCAGCCATTCGCCCTGATGCACAACAAGAGCGCCGTGGACTATCAGGTAACCGCAGCGCGCGACGCGTTGGCGTTGGGCGTCTACTGCCATGAGAACGGCCACATGCTCTGTGATTTTCCCGATCTGTATCAGTACAGCGACAAGAAAAAGGGCGTTGGACGGTACTGTTTGATGTGTTTGGGCTCCTACGGTCCAGAGACAAATCCGACACATGTCGGCGCGTATCTGAAATTGAAGGCCGGCTGGGGCAATGCGTTGCCGTTGACATCGGGGCGGCAGACGCTGAGCGCTTCGACTCCCAACAGCTTCTTCATCCACCGGCGCAACGCGACCGAGTATCTGCTCATCGAGGCCCGGCGAAAGGCGGGCCGCGATGCGGGTCTGTTCAGCAGCGGCATCGCGATCTGGCACGTTGATGAACTGGGCAGCAACACGAAGCCTCAAGAGGCACCGGCCGGCCACCAACACTTTGAGTGCTCGTTGCTGCAGGCCGATGGGCTGGACGAACTCCAGGCGGGTCAGGGGGTGGTGCAGGGCGATGATTACCTCGGTGATGCGCAAGACCTCTTCGGTGCCTCCTCCGGATCGGTGTTTGGCAAAGGTTCCAGGGTCAGAAGTGCCTGGTGGGATGGATCGCCGTCCGGCGTGTCAATTCATTCGGTCGAGGCCTCGGGGGCCGACCTGAGCTTCACGGTTGTATTGGACGACTGAGACCCTGTAGTCGGGCTAACTGCCGGCCTTAGGGTAGAGATGCCGGATTAATGCCTTGTCGCTCTCAGAAAGCTTGGTGTTTCCGCCCAGGGCCACCCCATCTGTCCATTTCGCCGTGGAGGTGCGGGCGGCGGTGCTTGGGGTACTGAGTACGGCGCGGATAGCTCTGCTTTGACTCTCGTTGGCTTCATTGACGCGACGCGCGTGTCCTCGCTGCAAGCCAGTTTTCAATTTCACTTTCCAGCCAGCCAACGCTTGAACTTCCGAGTTTCACCTGCTTGGGAAAGGTGGGGTCATAGCGCGGGGAGTTTGCGTCGAGTCGGTCATAGATGGCCGAGCGCGACAACGAGGTTCGGGCCTCGACTTGGCGCCGGCGCAAGATCACTGTGGCAGTGCTGTGCCGCGTAGGTGCTACCGAAGTTTCTAGACTTTCCCTCGGTGATTGCTGAGTCTTGCCGTCCTGTTGGGAGGATGGCTGCTTAATTTTTGGCCGCGGGGATGCCGAGATTGGCGTCGTTACGGGAGCAGCGAGGTCAACGAGTGCTGTCGTCCCTTTTGGGGCGTTGGTCGAGTCTACTTTCACCGAATCACTTTGGTGATCGGCTTCAAGTGCTTTGGGCGATGTTGCCTCTTTTGTGGCAGAGGCTTTCGGTTTCGATGCCGAGTGGATGGAGCGAGAGCTCGGATCATCAACCGTGCGAAGCCGATGTGCCTTGAGGTAGTTCAACGCATCTTCGCGACGGATGAAGATGTTCTTTCCTGCACGGCCCTCGTCGATGTGATGCTGGTTGAATGCGATGAGCTTGCCGGATTCGATTTCTTGCTGAAGTGCGAGGCGATGCTTCTCCTGAATCTGGAGTATCTGGTGGCCGTTGGCGGCAACCGTTTCTTCGCTCACAAACACGGGCCTCCAAGGGAGGCGGTCAGGATGCTTCAGATAGGCATCCATGAACACCTCTCGCTCTCTTGGGGGCATACCGGCGTGTGGTGGCAGGCCTGGCAAGATTCGAAGCAGCGCTGTTCGTTCTGCCGCTGACATATCGGATTGGATCTCGAGATCCGAGGTTGGCAGCTTTACGAGTTTCTTCTGGAGCCAGGCATAGTCTTCAGCTTCTCGCATGCTCGGGCAGATGGACTTGGCGATGAGCCGAGTGAAATCCCAAAGATCGATGGGATCATCGAGGGGAAGTTGGATGTCAGTCTTCTGCACGCACGACTTTCTTGGAAGATACCATCTGGATCTCGATTGTTCGACGGGGCGTGGAGCTCGGTGTCGAATATATCAACCTTGATTGCCAGATAGGGAGTGAAAATTGAGAGGAAGGGAGCAGGTTGCCTGCCTTCAGGCTTCTTCTTTTTTCTCTACCTTAGAGCAGAAGTCATCCCAGTCCTGCATCATCAAACGGCGCTTTTCCAGCGCATCCCCGCGCCGATAAGCGGCCTCGACCTTGTTGTCCAGGGCGTGTGCAAGGGCCTGCTCAGCCAAGTCCCGTGGGTAGTTGGTGCGCTCTCTTGCCCAATCGCGAAATGTAGAGCGAAACCCGTGGGGCACGGCATCCACATTCATGCGGCGCATGACGGCAGTCATCGCCATGTCGGAAAGCTGCTTGCCCCGTGCGGAAGGGAACACCAACTCGTTGTCTTTGAGGTGAGGTTGAGCACGGAGAATCCGAAGTGCTGATTCGGACAAGGGAACGCGGTGCTCCTTGGTGGCCTTCATTCGCTCTGGCGGGATAGTCCAGACACCAGCGTCCAGGTCGAACTCCGGCCAGACCGCGCCGCGCACCTCGCCGCTGCGTGCTGCGCACAGCACGGTGAACTCCAGCGCTTTGGCCGCAGTTCCTTCTCGCTGACGCAGGTCGGACATGAAAGGCACAGTGGCATCGATGGGTAGCGCGCGGTGATGCTCTACCTTCTGAATTTTCCCGGGCGCCGGCAGCAACATGTCCAGGTGACCCTTCCAGCGTGCCGGGTTCTCTCCTGTACGGTATTTGCGGACGGTGGCCCAGTCGAGAACGTTCTCAATTCGGCCTCGCAATCGTGATGCGGTTTCGTTCTTGGTTTTCCAGATGGGCTCCAGGGCTGCGAGCACATGCTCCTGGCCCACGTCGCGAACGAGCAGGTCGCCCATAACTGGATAGGCGTAGGTTTTCAGGGTGCTGGCCCACTGAGTGCGATGCTTGGGGTTCTTCCAAGTATCCCCGTGCGCCTCCAGGAATCCTTCGGCCGCTTGTTGGAACGTTTTTTCAGTCGCTTGCTGGGCGCGTAGGAGGCTGGCCGCCGCTTTGCGTTGCGCAATGGGATCAATGCCTCGTTCGATATCGTCGCGAGCTGCTCTTGCCTTTTCTCTGGCTCGAGCAAGAGGGACATCTGGAAAGCCCCCGAGCCCCATGTGCCGACGCTTGGTGCCGACCATAGTTCGAAGCACCCAGGAGCGTGCTCCTGCGTCATTCACGTACAGGTAAAGACCGGACACGCCGCCAACGGCATGGTTGCCGGGTGAGGTCAATCGACCCACTTGCAGTGCTGATAATTCCTTTGCCTTGCGTGCCACAGCAGTTCTGTTTCCTTGAAATTTGACCTACCATTGTTTCTACCATAGATCTTGGGATCGAAACGGATTGGCAAGGATCGATCAGGAATGCTGTTGAGGTGTTTCTCCAATGAGGAGGCACGAAACTCGGTCGAATTAGGATTGCTTAGGACGCCTTGAAGGCAGACTCCCTCTCCTCCAAATACGCTTGCAAGCAGTTGATTGCTGAAAGCCTTCAGGCCTTTCACTCTTCTGCTGGCAAAGCCACTATCAAAAGCCGCAGTGATTTTTCACTGCGGCTTTTTTCTTGCAGCTGACCCGATCAGAAGTTGTGCGAAATGCCCAACTGCAGCCCGCGCGCTGCGCGTCCCGGCGTGCTGGCCGGCGCCGAGTCGGCAACGGCGTAGGCCGCATTGCCGCGGTTGCGGACGAGCGAGTAGGTGCCGTACAGCGCGGTGCGCTTGCTGAGGTAGTGCACGTAGCCGACGGCATATTGCGTCGCGTCGTCGCTGTCGATGCCCGGTCCGGAGCGGTTGGAGCGTGCCACCGAGGCCTTGATCACGCCCGGGCCGACCGGCACGCTCAGGCCCAGCATCACGTTGACCTGCTTGTCGCCCTCGGTCTTTTGCCGGTAGTAGTTCGCGTAGAGCTTTGCCAGCCCGAAGTCGTAAGTGCCGCCCAGGCTGGCCACGCTGTAGTCGTTGGGGCCGACCGGTGTCACGCCGTAGGCAGCCGCGACATCGACCGTGCCGTTGGTCCAGCCCAGCCGCCCGCCGCGGTAGCGAGCGCCGTCCTCGCCTTCGGGCAGGGCGTACATCGCCTGGCCGTAGAAGCCGCCCAGGTTTTTGGGCAGGAAGTAGCCCACGGAGTTGTTGGCCCGCGCCAGCGTGCGTGCGCCGCCGAGGCCGAAGGGCCAGCCTTCGACGATGTTGGCAGAGCCGCCGACGCCCACGGTGCCGAAGGGCGAGAACTGCGAGATGTTCCAGAACGTGGGCGTGTAGTCGCGCCCGAGCCGCAGCTCGCCGACGCTGTTGTGCGACAGGCTCACCGTCGAGCGCCGGTGAAAGCCGACGCCCTGGACCTCGCCCGTGTCGGGCAGCAGTGCCATTTCCAGCCAGAAGCTCGCGGCCAGCCCGCCGCCCAGGTCCTCCGTGCCGCGAAAGCCGAGCCGGCTGGGGAAGATGTTGCCTCCCTGGTCCATCGACTTGACGGAGCGCCCGTCGCTTTTCGTGTACGTGAGGTTCATGTCCAGCGTACCGAAGAGCTGGACGCTCGATTGAGCTGTCGCGCCAGCGCTGGCGGCGATGCAGAGCGCGCCCGCAACGGTGTGCGGCAGCCGGCGGCGAAAGGGTGGGGTGGTTGTTGTCTTCATGCTTGTCTCCTCGTTGTAGAAATGGCGTGCGGAAATGGCGCGTGTTGGCGCGTGTCGGCGCGCGGTGCTTGCGCTGCAAGCACCACGGCGTGAAAACCTCAGAAGAAGAATGGGGAGCGGCGTTCGTTCAGCCGCGCCAGGGCATCGTCAGTCGATGCGTATGCCCTTGGCCTTGATCAGCCGGCCCATGGTCTGGGCCTCGCGTTCGATGATGGCGCGGGTGTCGGCGGAATTCGTCGTCATCGGCTCCAGCCCGGCATCGGCGATCTGCCGCGCCATCTCCGGCGAACGCGTCACGGTGGTGATCGCCCGGTTCAATTGCTCGACGATGGCATCGGGCGTGCGCGCGGGCACCCAGAAGCCGAGCCAGGTCGACACGTCGTAACCGGGATAGCGCTCTGCAACGGTCGGCACGTCGGGCAGTGCTGCGCTGCGCTGGCTGCCGGTATAGGCCAGTGCCTTCACCCGGCCCGCCTTGATGTTCGGCAATGCCGAGATCGGGGGCTCGAAGCCCAGCATCACCTGCCCACCGATCACATCGGGCATGGCGCCCTGCTTGTAGGGAACGTGCAGCATCTCGATGGCCGCTGCTTCCTGCAGCAGCTCAAAGCCCAGGTGCGAGGTGCTGCCCGAGCCGTAAGACGCGAAGCTCACGTGACCCGGCTGGCGCTTGGCCAGTGCGACCAGTTCTTCCGTATTGCGCGCGGGCACCGCGTTGTTCGCCACGATGAATGAGCCGCCCTTGAGTGCCTGCGTCACAGGCACAAGATCTTCCTTCGGGTTGTAGGGAAGCTTCGAGAGGAGAAACGGCGTCATCGTGAACGGGTTGCTCGTCGAGAACAGCACCGTGTAGCCGTCGGGCGTTGCCTTGGCCACCGCGTCCGTGCCGATGGTCGACAGTGCGCCCGGTTTGTTCTCCACGATCACGGGCACCTTCAGCAATCGCGAGAGCTGGTCGGCATAGCTGCGCGCGAAGATGTCGGAGCCGACGCCGGGTGGCGTTGGCGTCACGATCTTGATGGCTCGTTGGGGCCATGGCGCGCTCTGTGCAAGTGCAGTGCCCATGGTGCATTGCAAGCCGGCGGCCCATAGCAAAGCCAGAGTGGTGATCCTCTTCATATGTCTCGTCTCCTGATAGTTGTGGGCGCATCCTAGGGAGACAAATCCATATCTGGAAATACTCATTCGAGATGCTTTTTTATACCTCCTTCGTATTGATGAATGAGTATGCGAGGCCCGCCGAAGAGTTCAGCGCTGCGCGAAGACCTCGATCTCGACGCGGCGGTTCGGGGCGAGACAGTCGATCAGCTCTGCCCGCCGTGTCTGCGCGCATTGCACCTTCGGTTCCGATTCGCCCTTGCCCTGCACCTGCATGTTCTGCGCGGGCACGCCGGCCTGCACGAGGTAGTCGCGTACGGTGTTGGCGCGCGCCAGCGAGAGCGCCTGGTTATAGGTGCTGCTGCCGAGCCGGTCGGTGTGGCCAGTGACCCTGATCGTGTCCACCGATTTGACGCTGCCCTTGATGTCGCTGGCCAGGGCGTCCAGCTTGCGTCGCCCTTCAGGCAGCAAGTCGGCCAGCGAGCGGCCGTCGAAGCGGAAGAGGCCGTCGGCACCGAGCGTCGTCTTCGCAGGAGCAACCACCGGCTGAGCGGCCGCGGCAGACCTCGTCACCACGGGTGGCTTGAGCACATCCGCGCAGCCCGGCCCCTTCCAGTACATCCCGTTGGTCAGCACGTCTGCATTGAAGCGAACCATGTACTGGCAGGTGATGTACTCCGGGCCCGCACCGGTGCGGAAGTGAAAGATGTAGTTCCATTCGCGCACGCCGCCCAGCCCTTCGCTGAAGTGCGGAAAACTCAGCAGTTCGCGCACTTGGTCCTTGCCCAGGCCGGTGCGCATGTTGCGCAAGGCCTCGAGGCTCGGGAACGCGCCCTGCTGCCATTTGGCCGAGTTCAGCGCGGGAAAGTCTTCGTCCTTCGGCGGCGCCGGGTTCTCCGAAGCGGCTCGGGCCTGCATCTCCGGCGTGATGGTGTAGCTCGGGCTGGCGCAGCCGCCGGCCAGCAGTGCCGCGAGGCAGAGAACAGTGAAAGGGGCCTTGGCTTGAAGAAGCTTGTTCATGATGGAGTTCGTCCAGTTCATTCGTACGGCGATCAGTTGAAGACCCATTCCGCGCCCACGGTGGCGCCCACGCCGGCACGGCTGGTAGCCACGCCGCCGGTGATGCTCCAGGCGTTGTTCTCGGAGGTACGCCGGAAACTGACGCCCACCGCGCTCTGGCCCTTGAAGGAGCCCGCGCCGATGCGCATGACCGTCTTGCCCGGAACGTAGCTTCCGGGCATCTGCAGCGCCATGGCCGCGGCAACGCCGGCATAGGCGTTCTTCTCGACTCCGTCGAGGCGGTCGCTGAGGGCATTGATGCGGTTGTTCAGGCCGCCGCTGACCGCATTGAGCTGGTTGACGTTGACCGCGTCGGTACCCGCCACGCCCGGCGCCACGTTGTGCACCGTGACGGGGCCGGTGGCATTGCTGCCGCCCATGGTCACGCTGTTGTAGTTGGTCGTGCCGTCCGCGTTGGTGTCGTACTTGACCGTCGACTGATCGATCACTGCCACCTGGCCTTGCACGCCCCGCAGTTGCGAGACGTTGACCGCGTCGCTGTCGGCCGTGCCCGCGGCCACGCCGGTGATCTGGCGGAACTGGCCGCTGGCGGCATTGCCCACCGACACGGCCGCCAGCGTGCTGGTGGTCGCGCCTATGGCGATGCGCTGCGCGTCGGTGGCGGTGGGCGGCACATAGCCTGCCACGCCTGCCGCAGTCGAAGCCACCGAGCCAGCTCCCAGCGCCACGCCGCCGGCCTGCGTCACGCTGGTGCCCGCGCCCAGCGCCACGCCCTGCACCGCGGCGGCCGACGACTGCGTGCCCAGCGCGATGGAGTCGGCCAGGTGCGAGGTTGCACCCTGGCCGATTGCAATGCCGCCCGGTGCGCTCTGCTGCACGATGGCGCCGTTGCCGATGCCCACGCCGTTGTTGCCGTTGACCACCGTCTGCGGGCCGACCGCCACCGATTCCGTGCCGATGGCCAGCGAGTCGGCCGCGGTGGAGTTGGCGTGGAAGTACTGGATGGGCGTGACGGCAAACGACTGCAGCGCGCCGCTGAGCTGGCGCACCGTGACGGCGTCCTGCGCCTGCGTGCCGTCGGCCACGTTGGTGATCTGGCGGTAGGTGGTGGCGCTGCCGACAGAGAGGGCGCCGAGCAGCGTGCGGTCGGTCGTGTTGAAGGGGATCAGCGAACTGCCCGCGGGGATGTTGCCGGTGCTGCCTGCGACTGCGCGGTCGGAGACGGAGCCTGAACCGAGAGCCACGGAGCCGGCGACAGTTGCACTCGCATCCTTGCCCGATGCGATGGCATCGGCGCCAGTCGCGCCAAGGTTGTCTTCGTTGCCGCCACCGGTCGAGTTGACGCTGTAGTACCTGGTCTTGTTGGCTGTGACCGTGGTGCTGAGGTTCTCGATCGACTGGTTGGTGGCAAACAGCTGCGAGCCGTTGATGGCATCGGTCGAAGAGCCGGAAATACTGCCGGCCGCCACGTTGGTGATCGTGCGCTCGGCGCCCACCGCGCCGACGCTGACTGTGCTCGTCGGCGTAGTGCCGGCAAAGTTGTAGGTCGTGCCGTTGATGGTGGTGCTGGCCGTGCCGACTGCCACGCCCGTCGTGGAGCCGGAGCCCAGTGCCACGTCGCCAGCGTTGTTGGCCACTGCGTTCGGTCCGATGGCGACTGAATTCGTCCCCAGCGCCTGCGAGTCGGCCAGCGTCGAATTGGCGTGGAAGTACTTGATGCCCGCGCCGGTGTTGATGTCGTTGATCGTGTTGCCAAGGACGGTGATGTCGGTCGTGTTCTTGGTGACCTGCAGATTCGTTGCATTCAGCTGCGAGCCGTTGACCGCATCTGTCGACGTGTTGGAGAGCCTGCCAGCCGCCACGTTGGTGATCGTGCGCTCGGCACCCACTGCACCGACGCTCACCGTCGAGGCCGGTGTCGTGCCGGCAAAGTTATAGGTCGTGCCGCCGATCACGGCGCTGGCCGTGCCGACTGCCACGTCCGTCGTGGCCCCCGAGCCCAGCGCCACGGCGCCGGCGTTGTTGGCTACCGCGTTCGGGCCGATGGCGACGGAATCCGTCCCCACCGCTTGCGAATCGGGCAGGGTCGAGTTCGCGTGGAAGTACTTGATGCCCGCGCCGGCGTTGATGTTGGTGATGTCGTTTGTGTTCTTCGTGACCTGC
Source organism: Variovorax sp. YR566 (assembly GCF_051992195.1). Lineage (NCBI taxonomy): Bacteria > Pseudomonadati > Pseudomonadota > Betaproteobacteria > Burkholderiales > Comamonadaceae > Variovorax > Variovorax sp. YR566. The sequence continues at coordinate 5,748,411 of NZ_CP197092.1, read as the reverse complement.
TGGTTCGTGCCGAACAGCTGCGAGCCGTTGATCGCATCTGTCGAGGAGCCGGAGATCCTGCCGGCCGCCACGTTGGTGATGGTGCGCTCCGCACCCGAAGCGCCGACGCTGACCGTGCTCGTCGGCGTGGTGCCGGCGAAGTTGTAGGTCGTGCCGCCGACCACGGCGTTGGGCGTACCGACCGCCACGTCCGTCGTGGAGCCCGAGCCCAGCGCCACGTCGCGAGCGTTGTTCGCCACCGCCGTGTCGCCGAACGCGACCGCGCCCGCGGCCAGCGCCTTGCTGGTGCTGCCGATGGCCACGCTGCCCTGGCCGACCACGGTGTTCTGGTAGCCGATGCCGACTGCGCCCTGAGCCGCCGTGCCGGGCACGCTCACATCCTGGCCGCCACCGCCGACCTTGTTGGTGTTGCCCATGGCCACGGAGCCGTTGCCGGTGGCGGTGTTGTCCAGGCCATTCGCGATCGCGCCGTTGCCGGTGGCGGTGTTCGGGTCGCCGATCGCCACGGCGCCATTGCCGCTGGCGACGTTGCCGGAGCCGATGGCCACCGCCTTGCCGCCGGTGGCCTTGGAACTGTTGCCGATCGCGACTGCATCGGCGGAGTCGGCGACGGTGTTGGTGCCCATCGCTATCGCATTGAGCGCCGAGGCATTGGCGCTGTTGCCGATAGCGACCGCCTGCGCTGCGGACGCATTGGCGAGTGCGCCCACTGCAGTAGCGTTCTGGCCGCTCGCTGCTGTGCCGAATCCCAGTGCGGTTGCGCGCGTGACGGTTGCAGCAGCGTTGTTGCCCATCGCGACGGTCCCGTCGGCCGCGGCGTTGGCTCCCGACCCCGCCGCGACCGAGCCGACGCCACTCGATAGGGCTTGGTTGCCCATGGCCAGCGAGAAATCCGCCGAAGCATTGGCGAGGTTGCCGAGCGCTGCCGAGCTTGTTCCTGCCGCGTTGGCCGACGTGCCGATGGCTGCGGCATCGGCGCCTACGGCGTTGCTCCCCCAGCCGCCAGCGAACCCGCGCAAGCCGCTGGCCGTCGAGCTGACACCGACCGCTGTGGAGTTCGCTCCCGAAGCATTGGCGAAAGTGCCCAGGGCGCTGGCGCCGGCCGCGGTGGCATTGGCGGAAGCGCCGAGCGCGACAGCATTGACGTTGTTTGCGAGCGTGCCCGTCCCCAGCGCCATTGCAGAGGTACCCGAAGCGACCGCAGTCGACCCGACAGCCACTGCGCTTTGTCCGGTCGCCTGGCTCTGGAAGCCCATGGCTGTGGTGTTGAGCTGGGACGCCGTCACATCCGTGCCGATGGCGACGGCGCCGACTGCAGTGGCCCCCGTTCCCGCGCCGGTACGCGAGCCGATGTAGACCGAATTCAGCTGGGACGCGATCGACTGGAAGCCGACGGCGATGGCGTTCTGGGCTGTTGCCTGGCTGCGGGTACCTTGCGCAACGGTATCCAATGCGGCCGCATTTGCGAGGTATCCAAGGGCAACGCTGCGCAGCCCGGTCGCCTTCGTGTTGAAGCCGATGGCGGTTGCGTACGTGTCGCTCGCAGTCACGTCCGTACCGATTCCGATCGAACTCTCGCTCAGCGAACCTGCCGTCGGGGCGGTGCGTGCGCCTAGATAAATGGAGTTGACTCCGGACGCACTGGCTCCGGAGCCAACAGCTACACCGTTGACTGCCGAACTCGTGGCGCCACCGCCCACTGCGACCACGCCCGTCGCCGAGGCAACGGCTGACGCACCCACGGCAACGCCGTTTCCAGTTGCTTTCGACTGCACGCCGATACCGATGGACCCTGCTCCAGTGGAGGCGACATCCGTACCGATGGCAATCGACGACTCTCCGGTTGCTCCGGTTCCTCCAGCGGTACGCGCGCCCAGGTAAAGAGCATTGACCGCCGAGGCAATAGCGCCGTAGCCGAGAGTCGTGGCATTCAGCCCCGTACTGCTGGCGTTAAAGCCTATAGCTGTGGCTCCGCCCATAGTCGCTTGGGACTGCTGACCTGCGCAAGTCGAGCTGCCGCTATAGGCGTAGTACGGCCCCGCAGTGCAGATCGCTTGCGCCTGCGCCAGCGAGGCCCCTCCAAGCCCGCCCATGGTCAGCAGCGCGGTCATGATCCCCGAGCGCAGGCGCCTCGACGGAGGCAGCGTGAGTGCATCGGCCGTCACGCAACTCCCACTGCGCTTGCCGCGCGCGCAAGTGAGTTCCGACGCCGCTACCCAGGCGCCAAGGGATTCGTTCCAGAGCGAGCGATAAGTTGTGTTCATGAGCCCCATCCATCCGTTGGAAAACTATTGAATGGTCGTGAGGCCATTCCACTTAAGAAACACTTGGAAATTATTATTTCTAAATAAATCTTAAAAGGAGGGCGGGTATTTGCAACTAGTCATGTCGCATTTTGGAGTCATTGTGTCAAATTGATTTGTATTTTAAATCGAGCATTATTGATGAATAGTAATATGAAAATACTAGTGAATTAAATGAATATCACAGTTGTTTTATTTTTTCAATGTAGTTATTTTTCTGAATCACTATTTTGATATCGGCGGCGACAAAAAAGTGATGCCTCTTATTGGTGCATCTTTGATTTTGTTGAAGTTTTTTCTTAATTTCAGGTTTCCTGGGAATAGTCATTCAGCCGGGCCTACCTCCTAGAATCGGGCAGTAGCGCTTGAACAATGGCGCGCGAATCAGGGAGTTCCAGATGGCCAACCGTTCCTATCTCTACAGCGTCAGCAACCGGCCCGGCGCATATGCCGACCGCCCGGAAACAATTTCGGGCCTGTCCGAATGGCCTTACGACGTGCCGTTCATATACAGGCTTCTCATGTCGGGCGATCCGCAGCTGTGTGCCTCGCTGGTGTCGGATGGCTTCGATGACGACGAGCCGGAGCACAAGGTCAGGCTCCATGCAATCAGCAGCAGCTTCGATCCGGGCTTCGAGCGCGTGCGGCGTTTCATCGACATCGTGCGGTTTCTCCTTGCGGCGCAAGCATCAGCACCCGAGCCGCAACCTGCCGTTTCAGCGCAGCCGGTGTCTTTCCTCGGGCGTCTCAAGCGGCTGGTTTCGCCACAGACGGAAACGGCCCCCGCTGAGCCAGCGAGTGCGTCCACGGCGCTGGTGCATCTGCCCATCTGGCTCGACGAGACGATCGCCTTCCTCGAAGCCCATCGCGACCGCTACCTGCTGCTGGAGACGATCGAGTTCGACACCATGTCCGAATCAGATGAGGCGGCGCTGCGAGCCTGCGTGGAACAGGAGATCGCGCGGTGCCTGCGCGTGGGCGCCGCCATCGATGCCCTGCCGGCCGACATTGCCGAGGCGGGGCGACAGCTGAAACAGGCGACCACGCAGAAGTGCGCCGCCCCGCTCGACGCCTTTTTCGGGCTGCGGCTGGACGATGACTGCGACAGCACCCGCACCGGCGCCACGGAGCATCCGCTCGGCTTGCAGTGGTCGGAGGTGCTGTATTTCGGCCTGTGGAACCGGGCCGAATTCGAGGCGGAGCGCGGTCAGTCGGCCAGCAAGTAGTCAGCTGCCTGCTGACCGGCGCGTCACCGTGCCCTGAAATTCCCCGAAGGACGCAAGCAGCGGCGTTGCCTTCCGGCACAGGATCTGCACGTCTTGCGATTGAGTTCGCTCAAGACAGAGGGCCACGGCGTGCGCGTTGTCCGGCTGAAGCTGCCAGAACTGCCAGCGCGCTGCGGAATCCTCGAGGCCGTCCTCGAAGTCGATTGCCACGCGATTGGCGTCGTCGAAGCTGAAGGAAAACCGGTCCAGCGGCAGAGACAGCCCCATTCCGCGCGCCTTGATATAGCTTTCCTTGAGCGTCCAGAGATCCCAGAAGCGTGAAGGCTGAAGCCCGGCCGGAAGCTGCTGCAGCTCTTTCGCCTCCCTGGCGGAGAAGAAGTTCTCCGCAATCTCCAGCGGGGCAGCCCTTGCCGTGTGCTCGACGTCCACGCCCACTTCGCGCTCCACCGTCAGCGCCGCCACGATGAGCGAAGCGCTGTGCGAAATATTGAAGCGAAGGCGCTGTGCCTGCGGCAGTGCGTTGGCGATCCGCGGGCGCCCGTAGGCGTTGTTCTCGAACTCCCAGTCCTGCGGGGCGATGGGTGCATAGCAGGAGAGAAGCGAGCGGATCAGCCCCCGCGTCATGAGATAGCGGCGCCGGTCACGGGCGAAGTGAAAGCGCCCGTGCCTTTCGCGCTCTTCGGGCGCCAGCAGGGCCATGCCCTTTTCTTCGCAGGTGGCGTCGTCGTCCTGCTCGGGGACGTACAGGTGCCACAGGTGAACCTGGTGCGAGTCGATCTGCAGTTGTTGCATTCGCAATTCTTGCTCGGGTGGCGCGATCTTCCATGACGCCAGCGCTCTTATTTTCCGGCCTTCAGTTCGGCTTAAGGTTGCCGGCTGATACTCGGGTGGACGGTCTGCTGGCGTTGGTAGAGGTCGCTCAGGCACCCGCCCATTGGTGGCGGTTCCTCGAGGCTGGCGATCGTCATATTTTCAAACGGCCTGCGGAGAACTATTCTTCGATACGCCATGACCCAAGACCCCGTCGACTTCAATCTCCCTGAAGGCTGGACGTGCCGGCTGGACCTCAAAAAGACCCTGGAAGGCACCTATGCCGGCGAGGCCGAACTCCGGCAGGGACGGGTGCAGCGCTGCGTGTTCGTGCTGACGCAACAGCCCTCGCGCGAAGCAGCGCTCGAGCGGGTCCGCTCCCGCGCCCGGTATTTCGTCGACGAATGGACGACCCGGCGCCGCCGCGGGAGCGATTCCCAGGCCTGACAGGCTCCTACGCCCGTGCCTGGGAGATTTCCCCCAGCCAGATCGGCTCGTTCGACGTGTCCGGAAATCCCGAGTCGTCCACGGTGCCTGCAATCGGCGAGCCCGGCACATGGCGAAGCTCGTAGCCCCGTCCGTACACCGAGTGCAGCATGAACTCGCTGTCCTTGTGCAGCGACAGCTTGCGGCGGATGTTCGCCACGCAGCAGTCGAGCACCCGGCTCCTGCGCTCGACCTGCGAGTCCATCCACAGCGAACCCAGCAGCCAGTCGCGCTCCAGCAGCCGGCCGGTATTGCGAAACAGCAGCAGCGCCAGCTCGAATTCGCGCGGCTTCAGGCGGATGTCCTGCCCCTTGTGCACCACCACCTTGCGGCTGCCGATGAACTGGTAGTCGCCGAACAGCGCATTCACCGATGGCGGATGCAGCAGCGTCTCGTTGCGCCGCAGCGCTTCGCGCACGCGCAACTCCACCTCGAAGTCGTCGACCGGCAGCACCGCGAAATCGATGCTCGCGCCCTGCGCTTCGGGCTCCGCCGCCAGCAGCACCTCGGCCAGCAGCTCGCGCTGCAGCGCATTGGCGACCAGGAAGATCGGCAGGCGCAGCGCCTTGCACATCGACGTCAGCACCGGCCACGCGCCCTCGTCCTTCAGCACCACCAGCAGCAGGTCGAAGTGGCTCCCTTGCGTGCCGCGCGTTACCGCGCGCAGAAAGTCGTCGCTGCTGTCGAAGGAAACCGGCGCGCAGCCCATCAGGCTCAGCCGTTGTCCCCATGCCTGCGCCTGGGCCTCGTCGCAACCCACCATGGCCACCTGGCGCGAGCCGCCGTGAGCGTCGTTGTTCATGATGTCGAGGGGTTCCGTGTGTTGGTGATGGTGAGGGTGGAAGGGCTGCTTCAGCGGTCGTCCGCGCGCGGCAGCTTCCAGCCGATGCCGGCGTTGAAGCCCCAGTCCCGGCCTGCATTGGCGATGGCCATGCCCCAGGCCATCTGCCCGTCGTCCGACAGGGTCTTGAAGCCGAGGCTCGCCGCCGTGTAGCCCTTGTAGGTGCCGACGGCCAGGCCCACCGTCTTCTCGCCGGGGTAGAGCGTGGGCACGTACGCAGCCGACATGGCCACGGCCATCGCCGTACCTGAGTACGCGATGCGCTCCACGTCGCGCAGGGCAGCGGGCACCTGTTGCAGCTGGCCGAGGTTGACCGCGTCGCCCGGCAGGGCGCCCGGCGCCACGTTGGTGACAAGCACGCCGTCCGCCGCGCTCGCCACGCCATGCAGGGCGGTAGCGCACAGCCACAGCATGACCAGCAGCCCGGCCCGCACGGCGATCAGCCCGCCGCGAGGCGATTGCCGCTGCCCGCCTGTGTCTTGCGCACGCCGTCCGGTCCGTAGAACAGCTGCGCGCTGGCCTGCAGGAAGTGCAGGGCCTGTTGCGTGAAATCGAGATGCGCGTAGACCATCGAGCCGTTGCGCAGGTTGTGGCCTCTTGCCTGCCCGGCAAGCTCCAGCAATGCAGCCCAGGCTTGCGCCACGTCCGGGCCGCCGGCTGCTGCGGCAGCATCGGCACCCACGCGGCCAGGCTCGAAGCCCAGCGCCGCCTGCATGGCTTCGCGCTGCGTGTCCAGCTCGGCCATGCGGTCGAGCAGCACGGTCTTCTGGCCGGCAATGGCCGCCAGGTCGGTGAACGCGCCGTCCGACATCGCCTGGGCCTCGCGGTCCAGCACCGACAGGAATTCCTCGATGCAGGCAGTCTCGGTGCGCAGGTGGGTCAGCAGGGTGGGTTTCATTCGTTGCCGCCCTTGCCGCTGTTCGGGTCGAGCCTGGGGTCGAGCAGGTCTCGCACGCTCGCCAGCAGGCCGTCGGCGATGCGCTCGGGGCGGATCTGGTAGCGCCCGGCGCGGATGTCCTCGCGGATCGCCGCCACGCGGGCCGCATCGAAATCGCTGGCAGTGCCCGCGGCGCTGGGCAGCGAATGAACGTGCGCGGAAGCCGGCGCCGCCTCCTTGGGGCGCTGGGCGGCATCGGCGCCGGTCACCGTAGCCGCGCCCGGCGCGGGCGTTGGGCGATGAGGGGGCGTGGCCGAAGGGGCGGGTTGATCGATTTTCAAGGTGATTCCTCAGGGGCTGACCCGTATATCGGCAGCTTGGGCAAGAACTTTAGGCAGGGCGTGCACGAAGCTGCTTACTGGGCGAGCTGGATCTGCCCCTCTTCGTCCGCCACGCCGCTGACCAGCCGTCCGTCGCGGGTCTTGGCCTGCACCACGGCGCCGACGACGGCCCCGGTCATGGCCTTGCCCTCGGTGCTGACGACGAAGCCCTGGCCCTGCGCCACGACCTTCACCGCCTGCCCCTGCTGGATGACGGTAACGCCGCGTACCAGCTCCTTGCGCAGCGGCGCGCCCGGCGCCACCCGGTTGACCGTCACCACGCCGGCCAGTTCGGCCGCGCTGGTGATGACCGAGCGCGGCAGCCGCGTGAGGTCGCCGGTGCGCTCGGTAACGTCGCCCGCGCCCAGCGGCCGGCCCGAATCGATGGCGCGCGCGGCCACGAAATAGCTGCCTTCCACCGCGACGTGTGCCTGCACGTAGCGCGTCCACGGCCGCTCCGCCTGGCAGCGAACGCCCACCGACACGCGCCCCCAGGGCGTCGCGCCCGGCGGCAAAAAGGCCTCTGGCGCATCGCAGGCGGGCAGGTTGGAGGTGCTGCGTGCGTCGATGTTGATCGTCACCTTGCCTGGCAAACCCGCCGTCTGCACCTGCAGGTATTTCTCGATGACCGTATTGACATCGGCGGCATTGGCATTGGCATCGGCATCGGCAGCGGCGGCGAACGCGGACGCCGTGCACACCATGGCCACCAGTGCCGGCAGGCTGCGGTTGCGAAGCTTGAAGAGGGTCATCGGGTGTGTCGGAAAAGAGGGCCTGGATTGCGGCGCGCCACGGCAAGAGGGCGCATGCCGCCGCCCGGAAATTCTAGAAATCCGCCCGCCGATCGAAGGTGCGAGCAGCAGGCGAAAACCCCCTTTGTTCGGGCGATTGCAAACGCGATGCATGCATAGACTCGCTTTCCATCTGTCGCTGCGCTTGCGCATTGGCGACGCCTCAACGGATGGAAAAAAGATGATCGACAAGCTGGATGCGGCGCTTCGTTTCAACCGCGAAGCCCTCAACCTCCGCGCCGAGCGCCAGGAAGTGCTCGCGGCCAATATCGCCCATGCAGACACGCCCAACTACAAGGCGCGCGACTTCGACTTCGGCTCGCGCCTGAGCGAAGCCGTCGAGCGCGGCCGCGCGTCGGCGCAGTCGGTGTCGCTGGCCACTACCTCGTCGCGCCACCTTGCAGGGCAGGCGCAAGCCGCGTCCGACAAAGACCTGCTCTACCGCGTGCCCAACCAGTCGAGCCTCGACGGCAACACCGTCGAGATGGACGTCGAGCGCATCGCCTTTGCCGACAACGCACTGCGCTACGAGTCCAACCTCACCGTCATCAATTCGAAGATCAAGTCGCTGCTCTCGGCGATCCAGCAGTAACAAGAAAGAAGAGCGGCCGCCACCATGCCCTTCAACAGCACTTCCATGAACATCTTCAACGTGGCGGGCTCCGCCATGACCGCGCAATCGCAGCGCATGAACGTGACCGCCAGCAACATGGCCAACGCCGAGAGCGTGGCCGGCCCCGACGGCATGCCCTATCGCGCGAAGCAGGTGGTGTTCCAGGTCGAGCCGTCGGCATACGGCGCCGGGGACATCGGCGGCGTCAAGGTCGCGGGCGTCATCGAAGACCAGTCGCCGCCGCGGCTCGTGTTCGATCCGAAGAGCCCGCACGCCAACGCCGAAGGCTACGTGGCGATGCCCAACGTCAACGTGGTCGAGGAGATGACCAACATGATTTCCGCCTCGCGCAGCTACCAGGCCAACGTCGAGGTGCTCAACACGGCCAAGACGCTGATGGTCAAGACGCTGTCCATCGGCCAGTAAACCTCTCGCCAGATTCATCAGATCCACCAGAACAGAACAGGCACCACGCCATGGCCATCTCCGACACCTCGTCCATCACCGGTCAGAACGCCACTTCAGCGGCGACCAGCAGCAACGTCTCGAACGAAGACAGCGAGCAGCGCTTTCTCAAGCTGCTCGTCACGCAGCTGAACAACCAGGACCCGCTCAACCCGATGCAGAACGCCGAGCTCACCTCGCAGCTCGCGCAGATGAGCACCGTGAGCGGCATCGAGAAGCTCAACAGCACGCTCTCCGGCCTGGTGAACCAGACCAGCTCCAACCAGCTGCTGCAGGCCACCTCGCTGATTGGCTACAACGTGCTGTCGCCGGGCGACACGCTCACCACCAAGGCTCCCGAAGAGGGCAAGGAACCTGCCTCGCAGGCCTTTGCCGTGGAGCTGCCGGGCACCGCCTCCGACGTCGACATCAAGATCGTCGACGGCACCGGCAAGGTCGTTCGCACCATCAGCGCCGGCTCCATGACCGAAGGCGTCAACGCCGTCACATGGGACGGCAAGGACGACACGGGCGCCGTGGTGCCCGCGGGCGCCTACCGCTTCACCGTCGACGCCACCAACGGCAGCGCGACCGTGAAGGCCACCTCGCTCACCTTCTCGCAGGTGGCCGCGGTCAAGCAGGGCACCAACGGGGTCTCGCTCGAACTGATGACGGGCAACAACATCAGCCTGTCCGACGTGCGGCTGTTCCTCTGAGCTTTTTTCTCAAAACGCATTCAACGCAGCATCGAACCAAGGAACCAACATGGCTTTTTCCCAGGGCATCAGCGGACTCGGCGTGGCCGCAGCCAACCTCGACGTCATCGGCAACAACATCGCCAACTCGGGCACCGTCGGCTTCAAGTCGGCCGCCGCCACCTTCCAGGACGTGTACGCGGGCTCGCGCGTCGGCCTGGGCGCATCGGTGTCGGGCGTGACGCAGAACTTCACGCAGGGCGTGACGCAGTCGAGCAGCCGCCCGCTGGACGTGGCCATCCTCAACGGCGACGGCTTCTTCCGCCTGAGCAGCCCCAGCGGTGAAGTCATGTACTCGCGCAACGGCCAGTTCACGCGCGACAAGGACGGCTACATCGTCAACGCATCGGGCCTGCGCCTCACCGGCTTCGGCGTGAACGCCAGCGGCGGCATCAGCGGCGGCACGCCGGCGGCCATCCAGATCCCGACCGCGGCCATGACGCCCAAGGCCACGACCGGCATCAACGCCGAGTTCAACCTCGACGCGCGCCTCACCACGCCCACCAAGACGCCCTTCAACGCGGCCGATTCCGACACCTTCAACTACTCGAACGCCGTCGGCCCCATCTACGACTCGCTGGGCAACCCGCACGACGTGTCCGTGTACTTCGTGAAGAGCGCCACCCCCGCCAACACCTGGAGCGTGTACGGCACCTCCGACGGCGCGGCGCTCAACGCCGGCGCAGCGCTCACCACGCTGACCTTCGACTCCGCCGGCAAGATGACCGCGCCGGCCAACGGCCAGCTGAACATCGGCCCGATCACCTTCACCAACGGCGCCGCGGCGCTGAGCGCCACGGTCGACCTCTCGGGCACCACGCAGTTCGGCGCGGCCAACGCCATGAGCAAGCTCGCGCAGGACGGCTACCGCTCGGGCGAACTCACCTCGTTCTCGATCAACGCCGACGGCACCATCACCGGCAAGTTCTCCAACGAACAGACCAAGCTGCTGGGCCAGATCGTGCTGTCGTCGTTCGCCAACCCGAACGGCCTGGAGCCCAAGGGCGACAACGTGTGGGCCGAAACGCAGGCCTCGGGCAACGCGCTCACCGGCACCCCGGGCGAAGGCACCAAGCTCGGCGCGCTGCAGTCGGGCGCGCTCGAGTCGTCCAACGTCGACCTCACCTCCGAGCTGGTCAACCTGATCGTCGCGCAGCGCAACTACCAGGCCAACGCGCAGACCGTGAAGACGCAGGACCAGGTCATGCAGACGCTGATGAACATCCGCTGACGCGGCAACAGCAACGCAGAACGACTGACACCAGGAGCACCCAGTGGATCGAATGTTGTATGTCGCCATGAGCGGCGCCAAGCAGGTCATGGAACAGCAGGCCTCGGTTGCCAACAACATGGCGAACGTCTCCACGCCGGGCTTCCGCGCGCAGATTGCCAACTTCCGCGCGGTGCCCGTGGTCGGCCAGGAGGCGCCCACGCGCGCCTTCGTGGCGGCCACCACGCCCGGCGCCGACTTCACCCACGGCCCGCTGACCGAAACCGGCCGCGAGCTCGACGTGGCCGTGAGCGGCGAGGGCTGGCTGGTGGTGCAGACGGCCGATGGCGGCGAGGCCTACACCCGCGTGGGCAACCTGCAGATCAGCGCCGACGGCCAGCTCACCACCATGGGCGGGCGCCCGGTGGTCGGCGACAACGGCGCGCTCACCGTTCCGCCCGGCTCCAGCGTGAGCATTGCCACCAACGGGCTGGTGGGTTCGCGCGACGCATCTTCAACCACGCTCACGGGCATTGCCGAAGTGGGCCGCCTCAAGCTGGTCAACCCGCCTGTCACCGATCTCGAACGCGGCGACGACGGCCTGTTCCGCATGCGCGCCGGCCAGCCGCCCGCCGAGGCCGACGAGGCCGTCACGCTCGTTACCGGCGTGGTCGAGGGCAGCAACGTCAACCCGGTCGAGGCCATGGTGGCAATGATCGCCAACGCGCGCAGCTTCGAGATGCAGATGAAGTCGCTGCAGACCGCCGACACCAACGCGCAGGCCGCCAACAAGCTGCTGGCCTACGGCTGATCCGCTGATCCGTAGCAGCCCGCACCGCAACACACCCGCAGGATTCTTCAAAAAATGATTCGCTCCCTCTACATCGCCAAGACCGGCCTCGACGCGCAGCAGACGCAGCTCGACGTGGTTTCCAACAACCTCGCCAACGTCGGCACCACCGGCTTCAAGCGCAGCCGCGCCGTGTTCGAAGACCTGGTCTACCAGAACCTGCGCCAGGTCGGTGGCCAGTCGTCGGACCAGACCCGCCTGCCTTCGGGCCTGCAGGTCGGCACCGGCGTGCACGTGGTTGCCACCGAGCGCATCCACTCGCAAGGCAACCTCACCAAGACCGACAAGCCTACCGACGTGGCCATCAACGGCAGCGGTTTCTTCCAGGTGCTGATGCCCGACGGCACCACCTCGTACACGCGCGACGGCTCGTTCCAGACCGACCGCGACGGCCAGCTCGTTACGGCCAGCGGCTTTCCCGTGCAGCCGGCCATCACCATTCCGGCCAACGCCACCAGCATCACCGTGGGCCGCGACGGCATCGTCTCGGTGGTGCAGGCGGGCAACACGAACACCGTGCAGGTCGGCCAGCTTCAGCTTGCGACGTTCGTCAATCCGACGGGCCTGCAGAGCAAGGGCGAGAACCTGTATGCGGAAACCGACGCTTCCGGTGCGCCCAACCAGGTGAACCCCGGCATCGACGGCGCGGGCGTGCTGAGCCAAGGCTACGTCGAAGCCTCGAACGTGAACGTGGTGGAAGAGCTGGTCAACATGATCGCGACGCAGCGTTCGTACGAAATCAACAGCAAGGCGGTCCAGACTTCGGACCAGATGCTGCAGCGCCTGGCCCAGCTGTGATGTTGCGGGGTGTGCGTCTTCTTCGTGGGAGTGGCGCGGCCGCGAGGGCGCTGCTGCTGCTTGCCGCCGCAGTGCTGGCCACGGGCTGCGCGCAGATTCCGCGCGAGCCGCTGGTGCATCAGCCGATGACTGCGCGCGCCGAAAACTACGCGGCAATGCAGCCGCGGCGCGCGCCCGGCGCGATCTTCCAGGACGGTCCCGGCGCCAACGCGCTGTTCGAAGACCGCCGCCCGCGCAACGTCGGCGACATCCTGACCATCGTCATCAGCGAGAAGGTCAATGCCACCAAGAACTCCGGCGCCAACGCCAGCCGCACGGGCAGCACGACCGGCGTGTTCTCCGCCATTCCCAAGCTCATCGGCGGCCTGCTCGACGGGCAGGGCACGAATCTCTCGGGCACCAACAAGCTCGACGCCAAGGGCGGAGCCAACGCCAACAACACCTTCAACGGCGTGATCACGGTCACGGTGACGGACGTGATGGGCAACGGCAACCTGCTGGTGAGTGGCGAGAAGCAGATGGGCATCAACCAGGGCACCGAGTACATCCGCTTCTCGGGCGTGGTGAACCCGCGCACCGTGTCGGGCAACAACACCGTGCCTTCGACGCTGGTGGCCGATGCGCGCATCGAGTACTCGGCCAAGGGCTACATCGACGAGGCGCAGACCATGGGATGGATGCAGCGCATCTTCCTCAACGTCATGCCATTTTGAATATGAAAAACCCCCAGGCTTCGCGCACTTCGTGTCGCTACTCCCCCCCCCCTTGCAGGGGGCAACGCCTGCGGCCCGGCGAAGCCGGTTCCGCGGCATTCCACGAATTTTTCGGCTCGCTTGCGCATCGCGGCGTTGGCCGTGTTGGGTGCTTTGTTTTTTGCGCCTGTGCATGCGGAGCGGCTCAAGGAGCTCGCCAGCATTCAGGGGGTGCGGGACAACCCGTTGATCGGGTACGGGCTGATGGTGGGTCTGGACGGCACCGGCGACCAGACGATGCAGACGCCGTTCACCACGCAGAGCCTGAACAACATGCTGCAGCAGCTTGGCATCACGATTCCGCAGGGCGTGAACATGCAGCTGAAGAACGTGGCGGCGGTGATGGTGACGGCTACGCTGCCTTCGTTCGCGCGGCCGGGGCAGAACATCGACGTGACTGTTTCTTCGATGGGCAATGCGAAGAGCCTGCGTGGGGGCACGCTGCTGATGACGCCGCTGAAGGGTGTCGATGGGGCGACCTATGCGGTGGCGCAGGGGAACATGGTGGTCGGCGGCGCGGGTGCCGCAGCCAACGGGAGCAAGGTGCAGGTCAACCAGCTGAGCTCGGGGCGCATTCCGGCTGGCGCGCTGGTGGAGCGCACTGTGGAAGCGCCTGTTGGTGCTGAAGGTACGTTCTCCATCGAGCTCAACCGATCGGACTTCGGCACCACGCAGCGCGCGGTCGATGCGATCAACCGGCAGTTCGGCTCGGGCACGGCCGAGGCGGTCGATGCGCGGTCGATTCGCGTGCGTGCGCCGGAGCCGCAGCAGCGCGTGGGTTTTCTCGCGCGGCTCGAAGATATTGAAGTGACGCCCACGCAAGCCGGGGCACGGGTGGTGGTCAATGCGCGCACCGGGTCGGTGGTGATGAACCAGGCCGTTCGTGTGAAGGACTGCGCCGTTGCGCACGGCAACCTGTCGGTGGTCATCAACACCGAGCCAGTCATCAGCCAGCCGGGGGCGCTTTCGGGCGGCAGCACGGTGGTGGCGCAGACATCGCAGATTTCGGTGAACCAGGGCGGCGGCGCGATCCAGATGGTGCGCGGCGGTGCTTCGCTGTCGGACGTGGTCAAGGGCCTCAACAGCCTGGGCGCGAATCCGCAGGACCTGGTGTCCATTCTCCAGGCCATGAAGTCGGCCGGCGCACTGAGCGCCGAGCTGGAAATCATCTGAGGTCGATGCGATGACGCTACCGGCCACTACCGACCGCAGCGGCGCGCTCGACCAGCGCTTCGCGCTCGACGTGCAGGGCGTCGATGCCCTGCGACGCACCGTGCGCACCTCGCCGGAAGAAGGCCTGCAGCAGGTCTCGCGGCAGTTCGAGGCGCTGTTCATGAACATGGTGCTCAAGAGCATGCGCGAGGCAACGCCCTCCAGCGGGCTGTTCGAGAGCCAGGACCAGAAGGTGTACCTCTCGATGTTCGACCAGCAGCTCACGCAGAACCTTTCGGGGCGCGGCGTGGGGCTGGCCGAGGCCATGCTCGCGCAGCTGCGGCGCAGCATGCCGTCGGGTCCGCCCGATGCGGATGCCGACGCCGAGATCGGCACCAAGCCTATGTCGCTCGAACCGCGCGGCGGCTTGCCGTACGGTCCGCGCGCGGGCATTCCCATTGGCTCGGCACCGACCGCCCGCGTGGGGGCCGACCTGAGCGTCTATCAATTCAACAGTGAGCGCCGCGCACCCGGTGCTGGTAGTGCGAATGCCTCGCTGCAAGGGCAGGTCGATGATTTCGTGGGCCGCATGGGGGCGTCTGCGCAGGCCGCGAGCACGGCTAGCGGCGTGCCCGCGCCGCTGATCCTTGCGCAGGCCGCGCTCGAGTCCGGCTGGGGCAAGCGGGAGATTCGCGCCGACGACGGCACGCAGAGTTTCAACCTGTTCGGCATCAAGGCCGACCGCAGCTGGAAGGGCGCAACGGTCGAAACCACCACCACCGAATACGTCGACGGCGAGCCGCAGAAGGTGCGCGCCAAGTTCCGCGCCTACGCCTCGTACGAAGAGGCCTTCACCGACTACGCGCGCTTCATCACCCGCAACCCGCGCTACGCGAACGTGCTGGCCACCGACGACCCGACCGAGGCCGCGCACGGCCTGCAGCGCGCGGGCTACGCCACCGATCCGCGCTACGGCGAGAAGCTCGTTCGCATCATGCAGAAATTCGGGTGAGCCGCGCTCGCGCACACCACATCAAGGAAACCCCATGGCAAAGACCCAAGAAACCGCAGCAGGCAGCCGCCTGGAGGTCGTGACCTTCAAGCTGGGCGAAGAGGAATACGGCATAGACATCCAGAAGGTGCAGGAGCTGCGCGGCTACGACGCGGTGACGCGCATTGCCAATGCACCGGAGTACATCAAGGGTGTGGTGAACCTGCGCGGGATCATCGTTCCGATCATCGACATGCGCATCAAGTTCAAGCTGGGCGACCCGACGTACGACCAGTTCACGGTGGTGATCGTGCTGAACATCGCAGGGCGCGTGGTGGGCATGGTGGTGGACAGCGTGTCTGACGTGATCACGCTGACGGGCGAGCAGATCAAGCCTGCGCCGGAGATGGGCTCGGTGCTGGACGCCGACTACCTGATCGGGCTGGGCACGCTGGAAGAGCGGATGCTGATCCTGGTGGACATCGACCGGCTGATGTCCAGCGACGAGATGGGCCTCGTCGAAAAGATCGCCGCCTGAAGGCCGGGCGCACACGTCAACGCCAATCAGAACAACGACACACAGAGGTTCCGCGAGGAGACGCACATGAAAGACTGGAAGATCGGACGGCGCCTGGGTGCCGGCTTTGCACTGGTGCTGGCGCTGGTGGTCATCACCGCGGCCATCGGCGTGCTGCGCCTGCAGGGCGTGGGCGATGCGACGGAGGCCATGGCCGGACAGTCGCTGACAAAGGAACGGCTGGCGGCCGCCTGGCAGCTGGGCACCAACACCAACAGCGTGCGCACCTTCTCCCTGCTCAAGAGCGACGACGCGGCCGTGCAGGAGTATCTGCAGAAGAACATCACGGCCACCAGCGCTGTCATCACCGAAACGCAGAAGAAGCTCGAGGCCATGCTGGTCTCGCCAGAAGAGCTGGCGCTGAGCGCCGACATCAAGAAGAAGCGCGGCGAATACGTCGAGCTGCGCAACCAGATCCTCAAGCTCAAGGCCGACGGCCGCAAGGAAGAGGCCACGAAGCTGACCGACACGCAACTGCTGCCCGCGCTCGACGGCTACGACGCGAGCATCCGCGCCATGGTGGGCCACCAGCAGAAGGAGATCGACAGGACCGCTGCCGGCATCGGCGCGCAGTACCGGTCGGGCCGGGCCTGGCTCGTCGGGCTGGCTGCTTTCGCGGTCGTTGCCGGATCGGTGATCGCATGGCTGCTGACGCGCAGCATCGTGCAGCCCATCGCCGAGGCACTGCTGATCGCCGAGACCGTGGCCTCCGGCGACCTGAGCCAGGAATTCGAGACCGAGCGCGGAGGCGACTTCGGCCGGCTGCTGCGCGGCATGGGCGAGATGGAAGACACGCTCACCGATCTGGTGACGCGCATCAAGGCTTCGACCGATTCGATCGCGGTGGCCTCGCGGCAGATTGCGGCCGGCAACCAGGACTTGTCGTCGCGCACCGAGCAGCAGGCCAGCTCGCTGGAACAGACGGCTGCTTCGATGGAAGAGCTGACTTCGACGGTGAAGCAGAACGCCGACAACGCACGTCAGGCGAACCAGTTGGCCGTCTCGGCCTCCGAGGTCGCCGTGAAGGGCGGCAGTGTCGTGTCGCAAGTGGTCGACACCATGAGCTCGATCAATGCGTCGTCGAAAAAGATCGTCGACATCATCGGCGTGATCGACGGCATCGCGTTCCAGACCAACATCCTCGCGCTGAACGCAGCGGTCGAAGCCGCCCGTGCCGGCGAGCAGGGCAAGGGCTTTGCCGTTGTCGCGTCGGAAGTGCGCAACCTGGCGCAGCGCTCGGCAGCGGCGGCCAAGGAAATCAAGACGCTCATCGGCGACTCGGTCGAAAAAGTCGAGGCCGGCAGCAAGCAGGTTGGTGAAGCCGGCCGCACGATGCAGGAAATCGTGGGCAGCGTGCGCCGCGTGACCGACATCATGGGCGAGATCACCGCCGCGAGCCAGGAGCAAACGTCGGGCATCGAGCAGATCAACCAGGCCATCACGCAGATGGACCAAGTCACGCAGCAGAACGCAGCGCTGGTCGAAGAAGCCTCGGCCGCAGCCCAGTCGCTGCAGGAGCAGGCCGACAACCTCGTGCGCGCCGTCAGCACCTTCAAGCTCGACGCCGACGTCGAAGAAGTAGAGACGGTCTGAAGCACCCATGCGCACACGTCTCAGCCCCAGGCTTGCCCTGCGCCTCGGCGTGGGCTTCGCCATTCTGTTGCTCTTGTTGGCCGTCGCGCTGAGCCTCGGCTTCAAGGCCGGCGCCGGCTACGAATGGGCGCGCCTGACGGTGTGTGCATTGGGCGTGGCTGCATTGCTCACCGCCGGCGTCGTCGCGTGGCTCGTCACGAGTTCGGTCACCCGTTCGACCCACGACGCCGCGAAGGTCTCCGACCGGCTCGACAGGGTCTTCCAGCACGTCAATGCCCAGGATTCCTGAAAACAAGCTCTCCACCCCATGAACTCATTCATCAATCTCAAGATCGGTACCCGTCTCGGCGCGGGCTTTGCCACCGTGCTCCTGCTGCTGGCCGGTATTGCCGGTCTCGGCCTCAGCGCGATGTCGAACATCCAGTTGCGGCTGGACGGCATCGTCAACGGCAACAACGTCAAGGTGGCCTCGGTCAACAAGATGCTGGACGCGGTCCGCGACATCGCCATCCTCGATGGCAACCTGATCCTGCTGACCGACACCGACGCCATGCGCGAAGAGTCGAAGAAGGTTGCCGCCGCGCGCGACCGCTTCACCGAAAACCGCGCCGTGCTGGCGAAGCTGCTGGCCACTTCCGATGGCAAGGCGCTGCTCGCGCGCATCGACGAGAAGGTGGCCGTGCTCGTGCCGCTGAGCGCTCAACTGTCCGAATTCGCGTTGCAGAACAGGAACGACGAGGCAACTGCAATCTTCATCTCGAAGTTCCAGCCGGCCACGCGAGCGCTGCTCGAGGAGCTCGACGCCATGAGCCAACGCCAGGGCAAGCTGTCGCAGGAGGCCGAGGAAGAGGCCCACGCCGGCTACGTATGGTCGCGCAACCTGATGCTGGCACTGGGCGCCCTCGCGGTCCTGCTTGGCGCGGCCATTGCATGGCTCATCACGCGCTCGATCACCCGGCCCATCGGCGAGGCCGTGCAGGTGGCCGAGAAGGTGGCGGCGGGCGACATCAGCTCGCGCATCGAGGTGCAGTCGAAGGACGAGACCGGCCGGCTGATGCTCGCGCTCAAGGAGATGAACGAGAGCCTGGTGAAGATCGTCAGTGAAGTGCGCACGGGCACCGAGACGATTGCGACGGCTTCGAACCAGATCGCCTCGGGCAATCAGGACTTGTCTTCGCGCACTGAAGAGCAGGCGAGTTCGCTGGAGCAGACGGCTGCTTCGATGGAAGAGCTGACCTCGACGGTGAAGCAGAACGCCGACAACGCGCGGCAGGCGAACCAGCTTGCTGTGTCTGCCTCGGAAGTTGCGGTGAAGGGCGGCAGCGTCGTCTCGCAAGTGGTCGACACCATGGGCTCGATCAATACGTCGTCGAAAAAGATCGTCGACATCATCGGCGTGATCGACGGCATCGCTTTCCAGACGAACATCCTCGCACTCAACGCCGCAGTCGAAGCTGCCCGCGCGGGCGAGCAAGGCAGGGGCTTTGCGGTGGTGGCTTCAGAAGTTCGCAGCCTCGCGCAGCGCTCGGCAGCGGCGGCCAAGGAAATCAAGACGCTCATCGGCGACTCGGTCGAGAAGGTCGAAGAAGGCAGCAAGCAGGTTGCAGAAGCCGGCCGCACGATGGACGAAATCGTCGGCAGCGTGAAGCGCGTGACGGACATCATGGGCGAGATTACTGCCGCAAGTCAGGAACAAACCTCCGGTATCGAGCAGATCAACCAGGCCATCACGCAGATGGACCAGGTCACGCAGCAGAACGCCGCACTGGTTGAAGAGGCCTCGGCTGCAGCCCAGTCGTTGCAGGAACAAGCCAGCAGCCTCGTGCGCGCTGTGAGCGTCTTCAAGCTCGACGTCAACGCCGTCGGCACCACGCGGCCCAGCTTCACGCGCATCACGCCGATTCCGAAGCCCGCCAAGCCGGCACCGAAGCGCCCCGCCAAGGCCCTGCCCACCCGACGCGAGTCTTCTGGCGCTCCGCAACTCGCCATGGCCGGCAACGCCAAGGGCGACTGGACCGAGTTTTGAGAAAAAAGGACTCAAGTTCAGCGATCCGATGCCGATAACAGGATGAACCCGTTCCCTGTTATCGAAGGAAAAGAGCAATGAGTCTGAACAAGGCAAGAGATCCACTGCAGAAAGCCGCCTCGGCTTCGCCAGCGTCCACCGGCGTGAACCGCCTGGAGGTCGTGACCTTCAAGCTGGGCGAAGAGGAATACGGCATAGACATCCAGAAGGTGCAGGAGCTGCGCGGCTACGACGCGGTGACGCGCATTGCCAATGCACCGGAGTACATCAAGGGTGTGGTGAACCTGCGCGGGATCATCGTTCCGATCATCGACATGCGCATCAAGTTCAAGCTGGGCGACCCGACGTACGACCAGTTCACGGTGGTGATCGTGCTGAACATCGCAGGGCGCGTGGTGGGCATGGTGGTGGACAGCGTGTCTGACGTGATCACGCTGACGGGCGAGCAGATCAAGCCTGCGCCGGAGATGGGCTCGGTGCTGGACGCCGACTACCTGATCGGGCTGGGCACGCTGGAAGAGCGGATGCTGATCCTGGTGGACATCGACCGGCTGATGTCCAGCGAAGAAATGGGGCTCGTCGAAGCCGCCGCCACTGCCTGACACCGGTGCCATGGCCGCATGGCCAGGCTCGGCTCCACATCTTCACCTTTCAAGGCCTGCACCATGAAATTTCTCTCGAACCTCCGCATCGGCAACCGGCTGGCCGTGGCTTTCGCCATCGTGCTGGGCCTGACCGTGATCTCGACCGCGATCGCCCTGGTTTCATCGCGCAACAACGCGGAAGCCACCCGGGTCATGATGCAGAGCCCGCTCGCGAAGGAGCGGCTCATCTCCGATTGGTACGTGCTTACCTACTCGGCCATCGCCCGCACCTCGATGATCGCGCGCACGACCGACGAGACCCTGCCGGTCGTTTTTGCCGACGTGATCTCCGACAGCGTGAAGAAGGGCAGCGAGACCATTGCCAAGGTCGAGAAACTGCTGGTGACGGAGGAGGAGAAGGCCGTCCTGAAGTCCATTCTCGATTTGCGCGCGAAATACCAGACCGCCAAGGACGACGTAGGCAAGGCCAAGGCCAGCGGCAATGCGGTGGACACCGCACGCGCCTTCAAGGAGTCGTTCCAGCCGGCCGCCAAGGCCTATGAAACCCGCGTGCTCGACCTGCTGTCGATGGAGCGCCAGGCCATCGACGACATGAGCCAGGCCATCGACGCGGCGAACACGCGCAGCTTCAACCTGCAGCTGCTGCTGACGGTGCTGACGGTGGTCAGCGGCGGCATCTTCGCGTTCTTCATCTCACGCAGCATCGTGCGCCCGCTGGCGCAAGCCGTGCAGGTGGCCGAGACGGTCGCTGCCGGAGACCTGAGCATGCACATCGAAGTGGAAAGCCGCGATGAAGCAGGGCAGCTGATGCAGGCGCTGAAGAACATGAACGCGAATCTGGCGAAGGTGGTGGGTGAAGTGCGCACGGGCACGGAGACGATCGCTACTGCTTCGGGGCAGATCGCTTCGGGGAATCAGGATCTGTCTTCGCGCACGGAAGAGCAGGCAAGCTCGCTGGAGCAGACGGCTGCTTCGATGGAAGAGCTGACTTCGACGGTGAAGCAGAACGCTGACAACGCGCGGCAGGCGAACCAGCTTGCAGTCTCGGCCTCGGAAGTTGCGGTGAAGGGCGGCAGCGTCGTCTCCCAAGTGGTCGACACCATGGGCTCGATCAATGCATCGTCCAAGAAGATCGTCGACATCATCGGCGTGATCGACGGCATTGCCTTCCAGACCAACATCCTGGCGCTGAATGCAGCGGTCGAAGCTGCCCGCGCAGGTGAGCAAGGCCGAGGCTTTGCCGTAGTGGCTTCAGAAGTTCGCAGCCTGGCTCAACGTTCCGCTGCAGCAGCCAAAGAGATCAAGACCCTGATCGGCGACTCGGTAGAAAAGGTCGAAGAAGGCAGCAAGCAGGTGGAAGAGGCTGGCCGCACGATGGACGAAATCGTCGGCAGCGTGAAGCGCGTGACGGACATCATGGGCGAGATCACCGCTGCCAGTCAGGAACAAACATCGGGCATCGAACAGATCAACCAGGCCATCACGCAGATGGACCAGGTCACGCAGCAGAACGCCGCACTGGTCGAAGAGGCTTCGGCAGCCGCTCAATCGCTGCAGGAGCAGGCGGGCGCCCTCGTGCAGGCCGTCAGCATCTTCAAGCTCGACGAAGGCCGTCAAGCCGCGCCTCGCGCGCAGGCCAGAACGCAGCCGGCCAAGCGCGTCGGGTCGCCCTTGCCTGCGACACCTCAGCTTGCGGTGGCCGGTGCCGGTGCCGGTGACTGGCGCGAGTTCTGAACCATAGGCTTTCTGTAGTTATGAAAACCGCGAACCCCGCGAGGCGCGATCCCGCCTTTGTCTCCCTGGCTCGCACCATGACCCTCGGCGCCGTCGCAGGCATGCTCCTGGTGGTGACGCTGGTGCTGGCCGTTTTCTACGCGCTGGCCTCTTCGCAGCAGCAGCGCAGTGCCGCGCAGTACGCCAATGCCAAGGCCGAAGCCATCGCCCGCTCGCTGGACATCTTCGACCAGACCATGCGCCTCACGGCGGAGAACGCCTTCGGCGTCTTCCGTCGCCAATTCGCGTCCAGCTTCGTTCTCGACGGAGCCGCGCAGGGAGCGCTGAGCAGTGACGGCACGCCCATCGACGCCAAGCGCATCGCGGAGGTGGATGCCTTCGCGCGCGATTTCCCCGGCGCCAATGCCACGGTGTTCGTAGCGCAAGGCGAAGATTTCCGCCGCGTCACCACTTCGGTGAAGAAGGAAAGCGGCGAACGCGCCGTCGGCACGCTGCTGGATCGCAAGAGCGGCGCCTATCCGGTGCTGCGCGAGGGCAAGCGCTTCGTGGGGCGCGTCATGCTGTTCGGGCGCCCCTACATGACGGTCTACGAACCGGTGCGCGATGCGGCTGGCCGCGTCGTCGCGGTGCTCTACATCGGGCTGGACATTTCTCAACAGCAGGCTTCCTTCGGCGAAGCCGTGGGCAAGACGCGGATCTTCGAGACCGGCGGGCTCTACATCGTCAACCCCAGCGGCGGTGCCGATGCGGCGACGCTGGTCTTTCATCCGACGGCGGCCGGCAAGAAGCTGAGCGAGCTTCTGCCTGGTGACGAGTCGGTCGCCTGGCTGTCGCGGGTCGCGGCGCCCGACGCCATGTGGATCGACGACGCGCGGGCGGTGCTCGCGCCAGCGAACGGGCAGCGGCGCTATGCCTCTGTGGCCAGGAGCGAGGCGACGGGCTGGCTGGTGGTGGCCGAGCTTCCCGCTTCGGAGGTGCTCGCCGGGCTCTATCGCCAGATGGCCTGGATCGGCGCCTGCATTGCTCTGGCGGCCCTGGTACTGGGGGCGGCGCTGATCGCCTTCATCCGCCGCACCGTGCGGCCACTGAGCCTGCTGAGCGAACACGTGCAGGCTCTCGGTCAGGGCGACCTGTCGCAGCGATTGGACTCGACCCGCCGTGACGAGATGGGCGTGATCACCCGCGCCGTGGAAAGCATGCGCGAGGGCCTGGCCGGCGTTGTGGGCGGCGTGCGCGAAGGCACCGATGCCATCGCCACCGCCTCGGGCCAGATCTCGGCGGGCAACCAGGACCTTTCGACGCGCACGGAGGAACAGGCGAGCTCGCTGCAGCAGACCGCTGCATCGATGGAAGAGCTCACCAGCACCGTGAAGCAGAACGCAGACAACGCGCGGCAGGCCAACCAGCTGGCGCTGTCGGCCTCCGAGGTGGCGCTCAAGGGCGGCGATGTGGTCAGCCAGGTGGTGGACACCATGGCCTCGATCCACGCCTCGTCGAAGAAGATCGTGGACATCACAGGCGTGATCGACGGCATCGCCTTCCAGACCAACATCCTGGCGCTCAACGCCGCGGTGGAAGCAGCGCGCGCGGGAGAGCAGGGCAGGGGCTTCGCCGTGGTGGCTGCCGAAGTGCGCAACCTCGCGCAGCGCTCGGCAGCAGCGGCCAAGGAAATCAAGGGCTTGATCGATGACTCGGTAGGCAAGGTCGATGCGGGCACCGCCCTGGTGGGCGAAGCCGGAAGGACCATGGAAGAGATCGTGGGCAGCGTGAAGCGGGTGACCGACATCATCGGTGAGATCAGCGCTGCGAGCCACGAGCAGACCTCGGGCATCGAACAGATCAACCAGGCCATCACGCAGATGGACCAGGTCACGCAACAGAACGCGGCACTGGTCGAGGAAGCCTCGGCCGCAGCCCAGTCGCTGCAGGAACAGGCCGGCAGTCTCGTGCAGGCCGTCAGCATCTTCAAGCTCGGCGAAGGCCGGCAACACACGGTATTGGCCTTCTCGGCCTGAAAAATGATCAAGTCTTTCTACAACCTCAAGATCGCGACCAAGCTGCTTGCGTCGTTCATTGCCGTCCTCGTGCTGACGGCCTGCCTCGGTGCGATTTCGGTGATGCAGCTCGGCAAGGTTCACGAGATGTCCACGGACCTCTCGACCAACTGGCTGCCCGCCACGCGCTCGCTGCTGGAGCTGAAGACTTTGGTGGCGAGCTACCGCGCGCAGGAGACGGAGCATGCCTTGTTGGGTTCGTTCACCGAAATGACTGCGCACGAGAAGGCGATGGACGAGTCGTGGGCGGTGCTGCAGAAGAAGCGCGCCGAATATGCGACGCTTATCTCGGAGCCCGAGGAGCGCGAGCTCTATCCGGTGTTCGAGAAGTTGCTGGCGCAATACGCGCTCGAGCACAACAAGATCGTCGCCATCTCCAATACGCAGGACATCGACCAGACGGCCAATCTGATTCGCGGCAAGTCGCAGACTTTGAGCCGCGAGATGAACGCGACGCTGGACAAGCTGACGCAGATGAACATGGCGGGCGCCCTGCGCGCGAGCCAGACAGCCGACGCGGTGCACGGACGAGCCAGGCTCTGGGTGTTTGGCCTGCTGCTGGGCAGCATCGCGCTCGGCCTGGGGCTGGCGTTGTGGATCGCACGCATCGTCGCGCGGCCGCTGGCGGAAGCCGTGAAGGTGGCGCAGTCTGTGGCCGCGGGTGACCTGACCAGCCGCATCGAGGCGCGGACGACGGATGAAACCGGGCAACTGCTCGAGGCCCTGAAGGGCATGAACGACAGCCTCGTGAAGATCGTGAGTGAAGTGCGCACGGGGACCGACACCATTGCCACGGCTTCGAGCCAGATCGCTTCGGGGAATCAGGATCTGTCTTCGCGCACGGAAGAGCAGGCTAGCTCGTTGGAGCAGACGGCTGCCTCGATGGAAGAGCTGACCTCGACGGTGAAGCAGAACGCGGACAACGCGCGGCAGGCGAACCAGCTTGCTGTGTCTGCCTCGGAAGTTGCGGTGAAGGGCGGCAGCGTTGTCTCGCAAGTGGTCGACACCATGGGTTCGATCAATGCATCGTCCAAGAAGATCGTCGACATCATCGGCGTGATCGATGGCATCGCATTCCAGACCAACATCCTCGCGCTGAACGCGGCAGTCGAGGCGGCACGCGCCGGCGAGCAAGGCCGTGGCTTTGCTGTCGTCGCTTCAGAAGTTCGCAGCCTGGCTCAACGCTCCGCTGCTGCAGCCAAGGAGATCAAGACGCTGATCGGCGACTCGGTCGAAAAGGTCGAAGAGGGCAGCAAGCAGGTGGAAGAAGCTGGCCGCACGATGGACGAGATCGTCGGCAGCGTGAAGCGCGTGACCGACATCATGGGCGAGATCACCGCTGCCAGCCAGGAACAAACGTCGGGCATCGAGCAGATCAACCAGGCCATCACGCAGATGGACCAGGTCACGCAACAGAACGCAGCGTTGGTTGAAGAGGCTTCGGCAGCCGCTCAATCGCTGCAGGAGCAGGCCGGCAGCCTCGTGCAGTCCGTCAGCATCTTCAAGCTCGACGCCAACGCCGCGGCCACAACACGCCCCGGCTTCACACGCATCACCCCGATTGCCAAGCCCGTCAAGCCCGAGCCGAAGCGCCCCGCCAAGGCCTTGCCCACCCGCCGCGAACCCGCCGCAGCCCCACAGCTCGCTGTAGCTGGGGATGCGAAGGGCGACTGGACGGAATTCTGAGTCTGCTGGAGGAAATCAAATGAACTTGAAGAACCTGAAAATCGGCACCCGCCTGGGCCTCGGCTTTGCGGTCGTGCTGCTCCTGATGTTGGTCATTGCCGCCACCGGCATGCAGCGCCTTGCGAGCGTGGGCAAGGCCACGGAAGACATGATGCAGAACGCGCTGGTCAAGGAGCGCCTGGCCAACCAGTGGTCCAACCTGCTCGGGCCGGCAATCGTCAATTCGTTCGCGATGGTCAAGGCGACAGACCCCAAGGTGGTCGCCTACTTCGAGAAGGGCCGGGCCGACAAGTCGGCGCTTATCAACCCGGTGCAGAAGAAGCTCGAGGAACTGCTGACCTCTCCGGAAGAGAAGAAGCTGTATGCCGGTGTGGCTGACGCTCGCGGCGTCGTGCTCGCGACCATCGGGAAGATCAACAAGCTCAAGACCGAGGGGAAGAACGAAGAGGCCATGGAAATGGCCGACAACCAGTTCGCGCCCGCACTCACCGTCTACGAGGAGGCCGTGGCCAAGCTCGCGGCGTATCAGCGCGACCGCATCGACGAACTGGCGCAAGACATCGAAGCCAGCCATACGACCGGCGAGACCACGTTGATGGTGCTGTCGGGCATTGCGCTGGTGCTGGGGGCGCTGTTCGCATGGCGCCTGACACTGGGCATCGTGCGCCCGCTGGGGCATGCGGTGGAAGTGGCCGAGACGGTGGCCGCGGGCGACCTGAGCACGCACATCGAAGTGGAAAGCCGCGACGAGACAGGCCAACTGATGCATGCGCTGCGAGAGATGAATGCGAGCCTGGCGAAGGTGGTGGGTGAGGTGCGAACGGGCACGGAGACGATCGCTACTGCTTCAGGGCAGATCGCTTCGGGGAATCAGGACCTGTCTTCGCGTACTGAAGAGCAGGCGAGTTCGTTGGAGCAGACGGCTGCTTCGATGGAGGAACTGACCAGCACCGTCAAGCAGAACGCGGACAACGCGCGTCAAGCCAACCAGCTGGCTGTGTCTGCCTCGGAAGTTGCCGTGAAGGGCGGCAGCGTCGTCTCCCAAGTGGTGGACACGATGGGCTCGATCAATGCATCGTCCAAGAAGATCGTCGACATCATCGGCGTGATCGATGGCATCGCATTCCAGACCAACATCCTGGCGCTGAACGCGGCAGTCGAGGCGGCACGCGCCGGCGAGCAAGGCCGTGGCTTTGCTGTCGTCGCCTCCGAAGTGCGCAGCCTCGCTCAACGCTCCGCCGCTGCCGCCAAGGAAATCAAGACTCTCATCGGGGACTCGGTCGAAAAGGTCGAAGAGGGCAGCAAGCAGGTGGAAGAGGCTGGCCGCACGATGGACGAAATCGTCGGCAGCGTGAAGCGCGTGACCGACATCATGGGCGAGATCACGGCCGCGAGCCAGGAACAAACCTCGGGCATCGAGCAGATCAACCAGGCCATCACGCAGATGGACCAGGTCACGCAGCAGAACGCCGCACTGGTCGAAGAGGCTTCGGCAGCCGCTCAATCGCTGCAGGAGCAGGCCAGCAGCCTGGTGCAAGCCGTCAGCGTCTTCAAGCTCGACGCCAACGCCGTCGCCACCACACGCCCCGGCTTCACGCGTATCACCCCAATCCCGAAGCCCGCCAAGCCAGCACCCAAGCGCCCTGCCAAGGCCTTGCCCACCCGGCGCGAGCCTTCTGGTGCCCCGCAACTCGCCATGGCCAACGACGCCAAGGGCGACTGGACCGAGTTCTGACCCGATCGGCCCTCAACTTTCGGCCGGCGCTGCCGATATAGACCCAGAGGCATCCAGGCGATGCCACTCATTTCACACACCTCATCGACAGGTAAAGCCATATGTCCGGAAGTTTGTTCTACACGGGTCTGAGCGGCCTCGGCGTTGCACGCACCGCGCTGATGACCACGGCCCACAACACAGCCAACGTGTACACCGCCGGCTACAGCCGCCAGGTGGCAGAAATCGCCACGGGCAATGCCACTGGCACAGGCTCGGGCTTCATCGGCTCGGGTGCCAACGTCACGACCGTCTCGCGCAGCTACGACCGCTACCTGACGGCGCAGCTCTCTATTGCGCAGTCGGCCTCGGCCGCGCTCGCCACCAACAGCACGCAGATCAATCGCATCGACACCCTGCTGGCCGACAAGACCTCGGGCATCGCGCCGCTGATGCAGAGCTTCTTCACCAGCGTGCAGGGCGTGGCCAACACACCGGCCGACCCGGCGGCGCGCCAGCAGATGATCAGCTCGGCGCAGGCGCTGGCCAGCAAGTTTCGCGCGACTGACCAGTACCTGTCGGACCTGAACTCCTCCGTCAATGAGCAGATCGTTGGCAGCGTGGACCAGATCAACACCTACGCCAGCAAGATCGCCAGCCTCAACCAGCAGATCAGCCAGATCAGCGCCATGGCCGGCGGGCAGCCGCCCAACGACCTGCTCGACCAGCGCGACCAGCTCGTGAGCGAGCTGAGCCAGGTGGTTGACGTGAAGGTGCTGCAGCAGGACAACGGCAAGTACAACGTGTTCATCGCCACCGGCCAGTCTTTGGTGACGGGCGACTACGCCGCCACCATGGCGGCAGTTAACTCCGCCGCCGACCCGTCGCGCAAGGCCGTGGCGCTGCAGGGCTTTGCCGGCAACACGACCGAGCTGTCTGATGGCGTCATTACCGGCGGCACGCTGGGCGGGCTCATGAGCTTTCGGCGCGACACGCTCATTCCCACGCAAAACTCCATCGGCCGGCTCGCCATGTCGGTGGCCGACGCCGTGAACGCGCAGAGCAAGCTGGGCGTGGACCTCAGTGGCGCACTGGGCAAGGACTTTTTCACGCAGTCCGTGCCGGGCGTGCTCTCCAACGCAAAGAACGCGGGCAACCTCGAACTCACCGGCACGCTCTCGAACGCGTCGCAACTCACGACCAGCGACTACAACGTGAGCGTTACCGACGTGGCCGGCACGCTGACCTACTCGGTCACCCGCCTGTCGGACAAGCAGTCGATGGGCTCCTTCACCACCTTCCCCATTACCTTCGACGGCGTGAGCCTCACGGCCGCCAGCGGTACCGCGCAGGCCGGCGATTCGTTTCTGGTGCAGCCCACGCGCACCGGCGCGCGCGACCTCGACGTGCTGACGCTCGACCCCGCCAAGGTGGCCGCGGCATCGCCCATCGTCACCGGCAATACCGTCGGCAACAAGGGCTCCGGCGCGCTGGGCGCGGCCACGGTGGATGCGAGCTACCCCGCAACGCCGCTGGGCGGCACCGTCACGCTGAGCTACGACGCGACCACCGGCAACCTGACGGGCTTTCCGGCCACCTCGGCCGTGACCGTCACGCTGGCCGATGGCACCAGCACCAGCTACGCGGCTGGCACGCCCGTGCCCTACACCGCCGGCGCGAAGATGAGCTTTGACGGCATCACCGTTGCCATGACCGGCGCGCCTGCGCAAGGCGACACCTTCACCATCGGCAAGAACACCGCGGGCGTATCCGACGGCAGCAACGCGCTGCTGCTGGGCGCGCTGCAGCGCAAGACCACCATGGCCAACGGCACGGCAACCTTCAACGGCGCCTACTCGCAGATCGTCAGCGAAGTCGGCAACCGCGCCATGGCCGTCAAGGTGGCAGCCACCACGCAAGACAGCGTTACCAGCCAGATCAAGGCCAGCCAGCAGGCCATCTCGGGCGTGAACCAGGACGAGGAAACCGCCAACCTGCTGATGTTCCAGCAGATGTACCAGGCCAATGCGAAGGTGATCCAGACCGCCTCGACCATCTTCGACACCATCCTCGGCATTGGCAGCTGAGCCCGCCCAACGTCAAGCAGACTCAACAAGGCAAAGCGATGCGTATCAGCACCCAATCCTTTTACGAACAGAACGTACTGGCCATGGGCCAGCAACAGCAGAAACTGTTCAGGGTCCAGCAGCAGCTGGCGACCAACTCAAAATTTCTCTCGGCAGGCGACGACCCGGTGGGCGCGGCCCGCGCACTCGGCGTCAGCCAGACGCTGTCGGAAATCTCGCAGTACGCCACCAGCCGCCAGCGCGCGTCGCGCTCGCTCTCCACCGAGGAGAACGCGCTCAACTCGGTGACCTCGATCCTGCAGAACATCAAGGCCCTGACTGTGCAGGCCGGCAACGGCACCCTGTCGGACGCCGACCGCGCATCGCTCGCCACCACCATCCAGAGCAGCTACGACCAGCTGGTGGGCATCGCCAACTCCGACGACGGCAACGGCCAGTACCTGTTCGCAGGCTTCAAGAGCGGCTCCCCGCCCTTCGTGGCCACGACCAGCGGCGGCGTGCAGTACGTCGGCGACCAGGGCCAGCGGCTGATGCAGGTCGACGTGGCGCGCCAGATGTCTACGTCAGACGACGGCCGCAGCGTCTTCCAGTCGGTGCAAGGTGGCGCGGGCTATGTGGCGTCAGGCGCCGCGGACAACACCGGCACCGGCGTGTTCGGCTCCGTCAGCGTGACCGACGCCACCGCGCCCAACTACGGCAAGGACTTCACCATCACCTTCAGCGCCACCGACTACACGGTGACGACCAAGGACACGCCGCCCGTAGTCGCAGCCACCGGCCCCATCTCGGCGGACACGCCCATCAACTTCGGCGGCGTGCAGATCAAGATCACCGGCACGCCGGCGGCTGGCGACAGCTTTGATGTGTCTACCGCGAAGAATGCTGGCACTGATGTGTTCGCTGCGATCGGCGAGCTGGTGAGTGCGCTGCGTACGCCGCTGTCGGGTGGCGGAGCGGCTGCGCAGGCGAAGCTGCAGAACGCGCTGGCCACGGCCAACGTGAAGGTGACGAATGCGCACGACAACGTGCTGACGGTGCTTTCTTCGGTGGGCTCGCGGCAGAGCGAGATCGATGCGCTGGACTCGGGTGGTGGGGACCGCAAGCTGCAGGAAGAGTCTTATCTGTCTTCCATTGAAGACCTGGACCCGTATAGCGCGATTGCGGAGTTTTATCAGCGGCAGTCTTCGTTGCAGGCTACGCAGATGACGTTTGCTAAGTTGAATAGCATTTCGTTGTTTAACTATTTGTAGTGGGGTGGGCACGAGGTGGGCGTGCCTTGCGTTGGTTCGGTTGCGAAGGGGTAAATCCGACCTTGGCCCCGGATGTGTTCGGCGTGTGGCTAGCGTGAGGAGGCATCACGAAGACATTGAAAGGGCCATCCGCGTCGATGGCGCATTGGGCGTGGGAGGCCGGTGCATGGTTGTGCATCTGGCTTGATTCGGCTGGCCGCCCGCACTTTTAAGAAATAAGTCGGCACATACCCCGTGGGCGCCAAGCCGTGATTGTTGGTCACGTGGAGTTCAATGAACTTACGCCGCGCGTGGATGACGTCCCCTCTTCTTCGGCCATACCACATTGAGTCGTGCAGCAACAACATAGGCCGAGTTGCTTGAAGACTTTCACACCCAAATACTGAAACGGTTTGATACTCCGTCCAATCTAAAGAGGGAGGTCACCGTGGCATTTTCCACAAGCCGACGCTGGCGAGGTACCGGTTCGCCAACACAGAAACGACACCGAACCCGGGCACGACGAGCATCTCGGAGGTGAAGTTCAACCTGCGGTATCCGGGGCAGTATGCGGATGAGGAATCAGGCCTCAGCTACAACTACTTCCGCAGCTATGACGCCAGGACGGGACGGTACAGTCAGCCAGATCCGATTGGACTTGACGAGGGGTGGAATCGATTTGGGTATGTGGATGCGAATCCGATAAGAGGCACCGATCCTTTTGGGCTAGCCAACTCAGCGGCCATCGGGTGGATGAAGCCAAAGCCTTCTGGATCTCCCGCCGGCACCACCTTACAAATTGGACTCTCTGGCAATTTGGGGGCAGCAGTGATAGGCCTTGCCGGCGAGGTTGGCTTAGCCACTACACCGCAGTTTGATGACGCTTGCTTCTATGCACAGTTCTGCGGGGTTGCTGGTCCACAACTTGTTGCTGCCTGCGGTATCTCATACTCGGTCGGCGATGGATTTCCTTCGAGCGGTGTCTCGACTTCCAAAGGTGTGACTTGGTTTGGAGGGGCTGGACTGGTGGGCGCAGGCCAAGTTACTGTGAACGACTCGACGCAAATGCAAGGCACGAGAGGTGGGACGCGCGGTCAGTTTGGCGGGGGTGCTGGTGTAGGCTATGTCGATTGCGTTCAAAAAACGTGGTGCTTAAGGAGGTGATATGTCCAATCGTCAGGGTTTTCTTCTTGGCTTAGTGGTCTTAGCTGTGCTCATCCCGTTAGTTGTCGTTCTGTACCGAAAACTCTATGCGGGCAAGCCACAGACGGGGCTTCACATTCAGACTGCAGGCATCTCCTTGGCTTGGATCGGAGGGGTAATCGCTCTTGCACTCGATCAAGTGGAACTCGGCGCTAAGGCTATTTTTCTGGGCTTCCTGATTGGTATCGTCGGATTGTTCGTTCACACACAATCAACTCGCAAAGAAAAAGACCGGCAGGATTGAGATCAAGTAACTGAACTCCTCAAACGAACAGCTTCTGAACACAACCATCTCAACGAAGCGACGGGCCTTGGGCACATGAGCCTTCAAAAAATGCGAGCTGGAATGGGGCGAGTGGCAGCATGAAATTTCTGAAATGGGCTGCCGTAGTAGTGCTGGTGGTTCTCCCTCTTTCTGAGGTCGCAGGCCACTTGATCATCAAGCAGACCGACGCGTACCAGACGCTGAGAAATTTCGTTCAAACCTCAGACGGCATAAGAGAAAAAGTAGGCGATCGTCCGAAGATGAGCCTTCATTTCTTCGGGTACTCGATCCGAATGTCGGGGCCAAGTGGAAACGCGGAGTTTTCCGCTTCCGTGGAAGGCTCCAGTGGGACTGGCGAGTTGCATGCGAGCCTCGTAAAAAGTGGTAATTGGAGGATCGTGTCGATGAGCCTCGATGGCCAGGAGATTCAGGTGGCAACTATCAAAGAGTCCTCCGCGGTGGTTGCTGAGAAGTAGAGCAGTGGGCTGTCGCCAGTTTCGTGGACGTCGGCCCAAGCTCTTTTTAGTTTTCTCGAATCCTGTTGGACTGGCATCGATAACCTCGAAGGTGTTCATCGCGCACCGCCTTCACTCAAGGCAACACGCAACGACTGCATCGTGGTGTCGGCCGTTTCGACCCGCCGCTGCAGTTCCTCATTGACCACCCGCACCAGCGCGCTGAGTTCGGTGCGGGTCGGATACACCTCTTCCGTATCGTTCACACCCTGCGGAACGATGAGCTTTTCGAGACACGCGTAGGCACGATGCACAGCGTGAAGGCTGTCGATGTCATCGCATGCCTGCAGCACAAGCGATTCAACGCTGGCGGCTTCAGAAGATTCGGGAAATGAAGAGACGTGCGCGGACGCGCGAGCGGATGCAGCCATGAAAGGCCTCCAAGTGATTGCGGTTTGCTGAAACCGCCGCACCCGAGACCAATCGAGGCGGCAGCTCGATGGGTTGGTCTACCGGGCAACCACTTGCGTGAAACCGGCCGGGCTCGCGCCCGCCCATCGAGCCGCCAAAAAAATGGAAGCACGAATGACGAAGCCGCAGACCCTGCGGGGAACTGCGGCTTGCGTCGCAGTGATTGCACGGGAGACCAATCCCGATCACGCCTGTTTTTGACATGACGGGCGCAGTATAGCCACGCAGACATCTGCGATCGAAGCGAGCGCGATGCCCCTATGGCCCGCAGTTCCAACCCAAATGCCGGGTGGAACCTCCTCATTTCAGCCCGTTGAGTGAAACCCTTCGTCCCACAGCGCAGGCCATGGAAAGGCTTCCTCATACTGCATGGCCAATGCCAGCAGTTCGGCATCGTGGCCGGCCGATGCGACCAGCTGGATGCCGGTCGGCAGGCCCTCTGCATGCGCGCTTGGCAATGCAATGGCCGGCAAGCCCGCGGCATTGGCGAAGGCGGTGAAGACGGCATGTCCGCGCGGGCCGACTTCCGTGTCCGCTATCCGCTCGGGGTGGCTCTGCTCGCAGGGCCAGGGCAGGGCGGCCGTCGCCGGGGTGAGGATGAAGTCGTAGCGGGCGAAGACGACTTCCATCTGTCGCTCGAGCTCGCGCACTTCCGCCAGCACGTCGAACAGGCCGGACGCATCGAGCTTCAGGCCGGCGTCGAAATTCGCCTGCGCGACCGCGCCGCAGCGTGAGAGATCCGGGTGAACGCCCTCGGGCAATCCGAACTCGGGCCATTGCCATGCGCGCTGGAGCATCCAGGCGAGCCCTGCATTGGAAAGCGTCGGCCACAGCGCGTTGATCGCCTCCGACCAGTTCACCTGCTGCTGTGCTTCGTCCACCGCATGCCCCAACGCGGCGAAACCCTCGGCCGCGCGACGCACCGACGCGGCAATGTTGGGGTCGACGGCATGGGTGCCGAAACGGGGCACGAAAAGAATGCGAGACGGCGTGGGCCGGCCGGCCTCCAGGCGCGACCCTGCGATCGCCTCCGTCAGATGCTGTACGTCTTTCACGCAACGACCGATTCCGCCGGCCACTTCGTAGTCGAGGAATATCTCGGGCAAGCCGCGTTCCCTGCGCACGAGGCCGCGCGAAGGCTTGAATCCCACAAGACCGCAATGCGATGCAGGCCGGCGGATGGAGCCGCCGCCATCGGTAGCCAGGGCCAGTGGTCCCAAGCCCGCCGCGACCGCCGCCGCGGCACCGCCCGACGATCCGCCCGGCGTCAGCGCGGTGTTCCAGGGGTTGCGGGTCGTACCGTGCAGGGCGTTGGTGGTGTAGCCCTGCATCGCGAATTCAGGCAGGTTCGATTTACCGAACAGCACGGCGCCTGCCGCGCGCAGGCGCGCCACGGGCAGCTCGTCGTGCGATGCGACAAAGCCCTGCAGCAGCCTGCTTCCCCACGACGTGGGAAGACCCGCGACGTGCATGTTGTCCTTGACGCTCATTGGCACGCCGTCGAGCGGGCCCAGCGGCCGGCCGGTGGCCCAGCGTGCCGCGCTGGACGCCGCCGCGCGCCGCGCACCTTCCCGGTCGAGTGCCACGAAGGCGTTGAGCGACGGCTCGCAAGCCTCGGTGCGTGCCAGGCACGCCTGCAGCGCGTCGAGGGGCGTGAACAACTGCTTTGCGTACCCGGCGGTCAACTGCGCCGCACTGAGGCGCCATGGCTCGTTCATGTCGTGGGAGCGCCTTACTGCGGCAAATCGCCGGCGGGGCGGCCCAGCCACTTGACGGCCAGCTTGTCGAGTTCGCCGCTCTTCTTCGCATCGAGCAAGATCTCGTTGACCTTGAGCCGCAGCGCGTCCTCTCCCTTGGCCACGCCGACGAAGTTCGGGGAATCCTTCAGCACGAACTTGAGCTCGCTTCCAAGTTGCGGGTTCTTCGCCATCATGGTGCTCGCCACCTGGGCGCTGGTTGCCACCAGCTGCGTCTGTCCGGCGACAAAGGCCGAGATGGTCGCGTTGTTGTCCTCGAAGCGGCGCAACTCCACGGAGGCCGGCGCCACCTTGGTGAGTTCCGCGTCGTCCACGGAGCCGCGCGTGACGGAGATGGACTTGCCCGCGAGCTCAGCCGGCGCTTTCACGGACAGCGTCTTCGGGCCGAACACGGCGATGAAGAAGGGCGAGTAGGCCACCGTGAAGTCGATGACTTTCTCGCGCTCCGGGTTCTTGCCCAGCGTCGAGATCACGAGGTCGGCCTTCTTGGTCTGCAGATAGGGGATGCGGTTCGCTGTCGAGACCGGAATCAATTCGACCTTGGCGCCGAGCTTGCCGGCGATCAGCCGCGCGACTTCGATGTCCAGCCCCTGGGGCGCCATGTCCGGGCCGACCGAGCCGTAGGGCGGAAAGTCGGTGGGAATCGCGATCCGGACCGTCTTGCTCTTCGTGATCGTGTCCAGCGCGCTCTGTGCGTGCGAGGCGCCGGCTGCGAGAAAGGTGAGGGCGGCTGCGAGGCCGAGGGAAAGGTGGCGTTTGCTGAACATGGTGGCGTGCTCCAGGGTTGGGATGGGCGTTGAGAAGAAGTCGGCAGGGAAATCGGGGGCGCGTGGCAGGGGATGCTTCACCGGGGCGCAGACACCGGCGTGAGCGCGAGCCGCAGCTCGGCCAACGGGTCGGGCGTCTGGTCTGCGGGCACCCGCAGCTTGAGTTGCCAGGTCGACAGGTGGGCGAAGACGCGCTGTTCGGCCAGGGCCATATCGCCGGCTTCCAGCGCCTCGACGATGGCGCTGTGCTCGCTGAAGGAGTGCGCAGCCTCGTCTTCCGACTGGTAGCGCAAGGCGATCAGCATCGTGCGTGCGGTGAGGTCGCGAACCGTGGCCGCGAGCACGCTGTTCCCCAGGCATTCGGCCAGGCAGACGTGAAAGTCTCCCAGCAGGAAGCTGCGCGCTCCCACATCGGTGCCTTCGACCGCTTCGCGCTGACGCTTCAGGTGCGTGCGCAGCCGCTGCAGCGCCTTGGAGGCCGGAGGCTTGCTGCACCGGATGAGGCCGGTCTCGATCACGAGGCGCGCGTCGAAAGCGGCCTGGGCTTCCTCCAGCGACAGCTCGACCAGGTACCACCCGCGACGCGCGCTGGCCTTCACCATGCCGCGGACCGACAAGGTGGTGAGCGCCTCGCGCACCACCGCGCGGGGTGCATCGAAGAGGTCGCACAGTTGCTGTTCGCCGAGGCGGGCACCCGGTGCGAGCTTCTTGGCGAGGACGGCCTCGACGATGCGCTCGCTGATGTCGGTGGAAGATGGCATGCGTCTGATCAAGCAGATCTGATGCCATCTGATTAATCAGTTTGATGCACCAGTTTGGATCTTCATGCGATCCGGGTCCTTTGCATCACCTTCGAATCAGGGCCGCAGCCCCTGCGTAACCCGCAACATGTTCCCCACAGCCTCCCCAAACCGAGGCTCCAGAAACGCCCCCAGATTCGGCATCAACAACTGCATCATGAAAATCCCCGCCAGCAGCGTCAGCGGAAAGCCCACTGCGAAGATGCTGAACTGCGGCGATGCCCGATTCAGGATGCCCATGGCCAGGTTCAGCGTAAGCAGCGCGGTAATCAGCGGCAGCGCCAGCATCAGCCCGCTGGCAAAGATGTTGCCCCCGGCCAGCACCAGGAACATCCACCCACCAGACGCAAGCGGCGCATCGGCAATCGGCAGTGTTTGAAAGCTCTCCGCCAGCGCATTCACCATCAGCAGATGCCCGTCGAGCGCCAGGAAGATCAGCATCGCCAGCATGTTCAGCAGGCGCGACACCACCATGGTGCTGCCGTGGCTCATCGGGTCGAAGAACGATGCGAACGACAAGCCCATCTGCAGGCCGATGTATTCGCCCGCGGCCAGCACGGCGGTGAACACGAGCCGCACGGTGAAGCCCATGGCCACGCCGATCAGCACCTGCTGCACGATGATCCACACGCCGCCGGCGGACACCACCGGCACCGTGGGCAACGTCCCGATGGTGGGCGAGATGACGAAGGCCAGCATGGCGGCAATGGCCACCTTCACGGGCCGCGGCACCCACGCTTCGCCGAAGATCGGCGCGGTGCTCACCAGTGCGAGCATGCGCACAAAGGGCCAGAGGAAAGCCACCATCCAGCCCTCGAGCTGGGCCGAGGTGACCGAGATGATCGACGGGGTCACGTCACCTCAAATCACGTCACGCCAGCATTTGCGGAATGCTGGCGAACAGCGCGCGGATGTAGTCGAGCATGCGGTCGAGCATCCATGGACCTGCGATCACCAGCGTGGCGAACACGGCCAGCAGCTTGGGAATGAAGGACAGCGTGGCTTCGTTGATCTGCGTGGCCGCCTGGAAGATGCTCACTATCAGGCCGATGATCAGTGCCACCAGCAGCAGCGGCGCGCCGATGAGCAGCGAGATTTCCATGGCCCTGTAGCCCATGGTCATGACGGATTCGGGGTTCATCTCTGCGTACCTAGAGGTAGAAGCTTTGCGCGAGCGCGCCGATGAGCAGTTGCCAGCCGTCGGCCAGAACGAAGAGCATCAGCTTGAAGGGCAGCGCGATGGAAGCGGGCGGCACCATCATCATGCCCATGGACATCAGCACGCTGGCCACCACGAGGTCGATGATGAGAAACGGTATGAAGATGGTGAAGCCGATCTGGAACGCGGTCTTCAGCTCGCTGATGACGAAGGAGGGCAGCAGTATGCGCAGCGGCACGTCTTCGGGGCCCTGCATCTCGGGCACCTTGGCGAGCCGGGCGAACAGGGCCAGGTCGTTCTCGCGGGTCTGCTTGAGCATGAAGGTCTTGAAGGGCGCAATGCCGCGCTCCAGCGCGGTGTCGGCGCTGATCTTGTTCTCGGAGAAAGGCTTGTAGGCCTCGCTGTAGGCCTTGTCGAGCACCGGCGACATCACGAAGAAGGTGAGGAAGAGCGACAGCCCCACCAATATCTGATTGGGCGGCGAGGTCTGCGTGCCGATGGCGGTACGCAGCAGGCCCAGCACGATGAGGATGCGCGTGAAGCTGGTCATCGACAGCAGCAGCGCGGGCAGGAAGGTGAGCGAGGTCAGCAGCACCATGGTCTGCACGCTCAGCGACCAGGTCTGGCTGCCGCCGGGGCCGGGCGTGCTGGTGATGCCGGGCAGGCCCTGCGTCCATGCAACGGCGGGCAGCAGCGTGGCGGCGAGCAACACCAGCGCGGCGCGCATGCCGCGGCGCAATGCGGGGTTCTTCATGGGGCAGGACGATGCGGCTTGCCCGAGAGGGCTTCACGCAGCTTGCGGGCAAAGAGTTCGACAGGTGTGGGTGCGACCGATGGCAACGCGGAGGCTGAAGCAGCCGCATGGGCCTGTGCCGGCAGCGTGTGCAGTGTGTTGACCTGGCTCGGCGTGACGCCCAGCACCAGCCAGGTGTCGCCCACTTCCACCACGACCACGCGCTCGCGCTGGCCGACCGCGGCGCTCGACACCACCTTCACCAGTTGGCCGCTGCCCAGGCGCTGGAGGCCGAAGCGCCGCGCCAGCCAGGCGCACAAGAAGATCAGGCCGACCACCGCCGCCATGCCGAAGCCGGCCTGCAGCAGGCCCGATGCGCCGACGGCGGCCGGAGCCACGTCGTGAACGGGCGTGGGCACGGTGGGAAGGCTCATGCGCGCGCGAGCTTCTGCATGCGCTCGGAGGGCGTGACGATGTCGGTCAGGCGAATGCCGTACTTCTCGTTCACCACAACCACTTCGCCTTGCGCAATGAGGTAGCCGTTGATCAGCACGTCCAGCGGTTGGCCGGCCAGGCCGTCGAGCTCCACCACCGAGCCCTGCGACAGCTGCAGCAGGTTCTTGATGGTGATGCGCGTGCGGCCGATTTCGGCGGTGAGCTGCACCGGCACGTCGAGCACGCGAGCGATATCTACCGGCGTGGTGGACGAGTGCGCGGGGGGCGGCGCGTCCTGGATCTGCTGGAAGACCTGCGCGGTGGCTGGCGCGAATGTGGGTGCGGGGGCGGGTTCGGATGCGGCAGGGGCCGAGGCGGCCGTCTGCTCGGCCAGGGCGCTGGCCCAGTCGTCCGCGTCGCTGCTGCCGGAAGAGGTGTTGTCAGTCATGGTCGTTCTTCAAATCGCTGTCTTGGTGGGAGATCATGTGTTGCACGCGCAGCGCATAGCGCTCGTTGGAGGTGCCGTAGCCGCACTCCATCACCGGCACGCCGCCGACCTTGGCGACGACCGTCTCGGGCAGCTCGATGGGAATGACGTCGCCGATCTGCAGCTTCATCACTTCGCCCAGCGTCGATGGCATGGTCACGAAGTCGGCCACCAGCTCGACGTCGACGGCCTGCATCTGGCGCGACATCTGCTTGACCCAGCGCTTGTCGACCTCGACCTCGTCCTGGATCGGGTTGGACAGCAGGTCGCGGATCGGCTCGATCATCGAGTAGGGAATGCACACGTGCAGGAAGCCGCCGACGGGGCCGAACTCGATCTGCAGCGTGGTGTTGATCACCACCTCGTTGGGCGCGACGATGTTGGCGAGCTTGCCGTGCATCTCGGCGCGCACGTAGTCGAAGTCCAGCGGAAACACCGGCTGCCATGCGTCGCCATAGCACTGCAGCGACAGGTCGAGCAGGCGCTTGATGATGCGCTGCTCGGTGCGCGTGAAGTCGCGGCCTTCCACGCGCACGTGGTAGCGGCCGTCGCTGCCGAACAGGTTGTCCACCACGAGAAACACCAGCTTCGGGTCGAACACGAAGAGGGCGGTGCCGCGCAGCGGCTTCATGTGGATCATGTTGATGTTCGCGGGCACCGGCAGGTGCCGCACGAACTCGCCGTACTGCTGGATCTGCACCGGCCCCACCGAGATGTCGGGGCTGCGGCGCATGAAGTTCAGCAGCGCGCCGCGCAGGCCGCGCGCAAAGCGGTCGTTGATGACCTCCAGCGTGTGCATGCGGTTGCGCACCACGCGGTCGGGCGCACCGAGGTCGTAGGCCGGCAGGCCGTCCTTCGGCGGTGCGGGGGAGGCCGCCTGGTCGAGGTCTCCGCCGGTGACGCCTTGCAGAAGCGCATCGACCTCGTCCTGGGAGAGCACCTGTTCATACGCCATGGATCGCTTGTCCGAAGGAAGAGGTGGTCACTGCACGACGAACGTGTTGAAGGAGACGCTGGAGATGCCCAGTTCGGGCGTGTCCGGGGCCAGCGGGGTGCTCAGCGCCTTGCGGATCTCCTCGGCCAGCTTGGCCTTGTCTTCTGGCGCCACCACCGATTCGGGCGCGCGGTTCGACAGCAGGAGCAGCAGGCGGCTGCGCACCTCGGGCATGAACTCGACGAGCTGCGCCTTGGTCTGCTCGTCGCGCACGCGCAGCGCCATGCCGATCTGCAGGAAGCGGCCGCGGCCTTCCGACTGCAGGTTGACGGTCAGCGGCTCTAGCGTCAGAAAGATGGGCTTCTCGGGCGTCGGCGCCTTGGCCGTTTCGGTGGAGGCGGCGCCCATGAAGCGGGGCAGGAAGACATACGCGGCCGCGCCGCCGGCAGCGATCAGGCCGACGGCGATCACGATTCCGATCAGCAGCTTCGAGGAGCGGCGTGGGGCCAGCGTTGCGGAGATGGCCGGTGCGACAGTTGCGGCGGGTGATGAGGTAGCCATGGTTAAGCGGTTTTTCTTGTCCGATCTATTCTTTGCGAAGTCCCTCGCGAACGAACGGCCGAACAAGCGCACAAAGGCGTTTCATATCCGTTCATTGCGGGGCGCCGCACAGGGCGCCGTCGCGGGCGGGGGGCGAATGTGTTGCCAGGGCTCAGGCGAAGGTGTCCACCCCGGCTGCGTTGTTGGATGCACCCGCGCGCACGGCGGCGAGGGGCGCAATTGCCGGGGCGCTTGCCGTGGTGCGGCCTGTGCCGGGGTAAGGGGAGGCCGCCTGCTGCCGCGCGGCGTTCTGCTGCTGTTGCTGGCTTTGCTGCTGTGCGAAGGCGGCGTCGTTGCCGAAGGGCTGGCGGGTTTCCGCGCCGACCGAGGTCTGGCCCAGCGTGATGCCCTGCTCCGACAGCGAAGTGCGCAGCTGCGGCAGCGCGGCCTCGATGGCCTTGCGCACGCTCTCGTGGGCCGACACGAACATGGCCTGCGCCTGGTTGTCGCCCATCGACAGCGTCACCTTGAGTGGGCCGAGACCGGCTGGGTTCAGGTTGAGTTCGGCCGTGTGATTGCCGCTGGTGCTCATGCGCGCCAGCTGCTGGCCGAGGGCCGGCGCCCATTTGTCGCTGCCGACTTCGGGGGCGATGGTGTGCACGGGGGCGCGTGTGGCGGCCGTGTCGTTCGCGCTGCCTGATGAAGCGGTTGCTACAGCGGCGGGCTGCTGGAGCGCGATGGGTGCCACGGGTGGCTGGGCGTCTGTGTCGCTGGCGGTCGCGGCTGCCACTGCTGCAATGGGCGCGGCCTTGGCTTGTGCATCGTCGGCCGCTTCGGGTTGATGCGCGGCGCTGGCCAGTTGCTCGGCGGTGGTGGCGCTCACGGGGGCGCGCGATGCGGCGCCGCGGCCGGTCGCAGCGGTGCCGACCGGCGAACCGGCGGGAGCGGATGCGGGCTTCGCGATGCCGACGGACATGGTCTGTGCCGCGATGGCGGCGCGGGCGAGTTCGTGCAGCGAGGCGGCTGGCGCGGTGTCGACCTGGAGTTGCGCAGCCTGGGTGGCGGGCAGTGCGGCCGTCGCGGGTTTCGTAGCGGCATCTTTCGAGACCACAGCGGCTTCGGGTGCGGCCGATGCATCGGCGACGGCTGCATCGGCGCCAAGCGTCTTCGCGGCAGCGGCCTGCAGGGCCGGGTCCAGCGGAATGTCTGCCGCCGCACCGGCGGGCGCCGTTGCGGCGGTGGCGTCAGCCGCGCCTTCACCTTGCTGCTGTTGAGCAGAGCGCCCCGCGAGCGTCAGCGCATGCAGCGGCGTGTGCGCCGTCCCGAGAAAGGCGAGGTTCGGATCGGCGGGCAGCGCGTCTTCTTTCTTCGTGTCTTCATCCGCGCCGGGCTTGCGCACGGGCTTGCGGTCGATGGCGGCGACATCCTGTGCGCCGTCTTTCGGCGCCGCGTCGCCGTGGCTGCCGTTGTTCGCGCGCGAACGCTCCAGCGCCGCGCCAAAGCTGCGGCCCTGGTCTTCGTCCGCGCCGCGGTTGCGCACGCCGGTCTGCGCGGCTGGCTGGCTGGTGGCGTTCGTCATGACGGGGGGCGTGATCATGGGAGTCATGTCGGTTCCTGCGTGGAGATTCAATCAGTGGACTCAAAGAGTCGGGTGCGAGGCGCGGTCGAAGAACTTGCGCGCCGCGCGCTCGTCGCTGTCGCGCTGCTCGCGCTTGGCCTCGGCCATCATTTCCTGCATGCGCACGCGCTCGGCCAGCGTGTCGAAGGAGCTCAGGCGGCGCTTTTGCTGCTGCCAGTCGGTGCGGCCGGTGTCGAGCCGGGTCTCGGTCTGCGCCGCGATGGCGCGCTGCTGCTCGATGGCGCCGTCCAGTGTGCCCAGGAAGTTGCGGTAGTTGCGCCACTGCGAAGAAGGCAGGCCGTCGCGCATCAACGCGTCGAGCTGGTCGTGATAGTCCTGCCGGTACTGCAGCAGCAGTTCGAGCTTCTGGCTGGCGTTGAGGTGCGCGTTCTGCAGCGCACCCAGGCGCCGCGCGGCGTCGTCGGTCTGCGTGTGCGCCAGGTCGATCAGCATGCCGAGAGGGAGCTTGCGTGTCATTTCGTGAATCTCTGCGGTGTTGTTGTCGTGGATGCGCGCTGCTCGGTCGCGAACAGGCCTTCGAGGTGCGCGATCGACTCGGCGTAGCCCGCGCGTTCGTCCATCGACTGCTGCAGGAAGCCTTCGATGCGCGGATACATCGCAATCGCCTGGTCGAGCTGCAGGTCGTGGCCGGGCGCATA
The DNA here is from genome assembly GCF_051992195.1 of Variovorax sp. YR566. Classification (NCBI taxonomy): domain Bacteria; kingdom Pseudomonadati; phylum Pseudomonadota; class Betaproteobacteria; order Burkholderiales; family Comamonadaceae; genus Variovorax; species Variovorax sp. YR566. Next base: position 5,705,544 of record NZ_CP197092.1, on the reverse strand, counting down.
GGCGCCCACGCTGATCAGGTCGCGGTTGCGCTGGTAGCGCGAGAGCATCTGCTTGAAGCGGCGCACCGAGTCGTACTGCGAAGACGGAATCAGCGCGGTCATGGCGCGGCTGATGGAGGCCTCGATGTCGATGGCGGGGTAGTGCCCGGCCTCGGCCAGCGTGCGCGAGAGCACCACGTGACCGTCGAGAATCGCGCGCGCCGAGTCGGCAATCGGATCCTGCTGGTCGTCGCCCTCGGACAGCACCGTGTAGAAGGCGGTGATCGAGCCGCCGCGCCCCTGCGCATCGCGCGCGCCGTTGCCCGCGCGCTCCACCAGCGCCGGCAGCTTGGCGAACACCGAAGGCGGATAGCCCTTGGTGGCAGGCGGCTCGCCCACGGCCAGCGCAATCTCGCGCTGCGCCATTGCGTAGCGGGTGAGCGAGTCCATGATGAGCAGCACGTCCTTGCCGCGGTCGCGGAAGTATTCGGCCAGGCAAGTTGCATACGCCGCGCCCTGCAGGCGCAGCAGCGGCGAGTTGTCGGCGGGCGCGGCCACCACCACCGCGCGGGCCAGGCCTTCCTCGCCCAGCGTGTTCTCGATGAAGTCTTTCACCTCGCGACCGCGTTCGCCGATCAGGCCGACGACGATGACCTCGGCGCTGGTGTAGCGCGCCATCATGCCCAGCAGCACGCTCTTGCCCACGCCGGAGCCGGCGAACAGGCCCATGCGCTGGCCGCGGCCGACGGTGAGCATCGCGTTGATGGCCCGCACGCCCACGTCGAGCACCGAATCGATGGGCGCACGCGACAGCGGGTTGACGGGCGGGGTGCTCAGCGGCACCTTGCGCGCGATGTCGAGCGGACCGAGCCCGTCGAGCGGCCGGCCGGCCGCATCGACCACGCGGCCGAGCATGCCTTCGCCCACGGGCAGGCGCTTGGTGTGTGCGTTGCCGATCATGCCGGCTGCATCGGGCTCCGGCGAGCCGGGCCGCGCGAACACGCGCGCTCCGGGCACGAGGCCCGCCACTTCGGTCTGCGACATCAGGAACAGGCGGTCGCCGGCGAAGCCAACGACCTCGGCTTCGGCGTGGCGCTGCGGATGGCCGGGCGGCAGTTCGATCAGGCAGTCGCTGCCCACGGGCAGTTGCAGGCCCACGGCTTCGAGCACCAGACCGACGGCGCGTGTGAGGCGGCCCGAGGCGATGGTGGTCTCGCAATGCGCGACGTTGGCGCGCGCTTTCTCCAGCGCAGCGCGCACCGATTGCAGATGGGCGTTGGGGGCGGCGGTGGTCTGCATGGGCGTCAGAGCGAGTCGGCCTGCCCGTCGGCATCGCCGTGCAGCGAGGCGGTCACGCGCTTCCAGCGCGTGCCGAGCGTGCCGTCGAGTTCGCCGGTGGCGGACTGCACGCGGCAGCCGCCGCGCGCGATGGTGTCGTCGGCGCGCACCTGCCAGCCGGCGGCTTCGATCTCATTGCCGAGGCTGTTCTTCACCAGTGCCACGTCGTCGGGGTTCAGCAGCAGGCGCGGCTCACCGCGCAGCGCGGGCTCGGTGTTGAGCAGGTCGCGCACCACGGGCAGCACCCATTCGGGCTCGGCCTTCAGCGTGCGATGCACCACCTGGCGGGCCACGTCGAGCGCGAGCGCAAGCACGGTGTGGGAGAGTTCTTCTTCTGCGCGGCGCAAGGCATCGGGCAGCGACTGGGCCAGCGCGCGCAGGCGTTCGGCATGCACGCTGGCGGCCGCGAGGCCGGTGGCCAGCCCTTCGGTGTGCCCGACCTTGCGGCCTTCGGCAAGCCCGGCGGCGCGGCCCTCGGCCTCGCCGTCGATGCGGGCTTCCCTGCGGATGCGCGCGATGTCGGCAAGGTCGACCCTGGGGGCGGGCGGTGCAGGCGGCGGGCCGTTGCGCTCCGCGCCCTTGCGGCTGGCGGGCGCCTTGCCGTCGATGGTGCCCATCTCCCAGCGCTCCCAGGCCGAAAGCGTGGGAGTGGGCGAGGGCGCAGGCTTCGGTCCGGCCGCCGCATGGCGCGCGGCGGCGTGGATGGCGGCAAGCCGTTCGCGCGACTCGCCGAAGGCGCCGTTGGTGTCAGACGAAGTCATCGGTGCCAGGCGCCGCGATCACGATTTCGCCAGCCTCCGCCAGACGGCGGGCGACTTGCAGGATGGCCTTCTGCTCGGTCTCGACCTGCGACACGCGCACGGGGCCGCGCAGCTCCATGTCTTCGCGCAGCGTCTCGGCGGCGCGCTGCGACATGTTGTTGAGGAACTTGTCGCGCAGCTCCATCGGCGCGCCCTTGAGCGCGATGATGAGCGAGTCGGACTCGATGTCCTTGAGCAGGCGCTGGATGCTGCGGTCTTCCAGGCCCAGCAGGTTCTCGAACACGAACATCTCGTCGACGATGCGCTGGGCCAGCGCCTCGTCCTGTTCGCGCACATGGGCGATGGCTTCTTCTTCCACACCGGTGCTCATCAGGTTGACGATCTCGGCCGCGGTGCGCACGCCGCCCAGGCGGCTGCGGCGCACGCCCTGACCCGCGAGCATCTCGGTGAGCACGTCGGTCAGCTCGTTCAGTGCCGATGGCTGCACGCCGCCGAAGGTGGCCACGCGCATGATCACGTCGTGGCGCAGCCGCGCCGGCAGCTTCTCCAGCACTTCCGATGCCTTCATGCGGTCCAGGTGCACGAGCAGCGTTGCAAGGATCTGCGGATGCTCGTCGCGGATGAGTTCGGCCACTTCGCCAGCCTCGAGCTCATTGAGCCGCTCGATGCCGCCGTGCGGCTCGTCGGGCTGCAGGATGTCCTCGAGCAGGTTGCTGGCGCGGTCGTCGCCCAGCGCCTTCTTCAGCACGGCGCGGATGTAGCTGGTCGAGCCCAGGTGCAGGGCCGACAGCTGTTCGGTCTCGTGGCGGAATTCGGAGAGCACGGCGGCCAGCTCGTCCTTGGAGACGGAGCTGAGCTTCGACATCGCAAGGCCCAGCGCCTGCACCTCGGAGGTGGGCAGCTGGTGCAGCGCGGCGGCGGCGCGGTCTTCGCCCAGCGCCATCAGAAGAATGGCGCTCTTGCGGGTTCCCATTTCGCTATTCATCGTTGTGCATCCAGTGCTGGATCAGGGTGGCCACCAGCTTCGGATCCTTGTCGGCGGCCTGGTGGGCGTATTCCATGTCGGCCTTGCGGCGGTTGGCCTCGCGCTCGCGCAGGCTTTCGTCGGGGGAGGGCGCGTTCGGGTCTGGCTCCGCGGCATGCGCGAAGGCGGGGCCGGTGGACGCTGCGGGTGCAGGCGGGGGAGCCAGGTGCCGGCGCATCAGCGGACGCAGCACGGCGAACCAGGCGAAGAGCGCGAGCAGCCCGTACAGCAGGTACTGGCCCAGCATCTTGCCGAGCTCGATGTTCTCGCGGTCGCGCCAGAACGGCACCTCGGGCGCGGGGGCGCTGTCGGCGTCGCGGGCGAAGGCGCTGTTCACCACGTTGAGCGAGTCGCCGCGATCCTGGCTGAAGCCCATGGCTTCCTTCGCGAGGTTGCGGATTTGCTCCAGCTCGGCCGGAGTCAGCGCACGGTTGCTGCTCTTGCCGCTCGCGTCCACCGCATCGCGGTTGTTCACCACCACGGCGACCGACAGGCGCTTCACGCCACCGGCGGCCTGCTGCACGTGGCGGATGGTGCGGTCGAGCTCGTAGTTGGTGGTGGTGTCCTTGCGCGTGCTGCTCGGGCCGGTGGGGGCGGTGCTGGCCGTGGAGCCTGCTACGCCCGGTGCACCCGGAGCGCCAGGTGTTCCTGGCGCGGGTGGAGTGCCCGGTGCGTTCGGTGCACGCGGGCCGGTGATGGGCGCGGCCGGGTTCACCGGCGGCTGGTTCGACAGCGCGCCCGGCACGCCGCCGGGTTGGCCGCCGCCGTGCTGCGCCGATTCGCTGCTCTGCTGGCTGCGGATGGCGACCTGCGTCGGGTCCTGGTTGGGCTTGTATTTCTCGTCGGTGTGCTCGACCACCGAGAAGTCGATGTCGGCCGCCACCTGCGCGCGCACATTGTTCGCGCCCACGATGGGCTGCAGGATCGCTTCGATGCGGCGGATGTAGCCCTGCTCGATCTCCTGCGCGTACTTGAGCTGGCTCACGTCCAGCCCGCGGTCGCCGCCGCGCGCCGAGGACAGCAGGTTGCCGCGCTGGTCGACCACGGTCACGCTCTTGGCGTCGAGGTCGGGCACGCTGCTGGACACCATGTGCACGATGGCGCTGACCTGGCCTTCGTCGATGCTGCGCCCGCGTGCGAGCGCGAGCACCACCGAGGCCGATGGCTTCTTCTGGTCGCGCACGAAGAGCGAGGGCTTGGGCAGTGCCAGGTGCACGCGGGCCGACTCGATGGCGCCGATGGATTCGATGGAGCGCGCCAGCTCGCCTTCGAGCCCGCGCTGGTAGTTGACCTGCTCGGCGAACTGGCTGGTGCCGAACTTCTGGTTGTCCATCAGTTCGAAGCCGACGCCGCCGGCCTTGGGCAGGCCCTGCGCCGCGAGCTTCAGGCGCGTCTCGGCCACCTTGTCGCCCGCGATCAGGATCGCGCCGCCGCCGTCGGCGAACTTGTAGGGCACGTTCATCTGCTGCAGCGACGCGATGATCGCGCCGCCGTCGCGGTCCGACACGTTGGTGTAGAGCACCTTGTAGTCGGGCCCGCGGCTCCAGAGCATGAACGCGGCCGCGGCGGCCACCAGGGCCGCGCCTCCGATGATCAGCGGCAGCCGGGGCTGCGCGCGCATGCGGTCCAGTAGCGCAGGCTGGCCGTTGCCGGCCGCAGGCAAAGCACCCGCGGGCGCCGCCGTGCTCATGGGTGCACCTTCGTCGTGGCGGTTGCCGTTGCCATGGTGGGAGTGGAGATTCGGTGTAGAGATTTCATTCCGGATGGCCCGTGATGTCGTCCGCGGCCTGTTCGTTTCGCCGACGATTGTCAACAGTCACCCGGAATTCGAATGCCCGAACAGCCGGGGTTTTTGCCCTCAGTTGCGCGCTTGAATCGGGGTCTTCCCTTGATACGCTGCAAGCAGGCAGGAGGGCTTTTGCCCCTCCATGTCAAGTCACGCAGAAGTGTTCAAACAAAGGAAGAGGGATCTCCCATGTCGATCAGTGCCATCGAATCCGTACTGCAGCAGATGCGCGCCACCGCGCTGCACACGGGCATTGCGCCGGCGGCCGCTGCCGGTACGCCGGTCGAAGCCGGCGGTTTCGCAGCCGAGCTCCAGCGCTCGCTTTCCAACATCAGCGGCGCGCAGCAACAGGCCTATGCGCAGGCCGAGTCGTTCGAACTGGGCAAGCCCGGTGTCGCGCTCAATGACGTGATGGTCGACCTGCAGAAGGCCAACGTCGCCTTCCAGACCGGGCTGCAGGTGCGCAACCGCCTGGTGACTGCCTATCAGGAAGTGATGAACCTGCAGGCCTGAGGGTGCGGGTTGGTGGCATGGGCAGCCTGTGCAACTTTTTTGTACGTTGCCCTAAAGGTTCGTGAGACCCCGCCGATAACCAAGTCAACGATGGCTTGAGTCTCACAGTGGAAGCGGGTCCAGCGTTACGGCCGAAGGCCGGAGTCCACAACCTTTTTTCATCAATCAGGAGTCGAACATGGCGCAAGTCATCAACACGAACAGCCTCTCTCTCATCACGCAGAACAATCTCAACAAGTCGCAGTCGGCGTTGAACAGCGCCATCGAGCGCCTGTCTTCGGGCATGCGCATCAACAGCGCCAAGGATGACGCTGCCGGCCAAGCCATTGCCAACCGCTTCACGGCCAACATCAAGGGCCTGACGCAAGCAACGCGCAACGCCAACGACGGCATCTCGATCGCCCAGACGACCGAAGGCGCGCTGACCGAAGTCAACAACAACCTGCAACGCATCCGCGAACTGTCGGTGCAAGCCGCCACGGGCACGAACTCGGCAAGCGACCTGGACTCGATCCAGTCGGAAATCGGCCAGCGCCTGGACGAAATCAACCGCGTGTCGGAACAGACCCAGTTCAACGGCGTGAAGGTCCTGTCGGCTGACGCCGGCAAGCTGACCGTTCAAGTCGGCGCGAACGATGGCGAAACCATCGACATCGACCTGCAAGAAATCAGCGCCAAGACCCTCGGTCTGGACGGCTTCAACGTCAACAACACCGGTTCGAAGAACAAGACCGCCACGGCTTCCGACCTGCTGGTCGCCGGCTTCACCGCGGGTGCCACCACGAACGGCATCACGGCTTACAGCCGCACGCTGACCACGGCCGCCAACGGCGCCACGGCCAACGACGTGCTGGCCAAGATGCAGGACGGCGGCACGGTCACCATGACCGGCGGCGCAACCTACACCTACAGCGCAGCGACCAAGAGCTACACCGCCACGGAAGCTACCCGCAGCCAGGCCAACACGCTCGCTTCGCTGACCCCGCCGGCCGGCACCAGCGTGACCGCCACGGTCAAGCTCGGCAACCGTTCGATGGACGTCAAGATCGACAGCAACGGTGCAATGACCGACGCTGCCGACGGCTCGGCCCTGTACCTCGACGCGTCGAAGAACCTGACCAAGACGGGCGCTGGCGCGACTTCCGCCGCCACGCTGTCGGCAGTGCTCGAGCAAGCCACCGGCATGTCCGCCACCGGCGACTCGATCACCATCGGCGCAACCGGCGCTTCGTACACGGTGGTGACGGCAGCTGCCGGCGCCAGCACCTTCGCGGTTGCCGGCGAGCGCGCCACGGCCGACCAGGTCGCAGCCAAGATCAACGCTGGCGCAGGTTCCATCGACATCGACGGCGCTGGCGCTACCGCTGCCTACGCAGTGGCAGCAGCCGGCGGTGCCGTGACCGGTGCCTACATGGGCGTGAGCGGCCTGACGACGACCGCCGCCGAATCGATCAACCTGAACGCCAACGGCGTGGCGACCGATTCGCAAGGCAGCACCGTGTATGCCGATTCCACCAAGCCCGGCAAGGTGACGACCAACGCCGTGAGCGATGCCAAGTCGACGGTCGACCCGCTGAAGGCACTGGACGCCGCCCTGTCGAAGGTCGACAAGCTGCGCAGCTCGCTGGGTGCGGTGCAAAACCGTTTCGACTCGGTGATCGCCAACCTCGGCACCACGGTGACGAACCTGTCCTCGTCGCGTTCGCGCATCGAAGACGCTGACTACGCCGTTGAAGTGTCGAACATGACGCGCGCCCAGATCCTGCAACAGGCAGGTACCTCGGTGCTGTCGCAAGCCAACCAGACCACGCAAGGCGTGCTGTCGCTCCTGCGTTGATCGACAAGGTCTAGTTAGTCAGACGCAAAGGAATGCCGGGCCCCTCCCGCAAGGGTGGAGTCCGGCTGGCGCAGGTCCCCGGAGCAAACCGGGACCACTTGCGCTGCCCTCTGCGGCCATGCCCCAAGGGTGAGGCCCCAGAGGACAGCGAACCAGCAAGACAAGGTGGAAATGATGTTGAACCCCGTGCCGGCTACCCCCGTGATGGAGAACCAGTGGACGCAGCTGCTCGTCGGCGGCGCCGCGGCCGTGCGGGGCCTGGTGGCCGGTGCGAAGGGCGACGCTGCGGCCGACGCGAAGGACGACGCCACGCCGGTGCAGGTCGAGCAGGCGGTGCACCAGGTGAACGAAGCCTTCGCGCTGCGCGAGGTCGGCCTGCAGTTCGAGGTCGACAAGGACACAGACAAAGTCATCGTCAAGGTGGTGGACCGCGCCAGCGGCGAGGTCATCCGCCAGATTCCCAATGAAGACGTCGTGCGCATCGCGAAGCTGATGAGCGACGGCAACGGCTTGCTGGTGGACCACGCGGCCTGAGACCGCACCAGATTCTTCATTCGTAGCAGAACACCCAATTCAGGAAAGCTTTCACATGGCAACCATCAGCAGCCTCGGCGTCGGCGCCAATCTCGACCTTGCCAGCTTGCTCACGCAACTCCAGACCGCCGAGAGCCAGCCCCTGGTGGCACTGCAGGCGAAGGCCAAGAGCTACACGAGCAAGCTGTCCGCCTACGGCACGATCCAGAGCGCGCTCAGCACGCTGCAGACGGCTGCCAAGAAACTGGGCGACCCGACGCTGTTCCAGAGCGTGACCGGCACGCCGACCGTCAGCGGCATCCTGTCGGCATCCGCCACGGACGTGAGCGCCGCCGGCAACTACACCATCGACGTGTCGCAGCTCGCGCAGGCGCAGACCGTCATCACCGCGGGCCAGGTCGACACCAAGACCGCGATCGGCAACGGCAAGATCACCATCGACTTCGGCGCCATCACGGGCGGCACGCTCAACGCCACGACCGGCCAGTACACCGGCGCCACTTTCACCGCGGATGCGAGCCAGACCGCGAAGTCGATCACCATCGACCCGACCAACAACACGCTGGAAGGCATCCGCAACGCGATCAACGGCGCCAATGCCGGCGTGACGGCCACCATCGTGAACGACGGCAGCGGCTCGCCCAACCGGCTGGTGCTGACCTCCACGCAGACCGGTGAGAAATCGAGCATGCGCATCTCTGTCGACGGCGATGCGACGCTGCAGAACCTGCTGAACAACGACCCGGCCGGCACGCAGAACCTGAAGCAGACGGCAGCGGCGCAGAACGCCAAGCTGAACGTCAACGGCATCGACGTCACCAGCGCGAGCAACACCGTGAAGGAAGCCATCCAGGGCGCCACGCTGACGCTGGTGAACACCGGCAAGACCGGCCTGTCGATGAAGGAAAACACGGCCGGCGTGAAGACGGCGATCAACGATTTCGTGAAGGCCTACAACAGCCTCCAGAGCACCGCCGCGTCGCTGACCACGTACGACGCCGACACCAACACCGCCGCCGCGCTGGTGGGCGACAGCACGCTGCGCAACCTGCAGACGCGCATCCGCCAGGCGCTCACCACGCCGCAGGCCGGCGGCACCAACGACATGAAGGTGCTCACCGAGATCGGCGTGGCCTTCCAGAAGGACGGCACCCTGGCCGTGGATTCCGACAAGCTCGACAAGGCCCTGGCCAACAACCTGAAGGGTGTGGCGAACCTCTTCTCGAGCGCCACCGGCAGCACGGCCGGCTACGGCAAGCAGATCGATGCGCTGGTGACCGACCTCAACACCGGCGCCCTGAAGGTGGCCAGCGACGGCGTGACCTCCACCATCAAGCAGCTCGACGACCAGTACGACGCGATGCAGCTGCGCGTGGACGCCACGGTCGACCGCTACCGCAAGCAGTTCAACCAGCTCGACGTGCTGATCAACAGCATGAACAACACGAAGTCCTATCTCACGCAGCAGTTCGAAGCGATGTCGAACAGCAGCAAGTAAGCAAGCGGGGCACCAGCCGATGTACACCTCCCACAACATGCGCACCGGCGCCGGCGCTTATGCGCGCGTCGGTGTGGAAACGAGCGCGATGAGCGCGTCGCCGCACCAGCTCATCGTGATGCTCTTCGATGGCGCGAAGACCGCCATCGGCATGGCCCGCCACCACATGGCGGCCGGCGATATCGAAGCCAAGGGCAACGCGATCTCCAAGGCCATCGGCATCGTCGACAACGGCCTGAAGGCCGCGCTCGACGCCCAGGCCGCCGGCGATGCCGGTGCCGAACTCGTGCGCAACCTGTCGGCGCTGTACGACTACATCGTGCAGCGGCTGTTCCGCGCCAACCTGCACAACGACGTGCAGGCCCTGGACGAGGCTGACCGGCTGCTCGAGAACGTCGCTTCCGCCTGGCGGGAGATCGACGACCGGGCTCGCAGCTGAAATGCAACCGCAAAAATGAGACAGGACAACATGGCATTCCGGAGTGAGGTCGTTCATTGCTACGAGGAGCTGGCAACCAGCATTGCATCGATGCTGGTGTTGGCACGCGCCAAGGAATGGGGCCGGCTCCCCGCGCTCGAAGAGCGTTGCGCGGCCATGGTCGAGCGATTGCGCGCCATCGAACCGTTCGAGACGCTGGATTCGATGCAGGTCGAGTACGTGCTCGATTTGCTCGAACGCATCCGTTCGGATCAGGCCGAGGTGTCGGGCCTCATCAAGCCGCAGATCGAGGACCTGATCGGCCGCATGGGGTATCTCACCCAGCAGAAGAACCTCGGCAGAGCCTACGGGCCGCCGCACTGAGCGCGGCCCGAAGAAACGCCGAAGAAGCCGCACCATGACTGCACTCGCCGGATTACTCGATGCGCTGCTGGCCGCAAGGCTGGCGCCGCGGCTCGACGTGCTGGGCATCAAGGCCGAGGCCGTCATCGGCGCGCCGGGGCCGGCCGTGCCTGTCGGCAAGGTCGACAACGACGTGCGGCTGCCTTCCAATGCCGCGCTCGACCGGCAACTTCCGGGCGCGATGGCCGGCGGCACGGCGCATGCGGGCGCGGGTGCTACGCCGTCGGTGGCCATGCGACTGTCGGTGGCGGCGCGCGTCATCGGCGCGGTGCTGGCCGACCTGCAGGCGCAGCCTGGGCCGGTGCGCGGCGCGGCGCCGCTGCTGTCGTCGCGCGGGCAGCCTGCGAGCGCTGCGGCGTTGGCCGGCGCGCTGGCGCAGACGGTGTCGGACAGCGGCCTCTTCTATGAATCGCACCTGGCGGAGTTCGCGGCCGGCAGCCGCACGCTCGCGCAGATGGCGCAGGAGCCCCAGGCGCGCTGGTCGGCGCCGGTGGCTGCGAGGCCCGATGTGGCGGCATCGGCTGCAGCCGTGGCTGCTGTTGCGCAGGCGCCGGCCTCCGCGACCTCCGTGGGGGTGTCCGGCGTGTCGCCGGCGCTCTTGGTGCAAGCCATGGTGGTATCGGTACCACAGGGCGATGCATTCCGCACTGTTGAGAATGCGCCCGTGCCGCAGGCGCCCGCTACCGATGCGCAGCCACAGGAAGCCGCACGTTCCGCACAAGACCCCGCCCAGGTTTCCGGGCAAGCCGTATCGAACGATGCCGCGCGCGTGCAGGCGGCCTATCGCCAGCCCGAGAGCGCGCAGGTCGGCGGCATGCTCGATTCGATGCCCGCGCATCGTGCCGGCGATTCCGCACGCCAGGCCGACGGCGCTGCTGCCGTATCGGCATCGCGCGGCGCCGAAGTGATTCATCCGCAAGCCGTCACGATCGTGCACCAGCAACTCGACCTGCTGGCCAGCGCAGTCTTCCGCTGGAGCGGCCAGGCCTGGCCCGATGTGCCGATGAGCTGGTCCATCGAGGAAGAGCAGGCGCAGCAGCGAGATGGCGCCGCGGCGGAAGAGGAGGGCACGCGCCGCTGGTCGACCACGGTGTCGCTGGCGCTGCCGCGGCTCGGCGAAGTCGATCTGCGCCTGAGCCTCGAAGGCCCCGCCGTGCAGGCGCATCTCTTTGCGCGCGAGACCGCCACCATGGCACGCCTGCGCGGCGACACGGGCCGGCTCGCGAAGCGCTTCGACGCGGCGGGCCTGCGGCTGCAGCAGGTGCAGGTCATGGCGAAGGCGGCGGCATGAATGAAGTGCTCGACAACCGCAACAGCGCCGTCGCGCTTTCGTATGCGGACAAGACACGGGCCCCGGTTGTCGTGGCCAAGGGCTATGGCGTGGTGGCCGAATCGATCATGCGCGAGGCGCGCGAGAACGGGCTTTACGTGCACTCGTCGGCCGACCTCGTGAAGTTGCTGATGCAGGTCGACCTCGATCAGCAGATACCGCCGCAGCTGTACCTCGCGGTGGCCGAGGTCATGGCGTGGATCTACGGCCTCGAAGGTCGCGCAGGCGACTAATTGAACAACGAATCAATGGCAAATCATGAATACGGATATTCATGCAAGAGATTTATCAGTGAATCAAAACAAGGCCATAGTATTTATTAATTCGATGCCTCTGATGAATAAATTCCTGCCCAAAAACTCGCGATTGGAACAACTTGTTACGTGATTGTGTAACGCTTATGACCCTCACTCTCCATGGGGACAAGTGGCGTTTCTGTCAGACGACTCCTACCTTTTTTGGCCTCCTGTCATACAAAACACTTCAACATGTAAAACTTTGTGTATATAATGTATACACGATTGATAGGAGCACGAAGTGAGCTTTGAATCGGAAATGGGATCAGACGTGGAAAATTGCAACATCACCGCAAACGGCGTGATTTCGAGAGAAATCGGCGAGATAAATCTGGCCTATATGCTGCTGGCGCAGAAGCTGGTCAAGCAGGATCGGGCCGAGGCCATGTTCCGCCTGGGAGTGGGGCGCGAGCTTGCCGATCTGCTGGCGAACATGTCGCTCAGCCAGATCGTGAAGCTGGCTGCTTCCAACTTCCTGCTGTGCAGCTTCCGCCTGGACGACCGACCGATGTTCGCGGTGGTCGGCGAGGGCAAGGAACCGGCGCTGCAGCAGGCGCATATGTCGATCCTGATGGCTGCGCGACAGGCCCAGGCTCAAGCCCAGGCGCCGATGCGCGGAGCGAGCGCGGCGTGAGCAGCAAGAGCGTTCTGGGCGAGGTCCGGCAGGTCCAGCTCGCGATCGAGCTGATCGGTCTCGGCGCCCGGCTGCAGTTCCTGGAGGCGGCAGTCAAGCTGAGCCGGGAGCGCCTGATACGCCTCTACAAGGAACTCAAGGGCGTTTCTCCGCCCAAGGGGCTGCTGCCGTTCTCTACCGACTGGTACATGACGTGGCTGGCCAACATCCACTCGTCGATGTTCTACAACATCTACCGCTTCATGCTCGACGAAGCCGACGAGAACGAATTGCCCGCGCTCATCAAGGCCTATCGCCTCTACACCGAGCAGGTCGAGTCGCAAGGCGGCGAGGTGGTGCTCGACTTCACCCGCGCCGAGACCATGGTGCGCTTCTTCGACAGCGACATGCTGCAGCTGAGCACCTGCAGTCGCTGCGGCGGCCACTTCGTGGCCCATGCACATGACAACAAGAACGGCTACGTGTGCGTGCTGTGCCGTCCGCCTTCGCGCGCAGGCAAGGCGCGCAAGCCCAAGCTGTCCGAGGTGCGCCGGGGTGGGCTCGTCGCCGTGGCGCCGGTGCTCGACATCGGCGGCGCCGTCTAGGAAAAAAGTGCCCCCGCCTCCGGTGTCCGGAGGCCTGGGGTTTGTTGATTCGACGCCGCAGGGCGATAGGGGAAGCGCGTGCTGGTTCTGGCTGGATATCTCGTGGTGATAGGTGCCGTGTTCGGTGGCTACGGCCTCATGGGCGGGCACTTCGGCGTCCTGTTCCAGCCGGTGGAGTTGCTCATGATCGGCGGCTCCGCGCTGGGCGCATTCATTGCCGGCAACAACGGCAAGACCATCAAGGCCACCATCAAGGAGCTGCCGCTGCTGCTGCGCACCTCCAAGCACAACCGCCAGCTCTACATGGACCTGATGGCACTGCTGTACGAGCTGCTCGCCAAGGCCCGCAAGGAAGGGATGATGAAGTTGGAGTCCGACGTCGAAGACCCGACCCAGAGCGAGATCTTCATGCGCTACCCGAGCATCATGGCGCACGAGGGCATCACCGTCTTCCTGTGCGACTACCTGCGCCTGGTCATCAGCGGCAACACCGACGCGCACGAGATCGAGGCGCTGATGGACCACGAGATCGAAACCATCCGCCACGAAGCCGCGGTGCCCGGCCACAGCCTCTCGCGCGTGGGCGACGCACTGCCCGCGCTGGGCATCGTCGCGGCCGTGATGGGCGTTGTGCACGCGCTCGGATCGGCCAACCTGCCGCCTTCGGAGATGGGCGCGCTCATTGCCCACGCGATGGTGGGCACCTTCCTCGGCGTGCTGCTGGCCTACGGCTTCGTGTCGCCGCTGGCTTCGCTGATCGAGCAGAAGGTGGAAGAGGGCATGAAGATCTACCAGTGCGCCAAGGTCACGCTGCTGGCCAACCTCAACGGCTACGCGCCGCAGCTTGCGGTGGAGTTCGGCCGCAAGGTGCTGTTCTCTACCGAGCGCCCGTCTTTCACCGAGCTGGACAACCACGTCCGCGAAGTCAAGGCGCGCTGACGCACACACGGCCATGAGCGACTCGAAGCCCCAGATCATCGTCAAGCGCGTGCACGCGGGCGCGCGCGGCGGCGGCCATGCGGGCGGCGGCTGGAAGATCGCCTATGCCGACTTCATGACCGCCATGATGGCCTTCTTCCTCGTGATGTGGCTGCTCTCCATCTCGAGCCCGAAGCAGCGCGAAGGCATTGCCGAGCACTTCCGCATGCCGCTGCGCGTGGCGCTGGCCGGCGGCGAGAAGTCCAGCCTCAGCACCAGCATGATCCCCGGCGGCGGCGCCGATCCGATGCACGTCGAGGGCGAGGTCAAGCTCACCGAAACGGCCAGCGAGGACGAGGCCGACGCCGCCCGCCTGGCCGACATGAAAAAGAAGCTCGACCAGCTGATCGAGAAGAGCCCGGTGTTCCAGCAGTTCCGCTCGCAGATCCTGATCGACATCACCACCGAGGGCCTGCGCCTGCAGATCGTCGACACAGAGAACCGCCCGATGTTCGAGCTGGCCAGCGCCCGCGTGGTGCCGCACATGCGCGCCATCCTGCGCGAGCTGGCACCTGCGCTCAACGGCCTGCCCAACAAGATCACGCTGTCGGGCCACACCGACGCCATCGTCTACACCAACGACCGTTCGTACGGCAACTGGGAGCTCTCGTCCGACCGCGCCAACGCCTCGCGGCGCGAGCTCGTGGCCGGCGGCATGACCGAGGACAAGGTGCTGCGCGTGATCGGCCTGGCCGACAGCATGCACCTGGACAAGGCCGACCCGCGCAACCCCATCAACCGGCGCATCAGCATCATCCTGCTCAACCATCGCACGCAGGAGCGCATCGAGCGCGAGAACAGCAGCGAGCCTGCCGGCACGCGCATCGGCAAGGCGGCCGCGAAGGCGTCGTAACAACAAAACAACAAGAGCTCAAGAGATGGACCTCAGTCAATTCACCCAGGCCTTTTTTGTCGAAGCCGTCGAACTGCTCGCGGAGATGGAGCAGCTGCTGCTGGAGCTCGACGTCGAGGCACCCGACAGCGAACAGCTCAACGCCATCTTCCGCGCGGCGCACTCGATCAAGGGCGGCGCCGCGACTTTCGGTTTCGTCGCCCTGACCAACACCACGCACGTTCTCGAGTCGCTTCTGGACCGCGCCCGCCACGGGCAGCTGCGCCTGAACGGCCGAATGATCGATGCATTCCTGGAAACGAAGGACGCCTTGCAAGAACAACTCACTGCCTACCAGGCCGGCAAGGAGCCGGACCCGGACATGGTCGCGCACATCTGTGGCGTGCTTCAGCAACTCGCGCTCGAAAGCGGCGACGACAGCGCGGTGGCGCAGGTGTCCGCACCGGCGCCTGCTCCCGCTTCAGCGCCAGTGGCTGCGCCTGCAGCGCCGGTCGCATCGTCCGCATCGAGCAGCGGCGCGCTGCGCATCCGCTTCGCGCGCCTGTCCGACAGCGAATGCGACCTGCTCGCGGGCGAGCTGGCCAACCTCGGCAAGGTGTTGTCGCGCACGCGCAGCAACGACCAGCTGACCGTGCTGCTGGAAACCACCTGCGCGCCCGACGACATCGTCGCGGTCTGCTGCTTCGTCATCGACGAGTCGCAGATCGACATCACGCATGAAGCCGCTGCTGCTGCCGTAGAGGCTCCGGCCGTGGCCGAAGCCCCGGCACCCGTGGCTGCGCCAGTGCCCGAGCCTGCTGTAGTCGCCGAGGCATCGAAGCCGCAGGCAGCGGCATCGGTCGTCGCACCCGCCGCCAAGGAATCGAGCTCCATCCGCGTCGATGTCGAGAAGGTCGACCAGCTCATCAACCTCGTGGGCGAGCTCGTCATCACGCAGTCGATGCTCACGCAGGCCGCGACCATGCTCGACCCGGTGGCCTACGAGCGCTTCCTGAGCGGCCTCGGCCACCTGGAGCGCAATGCGCGCGACCTGCAGGAATCGGTCATGTCCATCCGCATGATGCCGATGGACTATGTGTTCAGCCGCTTCCCGCGCGTGATCCGCGACGTCAGCGCCAAGCTCGGCAAGCAGGTTCGCCTGGACACCTACGGCAAGGAAACCGAACTCGACAAGGGCCTCATCGAACGCATCGTCGACCCGCTCACGCACCTGGTGCGCAACAGCCTCGACCACGGCATCGAAACGCCGGAAGTGCGCCTGGCCAAGGGCAAAGACGCCACCGGCCAGCTGCTGCTGTCGGCGCAGCACCACGGCGGCAACATCGTGATCGAGGTGAGCGACGACGGCGGCGGCCTCAACCGAGAGCGCATCCTGGCCAAGGCCATGCAGCAGGGCATGCCGGTCAGCGAGTCGATGCCCGACGAAGAGGTGTGGCAGCTCATCTTCGCGCCCGGCTTCTCCACAGCCGAACAGGTTACCGACATCTCGGGCCGTGGCGTGGGCATGGACGTGGTCAAGCGCAACATCCAGGAGATGGGCGGCCACGTGGAGATCCACTCGCGCGGCGGGCAGGGCACCACCACCCGCATCGTGCTGCCGCTCACGCTGGCCATCCTCAACGGCATGTCGGTCAAGGTGGGCAGCGAGGCCTACATCCTTCCGCTGAGCTACGTCATCGAGTCGCTGCAGCCGCTGCCGGAGCACCTGCATTCCATTACCGCCGACGGCCACGTGATCCGCGTGCGCGGCGAATACCTGCCGTTGATCGAACTGCACCGCGTGTTCGACGTGTCGGGTGCGCAGACGCATCCCACGCAGGGCATCCTGGTGATCGTGCAGGCCGACGACAGCCGCTTCGCGCTGCTGGTGGACGAACTGCTCGGACAGCACCAGGTGGTGGTGAAGAACCTGGAAACCAACTACCGCAAGGTGCCCGGCATTTCCGCCGCGACCATCCTCGGCGACGGCAGCGTGGCTTTCATCATCGACGTGGGCGCCATGCCGCGCATCCAGCGCGCGCAGGCCGCGAGCACGGCCGCGCTGGCGGGCGCCGCCCGGAGGATTGCCACCGACGCCATCGCGCTTTGATCGCTCTGACACCCCACGGAGACAGCTGAATGCGGTTTGATTTCTTCCGGCGTTCCTCCGGCGACACAGGGGCCAACCCCGATCTTGGCGCCGGCACCGACGCGTCGGCACAGCCCGACGCGGGGCCCGACGGCCACGTGGCCTACGCCATGCTGCTCGACGCGCAGCGGCGCGTCATGGGCTATCGCATGGCCTGGCGCGCGGCGGGCGGCGAGGGCTCCGGCGTGTCCGGCGCTGCCGGCGTCAAGGCGCTGATGGACACGCTCGCCATGCACCTCAACCCCACGCCCGCGGGCTGGCTGCTGGGGCCGCAGCTGGTGTTCGTCGACGTGACGGTCGATGCGCTGTTCCAGAGCGAGCTGCAATCGCTGCCGCCACAGCACATGGTGCTGTGCATGGGCGTGGACGAACTGCTGGACGCGGACATGCGCTCCATCCTGCTGTTCCTGCGCGAGCAGGGTTTCGGCTTCATGCTGTGCGGCGCCACTGCGCTGCCCGAAGACCTCGAGCTGCGCGCCATCGTCACTCACTTCGAGGTGGATGCGCGCGACGCCGACACCGTGGCTCGGCTGCGCCGGGACGCGGAGCTGGGCCACCCGCCGGTCGAGCCGATCGCCTCGCGCGTGGAAAACTGGGACGAATTCGACGCCTGCGCCGGGCGCCGCGTGAATGTGTTCATCGAAGGCGCGTTCCGCAACCCGCCGGTGCGCGAGACCGAAGACGCGCTGCAGCCCGAGTCGCTGCTGATCGTGCAGCTGATGCAGATGCTCCAGCGCAACGAAGACGTGCGCGTCATCGAGGCCGCGCTCAAGCACGACGCTGCGCTCACCTACCGGCTGCTGCGCTACATCAACTCGCCCTCGGTCGGCATGGCGGTGGAAATCCATTCGCTGCGCCATGCGGTGGCCATGCTCGGCTACTCGCCGCTGTACCGCTGGCTGTCGCTGCTGCTGGCCACCAGCAACAAGGGCGGCTCGCCCTTCATGATGAAGAAGGCGATCCTGCGCGGGCGCTTCGTCGAACTGATGGGGCAGGGCATGCTGCCGGCCAGCGAGGCCGACAACCTGTTCGTGGCCGGCATGTTCTCTCTGCTCGACCAGTTGCTGGGCGTGTCGATGGAGGGCGTGCTGCGCAAGGTGCAGCTCACCGAGTCGGTGCAGCAGGCCATTCTTTCGCGCGGCGGCCTGTACGGCCCCTTCGTGGCGCTGGCCGAAAGCTGCGAGCTCGACGACGGACAGGCTTCGCGCCTGTCGGAAGCGTTGTTCCTGAGCGCGGACCAGGTCAATGCGGCACAGCTGTCTGCGCTGGTGTGGGCGCAGGACGCGAGCCCGGTCGCGGCCGGCCCCTGAACGCGCGCGAGGCCGGAAGTGCAGGGCATTTGTTCGTTTGATCGGGCCATTGGAAACGGCGGGCGCTATGTACATTGAAAGCCAAGCTTCCAGGATGGCCGTGACTACCGAGTTCCTTTTTACCGACAGCGACTTTTCCCGGATCCGCACCCTCATACACCGCCGCGCCGGCATCGCCCTGGGCGAGCAGAAGCGGCAGATGGTGTACAGCCGGCTCTCGCGCCGGCTGAGAGAGCTCCAGGTACCCGACTTCGCCACCTACCTCGACTGGCTCGAAGGGCGGCAGGATGGCGAGGAGTGGCAGTTGTTCATCAACTCGCTCACCACCAACCTGACCTCGTTCTTCCGTGAGGCCCATCACTTCCCGACGCTGGCCGAGCACGTGCGCAAGGCGAAGCAGCCCGTCACCGTGTGGTGCGCGGCGGCCTCGACGGGCGAGGAACCCTATTCGATTGCCATCACACTGATGGAGGCGCTGGGTGACAAGGCGGGCTCGTCGCGTGTGATCGCCACCGACATCGACACCTCGGTGCTGGCCAAGGCGGCTACCGGCGTGTTCACCGCCGAGCAGGTGCGCAGGCTTGCACCCGAGCGGCTGCGGCGCTTCTTCAACAAGGGCACCGGCGCGAATGCGGGCAAGGCGCGCGTGCGTCCCGAGGTGGCGGCGCTGGTGAAGTTCTCGCGGCTCAACCTGCTCGACAGCGCGTGGGCGGTGAAGGAGCCGGTGGACGCGATCTTCTGCCGCAACGTGATGATCTATTTCGACAAGCCCACGCAGAAGAAGGTGCTCGACCGCTTCGCGCCGCTTCTCAAGCCGAACGGCCTGCTGTTCGCGGGGCATTCGGAGAACGCGTCGCTCGTCAACCAGGCCTTCCGGCCGTTGGGCCAGACCGTGTACGAGCTGGCGCGCGCGCGTGCCACGGGCGTTCCATGATGGCTTCGAACCCTGCCGCACCGGACTCGGTGGCCAGCCACCACTACTTCGACCGCGACGTCGGCCTCATGGCCGTGAAGCTGTTGCCCTCCGAGTACTACGTGACTTCGAGCAACACCGTGCTGAGCACCGTGCTCGGCTCGTGCGTGGCCGCCTGCCTGCACGACAGGGAAGCCGGCGTGGCCGGCATGAACCACTTCATGCTGCCCGACGACGGCGAAGCAGCCGGCACCGGCACGCGCGATGCATCCGAGTCGATGCGCTACGGCGCCTACGCCATGGACACCCTGATCCGCGAACTGGTGCGCGCGGGGGCGCGCCGCGACCGGCTGCGCGCCAAGGTGTTCGGCGGCGGCGCGGTACTGGCCAACATGACCACGCTCAACATCGGCGACCGCAACGCCGACTTCGTGCTGCGCTACCTGCGCAACGAACGCATCGAAGTCGCCGCGCAAGACCTGCGCGGGCCGCATGCGCGCCGCGTGTGCTTCGTGCCGGCGACCGGCAAGGCCATCGTGCGCAAGCTGCGTGCGCAGACAGAAGTGGCGCAGGTGCAGAACGAAGAGGGCGAGTTGCTGCGCAGGCTGTCCGGCCTTCGCGCGGCGCCGGCTGCCTCAACCAAGGGAAACCCGTGAGCAATAAAAAAATCAAGGTGCTGTGCGTCGACGACTCGGCACTGATCCGCAGCGTGATGACGGAGATCATCAACAGCCAGAGCGACATGACCGTGGTGGGCACGGCGGCCGATCCGCTGGTGGCGCGCGACCTCATCAAGGTCACGAACCCCGACGTGCTCACGCTCGATGTCGAGATGCCGCGCATGGACGGGCTGGAGTTTCTCGAAAAGCTCATGCGGCTGCGGCCCATGCCCGTGGTCATGGTGTCGTCGCTGACCGAGCGCGGCTCGGAGATCGCGCTGCGCGCGCTCGAGCTGGGCGCCATCGACTTCGTGACCAAGCCGCGCCTGGGCGTGCGCGACGGCCTGCTCAACTACACAGAACTGATCGCCGGCAAGATCCGCACGGCCGCGAGCGCGCGGCTGCTGCCCGGCCGGCATGCCGCGGCCCCGCGCCCTGGCGGCGACGCGCCGCACGAATCGCTGCTGCGCAGCCCGTTGCTGAGCACCGAAAAGCTCATCATCATCGGCGCCTCCACCGGCGGCACCGAGGCCATCCGCGAAGTGCTGCAGCCGCTGCCGCCCGATTCGCCCGCGGTGATGATCGCGCAGCACATGCCGGCCGGCTTCACCCGCTCGTTCGCGCAGCGGCTCGACGGCCTGTGCCGCATCAACGTGAAAGAGGCCGAGCACGGCGAGCGCGTGCTGCCCGGCTATGCCTACATCGCGCCCGGCGGCTTTCACCTGTCGCTCGCGCGCAGCGGCGCCAACTACGTGGCCCACCTCGACCAGGAGCCACCGGTGAACCGCCACCGGCCGTCGATCGACGTGCTGTTCGATTCAGCGGCCAGGCACGCGGGCAAGAACGCCATCGGAATCATCCTGACCGGCATGGGCAGGGACGGCGCCGAAGGCCTGCTGCGCATGAAGCGCGCGGGTGCGCACACGCTGGCGCAGGACGAGGCCAGCTGCGTTGTCTTCGGCATGCCGCGCGAAGCCATCGCACTGGGCGCGGTGGACGACGTGTCCCCATTGAGCGAAGTGAGCCGCCGGGTGATGGCGCACCTTCGCACGTTCGGCGAACGTGCGAACCGAGTTTGAAAAACGACCTGTTGGAGTTGGAAATATCGTGATCGACAAGAGCATCAAAATCCTGGTTGTGGACGACTTCCCGACCATGCGCCGCATCGTGCGCAACCTGCTGAAGGAACTGGAGTTCCTCAACGTCGACGAGGCGGAAGACGGCGCGGCCGGTATCGAGAAGCTGCGCGGCGGCAATTTCGGTTTCGTGGTGTCCGACTGGAACATGCCGAACATGGACGGCCTGACCATGCTGCAGACCATTCGCGCCGACCCCGAGCTGAAGAAGCTGCCGGTGCTGATGGTCACGGCCGAGGCGAAGAAAGAGAACATCGTGGCGGCCGCGCAAGCTGGCGCCAACGGCTACGTGGTGAAGCCATTCACCGCCGCCACGCTCGAAGAGAAGATCACCAAGATCTTCGAAAAGCTTGCGAAGGAAGCGGCCTGACATGAGCCAGAACGCTGCCGGGGCCGCGGACCCCACCAACACCGCCGAAGAACTGCTGGGCCGCATCGGCCAGCTCACGCGCCAGCTGCGCGAAGGCCTGCGCGAGCTGGGCCTCGACAAGCAGGTGGCCAAGGCCGCGCAAGCCATTCCGGATGCGCGCGACCGCCTGAGCTACGTAGCCGCCACCACCGAGCGTGCCGCGCACCGCGCGCTGAACGCCATCGACGTGGCACAGCCGCTGCAGGAAGCTCTGGCCAGCGATGCCAAGGGCCTCAGCAAGCGCTGGGACCTGTGGTTCGAAAACCCCATCGAGCTCGACCACGCGCGCGAACTCGTGCTCGACACGCGCAGCTACCTCAACGAGGTGCCGGAGCGTGCCGGCGCGATCAACTCGCAGCTGATGGAAATCCTGATGGCGCAAGACTTCCAGGATCTGACCGGCCAGGTCATCAAGAAGATGATGGAAGTGGTCAACGACGTGGAGACGCAGCTGCTGCAAGTGCTGATCGACAACTCCGCGCCCGAGAAGCGCCAGGAGGCCGCGCACAGCCTGCAGAACGGCCCGCAGGTCAAGCCCGGCAACCCCGATGCGGTGACCGATCAGGCACAGGTCGACGACCTGCTGGAGAGCCTCGGCTTCTGAGCCCGGGCCGGGCTTCCAGGCCCTGCCTATTGTCCGAATAGCAGGGCGATAAGGGCCCTTATCGGCAGATTGTTCCGGACGACCGAATTCAATAATTTGGTCATGAGCAAGGCGTACTTCGCCACTGCTGGTTCGGAGCATGAATGGCTGAGGAAAGCGATCTCGAAAAAACGGAACCCGCCTCCGAGCGACGCCTGGAGAAGGCGCGCGAGGAAGGCAACGTAGCCCGTTCGCGCGAGCTCACCACCTTCGTCATGCTGGGCACCGCATGCGCGGGGCTGTGGTTCGCAGGGGAGTCGCTGGGCACGAGCATGAGCGGTGCGCTGCACCGCGGCCTGCAGTTCGACCGCGCCAGCGCTTTCGATCCCTCGCACATGCTGGCCCAGACCGGGTTGATGGCGATGCACACGCTCACGGCCATCGGCCCGCTGTTCGCGATGATGATCGTCGCTGCCGTGGTCGCGCCGCTGATGCTCGGCGGCTGGCTGTTCTCCACCAAATCGGTGGGACCGAACTTCAGCAAGCTCAATCCGCTGGCCGGCATCGGCCGCATGTTTTCCGCGCAGTCGCTGGCCGAGCTTTTCAAGGCGCTGGCCAAGTCGGCGCTGATCGGCGGCGTGGCGTGGTGGGTGGTATCGCGCGACATCGGCGCGCTGATGGACCTGATGGCGCAGCCCGCGCACTACGCGCTGCCGCACGCAATGGTGCTGGTGGCCAAGCATTGCGCGCTGATCGCGGCCACGCTGTTTCTCGTGGCGCTGATCGACGTGCCCTTCCAGCTCTGGAGCTACTACCGCAAGCTGCGCATGTCGCGCGAAGACCTGCGCCAGGAGCACAAGGAAAGCGAAGGCGATCCGCACATCAAGGCCGCGATCCGCCGCCAGCAACAGCAGATGGCGCGCCGCCGGATGATGGCCGAGGTGCCCAAGGCAGACATCGTGCTGACCAACCCCACGCACTTTGCGGTGGCGCTGAAGTACACCGACAGCGGCATGCGCGCACCGCGCGTGGTGGCCAAGGGCACCGAGCTGGTGGCCGCGCGCATTCGCGAGATGGCGCTGGAGCACAAGGTCGCGATTCTCGAAGCGCCGCCGCTCGCGCGCGCTCTCTACAAGCACACGAAGCTGGGCGATGAGATTCCGGCTGGCCTGTACACCGCGGTGGCCGAGGTGCTGGCCTGGGTGTACCAGCTCAGGCGCTGGAAGACCGAGGGCGGCGACGCCCCGCGCACGCCGACCGACCTGCCGGTGCCCGCAGACCTTCAATACACAGTGGAAGCCGCATGAACGCGATGACAAACCTGATGCGTCTGCCGACGCGTCTGTTCTCCGGCTCGCAGTTCAAGGGACTGGCCGGGCCGATTCTCATCATCCTCATCCTGAGCATGATGGTGCTGCCGCTGCCGCCCTTCCTGCTCGACCTGCTGTTCACCTTCAATATCGCCATGTCGGTGATGGTGCTGCTGGTGAGCATGTACACGATGAAGGCGCTGGACTTCGCGGCCTTCCCGGCCGTGCTGCTGTTCTCGACGCTGCTGCGCCTGTCGCTGAACGTGGCGTCCACGCGCGTGGTGCTGATGCACGGCCATACCGGGCCCGACGCGGCGGGCAAGGTGATCGAGGCCTTCGGGCACTTCCTCGTGGGCGGCAACTTCGCGGTGGGTGTGATGGTCTTCATCATCCTCGTGCTCATCAACTTCATGGTGATCACCAAGGGCGCGGGGCGCATCGCCGAGGTGGGCGCGCGCTTCATGCTCGACGCGATGCCGGGCAAGCAGATGGCCATCGACGCCGACCTCAACGCCGGCCTGATCGGCGAAGACGTGGCCCGCAAGCGCCGCACCGAGGTTGCGCAGGAGGCCGACTTCTACGGCTCGATGGACGGTGCCAGCAAGTTCGTGCGCGGCGATGCGATCGCGGGCCTGCTCATCATGGTGATCAACATCATCGGCGGGCTGGTGGTCGGCATGCTGCAGCACGGGCTCGACTTTTCCACTGCCGGCAAGACCTACACGCTGCTGGCCATCGGCGACGGCCTGGTCGCGCAGATTCCGGCGCTCGTCATCTCCACCGCTGCCGGCGTGATCGTGTCGCGTGTGACCACCGACGAGGACGTGGGCAGCCAGCTCACGGGCCAGCTCTTTTCCAACCCGCAGGTGCTGTTTCTCACGGCCGGCATCGTCGGCCTGCTGGGCATGATCCCGGGAATGCCGAACCTGGCCTTCCTGCTGATCGCGGGCGGCCTGGTGTGGCTGGGTCGACGGCTTGTGATGCGCAAACCGCAGGAGGCCGCGCAGAAGGCAGCCGCCGCCGCGCAGGCCGCGAACCCTGCGCCCTCGGCCGAGATGGAAGAAGCGACGTGGGACGACGTTGCAATGGTCGACCCGCTGGGCATGCAGGTCGGCTACCGGCTCATTCCGCTGGTGGACCAGTCGCAGCAAGGCGAGCTGCTGGGCCGCATCAAGAGCATCCGCAAGAAGATTGCGCAGGAGGTTGGCTTCCTGGTGCCGGTGGTGCACATTCGCGACAACCTGGAGATCAAGCCCAACACCTACGTCATCAGCCTGAAGGACGTGGAGATCGGGCGCGGCGAGGCCTTCCCCAACCAGTGGATGGCCATCAACCCGGGGCAGGTGACGGGCACGCTGCCCGGCACGCCCACGCGCGACCCGGCCTTCGGCCTCGCGGCGGTGTGGATCGACGCCAGCCTGCGGCAACAGGCGCAGGTGCAGGGCTACACGGTGGTCGATGCCTGCACGGTGATGGCCACGCACCTGAACCACCTGATCCAGACGCATGCCGCAGAACTGCTGGGCCGACAGGAAGTGCAGCAGCTGCTCGACCAGATCGCCAAGACCGCGCCCAAGCTCACGGAAGACCTGGTGCCGAAGGTGCTGTCGCTCAGCACGCTGCACAAGGTGCTGCAGAACCTGCTCGACGAAGAGGTGCCCATCCGCGACATGCGCACCATCCTCGACGTGATGGCCGAGCATGCGCCGACCATCAAGGACCCGACCGAACTCACCACGCTCACGCGCCTGGCGCTGGGCCGCGCCATCACGCAGCAGCTGTTCCCGGGCGACACCGAGATGCAGGTGATCGGCCTCGACGGCTCGCTCGACGGCGTGCTGCAGCAGGCCTTGACCAACAGCAGCGGCATCGAGCCGGGCATTGCCGACAACCTGCTCAGGCAGGCGCAGGCAGCGATTCTGCGCCAGGAGCAGATGGGCCTGGCGCCGGTGCTCGTGGTGCAGCACGCGCTGCGCGTGCTGCTGTCCAGATTCCTGCGGCGCAGCCTGCCGCAGCTGAAAGTGCTTTCGCATGCGGAGATTCCTGACTCCCGCACCATCAAGATCACCACCGCCATCGGAGGACGAGGTTGAATTCCAAGCAGACCGACGTGCGCACCACCGCGCGCAAATTCGTCGCGGCCACCAGCCGCGAAGCCCTGAGGATGGTGAGGGAGGCGCTGGGCGCCGACGCCATCGTGCTGACGCATCGCGCAATGGCCGAGGGCGTCGAGATCGTCGCAATGGTCGAGGGCGAAGTGCAGGGGGTGTTGAAAGACACCGCGTCTGTGCCTGCGAAGCCCGTGGTGATCGCGGCGCCCGTGGCATCGGTCCCCGTGCCTGTGGCGGCCCCTGTGCCCGCTCCTGCACCCGCACCCGCTGACACCGTGCTCACCGAACTGCATTCCATGCGCGGCATGATCGAAGAGCAGCTCGCCAGCGTCGTGTGGAACGACAAGCAGCGCCGCGACCCGGTGCGCGGCCGCCTGCTGCGCACGCTGCTTGGCGCCGGCTTCAGCGCGGGCCTGTCGAAGGCCATGCTGGAGAAGATGCCCACCGGCCAGACATACGCCGAAGGCATGGCCTACGTGCGCTCGGAGCTGATCCGCGCCGTGCCTGTGCATGAAGACGAAGACGCGCTGTTCGCGCAGGGCGGCGTCTACGCCCTGATGGGCCCGACCGGCGTCGGCAAGACCACCACCACCGCCAAGCTGGCTGCGCGCTGCGTGATGCGCTTCGGTGCCGACAAGCTCGCGCTGGTGACCACCGACAGCTACCGTATCGGCGCCTACGAGCAGCTGCGCATCTACGGCCAGATCCTCAATGTGCCGGTGTACGCCGTGAAGGATGCGGCCGACCTGCACCTGGTGCTGCAGGACCTGCGCGACAAGCACATGGTGCTGATCGACACCGTCGGCATGAGCCAGCGCGATCGCGCCGTGTCCGAGCAGATCGCGATGCTCGGCCAGAGCCAGCGGCCCGTGAAGCGGCTGCTGCTGCTCAACGCCACCAGCCACGGCGACACGCTCAACGAGGTGGTGCATGCCTACCGCCACGGCAACGAGCTCACCGGCTGCATCTTCACCAAGGTCGACGAGGCCACGCATCCGGGCGCACTGATCGACACCGTGATCCGCCACCGCCTGCCGGTGCACTACATCTCCAGCGGCCAGAAGGTGCCCGAGAACCTGATGCAGGCCGACCGCGCGCAGCTGGTGGACAGCGTGTTCCAGCCGCGCCAGCACAGCCCGCTGTTCGTGCCCGCGGAAAGCGATCTGCACGAGGAGCCGGCGGGCGCGGGCCCCTCGGCGCAGGTGGTGCAGGCGCAGGGCGAGACCGATCGCCTGCGGCTGAAGTACCAGAACCTGATTCGCGCCATGGCGCACGACGCGCAAGAGCTCGCCACTACCGCCAGCGCATTGGCCGGCGCGCAGATCGGCTTCGAGCGTTCGCGCGCACTGTGGCGCCAGGCCGGCGACGAAGGCACCGGCCAGAAGACCGTGCTGCACGACCTGATGGTGCATGCGCGCAGCGAAGTGGCCGCCGGCTGCGAGACCCATGTGCTCGCACTGTGCGGGCAGGTCGGGCTGCGCTCGAACGAAGGCGGCGACGCTTATGAATGCCACGGCAGCCTGCTGCTGTCGGACCGCACAGGCCTGCCGTTGGCGGCGCCGAACCAGTGGCTCTCGACCGCCGCCACGCGCGGCATGAAGGACGCTGCGCGCAAGCCCGGCGCACGCCAGGTGCCGTGGCTGCGCCAGCAGGACTTCGGCCACAAGCCGCTGGTGTATCTGTTGACGAGGCTGCCCGGCATCGAGGCCATGGTGCAGTGGCAGGCCGCGGGACAGCGCTGGCTGGCGCGCGCGCCGGGCTCCACTGCGGTGATCGACGTGCGCACCGGCGCACCCGACACGCTCGCGCGCATGGACTTCGAATTCGGCGAGGGGCGGCCCGTGCGCTTTCGCGGCAAGGCGGCGTTGCGCAGCGAGGCGCATGCCGACGTGGTGCTGCGCTTCAACGCAGCCGCCATGGCGGCGGGCATCGGGCGCGATGCGATGCCCGCGCTGCGCTGCGTCGCCACGCGGGTGGTCGATGCGCGCACCGGCAACGTGCTGGCGCAGGGCCATGCATTGACCAATATCGGCGCGGACGTTTCCACGCAGCAGCTCGCGCAATGGCAGGGCTGGGCCAGCGACGCCGAGCCCTGCTTCCGCCTGCTGCGCGACGGTGTGCAGATGGTCGGCGGCATCGGCGAGCTGGGCGACCCCGACATCATGAAGCGGCTGCTGATCGCCGGCCAGATGACCACCACCGTGTGGCGCCTGTTGCACGCCGAAGGCGAATGGGCCGACCGCACGCGCGCGCTGCTGGGCCAGCTCACGGGGCGCCCGGCGCGCAACGGGCGGGCCATGAGCGGCAGTGCTCTGTATGCGGGCGTGGGCAAGCTCTTTCTGCTGCTGGAGGCGCTGGGCACCGAGTCGACCGCTCCCACGCAGGCGCCGCGTGCGCTGGAGAAGTTGGGTTGAGGAATCAGGAATGAACAAGCTGGTTGCGGATCAGGCCGACGGACTGCGGCGCATGCTCGCACCGACGCATGCGCGCGTGGTGGCCGTCGCAGGCCTGGGGCAGGGCGCGGGGAGTACCACGGCCGCGATGAATCTCGGTGTGGCACTGACCCTGCAGGGTCGCAACGTGCTGCTGCTGGACGAGCACTGCCCGACTGTGGGCTCCGCCTGTGAGGTGTGGGACATCGATCCGCTGGGGAACCTGGCCGATGTAGCAAGCCAGCGCCTGACGCTGGATGGTGCAGAGGTCAAGGCAGCCTGCGGCGTGCACGTGCTACCCGCGCCGCACGGCGCGGTGAATGGTGCGGATGGCGAAATCGACCCGCGCAAGTTCTGGCACGACGGCGTCGTCATCGTCGATGCGGCTTTCGACGCCGAGGGCCGGTTGTCGGCGCTCGCGCAGGGCGCGGACGACCTGCTGCTGGTGCTGCAGCCGCACCCCGCGTCGATCACCGCGGCCTATGCAGGCATCAAGCGGCTGCACCACGCGCACGGCCTCAAGCAGATGCGCTTCCTGGTCAACGGCGCGGCCGACGTCGTGGCTGCGCGCCAGATCATGAGCAACCTCGCGCATGCTGCCAGCCGCTATCTCGCGCTGCTGCTGCAGCCCGCGGGCTGGGTGCGCTTCGACCCGCTCGTTGCCGACGCGTGGCGCCTGAAGAAGACCATCGTCGAGGCCTTTCCCGCGAGCCATGCCGCTGTCGACTTCCGGCGCATTGCCGGCGAGGTCGACCGCTGGCCTTGGCGCGCGGCCGAGCCGCTGCAGGCCGTGGCCTGAGCCCGCCGACCCGGACAACCCAAGAAGGACGGCCGTGTACACCGCACAGGGAACCATCGAAAAATCACATCTGCTGGCGCAGCACCAGCCGCTGGTGCGCCGCATCGCGTTGCAGATGATGGCCAAGCTGCCGGCCAGCGTGGAGCTGGACGACCTGATCCAGGCCGGCATGCTGGGCCTGCTGGACGCCTCCAGCCGCTACCAGGACAACCGCGGCGCGCAGTTCGAGACCTTCGTCAGCCAGCGCATCCGCGGCGCCATGCTCGACGAACTGCGCGCCAGCGACTGGGGCTCGCGCGGCCTGCGCCAGTCGGCGCGCGGCGTCGAGAAGGCGATCCAGGCGCTGGGCCACAAGCTCGGGCGCTCTCCCACCGAAGGGGAGATCGCCAAGGAGCTGAAGATGGACCTGGGGGCGTATCAGTCGCTGCTGCAGGAGATCCAGGGCTGCCAGCTGGTGTATGTCGAAGACTTCTCCAAGGACGACCCGGACAGCCCGTTCCTCGACAGCCATTCCCAGGACGCGCGCAAGGACCGGCGCGGCAGTGACGATCCGCTGGAGCAGCTGCTGGAGAGCGGCTTCCGGCATCAGCTGGTAGACGCCATCGGTGCGCTGCCGGAGCGCGACCAGCTGCTGCTGAACCTCTACTACGAGGAAGAGCTGAACCTGCGCGAGATCGGCGCGATCCTGGAGGTGAGCCAGTCGCGGGTGTGCCAGCTGCACAGCCAGGCGATCAGCAGGCTGCGGGCGAAGCTGAAGGATGTGCTGTAGCGGACTCCGGGGCCAGGGCCGCCGCCTGAATCAGAAAGTCGCATCGAGCACCTGCGAGGGGATGAGGCCGTTGAGCGTCACATTGTTCGTGAGTGGATCGAACAGTTGCGGTTGCAGAACGTACTTCCAGGCGCCGTTCCTGTAGTACAGGAAGTTGAAGGCGTTCGGCAGCGGAATATGCTGATTGGCGTGGCCGTAGTCGTCGAAGCCGATGTACGAGATCACTTCCTGCCCTTGCGTCTGGATCATCTGATTGATGTTGGCTTGCCCGGGGTGCTGGTGGTGATACACCCTGATCAGATGCGCACCGAGCGGCGAGTTCGTCACCATCAGGGCGCAGCCATTCATGGCGGCGGTGAAGACGAACCTGTGCTGCGGGTTGTGTCGAGGTACGTCGACGAATCCGGGCATCACGTTGCCCTGGATGAAAGGACACCAATACGCCGAGATCGGCTGATCCTGATGGAGGACATTTCCCACCGGCCTCAAGGTGACCTGGAGGGCTTGCGCGGTGCCCTGCAGATCGAACGAGCCCATCTTGGCCGTGTTGAGTACCAGGACCTGCATGGCGAAAGCTGGATTCTGCTGCGCCTGCGCGTTCTGCATGAACCACGAAACGCCGTTGATCGCGCGAAGCTGCGCGTACGCAACGGGATCGGCTCGGAAGAGTTGGTTGTGTCCGTTCACGTGTGATGTCTATTTGCGTTGGAATGGGAGGGGCAAAGTAGAGCGCTGCACCATGGGGCCCAAGCGGCGACCTGTGCCGTTTCATCTTCACGAGCCTCTTGTCATTTCGTGCGCGGCTGATGGTAGGAGCGCGACGGTGCGAAGGCCATCCCCAGGAACAAGTAGATGGGTGCCTTATTTGTCATGCGCCATTAGGCGTTGTCCGTCAGCAATCCGCGCCCGCCGCTGGCGTGCCGCATCTGAGTGCGCGGCAAAGCTCGGGCTCTTGCCTAAGACCTCAAAGCAACCCTCCGCACGGCTTTACGCCGACCGCCCGAACCGCCCCATTGGCGACTACGCGCTCATCGGCTCGACCCACAGCGCGGCCCTGGTGCATTGCGGTGGCGATATCGAGTGGCTGTGCCTGCCGCGCTTCGATTCGGCCGCGATGTTCGCCAGCCTGCTCGGCGACGAGCGCAACGGCCATTGGACGATGCGCGCCAAAGACCGCAAGGCGCGTGTCACGCGGCGCTACCTGCCCGGCACCGTGGTGCTCGAAACCACGATCCGCACGGCCAAGGGGACGGCCATCGTCACCGACTTCATGCCCCGACCCGCGCTCGACGGCACGCATGAGGTGGTGCGCATCGTGCAGGGCGTGCGCGGCACGGTCGCCATGCATACCGAGTTCCGCATCCGCTTCAACTACGGCGGGTGGTGCCCGTGGATGGAGCGGCGCGACGGCGCGGTGTTTGCCACGGCCGGACCGGACTCGGTGCGCATCAGCTCCGGCGTGCCGCTGACCAACGAGAACTTCGCGAGCTTTGCCGACTTCACCGTGTCCGCGGGGCAGGCCATCGCGTTCAGCCTCGACTGGTTTCCCTCGCACCTGAAGCCGCCGGTGACGCGCGACGCCAGCGCGCTGCTGGCGCGCACCGTCGCCGAATGGAGCGCGTGGACCGGCCGCTGCGGCTACCACGGCGAGTTTCGCGAGCCGGTGATGCGCTCGCTGCTCACGCTCAAGGCGCTCACCTACGAGCCCACTGGCGGCATCGTCGCCGCGCCGAGCACCTCGCTGCCCGAACTGCCGGGCGGCGAACGCAACTGGGACTACCGCTTCTGCTGGCTGCGCGACGCGGCGCTCACGCTCTACGCGCTGATCGGTTCGGGCTATGTCGAGGAAGCCAGCGCCTGGCGCTGGTGGCTGATGCGAGCGGTGGGCGGCTCGCCCGAAGAGCTGCAGGTGATGTACGGCCTGCACGGCGAACGCTCGCTCACCGAACTCGAGCTCGGCTGGCTGCCGGGCTACGAAGACAGCCGCCCGGTGCGCATCGGCAATGGCGCGCACGGGCAGCGCCAGCTCGATGTGTACGGCTCGGTCATCGCGGCCTTTCATGCGGCGCGCAAGGCCGGGCTGGCGGACATGGACAAGGTGTGGCCGCTGGAGCGCGCCATTGCGAAGCACCTGATGGTGCTGTGGAAGGAACCCGACTGCAGCCTGTGGGAAGTGCGCGGCGAGCCGCGCCACTTCGTGCATTCCAAGATCATGTGCTGGCTGGCCTTCGACCGGGTGATCGCGAGCGCGACGGAGTATGGGCTCGAAGGCCCTGTCGAGCGCTGGCGGGAGGTGCGCGACGAGATCCACGCCGAGGTCTGCGCCCGCGGCTACGACGCCGCGAGCAATTCATTCGTGCAGTACTACGGCGCAGACACGGTGGATGCGGCGCTGCTGTGGATGCCGCTGATCGGCTTTCTGCCGATCCATGATGCGCGCGTGCAGGGCACCATCGCGCGCATCGAGAAGGAGCTGATCTTCAACGGGCTGGTGTACCGCTATCGCACAGAGAAAGGCGTGGACGGCCTCGAAGGCGGGGAGGGCGCGTTTCTCGCGTGCAGCTTCTGGCTGTCGAACGTGTACGTGGCCATGGGCAAGCTGCGCAAGGCGCGAGCCCTGTTCAAGCGCCTGCTGGCGCTGGGCAACGACCTGGGCCTGTTCGCCGAGGAGTACGACCCGGTGGCACAGCGGCAGCTCGGCAATTTTCCGCAGGCGTTTTCGCACATCGGGCTGATCAACAGCGCGCATGCGCTGGTGTCGGCGGCCGGTGGCGTGTGGGAGCTGGCGGACCTCGATGGCAAGGCGGCATCGAAGAAGACGGCGCCGAAGAGAGCGGCACCGAAGAGGACGGCAAGAAAGACGCCGCTCAGGCGGCCGGCAGCGCGAACTCCTCGGCGCTGAACACCGTGTGGAAGACCGTGCCGTCGAACATCTCGAACAGCTTCTTCGAGACCTCGCGGCTTTCATGGCGAACGGGTGAGTCGAGTGCGCGGGCGATGTCCTCGCGACTCGCATAGCGGATCGACAGCACCATCGCCAGTTCGGGGTCGCTCACATCGCTTTCGATCTGGCGCAGCACGCGCACTTCGAGCGCACCGGGGAAGCGGGTCCACAGCGGCACGAGTTTTTCGTGCACGTGGCGGTCGAAGGCTTCTTCCATGCCGGCCTTGACCCGGCCCCTGAAAAACGCGCAGCGGATGAACATGGTGTCTCTTCTTTCCTGGGTGAAAGCCGTGTGTGGCGGGAGGCGCTTCAGCCGCGCCCGTAGCCGTCGAACTGCCGCATCATGGCCGCCGTGTCTTCGGCGCCGAGCCCGGCCGCGACGAAGGCTCGGTGCAGCTCCGAGACGGCGCCCGCCAGCGGCATCGGCAGGCGCTGGCCTTGCGAGAAGGCCTGCACCGCTTCGAGGTCCTTGAGCATGTTGTCGATGCGGCCGGTAGGCGTGTAGTCGCGCGCGGCCATCTTGGGGCCGAACTCGCGCAGGATCTGGCTGTCGGCGCGGCCGCCGGCCAGTGCGGCGGGCAGCTTCGATGCATCGACGCCACCGGCTTCGGCCAGCCGCACCGCCTCGGCCACGGCCTGAAAGCCGATGGCGCAGAGCAGCTGGTTGACGAGCTTGGTGGTCTGGCCCGCGCCGCTGTCGCCCATGTGGGTGTAGTTGGCGCACAGGCTGTCCATCACGGCGCGTGCGCGCTGCACGTCGTCGGCGCTGCCGCCTGCCATCACCGTGAGTTGCCCGAGCAGGGCCTTGGGCGCGCCGCCGGAAAGCGGCGCATCGACGAAGCCCATGCCCGTGCGCTCGCGCAGCGACTGTGCGAGCCGGCGCGTGGAAGGTGGGTCGATGGACGACATGTCGATCAGCAGCCGCTTCGCATCGGCAGGTGCGGCGGCGACGATGCCGGCCTCGCCGAAGATCGCGCGCTCCACCACCGCCGCAGAGTTGAGGCTGGTGATGACGAAGTCGCTGGCTGCCGCTGCCGCTTGCGCGGTGTCGGCCGCCTGTGCGCCTTGTGCTGCCAGCGCGGCCACCTTGGCCGCATCGAGGTCGAACACGTTCACCCGGTGGCCGCATTCGAGCAGCCGGCGCGCGATGGCCGAGCCCATGATGCCCACGCCGATCACGGCCACGCGCTGGCTGGATGCTGCTGTCATGCAGAGACTTTCATGGAAGCATCCTTCGAGCGTTGAACGAGCTGTGCGCCGATGTCGGCCACGATCTGCTGCACGGGCACGGCGATGTCGGCGTGCAGCACGTCGGGTTCGCTCGCGTCGGGCCTCTCCAGCGTCTTCAGCTGGCTGTCGAGCAGCGCCGGCGGCATGTAGTGCCCGGTGCGTTGTTCCATTCGCTGCCGCACCAGCGCGGGCGACCCGTCGAGAAACACGAACTGCAGCTCGGGCGACGCGGCGCGCAGCCGGTCGCGGTAGGCGCGACGCAGGGCGGAGCAGGCCACCACCACGCCACGCGGCGCGGCCGTGCGGTCGGCAAGGCTGGCGCCCACGCGGTCGAGCCAGGGCCAGCGGTCTTCGTCGGAGAGCGGCAGGCCGGCGCGCATGCGCGCCACGGCCTCGGGCACGTGCAGGTCATCGGCATCGACCCACGGCACGCCCAGCGTCTGCGCCAACCCGGCGGCCACACTGCTCTTGCCGGTGCCCGACACGCCCATTACCACCACGCTCAGGCGCTGCGGCTGCTCTGGATGCTGCACGGTGCTACAGGCTCGAGGTGATGCCGCCATCCACATACAGGATGTGGCCGTTGACGAAGCTCGACGCATCCGAGGCCAGGAAGATGGCCGCGCCGCCGAGCTCTTCCACGTCGCCCCAGCGGCCGGCGGGCGTGCGGCCCGAGAGCCACGCCGTGAAGGCTTCGTCGGCCACCAGCGCCTGAGTGAGTTCGGTCTTGAAGTAGCCCGGCCCGAGGCCGTTGACCTGGATGCCGTACTTGCCCAGGTCGATCGCCATGCCCTTGGTGAGCATCTTCACCGCGCCCTTGGTGGCGGCGTAGGGTGCGATGCCCGGTCGGCCCAGCTCGCTTTGCACCGAGCACACGTTGATGATCTTGCCGCGCTTGCGTTCGATCATGCGCTGCGCGACGAAGCGGCCGACCAGGAACACGCTGTCGATGTTGGTGGTGGTGATCTTGTGCCACGCGTCGATAGGGAATTCGGCGAACGCACCGCGGTGCTGCATGCCGGCGTTGTTCACGAGGATGTCGATGGCGCCGATGTCGGCTTCGATGGCGGCCACGCCGGCTTCCACCGCGGCGGCGTCGGTCACGTCGAAGGCAATGGCCTCGGCCGCGATGCCCTTGGCGCGCAGGGCGTCGCGGGCGGCGTTGAGCGATGCGGCATCGCGTGCATTGAGCACCACGCGCGCGCCGGCGTTGCCGAGCGCAGCCGCCAGCGCAAAGCCGATGCCCTTGCTGGAGCCGGTGACGAGGGCGGTGCGCCCGGAAAGATCGAAGAGTTTCAAAGGAGGCTCCGAGTACATGGCTGACGGCATAAGTTACCGGTATCTTTTGAGATCGTCAACTGGTAAAACCTCCGCTGGCATTATTTTCTTTCATCAATTAAAGTTACCGGTATCTTATTGAGTCGCAACCGCTATCCGAGGAGACACCCGCTTGACCGCTACCGCTACATCCCCGCACGTGCTGATGCCAGGCACCTACCCGGAATGGGACATGGCGCCGATGCGGGCGGCCTACACGCTGCATCGCCTCTGGGAAGCGCCGGACCGGCAGGCCTTCATTGCCGAGCACGCGCCGAACATTCGCGCGGTCGCAACGCGCGGCGAGCTGGGTGCCAACGCCGAACTGATCGCCGCGCTGCCTGCGCTGGAGCTGATCGCCTGCTACGGCGTGGGCACCGACGGCATCGACCTTGCCGCCTGCCGCGCGCGCGGCATCCGCGTGACCAACACACCCGACGTGCTCAACGGCGACGTGGCCGACCTCGCCGTGGGGCTCACGCTGGCGGTGCAGCGGCGCATTCCGGCGGGCGATGCTTTCGTGCGCAGCGGCGCGTGGGCCGGTGGCGGCATGCCGCTGACCACCCGAGTCTTCGGCCAGCGCATCGGCATCGCGGGCTTCGGCCGCATCGGCAGCACCATCGCGCGGCGGCTCTCGGGCTTCGACGTGGAGCTGGGTTACTTCAGCCGCACGCCGAAGGCCGACAGCCCGCACCGCCACTTCGCCAGCCTGAGCGCGATGGCCGACTGGTGCGACGTGCTCATCGTCATCCTGCCCGGCGGAGAGGCCACGCGCGGCATCGTCAATGCCGAGGTGCTGCAGGCGCTGGGCCCCAAGGGCTGGCTCGTGAACGTGTCGCGCGGCACCACCGTCGACGAATGCGCGCTGCTGCAGGCGCTGGAGGCGCGCGGCATTGCCGGCGCGGCGCTGGACGTGTTCCTCAACGAGCCGCGCATCGACCCGCGCTTTGCCGCGCTCGACAACGTGGTGCTGCATCCGCACCATGGCAGCGGCACCGAACAGACGCGCCGCGCCATGGGCGAGCTGGTGCGCCGCAACCTCGAGGCCCACTTCGCGGGCCAGCCTCTCATTACTCCCGTGCCCTGACTGGCCGAAGGAAAGAATCATGCGTTTGCGTTGTATGTGCCTCGTGATCCACGCCCCCGACGACCTGCGTCTGGACGAACAGGACGCCGGCGAGATCGGCCCCGGCCAGGTGCTGGTGAAGGTCGGCATGGGCGGCATCTGCGGCTCCGACCTGCATTACTTTCACAACGGCGGCTTCGGTACCGTGCGCATCAAGGAGCCGATGGTGCTGGGCCATGAAGTGGCCGGCACCGTGGTGGCGGTGGCGCCTGGCGTCGAGAGCGTGCGCATCGGCGACAAGGTGGCCATCAACCCGAGCCGCCCCTGCGGCGCCTGCAAGTTCTGCCTCGAAGGCCTGCCCAACCAGTGCCTCGACATGCGCTTCTACGGCAGTGCCATGCGCACGCCGCACGTGCAGGGCGCGTTCCGCAACATGCTGCTGTGCGAGGCCACGCAGTGCGTGAAGGTGGCCGAGCACGTGCCGCTGCGCCTGGCCGCGCTGGCCGAGCCGTTCTCGGTGGGGCTGCACGGCGTGTCGCGCGCCGGTCCGCTGCTGGGCAAGCGTGTGCTGGTGTCGGGCTGCGGACCCATCGGCGTGCTGGCCATTGCGGCGGCGCGCGCGCATGGCGCAGCCGAGATCACCGCCACCGATGTGGTCGACGAGCCGCTGGCCATCGCGCGTGCCATGGGCGCCGACAACGTCATCAACGTCGCGCAGGACAAGACCTGGGTGTCGCGCTATTCGGCCGACAAGGGCACCTTCGACGTGATGCTCGAATGCTCCGGCAACGAGCGCGCACTGCGCGACGGGCTGGAGGTGATGCGCCCGCGCGGCGTGGTCGTGCAACTGGGCCTGGGCGGGGACGTGAGCATTCCGCAGAACATGGTGGTGGCGAAAGAGCTCAGCATCTGCGGCTCGTTCCGCTTCCACGCGGAGTTCGCGCTTGCGGTGCGGCTCATCAACGAAGGGCGCGTGGACCTGTCGCCCGTGGTGACGCACACCTTCCCGATGCTGCAGGCGCGGCAGGCCTTCGAGCTGGCGAGCGACCGTCAGAAGGCGATGAAGGTGCTGATCGACTTCGCGGACGTGGGCGCGGAGGCCGTCGCGGCCTGACGGGTTTTCCGCAGACGCCCGCAGCGTCATTGGCTCGCGTTAGGCGTAGCGCGCGCCAGCAGGCGGATGTGTTCGAAGTCCAGCATGTCCAGCGCATGCCGCACCGCGTCGACCAGCGCCGAGTGGCGCGCGTCGGCCGCGAGCCGGTCGGCCCATTCGTGCAGGTCGCTCCAACGGCCGTCGCGCGCGAGCGTTTCGAGTTCGTCGCGCACCGATGCGGGAAGCGGCGCGATCGCGGGCACCGGTGGACGTCTCACCCTGTGGCCCGGTACGGGCACGGGCGGTGCATGGCGCGGCTGCTGCGGCTGCTGTGACTTGGTGGCCAGGGGCAGCAATTCTTTCGGCGCGTCCTTCACGATCACCGAGAAGTGCACACGCGTTCCCAGGTTGCGGTGGCTCTCCAGCAGCAGGCGCCCGCCCATGTGCTGCACGATGCGCCGCGCGATCGCCAGCCCCAGTCCGTGGCCGTTGGCGCTGGGCGCGCCCTGCGCGATGGCCTGGACGATGCGCGCCTGGTCTTCCTTGTCGATGCCGATGCCGCTGTCCCACACGTCGAACCTGAGCCGCCACGAGTCCGCGCGCGGCCGCGCCTGCACGCGCAGGCCGATCTTGCCGTCGCGCGTGAACTTCGCGGCGTTCGACAGCAAGTTCAGCAGCAGTTGCTGGAAGCGCTTGCTGTCGATGTACACCGCGACCGGCAGTGCGCCCAGCACTTCCAGCTCGAACCGGTTGTGCTGCCGCTGCGCGAGCGTGTCTGCGTACTGCGCGATGTCGTCGATCAGCGCGCGCAGGTGCACCGGCCGGGGCTCGAAGGCGAAGGGCAGCAGCTCGCTCTTCGCGTAGTCGAGCAGATCGTCGATCAGCGCGAGCTGGTAGGCCACGCTGCGCTCGATGGCCTGTAGCCGCTCGGGCGGCGGCGAGCTGTCGCCATGCAGCAGGCGCGCGTTGCCGATGATGGTCGACAGCGGTGCGCGCAGGTCGTGGCTGATGTAGGCCAGCAGCTGCGTCTGCTCGCGCGCCTGGTGCTCGGCCTGCTCAAGCGCGGCGTTCAGCGCGTGCGTCTTGCGCTTCACTTCTTCCTGCAGCCGTTGCTGTTCCTCGGCCTGCCAGTGCACCAGCGTGCGCTGCGCGACGCGCTGCTGCCGCGACAGGTGGTGCGCCCACGCCGCCAGCGCCACCAGGCCGACCAGCATGCCCGGGAAGCCCAGCGCATAGGCGTCGAAGCCGGGGATCGTGTGCGCCGGCATCGCGAGTTCGGTGAGCCGCAGGCACACCCCGACGGTGACGATGCTCATCACCGGAAAGGCCAGCCGCCCGCCCGGCCCCGCGCGCCGCATGTAGATGAAGGTGCCGACGGTCAATGCGAGAACCACCACCGGCGCGCTCAGCGTGCCGGCCAGCGCGAAAGGCGCGTACGGCCCCAGCAGCGTGCCCAGCACCACGACGCATTGCCCTGCCGCGAGCACCGCGAAGAGCGACAGTCCGGGCGCGCGCACCGGGCTGCGCCGCGACACCGCGTACAGGTAGAACATCAGCGAGAGCACGCAGCAGCCCGCGGTGACGCCGGCCGCGCGGTAGCTCCATTCGAGGCTGTCGGGCCACAGCGCCAGCCGTGCATGGCCGCGGTAGGCGCCCTCGTAGAGCGCCACGAGCGCGAAGCCCAGGCTCTGCAGCGCCGTTGCCAGGTCGCGCGAGATGAACCACAGCGCCAGCGAATACACGGAGAGCACCAGCAGCCCGCCGATCAGCAGGCCGTCGAGCAGTGCATGGCCGCTTTCTGCTTCGCGCCAGGCGTCGGCCGAATACAGCGCCGGCGCGAGCTTGACGCTGCTGTTCGTCTGAACCCGCACCAGCACGCGAGCCTGCTCGCCGGGCTGCAGGTCGAGGGCCAGCGTCGGTACGCGCTCGCGGTCCCGTCCGGTGCGTGATCGCACCGACACGCCGGTTTGCTCATGTGTCCACGTGGCCCAGCCCGCCAGCTCGCGGCGCGCATGGAAATCAACGTGCTGCAGCCACGTGGCGTCGAGCACCAGCCGAAGCGGCTGGATCGCGCCGGTGTCGTTCACCAGCGTGAGCCGCAGCCAGAAGGCCGAACGCGAAAAGCCCGGCCGCGTGCGCGCTGCGTTGCCGGGCTGGAAGCCGCCGGTCACGCCGCTTTCCAGGGCATCGATTTCGTCGAGCGACAGCCGTGTGCTGGTGTCTTCGAACACCTCGGCGCGCGTGTCGAGCGCCACCGGCCAGCGGGTCGCGTCGTCGACGCGCAGCATGCCCGCCTGCGCTGTGGCCGACCCCGCCAGCCAGAAGGCGCAGCACAGCAGCAACGTGCGGATGCCGCGCAGGGCCGGGGTGGTCACCGCCTTCTCAACGCCGCATCAGGCCGACGGCACCGATGGCGGAGAGGTCGAGGCGGCAGGCGCCTGGCGAAACGCCGTGGGCGTGCGGCCGAAGCGCTCGCGGAACGCGGTCGAGAAGTTGGCCGCGCTGGAGAAGCCCACGGCCAGCGCGACTTCTTCCACGCTGAGCGCCGACTCCGCGAGCAGCCGCTGCGCCTCGGCGAGGCGCGCCTCGCGTGCGAACTCGAAGACCGTGCGGCCCGTCTGTTCGCGGAACACGCGCGACAACCGCTTTTCGTGCGTGCCCACGCGCGCCGCCAATTCGGGCAGGGTGGGCACGTTCGCCAGGTCGGCGCGCACCAGGCGCTCGACGGCCTGCGCGAGCACGCGGTCGGTGTGGTCGGCGCCCGGGGTGTTGGTGCCGCGTTCCCGTTTCGCGTTTTCCACTGCGCTTTCGGCCTGCGCGATGCAGGCCTGCGCCTGCTGCCGGCTGCTTGACAGCGCAAGGTGTACGGCCACGCGCGCCAGCACTTCCGCAGGCTCGAAGGGCTTCAGGATGTAGTCGACCGCGCCTTCGCGCAGGCCGGTGAGCCGCTCTTGCACCGAGCTCGACGAGGTCACGAAGATCACCGGGATGCGTGTCGTCGCGCGGTCGGCCTTCAGCAGCCGGCAGGTCGCGAAGCCGTCGGTGGCGCCCATGCGCACGTCCAGCAGTATCAGGTCGGGCTGCAGCGCCGTGGCCCTGCGGTAGCCCTCCAGCGCGTTGAACGCCAGGCTGATGCGGTGCCCGGCTTCGCGCAGTACTCCCAGCAGCAACTGCAGTTCTTCGACGTTGTCGTCGATGACGAGGATGTGCGCGCGCCGGGGTGGCGTGGTCGACCAGTAAGACATGGACGTCGAGCGTAGGAGTGCGTCGCCGAAACGCTGTGTGATTTAGTTCACATTATGTTGCATTCGTAAACAAATGTCATTAACGGCAAAGCTTTTGTCCTGAATGCCAAAAGTGCACCGGCGAGTGGGGTCCAAGAATCGCGCCCTTTCCGGAGCACCCCGCCGCATCGAGCGGCGACAAAAGAAACGGTGCCCGGTCCATCAGAGCAATCACGAGGGACGGGATGTTCAGGACCCCAACGAATCTGTCGCACGCGTCGGCGCGTCGCGACGTGCCTTCCAACGCAGCGCGCTTGCGCCGCTGCCTGACGCGCGTGGCAGCGCCTCTGGCGGGGCTGTTGTTCGCCGCGGCCGCGCATGCCGTGCCGCAGGTGTCGAGCCTTGTTCATTCGCCCGACATCCTTCCCGCTGGCGGCACGGTGACCAGCACCATCACCATCGCCGAGACCGACAGCCTGCCGATCGGCGCGCCGGGCGCCTCCTTCACCTACACGATCCCCGCGAACACCATCTACATGGGCACCGGCGCGGTTCCTGTGGGCAGCTGCTCGTCCGGCGTCGCGGTGGGCGCAGCCGGCCCGGGCACGCTGACCTGCTCGGGCATCACGTTGGGTGCGAACGAGTTGCGCGATTTCCAGGTACTGCTGCGCACCACCGTCCAGGGCACGCTGAGCGTCACCGCCGCGATCAGCGGGGGCAGCTCGAGCGAAACCAAGATCATCACGGTGAACCAGGGCGCCGACGTGTCGGTGGCCATCAACGCACCGGCCACCGCGCCGAGCGGCAGCACGGTGCCGATCGTCTTCACGCTCACCAACAACGGCCCCGACACCAGCTCGGGCTCGACGCTGACCTATTCCATTCCCACGGGGTTGTCGGTCTCGGGCTCCGGCCTGCCTTCGGGCTGCTCGATCAGCGGCAGCCTGCTGACCTGCAACGTGCCGGCCACGCCTGCCACCCCGGGCAGCAACACGCGCACCTTCACCGTCAACGGCGTGGTCACCGCGGGCGCGGGCTCCACCATCACGCACCAGCCGGCCGTGGCGCCGACGGGTTCGATCGGCGATGGCGTTTCCACCAACAACAGCGCCACCGCTAACACCACCGTGACGGCGGGCTACGTGCTCGCGCTCGCCAAGAGCCATGACGGCGGCCAGCTGCTGGTGGGGCAGCGCTTCAACTTCCGCCTGAGCCCGAGCTTCAGCGGCACTGCTCCCACGGGCGTCACGCTGAGCGACACGCTGCCGGCCAACTTCACGATCCAGCCGTTCTCCGCGGGCGGCGGCTGGACCTGCTCGGTCGCCGGCCAGACAGTCAGCTGCACGCGCACCGACATCGGCGGCACCGGCGGCGCCAACGTGGCGCTCGGCGACATCCTCATCCCCGTGATCGCCTCGTCTGCCGGCACCGGCGTCGTCAACCAGGCCACCGTGAGCGCGACCGGGCCCATCGCCAACTCCGCCACGGGCAGCGTGCCCGCCGACGTGGCGGTCTCCGCCACCGACTTCCGCGCCGACAAGCGACGTGGCTGGCCGCAGAACAACGTGCCGCTGGGCCAGGCCTTCGACTACCAGGTCGGCAGCACCAACCTCGGCAGCACGCGCCTGCTGGCGGGCAGCACCATCCAGCTGGTGGACGACCTGCCGGCCGGCGTGCAGATCAACAGCGTCACGCAGCGCGACGGCTACACCTGCACGGTGACCCAGGGCGGCACCACCGTCGTCCCGACGCCCGCCACGCCGGTGCCCGGCCCCGCGACCGTGACCTGCACGCGCACGCTCGCCGCCGACATCGATGTCGACCTGTCGAACGGTGCCAGCGCGCGCAACGGCGGCTACATCATCGTGAACGCCACCATCCCGGCGCTGCCGTCGGGCGGCGGCCAGATCGTCAACAGGATGTGCGTGAACGTGGCGTTGCCCGCGAGCGCGCCCACGCTCGGCACCGACCCGGACGCCAACACCGGCAACGACTGCGTGAACCTCGGCACCGGCGTGGACGACGTCGCCACCGCCG
Source organism: Variovorax sp. YR566 (assembly GCF_051992195.1). Classification (NCBI taxonomy): domain Bacteria; kingdom Pseudomonadati; phylum Pseudomonadota; class Betaproteobacteria; order Burkholderiales; family Comamonadaceae; genus Variovorax; species Variovorax sp. YR566. The sequence continues at coordinate 5,663,288 of NZ_CP197092.1, read as the reverse complement.
CTGACGTGAAAGTGCTCAAGCGCGTGGTGGGCATCGGCGACAGCGCCGGCAACCGCCAGATCGCGGGCCAGCCCGTCACGTGGGAAATCGAGGTGGTCAACACCGGTCCTTCCGAAGCGCAGAACGTGGTCGTCACCGACGCCTTCGCGCAGGTGATCGGCGCCGGCAACGTCACGCAGACCGCCAACGGCGGCACCTTCGCCGGCACCTGCGCGCTGCCGGCCAACGGCGGCGGCTTCGGCCAGGCATCGCTGTCCAACTGCACGCTGTCGACCCTGCCGGTCTGCCGCGCGAGCACCGACGCCGTCAGCGCGCTGCCGCTGTGTCCGGTGATACGCGTCGTTGCGTCGCACTACGGCGACGGCCGCTCGGCCACCGACCACGGCTTCGAAATCAACAACACGGCGAACGCACTGGCGGTCACGCCGGCCGACCCGAACCTGGCCAACAACGACGGCAGCGCCATTGCCTACCTCGTGGCGCGCAGCGACGTGACGGTCACCAAGTCGGCCAGCCCGGCCTCGGTGCCGGTCGGCCAGCTGCTCACTTACACACTGACCGTCGTCAACCGGAACGTACCGGACAGCCTGAGCCGTGCATACGCCGTGAGCGTGACCGACACGTTGCCGGCCAACCTGATGTTCCTCACGGCCGTCGCCTCCGGCGGAGGCACTTGCGGTACGACACCGGTCACCACGCAGCCCACGGGCACCGGCACCACCAACAACCAACTCGTGTGCAGCTGGAGCTCGCTCAACCGCAACGTGCAGCAGACCGTCACGGTGCGCGTGCGGCCGCTGTACGCGCTCAACGGCACCGCGGTGACCAACGGCGCGCACGTTGCCACCGACACGCCCGAGCTGCTCACCACCAACAACGACGCCGCCGTGCCCGCGACCGTTACCGCGCCGGTATACGACCTGGTCGTGACCAAGCGCGACGACGCCGACCCGGTGAACGTGGGCGACGACGTGGGCTACACCATCACCGTGTCGAACAACAGCGCGTCGACCGCGGAAGACGTGCGCCTGATCGACACGCTGCCGCTGCCCGGCCCAGGCGGCGAGACACCGCCCACGCTGGTGTCGGTGAGTATTCCGTCGAATGCCCCGACGGGCACCAGCTTCGCGCTGGCCGGCGGCGCAGCCATCGGCTCGGCCGGCGGGCAGATTGTGTTCACCATCCCGACGCTGGGCGGCACGGGCCCCACGTCCACCGGCGAGCTCAGTTCGCTGCAGTTCCGCGTGGTGCTCAGGGGCACGTCGCGCGGCACTTTCCAGAACAACGCGAAGGTCGACTTCTTCGACGCCACGCGCAATGCCTTCGACACCGTGCAGGGCAACAACGCGGTGGCAGAGAACACCACCTTCCGCTTCAAGGCCGACGTACAGGTGGTCTCCAAGGCCGCCGTCACGACCGGCACCGCCACGCCGCTGGCCACCGTGTCGTCGGCCCAGACCTTCGACTGGCTCGTGCAGCTGCGCAACAACGGCCCCGACAGCGCCGAGACCACCAGCTTCACCGACACGCTGCCCGCGCCGCTGGTGCTGACGGGCACGCCGGTGTTCACCGTCACGAGCGGCGCCTTCACGCCCGCCGCGCCCACCTGCACCGGCGTTGCCGGCGGCACGGCCGTGAGTTGCGCCATCACCTCGATGCCGGCCAACGGCACGGCCACCGTGCGCATTCCGGTGCGCTTCAGCGGCGCCGCGCCAGCCAACGGCACCGTGCTCACGAACCGCGCGCACATCGTCACTACCGGCTCGGGCGACACCAACGGCGGTGCCGATCCGGACGCCGGCAACAACTTCAACGACGGCCAGATCACGGTGCAGAACAGCGCGCTGTCCGGCCGCGTGTACGAAGACCTGAACGGCAACGGCCTGATCGACGGCGGCGAGCCCGGCATCGCCGGCGTGACCATGCGGTTGAGCGGCACCGACAGCTCGGGCAACGCGGTCGCCATGACCACCACCACCGACGCCAACGGCAACTGGGGCTTCACCGTGCCCGCGGGCACCTACAGCGTGGTGGAAGACCAGCCAGCGGCCTACCAGCCCGGCATCACGCGCGCGGGCACCGTCAGCGGCGTGGGCAGCACGGTAGGCACGGTCCCGCCCGGCACCAGCAACGGCCCGAACGGCTCCAATGCCAACCGCATCGACAACATCGTGCTCGGCACGGGCGGCGCTTCCACGGCCAACAACTTCGGCGAGGTACGCGCATCCAGCCTGGCCGGCCGCGTCTACCAGGACGCCGACTACAACAACGCCGCCAGCGCGGGCGACCCCGGCATCGCCGGCGTGACCGTCACGCTCACCGGCACCGACATGTTCGGCAACCCGGTGTCGCTGACAACCACCACGGCCGCGACCACCGGCAACTATGCCTTCAACAACCTCACGCCCGGCAGCTACACGCTGACTGAAACACAGCCCGCAGCCTTCGCCGACGGCAGCGACGCGGCCGGCACCGCCGGCGGCACCGCGGGCAACGACGTGGTGAGCGCGATCGCGCTGCGCTCCAACGTCACGGGCACCGGCTATGACTTCGGCGAGCTGCTCACCCGCATCACGACGCACGTGTTCGTCGATGCCAACAACGACGGCGTGCCGCAGGCCGGCGACACCGGCATCCCGAACGTCGAGCTGCGCCTCACGGGCACCGACGCCGCGGGCAACGCGGTGAACATCCTGGCCGTGCCCACCGGCACGGTCGGCAGCTACGAGTTCCGCAACGTGCCCCCGTCGGGCGCGGGCGGCTACACCATCACCGAGACGCAGCCGGCCAACTACGCGCCGGGCAAGGCCAACAACAACGGCCAACCCGGCACGCCGCAAGGCGGCGGCAACGTCATCACCGGCGTGACCGTCTCGGGCACCAGCGTGCCGACCACGCAGGGCGAATACTGGTTCGGCGAGCTGCTGCCCGGCGGCATCTCGGGCCGCGTGTACTACGACCGCGACGGCAGCGGCGCGCAGGGCGCGCCGGCCACCGAGCCGGGCCTGGCGGGCGTGACGATCACGCTCACGGGCACCGACGTCAACGGCCAGACGGTGTCGCGCACCACCACCACCGACGCCAGCGGCGACTACAGCTTTCCGAACCTCGCGCCCGGCAGCTACACCGTGACCGAGACGCGGCCCACGGGCTACCTGCCCGGCATCACGCGCGCCGGCAACGTCAGCGGTGCGGGCAGCACGCCCGGCGCCGTGCCGACCGGCGGCACCGGCGTGACCAACGGCCCCAACGGCTCGACGGCCAACGTCATCCAGAACATCGTGCTTGGCGCCGCGGGCGCGGGCTCGGCCGGCAACAACTTCTCGGCGGTGAAGCCCGCGAGCCTCTCGGGCTACGTGTACGCCGACGTGGCGCCGTCCAACGGCACCAAGGACAGCGGCGAGCCCGGCATCGCCGGCACCACCGTGCGCGTCACCGGCACCGACTTCCAGGGCAACGCCGTCGATCGCACGGTGCAGACCGCTGCCGACGGCCGCTACCTGGTCGACGCGCTGACGCCTGGCACCTACCAGATCGACGAGACGCAACCCGCCGGCGTGGCCGACGGCCCCGAGTCGCTCGGCACTGTTGGCGGCGCCGCGCGCGGCACCGTCAACCCCGGCGGCACCAACGACCGCTTCGGCGGCCTCGCGCTGGTCTCGGAAGACGTGGGCATCGACTACAACTTCGGCGAGCGCGGCGGCCAGATCGCCGGCTGGGTGTACGTCGACACCAACAACGACGGCATCCGCCAGCCCACCGAGGTCGGCATTCCCGGCGTGACGCTCACGCTCACCGGCCGCTCGGCCAGCGGCCTGGCGGTGAACGCCACCGTGGTCACCGACGCCAGCGGCCGCTACGTCTTCACCGGCCTGCTGCCGGCCGACGCCGCGGGCTACACCATCCGCGAGACGCAGCCCGTGACGTATGCCGACGGCCTCGACGCCGTGGGCACGCTCGAGGGCGCGGCCAGCGGCACGCTGGGCAACGACGTCATCGGCGCCATCGCGTACCGCGGCGGCAACGGCGACAACTACAACTTCGGCGAACGCGGCGCATCGCTGGCGGGCACCGTCTACAACGACGCCAACCGCAACGGCACGCGCGAGCCGCAGGACTTGCCGATCCCGGGCGTGACCATCACGCTCACCGGCACCGATGCCGCGGGCCAGCCGGTGACGCGCACCGCCGTCACCGACGCCAACGGCCGCTACGAACTGCCCGGCCTGCCGTTGCCCGGCAGCGGCGGCTACACCGTCACCGAGACGCAGCCCACGGGCTACGACGAAGGCATTGCCGTGCCCGGCACGCTGGGCGGCACCGCGCAGGGACCGAACCAGATCCGCGTGAACTTCACCGGCCTGGACGCCCACGGCACCGGCTACGACTTCAACGAGCACAGCAACCAGCCCGCCTCGCTCACCGGCACCGTGTGGTTCGACCAGAACCACAACCGCACCCGCGAGTCGGGCGAAGGCCAGGGCGAAGGCTGGACGGTCGAGCTGCTGCGCTGCGCCGACGGCGGCAACGCCTGCGCGGAAACCGCGGCCACCGTGCTCTACACCGTGACCACGAGCGCCAACGGCAGCTACCGCTTCGGCGACCTCGTGCCCGGCGAATACCGCGTGCGCTTCCGCGCGCCCGACGGCCGCGTCGTGGGCGGCGTATGGCCGACCGATGCGTCGCAGAACGGCGCGAGCGGCCCGTATCCCACGCCCGCCGCGAGCGATCCGCGCTTCACCATCAAGGTGCGCGTGAACGCGGGCGCCAACGTGCAGAAGCAGGACCTGCCGTACGACCCGGGCGGCGTGGTGTACGACAGCGTCAGCGGCACGCCGGTGCCGGGCGCCGTGGTGCGCCTGGTCGGCCCGCCCGGCTTCGACCCCGCGCAGCACCTGCTGGACGGGCGCGACACCTACACGACCGGCCCCAACGGCTACTACGACTTCTTCCTGCTGCCGGGCGCACCGGCCGGCGACTACCGCCTGGCCATCACGCCGCCGGGCGCCTACCTGCCGTCGTCGATGTACCCGGCCGCGGCCGGTGCGCTGGGCACGCAGTCGTGCGCGGCGCCCGCCAACGGCCCGGCACCCGCGCAGACCAACCCCTGCGTGGTGAGCCCCGGCGCGGCGCTGGTCACCGGCGCGGGCTACTACCTGATGTTCAAGATGCCGGGCGGCGGCGGCCAGCACGTGGTGGCCAACAACATCCCGCTCGACCCGTCGGACGCCACGCTCATCGAGCTGCGCAAGACGACATCGAAGCTCACCGTGAAGAAGGGCGAGCTGCTGCCTTACCGCATCACGGCGCGCAACACGCGCGGCAACCCCGTGCCGGGCGTGGCCGTGGTCGACACGCTGCCGCCGGGCTTCCGCTACATCCAGGGCTCGCTCACCGTGCGCACCATGCCCGGCGGCGTGGCGCTGCCGGTGGTGCCGCAGATCAACGGCCGCCAGGTCGTGGTGCCCGGCCAGAACTTCGCGCCCAACGAGACCAAGGAATACCTGATGGTCGCGGGCGTGGGGGTCGGCGTGGGCGAGGGCGAGTTCGTCAACCAGGTCGTCGCCCTGCAGGGCGTGGGCGGCCGCACGCTGTCGAACCTTGCCACGGCCACCGTGCGCGTGGTGCCCGATGCGCTGTTCGACTGCACCGACGTGATCGGCAAGGTCTACGACGACAAGAACGCCAACGGTTACCAGGACGACGGCGAACCGGGCCTTGCCAACGTGCGCATCGCAACGGTCAACGGCGTGCTGGCCATCACTGACGCCGAAGGCCGCTACCACATCGCCTGCGCCGCCATTCCGAAGGAAGGCACCGGCAGCAACCTGGTGCTCAAGCTCGACGAGCGCACGCTGCCTTCGGGCTATCGCACCACCAGCGAGAACCCGGCGGCTGAGCGCGCCACGCGCGGCAAGGTGCTGAAGATCAACTTCGGCGCCACCGTGCACCGCGTGGTGCGCCTCGCGCTGCAGGGCGCGGCCTTCGAAGACGGCAACAGCGCGCTGCGCGCCGGCTTCGCGGGCGAGCTCGACCGCACCGTGAGCGTGCTGGCCGAAAAGACGGCAGTGCTGCGGCTGGCCTACAAGGCCGCGCAGGGCGAGCCCGCATCGCTGGGCCGCCAGCGCACGGACGCGGTGAAGGCCGCGGTGCTCGCGCGCTGGAAGCAGCTTGGCGAACAACGCGCCGGGCGCAACGAGCCGCCGCTTTTCAACCTGGACATCGAGGTCGAGCTGGTGCCTGCCACCGCCGCCTCGGACGAGGCGAAGCCATGACCCGCCCACAGACACCGAACCCGATCCAGCGAGCCGACATGAGAAGAAGAAAGACGCTTCCGAAGCGCATGGCCCTTGCAGGCGCCGTGACCGCCGCCTGCCTGAGCATGGGGCTGGCCGCCGCGCAGGAGACCGCCGTGCGCGGCCGCATGCTCGATCAGGCCACGGCCGACCCGCGCGCCGTGGATATCGACGGCGCACGCCGCCTGCCGCGCAGCAGCGAGCGCGAGCTGCCCAAGGCCACCTTCGTGCTCGGCGATGCGGTCGAGCCCCGCGCGGCGACGGCCGCCGTGGCCGCATCGCCCGCCGAACGCAGCAACACCAGCACGCCGCATTTCGACTCCGGCGCAGATGGCCTGCTGCCCGCCGACCGCGCGCAGCTCGACCGCATCGCCGACCAGGTGAAGGGCCGCGACGGCCTGCGCTTCGAGATCGTCGGCCACACCGACACGCAGCCCCTGAGCGCGAAGTCGCGCGAGCGCTTTGCCGACAACCACGCGCTGGGCCTGGCCCGCGCGCAGCAGGCCGGTCGCTACCTCACGCAGCGCCTGGGCCTGCCGGAGGCTGCGGCCTCCGCCACGTCGCGCGGCCCCGATGCACCCGTGGCCACGCCTGCAACTGACCCCGCCAACTGGGCCGCCAACCGGCGCGTGGAAGTGCGCGTGTACTGGCGCGATGCTGTCGTTGCGCCGGCACCCGCACCAGCCGACCCCGGCGTGTGCCGCACCTTCACCGCCTTCGGCACCGACGACGCACCGCTGCGCCTGAGCGTGGACGGCCAGCTGCTGTCCGCAGACGGCAAGCTCCCGTCCGCCGAAGGTACGACGAGTGCCGACCGCCAGCGTTGCGTCGACGTGCAGCTGGAGCGCAACCAGCTGCGCCTGCAGTACGACAACCTCTCGCAGCCGCGCCGCCTGAGCGCCAGCGCATGGCCCACCACCGTGGTGGCGGGCGACACCGTGCGCTTCGCCGGCTACAGCAACTACCTGCTGTTCACCAGCAAGGCAGAGCTGCGCGTGTTCACCGCCAACGACGTGATGCAGCGCCGCCTGGTCGCAACCGTGCCGCTGGACGCCGCATTGCGCGGCGAATGGCAGGTGCCCGATGGCCTGCTGAACCGCCTCGCCGAAGGCGCGAGCGGCAAGCTGTACTACCGCGTGCGCGTGTACGACCGCCAGGGCCGCTTCGACGAAACCGACGACCTCTCGCTCACGCTGGCCCAGCGCCACAAGCCCGAGACCGGCACGCCGCCCGACCCGGTGCGCGAGCTGCTGCGCGGCTATGGCCAGAACAACATCGCCATCGCCAACATTCCGTTGAGCGCCGGCACCGTTACCGCCAGCGGCGCGGCCATTCGCCCCGGCGAGAGCGTGCGCGCGCTCGGCTTTGCGGTGCCGGTGGACGAGAGCGGCCGCTTCGTGTTCCAGCAACTGGTGCCGCGCCGCGTGCAGACCGGCGAGATCGCCGTTACCGACGCTCAGGGCGCCACGCGTGCCTACCGCCGCGACTTCGAACTGCCCGCGAGTGACTGGTTCTTCGTGGGCCAGGCCGACCTCACCGTGGGCAGCAACAGCGTGAGCGGCCCGGCCGCGATCATGACCAACGACAAGAACCGCTACGGCGGTGGCGGCTGGAGCGAAGGTCGCATTGCCGGCTATGCGAAGGGCCAGCTCAACGACCGCTGGACGCTAACGGCCAGCGTCGACACCGAAGAGCGCCCGCTGAAGGAGCTGTTCCGCAACCTCGACCGCAAGGACCCGACCTCGCTGTTCCGCCGCTTCGACCCCGAGGATTCGTGGAGCACCTTCGGCGACGACTCCACCACCATCGAGGACGCGCCCACGCAGGGCCGCTTCTACCTGCGCGTGGACGACGGCCGCTCGCAGGCCATGTGGGGCAACTTCAAGCTCAACTTCGGCGACACCGAACTCACCCGCGTGAGCCGCGGCCTCTACGGCTTTCATGGCCGCTACCTGGGCGAGGAGTCGACCGCCTTCGGCGAGGCGCGCCTGAAGGTCGACGCCTTCGCGGCCGAGCCCGGCACGCTGGCCGCGCGCGAGGAATTCCGCGGCACCGGCGGATCGCTCTACTACCTGCGCAACCAGGACATCACGCGCGGCGCCGAGCGCGTGACGCTGGAGATCCGCGACAAGGACTCCGGCTTCGTGCTCAAGCGCACGCAGCTCGTGCCGAGTTCCGACTACGAGATCGACTACCTGCAGGGCCGCGTGCTGCTGTCGGCGCCGCTGCCCAGCCTGTCGGACGACGGCTCGCTGGTGCGCGCCGGCGGCTTCACCGGCATGCCGACCTACCTGGTGGTGGACTACGAATACACGCCGCTGACTTCCTCGCTCGACACGCTCGCCGTGGGCGGTCGCGTGTCGTGGTGGGCCAACGACCACGTGGGCGTGGGCGTGACGGCGTCGCGGCAGGACCAGATCGGCGGCGACCAGCGCCTGGCCGGCGCCGACATCACGCTGCGCAAGACCGAAAACACCTACTTCAAGGGCGAGTTCGCGCGCAGCAAGGGCCCGGGCACCAGCCAGCTCGACTCGCTGGACGGCGGCTTCAGCTTCACGGGGCGCAACGGTGCCATCGGCAACACGCTGGGCAACGGACCCACCGGCAACGCAAACGCATGGCGCCTCGAAGGCCAGGCCGACCTGGGCGACTTCGACATCCGCGGCGGTGGGCGCGTGAGCGCCTACGCGCAGTCGCGCGACGCGGGCTTCTCGGCGCCGGGCCAGTACGCGAGCAACGCCACGCGCCAGACCGGCGTGCAGGCCACCGTGCCCTTCGGCGAGAAGGGCCAGAGCGGCGCAGGCGAGCTGCGCCTGAAGGCCGACCGCCGCGACGAGCGCGACGGCTACAACAGCAGCGTGCTCGACGCGCAGTACGCCCTGACCCTGTCGCCCGAGTGGAAGCTCGGCCTCGGCCTGCGCTACGACGACAAGACCGGCGACGCGCTCATCACCAGCCCGTCGCTGCCGACCACGCAGGCGGTGTCGGGCGAGCGCGCCGACGCGGCCGTGCAGCTCGAATACACCGGCAGCGACCGCTGGAGCGCCTACGGCTTCGCGCAGAAGACGCTGCGGCGCACCGGCACGCGGCTGGAGAACGACCGGCTGGGCTTCGGCGGGCGCTACCGCGTCAACGACAAGCTCGCGCTGCGCGGCGAGGTCTCCACCGGCGACGGTGGACTGGCCGGCAAGGCCGGCGTCGACTACCAGTACGACGACCGCTCCAACCTCTACATGACCTACGTGGCCGACACCGGCCGCACCGACGAGAACCTCATCGGCCGCGGCGGCAGCCTCGTGACCGGCGTGCGCTCCCGCGTGGGCGACGGCCTCACCATGTTCACCGAGCATCGCCAGGCCACCGGCGCGCAGCCGGGCCTCACGCATGCCTACGGCGTGCAGTACGCGCCCGACACGCGCTGGACCTTCGGCGTCAACTTCGAGAACGGCTGGATCGGCGCCGAGACCCTGGGCGCCACGCGCCGCGAGGCCGTGGCCTTCACCACCGGCTATTCGAGCGAGCGCATGAAGTACAGCGGCGGCCTCGAATACCGCAAGGACCGCACCACGGCCGAGACGCGCACCAGCTGGCTGGTGAAGAACTCCTTCAGCTGGAAGGTGGACGACGATGCGCGCTGGGTCGGCAAGTTCAACTGGGCCGACAGCGACAGCACCACCGGCACGCTGGCCGCCGCCAAGTACACCGAAGCCATGCTCGGTTACGCGCTGCGCCCGGCGCTGAACGACCGGCTGAATCTGCTCTTCAAGTACACCTACCTGTACGACCTGTCGTCGCCGGGCCAGGTGGTGTCGGGCGGGGTCGACTCGAGCCTGGGAACCGTGTCGACCACCGGCATCGACTACCAGCAGCGCAGCCACGTGTTCGCGATCGACGCCACCTACGACATCGACCCGCGCTGGACCCTCGGCGGCAAGTACGCCTGGCGCCGCGGCGAACTGCGCGCGAGCCGCGACAACTCGTCGCCGTGGTTCAAGAGCTCGGCCGAGCTTGCCGTGCTGCGTGTCGACTGGAAGCTGGTGCGCAACTGGGACTGGATGCTCGAGTGGCGCACGCTGCGCGCCAAGGAACTCAAGGACCGCAAGAGCGGCTGGGTCACCGCCGCGTACTACCACGTCAACGAGAACCTGAAGGTGGGCGTGGGCTACAACTTCACCGACTACTCAGACAACCTCACCGACATGAGCTACCGCAGCAAGGGGTGGTTCCTGAACGTGCTCGGCAAGTTCTGACGAAGCCCGTGCCATGCGCGAAGGACACGACATGCCCATCACGGTTCCGCTGGTCGACATCGCGCAAGCGCTCGCGCGGGCGGGCTGCCCCGGCAACCGTTGCGACCGCTACCGGCTCTACGAGGAGTGGGCACGCGATTTCCAGGCCGACTTCGAGGCCCGCGCCGCGGCAGGGCGCAAGCCAGGGCGCACCTACCTGCACGACGTGACGGCCTTCGCGCTGCGCCGGGCGGCGGCCTACGGGTTCGACGTGCGCTGCGAAGACTTCGGCGCGCGGCTGTGCAGCGAGGCGCGGCTGGTTGCCGGCGTTCGCTGACCCTGGAAGAACCCGGTACCTAGGAGCTTTCGCGCTGCTCGATGCGGAACGGGATCATCACCGTCTCCGCGGGCGGCCGATGCCCTTCGCGCGCACCGTCGATCACACGCAGCAGCAGTTCGCCCGCCGCCTTGCCGATGCCCACGCAATCCACCGCCACGGTGGTGATGCGCGGGTGGCAGGCACGCGCTACTTCGAAATCGCCGAAGCCCGCGATCGCGATGCGGCCCGGCACGTTCCAGCCGCGCCGCTGGCATTCCATCAGCGCGCCGAAGGCCGAGAGGTCGGACACGCAGATCACCGCATCCACGTCGGGCCACTGCCGCACGAGTTGCACCACCGCTTCACCGCCTTGCGCCATCGAGATCGGCGGCTGGCCGAAGCTGATGACGCGGCCGTCGGGCAGGCCCAGTTCGCGGATTGCCTCCGCATAGCCGCGCTGGCGGTCTGCGCCGCGCGTGTCGCGGTTCGAGGTGCCGCCGATGAAGGCGATGCGCCGGTAGCCCTTGCCGTGCAGGTGCCGCACCATCGCGGCCGCGGCCTCCGCGTTCGAGAAGCCGACCGTGTGTTCGATGGGCGTGGCGGGCAGGTCCCAGGTCTCGACCACCGGCACGCCGGCGGCCTGTAGCATCGAGCGCGCGGCGGGTGTGTGCGAGCCGCCCGTGAGGATCACGCCTTCGGGCCGGCGCGCGAGCATGGCGCGCAGCAGGCGCTCTTCGGTTTCCACGCGGTAGTCGGTGTAGCCCAGCAGCAGCTGCAGGCCGCGCGCTTCCACCGCCGCGGTGATGCCCTGCGCGGTTTCCGAGAAGTTGGAGTTGTTGAGCGACGGAATCAGCACCGCGATGAAGCCCGAACGCTTGCTGGAGAAAGTGCGTGCCGTCTGGTCGATGACGTAGCCCATCTCCTCGCAGGCCTGCAGGATGCGCTGGCGCAGCGCCTCGGAGGTCACGCGGTCGCTGCTCGCGCCGCGGTTGAGCGCGCGCGACACCGTCATCTTCGACACGCCGACGCGCGCGGCCACGTCAGCCATCGTCGCGGGGCGGGTGAGGGGGGCGGCAGCAGCGGTGGCTTTGTTTGGAGGCAAGGGCTTCTTTCTCTCTCGGAAATGCGGGTTCGAGGATATGCGACGCGAGGTCAGATACCGATAACCTGTAAATCGCCGATTTAGGTATGTAAAGAATACAGCGATTGATTCTTTTACAAGAATGAAAAATAGCGCAATCAGCGTACGGGAAAAGCCTAAGTTACCGGTATCTTTTCCGGTGCCACACTGCAAACCCCAAGTTCAGGGAAACCAGCGCCGTGGCCATGACCATCGAAGTCTTCGATTCCCGTTTCGCCCCCGTCGCCCGCGATGCCGGTCCGCTCGAGCGCCTGTGCACCGGCGCCGCCTGGAGCGAAGGCCCGGTGTGGATGCACGAAGACGGCGCGGTGCTGTGGAGCGACATTCCCAACAACCGCATGCTGCGCTGGCATGCCGAAGGCGGCATGAGCGTGTGGCGCGAGGGCGTGGAGTTCACCAACGGCCACACCCGCGAGGCCGACGGCGCTTTGCTGCATTGCTCGCACGGCCAGCGCGCCATCGTGCGCACGCGCTTCGGCCCGGGCCTGCTGCCGCTGGCCGACGAGGTGGTGGTCGACCGCTATCAGGGCCGCCGGCTCAACTCGCCCAACGACATCGTCGTGAAGCGCGACGGCAGCATCTGGTTCACCGATCCGCCGTACGGCATCGTGTCCGACCATGAAGGGCACAAGGCCCAGAGCGAACTGGGCCGCAACCATGTGTTCCGCTTCGACCCCGCAAGCGGCGCGTTGCGCTCGGTGAGCGATTTCGTCGAAGAGCCCAACGGCCTGGCCTTCTCGCCCGACGAAAGCGTCCTCTATGTGAGCGACACATCGGCCGCCTTGCGCACCGACGGCTCGGGGCATCACCATATCGTCGCCTTCGAGGTGATCGGCGGGCAGGACCTTGCCAGCCCGCGCGTGTTCGCGGTCGTGAACCCGGGGCTTGCGGATGGCTTTCGCATCGACGTGCACGGCTTCGTCTACACAAGCAGCGCCGACAGCGTGCAGGTCTATCACCCTGACGGCACGCGCATGGCGCGCATCGCGGTGCCGGAGAAGGTGGGCAACCTGACCTTCGGTAGCAATGACGGCAACGAGCTGTTCGTGTGCGCCTCGACATCGCTCTACCGCATTCGCCTGAACACCCGCGGGGCGGTGCGCGCATGAACGCCGCTTCTGCCTTGCTGCAGTTCCAGGGCATCAGCAAACGCTTCGGCGGCACGCAGGCGGTCGACAACGTCACGCTCGACGTGCGCGCCGGAGAAATCCTCGCGCTGCTCGGCGAGAACGGTGCGGGCAAGTCCACGCTCATCAAGCTGCTCGCGGGTATCTATCCCGCGGACCAGGGCGAGATTCTTTTCGACGGCCGACCGCAAGCCGACTGGCGGCGCAGCGACCGGCGCGAGCAGCCGGTTGCGTTCATCCACCAGGACCTGGGCCTTGTCGAATGGATGACGGTTGCCGAGAACGTGGGTCTGGGCACCGGTTATCCGCGCCGCTTCGGCCTCATCGACTGGTCCGCCGCGAACGACACGGCGCGCCGCGTGATGGCGCGCGTGGGCTGCGACATCGATCCAGGCCGCCGCGTGTTCTCGCTCACGCGCGCCGAGAAGTCGCTGCTGGCCATCGGCCGCGCGCTTGAAGTGAAGGCGCGGCTGCTGGTGCTCGACGAGCCCTCGGCCAGCCTTCCGATGAGCGACGTGGAGCGCATGTTCGGCGTGCTGCGCGAATTGCGCCGGCAAGGCATGGCAATGCTGTACGTGTCGCACCGGCTCGACGAGGTGTTGGCCATTTCCGACCGCGCGGCCGTGATGCGCGACGGCAAGCTGGTGGCGGTGAAGGACACGGCGCAGACGAACGAGGGCGAACTCGTCGGGCTGATCGTGGGCAAGGCGCTGTCGGCTTCGGTGCAGAAGGCGAAGGCACCTGAACCCGGGAGCAGCGAGCCTGTGCTGCAGCTCGACGGCGCGGCCAGCGGCAACGCCGGCCCGTTGAGCCTCGCCGTGCACCGCGGCGAAGTGCTGGGCCTCGTCGGCCTGCGCGGCGCGGGCCACGAGGCCATCAGCCGCGCGATCTTCGGCCGCGAGCCGCTGTCGGCCGGCCGCATGCGACTGCTCGGCAACGCATGCGCCTTCACGTGTTCCGCCGACGCCATCCGCGCCGGCGTGGCCTACGTTGCCGGCGAGCGCCTTGAAGAAAACCTTGCCGGTTCGATGACCGTGCTGGAGAACCTCTTTCCCAACGTCGCATTGCATGGCGACCGCGGCCTTGCCTTCGACCGCCCGCGCCGGGAGAACGACCAGGCACTCGCGCTCATCCGGCGCTTCGACGTCAATCCGCCCGCGCCGTCCGCCGAAGTGCAGCAGCTCTCCGGCGGCAACCAGCAGAAGGTGGTGCTGGCGCGCTGGTTCCACCTGGACAAGCCGCTGGTAGTGCTCGAAGAGCCCACCGCAGGCGTGGACGTTGGCGCCAAGCGGCAGATCTACGGCGTGCTGCGTGAGCGCGCCGAGGCTGGCACGGCGCTGGTCGTGGTCTCCACCGACTTCGAGGAAATCGCGACCGTGTGTACGCGCGTGTTCGTGTTCCGCGACGGCCTGATCGCGGCCGAACTCACGGGCGACGCGATCACGGTCGAAAAGCTATTGGCATTGGCAGCAGGCGCGGCAACGCGCGAGGAGATTCACGCATGAGCAGTTCCATCCGGTCCACGGCGCTGGAGCCAGACAAGTCCCTCGACGGCGAGGCCATTTCCCTGGCGCAGAGCATCGGCCGCGCAATGCCGGTCTACGGGCTCGTGGTGCTGATGGCGGCGCTGGCGCTGCTGTTCTCGCTGCTGCTGCCCGACACCTTTCCGACGCTGTTCAACCTGCGCGCGATCCTGGCCGACAAGTCGGTGATTGCACTGCTGGCACTGGCCGCGACCATCCCGATGATCACCGGCAAGATCGATCTCACGGTGGGCTACGGCATTGTGCTGTGGCACATCCTCGCAATCAGCCTGCAGACGCAGCTCGGCCTGCCGTGGCCGGCGGCAGTGCTGGTGGTACTGGCGTGCGCGGCGCTGTTCGGCGTGCTCAACGGACTGCTGGTCGAACTGGCGCAGATCGATTCGTTCATCGCCACGCTGGGTACGGGCACCGTGATCTACGCGGTGGCCATGTGGCACAGCGGCGGGCGGCAGGTGGTGGGCGAGTTGCCCGACGGTTTTGTCGGCATCGCGGGCGGCAACCTGCTGGGGCTGCCGGTGGGCGCGTTCTATGTGCTTGCGGTGAGCGTCACGCTGTGGGTCGTCACCGAGTTCACGCCGCTGGGCCGCGCGCTGTACGTCATTGGCGCGAACCCGAAGGCGGCGCAGCTCAACGGCATTTCGGTGCGCAGGCATGTGATGGGCGCGTTCGTCGCGTCGGGGCTGCTGTCGGGCTTTGCGGGCGTGCTGCTGGCTTCGCGGCTGCAGATCGGGCAGGCGAGCGTGGGGCTCGAATTCCTGCTGCCTGCGCTGGTGGGTGCGTTCCTTGGTTCGACCACCATCCGGCCCGGCCGAGTGAACGTGTGGGGCACGCTGGTTGGCGTGGCGATTCTTGCCATCGGCATCTCGGGCATCCAGCAGTTCGGCGGCGCCTTCTATGTGGAGCCGCTTTTCAACGGCCTGACGCTGCTGGTGTCCATCGGCATCGCGGGCTGGGCGCAGCAGCGGCGCAACCGTTCGATCAAGCGGCGCATTGCCGAGCGGCAGCTCGATCACGCGCAACCCGTTCCCTCAACGCCGTCGGAATGACGGCTCATCACAACGACTGGAGACAAGCATGAAGAAGAGTGTTCCCGCACGCACCGTCGCCGCTGCCGTGCTGGCCCTGTGCGCCGCCACGCTGGCACCCAAGGCCATGGCCGATGACTTTCTCGATGTTGCGAAGAAGAAGGTCGAGATCGCGACCATGACCAAGGAAAAGTGGGACGGCCCCACCACCGGCCCCAAGGCCAGCGCCGGAAAGACCATCGTCTTCGTCGCGGGCGACATGAAGAACGGCGGCATCGTCGGCGTCAGCAAGGGCGTGGAAGAAGCGGCCCGCGCCATCGGCTGGACGGTGCGCGTCATCGACGGGCAGGGCACCGTGAGCGGGCGCACCGCCGCGCTCAATCAGGCGCTGGCCGTCAAGCCGGCGGGCATCGTGGTCGGCGGCTTCGACACCACCGAGCAGAAGGCTGCGTTCGCGGGCGCCGCGAAGTCGGGCATTCCGCTGGTCGGCTGGCACTCGGGCGAGCAGCCGGGCCCGAACGACAAGGCGGGCCTGTACGCCAACGTGACCACCGTGACCGACGACGTGGCCGACGTCGCCGCCTCGTGGGTGGTGGCCGATTCGGGCGGCAAGGCCGGCGTGGTGATCTTCACCGACTCGCAGTACGCCATTGCGCTGTACAAGGCGCGCGCCATGGAGGCCGTCATCAAGAAGTGCGGCGGCTGCACCGTGCTGAGCTTCGAGGACAGCCCCATCGCCGAAAGCTCCACCCGCATGCCGCAGCTCACCACCTCGCTGCTGCAGCGCTTTGGCGACAAGTGGACGCACTCGCTGGCCATCAACGACCTGTACTTCGACTTCATGGGCCCCTCGCTCACGGCGGCAGGCAAGAAGGGCGACGGCTCGCCCAAGGCCGTGTCGGCCGGCGACGGCTCCGAGGCGGCCTACCAGCGCATCCGCACGCAGCGCTTCCAGGCCGGCACGGTGCCGGAGCCGCTGAACATGCAGGGCTGGCAGATCGTGGACGAACTCAACCGCGCCTTCGCCAAGGAGAAGTGGTCGGGCTACGTGCCCAAGGTGCATCTGGTGACGGTGGGCAACGTAGGCAAGGACGGCGGGCCGAAGAACGTGTTCGACCCGGACAACGGCTATCGCACGCAGTACAAGGCCGTGTGGGGCAAGTGACTGCCGCAAGGGTGCCGAGAGGCACCCCAGGTGCCTTCACCGGATCTCCTTGTGCACGAAGGTGGCGTTGTCGATGACGTTGTGCCTTCCGAGCCCGCGCTTGTCGAACAGCTTGATGTCGGTGCTCGCTGGCGAGTATTCGAGGATGCCGAAGTTCTCGCGCTCGCCGGTGTAGTAGTACTTGGTGACGAAGGCGCCGGAGGAGACGACCTCGAACATCTTCGTCTCGCCGGCCGGCGGCAGGAACGCGTTCTCGTGGATGTCGCCGGTCAGGAAGATCACGTTGCGCTTGTAGATGATCTCGCGGAACTTCGCGTAGTCGTCGCGGTAGCGCATCCAGCCGTTGCCGGTTGCGCGGATCGGCATGCCGGCGCAGATCAGCACGTAGCCTTGCTCGTTGGCCAGCTCCTGCTTGAGGTAGTCGAGCTGCTTCTGCCCGAGCAGCGGGCTCGCGTCTCCGGGGTCTTTGCTGTACCAGCGGGTGTCGAGAAAGATCGCCTTGCCGATGCGCTGCTGCTGGTGCATCAGGGGCACCGAGTAATAGATGCCGTCGATCTTGGGGTCGAGGTGCGCGGGGTTGCGCAGCTGCTCGATCTCCATGTATTTGGTGAACAGCCGGCGGGTCTCCTGCTTCACCGGCGCCTTGACGTCCGAGCCATGCGCGTTGTTCCAGGCGAAGTCGTGGTCGTCCCAGGTGCCGTACACGCCGCCGCCGTTGTCCTGCCGTTGGCGCAGCGCGGTTCGCAGCGCCTTGAAATTCGGCACGTTCCATTGCGCTTCGTACTTTCCCTGCATCACGTCGGCGAACTTGGCGGCATCCCACTTGGACGGTTCGCCCAGGTCGGGAAAGAAATCCATGTAGATCTGGTCGCCCAGCAGGAACAGGTAGTCCGGCTGCTCCTGCGCGATGCGGTCCCAGACGTGCTGGTAGCCGTCGGGGCCGGACTTGAAGTTCATGCACGACGTGAAGGCGATCTTCATGGGGGCTCCTCATTCACCGGTCTGTATGCCGGGTGAGGCGGATCATAGGCAGCCCTTGCGCGTTGTCTCTCCGCAAAACATGGGATGGCGCCGTGTGCTCAGGCGTGCGCGCTCAATTCAGAGCCAGTTGCCGCTCTGCGGCATCTGCACCTTCTCGGCCGGGTCGTCGCTCGTCACGAACGAGCCGATGGCGATGCTCAGCAGCGAGATGAAGATGCTCGCGAACAGCGCGGTCCAGAAGCCCGACACCTTGAAGCCTTTCACCAGCGCCGCCACCAGCAGGATCATCAGCGCGTTGATGACCAGCAGGAACAGCCCGAAGGTCACCAGCGTCAGCGGCAGCGTGAGCACGATCAGCAGCGGCTTGACGACGGCGTTGGCTAGGCCCAGCAGCAGCGCCGAGACCACCAGCGCACCGGTGCTGTCGAACTTGAGTCCGCGAAACAGGTGGCTGGCCACCCACAGCGAGATGGCGGTGATGGCCCAGTGGATGAGGAAGGGAGTCAGGTTGTTCAGCATGGGTTTGGTGTGTGGCAGCAGACGCAGAGTTTGTTTCCGTCCGGATCGCGGAAGTAGGCGCCATAGTAGTCCGGGTGGTAGTGCGGCCTGAGGCCGGGCGGGCCTTCGCACACGCCGCCGTGCGCGAGGGCGGTGGCATGGGCGCGGTCCACCGTGGCCCGGTCGGCGGCCATCAGCGCCACCATCTGTCCGTTGCCGGGCGAGGCGGCCTGGTCGTCGTACGGGGTACCCACCAAGAAGAGCGGGCGGG
Source organism: Variovorax sp. YR566 (assembly GCF_051992195.1). Lineage (NCBI taxonomy): Bacteria > Pseudomonadati > Pseudomonadota > Betaproteobacteria > Burkholderiales > Comamonadaceae > Variovorax > Variovorax sp. YR566. The sequence continues at coordinate 5,644,692 of NZ_CP197092.1, read as the reverse complement.
GCGCATCAGGGCTTTGCCAGCCGGCCCAGGGCTTGCCGTCATCGCGAAACCTCAGCTTGAGGCCGAGCTCGCCCATGAGCGCCGAATAGAAAGAAAAGGCGCGTTCGAAATCGTTCGCGCCGATGTAGACATGGGAAAGCATGCGAGTGAATTCTTCCTGGTTAGCGTTTGAATTGTTGAACGCTGTTTTCGATTGTTACCCTAGGAAACAATGGCGAGGACGCCGTTAAGATCGCCGCTCTTATGGCCAACGCGTCTATCGCCAGCATGACCCCCGCCCCGGCTTCGGCCGACGAGGCCGAATCGTGGGTGCGCGGCGAACTCATCCGCAGCCTGATGCGCTCCGCGCGGGGCTCGTATTTTGTCTCGGCCGCGCTCATGCCCGCGATGGTCGGCCTGAACTGGGCCTATGTGCCCCGCTGGGAGCTGCTCACGTGGCTCGTAGCCGGCCTCATCGCCACCGCGTGCCGCGCATGGGGCGCGCGGGTCTATGCGGTGCGCTATGCGGGGCGCAGCGCGGCGGCGCAGCAGCAGTTCACCGAGCGCTACGGCTTCGTCTGGAGCACCAGCGCGGTGGTGTGGGGCTTGTCGGTGCTGCTGTTCTTCGAGCGCACGCCGCAGGTCAACCAGTTCATGAGCTGGCTCATCGTGGCCGGTGTGGGCACCTTCCCGCTCAACGGGCTGGCGCTGCATCCGCCGCTGCTCAAGCGCTACGTCAACACGCTGTTCATCACGATGCTGGGCGCGGTGGTGATACGCCTGGCGTCGATCGCGCTGCACCATCCGCAGTTCCAGTACGGCTACCTGATGCCGATCCTGCCGATCCTTCACTGGTTCCTGCTGCTGCGGGCGGGGCGGCACATTCATGAGACGGCGCGCAACAGCCTGGAGCTGCTGTTCCACAACCACATCCTGATCAAGTCGCTGACCCAGCAGCGCCAAGCGGCGGTGTCGGCCGTGGCCATGAAGAACCGTTTCCTGGCCAGCGCCGCGCACGACATGCGCCAGCCGGTGCTGGCACTTTCGTTGTACGCCGATTGGCTGCGCAACGAGCCTGAGCTGGTGCTGGAGCTCGCGCCGAAGATCGTGCGCGCCACGCATGCGGTGAATGCGCTGTTCGACTCCATGTTCGACCTGGCGCGCATCGACTCGGGCCAGGTGCGCCTGCATGTGGAGCGCGTCGACGTGCCCGAGCTGCTGCACGACCTCGAACTGCAGTACCGCCCGGTGGCCGAGAGCCGCGGCCTCGACTTCCGCGTGCACGTGTGCGAGGGCTCGTTCCTGACCGACCCGATCCGCGTGCGCCGCATGATCGGCAACCTGCTGGCCAACGCCATCAAGTACACAGCCGAAGGCGGCGTGCTGCTGGCGGCGCGACAGACACGCGACGGTCTGCGCGTGGAAGTGTGGGACACCGGCATCGGCATCGCGCCCGAGCATCTGCGCGACGTGTTCCTGGAGTTCTACAAGGTAGCGGACCATGCCGGCACCTCCGACGGCTTCGGCCTGGGCCTTGCCATCGTCGCGCGGCTGTCGCACGTGCTGGGCCATCCCGTCAGCGTGCGTTCGCGCCTGGGCAGCGGCAGCGTGTTCCGCGTGGCGCTGCACGACGCCGACGAAGCGGTAGCGCAAGCCCGCGTGAGCGCCTCGGGCGGCTGAGAGCCCTCATAAAAAAACCGCGCTCATGCGCGGTTTTTTAAATTCCAGAAACACCGAGGAGCCGGCTTTGCCGGGCCTCAGGTGTTGCCCCCTGCAAGGGGGGAGGCGAAGCGACACGAAGTGCGCGAAGCCTGGGGGTTAGCCAGAGTTATCCCGACAGCAAACCGTTGGTGCGCGCGTAGTGCAGAGCTTGGGTACGGCTCTTCACGCCGAGCCTGCGGAACAGGCGCCACAGGTGCACCTTCACCGTGTGCTCGCTGATCTCCAGGTCGGTGGCGATGTCGCGGTTGCTCATGCCCTTGTCGAGCATGGCGATCAACTGCGTCTGCCGCTTCGACAGCTTGCCGCTGTTGGCGGCTGGCATCTCGTCGGCTTCATCTTCCGAGCCTGCCATCAGCAGGCCGCGCAAGGCAGCCGCCAGCTCGTTGGAACTGGCCGACTTCTCGATATAGGTGTCTGCGCCGGCTTCGATGCAGGCGTCCTCCATGTCCGCGGAAGGTGCTGCCGAATACACGGCAATGGGCACGTTCGGATAGACCTGCTTGACCGCGATCACGCCCGACACGCCATTGGTGTCCGGGAGCTTCAGGTCCAGGCAGAAGAGGGTGGGCGCACCACGCTGCTGCACCGAGCTCGCGAGCTTGTCGAGGCGCTCGAGCTCGACGATGTTCTCGGCCGGACGCAATCGCCGCAAGACCATCACGATCGCGTCGCGCATCAGGGGGTGGTCGTCGATGACATAAATGCTCATGTTTTCTTCCTTTGTGATCGCACCGTCTTCTCTCTTCCTGCTCATCGGCAGATAAGCCGATGGGCTTTGCCGGATCAACTCCCGCTCGTTGTGGGTGTTGCCTCCGTCAGGGCCTCCAGCGCCTCGGTGACGGCGCGTGTTCCTTCTGTGTCGATGGGTTCCAGCTGGCTGGCCAGTGTGGTCAATGCTTCGCCGTGCTGCGCCTGCAAGATCGCGATGGTACGGCCCGCTTCCTGCGGTGACGTGAATCCACGGCTTTGCAGCAGGGTTTCGCCGCGCGCATCCAACAGCTTGAAATAGAAAAGCCCGTCCGCCTTTTCGCGGTACTGCTTGAAACTTGGCTTCGCGACCTTGGCAGCCTTGGCTGCGCCCTTGTCCTTGCCGGCCGCGAGATTGCGCAGGCCGACCGCGTGGCGCAGGCTGGCCATGAACGGCTTCGACAGGGCTTGCGCCTTCTCGGCGCCGATGAGCAGGATGCGCTCGATCTCTGCCGGGTCGTTCATCAGCGCGTCGTAGCGCGCGCGCAGCGGCGCCACTTCATGGTCGATGCGCTCGAACAGCAGCTGCTTGGCGTCGCCCCAACTAATGCCATTGGCGTACTCCTTGCGCAGTGACTCGGTTTCTTCGGCGCTGGCAAAGGCCTGGTAGATCTGGAACAGGGCCGAGCCCTCGGTGTCCTTGGGCTCGCCGGGCGCGCGCGAGTCGGTCACGATGCTGGAGATCTGCTTTTGCAGCTGCGCGCGCGGCGCGAACAGCGGGATCGTGTTGCCGTAGCTCTTGCTCATCTTGCGGCCGTCGAGGCCGGGCAGGGTGGCCACGGCGTCGTCGATCTCGGCCTCGGGCAGCGTGAAGTGATCGCCGTACAGGTGATTGAAGCGCTGCGCCATGTCGCGCGCCATCTCGATGTGCTGCACCTGGTCGCGGCCCACGGGCACCTTGTGGGCGTTGAACATCAGGATGTCCGCGCCCATGAGCACCGGGTACATGAAGAGGCCGGCCGTCACGTCGGCATCGGGGTCCTCGCCCTTGGCCACGTTCTTGTCGAGCTGTGCCTTGTATGCATGCGCGCGGTTGAGCACGCCCTTGCCGGTGACGCAGGTGAGGAACCAGGTCAGCTCGGGGATCTCGACGATGTCCGACTGGCGGTAGAAGGTGACGCGCTCGGGGTCGAGCCCGCAGGCCAGCCAGCTGGCGGCAATCTCGAGCGTGGAGCGCTGGATGAGTGCCGGCTCCTGCACCTTGATGAGCGCGTGGTAGTCGGCCAGGAAGAAAAAGCTCTGCACACCGGGCGCGACGCTTTGCCGCACCGAATGGCGGATCGAACCGACGTAGTTGCCGAGGTGAGGCGTGCCCGACGGCGTGATGCCGGTCAGGACGCGCAGGGGAGCTTGAGGAGACGGAGCCATGGGACGAAGAAAGAAGACTTAGAGCAGCAACGCCTTGAGCGGGGTGATGATCAGGTTGATGACGAAGTAGCCCACGTCCATCAGCGGTCGCAGCCAGTATGTGCTGACGACGCCCGCAATGACGAGGCCCATCACGATGAAGAAGCCGTACGGTTCGATGCGTGCCAGGAACATCTGCGCCTGTCCGTTGGGCAGCAGGCCAGCCAGTACGCGGCCGCCGTCGAGCGGGGGCAGCGGGAACAGGTTGAAGGCCCACATCACGAGGTTGACGAGGATGCCGCCCTGCGCCATCTTGATGAAAAAGGATTCACTCACGCCAGCGGCAACAAGCGCCACCAGCACCAGCGCCCACAAGATCGCCTGCACGAAATTGGAGGCCGGCCCGGCCAGCGCGACCCACACCATGTCGCGCTTCGGATGACGCAGCCGCCCGAAGTTGACCGGCACCGGCTTGGCATAGCCGAACAGGAACGCACCCGAGGTCGCGAAGTACAGCATCAGCGGCATCAGGATGGTCCCGATGGGGTCGATGTGCTTCATCGGGTTGAGGGTGACGCGCCCCATGACCTCGGCCGTGTTGTCGCCGAAATGGCGAGCCACATAGCCGTGCGCTGCCTCGTGCACGGTGATCGCGAAGATCACGGGCAGCGCGTAGATCAGTACGGTCTGTATCAGGTTGGAAATATCCACTGGGCGATTGTGTCAGACGGGAGTGGTTCTCAGCCCCGATTTCAGAGGCCGAGCACAGCCAATGCACCGCGTCCCTGGCGCACCACGACCGGCTCGTCGCCAGTGCCCATGGGCGTGAGGTCGACCACCGTGGTCGGCTGCGACGGGCAGGCACCTGCGTCGATGACGCCGGCGATCTGCTTCTCGAAGCGCTCGCGGATGATCTGCGCGTCGTTCAGTGCCTCGGTCTCGCCCGGTGCGATCAGCGTGGTGGCCAGCAGCGGCGCGCCGTGCAGCGACAGCAGCTCCAGCAGCACCTTGTGATCAGGCACGCGCAGGCCGATGGTCTTGCGTTGCGGATGGCTCACGCGGCGCGGTACTTCCTTGGTGGCTTCGAGCAGGAATGTGTAGGGGCCGGGCGTGGCCGCCTTCAGCAGGCGGTATTGCTTGTTGTCGACGCGCGCGTAGTTGGCCAGCTCGCTCAGGTCGCGGCACAGCAGCGTGAGGTGGTGCTTCTCGTCGACCTGGCGGATGCGGCGCAACTGGTCGACCGCGTCCTTGTCGTCGAGGTGGCAGGCCAGCGCATAGCTGGAGTCGGTGGGCACCGCAATGATCTCGCCGCGCTCGAGCAGCGTGACGGCCTGCTTCAGCAGCCGCTGCTGCGGGTTCTCGGGGTGGACTTCGAAGTACTGGGCCATGAAAAAAAACTCCGGATCAGGATTCGGCGGGCTCGATAGGTACGCGGCGCTCGCGCACCGTAAGCCACGCACCGGCCGCACCGCAGACCGCGATCATCGCCATGCCGATGAGCGAGTAACGGTCGGGCAGTTGGGAAAAGATGAGCCAGCCGCCGAGCATGGCAAAAGCGATCTGGGCATAAAGATAAGGCGTGAGCGTGGATGCCGGCGCGCGCTGGTAGGCCAGGATCAGGATGAAGTGACCCACCGTGCCCATGAAGCCCATCAGGCACAGCAGCGCCCACCAATGCCACGACTCCAGCTCGGTCCACACGAAGGGCACTGCGAGCGATGCAATCAGCGCGCCGACCCAGCCGGTATAGAAATGCATCGTGAGCGGGTTCTCGGTTTGCGCGAGCTTGCTCGTGAGCACCTGGAACCACGCATTGGTCAGCACCAGCCCGATCGGCAGCAGGATGGCCCAGCTGAAGGCCTCGCCGCCCGGTCGCAGGATGACCAGCGTGCCGATGAAGCCGCCCGCCACCAGCACCCAGCGCAGCGGCGACACATATTCCTTGAGCGTGGTGGCGGCCAGCAGCGTGATCACCAGCGGCGCAATCAGCACGATCGACGTGAACTCGGCCAGCGGCATGTAGCGCAGGCTAAGGAAGGCCAGCGTGCTCGACACCAGCAGCAGCGCACCGCGCAGCAACTGGTAGCGCGGGTGCCGCGTGCGCAGCAGCGCCGTGCCATGCAGCGGCAGGAGCACGGCCGTGGTGGCCACGGCCTGGAATGCGTAGCGGAACCACACGCCCATGAGGATGGGCACGCCCGCGGTGGATGCTTTGGTTGCGGTGTCGAGCGTGGCGAAGCAGGCCACGGCCACCAGCACAAGGCCGATACCTGCGAGGATGCGGCCCGATTCGGTGTCGCGTGCCTTTTGCGCCGCAAGGCGCGCATTCGCCAGCGCAACGGTTGCCGCGTTGTCGATGCCGGTCCCGGGGTTCTGGCTCACTGCTGGATGCGGTCGCCGAGCAGTTCCCACACAGGAGTGAGCGCGCCAGGCAACGGCGGCAGCTTGCCGAGATCGCAATGACTCTCGTCGGGGCTGTGGAAATCGCTGCCGCGCGAGGCGGCGAAATCGAATTCGAGCGCCTTGTCGGCGTACTCGACATATTCGGCCGGCGTGTGGCTGCCGGTGACGACCTCGATCGCCTTGCCGCCATGCGCCTTGAATTCGAGGAACAGCGCGTATTCCTCGTTGGCCGTGAACTTGTAGCGGCCCGGGTGAGCGATCACGGCCATGCCCTTGGCTGCGGTGATCCAGTGCACGGCGTCCTTCAGCGAGGCCCAGCGGTGCGGCACGTAGCCGGGCTTGCCTTCGGTGAGGAACTTGCGGAACACCTCGGGCGTGTCGCGGCAGTGGCCCTGCTCGACGAGAAAGCGCGCGAAGTGCGTGCGCGAAATGAGTTCGGGGTTGCCGACGAACCTGAGCGCGCCTTCGTATGCACCGTGGATGCCGACCTTGGCCAGACCTTCGGACATTTCCTGCGCGCGCTTGCCGCGGCCGCCGCGTGTGTCGTAGAGGCCTTGCGACATCGCTGCGTCGTTGGCATCGAAGCCCAGGCCGACGATGTGCACCGTTTCGCCCGCGAAGGTCACCGAGATCTCGGTGCCGGTGAGGTAGCGCATGCCGTTTGCACGCGCTGCTGCTGCTGCGCGGTGTTGGCCGCCGACCTCGTCGTGGTCGGTGAGGGCCCAGAGTTCGACCCCGTTGGCGGCCGCGCGCGCGGCCAATTCTTCGGGCGTCAGTGTGCCGTCGGAGACCACGGAGTGGCAGTGAAGATCGGCATTGAGAATGGAGGACACCCTCGCATTCTATGGGGTCTGGAACATCGATGCGGGCGCATGGATGCTGTGCAAGTTGCTATTAAATAAATAGCATTACTGTGCCGCCGCATGCGGCTCAGCGCTTCTTGCGAAAAGCCGCCCAGGCCGCCACCGCAGTGAAGCTTGCGACGATTGCCACTACGATCCAGAAGCCGTGCTTGTGGTCGGCCAGCGGAATGCCGCCGACGTTCATGCCGAACAGGCCGGCCAGGATGTTGATCGGCAGCGCCAGCACCGTGACCACCGTCAGCACGAACAGGCTGCGGTTGTTGTCCTCGTTCACGTTGGCGGCTATTTCTTCTTGCAGCAGCTTGATGCGCTCCTGCAGTGCCTGCATGTCGCGCAGCACCACCGAGAACTCCTCGGTCGAGCCGCGCAGCGCCTGCGCGTCGGGCTCGGCCATCCAGGCGGGAGGCCCTTGCAGCAGGCGGAACAGGGCGGCAGGCTCGGGCGCGAGCAGCCGCTGCAGCCGCACCAGCAGCCGGCGCAACACGCCCAGCCGCGCGCGCTTGTGGTCGAGGCGGCCGGCGAGCAGTTCGTCTTCGATGCGGTCGATGCGCGAGGTGACGCCGCGCACGATCTTCACCAGCACGTCGGCCTGCGCGCGCAGCAGGTGTTCGAGCAGCTCGGTGCTCGAACGCGGCGCGTCGCCCGCCTTCACGGCCGTGCGCAGCGTGTCGACCGAGCGCAGCGGCTTGGTGCGCGCTGTGACCACGAGGCGCGGGCCCACGCTGATCCACAGCGTGGAGATGTCGGAGGGCTCGAAGCTGAATTCGAAGTGCACGTCGTTGATGACTGCGATCAGCGAATCGTCGGCGCGCTCGATGCGCGTGGAGGGCAGGCCTTCGTGCAGCGTCTCGTAGAAGGTGTCCGGGAGGTTCGCGTGCCGCACCAGCCAGCGCTCGGCATGCGCGTGGCTCAGGTTGAAGTGCAGCCAGACGTAGGAGGGGTTCTCTTCGCCGCTGCCTTCATCGCCTTTGTCGCGTTGTTCGACCAGCCATGCCGCCGCCTGCGCGGAGTCGATGACCCGCGCTGGCTCGGGTGCGGAGGCGTCGAACAGGTAGCCGGAGATCAGTCCGGCTTCGTCGCCTCCGTAAGACTGGGAGGCGAGGTCATGGAATGCCGACAAGATGCGTGATCAGAAAATGCGGGTGAACAACCAGTAGAGCGACCCCGACAGCAGCATCGCCACCGGCAGCGTCAGCACCCAGGCCAGCGCGAGGTTGCGCAGCGTGGACATCTGCAGGCCCGAGCCGCTGGCCGTCATGGTGCCGGCCACGCCGGACGACAGCACGTGCGTGGTCGACACAGGCAGCCCATACATGTCTGCTGCGCCGATGGTGATCATTGCCACCACTTCGGCCGAGGCGCCCTGCGCGTAGCTCAGGTGCGTCTTGCCGATCTTCTCGCCCACGGTGACCACGATGCGCTTCCAGCCGATCATCGTGCCCAGGCCCAGTGCGATGGCCACCGCGACCTTGACCCACAGCGGGATGAAGCGCGTGGCGCTGTCCAGTTCCTGGCGGAACGTGTTGACGCGCAGTTTTGTCTCGTCGTCGAACTTGGCCGCGCCGCTCTTGTCGAGGTGGCGGATGGCTTCGGAGGCCAGGTACATGTCATTGCGCACGTTGGCAACGGCATCCGCGGGGACGCCGGCCAGCGAGCCGTGCTCGCGCACCTGCCGTCCGATGCTGCCGGCGGTCGCTGCCAGCGCGGGCACCACCGAGGGACTGAACTCGCGGGTGCGCACATAGGTGGAGAGCGTGTCGCGCGCCGCGGCGGGCTCCAGCGCGGGCAGCGAGGTCGGCGCGCTGCGGGTCAATGCGGTCTGCGCCATCTCGGCCACGGCCGCGAACTTCACGGTCTCGTTGGCGGGCATCGCACGGTTCAGCGCGTAGGCCATAGGCACCGTGCCCACGAGGATCAGCATGATCAGCCCCATGCCCTTCTGACCGTCGTTGGAACCATGCGCGAACGACACGCCCGTGCAGGTCAGGATCAGCAGGCCGCGGATCCACCATGGCGGCGGCTCGCTGCCCTTGGGTTCTTCATACAGTGCGCGGTTCTTCACGAAGGCCCGCAGCGCCAGCAGCAGCAGCGCGGCGCAGCCGAAGCCGACCATCGGCGACAGCAGCAGCGAGTAGCCCACCTTGGTGGCCTGCGCCCAGTCGACGCCGCTGGTGCCGTCGCGGCCGTGCATCAGCGCATTGGCCACGCCCACGCCGATGATCGAGCCGATCAGCGTGTGCGACGACGAAGCCGGCAGCCCCAGCCACCACGTGCCCAGGTTCCAGATGATGGCGGCGATCAGCAGCGCGAACACCATCGCGAAGCCTGCGCCCGAACCCACCTGAAGAATGAGCTCCACCGGCAGCAGCGCGATGATGCCGAAGGCCACCGCGCCGCTGGACACCAGCACGCCCAGGAAGTTGAAGAAGCCCGACCACACCACAGCGAAGTTGGGCGGCAGCGAATGGGTATAGATGACGGTCGCCACGGCGTTGGCCGTGTCATGGAAGCCGTTGACGAACTCGAAGCCCAGCGCAATCAGCAGCGCCACGCCAAGAAGCATGTAAGGCACCCAGGTGGTGACGGGCGCCCCGGAGGACGTCACGTCGCCCACCAGGCTCCAGGCCGTGAAGAGCAGGCCGGCGGCCAGCAGCCCCACGAAGGTGATCAGCGTGAGCGGACCGGGCTTGGAGTCGAGCTTGGGCCGTTGCGCGGCGGGCGCGGACGGCAACTCGGCATGCGGGGCTGCAAGCGTGTTCATGGGCGTTTCTGGGGTGTTGGAATAGCTGCAGATGGTGTTCGCGGTGTGTGACAACTCCGTGTCAACGGGGTCAAAACCGTCACGCAGCCGTCATATACGGCGAGCAGCATGCTTTTTCCTGCCCCTTTCACTCTTTCCGCCCCACCATGCCGACCAGCGCACTTCCCGACCACGAAGACCTGATGCAACGCATCGCCCGTGACCTGATCGACAGCTACGACGAAGAGCTCGAGCTGGAGATCGAAGACCGCAACATCGACGGCCTCGACCCCGCCTTGGCAACGCCGACCTCCGCCGACAAGGCCGCCCGCCAGGCCTACTTCAAGGAGCTGTTCCGCCTGCAGGGCGAGCTCGTCAAGCTGCAGGACTGGGTGCAGCACAGCAAGCAGAAAGTCGTCATCCTGTTCGAAGGCCGCGACGCGGCGGGCAAGGGCGGCGTCATCAAGCGCATCACACAGCGCCTGAATCCGCGCGTGGCCCGCGTGGCCGCTCTGCCGGCGCCCAACGACCGCGAACGCACGCAGTGGTACTTCCAGCGCTATGCCGCGCACCTGCCGGCAGCGGGCGAAATGGTGCTGTTCGACCGCAGCTGGTACAACCGCGCCGGCGTCGAGCGCGTGATGGGCTTCTGCACCGACGAAGAGTCCGAAGAGTTCTTCCGCACCGTGCCCGAGTTCGAGAAGATGCTCGTGCGCTCCGGCATCAAGCTCATCAAATACTGGTTCTCCATCACCGACGACGAGCAGCACATGCGCTTCCTCGGCCGCATCCACGATCCGCTCAAGCAGTGGAAGCTCAGCCCGATGGACCTCGAAAGCCGCCGCCGCTGGGAGGAATACACCAAGGCGAAGGAAATCATGCTGGAGCGCACCCACATCCCCGAGGCGCCGTGGTGGGTGGTGCAGGCGGTCGACAAGAAGAAGGCACGGCTGAACTGCATCAGCCATCTGCTGGGCCAGATGCCGTACCAGGAAGTGGCGCATCCACCGGTCGAGCTGCCCGCGCGCGTGCGGCACGACGACTATCTGCGCCAGCCTGTTCCGGCCAACATGATCGTTCCGGAAATCTACTGATGCGTGCCGGGGCGGTAAGGCCGCCCCTTGTTTGGTGTTGTTAGGCCGGCCGGCGCTTTGCGTTCACACTGCGCGCCATGGCCCGTTCTTCCACCGCTTCCGTCTTTGCCCGCGCCTACGAGCGCAACCTGCGCGCGCTCACCAAGGCCACGCTGAGCAACAGCAAGCGGATCGCGGGGCAGGTCCAGCGCGCCGCGGCCAAGCGGCTCAAGCCGCCGCCTGGCAAAGGCGACTGGCTCAGCGGCATGGCGATGGGCCCGGGCGGCGCGCGCGGCTATCACCTGTTCCGGCCGGCCGGCTTGCAGCTGAAGCCGGGCGAGCGGCTGCCGCTCATGGTCATGCTGCACGGCTGCGGCCAGACCGGGCGCGACTTTGCTGCGAGCACGCGCATGAACGCGCTGGCCGTGCGCCAGCGCTTCCTGGTGCTCTATCTCGAGCAAGACCGGCTTGCCCACCCGCAGGGCTGCTGGAACTGGTACGAGCGTCGCTCCGGCAAGGCCGACGCCGAAGCCGCGACGCTGATGGCCGCCATCGACCAGGCCTGCATGCTGTACCCCGCGGACCGCGATCGCGTGGCGCTGGCGGGGCTCTCGGCCGGCGCGAGCATGGCGGCCTTGCTGGCCACGCGATACCCGAACCGCTTCCGCGCCGTCGTCATGCATTCGGGCGTGGCGCCCGGCGCTGCGAAGTCGCCGGCCACGGCCCTTGGCGCAATGCGCGGACAGAACGTGCCGCCGATGCCCTCCACGGCAGTCGGCAAGGCGATGGGCGCCGCGGCTGTCTTCGCCACCTTGCCGCCGATGCTGGTGCTGCACGGCGATGCCGACGCAGTCGTTGCGCCGAGCAATGCAGTCAACAGCGCCGCGGTGTGGGCCACCGCGCTGGGCGCGAAGCCCGGGCTGTCGCGCAACATGCAGCGCGGCAAGCGCCGTTCGATGCGCGTGACCGACTTCAAGCGCAAGGGCCGCACGCTCGTCACGCTGTGCGAGATCGCGGGGCTGGGCCATTCGTGGAGCGGCGGCGCATCGAAGCTGCTGTTCAGTGACCCCGAGGGGCCCGACGCCACGCGCATGACCTGGGCCTTTGCGGCCGCGCAGTTCAAGGCTGCTGAAGGTCCGAAGAAGGTCTGAAGAGAAGAAGGGCGGCTATGCAGCGACAGCGCCTTCGCGCGCCGCTGCCCGCCAGGCACCGGGCGCCATCCCTTTCTCTCGCTTGAAGGCTTTGCTGAACGCCGCCTCCGACTCGTAGCCCACCGCCCCTGCGATCGCGCCCAGGGCAGCGTGGCCTTGCCCCAGCATGTTGCCGGCCTTGAACATGCGCCACTGCGTGAGGTACTCCAGCGGCGCCTGTCCCACCCGCTCGCGAAAACGCTGCGCGAAGGCCGAGCGCGACAGGCTCGCGACGGAAGCAAGAGCCTCCACCGTCCAGTCGCGCGCGATGTCCTTGTGCATCGCACGCAGGGCCGGGCCAATGCGCGCGTCGGCCAGTGCGGCGAGCCAGCCCGTCTGAGATTCGCCGTTGGCCGCGACATGCGCGCGCACGGCCTGCACGAACACGATGTCGGCCAGCCGGCTCACGAGCAGGCTGGAGCCCAGGCCCGGCTCGCCGGTTTCCATGGCCAGCAGTTGCAGCGTGCCTTGCAGCGCAAGGGCGCGGGCCTGCTCCATCTTCACGTGCAGCAGCACCGGCAGCAGATCGAGCAGCGGCCGCGCGGCGCGCTGGTCGAAGTGGAACCAGCCGCAGATCACCGATGCCGCCGTACCCGTGCCGCCAAGCTCCACCAGCCCGCCGATGCGGTCGCGCACGACGGAGGCACAGCTTACCGTCGGCGTGTTCGGATGGTCGCGCAGGATGTAGGGCGTGCCATGCGCCAGCACATAGCAGTCGCCCGTCGCCAGCGCCACCGGCTGCGCCATGCCCTCGATCTCCAGCAGGCAGCCGCCGCGCACCACCAGCCCGAAGCGCGCACTCTCGCCGCCCGCCAGGCTCACACCCCAGGGAGCGCCGGCTTCGAGGCGGGCATACAGGGCGCTGCGCACGCGCATGGCGGCAAAGACGTCGTCGAGCGGATCCATGAAGACTCCTGTGGCGGTGGACGAATGGACAAGATTGTCGGCTTCCCAGGCATTCACTGTCCACCGGGGGAGGCAGAAACTGCAGCCTCACTCTTCCCAGACACAGAAACAACAGGAGCAGAACATGAACGCCAGAACAGAATTTGCCGAGCTCGCCGACCGCTACGTCGCCGTCTGGAACGAACCCGACGCCGACGCGCGCCGCGCCGCCATCGCCGGCCTCTGGGTGCCCGACGGCGAGCACTACGTGCGTACGCTGAAGGCCAAGGGCTACGAGGCGCTGCAGCAGCGCGTTACCGGCTCGCACGAGAAGAACGTGCGTGACGCCGGCTTCCGCTTCATCTCCGCAGGCGATGCCCAGTTCCTGCACGACGCGGTGATGTTCCATTGGCACATGGTCCCGGCCGCCGGTGGCGTAGTGGCCGCAGTTGGGCTGGAGTTAATGGTGCTGGCCGAGGACGGCCGCATCGCCACGGACTACCAGTTCATCCTGCCGACGCCCGCCGTCTGAACCCCGACGATGACCTCCGGGGTCATTGCCGCCGTATCGCCTGCTCCCAACACTCGAGCCCATCATGACGCAGTCAAACATCGCTTCGGCAGCATCGATTTCTTCCACAGGAAGCCAGAGCACGGGCGCGACGAAGCCCGGGCGGCTGGGCTTGTGGGTCATGCTCAGCGGCACCTTCCTGGTGGTGCTGGACTTCTTCATCGTCAACGTCGCGCTGCCGTCGATGCAGCGTGAGCTGCTGGCGAGCGCGGGCACCCTGCAACTGGTGGTGGCCGGCTACGGCCTGGCCACCGCAGCGGGCCTGATCACCGGCGGCCGGCTCGGCGACCTGTTCGGGCGGCGCCGCATGTTCATGCTGGGCCTGCTGCTGTTCACGCTGGCTTCGGCCGCCTGCGGCTTTGCGCCGAACGCCGAACTGCTGGTGGCGGCGCGCGTGCTGCAGGGGCTGGCCGGCGCGTTGCTGCAGCCACAGGTGCTGGCGATGATCGGCCTGGCATACACCGGCGAAGACCGGGCGCGTGCCTTCGCGGCCTATGGGCTCACGCTGGGGCTGGGAGCCACGCTCGGGCAGCTCGTCGGCGGCTTGCTGATCCATGCCGATGTGGCTGGTCTGGGCTGGCGCAGTTGCTTCCTCATCAACGTGCCGATCGGCCTGCTGGCGCTGATGCTTGCACCGCGCGTCATTCCGCCGCTGGCGAACAACGGCAGCAGCAAGCTCGACCTCCTCGGCATGCTGCTGGTGGCCGCGGGTTCGGTGGCCGTGGTGCTGCCGCTGGTGGAAGGCCGCGAACAGGGCTGGCCACTGTGGAGCTGGGTGTGCCTTGCGGCGGCGCTGCCGCTGCTCGCAGCCTTTGCATATCAACAGCGCCGGCTCGCTGCACGCGGCGGTGCGCCGCTCGTGGCACCGGCGCTGCTGGCCAATGACCGCTTCGTCACGGGCCTGCTCACCACGCTGGCCTTCTATGTGGGCAACGCCTCGCTGTACTTTGTGCTCGCGCTGTACCTGCAGCAGGGCCTGGCGCTCGATGCGCTCACCTCGGGCGTCGTTTTCACGTCGCTGGCGGTCGGCTTCTTCGCGACGTCGATGGCGGGTGCGCGGCTCGCACGCCGCTTCGGAGGCAAGCCGCCCATCGCGCTCGGTGCACTGGTGCTTGCTGCAGGGCACGCGCTGCAGTTCGTCAACGTGGTCGGCTGGGCGGGGCATTCGCACGCCGTGGCGTGGATGGTGCCGCTGCTGCTGTTGCAGGGCGCGGGGCTCGGCATGGTGATGGCGCCGCTGGTGTCCACCGTGCTGGCAGGGCTGCCGCCGCAACATGCGGGCGTCGCCTCGGGAGTGCTGTCGATGGTGCAGCAGGCGAGCAATGCGCTGGGGGTGGCGTTGATCGGCATCCTCTTCTACGGGCGGCTGGGCGAGGCGACGGACATGGCCGGCTATTCGGGGGCGTTCGGTGTGGCGCTGCTGTACCTGATGGTGTCGGCCCTGGTGGTGGCTGTGCTGCATTGGCGCGGAAGCCGACAGACCTGAGCTGTGGGGGCGTGCCAAACTCCTGACCGCACAACAGGAGCGACATGATCACCGATCTGCAACAACTGATTCAGGCGCTGCGCGACTTCGCACAAGCCCGCAACTGGGAGCAGTTCCACTCCCCCAAGAACCTCGCCTCGGCCCTCTCGGTCGAAGCCGCCGAACTGCTCGAACACTTCCAGTGGCTCACCGAAGCACAGAGCCGTTCGCTGCCGGCCGACAAGCGCGCCGAGATCGGCACCGAGATCGCTGATGTCTTTCTCTATCTGCTGCAGCTCGCCGACAAGCTCGGCATCGACGTGATCGAGGCGGCGAGAAGCAAGATGCTGGTCAACGCGCAGAAGTACCCCGCGCCATCACCACCCGCCTGAATACCTTCCGTGTACGCCACCCGGCGTATTTCCCCTTCCTGGTGCATTCCGCAGACTCCCTCCCACGCCAGCAAAGCGCTGGCGACAAGGTTCAACCAACCCGGAGCAGGAGTCCACATGCAACGTCGTTTCACACTCAAGGCGCTCACCGCCGCCGTCGCGCTGGCCAGCATTTCTGCTGCGCCCGCTTTCGCTGCCGACACCATCAAGGTCGGCGTGCTGCACTCGCTGTCGGGCACGATGGCCATCTCTGAAACCGTGTTGAAAGACACGGTGCTGATGGCCATCGACGACATCAACAAGAAGGGCGGCGTGCTGGGCAAGCAGCTCGAGCCCGTGGTGGTCGACCCGGCCTCCAACTGGCCCCTGTTCGCTGAAAAGACCAAGCAGCTGCTCGGCCAGGACAAGGTCTCGGTGATCTTCGGCTGCTGGACCTCGGTGTCGCGCAAGTCGGTGCTGCCGGTGGTCGAGGAAATGAACGGCCTGCTGTTCTACCCGGTGCAATACGAGGGTGAAGAACTCTCGAAGAACGTGTTCTACACGGGCGCCGCGCCCAACCAGCAAGCCATTCCGGCCGTCGACTACCTGATGAGCAAGGAAGGCGGCGGCGCCAAGCGCTGGGTGCTGCTGGGCACCGACTACGTGTACCCCCGCACCACCAACAAGATCCTGCGCGCCTACCTCAAGAGCAAGGGCGTGAAGGACACCGACATCGACGAGAAGTACACCCCCTTCGGCCACAGCGACTACCAGACCATCGTTGCCGACATCAAGAAGTTCTCGGCCGGCGGCAAGACTGCAGTGGTGTCGACCATCAACGGCGACTCCAACGTGCCCTTCTACAAGGAACTCGGCAACGCCGGCCTGAAGGCCAAGGACGTGCCCGTGGTTGCCTTCTCGGTGGGTGAAGAAGAGCTGCGCGGCGTGGACACCAAGCCGCTGGTCGGCCACTTGGCCGCATGGAACTACTTCATGTCGATCAAGAACCCGACCAACACGGCGTTCATCAAGCAGTGGAGCGACTACGCCAAGGCCAAGAACATCGCCGGCCACAAGGACAAGCCGCTCACCAACGACCCGATGGAAGCCACCTGGATCGGCATCCACATGTGGAAGCAGGCGGTCGAGAAGGCCAAGTCGACCGACACCGACAAGGTGATCGCAGCCATGGCCGGCCAGACCTTCACGGCTCCCTCGGGCATCGTCTCGAAGATGGATGAGAAGAACCATCACCTGCACAAGAGCGTGTTCATCGGCGAGATCAAGGCCGATGGCCAGTTCAACGTGGTGTGGAAGACGCCGGGTCCTGTGAAGGCGAAGCCGTGGAGCCCGTACATCGAAGGCAACGACAAGAAGCCTGACTACCCCGCTGGCAAGTCGATGTAAGTGTGTTTCTCCCTCCCCAGTGGGGGGAGGGAGCCAACCCAACTTCCATTCTCATGATGCTTCGACGAACCCTTCACTGCGCACTCGCCGCCATGCTGCTCATGGCATCGGCCGCCCACGCGCTGACCGCCGACGAAGCCCGGGCCATCGCCTCCGGCGAATCCGAAGCCCGCATCGCCGCGCTCAACAAGGCCGTGCTCACGGCCGACGACAAGACCACCGCCTTCATCCAGGCCATGTCCGACGACGCGGTCAAGTACACCGAAGACAAGGTCTTCGTGATGAAGGACGACAAGGGCTACGACCCCGTCACCGGTGCCGAGCTGAAGGTGCCCGACACCGCCGAAGACGTCGTCAACAACAACCTCATGCGCGGCGCGCTCGATGCCGCACAGGCCGCGCTCAAGCTCACGAGCAAGGACGACGCGGTGCGCGCCGAAGCCGCGCAGGCGCTCTTCAAGGAGCCCGACGAATCGCGCGTGCCCATGGTCGAGAAGGCGCTGGCAGCCGAGACCAATCCGAAGATCAAGGCGCAGCTCGAACTGGTGCGCGCCGCCAGCATGCTCACCAGCGCCGACAAGGCCAAGCGCCTCATCGCCGCCAAGGAGCTCGGCAACAACCGCAACCCCGACACCAAGCTGCTGCTCAACCAGCGCCTGGCCGACGAAACCGAGGCGGACGTCAAGGCCGCCATCGTCGCGTCCATTGCCAGCATCGACGGCGCGCTGGTCTGGGGAGACCGCATCAACGCCGTGTTCAGCGGCATCAGCCTGGGCTCGGTGCTGCTGCTGGCCGCGCTCGGCCTGGCCATCACCTACGGGCTGATGGGCGTGATCAACATGGCGCACGGCGAGCTGATGATGATCGGCGCCTACGCCACCTACGTGATGCAGGGCATCTTCCAGAAGTACGTGCCCGAGGCGGCCTTCGGCTTGTACCTGGTCGCGGCCATTCCGGTCTCGTTCCTCGCGTCGGCGCTCGTGGGCGCGGTGCTGGAGCGCGGCGTGATCCGTTTCCTGTACGGCCGACCGCTCGAGACGCTGCTCGCCACCTGGGGTATCAGCCTGATGCTGCAGCAGCTCGTGCGCACGCTCTTCGGTGCGCAGAACGTCGGCGTCGAAAACCCCGGCTGGATGAGCGGCGGCTTCACCATGCTGAGCAACGTCACGCTGCCGTGGAACCGCATCTGCATCATCATCTTCGCCGCGTTGGTATTGCTTGCGATGGGCTGGCTCATCGGCAAGACGCGCCTTGGCCTGTTCGTGCGCGGCGTTACGCAGAACCGCCCGATCGCCTCGTGCATGGGTGTGAACACCGCGCGCATCGACACCTACGCCTTCGCGCTCGGCTCCGGCATAGCGGGCCTTGCCGGCTGCGCGCTGAGCCAGATCGGCAACGTCGGCCCCGACCTGGGCCAGAGCTACATCGTCGACAGCTTCATGGTGGTCGTGATGGGCGGCGTCGGCCAGCTCGCGGGCACCGTGTATGCGGCGCTGGGGCTGGGCATTCTCAACAAGTTCATCGAAGGCTGGGCGGGCGCGGTGCTCGCGAAGATCGCGGTGCTTGTCTTCATCATCATCTTCATCCAGAAGCGGCCGCAAGGCATCTTCGCTATGAAAGGCCGGAGCGCTGAGGCATGAGCAAGGTCGCACTTCCAACCAAGGGGCCGCTGCTGAGCGGCAAGGGCTGGACGGCCTTCTTCGTCGCGCTGATCGTGGTGTGCGCCGTGGCGCCGGTGCTCAACATCTGGGTGCCGGTCGACAGCCCGCTGCACATGAGCGACTACGCGGTGGCGCTGGTCGGCAAGATCATGTGCTACGCCATCTGCGCGCTGGCCATGGACCTGATCTGGGGCTACACCGGCATCCTCTCGCTGGGCCATGGCCTGTTCTTCGCGCTCGGCGGCTACATGATGGGCATGTACCTCATGCGCCAGATCGGCCGCGACGGCAACTACAAGAGCGACCTGCCCGACTTCATGGTGTTCCTCGACTGGAAAACGCTGCCCTGGCACTGGACCTTCAGCGACAGCTTCATTGCCACGCTGATTTTGATCGTGGCGGTGCCGGGCCTCATCGCCTTCGTGTTCGGCTTCTTCGCCTTCCGCTCGCGCATCAAGGGCGTGTACTTCTCGATCATCACGCAGGCCATGACATTCGCGGCCATGCTGCTGTTCTTCCGCAACGAGACGGGCTTCGGCGGCAATAACGGCTTCACCGACTTCAAGCGCATCCTGAATATTCCGATCGCCACGCAGGAAATGCGAATGACGTTGTTCGCGCTCACCGGCGCCACGCTGCTGGGCTTCTTCCTGTTCGCAAAGTGGCTCATCGGCAGCAAGTTCGGCCGCGTGCTGCAGGCCATTCGCGACGCGGAGACGCGCGTGATGTTCTCTGGCTACAACCCGCTGCCGTACAAGCTCACGATCTGGGTCATCTCCGCCATCATGTGCGGCGTGGCCGGCGCGCTGTACGTGCCGCAGGTCGGCATCATCAACCCGGGCGAGATGAGCGCGGCCAACTCCATCGAGATCGCCATCTGGGCCGCCGTGGGCGGACGCGCGACGCTGATCGGCCCCATCATCGGCGCCTTCATCGTCAACGGCGCGAAGAGCTGGCTCACCGTGGCCTACCCCGAGTACTGGCTGTACTTCCTGGGTGCCTTGTTCATTGCTGTCACGCTGTTCCTGCCGAACGGCATCGTAGGGTTGGTGCGCAAGTGGGTGTCGAGGGAGAAGAAGCCGGTGTCGCCCGAGCCCGTGCAGGATGCTGCACGGCGCTCGGTTGCGGTGGAGCAGGGCATCGAGCCCGATGCGCTGGCCTCGCTGCCCGTGGACGCGAAGGGAGCACGCGCATGACCCCCGACCTGATGGAAGCCGGCGCCGAGCGCGCGGCACGCGCCAGCGGCATTCACTACGTGAGCGGCAGCACCGAATCGGGCGGCCGCGCCGCCGACTTCGGCCGCCACGTCACGCCGGGCGAAGTCGACGTCACGCATGGCCGCATCCTCTACCTCGAAGACGTGAGCGTGAGCTTCGACGGCTTCAAGGCCATCAACAAGCTGTCGCTCGACATCGCGCCAGGCGAGCTGCGCTGCATCATCGGCCCCAACGGCGCGGGCAAGACCACGATGATGGACATCATCACCGGCAAGACGCGGCCCGATTCGGGCACCGTGTTCTTCGGCAGCACCATCGACCTGCTGCGTCACCGCGAAGCGGACATCGCGCAACTGGGCATCGGCCGCAAGTTCCAGAAGCCAACAGTGTTCGAGCACCTGACCGTGTTCGAGAACCTCGAGCTCGCGCTGAAGACCAACAAGGGCGTGCGTGCCTCGATGCTCTTCAGGCTCGACTCGGCACAAAGCGACCGCCTGGCCGAGGTGCTGGAAACCATCCACCTCGCCGACAGCGTGTCGCGTCTGGCCGGCAACCTGAGCCATGGCCAGAAGCAGTGGCTCGAAATCGGCATGCTGCTGATGCAAGACCCCAAGCTGCTGCTGCTCGACGAGCCCGTCGCAGGCATGACCGATGAAGAGACGGCGCGCACCGCCGAGCTGTTCCTCACCCTCAAGGGCAAGCATTCGCTGATGGTGGTGGAGCACGACATGAGCTTCATCCGCACCATCTCCGAGATCGTCACCGTGCTGTGCGACGGCTCCGTGCTGGCGCAAGGAACGCTGGACGAAGTGCAGGCCGACGAGCGGGTGATCGAGGTCTATCTGGGCCGCTGAGGAACCGAACCCATGCTGACAGTCAAGAACATCCACCAGTACTACGGCGGCTCCCACATCCTCCGGGACGTGAGCTTCGAGGCAACGCTCGGCAAGGTCACGGTATTGCTGGGCCGCAACGGCGTAGGCAAGACCACGCTGCTGAAGTCGCTCATGGGCCTGGTGCCCATCAAGAGCGGCAGCATCGAACTCGAAGGCAAGCCCATCCACAAGGCCACGCCGTACGACAGGGCAAGAGCCGGCATCGGCTTCGTCCCGCAGGGCCGCGAGATCTTCGCGCGGCTCACGGTCGAGGAAAACCTGCGCATGGGCCTGGCCTACAAGAGCGGCAGCACGCCCATTCCGTCGGAGCTGTTCGACCTGTTCCCCGTGCTCAAGCAGATGATCAACAGAAGAGGCGGCGACCTCTCCGGCGGGCAGCAGCAGCAGCTTGCGATCGCCCGGGCCCTCGCGCCCAAGCCCAAGCTGCTGATCCTCGACGAGCCCACCGAGGGCATCCAGCCGAGCATCATCAAGGACATCGGCCGCGTCATCCGCATGCTGGCCGACCGCGGCGACATGGCCATCGTGCTGTGCGAGCAGTACTACGACTTCGCCCAGGAGCTGGCCGACGACTACCTCGTGATGGAGCGGGGCGAAGTCATTGCCCGCGGCCTTGGCAAGGACATGGAAGCCCAGGGCGTGCGCCAGCTCGTCGCCATCTGAACCCCTTGGGCAGGGCTTCGAAGCCCTGCCAGTACAAGGCCTTGGGCAACTGCGTATCGGCAGAAATTCAGGGTTTACCCTAAAATCCGGCTTCTGCCCGCGGCCGCCGGGCACCTTCCCAGGAGCCTGGCCTTGAACGCCTCCCCACCCGCGCTGGACAGCGCGGACACCGATATTTCCGTTTCTTCTTCTCCCGCCGCGCCCGTCAGCTTCCTGCGCGCGGTGCTCGCACTTGGCGTCGGCGGCTTTGCCATCGGCACCGGCGAATTCGTCATCATGGGCCTGTTGCCCGAAGTGGCGAAGGACATCGACGTCAGCATCCCGCAGGCAGGCCACGTCATCAGCGCCTACGCGCTCGGCGTGGTCATCGGCGCGCCCGTGCTCGCGGTGCTCGCCGCAGGCTGGCGCCGCCGCGCGCTGCTGATCGCGCTCATGGCCGTGTTCGCGGCCGGCAACTTCGCCAGCGCCGCGGCCCCCAACTATTTGCTGCTGAACCTGCTGCGCTTTGCCACCGGCCTGCCGCACGGCACCTACTTCGGCGTGGCCGCGCTCGTGGCCGCCACGCTCGCTCCACCGGGGCGCCGCGCGCGGGCCGTGGGGCTCGTCATGCTGGGGCTCACCGGCGCCACGCTGGTCGGCGTGCCCATCGCCGCCTGGCTGGGCCAGATCTTCGGCTGGCGCGCCGCCTTCGTGTTCGTCGGCGTGATCGCGCTGGTGGCCATCGCGCTGCTGCGCCGCGACATCCCCGACCTCGCAGCGCCCGCAGGCGCCAGCCCTTGGCGCGAACTCGGCGCGCTCAAGCGCAAGCAGGTGTGGTTCACGCTCGGCATCGGCGCCATCGGCTTCGGCGGCATGTTCTCGGTGTTCAGCTACATCAAGCCCACGCTCATCGAAGTGGCAGGCATGCCGCTGGGCGGCGTGCCCTTCGTGCTGGCGCTGTTCGGCCTGGGCATGGTCACCGGCAACCTCGTGGGCTCGCGCCTGGCCGACAAGTCGCTCATGCGCACCATCGGCGGCCTGCTGGTCTATGCGGCGCTGGTGCTCGCGATGTTCACCTTCGCGGCGCACAACGTCTTTACCGCGGCGTTCAACGTGTTCCTCATCGGCACCACCGTGGCCATCGGCCCGGCGCTGCAGATCCGGCTGATGGACGTGGCCGGCGATGCGCAGACGCTCGCTGCCGCACTCAACCACTCGGCCTTCAACATGGCCAACGCGCTCGGCGCGTGGCTCGGCGGCGTGGCCATTGCCGCGGGCCTGGGCTGGACCTCGACCGGCTGGGTCGGCGCCTTGCTGGCGCTGGCGGGCATGGGCGTGTTCGGTTGGGCGATTGCGAGCGCGCGCGCCGAAGCGCGCCGGCCCGAAACGGTTACTTGCTGAGGGCTGCGCCCTCGGGCGCGCCGCGTTCGCGCAGCAGCGACGCGAAGCGGCGAAGCTCCGCCGCGTTCAGGTCCGACACCGCCCACGCCTGCATGCCGCCCTGGGCCCATCGCGCCAGCTGGTAGCCCTGGCGCGTGGAGAACACGGGGCCCTGCGCCTTCGCATCGGCCGCCGGCCAGACGAACACATTGATCACATGCGGCCCTGAGCGATACACCAGCGCTGCCACGGTGCGCCCATCGAGGTAGTCGAGCCGCCCGCCAGTCAACGGAAAGCCTTCCGCAGCCAGGTCGGTCACCGGCGGTGAAAAGTCGAGCTTGCCGGCGAACCACGGCTTCACCGTGTGCTGGTCGGACGAGGCCACGTCGGCCAGGTGCGAGGCCATCAGCGAGCGCACGTGGTTTGCGGTGACGGCTTCGGCGAGCGCGTCCTGCGGTGGCATCGGCGTCGCGAGCAGCATCAGCGCAAGGCCCCAGGCCGTTGCCGCGCCCGTGCCGAACCATGCCAGGCCTTGCCACAAGCCGCGACGAGGCTGCTGCACCGGCGTGGGTGCGGTCACTGCCTCGGCGCGCACCGCCTGCCCGATGCGCTCGGCCAGCCCATCCGGCGGCGTGTGCCGCACGGCGTGACGCCGGATCAGCGTTCCCAGTTCTTCTTCAGACATTGACATGGTGGATCTTTCCTCCAGCGTCGCCAGCGGGCCGTTCGTCGCGCAGGCTGTCGCGCAGCAAGGCCCGCGCGCGCGACAGCCGCGACATCACCGTGCCCAGCGGCACGCCGGCAATGCGCGCGATGTCCTCGTAGCGCATCTCTTCGAGCTCGCGCAGCACGATCATTTCGCGGTACACCGGCGGCAGCGCGTCGATGGCGGCATTGATGCGCTCGCCCTGCGCGCGCTGCTCCCATTGCCGGGCCGGATCGCCGGCCCGCGCTGAAGAGTGGCCATCAGCCGCCTCGCTGTCGCGCAGTTCGTCGAACTCGACCTGGTCGGCCAACTGCCGGTTCTGCCGCATCCAGTCGTAGCAGGCATTGCGCACGATGCCCAGCAGCCATGGCCGCGCGCTCTCGCCGCGCAGCCCGTCGAAGAAGCGGAACGCACGCAGGTACGCCTCCTGCACCGCATCGTCGGCCAGCTGGTCGTCGCGCAACAACCAGCGCGCAAGATTCCACGCCGCATCGAGATGCGGCAACGCTGCGGCTTCGAACTGGCGTGTGCGATCGGTCGTCAACAGGCTCAATGGGCTCCTTCTTCCTGCATGACGGAGTGGCCTGGCGCCTTATTCCATCTTCTCCATCTTTTTTACCGACCCGCGTGGAATAAGCAGGGCACGCCATGCGTCATGCCCTGTGCGGATTCTGCTTGCTTCCGTTCAATTCCCCAGGAGGTTTTCACCATGCTCGCCATTCCCGGTTTCGCACGCATCCTCGTACTGCTCTCGGCCCTGGCCGCCTTGGCCGCCCCCGCCCTGGCCGCCGGGCCCAAGGCCTACGTCGGCAACTTCAAGGACAGCACCGTCAGCGTGATCGACACCGGCACCGAGCGCGTCGTCGCCACCGTGCCGGTGGCGGCCGGGCCGGACGGCATCATCGTCGCGCCGGGCGGGCGAAGCGTGTTCGTCAGCGGCTCCAGTGCCTCGACTGTGAGCGAGATCGATGCCGCCACCGACCACGTCGCGCGCAACATCGACGTCGGCAAAGGCCCGCAGGGCCTGGCCATGACGGCGGACGGCAAGTGGCTGCTGGTGGCCGTCAACGGCGACGACCGCGTGGCCTTCGTCGACACCACGGCCCACGGCGTGAGCGCTACCGTGCCGGTGCCCAAGCCGCACACCATCGCCATCCGGCCCGACGGGCGTCAGGCCTACGTTGCGTCGCAGGAGCCCGGCCATTTCGCGCTGGTCGTGATCGACATGACCACCCGCAGCGTGGTCACCGAGATCCCGCTCGACAAGCCACCGCGCGACCTGGAGTTCGGCCACGACGGCAAGGCGCTCTACCTCACGCTGGCTGGCGTGCCCGCGGTGCAGGTGCTCGACCCCGCCACCAACCAGTGGGGCGCGCCGGTTCCCACGGGCGTGTCGCCGCATATCGCACAGCACTTCGCGGGCATGGCCAGCGGGGTGGTGGTAGTGCAGGGCCCGGGCGAAGTCATGCTGTTCGACCCGGCCACGCGTGCGGCGGTGCGCAGCATCGGCGTGGGCAAGCAGCCGCATTGGCTCGACCTGTCGGCGGACGGCAAGAAGCTGTGGGTGAGCAACGAAGGCTCGAACGACGTCAGCGTGGTCGATCTTGCGGGTGGGCCGGTGCACACGGTGGCGGTGGGCAATGCGCCGCGCAAGGTCGCGGTGCAGCGAGTCGTGGCCGCCGAAGCCGCGCATGCCGGTAGCTCCAACCACGTGACTATCCGCAACTTCGCCTTCGAGCCCGCGCAGATCACGGTCAAGGCCGGTCAGCGCGTGAGCTGGCAGAACGACGACGGCGCGCCGCACGGCGTTGTCTTCAAGGACGGCGGCGCCGGCATCGACCTGCTGCTACCCGGCAAGACCTTCGCCCGCTCCTTCGACAAGCCGGGCACCTACGACTACGTGTGCTCGGTGCACCCTTACATGACGGCGCGCGTGACGGTCATTTCCCCCTGAGCTGCGCGCAGGCGATGCGGTGCCTATGATGGTTGAGCGGGCCAGGCATGTGCACGGCCCCTTCGCTTCCAAGGAGCCAACCCCCATGAGCATTCCCACCACGCGGCTCGGCCGCACCGGCCTTACCGTGTCCCGCCTTGCCCTCGGCACCATGACCTTCGGCCTGCAGACCGACGAGACGGTGTCGCACCAGATCCTCGACAAGGCTGCCGAAGGCGGCATCAACTTCCTCGACACCGCCGACGTGTACCCGCTCGGCGGCACCGTCGAGACCACCGGCCGCACCGAGGAAATCATCGGCCGCTGGCTGCAGAAGCAGGGCCCCACGGGCCGCCGCCGTTTCGTCGTCGCCACCAAGGCGGTCGGCAAGGTCGGCCCCAACAGCTGGGACCAGGGCGCGTCGCGCAAGCACCTGCTGGACGCCATCGACGCCTCGCTCAAGCGGCTGCAGACCGACCACGTCGACCTGTACCAGCTGCACAGCGACGACCGCGAGACGCCGCTCGAAGAAAGCCTGGAGGCGCTCGACGTCATCGTGAAGTCGGGGCGGGCGCGCTACATCGGTGTGTCGAACTTCCTGGCCTACCGGCTGGCGCGCGCGCTGGGCAAGGCCGAGCTGCACAAGCTCACGCGCTATGTGTCGGTTCAGCCGCGCTACAGCCTGCTGTTCCGCGAGATCGAGCGCGAGCTGCTGCCGCTGGTTGGCGAAGAGGGGCTGGGCGTGATTCCCTACAACCCCCTGGCGGGTGGCCTGCTGACCGGCAAGTACAAGCCCGGAGCCAAGCCGGAGGAAAACACCCGCTTCACGCTCGGCACCGCCGGCAACATGTACCAGGACCGCTACTGGAACGAGCGCAGCTTCAACACCGTGACGCAGCTGCACAAGCTGGCCGACGAGGCGGGCGTGCCGCTGGCAACGCTGGCCGTGGCGTGGGTGATGGCGAATCCGCTGATCACCGCGCCGCTGCTCGGCGCGAGCCGGCCCGACCAGCTCGACGCGACGCTGGCCGCCGCCGAATACAAGCTCGATCCGGCGCTGAAGCAGAAGCTCGACGAGCTGACCGCCGAGTACCGCAAGGGCGATGCCCCGCGCTGACGCTGAAACTGTCAGAACTGTCAGTTAGTCGACAGCGAGGGGTTTGATGAGGGTGCCTAGAGTGCCCTCATCATGGTTCTTTCCGACGTACCTCCTCTCTCGCGCGCGGCCCTCGCGCTGGCCGTCATGGTCCTCGCAGGCTGCGCTGTCGGCCCCGACTACGTCCGCCCGCAGATGGACGTGCCGGTCGCCTACAAGGAAACCGGCGGCCCCTGGAAAACCGCTGCCCCGCAGACCATCGACGCCAGCCACCCCTGGTGGGACGCCTACGGCGACAGCACACTCAGCGCGCTGATCGTGCAGGCCAACGCGGCCAACCAGAACATCCGCGTCGCCGAGGCGCAGTACCGCGAGGCGCAGGCCATCACCGCGGCAGCGCGCGCCAACTTCTTCCCGACCGTCGGCATCAACGCCGGTGCCACCCGTGCACAAAGCAACAGCACCGGCACCGTCAAGCTAGGCACCACCGACACCCTCGGCCTCGCCGCCAGCTGGGAGCCCGACATCTGGGGCGCGGTGCGCCGCTCGGTCGAGGCCGACAGCGCGAGCGAGCAGGCCAGCGCCGACGACCTCGCAGGCGCGCGGCTCAGCATCCAGACCACGCTCGCGCAAGACTATTTGCAGATCCGCGTGATCGACCTGCAACGCGACCTGTACGCCAGCACCACCACCGCCTACGCCAAGGCGCTTGAACTCACGCAGCACCAGTACGCGGCAGGCACAGTGCTGCGCTCCGACGTGGCGCTGGCAGAAAGCCAGCTCAAGACGGCGCAGGCCCAGGCCGTGGATCTCGACGCCCAGCGCGCCCAGCTCGAACACGCCATCGCGGTGCTGACGGGGCAGGCGCCCGCGTCGTTCTCGCTGCCGCCGCTCGAATCGTCGTCGCAGCCGCCCACGGCCGAAACGCTTTCTTCGGCCGCCGCGCTGCGCGTGCAGCTCCCGGTCACGCCAACGGGCCTGCCTTCGGAGCTGCTCGAACGCCGACCCGACATCGCCGGCGCCGAGCGCCGCGTGCAGGCAGCGAACGCCAACATCGGCGTGGCCAAGGCCGCGTACTTCCCGCAGATCGTGCTCAGCGCCAGCGGCGGCTTCAGCGCTGCCAGCCTGTCCACGCTCTTCAACACGCCCAGCCGCGTGTGGTCGCTCGGCGCGGCGCTGGCGCAGACCGTGTTCGACGGCGGCTTGCGCAAGGCGCACACCGACCAGGCCGTGGCCACCTACGACGCCTCGGTCGCGCAATACAAGCAGACCGTGCTCGGCGGCTTCCAGCAGGTGGAAGACAACCTCGCCACCCTGCGCGTGCTCGACAACGAATCCGCCCTGCAGGCCGATGCCGTGCGCGCCGCCCAACTCGCTGAGCGTCTGGCCCTGAGCCAGTACCGCGCCGGCACCGCCACCTACCTCAGTGTGGTGACGGCGCAGACGCTCTCGCTCACCAACCAGCGCACGGCCGCGCAGGTGCTCGGCCGCCAGCTGGCAGCCAGCGTCTCGCTGATCGCGGCCACGGGCGGCGGCTGGAACGCCGCCGATGCCGCACAAAAGACTTCCGGAAATTGACGCCATGACGACGACCGCAGACACCACCACAACGTACCCCCTGTTCCAACGCCGCTCCACCTGGCTCGCGGCCGCCACGCTCGTGGTCGTGCTGGGCGGCGGCGCCTGGGCGCTCACCCACCACGCGGCCAACGCAGCCAAGCCCGATGCGCCCAAGACTCCGCCGGTGCAGGTGACCACCGCACGCGTCACGCCGCAGACCGTGCAGGTCTATCGCTCGGGCATCGGCACCGTCGCCTCGATGGCCACCGTTACCGTCAAGGCGCGCATCGATGGCCAGCTCGACAAGGTCGGCTTCGTCGAAGGGCAGGACGTGAAGGCCGGCCAGCTGCTCGCGCAGCTCGACCCGCGCACGCTGCAAGCCCAGCTCGCGCAGGCGCAGGCCACCAAGGCGAAGGACCAGGCCACGCTCGTCAATGCGCGCGCCGACCTCAAGCGCTACACCACGCTGCTCTCGCAAGACGCCGCCACGCAGCAGCAGGTCGATACGCAGAAGGCCCTCGTCAACCAGCTCGAAGCCACCGTGCAGAACGACGCCGCGCAGGTGCAATTCGCCGAGGTGCAACTGAGCTTCACGCGCATCTCCTCGCCCATGAACGGCCGCGTAGGCGCGCGGCTGGTGGACCCGGGCAACATCGTTCACGCGACCGACACCAGCGGCCTCGTCGTCATCAACCAGATCGACCCCATCGCCGTGCAGTTCACGCTGCCCGAAGACGCGGTGCAGGACATCAACCGCGTGCAGCAGCAAAGCGCGCAGCCGCTCTCGGTGGTGGCCTTTGACCGCAGCGGCGCGCAGATGCTGGGCACCGGCAAGCTGATCTTGCTGAACAACCAGATCGACACCACCAGCGGCACCGTGCAGCTCAAGGGCAGCTTCGCCAACCCGCAGCACACGCTGTGGCCCGGCCAGTACGTCAACGTGCGGCTGCAGCTAGACCGCAGGCCCGATTCGCTCACCGTGCCCGCCGCCGCCATCCAGCGCGGACAGGACAACACCTACGTCTGGGTGGTCGATGCCGAGAACAAGGCCGAGAGCGTGCCCGTGCACGTGGTGCAGATCGCCGACGGCACGGCAGTTGTCGACAAGGGCCTGACAGCCGGCCAGCGCGTGGTGGTCGACGGCCAGTACAAACTCAAGCCCGGCGCCACCATCGTCGAGCCACCGCCCGCCGCCAAGAATGCAGATGGCAAAGATGGCAAGAAGGCCGCCAGCGGGAGCAGCAATTGAGCATCTCCGCCGCATTCATCAAGCGCCCCATCGGCACCACGCTGCTGGCGCTGGCCATCCTGCTGGTCGGTGCGGCGGTGTTTCCGCTGCTGCCGGTGGCGCCTCTGCCGCAGGTCGACTTTCCGACCATCCAGGTTTCGGCCAACTTGCCGGGCGCCAGTCCGGAAACCATGGCCTCCAACGTCGCGCAGCCGCTGGAGCGGCAGTTCTCGCTGATCGCGGGGCTGTCGCAGATGACGTCCACCAGCGGCCTGGGCTCCACGCAGATCACGCTGCAGTTCGACCTCGACCGCAGCATCGACGCCGCCGCCCTCGACGTGCAGGCTGCCATCAACGCATCCACCGGCCAGCTGCCCGCCAACCTGCCGAGCCCGCCCACCTTTCGCAAGGTGAACCCGGCCGACGCGCCAATCCTGATTCTTTCGGTGCAGTCGAAGACGCTGCCGCTCACCGAGGTGAACGACTACGCCGACAACATCCTCGCGCAGCAGATCTCGCAGATCTCCGGCGTGGGCCTGGTCAACATCGGCGGTGTGCAGAAGCCGGCCGTGCGCATCCAGGTCGACCCGGCCAAGCTCGCAGCGCTGGGCCTGAGCCTTGAAGACGTGCGCACCGTGCTTGCCTCGGCCACCGTCAATGCGCCCAAGGGCACCATCGACGGGCCGAACCAGAGCTTCACCGTCTACACCAACGACCAGTTGCTGAAGGCCCAACCGTGGAACGACGTGGTGCTGGCCTACCGCAACGGCGCGCCCATTCGCGTGCGCGACCTGGGCGTGGCGGTCGATGGCCCCGAGAACGCCAAGATCGCCGGCTGGGCCTACGCAGGCGCCGCCGCGCCCGAAGGCAGCAACGTGCAGAACGGCCGCTCCATCGTGCTCGCTATCACCAAGCAGCCAGGCGCCAACGTCATCGAAACGGTAGACCGCATCAACGCCGCGCTGCCGCGGCTGAAGGCGTCGATTCCGCCGACGGTGGACGTCAACGCCATCATCGACCGCACGCAGACCATTCGCGCCTCGGTGAAAGACGTGGAGTTCACGCTGCTGCTGACCATCGCGCTCGTGGTGGCCGTGATCTTCGTGTTCCTGCGCAACGTGCCGGCCACGCTCATTCCCAGCGTGACGGTGCCACTCGCGCTGCTGGGCACGGTGGCGGTGATGTACCTGCTGGGCTACAGCCTCGACAACCTCTCACTCATGGCGCTGACCATCGCGGTCGGCTTCGTGGTGGACGACGCCATCGTGATGCTGGAGAACATCTACCGCTACGTCGAAGAGGGCATGTCGGCCGTCGAGGCCGCCTACAAGGGCGCGAGCGAAATCGGCTTCACCATCATCTCGATCTCGGTGTCGCTGGTGGCGGTGTTCATTCCGCTGCTGCTCATGGGCGGCATCGTTGGGCGCCTCTTCCGCGAGTTTGCGGTAACGGTCACGCTCACCATCGTGGTGAGCGTGGTGATCTCGCTCACGCTCACGCCCATGCTGTGCTCGCGCTTCCTGAAGAACGAGCACGGCAACAAGCACGGGCGCCTGTACCAACTGTTCGAGCGCGGCTTCGACGCCATGCTCAACGGCTACAAGCGCGGGCTGCACGTGGTGCTCGACCACCAGTTCATCACGCTGATGGTGTTCATTGCCACGGTGGCCGCCACCGGCGTGCTGTTCGCGATCATCCCGAAGGGCTTCTTCCCGCAGCAGGACACCGGCTTCATCTCGGGCTTTGCCGAGTCGGCTCAAGACGCATCCTTCGCGTCGATGAACGCCCGCATGCTCGAACTGGCCGACGTGGTGCGCAAGGACCCTGACGTGACCGGCTTCGGCATGAACGGCAGCTCGTCCACCTACAACACCGGCAACTTCTTCATCAGCCTGAAGCCCAAGGACGAAGGCCGCACCGCCACCGCCGACGAGATCATCACGCGCCTGCGCCCGCAGCTCGCCAAGGTGCAAGGCGTGAACCTGTTCCTGCAGGCCGGGCAAGATATTCGCGTGGGCGGACGCGCCTCGCGCACGCAGTACCAGTACACGGTGACCGACGCCAACCTCGACGAGCTCAACACCTGGGCACCCCAGTTGCTCGCGCGCTTCAAGCAGCTGCCAGAAATTACCGACCTGGCCTCCGACCAGCAGAACGCCGCGGCGTCCGCCGTGCTCACCATCGACCGCGACCGCGCGTCGAGCTTCGGCATTTCTCCCGCCACCATCGACGCCACGCTGTACGACGCCATCGGCCAGCGCCAGGTGGCGCAGTACTTCACGCAGCTCAACAGCTACCACGTGGTGCTGGAGGTAACGCCCGAGCTGCAGCAAGACCCGTCGCTCTTCAGCAAGCTGTACCTCAACTCGCCGCTCACCGGACAGCAGGTGCCGCTGTCGACCTTCGTGAAGGTGGACACCAGCAAGACGGCCTACCTGTCGATCAGCCACCAGGGCCAGTTCCCGGCGGTGACCATCTCGTTCAACCTCGCGCCGGGCCATGCGCTGGGCGACGCGGTGAACGCCATCAACAAGGCGCAGGCCGAGATGGGCCTGCCGCAGTCGCTCACCGGTTCGTTCCAGGGCACGGCGCAGGCCTTCCAGGATTCGCTGGCCTCGCAGCCCTACCTGATTGCGGCGGCGCTGGTGGCGGTGTACATCGTGCTGGGCCTGCTGTACGAGAGCTACATCCACCCGCTGACGATTCTGTCGACGCTGCCCTCGGCCGGCGTGGGAGCCTTGCTGATATTGATGGCAGGCGGCTACGACCTGAGCGTGATTGCGCTGATCGGCATCATCCTGCTGATCGGCATCGTGAAGAAGAACGGCATCATGATGATCGACTTCGCGCTCAAGGCCGAGCGCGAGCAGGGCATGTCGCCGCACGACGCCATCTACCAGGCCTGCCTGCTGCGCTTCCGCCCGATCATGATGACCACCATGTGCGCACTGCTCTCGGGCCTGCCGCTGATGCTGGGCCACGGTTCGGGCTCCGAGCTGCGCCGGCCGCTGGGATACGCGATGGTCGGCGGGCTGATACTCTCGCAGGCACTCACCCTGTTCACCACGCCGGTGGTCTACCTCTACCTCGACCGTGCCCACTACTGGTACATGAATCGCAAGGAAGCGCGCAAGGCCCGCAAGGCAGCGAAGGAAGGCAAGGCCCCGGTGCCGGCCGAGGCGCACTGATGAGCGCCGGCTGACACCACGGACAGGGACGGAGACAGAGACAAAAACGCCATGAAGATCCTGATAGTCGAAGACGAGCTGAGAACCGCGGACTACCTCTCCAAGGGGTTGACCGAGCAGGGCTGCGCCGTCGACATGGCGCACAACGGCATCGACGGCCAGCACCTGGCGCTCACGCACGACTACGACGTGATCGTGCTCGACGTGATGCTGCCCGGGCAGGACGGCTTCTCGGTGCTGCGCGCGCTGCGTGCCGTCAAGCAGACGCCGGTCATCATGCTCACCGCGCGCGACAGCGTGGAAGACCGCATCAAGGGCCTGCACGAAGGCGCGGACGACTACCTCGTCAAGCCCTTCTCGTTTCTCGAGCTGCTGGCGCGGCTGCAGGCGCTGAACCGGCGCGGCCGCAAGCAGGAGCCGATGCAGCTGCGCATTGCCGACCTGCAGGTCGACCTGCTGGCGCGCAAGGCTTTTCGTGGCAGTGGCGGCGGCAACACGCGCATCGACCTCACGGCCAAGGAGTTTGCGCTGCTCGCCGTGCTGGCAAGGCGCCAGGGCGAGATCCTGTCGAAGACCGCCATCGCCGAGCTGGTATGGGACATGAATTTCGACAGCAACACCAACGTGGTCGAGGTGGCCATCAAGCGGCTGCGCGACAAGATCGACGTGCCCTTCAGCCCGAAGCTGCTGCACACCATCCGCGGCATGGGCTATGTGATGGAAGTGCGCGACGGCGACAGCAACACCGCCGAGGGGGAGGGCGCCGCACCGTGAAGCGCTCGATCACCGCGCGGCTGGTCATCATGTTCGCCGCGGCGGCGCTCGCGACCTTTGCGCTGACCGGCTTTGCGCTGCACAGGGTGCTGATTCGCGAGCTGGACCGGCACCAGTACGAAGAGCTCGACACCACGCTCAAGAGCCTGCAGTTCTGGATCAAGGCCATCGACACCCCCGAGCGCTGGACCCGCGTGCAGGCGCGCATGGATGCGCTCACGCCAGAGGACGGCAGCGTGCGCTTCTGGGTGCTCAGCGACGATCCGCGCTTCCAGTACGGCAAGGGCCTTGCCGAAATCGACGGCCTCACGCGCGAGGCCACCGGCCACACCAGCAGCGTCGTGCTGCCGGGGCAGGAGAGGCCGTTTCGCACGCTGTCCGTGCACATCGAGCCCCATGCGCAGCGGCCGGCCGTGCGGCTGATCGTCGGGCGCAACACCGAGCCTTATGCGCGCACGCGCCAGACCTTTCTGACCGCGCTGGCCGCGCTCGGGCTGGGGTCGGCGCTGGTGGTGGCCATTGCCGGCTACTGGATCGCACGCGTGGGGTTGCGGCCGCTGGAGCGGCTTTCGGCCGAGGCGCAGGCGCTGCGGCCGAAGACCTTGTCGCAGCGGCTGCAGTCGGGGGCCTTGCCGGTCGAACTCTCGGCGCTGGCCGAGGCCTTCAACGGTGCATTGAACCGGCTCGAAGAGGCCTACGGACAGCTCGAATCGTTCAACGCCGACGTGGCGCACGAACTGCGCACGCCGCTGGCCAACCTCATCGGCAGCACGCAGGTGGCACTGTCGCGCCAGCGCAGCGCGGGCGAGTTCCAGGAGGTGCTGCAGGCCAACCTCGAAGACCTGGAGCGCGTGCGCTCCATCGTCAACGACATGCTGTTCCTCGCGCGCGCCGACCGCGGCGAAGTGGCGACCGGGCTGGTGCTCACGCCCGTGGCGCAGGAAGTGCGCAAGACCATCGAGTTCTTCGAGTTCGTGCTCGACGAGACGCGCACGCAGGTCGCCATCGAGGGAGACGTGCTGGCCGAGGCGCGGCTGGAAAGCGCGCTGTTCCGCCGCGCCATGTCGAACCTGCTGCAGAACGCCATCGAGCATTCGAAGCCCGGCGCGCAGATTGCCGTGACGCTGCGCGAGGAGGCTGCCTCGACGTGGATCACCGTGTCGAACCCAGGCGCGCCCATCGACGAGCAGCATCTGCAGCACTTGTTCGACCGGTTCTACCGTGTCGATGCCGCACGCAACGACGGCGGCGAGCACCACGGCCACGGGCTGGGGCTGGCCATCGTGAAGGCGGTGGCGAGCATGCACGGGGGCCAGGTGAGCGCATCGAGCGAAGGCGGCCTGAACACCTTTGGTTTCAGCGTGGCGCGCCCCCCTGAAAAACTCGCTGGCTGAAGCCGCCCGCCAATGGCCTGTGCCCAGTACGTTCTTGGGCCATGCCCGAGAATCGCGGTTCGCATGAACCGCACGCAACCACCGCAAATTCATCCAGCATCCGGACAAGGGCAGCCATGGCGCAGCTGATGTC
Source organism: Variovorax sp. YR566 (assembly GCF_051992195.1). Taxonomy (NCBI): domain Bacteria; kingdom Pseudomonadati; phylum Pseudomonadota; class Betaproteobacteria; order Burkholderiales; family Comamonadaceae; genus Variovorax; species Variovorax sp. YR566. Next base: position 5,610,121 of record NZ_CP197092.1, on the reverse strand, counting down.
CCTGCTCGTGCAGAACGCGATCCTGGTGGTGTTTGCTGCCAGTTTTGCCGCACGCCTCGGGCTGCCGGTGCCGGCGGCCGCGGTGCTGGTGGTGACGGGCGCGCTGCTGGCGGCGGGCGATGTCTCGGTGCCCGGCGTGGTGGCGGCTGCAGTCGTCGCCAACCTGCTGGGCGACGGTGCGTGGTTCTATGCCGGACGGCGCTTCGGCTACCGCTTCATGCGCCTGCTGTGCCGCATCTCGCTGTCGCCCGACACCTGCGTGCGGCGCGGCGAATCGCTCATTACCGACTGGGGCGGCATGTCGCTCGTGGCCGCGAAGTTCGTGCCGGGCGTGTCGGTGGTGGCGCCGCCCATGGCGGGGGCGCTGGGCATGTCGGTGCGGCGCTTCATCGGCTTCGACATTGGCGCAGCGCTGGTCTGGACGGGCCTCTTCCTCGGGCTGGGCTGGGTGTTCCGCAACCAGATCCAGGAAGTGCTGGCCGTCATGGCGCAGGCAGGCGGCATCGCCACTGCTGCGCTGGGCGTGCTGCTGCTGGTGATCCTCGCGGTGCGCTACTGGCGCCGACGGGCCTTCATGCGGCTCACGGGCATGCCGCGCATCTCGGTGGAAGAGTTGCACGAACTGCTGAGCGGGGAAGAGCCGCCGCTGGTGATCGACGTGCGCGGCCAGGCCGGTATGCAGGTCGACCCGCGCCGCATTCCGGGTGCAGAGGCGTACACGCTCAAGGCGCTGCAGCAGCGCAGCCTCGACCTCTCGCATGCATCCGGGCGCGTCGTGGTGCTGTACTGCAACTGCCCCAACGAGGTGTCGGCCGCGCAGGCTGCACGCGTGCTGCTGGCGCGCGGTGCGCGGCGGGCCCTGCCGCTGACCGGTGGGCTCGACGCGTGGGTGGCCTCTGGCCGGCCCACCAGCGTGGACTGACCTCGCGCCTGCAGAAATCGGCCCTGCGTGCTAAGGTGCCCGGGCTTCGGGTTAACCCCTAAGTCCCTCCACCCCGCAATCGGCAACCGGGATTCCTCTGTGTCCTCTTCCGCTCCCACAGCCTCTCCGGCCGCTTCGACCGCAACAGGCCTCACGCCCGCGCTCACGCTGGTCTTCGCCATCGCCTGCGGCCTGTGCGTGGCCAACATCTACTACGCCCAGCCGCTGATCGGCCCCATCTCCGACACGCTGCAGCTGCACGCCGGGCTGGCCGGCCTGATCATGACGCTTACCCAGCTCGGCTACGGCGCCGGCCTGCTGCTGCTGGTGCCGCTGGCCGACGTGGTCGAGAACCGCAGGCTCATCGTCGGTGCGCTGTTCGGCGCGGTTATCGGGCTGGTGGGCATTGCGCTCTCGGACTCGGCCGTTACCTTCCTGGCTGCCTCCTTCGTGGTTGGCACATGCGCGGTCGCGGCGCAGGTGCTGCTGCCCTTTGCCTCGCACCTCGCGCCGGAGGCCACGCGCGGCAAGGTGGTCGGCAACATCATGGCCGGGCTGCTGGGCGGGATCATGCTGGCGCGGCCCTTTGCCAGCGTGGTGGCTTCGGCGCTGGGCTGGCGCGCGGTGTTCTGGCTGTCGGCCGTTCTGATGGCCACCCTCATCGTCGTGCTGTGGCGCGTGCTGCCGCAGCGGCAGCCGCATGCCTCGGTGGGCTACGCGCGCACCATGGCCTCGCTGCCCGGCATCGTGTGGAACACACCGCTGCTGCGCCGGCGCGGCTTCTACCAGGGAATGATGTTCTCCGGCTTCCAGGCCTTCTGGACGGCCGTGCCGCTGGCGCTGGTGCACGAGTTCGGCATGGGGCAGCGCGGCATTGCGCTGTTCGCGCTGGCGGGTGCTGCCGGTGCGCTGATGGCACCACTGGCGGGTAGGCTGGCCGACAGGGGGCTGACGCGGCCTGCCACAGGAGCCGCCATCGTCGTCGCGCTGCTTTCCTTCGTGCTCGGCGCGATCGCCATGCACTACCACTCGCTGGCCGGGCTGGTCGCGGCGGGCATCCTGCTCGACGGGGCGGTGCAGCTGTGCCAGGTGCTCAACTTCCGCAGCCTGTTCATGCTGGCGCCCGAACTGCGTGGCCGGCTCAATGGGCTGTTCATGACCTTCATCTTCATCTGCGCCGCAGTGGCCTCGGGCATTGCAGCTGCCGTGTATGCCTTCCACGGATGGAGCGGCTTGTGCCTGCTGGGCGGCGGCTATGTGCTGCTGGCGCTGCTCTACTACGCGACCGAGTTCCGCCAGCAACCTTCGGCCGTGCCCGTCGGCAGGTAGCAGACGCAAACGACCGTAGACTCGTTCGCTTTGCGTTGCATTCAATGAGCTCGCCGATTTTTTCGCGGTCCATTCAGGTAACCCAAACCGACGCGAGCGGTATCTGGCCCATCTTGCTGCTTTGCACGGCTTACTCCGTATTGATCGCCGGCGTGGCGTCGTGGGCTATCGACCCGGATGCGAAGGGGTGGTACATCGCGCTTGGCATGGTGATCATGCTTGCGTTCATAGCGTTGTGGCTGGTGGGCCTGGTGTTCGTCGTGCGTGCATGGATCTGGGTCGAGACGCATTGGCTGCAATCGGCCAAAGGCCGGGCAAAGCCGTTCAACGAATGCACCCACGTCGACGTCGGCGAAGGCGGTTTCTCCGTGCAAGGGCTTGGCCACGTCGATTGGATCGACGTGCTGACCCTCGAAGGGATTCCCGACAGCGACAACTATCTGATCGTTCACACACGGCCATTCAGGAAGCTGATGCTGACGGCACCTGTCGATGAACTGGCGCCGGTCATCAACCACTATCTCGCGCTGAGAAGCAGCGTCAAGGCAACGCGAACGGGCACTCTGCAAAGCCGCGCCATGGTTTTTTGCTGGCGATGCTTTCTCGCCTGGATCTGGGCGGGGTATGCGTTGGCTGGCGCCGCAGGCATCGCGTTGCTCCTCAACGTGTCAGATGCAGGATTCATGAAAACCATGGTGGGCCTCTGCGTGCTCATGCCACTGATCGCGTGGCTGGTCTGGGCCATTCCTGTCTCGCAGATCAGCACCTTTTCGCATTCGCGAGTGCGAGCCTTCGAACTCGACGGCACGCGGCTGCGCAGCATCGACGGTGCTTGGCAATTCGACCTGCTGCGAGCTCGCGTCAGCCGTCGCCGTGCCAGCGGTATCGGCTACGAATTCACTTTCCTGACCGTTCGCCCGGAGTCTGGAAAGAGGCTCGATCTGATACTGGAAGGCGGAGCCGATCAGGAGGCGTTGCTGGACGCCTTGAGCGATCGAGGCTTGCTGCCTGCGATGAACCCGCAAGGCTGAACGCCCGGGCCCCACGGGGGAGCCAGGGCGAAAGTGCTCAGTGGTAGCCTTGCCACCCGATGAATCTCCGCACCAAGATCGTTGCGCTGGCCGTTGCACCTTTGCTCATCGCACTGGTGCTGGTGGCCCTCGCGGTGCGCCACCAGGAGCATGACCTCGCCCAGCGCGAGCGTGCCCTCATCGAGCGCAGCTACATGGACCAGCGCCGCAGCGAGCTGCGCAGCTATGTCGAACTGGCCGTGAGCAACCTGCTGCCGCTGTACGAATCAGGCCAGGACGACGAAGCCACCCGCAACGAGGCCCTGCGTCGCCTGGCCTCGCTCAACTACGGCGACGACGGCTACTTCTTCGTGTACGACCTGGAGGGCAACTCCCTCATGCACTCGCGCCAGCCCGAGCTGGTCGGCCAGAATTTGTGGGAGCTGCGCGATTCGCGCGGCCGCTACACCATCCAGGAGCTGATAAAGGGCGCGAAAGAAAACGGCGGCGGCTACGTCGAGTACGAATGGCGCAAGCCGTCGAGCGCGCAGATGGCGCCCAAGCTCGGCTACGTGACCGCCATGCCGCGCTGGAACTGGATGGTAGGTACCGGCCTGTACCTCGACGATATCCAGTCGACCATGGACACCCTCGACCGGCAGATGAACGCCAACGTTACCGCCACGCTGTTGTGGATTGCCGGCATTGCCGCGCTGTGCCTCGGCGTGGTCAGCGCCGCCGGGCTGCTGCTGAACCTGAGCGAGCACCGCACCGCGGAAGCCAAGCTGCGCCTGCTCGCGCGGCGCGTGGTGCAGTCGCAGGAAGAAGAGCGCGGCCACCTCGCACGCGAACTGCACGACGGCACCAGCCAGACGTTGGTGTCGGCCAAGCTGCTGATCGAATCGGCAGTCGAGTCACTCGACCGCCAGCGGCAGCCCACGCCGCCCGCACTGGCCAAGGCGCTGCAGCGGCTCAACGATTCGCTGATTGAAGTGCGCCGCATATCGCACCGCCTGCGCCCCGCCTTGCTCGACACCCTGGGCCTGCCCGCCGCGCTGGAACGGCTGGTCGACGAGTTCAGGGAAGAGGGAGGCGTCGACGCGTCGATGATGATGGGCGGCGAATCATTCGAGCTGCAGCCCGAAGTGAAGACCGCGCTCTTCCGCCTGACGCAAGAGGCGCTGACCAACGTGCGCAAGCACGCGAATGCACAGCACGTGAACATTGCGCTGCACTTCGACGAAGAAGAAGGCGTGCGGCTCGAAGTGAGCGACGACGGCACCGGCTTCGACATACAGGCCGTGCAGCTCGACCCCCGGCGCGGCATTGGCCTGCGCAACATGCGCGAGCGCATGGAAGCCATTGGCGGGCGGCTCATCATGTGCAGCAACGCCGGGCGCACATCCATCGAGGCCGAAGTGCCGACCCGCAGCGCAAGGGCTGCCGAAGAAGCGCCCGCATCCATCACATGACGACGACCAAGACCATCAGGCTTTTTCTTGTCGACGACCATCCGCTGGTGCGCGACGGCCTGCGCGCCCGGCTCGGCTCCATGCCCAACCTGGAGATCGTCGGCGAGGCCGGCAGCGCTGCCGAGGCGCTAGCGCAGGTAGACAGCGTGCAGCCCGACCTCATGCTGATGGACGTCGGCATGAAGGACATGAACGGCATCGAGCTTGCGGCCCTGCTGCTGCAACGCCAACCCGCAACGCACATCGTGATGCTCAGCATGTACGACAACCCCGAGTACGTCCAGAAGGCCCTGCAGGTGGGCGCGCGCGGCTATGTGCTGAAAGACGCGCCCGCGGCCGAGATAGTCGCGGCCATCGAGGCCGTGTCGGCCGGCGGCACCTTTCTGAGCCCGGCCGTGTCGAAGAAGCTGTTTCGCACGCAGGAGCCGCGGCCGCTGCTAACGCCGCGTGAGAGCGAGATTCTTTCGGCGCTGGGGCGAGGGGAGTCGAGCAAGCAGATTGCCCGCGACCTGGGGCTGAGCGTGCGCACGGTGGAGGCGCACCGGCAGAGCATCAAGCGGCGGCTGGGCATCGAAGGGCAGGCGGAGCTCATCAAGTACGCGGTGGAGCATGCGCGTGAGTTTGGGCAGCGCTCGTGAACTTCAGCGACTGACTGTCAGAGCTTTGTGTATTGGCGCTGCCGCCCAGCGAATACCTGAGCTATTCGAGAAATTCTCGGCAGAAGTTTCTTCCTGCGCCGGGCTGGTTTTCTCTACAGTGAATGCCCCTGTGATTGAACGACCCGCTATGTGGGTGAGGAAGGCGGCATACACAACCAACACCAACAATCGGATGAATGAATGAACCGCTTCGCTTCACGGCGGGCCATTGGTGCGACATGCATCGATGCGAACGTGAGGCACAAAAGGCGACGGTCAAGGTGCGCGAACACCTTGACCGTCTAACCAAGTGACGTGCAATACCTTAGAAGGAGCACACCAATGGCTGAACGAATTATGGCCGGGCCCGCAAGGCCGGCATCTGCGGACGCGACCACCACGACACGGGATCCGTCCGATCTTCTTGAGAACAAGCTGGAGCAGTTGAACTCACTGCTGTGGTGCTTCTACGGTGCCGGGGATGGATGGTTCCAGGAGGCGGGCGAGGCGCATCGGGAGAATCTGCTTTGGATTGCTTCTGATTTGGCGCGGGAGGCGGTGGAGTTGTTTCAGGAGAGTGGGGGTGGGTGACGAGTCTTGGCATTAGATGCTTCGTCGCATTTATGGCTGTTTCAGACGGCTTAGCGTCGCTGAGCGGAGGGGCAAAGCAATCACGCTAAGTTTGATTGAGCCTGCTCAATCGAACTGCCCCTTGGCGGCCATGCAAGGAAAACCCCTAGAGAGGGTCAATTGAATGTTGATAAAAGCATATTCTCAATACTGTTTTTATCGACATGGCCCATTTCGTCGTCACTTTTCGCATCGGCAACGATTCCAGCTATCAAGAACGGTACGAATCATTCATGGAGAAGATTCATCTATTGGCTGGTGGCGTCGGCTCTTCTTGGGAGGAGACCACATCATTCGTCGCCTTCAAAGCAGCTGGAACCGCGGAGAGCATTCGCGACGAGCTCTATCTGAAGACAAAGTTCTCCGAACTGAGCGACGTAATGGTGGTCATTGATGTAGGTGCGAGGAAAAAAGCTACCAAGGGGGCGATCAAGTACCCGAATACGCTCTCCGGTGCATTGGGTTTCTGACTCGAACCAGATTCCTGCGATCCGATCAACGGTAGCGTCTTACAGGAGTTGCCGACGTTTCCTAGAGCATGAATAGCGGGGCCAAGAAGCGTGGCGCCGGACTGGAAAGGAACGAGATCTGCTCGCTTGCACGGTCCTCTCTGCTAGCGCTTTGAGCGCTGAAAACCACTAAGCGAGAGGCTCGTCGTCATTTCGTCACAACACTCGGGTGACCTTATGCCACTTGAATCAATTTTTAGTTTTCTGACCTATCCGCGCCGCAATCGACCGGATGAGCCACTTGGTCCGGGCGCGCGGATTCCGGTCGGAAATGACAAGCTGAGTGGGATGCTGAGAGGAGTCTTTGATAACGCAGGGCGCGATTGTGTCGTCCCAATAATGTTCACTTCGGACGGTGCGCAGCGAAATTCGGTTCGCGAGGAACTCCTGAAGTTAGTGGCTAGGCCTGCTCTGCGTACGGCGACTTCTCTAGCTGCTAGGCTTCAGAAGTCGACCTCGGGGCAATCGGGTATGGGTCTTCTCTTTGTTTGCCTAGGCGACGACTTAGGGCGCCGGAGGGTTGTGCTATCTCGTTTCCCGGCCGATGAAGGGGTTGTCGCTGAGCGGGCCCCGACGCGTCTCACCGTGCAATTTGTCGAACAGGTTTTCCTAAAGAGTGCGTATTCCTACAAAGCCGCGACATACGTAGCTACGGGACGAGCCGATCAACTGTGGTCCGGGCATGTTGTGGACCGACAGATCAACGCAGGTAGTAAGGCGGTCGCAGACTACTGGATCATCGAATTTCTGCGTTCGGAATTTGCCACTACGGCAGCCGCCGGTACTAAGCGTCTCGCTACTGCGCTGAAGGATGCAATCGCTTCTACAGCTTCGGTCAACGTAAAGGCCCAGATCGCGGCTGTTGCACAGCTCGCGAGCGGCCTGCCGCGCCACATGATGACAATCTCCGACTTCTGCGATCGGTTCAATTTCTCACAGGAGACCAAGGAGGCTGTGCTCCGGAAGGTTAATCCTGCTCGGCTCGTCGACGACCGCTTTCAATTCGACTCGGCCGAATTTGGGCGGCATATCGCCTACAAGCAGGTAGAGCTAGACAACGGCGGGGTTCTTACTGCTCCTGCAGAAAAATTCAGTGAAGTCTTTGAGGAAACGAGGCGGAGAGGTGGTGAGGAGCGAACCTTCAGTACCACAGGTCTTATCGTTGATGAGCGGCTAAAGAAAATCAAATGACGAACGATGAAATGCTCATGGAATACAAGGCGCGCTATGCCCAGATCTTGGAGCCACTTGCCGCGCGGCTTGTCATGCAACTGCAGGACCATTTAAAGGGGATCCCACGCGTCGATCGCATCACCGCACGCGCAAAAAGTCCTGATCGATTTCTCACTAAGGCCAGTCGCACCGAAGACGAAGGCACTGTCAAATACGCCCAGCCCTTCGAACAGATTCAAGACTTGGTTGGCGCGCGTGTGATCGTCTTCTATAAGCAGGACGTCGATGTGGTGAGTGCGACGATTGAGCGGTATTACAAGTCCATCGAACTTCGCACACTAATCCCAGAGTCTGAGCGCGAGTTTGGCTACATCGGCAAACATTTCGTGCTCGCTTTTCCAGAAGATCTCTTCGGCGACGCCGACGATAGAGGCCGAGCTCCAGTGTTCTTCGAGTTGCAAGTAAAGACGCTGTTCCAGCATGCCTGGAGTGAGGCTGAGCATGATCTATCGTACAAGCCTGCGGTACCCTTGACAAAGTTGCAAAAGCGCCAAGTCGCGCTTACGGCGGCACAGGCTTGGGGATCGGATCAGCTCTTTGCGCAGATGCATACAGAGTTGAATGGTGCACCACCAGCTGTTGGCTGAATGACCAGCGCCGCCGGCGAGAAGGCGAACGTCAAGTGACGGGAGAACGAGCGCCTGTGAGTTCTATTTCTGCGGCGATTCAATGCCAAAGCTCTAGAGACACACGTAGATGCTAATTGATCATCGCTCAACGTACATTACAGTCATGCGCGGATGCCCGCTTCAGACTGAGAGTGGGCATCGGTATTCGACACTTAAACCATCCCCTTCGGGTTCGCCTTCTGATCCGAGAAAGTCGCGGGTACATAGCTCGATCTGCGGCTGAATTCGTTTGCTCCAATGCCTACTCGCTCAACCTCTGTCCTTCCTCCCCCAGCATCATGGCAGGAGTTCGAAGTCTTGGTGCTTGCCGCCGCAAAGCTCAGGTGGCGCTCGCCAAATTTTTACGGCAATGGACGTCAAGGCCAAAAGCAGAACGGTGTCGACGTTTGGGGTGAACCTGCACTCGGGAGTCGAATTGGTTTGCAGTGCAAAAATGCTGTCAGAAGTAGTCTCTCGCTAGACATCGTGAACAACGAAGTTGCGAACGCAGGTGAATTTACGCCCGCTCTTACCGAGATATACGTCGCCACGACGGCACCGCGCGACGCAACATTGCAAGCTGCAGTAAGGCAACTGTCTTTCTCTCGTGAGCAACAGGGACTCTTTAAGGTTGCCGTCTTATTCTGGGAAGACATCTCTGGCGATTTGGCAAGCGATCAGCAGGTGTTCGCAACGCACTATCCGCAGTTCGTTCCGACAGCCCCATCACCTCCTACAGATGATCAAGTTCGTCTAGGTGCGTTCCTAAACCACTATGGCACTCTCGTCACCTATCTGTTTCATGCTGGCGGAGAGATTGCGTTCAGTATCGACGAACCTCGGTTTGCTGAACTGACTGAATTGTCATGGCCGGATTGGAAATTCGAATCGCTAGAGCCACATGTATCAAAGCTTCAGCAGGATTTGATGTCAGGGTTGATAGCCGTCTACAACAACTACAACGCTGGAAGTTATGACGACATTGGACGATCCATTAGATGGCGGCAGGAACAGCCCAATCAAGCAGAAGAGTTGAATCGACGCAGAAAGCAACTCGACAGATTGATCCAAGAGATTTGGGCGACGTTTCTTCGATTGAAGAATTTGCGTAGTAAAGGCTCCTGAGGCTGGCTTGCCGCAACGGCGCTGGCGAGCAGAAGACGTCAGCCACTGAATGCCGAGACCGGCAGATGCGACTCGCCGGTTTGCGCCGCATGTCGTCGCACGCGTCTGATGAGATCAGGAAGGCTCATTGCACCAGTCAGTACGAGAAAGACGTGGTTGGAGTCCAGAAGTAACATCGTCGTCTTCTTACCGGATGCCTCACGGATTGCCACTGATGAGTAGCCGGCCATCGACACGAATACGCCCATGGTGTTGTCCGCCTTGCTCTCAATCTTGCTTCTGAACACGTCAATGTCAGGCGCACCTCCCTGATCGTTCGTGAACTTGAGCTCAACGAGGTATGTTGTTCCATCCACAGTGATCGAGCCGTCGATCTGACGGCCAGCCACCACGTACGGTCGTCGATTCTCGATTTCAGCGAATGTCAGTAGATCGTAGAACCACTCTTGGAAGGCATAGCCGCCAGGCGCCGTACCCATCTGCGGGTGCAGGTCTGCTAGTCGCTGCATCAGCTTTTGAAGATCCATGCTCTCGCGTTGATGAGCCGCTTTCTCGGCCCGGCCCTTCTCCTTGGCCGCTTCAATTTCTCGCTCACTTCGGATCTTCTCGTCCTGCGTCTTGATGAGCGCCTTTAATTCCGCCACTGCTTGCTTCGCCGCCGCGGTCTTTACGTCGGAGTCTTCCCAATTCCGTAGGTCGGGAAATGTCGTTTGTTCGGCCAAGGCCGTCGCCATCTCGCCAATGACGACTTTTCCTTTGTCGCTTCGCTGCAATGCAGCAAATGTCCGATCGAGAAACACGCGTTTTGATTCCTCTGTTGGCCACGTTGATAAGTGGGCCTCACTGACGTGGCAGTCACGTAGAAACTTCCGGAGCGCTTCTCTTCGCCAGAAGGACTTCAATGTCGCTTCGAAGGTGAGTTGAACAAGGTGCGGGGTAACGAGAAGTGCCATACCGCGAATTGTGCTTCTGACGGCTGCGCTACACCACAGCAGAATTTCTGAAGGGCCGCTTGCGACTGCCTTTCTCAACGCCTTTGAGACTTGGGCGAGTAGAGTACGGCCCGCTCGAACAGGCCGTTGTCGATCTGCATCGCCATTTCGCGCATCTGCCAAGCTTATTGCGTCACTATGTGCGGATGAACTCGTGTTCCTCTTGGAATTTGGTGCGGGTGCGGGTGCGGGTGCGGGTGCGGGTGCGGGTGCGAGGATCGGGGAATTTCCCTCAACAACGTTGAGAGTTTTGATTTGAGCGAATAGGCTTGAGTGCAGACGTCGTCCGACGACAGGCAAGCATTCGAACAACCTTGCCCGTGTCTTTCACATCACCTCCTCCAAGTACCACTCGAATGCCTGACCTTCTCAGCAGCCCTGCCGCCGACCGCAACAAACAGCCCATCCTCGATGCATTGACTGGCATCCTTGGTGAACGCGGGACCGCACTAGAGATCGCATCTGGCACAGGCCAACATGCCGCCTGGTTCGCAGCAGCAACGCCCCGATGGACTTGGCAGCCCACCGACGCAGATGCACGAATGCTTCCCGCGCTTGCAAACCGAGTCGCAGAAGCCGCGCTACCCAATCTCCACCCGCCGCTCCTGCTCGACGTGATGGCCCCTCAATGGCCATCGCAGGGCCCCGCGTTCACCCAAGAAGAGAAGTTCGACGCGATCTACTGCGCCAACATGCTGCACATCGCACCTTGGGCCACATGCGCCGCCCTGATGCAAGGGGCCGCGCGGCATCTGCTTCCTGGCGGGTTGCTCATCACATACGGGCCTTACTTCGAAGATGAAGTCCCAACGGCGCCGAGCAACCAGGCGTTCGACGAAGACTTGCGCGCCCGAAATCCCGCATGGGGCATTCGTCGTCTGGAGGACGTGGCAGCAGAGGCGCACCGATCAGGCCTCGCGTTGCGCGAGCGGCATGCGATGCCCGCGAACAACTTGCTGTTGGTCTTCGGCCTCCAGTGAATACAGCGTACCGGTGTCTCCACGGTGCAGCCTGGAACGCCGCCGAGTGGTTGTGCCTGGAGCACGCGCGTATGGCATTGAGCCTTTATTTCTTGGCTAAAGCATGGTGATACAGAGGGAGAGGGGTTGAGCTCTGTGCGACGATGCCCCCGAAGTTCCACTTGCAATTTTTCCGCAAGAGGGAGTAATTTCTAGGCCGTTTCAGCTTCACCGTCATTCCTTGGAGATAGGCTAGCCTGCCAAGCTGAAGTCCTTGCCTTGCAAGGCTTCGAGATCCAAATAATCACCAGGGAGAATTAATGCCTACGTTCGCAACGCTTTGGGCCAATCATCCAAAAATCAAAGGTGACGATACCTTGTTGGATGAAAAGGTCTACACAGACCAATGCGCGATCGATGTCGGTGCAGCCTTTATTCGATCAGCTATGGACATGAGGTCCTTCAAAGGGGTCTATTCATGGCAAAAGGACAAGCCCAGGTATCCGATACGAGCACAGGAGCTCGCAAACTGGCTTGATTCCCCGGCAGCAGGGTTGATGCATCGAACTGAAAAGTACTTGGGCAAGGAAGGGTTCGAAAAGATTGCCGGCCGCACAGGGATCATCTTCATCCAGAACTACTGGGGAGAGGGCAGACAGGGCGACCACATTGATCTATGGAACGGTTCCCGCTTGACGAAGTTCTCTTCCTGGTTTCGTATTCATTGGCACTTGTCGGTCGAAGGATGGGCAACCGATATGAGGAAGGCAGAAGCCATCTGGTTCTGGTACGTGCCATGAACGTAGTTCTTCGGATTCTCTTCATCGCCGGCGGCGCACTACTGCTTGGATTCCTTTCGAACGTCATCTTGGTCGGCATCGGTCATTGGTATGAAATGAAGGTGGCACGCAGTGAGTACGACCTCTCCGATGCCTTCATGATTGCCGTGTTCGTGCAGGCACTTTGTGTTGTTGCCGGCGGATTGATTGGCAACTGGCTGTACCGGCGGTGGCGCAACAAGAAAGTCCCGAAAACCGACTGATGAAGAGAAGAAGTTCGACGCGATCTGCTGCGCCAACATGCTGCACGTCGCGCCTTGGGCCGCATGCGCCGTCTGGAGAGCGGGACGACAGAGGCACGCCGATCAGGCCTCGCGTGGCGCGAGCGGCATGCGATGCCCGCGAACAACTTGCTGCTGGTCTTCGACTTCTAAGGCCGCGGTGCAATCCGAACGAAAGGTGGGTTTGCCGTTGCAGACCCTTGGCTGCATGCCGCTACCACGCTATCGCAAACTGAACGTACAAGAACAAAACGCCTTGGTCGAAGATGCGATCCGTCGAGAAGCCATGCACTGGCGGCAGAACGCGCTCCCCGAAGCACTCAAGGTCATTGGCCTTGAGCGAGGTGTTCAGTGGGAGAAATCCATCGTTGTTGATCTGGATATCGACTTCCCCGGAATGCCGAAGCTGTGCGGCTTGCTGCTCACGCAAGACGAGAGGTTCGTGGACTTCGAGATCGACACCGACACGACTTATGGGGTCGTTGAATCGGTGGAAATCTGGGAAGACGTGACGGCGATTCAGAACACGAACCCGCGCAACCGCGGAATTGGTGCGGGGCGTGGAGCGATCGCAATCAAGGTGCTGCGGGCACTCAACAGTTGAAAGTCAGACTCCTCGCAACATGAACACGATGCGCCTCGAAGGACAGAACTTTGCCGAACTCAAAGCGCCCACGGATGCGCAAATTCGGCGGAGAGTGCTCGCACTCCAGAGCACAGGAAAGCACTCATACGCATCGCTGACGAGCGAAGACGGAAGCTACGTTCAAGTTGCGGGTGGCCGGGCAACCTGCATGGTGGAGAGGTTCGACCCTGCAACCGGGAAGCGGGAGAGGGCGTTTCACGACAAGCCAAACCCGGCTTTCCCGGATGGAACCTTGCTTGTATTTGGTGCGGGTGAGCTGACGCTCAAGTCCGATGAGTGGTTTGTGGCAGATGCGGTCGTGGAGATATTCCTGTGCTTCAAGGAGCGTCGCCAATATCCGGATACCGTGTCTTGGCGTGCTGCGCCGGGCTTCTGACGTGCTGCACTGAAGCCGAACACTGCAGGCTGTCGTTGTCCGCGCTTGGGGCGGACCCGCATCGATGCGATACACGCATGCGCGCAAACCCGTGGCGACGCGCCATGGTCTTCTCAATACCATGCGGCTTGGGCGCATTGCCGCCCGTCCGACAACAACTCAGACAGGCGACAAATGGCAACTCCAGATTCCCGCAGGCGCAGCGCATCGATCAGCCTGGCCGCATTGGCCACCGCAGCCGCACTCGCCGGATGCGCCTCTGTCAGCGAGCCCGCAATCACGCCCGCCCAAACGGCCCAGGCGCAAGCCGCGTGCACGGCGCTGCAAGACATGAAGATCGCGGCCTCCGCTATCGGCAAGCCGAGTTCGGGCGCGGTCGTTCAATCTGCGAGCTTCGTCCCCGCCAATGCCGCGGACAACCCCAATGGCGAGTACTGCGCGGTCAAGGGCGTCGTGCTGCCCGTGAGTGCATCGGCGCCCAGCCTCGAGTTCCAGGTCAACCTTCCCACCGCATGGAACCGCCGTGCGCTGCAGATGGGCGGTGGCGGCTATGACGGCACGCTCGTCACTGGCCTGGGTGCCTACACCGCGCAGCCCAACGGCACACCCAACGCGCTGCGCCAAGGCTATGTCACGCTGGGCAGCGACGGCGGGCACAAGGGCACGGGCAACTTCGACGGCAACTTTGCGCTGAATGACGAGGCGCTTCTCAACTACGGCCAGCAGTCGGTGAAGAAAACGCACGACGTGGCGCTGGAGATCATCCGGCAGCGCTATGGTGCGGCGCCACGGCGCTTCTATTTCATTGGTGGATCGCAGGGCGGGCACGAGGCTCTCGATGCCGCGGCGCGCTATGCCGCCGACTACGACGGGGCCATTGCCAACTACCCGGCGTACAACATCACGATGCTGCAACTGGCGTCGCTGCATGTCGGCAAGGCGCTGTATGCCAACGGCGGCGCGGGCTGGATGAACCCGGCCAAGAAGACGCTGCTCGTCAATGCGGTGTATGCCGCCTGCGACGGGCTCGATGGTGCCAAGGACGGGATCATCGGCAATGTCGCGGCCTGCAACGTGGTCTTCAACATCGACAAGGTGAAGGCCTCGCTGCGTTGCGTTGGTGGCGCTGACAACGGCGACTTCTGCCTGTCCGATGCGCAGATCGCGGCCGTGCGGCAGATCGCATCGCGCTATGACGCGGGGTTTGCGGTTGCGGGGCAGCAGGTGTTTCCGCGCTGGCCGGTGCTCGAAGGTGCGGTGTTCTCGGTGTCGTCGTTCGGCGCATCGCGCGTGCCATCGAACCCGCCGGCCGCCACCGATGCGTTGCTGTTCTCCATTGGCGCGGCGCACGCCAAGTATTTCGCTACGCGCAACCCGTCGCTCGATGCGCTGCGCTACGAGCCGGCGCGCTACAGGGCACGGCTGCAGCAGCTGGGCAGCATCACCGACGTGACGACGGTGAGCCTCGAAGCCTTCCGCGCCAGGGGCGGCAAGCTGATCCTCACGCATGGCACGGCGGACGATTTCATCAGCCCCTACAACACCGAGGACTACTACCGTCGCCAGGTCGCCGCCTTCGGCCAGGCGGGTGTCGATTCATTCATTCGCTTCTACAGCGTGCCGGGCTTCGGCCACGGCATGGGCCCGTACCGGCTCGGCTATGACGGGCTCGCGGTGCTCGACAACTGGGTCGAGAAGGGGCAGGCGCCTGAAACGATTCCCTCGGTCGACAACAACCAGAACGCCAACCGCTCGCGGCCGATGTGTCGCTGGCCGGCATGGCCGGTGTTCACGGGGGCGGCGGGTGCGTCGATGAACGACGCGGCAAACTTCAGCTGCAGGGCGTCCTGACATCGTTGGTACTTTCCATCGGGTCTTGTGCTCGAGTTTCGTGCACCATCGTGCATCGATCACGATGTTTCACTTTTGAAACGCATGCGTGTCTCGATCCCCCGGTGGGGCGTTTAAAGTTCGAGCCCGGTGCGTTTTCGCGTCACGGACTTTTCCCCCAACCGTTTTACTGATTGAAGAAAGAACCCCCGTTTTGAACAAGACCGACCTCATCGCCGCTATCGCCACGGACACGAACCTCAGCAAGGCTGACGCCGCCCGCGCGCTCGATTCCGCCATCGACAACCTGTCGCGCGCCCTCGCCAGCGGCGACACGGTACAACTGATCGGCTTCGGCACTTTCGCCGTGGCAAGCCGCCCCGAGCGCACGGGCCGCAACCCGTCGACCGGCGAGCCGATGACCATCAAGGCCAGCAAGGCGCCCAAGTTCACCGCCGGCAAGGCGCTGAAAGACGCTGTCAACACGCCTGCAGCAGGCCAGTAAGCGCTTTTTCCTCTCTTCCCTCCGTTGCGTCGGCGCAGCAGCGCGGGCCTCGGAGGGCCTCATCTTCAGGAAGCCGTCGCATTCCGCGCTAGAGTTCGTGCACGTTCACGAGCCCAGCCATCCGACATGTACGACGCGCCTGTGCCATCAACGCAACAATCCCGCACATTGCAGCAGTGGCTGCTTCGGCTCCTTTTCACAGGGGCCTGTCTTCTGGTTCTGGGCTGTGCAAGCCCATCGGGGCCACGACAAGGGCCAGGGCCCGCCGTCAGCAGCACGTTGACGGACGAACAATCGAACAGCGTCGCAATCCATGCACTCGGCCTTGTTGGCACGCCGTATCGCTATGGCGGCAACACGCCTGATGGCGGCTTCGATTGCAGCGGGCTCATCGGCTATGTGTATCTCAACAGCGTGGGCGAGTCGCCGCCGCGCACAGTGGCGCGGATGAGCGGCTTCGGCAGCCCGGTGTCGATGTCCGAGCTTCGCACGGGCGATCTCGTGCTCTTCGGCTCATCCACGCCGTCGCATGCGGGCATCTATGTGGGCGGAGGACGCTTCGTGCATGCGCCATCGACTGGCGGCGTCGTGCGGCTCGATCGGCTGGACGGCGTCTATTGGTCGCGCCAGACGGTGCAGGCGCGGCGGCCTTGAGTCCGGCAAGCATGTCGGCAGCATCGTTCACCCTCACTCCGACAGACTTCGCGCGCCTTCAGAAGGTCGTCGGTCGTCGCGTTGGCCGCAAGCCGGGTTTGTCGTCCACCCTGTTCATGTTGCGCGCGGCGGTATGGGTGGGCGTCGGATTGCTGGTCGCGGCGTACGTGCGCGTGCTGGACGACTACGCCGAGCTGCCGCATCTCCGGTTCATGGCGTACCTTGTGATGATCGTCTTCCTGCTGCTGGTGTCGCTGCCCCATGTTTCCCAGGCGCTCTGGCGCAAGTACATGTTCGCCCCCAATGGCACGTTTCTCTCGCCCCAGACCGTCAGCATCACGGACAGCGCGCTGACGATCCAGTCCGCAACGATGCGGTCAGAACTTCTGTGGGCGGGCTTCATGGCCCGCGAGGAAGACGACGTGAACCACTATCTCTTTACCGATGAGATGCAGGCGGTCGTGCTTCCTCGTTCTGCCACTGCATCGTTTGCCGACGAGTTCGAGCGCCTGACTTCGCATCTGAAGAACAAGCCCTGAGGCAAGGGCCTTGCTTCGGTTGACTCCGGCCTCAGCTGGCCTTGCCGCGACCGCTCTTCTTCGGGCTTTCGGCGCGCGGGCTCGCCGCACTTGCTGCTGCAGCAGCAGCGCCATTCAACTGATCGACCCACGACAGCGCATCGACATACGACATGAACCGGTTCAGGTACTCCGGCGACAGGTCGCGCATCAGCGTGAGCGAGCGGTGCACGAGGTGATGCGAGTTGAGGGGGCCGGCGTTCTCGGGCACCTTTGCCAGTGACTGCGTCAGGCGCCGGTCGGCGCTGAGCTTGGACCAGGTGCTCTTGAAGTAGCGGATCGACTTCAGTTCTGTGGAGGGCGACGAGGCAGAAGAGGCAGAAGAGGTGGCGGGCGTCGCCTTGCCTGTTGCGGCCGGGCTGTCATCCATGACCGGCGCGTGCTGGGCGATGTGGTCGACGAGCGCGGCGAGTGCACCGCGTTCAGTCGTTGCTGCTTGCGCCTTCGCAACGTCCGCAGGCGCCGCTTTCTCAAGATCCTCGCCATACGCCATCAGCAGTGCGACCACCTTGTCGTCGAGCATGCGCCGCGCGTCACCGCCGTGCGCTGTCGCGCGCCTGGCCATCGCCTCGATGACACGAAAGCGCACAGGGTCGAAGCGCTGATCGCCACGCGCGATCGCTGCGGCGACCATCGCGCCGGTGTCGCGGCAAGTCTCTTGATCAGTCACGGGGCTTCGCGTTGGCGTTGGAAGGGCGCGGCGTCGGCGCCATCTCCACACGCCGGTTCTTCGAGCGCCCGTCGGCATCGGCATTCGACGCCACCGCCTGCTCGGAGCCGAATGCTGCCGCAAAGATCGACGACGACGGAATGCCGGCGTCGATCAACGCACGAGTCACCGTCAGCGCACGCTGGGCCGACAGCTCCCAGTTGTCTGCAAACTGGCGTGCGTTGTCGCGCATCTGCCGGTCGTCGGTGAAACCGCTCACCATCAGGATCTCGTCTCGCGACTTGAGGTACGCGGTCAGCGGTGCAGCCAGGCTTTTCAGCAGTTGCCGGCCTTCGGGCTGCAGCTCCGCGGAGTTGAAGGCAAACAGCACGCTGCCGTTGATGCCGATGCGCCCGTTGGCCAGTGTCACGCGGCCGGCCGCGAGCGGCCCTGCCAGGGCCTGTTCGAGCGTCTGCAGGCGCTTGGCCTCGGCCTGACGTTGCTTGACTTCGGTTTCCAGCTTCGACGCAAGCTCCAGCTGCATGCCCAGCGCGCACACCAGGATGAGCACAAAGGCCCCGAGCAGCCCGGCCATCAGGTCGCCGAACACCGCCCACACCGGCACGCCCGGCTCGTCGAAGCTGGCGTCGAGCTCTTCGCGCATCATGCTTCGCTGTCCACCGGTGCTTGCTGCTGCCTGCTGGCGATCTGCTGCATGTCTTCGACGATCTGCTTCTGCGACATGATGCTCAGGTCGATCACTTCACGGGCCTGCGCCACGTAGTAGGCCAACTGTTCATCGCTGCGCGCAATGGATTTGCCCAGCGCGCCTTCGATGCGCTGCAGGTGGCCCACGAGCTTGTCGTTCGACTGGCTGAACATCTGCACGGCAAGGCCGAAGGCTTCACCCAGGCTGGCCACTTCGACGGCGCTGCCAGTGATCTGCGCGGCAACGGCGGCCATCTTCTCGGACTCGGCATCGGCCTTTTCAGTGAAACGGCTGCCGACGCGCTCCAGCAGGTCCGCCGATGCGGACACCAGCGTGTCGATGGCTGTGCGCTGTTCGGTGGACGCGTGGTTCACTGCATCGAGCAGGGTGGCCAGCGTTTCGAGGATGCGGCTGCGTTCTTCCAGCATTGCGTTGTCGCGCGTCATGCTGTCGGCGAGCTTCTGGCGCAACTCGGTCACCACTTCGGCTGCGGCACGGGGTGCTTCGGCGGCAGCTTGCAGGAGCTGCGCGATTTCGGCCACGGTGTTCTTCGCATGCGCCTCGGTCTGTGCCGTCATGTCGCGTGCGGTCTGCGCCACTGTGTCGAAGAGCTGCTGCTGCTGGCTTGCGTTGTGTGCGTTGACCTGTTGCCATTCCTGTTGCAGCGATGCGGCCATGGCCGTGAGCGATTGCGTCCATACCGAGAGGCGTTGCTCGTCGCGCGATGCCATCTGGGACATCACTTCGGCCGCGGCCTGCGGTGCTTCAGCTGCGGCTTGCAGTAGCTGCCCGATCTCTGCGACGGTGTTCTTTGCATGCGCTTCGGTCTGTGCGGACATTTCGCGCGCGGTCTGCGCCATGGTGTCGAGCAGCTGTTGCTGCTGGCTCGCGCTGTGCGCGCCAGCTTGTTGCCATTGCTCTTGCAGCGACGCGGCCATGGCTGTCAGCGATTGCGTCCACGCCGAGAGGCGCTGTTCGTCGCGCGATGCCATTTCGGTTTGCAGCTTCGCGTGTGCCTGGTCCACGGTGCTCAGCAGCGATGCGGAATGCCGCTCGAAGGTTGCAGCGGCTGCCGACAGGGCTTGGTGCGAATCGCCCGACAGCTTCTCGCTGACGCGCTGATGCTGCGCGAGCGCGCTACCCCAGGTGTCCGACACGCTGCTCACGGTGCTTTCGAGGCGGGCGGAAACGCTGTCTACCAGCGCGGCCGAGCGTTGCTCGAAGGTCTGCGCGAAATGATCGTGCGAACCGCGCAGGTCTTGCGACAGCGCCTCGGTCGTGCGCTGGTGCTCGGCAAGCGCGGTTTTCCAGGTGTCGGCCACGCGGGTGGTGGTGGCCTCGAAGCGGCTCGAGAGGCCATCGAGCTGCTGCTGCACGGTTTGCGAAATGGTGTCGTGCAGTGTGGCCGTTTCGCGCGCGATGCCGGCCATGGTGGCCTCGACGACAGGCTGTATCGCCGCGCTGGCGACGCGTGCGCTTTCGGTCAGGCTCTGCTTCAGCGACTGGTCGACGGAAGAAGCGAGGCTGCCGTACACGGCTTCGGCCTTGCTGTGGAAGTGGTCCTGGCTGCTGACGAGGCGTTCGTTCAGCGCCTGGGTCTGCCGCTCCATCGCGTGCATCATGGCCTGCAGCTGGCCGACCAGCTCGGGCATGACGTGGGCCTGCTGCTGCAGCAGCTTGAACGACTCTTCACGCTGATGGCTGAGCGAGAAGACGCGCAGCACGGTCGCGATCTTCGTGTCGAGCATCTGCCCGGCCTGCAGCCGCTCGCGCCGGCTCAGTGCCGAGGCAAGGCCCAGCATGGCCGATGCGGCCACGCCTGCCACCGAGGTGCCGAAGGCCAGCCCGAGGCCCTTTACGGGGGCGGAGAGCGAATCGCGAATGGTCTGCAGGTCGGTCGAGCTTTCCAGCGCCAGGCCGGTGCCCTTGAGCGTGACCACCATGCCCACGAAGGTGCCGAGCATGCCAAGCAACACGAGGAAGCCGGCAAGGTAGGGCGTCATCGCTGGGCCGGGCAGGCCGACGCGTTCGCCCTCGATGCGCAGGCGCACGGCGTTCTGTAGCGAAGGGTGCAGCTGGCCGAGCCATGTGCCGAGGCTCTCGGGCGGGGAAGAGAGGTCTGCCACGGCGTGCGTCAGCGTGGCCGTGGCCTGCTGAAAGCGGTGCAGCTCCAGCGCGCCCATGATGTAGAACGCGCCGACGATCACGGTAACGGCCAGCGCCAGCGGGTTCGTGCCGATGTATCCGGCGCCCACCCAGCCAACGACGGCCAGGCCTGCGACAAAGACAGCGTATTGAAGGAATCGGGTCATGTAGTTCTGGTGGCCTGGGTGCGAAGGGCTTCGAGCAGCCCTTCGACCGGTTGAAATCGAAAGTCCAGTTCGGCGAGCAGCACGTCCTGGGCGTCCTTGCGGAACACGGCCAGCCACGCTTCGTCGGGCTGGGCACTGTTGTCTTTATCTGTCTCTGGTTCGCCGTCCGGCAGGTCCGGCACGTCTGGTGCCTGGCTGGCTTTGCGCAGGCGCTCGAAGTGCTTTTCGAGGATGCCCGGCACGGCCGACAGCAGGCTGTGCTCTCGCGCCTCCAGCACCTGCGCCATGACCACGTCCACGGACGCGAGCCGGGCCATGGACGGCGACTTTGCCGCCAGCGCCGAGCGCAGCCGGCTGCGCAAAGAGCCGACGCCTGCTTCCATCGCCTGTTGCCGGGCGAGGTAGCGTCGGCGATAGGGGGTGAAGTCTGGCGTTGCGTCCTTGCTGGTGCCGAAGGTGGTGTCTTCGACGATGGCGTTTGCCAGCGCGGTTCGCACGCGTTGGCATTCGCTTTCTTCGGTGTTGCGGGGAGCGCGCGTGCTGGCCTGCGTGGTTGCCGGTGCGCCATCGAGCGCTGCTGACAGCGAGATGGCATCGGTCCAGCCGAACCACTGGCTCAATCGGTCAGCGGTGGGTTGCGCGGGTTCGCGAGCGTCGATGTCGGTCAGTCGTGAAAGCAAGCGAATGAGCGCCGAGCCGTTGAAACCTGTGCGCCTTGAAACTTGCCCCATAACCTCCTGAACGCGCTTGAACGCACCTCTTCGAAAAACCTCGCAGTCTACAACAGGGCCCTCTCTCGAAGGCCTCCCTGGCGGCCTCGCCCGGCCTCGGCTGTGTAACGAAATGCCAGCTTTTTCATTTTGTGCGCGGCGAAGTTACGTGCTCGGGCCGCACGCCCATTCCCACGGCCCGCGCCGGCAGCCTGCGTAGGAGCGGCCAGCGTGCCAGCAGCCGCAGCGGCCAGGGCACGTGCCCAACCGTGGCCGTCAGCTCGCCGTGGAGCACTGGCATCAGCACTCGGTCTTGTATGAGGCGCTGCACGGCCTGCGTCACGCGCACGGGCCATTCCCTGCGGCGCTGCAGCTGGGGCAGCAGGGTGTCGATTTCCTTGTCGGTCGCCGCGCCGGCCAGCGCTGAGGCCAGCAGGTTCGCGGCGGCCACCGCGTCCTGCACGGCGAGGTTGATGCCGACGCCGCCCACCGGCGACATCGCATGCGCGGCATCGCCGATGCACAGCAGCCCGCGGCACGACCAGGCCTCGAGGCGGTCGACCGTTACTTCGAGCAGCTTCACCGCGTCCCAGTCGGGTAGCGCTTCAGGCAGCCGCGCGGCGAGAAAGGGCGCGATCTTGCCGATCGCTTCATGGAATGCCCCGATGCCCCGGGCCTGCAACGCATCGTGGCCGCCCTTGGGTATCACGAAGGCGCATTGCCAATAATCGCCGCGGTTCAGTGTCACCAGAAAGCGCCCACCCGCGACGTGGCCCGCGGTGGCCGATGGGTCGCCGGCCTGCCTGGGAATGGCCATCCACAGCACGTCGATGGGCGCGCCATAGCTGATGTGCGGCAGCGCGGCGGCATCGCGCAGTGCGGAGTGCCGGCCGTCGGCCGCCACCACCAGCGAGGCGTGCAGCTCGACATCCTGCGGCTGGCCCGCGCGGCGGCCGCGCCGCACCTTCACGCCGTTGACGCGGCCCTTGTCCTGCAGCAGGCCGATGGCCTCGGCATCTGTCCACAGTTCGAAGCCCGGGTAGCGCCGGGCCTCGTCGCACATGAAGTCCAGAAACTCCCACTGCGGCATCAGCACGAGAAACCTGCTGTGCGCGGGCAGATGGGTGAAGTCGGCCACGGGGATGCTGCGGCCTTCGATGGTGGCGCGCAGTTCCTCGATGCGGTCGTGCGGGCGCTGCAAAAAGGCTTCGAGCAGGCCCAGCTCGTGCAATATCTCCAGCGTGGACGGGTGCACCGTGTCGCCGCGAAAGTCGCGCAGAAAGTCGAGATGCTTTTCAAGCACGACGACGGGCACGCCGGCCCGGGCCAGCAGAAGGCCCAGCACCATGCCGGCAGGACCGCCACCTGCGATGCAGCAGCGTGGTTGTGTGTCCATGGCTTCTATCTTTTCGCTCCCTGATGACGGGCTCGATCTTCGCGCGTGGTCCGGTTCATGCATGTAGGCCCGCAGGCATTGCACAGCGGCCCGGCGCTTGCCGTATCCGGGTTTTCCATTACGCAAAGCCACGCGCCCGCCCCGCGCAGTCCGACGGATGCGCCCGCGCCGCAGCCCGGCAAAACTCCTCGGGTCAATAACGAGGAGACATCCGCATGCACAGCATCCGACGCCATCTGGTGTGGCTGGTCGTGGCCGTGGTCGGCGCTTTCGCGCTAGGCACCGTGGCCCTGACCCGAGGCGAAAGCGTCAACGCCCTCTGGGTGGTGGCCGCCGCGATCTGCACCTACCTGATCGCCTACCGCTACTACAGCCTCTTCATCGCCGACAAGGTGCTGGGCCTGGACGGCAACCGCAAGACGCCGGCGCACCGCCACAACGACGGCCTCGACTACGTGCCGACCGACAAGAATGTGCTGTTCGGCCATCACTTCGCGGCCATCGCAGGGGCCGGTCCGCTGGTGGGCCCGGTGCTCGCCGCGCAGATGGGCTACCTGCCCGGCCTGCTGTGGATCCTGGCCGGCGTGGTGTTCGCCGGTGCGGTGCAGGACTTCATCATCCTGTTCATTTCCACGCGGCGCGACGGCCGCTCGCTGGGCGACCTAGTCAAGCAGGAGATGGGCGTGGTGCCCGGCATGATCGCGCTGTTCGGCACCTTCATGATCATGATCATCATCCTCGCGGTGCTGGCGCTGATCGTGGTGAAGGCGCTGGCCGAATCGCCGTGGGGCACCTTCACGGTGGCTGCGACGATTCCGGTGGCGCTGTTCATGGGCGTGTACCTGCGCTACATCCGACCGGGGCGCATCGGCGAGGTGTCGCTGATCGGCTTCGTGCTGCTGATGCTCGCCATCTTCGGCGGCCAGGCCGTGAGCCAGAGCGCCGAATGGGCGCCGCTCTTCACCTTCGACGGCAAGGCGCTCACGTGGATGCTGGTGGGCTACGGATTCATCGCCGCGAGCCTGCCTGTGTGGCTGCTGCTGGCGCCGCGTGACTACCTGTCGACCTTCTTGAAGATCGGCACGATCATCGCGCTGGCCATCGGCATCGTGTTCGTGATGCCCACGCTGCAGATGCCGTCCATCACGCAGTTCGCGCAGGGCAACGGCCCGGTGTGGTCGGGCAGCCTGTTCCCGTTCTTGTTCATCACCATCGCCTGCGGCGCGGTATCGGGCTTTCATGCGCTGATCTCCTCGGGCACCACGCCCAAGATGCTCGACAACGAGCGCCACGCGCGCTTCATCGGCTATGGCGGCATGTTGGCCGAATCGTTCGTTGCGGTGATGGCGTTGGTTGCGGCCTCGTGCATCGAGCCGGGCATTTACTTCGCGATGAACAGCCCCGGCGCGCTGGTCGGCACGACCGCGCAGCAAGTGGCTGCCACGGTGTCGAGCTGGGGCTTCGTGATCACGCCCGAGATGCTGGTGCAGACCGCCAAGGACGTTGGCGAAACCACCATCCTCGGCCGCGCAGGCGGCGCGCCGACGCTGGCCGTGGGCATGGCCCACATCCTCCACCAGGTGATCGGCGGGCAAGCCATGATGGCCTTCTGGTACCACTTCGCGATTCTGTTCGAGGCGCTGTTCATCCTCACGGCCGTGGATGCCGGCACCCGCGCGGGCCGCTTCATGCTGCAAGACCTGCTGGGCAGCTTCGTGCCCGCGCTCAAGCGCACCGATTCGCTGCCGGCCAACCTCGTTGCCACGGCGCTGTGCGTTTCGGCCTGGGGCTACTTCCTGTACCAGGGCGTGGTCGATCCGCTGGGCGGCATCAACACGCTGTGGCCGCTGTTCGGCATCTCCAACCAGATGCTGGCCGCTGTTGCGCTGATGCTGGGCGTGGTCGTGCTGTTCCGCATGAAGCGCGAGCGCTATGCGTGGGTGGCCATTGCGCCGGCAGCATGGCTGCTGGCGTGCACGCTCACGGCCGGCTGGCAGAAGATCTTCTCGGCCGACCCGAAGATCGGTTTTCTCTCGCACGCCGCGAAGTACACCGACGGCATCGCCAACGGCGTGCTGGTGGCGCCGGCCAAGACGCCCGAAGCCATGTCGCGCATCGTGTTCAACGACCGTCTCGACGCGGCGCTGTGCGCGCTCTTCATCTTCGTGGTGCTGAGCGTGCTGGTGTACAGCGTCAAGGCCTGCCTCGCGGCGCGTGCGGCCAACCGGCCGACCACCAAAGAGACGCCGTTCGAGCCCGTGGGCGCAGCAGCCGCAACGGCTGCCCACTGATGCCATGGGCCTCGCATTGCCGGAAGCCGGGCGCTACTTTGCGCGCTCGCTCAAGCAGTCGCTGCGGCTCATGGTCGGGCTGCCCGACTACGACGCCTACCTGACGCACATGGCGGCCACCCACCCTGACCGGCCGCCGATGAGCTACGAGGCCTTCTTCCGCGAGCGGCTGGAGGCGCGCTACGGGGCGGGCAAGGGGCGCTGCTGCTGAGCCTGGCGCGGCATTGCGTTACAGGTCTTTCCGATCGAAGCCCCGTCTCTAGGGATGTACGGGCCGGTTCCCGGGGCCTAGAGTCCCGTCCATGTCCGCAGCCTTGTGGCTGGCATGGAGGGCGATATGTCCCAGGATCCGTTTGCAGAGTTCAAGGGCCGCCAGCGCGAGATGTGGTCGACCTTTGCGCCGACCGCCATGTTCACGACCCCGGTGGCTGGGCATCTCGTCAGGTTCGCGCAGGTAGCGCAGGGCGAGGCGGTGCTGGACGTCGGCACCGGAACGGGCGTGGTAGCCATCACGGCGGCGCGCCGGGGCGCACGCGTCACGGGGCTCGACCTGACGCCCGAGCTGCTCGAAGCCGCGCGCGACAACGCCGGCGTCTCCGGGCATGGGGACATCACCTGGACCGAAGGCGATGCCGAGAACCTGCCGTACGCCGATGCCTCCTTCGACGTGGTGCTGAGCCAGTTCGGCCACATGTTCGCGCCGCGTCCGGAAGTTGCCGTGGCCGAGATGCGCCGCGTGCTGAAACCCGGCGGCCGCATCGCCTTCGCCACATGGCCGCCGGAGGATTTCGTGGGGCGTATGTTCGCCTTCATCGGGCGCAACTCGCCGCCCCCTCCGGCCGGCGCGTCGCCGCCGCCGCAATGGGGCAACCCGGGCATCGTCGCGGAGCGCCTGGGGCCGCACTTCGAGGCGCCGTTCTTCGGGCGCGGCACCATGCAATTTCCGGCCCTGAGCATCGAGCACTTCCGCTTGTTCCTCGAGCGCTCGGTCGGGCCGATGCGCAAGCTCGTGGAAGGTCTCGCCGGCGATCCGCAGAAGCTGGCCGCACTGCGGTCCGAGTTCGATGCGCTTGCCGAGCCGTACTACGTCGACAACGTGGTGCACCAGAACTACCTGCTGACGCGCGCGCGGGCACGCTGAGCGCCGCCGGGCCGACACGCCGGGGCCGTTGCAGGAGTTGCCGCATCGAGCCGTCATTGGGCTCAGGCGCCGACTGAGGCGGCCTGTGTCAATTCCAGCTTCTCTCTTTGGCGCGGCGGCGCGACGATGTCTTCCATGTCAATCGTGGAGAACATCGATGCAACCCGAATTCAACCAGCTTGCCGGCCTGTCGTTGCGCTGGCGGGTCTTGCTCTCGGCAGCGCTGCTCCTGGCGGCCGCGCTCTGCGCGGCCAGTCCGCTGGACGCCGGCACGCAATTGCAGGCCGAGCAACGCTTCCAGCTCGCGCTGGAGGCACAGGCCGCGCGCGACTACCGCTCGATGCTCGAACAACTGCGCCAGGCGGCCAACGAAGGCCATGCCGAGGCGCAGGAGATGCTCGGCATGGTGCTGATGACCGGCCCCGCGCTCTACGGCACCGCCGTGAAGGCCGACCGCTGCGAGGCGGGCATGTGGATGCGCCGCGCGGCGGTGCAGGGCAGCGAAACGGCGAAGGTGCAGCTCACCTTTCTGAACCGGCTGCGCGCCTCGCCCGCGGGGAAGAACGCCTGCGGCTGAATGCGTAGTGCCTGATCGCGGCCATGCTTGCGCACTGGTCGCACAATGGCGCATGGCGACGAGGGCGTGCTGTCGCCCTCGACACAAGGACCGTCCTCCATGCGCAACGTGCTCGATTTCAGTTCCTGGCAAGGCCTGCTCACGACCCTGATGGGCCTGGTGCTGGTGTCCGTCGTGGCGGTCGGCATACGCCTGCTCGTGATGCACGGCGTGCAGCAGCGTCGCGAGCGCCAGAACCGGCAGATCAACGAGCGGCTGAAGACGCTCATTGCGGCCTACAAGGTGCTGGGTGGTTCGTTCACCGGCGACCTTGCCGTCGACCCCAGTCATCTGCGTGAGCTTCGGCAACGGGCAGGCGCTGCGGCGGCAGAGGATGCGGCTGCTCATGCAGACGTGTCCGCATCGGACCGCCGTCGCCGCATCCGCGATGCAGTGGAAGCCGCGCTCTCCGACGTGATCCTGCTGGGCACCGAGACGCACGTGCGCCTCGCCGCCAAGGCGGCCAATGACATGGTCGCGGGCCGCACTGTCGAGACGGCAGAGCTGGTCGTGGCGCTGCGCACTTTCATCCGCGACGTGCTGGACCTCGATCCAGTCCCTGCAGAACTGGGCATTCCCAGGCAGGGCCCCGTGCGGGCGAAAGGCACGCCTGCGCGTGGTGATCGTGGCGAAGGAGCCGGTGGTGGGCGTGGTGGCGGTGCGAAAGGTGGCGGCGGTGGCGGTGGCGGCGCGGGGATGCGGTCCGAGACCGTTCTTGAAAGCAACGACGCCCACGCGCCGGGCAACCGCGAATGAAGCGCGAACGAAGAGGGATACGATGTTCAAGGATCGCTCCGATGCCGGCCGGCAACTGGCGTTATTGCTGAGCCAGTACCGCGATGCACAGCGCTGCATCGTGCTCGCACTGCCGCGAGGTGGCGTGCCAGTAGGTGCCGAAGTGGCACGCGCGTTGCACCTGCCGCTCGACGTGCTGGTCGTGCGCAAACTAGGCCTGCCCGGCCATGAGGAATACGCCGCCGGCGCCATTGCAGTCGGCGGCATTCGCGTGACGGGCGAAGAAGCGCCCGGTATGGCGCGCACATTGAAACGGGAGCAGCGCGAACTGCAGCGGCGCGAGCGCGCATACCGGGGCGATCGCGCGCCGCTCGACCTGCATGGCATGACGGTCCTATTGATGGACGACGGACTGGCGACCGGCTTGTCGATGCGCGCAGCGGTGATTGCTGCAAGGGCACTTGGTGCGGTCTCGGTCATCGTGGCCGTACCCTTGGGCAGCGCGTTCGCGTGCCATGCGCTGCAGACACCGGCCGACCCGTCAGCGCTGACCGGCATCGGCAGGATGAGCCCCGCCGCAACCCGTGCCGACGAGGTGGTGTGCCTGCACACCCCAGAGCCCTTCTTCGCCGTCGGTGCCTGGTACGAATCGTTCGAGGCGCCCAGCGATGAAGAGGTGCGGCAGGCGCTGGCGCAATGGCGCTGATGATCTTTCTTCCCCGACGCCTCCGCACCGTAGACTCCTGCGTCACCAACGAGTGGAGCGGAGTGATGGTCCAGAGAGAAGTACACAACGAGGGAGTGGGGCGCAGCGCCTTCCGCTTTGCAATGCGTGCGGGAGCATTGATTTCATGCGTGGCGCTGCTGGCTGCTACTGCCTTGGCACTGGCAGGCTGTGCATCGCATGACCCGAATCTCAAGCGCATCTCCGGGGATTCCATCGAACTCCACGAGAAGCTGATGTTTTCCGCCATCGCAGGCGCAGCGCCCGGCGTGCGGCACTACCACGGCTTGTTGCCCGGCACCTACAAGGCCACCATGGAAGACAAGGCCGGCCGGTACTACTTCGGCAACGGTGCCCGGCTGGTGCTTGGCGGTCAGCAGAATGCCGATGGCACTACGGAGGAGCCGCTGGCTGTGGGCGGTTTCTGGCTGGCGAAGGACAAGGGCGCATCTCCGCCAATGCGCCTGTTCTACCTGCCGAAGTTCCGGGATCAGGGCACGATGGTGAACGGCGTGATCGTGAACACCATTGTGCAAACTCCGGGGCTCTCGGTCGGACAGGCCGGCATTGCCGGTGCGCTGGGTGGCGTGATTGCCGGGGCGATCGTCGAGAGTGGTGCCGTGGGGTATGGCCCGAAGAACGGGGAGCCGATCTTCGTTCCGTTCAAACAGGTGCCGGATGAGAGTCTGCTCTTCACGCAAGCTGTGGCTAGCCGTACCCCGGCCAAGGCGGAAGAGGCGCGTTGAGACAGGAAGTACCTACAGGCAATGAAGAACGCACTCTCTTGACCAACGAAACCGAGTCTGGCGCCGATGCCCATCCATTCATTTGCCGCAACCGACCTCGTCTTCGATCACCAGAAACTCGGCGTGCTTCTGGTGTTTCCGACAGAGCAACTGCCTCAGGCGCGGCTTCGTCCCAGCCCGGTCGACCTCGAGGAACTCGTCGACAGCCCGCATCCCTATCTGCGTGAAATGGCCGAACAGGCCTTGCAGCGGGACAACGGAATCAAGAATGCTCTGGACGCGATCGCGAGCGAGTTCGAATTTGCTCCGCTCCCCACGCTGAAGCGATGGTGTCAGGCCAAC
Source organism: Variovorax sp. YR566 (assembly GCF_051992195.1). Lineage (NCBI taxonomy): Bacteria > Pseudomonadati > Pseudomonadota > Betaproteobacteria > Burkholderiales > Comamonadaceae > Variovorax > Variovorax sp. YR566. The sequence goes on along the minus strand of NZ_CP197092.1, from coordinate 5,580,674 downwards.
GGCTTTGCGGCGCTTGCCTCGGAGTTAGGGCAACTGCCTGTCGCGGCGGCGGAAGGTACCTTCAAATTCAAGGGCTACCTTCCGACCAGGATCGATGAATCGGCAGCAACACGCTACGCCGCGTTGCTTCTCCTCATGGCTGTGCGTGCGATCTTCTTTGGCGAGCGAAGAGGTCTGGATCAGATCGTCGGCAGCATCGAGGCCAAGGGCTGGCGCTATGCCCGTGTGCTTCCAGAAGACTCTGCGCTCGTGGTCAGCGGCTTCATGACGCTGTCCGAACATTTTTCCGATCTGGGGATGGCGACGGTGCTCCGCTCATGCGCTCAGCGAATAGTCGATGCTGTTCATCCCGAAGACAGACCTGTCGCTGCGCTCGCAATCACTTATTCGTTGCTGGTGTCGACCGGTCGTTCCGCATTGGCCAAGAATCCTCAGCTACTTCTGAAGTTCGCTAGCTGAAGAATTCAGAGCTTCTTTTCGGTCGAGTGCTATGCCTTCTGCGCCGGAGCACTCATCGCATCGAACCCACGCGCCAGATCCGCCGTCAGATCTTCCGGCGCCTCCAACCCGATGTGCAACCGCACAACCGCCCCGCGCTTGCTCCAATCCGTCACGCTGCGCGCCGCGCGCATGTTGGTCCAGGCTACCAGGCTTTCATAGCCGCCCCACGATGAGCCACGCCCGAACAGCGTGAGCGCATCGACAAAACGCTCGACCGAGGCGCTCTCGATGCCGGGCTGCAGCTCGATGGAAAGCAGCCCGTTCGTGCCGCTGCAATCGCGCTTCCAGATATCGTGCCCCGGATGCTGCGGTAAGGCAGGGCAGAACACAGTCGCCACTTCAGGCCGCTTCTGAAGCCAATGCGCCACTTCCAGCGCATGCCGCTCGTGCATCTGCAGCCTAGCCGACAGCGTGCGCATGCCGCGCAGCACCAGCCAGGCGTCGTCGGGGCTCACGGTCATGCCGAATGCATCGCAGCGCTCGTTCAGCGGCCGCCATGCGGCTTCGGTGGTGGCGACGGTGCCCATCATCACGTCCGAGTGGCCCGAGAGGTACTTGGTGGCGGCCATCGTCGAGATGTCGGCGCCCAGCGCCAGCGGCCGGTACTGGCAGCCCGAGCCCCAGGTGTTGTCCGCCGCGAGCAGCGCGCCGCGCGCGTGCGTCAGCTCCGCAAGCTTCGGCAGGTCGCACATTTCGTAGACCAGCGAGCCAGGGCACTCCGCGTACACCAGCCGCGTGTTGGGCTCGAACAGTTCCTCGATGCCGATGCCGTCCGCCGCGAAGAACGAACTGCGAATACCGTACGGCTCCAGGAACGAATGCACGAGGTTGCGCGTGGGCTCGTACACGCTGTCCGACATCAGCACATGGTCGCCCGGCTTCAGGTACGACAGCAGCAGCATGCCGATGGCCGCGAGGCCGGTCGGAAAGAGCCGCGTGCGGTAGGCGCCTTCGAGTTCGCTCACCGCGTCTTCCAGCGCAAAGGTGGTCGGGGTGCCGCGTGCGCCGTAGCTGAAGATGCGTTCGTCGTCGCGCCGCGCGCGTGCGTCGCGCATGGCGCCCACGCTGTCGAACAGCACGGTGCTCGCGCGCACCAGCGGTGTGTTGACGGGCGCGCCACCGGCATAGGAAGGTGCCTTGCCGGTGCGCGTGAGCCGGGTGTCGAGGGAGAGTCCGGGGGAGTCTTTGTGCGAGTTGGACATGGTGTTCAAGCGTTGGCCAAGCCTCGATGGTGCGTCAATCTGCCTTCGCACCGGAAAGTTTGACGATGCGCGACCAGCGGTCGATGTCCTGGCGCAGCTGCGCCGCAAAGGCTTCGGGCGAGTTGGCCACCACTTCACTGCCACCGTCGTTCACGAGCTTGGTCACCTCGGGCATGCGCAGCGTGCGCACGATGGCTTCGTTCAGGTAGGCCACGCGTTCGGGCGGTGTGCCGGCCGGTGCGAAGAAGCCGTACCAGTCTTCGAAGCGTGCACCGGCATAGCCCAGTTCCTCGAGCGTCGGTGCATTCTTGAAGACGCCGATGCGGCGCGGGCTGGTCACGGCCAGCACGCGCAGCTTGCCGTTCTGCACCAGGCCCGCGACCGAGGATGTCGAGGTCACGAGCACATCGACCTGTCCGCCGAGCAGGTCTGTAAGTGCGGGGCCGGCACCCTTGTAGGGAACGTGCGTCATGGCGATGCCATCGTCCTTCGACAGCACCACGCCAACAAGGTGCGACAGCGTGCCGTTGCCGGGCGTTGCATACGTCACCTTGCCGGGGCTGGCCTTGGCCTTGGTGGCGAGGTCGGCGAAAGTCTTGAGCGGCGAGTTGGCATCCACCACCAGCGCGAGCGGCGCGGCGTTGATCTGCGTGATGGGAATGAAGTTCTTGATCGGGTCGAAGCCGGGCGCCGCATACAGCGTGGGGTTCACGGCCATGATCGACACCTGCGAGGTGAGCACGGTGTAGCCGTCGGGCTTGGCGTCGGCCACGGCCTTGGCGCCGATGTTGCCGCCCGCGCCGCCGCGGTTGTCGACCACTGCCGCCTGTCCCATGATTTCCGGCAGGCGCGTGGTCACGAGGCGCGCGGTTGCATCGTTGCCGCCGCCGGGCGGGAAGGGCGAGATGAACTTCACCGTCTGCGACGGATAGCCGTTGCGCGGCGCGAGCGGTTCGGCTGCGGCTGGCTGCAAGACGAGCGCCGCGAGCCATGCGGCGGCGACGGCAAAACGGGCAAGGTGCGGGATGCGGCTGGCGAACGACATGACGGAACTCCTGGAATAGGAACGGACAAGGACGAACAGAAAGCGAAAGCCGGGCTCAGGGGTGCGATGCGGCGGCGGGAAGGCGGAAGGCGGCCCGCTCCTGCGCGTCGAGCTGCGCGACGAGGCCGGTCTCCCATGCGAGGTAGCGGCGCGCGGCTTCCTTGTTGCCGTCGTGCCGGTCGTGCACGAAGAACAGGTAGTCGATGCAGTCGCTGTCGGCGGGCAGCGCGGGCGTGGCCTCGACGGGCAGTCCTGCGGCGCGCCATGCGGCCATGCCACCAGCCAGCAGCAGCGGCGCGGGCGAGTGGCCTGCGAGTTCGGAGGCGGCAGCCCATGCCGCAAGCGCGGCATCGTCGGCGACCAGCACGAGCTGGCGGGTCTCGCTCTTCACGTCGCTTGCGAGGCGAGGGCGAATCGACCAGCGCGCCTGCGGGATATGGCCGGCGCGAAACTGCATGCTGCCGCGCAGGTCGATCACCGCCACCTCGTTGCGCTCGATGCGCGCAGCGAGGGCCTGCGCATCGATGGTGGCCAGTGCGGGTGCACCCGGCGCTGCAGCAGGCGCGAGCGACAGGCCGCTCGCCAGCCCACCCTCGAGCACGCTCGCGTCATGCCCCATCTGCCGCAGCCAGCTCGCGATGGTCGGTGCGCGCACGCCGTCGTTGTCGAACAGCACGAGCCGGGCACCGCGCACGCCGAAGTACTGGTCGCCGGCCTGCATCAGCTGGCCGCCGGGCGTGTGCTGCGCGCCGGGCAGGCTGCCGGCCGCGAATTCTTCCGGCGTGCGTACGTCGCACAGGAACAGGCTGCGGCTCGTGTCGGCGGCCCATTGCTGCACGGTCTGCGCATTCACCGCCGGCACATCGAAGCGGGCGGCCAGCGCTTTCGCGGCGGGGCGCAGGTCGGTGTTGCCGCTGTCGCCCGCATAGCGCCGCGTGCCGCCATGCTCCAGCGTGTGGTCGCCCAGGTACCAGCCCTGCGTGCCGTTCTCCAGCGCATAGACGGGGTTGGGCAGCCCGAGGTTGATGAGCGTCTGCGCGCCGATGATGCTGCGCGTGCGGCCCGCGCAGTTGATGACGATGGGCGTGGTGGTGTCGGGCACCAGCTGGCGCACGCGGTAGGCCAGCTCGCCGTTGGGGCAGCAGGTGGCGCTGGGGATGTTCATCTTGTGGAACTCGCTGACGGGGCGGCCGTCGAGCACCACGACCTTGTCCTTGCGCGCCAGCATCTCGGCGAGCTGGTCGGCGCTGACGCGGGGCGTGTGATAGACCTCTTCGGCCAGCTCGCCGAAAGTCTTCGAAGGCAGGTTGACGCCCGCGAACAGCACGTAGCCCGCGGCCTTCCATGCGCGGGCGCCGCCTTGCAGCACGTGCACGTCGGTGTAGCCCAGCACGGCCAGCCGCGCGGCGGCGCGTTCGGCCACGTCGGCATCGCCTTCGTCGTACACCACCACCCGCACGCCGCGGCGCGGCACGAGGCGCGGCGCATCGATTTCCAGCCGGCTGAAGGGCAGGGGAACGCCGTAGAACAGATGCGCCTCGCCGTACTGGCCGTGCTCGCGCACGTCGAGCAGCGCGATCTCGCCGCCGTCGTGCAGCCAGGATTTGAGGGTCTTCGGGTCGATGAAGGAGGTCATGAGAGCAAGTCGTTGGGACGAACGAAGTCCTGCGAGGCCGCAGCGCGCGGCCCGCATGAGGAAAAGGAAAACCGGGAAGGGAGCGCTTAGCGGCGCGTCTGCACGCCGATGCCCATGGTCTGGTACGTGCCTGCTGCCAGGTCGTAGGCGGTGCGCTGGTTCAGCGTTTCGAGTGCGCGGCCGTACATGTGAAGGTGGCGAATCACTTGCTCGCCCTGGATCTCGACCGAATGGATGTCTTCAGGCATCAGCGCGATGCCCTTGCCCGGCGCGACGACGACCAGTTCGGTCTGCTTCAGTTTGCCCACGCCCGGCACGTTGCCGTCGTCGGTGCGCTCGTACACGCGGTTGTGCTCGGTGCCTTCCACGGCTGCGATGCAGGCCCAGGTCGTGTGGTTGTGCGGCACGATCTTCTTGCCCGGGCGCATCACGTTCAGGTACAGCGCGTAGCTCTGGTCCGGGTCTTCGGCGATCAGGTAGCGGGCCTGGTGCTCGCCGGCCTCTGGCGGCGGGAAGTCGGCGGCGCCCCAGTATTCGGTGTGCGCGGCCAGGTCTTGCAGCGAATCGAGCACCACATCGAGTTTTTCGCGGGTGGCTTCAGCGCCGCCGATGGCTTTCTTCATGTCGGCGATGGACGCCTCGACGGCCTGGCGGCGTTGCTCGGAAGGGGTGCTCATGCAGTTTCTCCAGTGGGGTTGCCTGTTTGGTGTGCATTCACTGTAGTGACGGGGGCGTGACGCAACAATCCAAGCAGAGCAGGAAACACATCAATAAAATTAATGTATGCCCACGCTCGATCTCGAACTGCTGCGCTCTTTTGCGGCCGTCGTCAGCCTCAACAGCTTTGCGGCGGCGGCCGTGCACCTGGGGCGCACGCAGTCGGCCATCACGCAGCAGATGCAGCGGCTGGAGGAGCAGATCGGTCATCCGCTGTTCGCCAAGCAGGGGCGGCAGAAGCGGCTCACGGAGCACGGCGAACGGCTGCTCACCTACGCGCATCACATGCTGGCGCTGAACGACGAGGCGCTGCGCAGCCTGCGGCAGGGGCAGCTCGAAGGCAACCTGCGCATCGGTGCGCCGCACGACGTGGCCGAGACCATGCTGCCGCTGCTGCTGACCGAGGTGGCGCGCACCTCGCCGCTGCTGCAGCTCGACATCCACATCGGCCGCAGCCCCTATCTCATGACATCGCTCAAGAGCGGCGAGGTCGACATGATCATCTCCAACCGCGCCGACGAGCAGTCGCAGTTCGAAGGCGTGGTGCTGCGCACTTCGCCCACCGTGTGGCTGTGCGCCGCGAGCTACGTGCACGACCCGACGAAGCCGGTGCCGCTCATCATGGCGGACGGGCCCAGCATCTTCCGCCGCATCGGCCACGAGGCGCTCGACGCGGCGGGCGTGGCCTGGACGCCGCGCTACACCTCGTCGAGCCTGATCGGCATCAAGGCCGCATTGCGCGCGGGGCTGGGCGTGACGGCGCGCGGCGTGGAGCAGCTCGACGCGGGCTTGCGCGTGCTGGGCGCGGGCGACGGCATGCCGCGGCTACCCGACCTGGCGTACTACCTCTATGTGCGCAGCCATGTGGTGAACCCGGTCACGCGGCAGGTGTTCGAGACGCTGAAGAAGCACCTGCGGCTGCCGCGTACCGATATGCCGGCGTAGGGCTCCTGCTGTCGCCTACATCATTGCGTAGCTGCCGCGCCCGCCCTGCTTGGCCCGGTACATGGCCTTGTCGGCCGTGGCGAGCAGGTCTTGCGGCGTTTCGCTGCCGCTGCCCAGGGCGATGCCTATCGACACGCCGATGACCATGCTTGAATGCTCCAGCTGCAGCGGTTGGGCAATCGCGTCGATGCATCGCCGTGCCAGCGTCAATGCGGCCTGTTCCGCGGGCTCTTCGAAGTCGGTGGCCAGCAGAACGAATTCGTCGCCGCCGATGCGCGCCACTGTGTCTGTGGGCCGCACCAGGGCCCGCAGCCGGTGTGCGATTTCCCCGAGGGCCTTGTCGCCCGCTTCGTGGCCGAAGGTGTCGTTGAGGTCCTTGAACCCGTCGAGGTCGAGGTAGAGCACGGCTACCTGCTGCGCGCGCTGCCTGGCATGGACCAGCGCCTGTTGCAGCCGCTCGTCCAGCAACTTGCGGTTGGGCAAGCCTGTCAATGTGTCGTGGTGGGCCAGGCGAGCCAGCGCCTCCTGGTTGTCGAGCAGCTTGGCCAGCAGCCGGTTGAAGGCTTGCGTCAGGTGCCCGATCTCGTCGTTGCGCACCACCTGCAGCGGCGTCAGCGCGAGTTCGCCGCGGGTCATGCGGTCGGCCTGGTCGGCGGCGCGCAGCAGTGGCCGCAGCAGCCACGCCATGATCAGGCCGATCACGACGAGCACCGCCGTCACGGCGGGCGCGCGTTGCTGCAGGATGAAGGTCTGCATGCGCGACACCGGGGCCAGCGCTTCTGAAACGGGCAGCCTCGCCACCACGAACCAGCCGCTGTTCGGCACCGAGGCAATGGCGGAGATTTCTTCGATGCCCTTGGCGTTGCGCGTCGTCCCACTGCCGCGAAAACCCGCCATGGCGCGGTCGTGCAATGGGTTCACGCCGTCGGGCGGGGTCGGCGTGAGGGACATCGAGACGTCCGTGGAGGCGACGAAGATGCGGTCGCGCGGCGAGATCACCAGGATGCCGCCGGCCTGGCCCACGCGCCCCTCTTGCAGGTGGTCGAGCAGGCCATCGGCCGAGAGGTCTGCCGTGCCGAGCAGCACGGCGACCACCTGGCCGGCACCGTTGCGGATGGGTGCGGCCATGGGCAGGGCCGAGTGCTGAGAAGCCGTGGACCGTGGGCGGCCTACCGCGCGCTTCCCGGCGGATGCGGCTGTGAATTCCGGACCGCCCGTTTCCAGCTGTACGGCGCTGTCGCGCCCGTCGAGTCGTTTGCCGGTGACATCGGTGACCACCAGGCCAAGGGGGAAGAGGGCGCTCAGCGCGCTGCGTTCCGCCAGCCATGCATGCAGCTGCTCGGGCTGCGCCAGGAGTTCCGGCGGCAGGGCGCCAGCCAGGCGCTCCAGGAACGACAGCCGTTCGTCCAGGTAGTTGTCGACATCGCGGGCCACGTAGGAGGCCAGCGCCATCTGCTGCGTCGCCACCGATTTCGTCAGGTCTTCCCGCAGGAAGCGGGTGAGCTGGATGTAGCTGGCGGCGGTGCCCACGACTGCCATCGCCAGACCCATCACGAGGAGACGAACGACCAGGCTATTGGCGGATTTTCGGAGATTCACTCTGGCTGCGGGTCGAGAGGCGGTTAGGTGCGGGACTGTATCCGAAGCGCTCCTGCGGCCGCTGACGGTGCGACCAGAGGAGGGCCGCACCCATGGCCAGCACCAGGAAGCCGCCGAAGCCTGCCAGCGTCGGCAGCAGCGGCGCATCGAAATACAGCAGCGCGCCGTACACCCCCAGCATCGCCAGCGAGGCCAGGCTCTCGTTGAAGTTCTGCACCGCGATCGACTGGCCCGGGTGCATGTACAGCAGCCCGCGGCTTTGCAGCAGCGCGTTCATCGGCACCAGCAGCAGGCCCGCGAGCGCGCCGATCACCACCAGCAGCGCGGCGGCCACGGCGGGCTGCGTCACCAGCGTCATGAGCAATATCACGGCGCCCAGCGCAATGCCGATCGGCAGCGCGCGCAACGCACGCCCGAGCGGGAACCAGCGCGAGGCACCGACGGCGCCAGCCGCCATGCCGATGGCCACCGCGATCTGCAGCAGTGCGCCCTGCGACAGGGTGAGCCCCAGCCGCTCGGCCGCCCAGCGCAGCACCAGAAACTGCAGCGTGGCCGACGCGGCCCAGAAAAGGCTGGTGACGGCCAGCGAGATGCGCGCATCGGCATCGCGCCACAGCAGCGCCAGCGAGCCCCCGAAATCCCGCAACAGCCGGCCCGGGTGCGCCAGCGCCGCGCGGTCGCGTGCCGGGCTGTGCGGAATCGCGAGCGTGCAGGCGGCGGCCAGCAGGTACGCCGCGCCGATGGCGGGCAGGGCAAGGCCCTTGCCGACCAGCGTGCTGCCCAGCGCCACGCCGAACAGGATCGACAGCACCGTGCCTGCCTCGATCCAGCCGTTGGCGGCGACCAGTTCTTCTTGCGGAATCAGCTCGGGCAGGATGCCGTACTTGGCCGGCGAGTAGGCCGCGGCGCCAAGGCCGACCAGCGCGTAGGCCACCAGCGGCTGCACCTGCCACAGCAGCAGGGCGCAGCCGCCCAGCTTGATGAGGTTGGTGGCCATCAGCACGCGGCCCTTCGGCGCCGCGTCGGCCACGGCGCCTGCGAAGGCGGCGAGCAGCACGTAGGAAAGATAGAAGAACAGCCGCAGCGCTGGCGTCATCCAGCCGGGCGCGTGGCGCTGCATGAGCAGGTCGATGGCGACGATCAGCAGCGCGTTGTCGGCCAGCGAACTGAAGAACTGCGCGGCAACCACCGAGCGCAGCGCGCGCTTGGACCGCGCGCGTGGGGCCGTCGCGCTCACGCGGTCATGCCGAAGAAGTGCTGGCGGTAGCGCGGCGACACGTCGTCCACGCGCAGCATCAGCGGCAGGTCGGCGGTGTTGAAGGCCACGTCGAGTGCGGGCGGGCCGAGCAGGCGTGCGCCGCAGCGCAGATAGCCCTTGATGAGCGGCGGGGCGGCAGGAGGCGCTGTGTCGCTGTCGGCATCGGCGTCTGCCCCGTTGTCCAGCGGCAGCGCGACGCGCGGCTCCACGCGCCAGCGCTGCTCGACCAGGTGCGTGCGGCACAGCCGGTGCCACAGCCGCGCGGCCATCGCGCCCTGGTCGTCGAGCCCGATGCTGGCGCAGCCGATCATGGTGTCGAGCGCGTGGTCGACCATGTACTGCCCCAGCGCAGCCCACAGCGCCATGATGACGCTGCCAGAGCGCCACTCGGCATCCACGCACGAGCGGCCCAGCTCCAGCGCGCGGCCGCGCAGCGGCGCGAGCGGCGACAGGTCGAACTCGGTGTCGGTGTAGAAGCCACCCGCGCGTAGCGCCGCTTCGGGCGTCAACACACGGTAGGTACCGATGAGCGGGCCGGGGCCGTGCAGCGGGTCGATGGCGCGCACCAGCAGGTGGTCGCAGAAGGCGTCGAAGCGGTCGACGTCGAGCCCGGGCGGCGTGCCTTCGGGTGGTGTGAGGCGCGCGCCCATCTCCTGCGCGAACACGCGAAAGCGCAGGCGCTGGGCGTCGCGCACGTCTTCTTCGCAATCGGCCCAGCGGGTTTCCAGCACGGGCGCAGCGGCCGCGAGTGGCGTGGGCGAACGGTGGGGCAGGGCGTGCGTGGCGGTGATGTCCATGTGCGTGCGGCAATTCACTCAGTTGGAGGGCGGATAGCGGTCGACCAGGCGGTTCTGCCGCCGGTTGAGCCGAGCGAGCGCGAGCAGGCCGATGGGCCGCACGCCGGCCTTGCGCTGCGCCGCGCCAATGGCGAACAGCAGCCGCTGCTTGGCGAAGACCATGCGAAAGCCTTGCACCAGGCCGGTGTCGGGGTCCCAGGCCTCGATGGCTTCGGAGCCCGCGCCGTTGATTTCCATGATGGTGAAGCCGCGCCCGGCGCCGAGTTCGCGCAGGCTCTGGTAGCGCACGTCGAAGCGCCCGAAACGGAAGTCGGGCATGTCGCGCGCGATGGCGTCGATGGCGCGCACGAGCTCGGGCGTGATGAGCGCGGCGCCGTCGCGGTAGAGGCCGCCCACGCGGGTCGAGCCGATGGTGGCCAGCCGCACCTGCTGGCCGGCGGCCGGCACGCTGTCGGGCGGCACGCTGCATTCGTGGCGCGGCGAGCGCGCGATGCGGCGGGCGCGCACGTCGGCCGCCACGAGCTGCGCCACGGTGCTGCGGCCGTCGCCCGTCACGCGCGGAAAGTAGCGCAGCGCCAGGCCGATGATGCGGCCTTCGCCGGTGTCGGGGTCGCGCGCATAGAAGATGCCGGCCTCGCCTTCCTGTGGCAGGTAGCGCTGCAGCACGACCGTTTCACCACGAGGAAAGACGGCCAGGTAGGCCAGCAGCGCTGCCATGTCGGGCAGCAAGCGCACGCCGTAGCCGCACAGGCCGAGGTCGGGCTTGGCGACCACGGGAAACGCGAGGCCGCCATTGGCCATGGTGTGCCGCAGCGAGTCTTCGGTTGCCGTGCCGTCGTTGAACACCGCGCAGTAATCGGCCGTGACCGAGCGCGCCAGCGGCCCCATGCCGCGGAAGTATTCGAGCTTGCCTTCGCCCACCAGCCCGCCGGAGGTGAGGTGCGGGTTGGCCGCTGAAGGCACGGTCGTGCCGCCGTAGCGCAAGGACAGCCACAGCCACTGCACCACCAGCGGCACGCAGATGAGCCACTTGGGCATGCGCTCCAGTACGCTGCATTCGCGCACCACGGCCAAGCGGCCGGTGTCCACGCCGAAGTCGAGCCCGGCGGCCATCACGCAGCCTCCGTTGCGCGGGTGGCAATGAGGCCGACTGCAGCGATGCGATCGATGTGCGCATACACCGGCCGCTCCAGCTCCTCGCCGAACACATCGGGGTCGATCTCGGCATACGACCAGTCGAAGCCGGGTGCTGCGAGCAGGGACTGCAGTTCGGCAAGGAACGGGTCTTCGCCATCGACCATGGCCACGCCTGTGTAGAGCAGCAGTTGCCCGCCCGGCGCCAGCCGCTTCAGCGACTCGGCCGCGATGCGCACGCTGAGTGCCCGCCCGAGCCGCGTGCCGCCGTGGCGGTAGGCGCGCTGCGCGCCGTCGTCGAGGTAAGGCGGGTTCGACACGATGAGATCGAATTCGCCCTCGACCGCCGACAGCGCATCGCCTTGCGCGAGCGTGACGGCGATGCCGGCCACTTCCGCATTGATGGCCGTGTACTGCAGCGCAAGCGGGTTGATGTCGTTCATCACGACGGTCGCCTGCGTGCCCGTGGCGGCCAGCGCGCGTGCCACTGCGATGCCGCCCGCGCCGCTGCCGCAACCCACGTCCAGCACGCGCACATGAGGCTGTGCCTTGCGCCGGGCGAGCGCGTGGTGGAGAAAGCGCGCGAAGCGGCTGGTGTCGGGCCCGAAGAACACCGCGTTCTCCTCGACCGTCGGATAGGCCGAATGAAAGAACAGGTCGTCGCCCAGGCTGGCGATGCGCACGGTGCTGCGCAGCAGCGAGCCCGTGTGCCGCACGATGCCGGCACGCTCCATGTCGGCCAGCAATTCCGGCGGCACCGCGCGCGCTTCGAACGACAGGTTCCAGCCGAAGATGTCTCGCAGCGTCGCGCCCGGCTCGCGCCCGCGCCGCGCGAGCACGCGCTGGTGGGTCAGCGGGGTGACCGTGGTGAATCGGTAGCCCGTGGCCGCCACCTGGCGCAGCACGCCGGCCGCGTTCAGCATGCGGTGGCCTCCTCGGCGTGCCGCAGTTCGGCGGTGTAGCGCTCGAAGCAGCGTTCGCCGCAGACAAGGCGCATCAGCGCGCCTTCGGCGATGAACTGCCCGCAGGCCGGATCGGCCTCGACCAGCGGCCGGATCACTTCGCGGTTCCATGCGCGCGAATGCGACACGTCGAGCGCCGCATGCAGGTCGAAGTAGGAGCGCGCGCGGCCGCTCAGGCCCAGGCGGCGCATGCCGGCCGCCACCTGCTTCACGCGCCCGGGGGCCGTGAGCTCGATGACGCCGAGCGCGCCTATGGAGTGGTAGCCGTAGCGGCGCGTGGTTGCCAGCCCGACCATGGTGTTGGCGAGCGCGAGCGACTCCCACACGGTGGTGTCGATGGCCGGGTGCAGGTCGAGTTCGCGCACCATGTGCTCCAGCATCTGGCCGTGCATGGCGCTTTGCTTGCCGTGCCCCATCTCGTCCCAGAAGTTGCGCGCGCATTCCAGCTTGGGCTGTGGCGGCAGCTTGACCTGGGTGTAGGCCAGCAGGTCTTCGAAGCCGGCTTCGCCCGCGGCCTCCTGCGTGAGGAACCAGCGCATCTGCGGCAGCGTGGCCTCGTCGGCCAGCCAGTCGAACAGCGGGTGATGCTGGCCGGGGCCGGTGTGCGCCAGCGATTCGAACCAGCCGATGAAGTGGCTCGCATTGCCGGCCGATGCCGCTGCCGCAGTCTGAACAGTGGCGCGCAGGGCTTCGAGGTATTTGCCTTCGAGCAGCCGGCACGCATGCTCGCGGGCAAGGTCGTCCTGCCACTGGGGCGAGGGGCTGCCGAGCCTGAGTCGCTCGGCGTTGAACCGCGCCAGGTGCCGGTGAAGCTGCGTGTTCGCGTCGGGAGTGTCGTCAGGAGACATGGCCGATCCTCGTCATCCGCTGGGCAAAAGAGTCAGGTTGCGCCTTTGCAACGCGGCTGTCCGTCAGACAGTGCCTACAGATTCGCCCCTCGGCGCGGGGATCGGGGGAGATCGGCCTCAGGTCGCCCAGATGCGCGGCGTGGCCGCGGGCAGCTGCCACAGCTCGCTGCGCCATGCCTGCCAGACCTGCCGCAGCAGCTGCATCGCGGGCTCGACCACGGGTGCCAGAACCCGCAGCATGACCACTTCGGGGTGCGGGCTGGTGGCGCCGGCGCTGTCGAACAGCGGGCTTGCTTCGAGCAGCGTGCGGGCTTGTGCAAGCAAGGCATCGCGCCGGGCGCGCGCCACCGGCGAGCCCGCCACGAAGAACAGCGAGGCCATGCAGCGGTGGCCGCCGAGGCCGATGGGGCTTTGCAGCAGCCGGTGGTCGGCCGCGTCGATGCGCCCGCGCTCCAGCCACACGCCGGGCACCTCGATGTGCTGCAGGTAGGTGCCACGCTCGAAGGGCTGGTTGGCGTTCGGCAGGCCGAGCGCGGTAACGTCCCAGCCGATCAGCTCGGCGCCGGGCGCGATCTCGATGGAGAGCCGGTTCTCCGCCTGGCAGCCGCTGTAGCAGATGGCTTCGAGCGGCAGCCATTCGAGCCGCGCGCCGGCCGCGAGGCGGATGCGCGTGCGCTGCAGCGCCAGCTCGCCTTCGGAGCGGTAGAAGCGCGAGGCGCCGGGCGTGGTGATCAGTCCGTGGCTGCCGTCGGCGGCCTCGATGTCGATGTCGAGCGTGTCGCCGCCCACCAGCCCGCCCGGCGGATGCACCAGCACGTTGTGGCAGACGGTGTCGCCCTCGGGGTACAGGCTTTGCAGGATGCGCAGCGGACCGTCATGGCGAAAGCGGGCGACGGTGCGGGCGGCTTCTTGTTGGTAAGCGAGATGGAGACGGGCGTGCCAGGGCATGCAGCGAGTCTAGTGCGCTCGCTTGCGGTGTCTCAGGTCTTCCAGGCGCCGTCGTGGGCCGCACTCGCTTCGTCGATCAGCGCCGGCCCGATGCATTCGATGGGATGCGGCGAGGCGCGGAACACGTCGCGGCACGACAGCTCGGCATCGCGCTGGTCCTGCCGCTCGCCACGGAACACGCGCAGCCGCTCGGCATCGATGCCGAACACCACGCGCCCGATGTTCGACCAGAAGATGGCGCCGGCGCACATCACGCAGGGCTCGCCCGATGCGTAGAGCGTGGCGCCCGCGAGTTCTTCGCGAGAGAGCTTGCGCCCGGCCAGCGCGCGCAGTGCGTTGACTTCGGCATGGGCGGTGCAGTCGCCGGTTTCGGCATTGCTGTTGCCGGCTTCGGCCAGTACTTCTCCGGCGGCGGAGACGATGACCGAGCCGAAGGGCCGGTTGCCCCGGCGGCGCGCCGCATGCGACCAGACGATGGCCTTGCGCAGGTAGCGCCCGTCGCGTTCGTCGAGCGTGGTTTCGGCGGGATAGGTGGTGGTGTCGCTGTTGGAGTTCATGCCTTGGGGAGGGAGCGTTCGCTGCGCGATGGAAGCATTGAAGTGTTGAAGATGGCGTCGGACGCGGGCTTGACCTTGAGGCCGAAGACATCGGCCACTTCGTCGACCTGCTGTTCGAGCGTGAGTTTCTTTATATCGCCAAGACCGTGGCCGCGCGTGTCGGCCGCGCCCACGTATTGCGCGGTGATGCCCCAGCGCTCGAGTTCGATCTTCTCGTCGAGGATGGGCTCGCGCTGGCGCATGGCCGCGATGCTAGGCGCCGGATTGGCAAAGGTCTCGACGATGGCGCGGTTGCTCGCGCGCAGAAAGGCCGCCACTACCTTCGGGTTCTGCGCGATGAGGTTGCTGCTCGCGAGGATGGCGTTGCCGTACAGGTTGACGCCCGCGTCGGCGTACTTGAGCACCGACAACTCCTCGGGCTTCATGCGCGCGAACAACGACACGGCCGAGTCGTGGAAGTAGGTGGCGGCATCGACGTCGCCGCGCACCATGACGTTGTCGCGCGCGCTGAAGTCGGTGGTCTGCCACTGGAAAGCGTCGCCGCGCATGCCTTGCTTGCGCGCGACCATCGGCCAGGCGCGGCGTGTCGATTCGACGGCCGCCGCCGCGACCTTCTTGCCCGCGAGGCTCTTGAAGTCGCCGGTCACGCCGCGGTCCTTGCGGCCGATGATCACGAACGGTGCACGGTTGTAGTACTGGTACACGGCCTGCACCATCGGCGTGCCGGGGTTCTGCGCGTTGAACTCGACCAGCGAGCTGATGTCGCCCAGCCCCAGCTGGTAGACGCCGCTGGCAATGCGAGTGATGGAGGCGACCGAGCCGGCGCCGGTGTCGATGCTCACGTCGAGCCCCTCGTCCTTGTAGTAGCCCTTGGCCAGCGCCAGGAAGAAGGGAGAGGTCTGCCCGTTGATGCGGAAGTCGAGCGTGAACTTTAGCGGGGTGAGCTTGCCGTTGCTGCCTTGAGCGAAGACGGCAGGGGCGGCAAGGGTGGCGGCACTGGCCGCGAGGAAGGATCGACGTTGCATGTGGGGCCTCGGAAGCTTCGGGTCTTGAATCCCCCTGCGCAGGGCAGAAGGCGTTTCAAGAGCAATTTCCGGGCGGGCGCACGTTCGTGGTGCGTGCGCTGCTGAACGCTTCTACTCTTGCAGCAGGTCATGCACGACGCATGCCAAGGGCCCTTTCGAGCATTTTGCTCGGGCATTGAGGGTGAGGGCTTGGAGGGGCAGCCTGGCCGGGCGCACAATCCGGGCGCGCAATTTGCAAGGCATGTTGCGCAGAGTAGAAGCGTTCAGCCGCGCGATGCCCCACGCATCCAGGCAGGAAATTGCTCTTTCACGTTCGTCCCCACGCAACAAAGAAGGAGTCCGCGCATGCTCGTTACCCAACAACCCGTCTTCCGCAAGTTCTGGCATGCCGTCATGCCGCTCACCGAACTGGCACAGGGCCCGAAGCCTTTCAGGCTGCTGGGCGAAGACATCGTTCTCTTCATCGATGCCGACGGCCAGCCCGCTGCGCTGCGCGACCGCTGCTGCCACCGCACCGCGAAGCTGTCGAAGGGCTGGTGCGTGGACAGCGAAGGCCAGGCCTGCGGCACCGGCGCCATCCAGTGCGGCTACCACGGCTGGACGTACGACCGCAGTGGGCAGGTCATCCGCATTCCGCAGTACGAAGCAGATCGCAAGATCTCGCCCGAGTACCGCACCGCTGCCTACCGCTGCACCGCGCGTTATGGCTACGCATGGGTGGCACTCGAAGAGCCCATTGCAGACATTCCCGCCATTCCCGAGTTCGACGACCCGGGCTACCGCACCATCTTCCAGTTCTACGAAGAGTGGCAGACCAGCCCGATGCGCGCGCTCGAAAACTCTTTCGACAACTCGCACTTCAGCTTCGTGCACCGCGCCACCTTCGGCGTGGCCGCGAGCCCGAAGCCGAGCAAGTACGAGCTGGTGGAAAACGAATCGGGCTTCTATGCCGAGACGGTCATCGAAGCGACCAACCCGGTGAAGTTCCATGCGATCAGCGGCGTGACCGACCCGATCACCACGCGCCACATGCGCAACGCCTACTTCCTGCCGTTCTCGCGCCGGCTCGACATCGAGTACCCGAGCGGCGTGCGCCACATCATCATCAACTGCTTCACGCCCATCGACGATGGTCGCATGCAGCTGTGCCAATGGCTGTTCCGCAACGACACCGAGGCCGATTGCACCGCGCAGATGCTGATCGACTTCGACGATGCTGTGACGCGCGAGGACAAAGACATCCTGGAATCGACCGACCCCGATGCGCTGGTCGATACGCGCCGGCGCGGCGTGGAGTACTCGATGGAGTCGGACCGGCCCGGCATGCTGATTCGCAAGCACCTGATGCAGTTGCTGGCGAAGCATGGCGAGGCGGAGGTTTATCGCGGCATGAGCAGTGCCGTGATTCCGATTGCAAAGGCCGCCTGAGCGGCCTCCGCATCAAGCCGGAGCCGTCGCCGGGTTCGGGCGCGTTGCGCGCGACGAGCCCTGTTCGTAGCGGTCCATCGCAAGACCGTCGGTGCGGATCTCCGGCCGCTGCCCCATCACCATGTCGGAGATCAGCTTGCCCGAGCCGCAGGCCATGGTCCAGCCCAGTGTGCCGTGGCCCGTGTTGAGGAACAGGTTGCCGTAGCGCGTGCCGCCGACGATGGGCGTGCTGTCGGGCGTCATCGGGCGCAGGCCGGTCCAGAAGGTGGCGCGCGGCACGTCGCCGCCGGGGAACAGGTCGGTCACGACCTTCTCGAGCGTGGCGCGGCGGTTGGGGTTCAGGCGCAGGTCGAAGCCGCCGAGTTCGGCCATGCCGCCCACGCGGATGCGGTTGTCGAAGCGCGTGACCGCGACTTTGTAGGTCTCGTCGAGCACGGTCGATTGCGGCGCGAGCGATTCGTCGAGCAGCGGCACGGTCAGCGAGTAGCCCTTGACCGGGTACACCGGGATGTCGAGGCCCAGCGAGGCGATGGCGGCGCGCGAGTAGCTGCCGAAGGCCATCACGTAGCGGTCGGCCGTAAGGATCTTGCCGGTGGTGGTGCGTACGCCGGTGATGCGATTGCCGTCGGTTTCCAGTCCGTCGATGGTCTGGCCGAAGCGGAAATCCACGCCCAGGCCGCGCGCGATTTCGGCAAGGCCGCGCGTGAACAGGTGGCAGTCGCCGGTTTCGTCGTTGGGCAGGCGCAGGCCGCCTGTGAGGCGGTCGCGCGCGCCGGCCAGCGCGGGCTCGACGCCGGCGAGCGCATCGCGGTCGAGCAGTTCGTAAGGCACGCCGCATTCTTCGAGCACCGCGATGTCGCGCTGCACCGCGTCGAGCTGCGCCTGCGTGCGAAACAGCTGCAGCGTGCCGCCGGTGCGCTGCTCGTACTGCAGGCCGGTGTCGGCGCGCAGCTGCTGCAGGCAGCCGCGGCTGTACTCGGCCACGCGCATCATGCGTTCCTTGTTCACCGCGTAGGCCTCGGGCGAGCAGTTGCGCAGCATCGCGGCCATCCAGCGCAGCTGGAACATCGTGCCGTCGGGGCGGATGGACAGCGGCGCGTGCTTCTTGAACATCCACTTGATCGCCTTCAGCGGAATGCCCGGCGCAGCCCACGGCGTGGAGTAGCCCGGCGACACCTGGCCGGCATTGCCGAAGCTGGTTTCCTCGGCGGGGCCGGCCTGCCGGTCGAGCAGGATGACCTCGGCGCCGGAGCGCGCGAGATAGTAGGCCGTGGTGGTGCCGATCACGCCGCCGCCGAGAACGATGACTTTCATGGTGTATTCACTGATTCAGATGGAATGAGTGGAATCTAAAGTGCGCAATGCAGTGGATTCCATTGTATTCAGCGATTTGGCAGTGAAATACACTGCCGCCAATCGTCCAAAGCCGCGCGCGAAGTGAAATGCCCGAACTCGACCGAATCGACCGCAAGATCCTCGACCTGCTTCAGCGCCAGGGCCGTGTTTCCATGACCGAGCTGGCCGAGCACATCGGCCTGTCGGCCTCGCCCTGCGCCGAGCGTGTGAAGCGCATGGAGCGCGACGGCATCATCACCGGCTACCACGCGCATGTGTCGCCCGAGGCGCTGGGCAAGACGCTGCTGGTGTTCGTCGAGATCAAGCTCTCGGCCAAGTCCGGCGACGTGTTCGACAAGGTGCGCAAGGAACTGCTGCACATGCCCGAGGTGCTCGAATGCCACCTGGTGTCAGGCAGCTTCGACTACCTCGTGAAGGCGCGGCTCAGCGGCATGAGCGAGTACCGGCACCTGCTGGGCGACATCCTGAAGAAGCTGCCGGTGGCGGCCGAGTCGCACAGCTACGTGGTGATGGAAGAAATCAAGGAAACGCTGATGCTGGCCGTCGACCGCTGAACCGATGAGCACGACCCACGACATTCCCGACATCGCCATCCGGCCCTGGCGCCTTGATGATTTCGACGCGGTGAAGGCCATCCTCGACGACACCTTTGCCGGCACCTGGCTGCCGCAGCTCACGCCCGAGGCCGCGAAGGCCTACAAGGAGAGCGGCGAGCCCGTGGGCTACATCGACGAGATGGGCCCGGCCTTCTTCGTGGCGGAGATCGACGGCGAGGTGGTCGGCATGGTCCATTGGGAGCACGACTTCGTGCACGCGCTGCACGTGCCGGCCGAGCACCAGCGCAAGGGCATCGCCCGCGCCCTGATGGCCTTCGCGGAAGACGGCATGCGCGCCGACGGCGTGGCACTCGCGCGGCTCGAAACCGACACCTTCAACACGCAGAGCCAGGGCTTCTACCTCGCGCTCGGTTACCGCGAGGCCGACCGCTACCCCGATCTCGAATGGCACAGCGGGTTCACGACCATCCTGTACGTGAAGACGCTTTCCTCCTGAACCGCAACTCCCTACCAAGGACACCTGCATGACGATCTCGATCCGCCGCGACGGCACCACCGGCACGCGCCACATCCTGAAGATCCGCAACCACGAGATTCCGGTCGATGCATCGCCCGCTGGCGGCGGCAGCGACGCCGGCCCCGAGCCGCATGACCTGTACGACGCATCGCTCGCGGCCTGCAAGGCGCTCACGGTGCTGATCTATGCGCGGCGCAAGGGCATTCCGGTGGAAGACATCGAGGTCGTGGTCGACCGCGACGACAGCGAGGAGCGCAAGGGCGTCTACCGCCTCAAGTCGGGCCTGCGGCTGAGCGGTGACCTGACGGAAGCGCAGCGCGACGAACTGTTGCGCGTGGCCGGCAAGTGCCCTGTGCACAAGCTCATGACCGAGGTGAAGACCGAGATCGAGACCGGCTGGGCGGACTGAGCTACCGCCGCATCGTCAATGCAGCACGCGGTAGGTGCGTACCGCGCGGAGCAGCGCCCACAGGCCGGCTTCGGCCGGCACCTTCTTCTCGTTGAACGACACGGCGATGTACACATCGTCGGCCGGCACGTAGGCCACGATGCTCGTGAAGCCCTCGATGCCGCCGCTGTGCCCGAGCATCAACCCGGGACCGTCGGGCACGTCGTAGAGCTGCACGCCCATGCCATAGAACGCGTTGCTCCCGACATAGGGGCCGAGCATGGCGGGCATGCCGGTGAACATGCGGTGTACCGCTTCGCCGGGCAGCACCTTGCCCGCGAGCAATGCGTGCCAGAACACCGCGAGATCGCCTGCGGTCGATGCCAGCGCGCCCGCGGCGTAGGGCGTGGCGTACTGGTCCGGCGCGTCGACTGGTCGGCCGGCTGCATGGCCCGTGGCGACGGGCAGTTCGACGCCCGGCTTGCGCATGGCCGTGTGCTTCAGCGCTAGGGGCTTGATGAGCCGCTTCGTGAGCACGTCTGCGAACGGCGCGCCGTCCACCTTCTCGACGATCACTCCGAGCATTGCGTAGCCGGTGTTGGTGTAGCTCCAATTCGTGCCGGGGCAGAACTGCGGCTTTTGCGACATGCCGAGTGCGATGACGTCGGCGGGCGTGCGGTAGGCCGCTCCCAGCGACGGTAGCGCGTTGAAGCTCACGAGGCCGCTGGTGTGGCGCAGCAGTTGCTCGATGGTTGTGAGCTTCGCATTCGGCGCGTCGGGAAACCACTTGTCTATGGTGTCGTCGAGCCTGAGCTTGCCTTCCTCGACGAGCTGCAGCACGACGGCGGCCGTGAAGGTCTTGGCGGTGCTCGCGACCTGAAAGGGCTGGTCGGGCACGACGGATTGCGGTGACTCCTTGCGCGCCAGGCCGCGCGTGGCGGACCAGATGCCTTCGCCGGGAATCGCGACCGCCACGCTGGCAGCGGGAACGTGCGCGAGCATCTTGTCGAGCGCGTCGCCGAGTGCCTTCTGCAGCTCGACAGGTAACTCGCCGTCGATGGAGCGCTTGAAGTCCTTCTGCCATACAGCTTCGGGCGCCGAGCGCATCGGCGGGCCGGCGTAGATGGGCGAGGGCGCGCACTGCGCCTGCGCGAGGCCCCACGCCACCGACGTGGCCAGCAGAACGGCCGATGAAATTTTCCGCAACGACATTCGGTGCTCCCGGTGTGCCGGCCTACTTGGCCGCTTCGGCTTTCGCGCGTGCGGTTTCAATGCGCTTGGCATTGCGGTCGCCCCAATCGGCCAGCGGCCCGAGCGCCGCATTGAGCGTGGCGCCCAGCTTGGTTGCCGAGTACTCCACGCGCGGCGGCACTTCGTGGAACACCTCGCGATGGACGATGCCGTCGGTTTCGAGTTCGCGCAGCTGCTGGATCAGCATCTTCTCGCTGATGTCGGGCAGCAGCCGCTTGAGCTCGCCGAAGCGATAGGCCTGCGCGTTCAGCTCCCAGAGGATGACGGCCTTCCATTTGCCGCCGATGACGTCGAACGCAGGCCCGATGCCGCAGTTGTAGGGTTTCTTCGATTTCATTTCTTATCCGTGGGATGCCCCGTAAATACCCAATACATACGTTTTGGTAAGTACCTGACTTTATTGTAAGTACTTGACCATATGGAAGCGAAATTTCTACGATTCGACCATCTTCACAAACAGCAATCGAATCGTCATGAACAACAAGCGAGTTTCCGTTCTGGGCCTGGGCTCGATGGGTTTCACCATTGCTCAGCTCTATCTCGATCAGGGCTACGAAGTCACGGTGTGGAACCGCACGCCCGGCAAGGCCGATGCGCTGGTCGCGAAGGGCGCCGTGCTGGCGTGCGACGCAAGCGAGGCGTTGCGCGCGAGCCGCGTTGCGGTGATGTGCGTCTACGACTACCGCGCCGCCGATGCGATCCTGTCGGAGCAAGGCACGGCCGCCGCGATGGATGGCCGCCTGCTGGTGCAGCTGACCACCGGCAGCCCGCAGGACGCACGCGACGCGCAGGTATGGGCGCACACGCACGGCGCCGCGTACCTCGAAGGCGCGATCCAGGCCGCGCCGGACCAGATGGGCCGGCCCGATACGCCGCTGCTGGTGTCTGGCGAACAGCACGTATTCGACGAGGCCGAGCCGTGGCTGAAGGTGCTGGCCGGCGGCATCGTCTACCTGGGCGAGAAGGCGAGCGCCGCGGCGGCCATGGACCTCGCTACGCTCTCCACCATCTACGGCACGATGCTGGGTTTCATCCACGGCGCGCGCATTGCCGAGCACGAAGGCTTCGACGTGGCCGAGTACGGTCGCATCGTCGCGGGCATCATGCCGACCTTCGCGGGCTTTCTTCAGCACGAGGGCTCCGTCATCCAGTCGGGCGATTTCAGCATCTCGCAGAGCCCGATGCGCATCTCGGTCGAGGCAACGCAGCGCATCCTGCAGGCGGCGCAGGCGTCGGGCATCAACACCGAGTTTCCGGCCTTCGCCGCGGGACTCTTCCAGCGGGCCGATGCGGCAGGGCTCGGCGGGGAGGAGCTCGCTGCGTTGATCAAGCTGCTGCGCGCTTGAAAGGCATCGGCATGGCTCAAGCCCATGTCATGAACTGGATGGCACGCAGCACATCGGCCTCGCGCTCCATGAAGAAGTCGGTGTGGTTGCTGTTGTCGAGGGTCAGCCGGTTCGGGGTGTTGAGCGCCGCCACGAGCTGGTTCGAATTCGTGATGGCCGCGCTACGGATCATGCGCACGTAGTCCGAGGCATCTTTCTGCGTCTTGGCATCGAGCGGCAGTTCCAGCCACGGGAACATGTCGCGGGTGTCCGCAGGCAGGGCGGTCACGACCAGCGAAGGTGCGCGCACGGCCTTGTAGTCGGGCGAGAACGAGTGGGCGGCTGTTTCCATGGCGTCATTCACTTCGCTGGGTGTGTTGAGACTCACGCTTCCGTCGGCATGGATGTCGAGGCTGTCGCGCAGGTTCGCTTCCAGCACAGGCCACCAGTTCTTCGAATTGCGGCGGGAGAAGGCGATGGCAGCCTGCAGCGAGCGGCCGTTCTCCGGCTTCGGTTTGGGTTCTTCGAGCAGTGAGTTCGTCGGTACGTCCTCGCCGCCACTGTCTGCGCCCACCGTGTAATCGAAGGTCGTGTCGAGATAGATCAGGCCCTGCGTCCGTTCGGGATACAGGCCCGCGAAGCGCGTGAGCTCGTTGCCTGCGATCGAATGGCCGCCCAGCACCGCGCGCCGTACGCCGAGGGCGTCAAGCACGGCCTTCAGGTCGGCCACGAGCGTGTCCACCTCGTAGTACTGCGTGGCGGTCTTCACGGGCAGCGGCTTGTCCGAGAGGCCGTAGCCGCGGCGGCTGATCGCGATCACGCGCGACTTGGCGGCCAGTGCGGGTGCGAGGCCGTCGAAGCTGCGCGCGTTGGCGCCAAGCCCGGGCAGAAATACAAAGACCGGGCCGGTGCTGCGGGGCGGCTGCCAGTCGCGCACCTGCAGCGAGACTTCGGGCGAGCTCGAGACCTTGATACGGCGGTCGATGACGGAGACTTTGCCTTCGCCACTGTCGTTCCTTGGGCTTCCATCGCCAACACCCGGGTTGGTGTTCGGGGGGGCATCCGGGTTGGCACCTGGGCCGGCAGCGGCGGGAGCAGCAGGACTGGCATCCGTGCCAATGCCGGGCCCGATGCCAACGCCGCCGCGGCCGCCGCCACCACCGCAGGCGGCGAGCCCTGCAGCACTGGTCAGTGCCATGGCATGGAGGATGTCCCGCCGCCGGAGGCGGTTGCGATCCGGCTGGTCGCGAGGGGCCAGGAGGGTGGGCGATCGATTCACGTCGGTGTTCCGTTTCTGTGTGGTGAGGAGTCGCTCCAGTGTCCGGGCCCCACCTGAAGGGCTGCTTCGGCATTCATGAAGATTTCCTGAAGTGCTTCACCGGCGTGTCGCTGATACTCCGGCCACATTCCGGAAACGGAGTGGTTCGTTCACGTGGAGGCTCATGAATCTCTTGCTTGTTGAGGACGACCTTGACCTGGGCAACGGCGTGCGCATCGCGCTGGCCAATCAAGGCATGGATGTGGTGTGGGTCCGCAGACTCGACGACGCCTTGCGCACCCTCGACGGCGGCACCTTCGACATGGTGCTGCTCGACCTCGGCCTGCCCGACGGCGATGGGCTCGACCTGCTGTTCCGCCTGCGCCGCGACCGGCAGATATTGCCGGTGCTGGTGCTGAGCGCTCGCGACGCGCTGACCGACCGGCTGCGCAGCCTGGACGACGGCGCGGACGACTATCTCGTCAAGCCCTTCGCGCTGGCCGAGCTGCTGTCGCGCGTGCGGGCGCTCGCGCGGCGCAGCTACGGCTTCAACGACGAGACCATCCGCATGCGCGGCCTGGCGCTGCACGAGCCCACGCGCGGCGTGATCGTCGATGGCGAGCCGGTGGAGCTTTCGCGCTGCGAGTTCGACCTGCTGGCCTTGCTGCTCAAGCGCACCGGCCGCGTGGTCACGCGCCGCGTGATGGAAGAGCAGGTGCTGCCCGGTGGCCAGGCCAACGGCAGCAATTCGCTCGAAGTGCACATCTCCAACCTGCGCAAGAAGATCGGCCAGGGCTACATCCGCACGGTGCGCGGCATCGGCTACGTGATCGACGTGCAGTCGCTCGTGCGGAGCACGCAAAAATGATGCAGGCGCTGGCGCAGCGCTGGAAGAACTGGAAACAACCTTCCCTGATGCGGCGCCTGCTGCTGGCGCAGATGGGCGTGGTCGCCTTGCTGTGGACCATGGCCATCGCGCTGCTGCTGTACGACTCCTACGACGACCCCGAGCTGCTGAAGTTCGACAAGATCTTCCAGTCGGTGATTGCAATCGCGAAGAACACGGCCGACCAGCCCGACAAGCAACAGGAAACCCTGGCCGCCTTCGAGGCTGCGCTGCTCGAAACCATGGGCGACGGCGACGCCGCTTCGGACACCTCGCCGGTGCTGCAGGTCTGGCAGGGCGACAAATTGATCTATCGCTCGACGGCGGCCGTGCCTGTCATTCTGAATACCGTGCCGAACCGCGTCGAGACCGTGAAGGCGGGCAACCGCGAGTGGCGCGCGCGCACGCTGGCCTCGCCCACCTCGGACGTTCGCGTGATGCTGGCCGAGCCCAGCGTCTGGCGGTTGACGGTCACCGTGATGTACCGCGGCTACTACCTGCTGCCGCTGGTCATCAGCTTGCCTTTTCTGGTGTTTCCCGCGTGGCTGTCGGTGCGCCTTGCGCTGCGGCCGTGGCGCCGGGTGAGCCAGGAAACCGCAGAGCGCGGGCCGGCCGACCTCACGCCGCTGTCGTACGCGCCGCCGCACAAGGAACTGCAGCCGCTGGTGCAGAGCATCAACAGCCTGCTGCAGCGGGTGCGCGACAGCACTTCGCGCGAGCGCAGCCTGATCGCCGATGCCGCGCACGAGCTGCGCACCCCGCTGGCGGCCATGCGAGTGAATGTGGAGGCGCTGAAAGAGCAGAGCACCGACGAACAGCAGCGCGAGCTCATGGGCAATCTGCTGCGCAGCAACGACCGCGCGGCGCGGCTGGTGGGGCAGCTGCTGCAGCTCATGCGCAGCGACGCGGTTTCGGACAACGCGCTACCCGTGATGCTGTCGCTCGACGCGCTGGTGCAAGACCGGCTGGCCATGATCGAAGGGCTGGCCAGCGCCCGCAACGTCGAGCTGGAACTGGTGAGCGAAGACCGCGTGCCGGTGCTCGGCGAGCGCGAAAGCCTGGTCTCGATGATCGACAACCTCATCAACAACGCCATCAAGTACAGCCCGCCGGGGAGTACGGTGGTCGTGCACGTGGCGCGCGAAGGCACGCAGGCGCTGCTGACGGTGGCGGACCAGGGCCCCGGCATTCCGCCTGCCTTGCGCGAGCGGGTGTTCGACCGTTTCTTCCGCAACCCCGACCAGAACCAGAGCGGCAGCGGGCTGGGGCTGGCCATCGTCAAATCGGTGGTCGACCGGCACGGCGGCGAGGTCGCGCTTGGTGAAACCGCGAACGGCGGCCTGCTGGCCACCGTGCGGCTGCCGCTGGCCATGGCCGATACGCCGCAGCCAATGCTCTGCAGCTGAAACCTCGCCCGGCGCACGGCCAAAGGACCAGGGCAGGGCCAATTTGGTGCAAAGAATTACACTACCCGGTGCTGTTTACAGGACACTTTCCAAATGAAGTGGGTCATTCTTGCCATCTTCGCGCTCAGTGCGCTCTACGTTCATTTCCGCGGCCAGGTGCGGCATCGCTTCTTCAGACAGCTCTCTGATCACTCGACCTTCCTGGCCCCGCTGAACGTCTTCATGTACCTTTTCTCGAAGGTGCCGGGTACGCCGTACCTGTCGCCCGCGCAGTTCCCCGAGATGCGCGTGCTCGAAGAAAACTGGGAAGTCATCCGCGAAGAAGCGCTGGCCATGCGCAATGGCGGCAGCATCAAGGCGTCGAGCCAGTTCAACGACGTGGGCTTCAACTCCTTCTTCAAGAGCGGCTGGAAGCGCTTCTACCTGAAGTGGTACGACGAGGCGCATCCCTCGGCCGCGGTGCTGTGCCCGCGCACCACAGAGCTGCTCAAGGGCATCGGCACCATCAAGGCCGCGATGTTCGCCGAGCTGCCACCGGGCAGCCGCCTCGTGCGCCACCGCGACCCCTTCGCCGGTTCGTTGCGCTACCACCTGGGCCTGTGGACGCCGGGTGTCGAAGGCTGCTACATCGACGTGGACGGCCAGCGCTATCACTGGCGCGACGGCGAAGCCGTGGTGTTCGACGAAACCTTCATCCACTACGCCGAGAACACGACCGACCACGACCGCGTGATCCTGTTCTGCGACATCGAGCGCCCGCTGAAGTACCGCTGGGCCAGCGCCGTGAACCGCTGGTTCGCGAAGAACCTGCTGGCCGCCGCCAGCTCGCCCAACGACGCGGGCGACAAGACGGGCGGCATCAACCGCGCCTTCAAGTACATCTACCAGATCCGCGTGATCGGCAAGCGCCTGAAGGCTTGGGACAAGCGCGTGTACTACCTCGTGAAGTGGGCCATCTTCGGTGGCTTGGCCCTCTGGATCTTCTGGTAATGCCGGCTTTTCACGGCTTTCGCTGAAGGCCGAAGGCGGTTGCGAAGGCCTCTGCAACCGCCTCGACATTGCGGCTGCCTTCGTCCGAGTTTCGCCAGACCAGCGAGAGCTTGCGAAACGGAGCACGACTTCCCAGGCCCACTTCGCGCACCGCATAGGCATCGACCAGCGGACGCCTGGGCTGCGGGACGACGGAAACCCCCAGGCCCTGGGCGACCATTGCAACGATGGCGTCCATCGAGCGCAGCTCCATCACACAGCGCGCATCGGGTTTCAGGCTGCGCACGTATCGCGCGGCGACGCGCCCTCCCGAAAGAGACAGGTCGTAGCCGATCCAGTCGTAGGCTTCCAGCAGTTGCCTGACGGTTTTACCGGAGGCATTCGGCGGCGCCAGCAACACGTAGGGCTGGCGGTGCAGCTCCCGCCAGACCAGCCGGCGCGAGCCGCCGGCTTCCGGCCTGACGAGCAACGCGACGTCGAGCCGCGCCGCCTTGAGCTCCGAGATCATTTCGTCGCTGTCGTTCAGCGGGGGAACCACCACATCCAGCGACGGATGCTTCCGGCGAAGCTCATGCAGCGCCTGCGGCAGCACGTCGCTCTGCATGCTGGTGATCACGCCGACCCTGATGCGGCCCGCCACTTCCACCACCGGGCGGGAGCGAAGCATCTGCAGCCGGTGGGAGAAGTCGCCCACCGCGCTCACTACCTCATGGGCAAAGGCCGTTGGCGCCACCACGCGGGTGGAGCGGTCGAACAGCGGCTTGCCGAAATACTGCTCCAGCTGCTTGACCTGCAGGCTCACCGCGCTCGGGCTGCAGCCCACGACGCCGGCCGCGGCGGTGAAGCTGCCCTGTTCGAGGATGGTGCGCAGGGTGACCAGCATCGTGAGATTCATGAGAAATCCTCACAGTTGATATTTGTATATCTCGCTTTACTCATTTTATGGCGGGCCTAGGATTCGCTGAATTCATTCAACCTGCCCGATCGGAACCACCCGCTCATGAACGACATCCGACGCCATCGTCTCGCGCGCGCCAGGAGCCTGGCATGCACCTTGGGGCTCGCGCTCGCCGCAGCTCATGCGACCGCCGCGGCGTGGGTGCCCGAGCGTCCCATTCACCTGGTCTCGCCGAGTCCCCCGGGTGGGGGCACGGATGCCGTCTGCCGCCTGCTTGCGGCCAAACTGGGCGAGCAGGCCAAGTGGCAGGTCGTCGTCGACACCAAGCCCGGTGCCGGCAACAACATCGGCCTGGAGTTCGGCGCGAAGTCGCCGCCCGACGGCTACACCGCCGTGCTGGGCGAAACCAGCAACCTTACGGTCAACCAGTTTCTCTACAAGAAGCTCAGCTTCGATCCCTCGAAGGACCTCGCGCCGGTTGCGCTGGTCGGCACGGGCGTGTCGGTGCTGGTGGTGAATGCCTCCAGTCCGTACGACAGCCTTGCTTCGCTGCTGGCGGGCTCGAAGAAGAAGCAACTTGCGTACGCATCGTCCGGCAACGGAACCGTCGGGCATCTGGTGGCCGAGAACCTGCGCGTGACGGCGGGAGCCAACGTTTTGCATGTGCCTTACAAGG
The DNA here is from genome assembly GCF_051992195.1 of Variovorax sp. YR566. NCBI lineage: Bacteria > Pseudomonadati > Pseudomonadota > Betaproteobacteria > Burkholderiales > Comamonadaceae > Variovorax > Variovorax sp. YR566. The sequence continues at coordinate 5,552,564 of NZ_CP197092.1, read as the reverse complement.
GCGGTGGCCCGGCCATGACGGACATGCTGGGCGGGCAGGTCGACTTCTACATCTCTTCCCTCGTTTCGGCGCTGCCGCTCATCAAGGACCACAAGCTGCGGGCGCTCGCCGTGACTTCGGGAGCGCGGGATCCATCGCTGCCTGACGTTCCCACCTTCATCGAGAGCGGCTTCAAGGGCTTCGAGTACTACACGCTCTACGGCGTGGTGGTGCCCGCGAAGACGCCGGAGAACATCGTCCGGACCATGAACACGGAGATCAACCGGGTGCTCGATTCGGCGGATGTCCGGGCCAACCTCGCCGCGCGCGGCATCTACGTGCGGACCGGAACGCCGGAAGCGTTCAATACATTCCTGAACAGCGAGAGAAAAAAATGGGCGGAGGTCGTGAAGGCGACCGGCGCAACTGCCGAATGACCCCAGACAGCATGTATCCGCCGGTGGACCTTCGCAGCGACACGGTGACGCTGCCCACAGAGCAGATGTATGACCGCATCGCCTCTGCTCCTCTCGGCGACGACGGGCTCGACGGTGACCCGACCGCGCTGGAGCTGGAGGCCGAGGCCGCCCGACTGCTGGGCAAGGAGGCCGCGCTGTATGTCCCGAGCGCAACGATGGCCAACCTCCTTGCCATCCTCGCCCAGGCCGGGCGGCAGGAAGTCGTGCTTGCCGAAGCGGCATCGCACATCTACGTGACCGAGCGCGGCGCGGCCGCGCTGACCGGGTCGTTCTATCAGGGCATTGCCGGCGTCGACGGCGCCATGGACCTGGGCTTGCTCGCGCAGGCCTTGGGGCCGGGCCGCAACAAGCTGCGCACCGGGCTCGTCTGTCTGGAAACTTCCCACAACAACGCCGGCGGGGCGGTGCTGCCGCTCACCCACATGCAGGCGGTGTTTGCAGTGGCCAGGGATGCGGGCGCTGCGGTCCACCTGGACGGCGCACGTTTGATGAACGCGGCAGTGGCACTGGGCGTGCCAGCTGCGGAGATCACGGCCTTTGCCGATACCGTTTCGCTGTGCCTGTCCAAGGGCCTGAGCGCGCCCATGGGGGCCGTGCTTGCCGGGCCGGCGGACACCATTCAGCGTGCCAGGTGGCACAGAAAGCTGCTCGGGGGCAGCCAGCGCCAGGTCGGGATCGCCGCGGCCGCGGGGCTGGTTGCCATCACCACCATGGTGGGCCGGCTTGCGGACGATCATGCGGTCGCGCGCCGCCTCGCTCACAGAATCGGCCAGCTCCGTGGGCTTTCCGCCAACGAGCCGCAGACCAATATCGTGCAGGTCGACGTGAGCGCCACCGGGCTCGACGCGGCTCAGTGGGAAGCCGCGCTGCGCAAGCTGGGCGTGCTGGCCCGGACTTGGGGCAGGCACAAGCTGCGCTGCGTCACCCATCGTCATACGGGCGAGCGCGAGATCGATCTGGCGCTGGAGGTTTTCAGGGCCGTCGCCGCGAGCGCTGCTGCTTGACTGTCTGGTGTGCTGGGGCTCAGGCCTCGGTCCACACCAGCCAGTCGCGTGTGGTACCGGCCCAGCTCACGGCGGCCGCGAGCAGCGTGCCGCCGAGCACGTCGAGCAGCACGTGCTGTCGCGTTGCCAACGTCGAGTAGACGATGCCGAAGGCCCACAGCAGGTTCAGTACGCGCAGCCATGTGGGCGCTTGCACGCTGCGCAGCTGGCGCTCCAGCAGCACGGCCGTGAGCACCGCGAACGCGACGTGCAGCGATGGAAACGCATTGCCACCCACGTCGGTGGCCTTGAGAAACTGCAGAGCCGGGTACTGCGCCCAGTCGACCGCAAACACCGGCACCGTCGTAGGAAAGAGCCAGAACACCACGAGGCCGACGGCGGCCATGATGGCGGCGTCGCGCGCACAGGCCCAGAGCTCTGCCTTGTCCTTCGCGAAGGCCGGCGCCAGCGAGATGTAGAACCACAGCGAGCCGTAGAGCACCATCGCGTCGTCGCTCACGTCCACCCAGTGGTCGAGCCGCGTGAGCGGCATCACCATCGGCTCCGATGGTGGGTTGTGCATCACCCAGAAGTACACGACGAAGAAGCCCGAGATGCCGACCGTGGTGCCGATCATCTTCACCACCCAGAGCGTGGCGATCCGCTGGCCCAATGCCACGTACCAGGGTACGAAAGGATGGGGGGAGGAAGTCGCCGGGCGGGAGGTCATGCAGTGCTCCAGCTTATGCAGCTGCATTGCGTGAACATTGCGCTTTCTGCAATGAGCTGCAATGAGGCCTCTCCTAGAATGGCCCGCTTCTTTTTTGCACACAGCCCTTGCTGCACCCCTCATGAGAATCCTGCTCGTCGAAGACGAAGTCGACCTGGCGCAAGCCCTGGCCTCGGCGCTGCGGCAGAACCAGGCGGTGGTTGACGTGGCGAGTTCGCTGCGCGAGGCCGAGGAGGCAGCGTTGTCGGCGCAGCACGACGTGATCGTGCTCGACCGTGGCCTGCCCGATGGCGATGGCCTTTCGCTCGTGGCCTTCCTGCGGCAGAACCACATCGCCACCGCGGTGCTGGTGCTCACGGCCATGACCGACGTGGCCGAGCGCGTGCTGAGCCTCGACGGCGGTGCGGACGACTATCTCGCCAAGCCCTTCTCGATGGACGAACTGATGGCGCGCGTGCGCGCACTGGCGCGACGCCCAGCAGTGCGCGCGAACCTCGTCATGACGCTTGGGCAGCTGCGCTTCGACCATCACACGCGGCAGGCCCATGTGGGCGATCTTTGCCTCACGCTGCCGCGACGCGAGCTGCTGGTGCTCGAGGCACTGCTCGAACACCGTGGTCGCACCGTGCTGCGCGAGGCCATGCAAGACCGTGTGTACGGGCACAAGGACGAGATCCAGTCGAACGCGCTCGACACGCATGTGTCGCGGCTGCGCTCCAAGCTCGACAAGGCCGGTGCGCAGGTGGAGATCCATGCAATTCGCGGTGTCGGCTACCTGATCTGCGCCGCCCGCATGGCGGCATGACATGACACTGAGCCTGCTCTCGCTGCGCTGGCGGCTGATCTGGAGCCTGATCCTGTTGCAGGTGGTGGTCGGCTCGCTGGTGATGGGCGGCTTTCTCGGGCTGGCCTGGGTGCTGGGCCGCGTGGTCGACGAGACCGGGCAGGAGACCGTCACCGTGATCCAGCGCGCGCTGGCGCGCGGCCCCGATGGGCAACTGGTGGTCGAGCCGACGGCGGAAGTGCAGCGCCTGCAGAAGGCCGATCCGCCGTTCTGGTTCATCGCGCGCGATGCCCACGGCTCGGAAGTGCGCAGCGGCGACGTGCCGCCTGCCTATTCCGCGCTTTTCAACGCGCTCGGCGACATGGAGCGCATGGCCCTCAACCCCGAGGACGACAACACCCGGCCCAAGGCCCGCTTCGAGCGCGCGGAAACGCGTGCGGGCCTGGTGGCCGTGATGGTGCAGACCGGCGGCCCGCTGACGGTGAGGAACACGCTCAAGGGCACGGGCATCGCCTTTCTCTTTCTGGTGGCGCCGATGGCGCTGGTGACCTGCCTCGGCGTGATCCTGGCCACGCCCTTCGTGGTGAAGCGCGGCCTCAAGGGCGTGGTGGCTACGGCCGAGCATGCCGAGAGCATCGACGTGCACGAGCGCACCACGCGCTTGCCGCTGGCCAACGTGGCCAGCGAAATCCGCCCGCTGGTCAACGCCGTGAACCGTGCCTTCGACCGGCTCAACGAAGGCTACGACCGGCAGGAGCGCTTCCTCGCTGACGCCGCACACGAGCTGCGCACGCCGATCACCACGCTGCAGATCCATCTCGAAGGACTGCAGGACGGCCCGCTCAAGGTGAAGCTGATGCAAGCCTCGGCGCGGCTCGCCACGCTGGCCGAGCAACTGCTCGACCTCCAGCGGCTGGACCACGTCGCGGTGCACGACCAGCAGCAGGTCGACCTGAAGGCGCTGTGCGAGCGCGTGGCGGGCGACATCGCGCCGCTGGCGATCATGAATCGTTGCACGCTGTCGGTCGATGCGCCGCAACCGTTGTGGGTGCGCGGCGATGCGCCCTCGCTCGAACGCGCGCTGAGCAACCTGATCCAGAACGCCATCGAGCATGGAGGGCAGGGCTGCGACATCCAGGTGCGGCTGTGGGAGCCATCGGGCTTCGAGGTGCTCGACTCCGGACCCGGCATTCCGGCAGCGGACCGCGAGCGCGTGGTGGCGCCGTTTCACAGGCTCGTGCCGCGCGGGCGCGGCGCGGGGCTCGGGCTGCATCTCGTGGCCGAGGTTGCGCGCCTGCACGGCGGGCAACTCACGATCGGGTCGAGCGAGTCGGGCGGGGCGAAGATGCGGCTGGAGCTGAACCTCGACGCATGAAGATCTGCCCGCCATGAACGCCATCGACCGGCTGCCCGAACCCACGAACCTTGCCGGCGCGCAAGCGCTCATCGCGCGCGTGCAGGCATTGCTCGATGCCGCAGGGCTTGCGATGCGCGCACCGCCGCCCGAGCCCACAACCTGCTGCGGTCGCGGCTGCAACGGCTGCGTGTGGGAAGGCTGGCTCGCTGCAGTAGCCTACTGGCGCGACGAGGCTTCGCTGCTGCTCGGTTGATGGCTCAAACGATGCCGGCACCAAGGGCCGGAAACACATCGCTGAACAACAAGCCGATCAGCTGCTGCCCGGCGGGCGTGGACCAGTCTTGCGCGATTTCCGCCATCAGCGTGTTGGTGGCGGTGAGCACCACGCCCGCGTCGTGCATGCGCTGGCGGGAAAACTCTTCGGACAGATCGCTGGGCGAGCCCGATGCATCCATCACGGCCTGCACGGCAAAGCCTTCGACTGCGGCGTCGATGGCCGGGAAGATCAGGCAAACGTCGGTGGTGACGCCCGCCATGATCAGCTGCTTGCGCCCGGTTGCGAGCACTGCGTTGCGGAAGTCGGGATAGGCCCAGGCATTGACCACGCCAGGGCGCTTGATGCGTGCAGCGTGCGCTTCGGGCAGGATCTCGGCGATCTTCGGAAGGATCGGGCCCTGGGCGTGGTCTTCCTGGCTGGACGTGATCACGGTCGGGATGTTGAGGATCTTTGCCATCTTGGCCAGCGCAATCGACTGCTTGGCCGCGAGTTCGCTGTCGATGTTCTTGATCAGTTGCATCGTGCCGACCTGATGGTCTATCAGCAGCAAGGCGGTGTTGTCGGCGGTGAATCGTTCGATCTTCATGGTGTAGCTCCAGTTCGGCTTCTGCCTCAGGCAGCCTCGGCCGCAGCCAGCGCCGGATAGTCGATGTATCCCTTGGCGGTCGGCGGTGCGAAGAAGGTGCTGCGGTCGGCTGCGTTGAGCGCGGCGCCCACGCGGAAGCGCTCCGGCAGGTCGGGGTTCGCAAGGAAAGCGCTGCCGAACACTGTTGCGTCGGCCTTGCCTTCGTACAGTGCGCTTTCGGCGCTGTCCTGGGTGAGGCCGCCGCCGATCAGGTATGCGCCTTCGAAGCGCGGGCGCAGGAGGGCGTGGTAGTCGAACTGCGCACCGAAGAGGGTGACATGCAGATAGGCCAGACCCCAGCCGCGCAGTTGTTCGACCAGGTAGGCGTAGGTCTCCTGAGGCGCAGCATCCGTGATGCTGTTGTAGTTCATCTCCGGCGAAATCTTGATGCCGACGCGGTCGGCGCCGGCCTCTGCGGCCATCGCATCCAGCACATCCAGCGCAAAGCGGGCGCGGCCCTCGACTGAACCGCCGTAGATGTCCTGGCGCTGGTTGCTGCCGGAAGAGAGGAACTGCTCAGGCAGGTAGCCGGAGGCTGCGTGCAGCTCTACACCGTCGAAGCCGGCCTCAAGCGCGCGGCGGGTGGCCTGGCGATAGTCTTCGATGACGTCGGCGATCTCGAGCAGGCTCAGCTCGCGGGGCGTGACGAAGTCGACCTGACCGGCAGGCGTCCACGCCTGGCCCTCGGGCTTGATGGCCGAAGGCGCCACGGGCGTCGCGCCGTCGAGCAGCGAGGGGTGCGAGATCCGGTCGGTGTGCATCAGCTGCATGAAGATGCGGCCGCCGCGGGCGTGCACGGCCTCGGTCACCTTCTTCCAGGCTGCGACCTGTGCCTCGGTCTCGATGCCGGGCGTGTGCACGTAGCCCTTGCCCATTGCGGACGGGAACACGCCTTCGGAAATGATCAGGCCGGCGCTGGCGCGCTGGGCGTAGTAGGCGACCGTCAGGTCGCTCGGGACGCCGTCGCCGTCGGCGCGGGAGCGGGTCATCGGGGCCATGACGAGGCGGTTTGGCGCAATGTAGCGGCCGATGCGAACGGGGGTGAACAGCTGGCTCATGGTGAATTCCTTGGGTTGTGCGGTGCGATGGACGCATCTTTGATTAATCTGCTGAAGAGATAAATACGTCAAAATGGCTTTCATTGATCCATAAATGGCGCAATCAAGATGGAACTGTTGAACGACATGGCCTTGTTCGTGGAGGTCGCCCACGCGAGGAGCTTTCGCCGCGCGGCCGATGCCTCGGGCGTGCCGAGTTCGACGCTGTCCAGGCGAATCAACGGACTGGAGAAAGCCATCGGCCTGCGGCTCTTGCATCGCACGACACGCAAGGTCGAGCTGACGGAGGCGGGGCAGCTCTACTTCGAGCGCTGCTGGCGCATCGTCGAAGAAGCGCGCATCGCTCACGAGCAACTGGGCGAGATGCTGGCGCAGCCCAGCGGCGTGCTGCGCGCGTCGCTGCCGGTGGACTTCGCCACCATCTACATGGCACCCCTGGTCGCGGAGTTCGCTCGTCGCTACCCCGGCATCAGCTTCGAGTTCGATCTCACGCCGAGGCGGGTGGACCTGGTCACCGAGCCTTTCGACGTGGCCATCCGCATGGGCGAACTCGCGGACTCGAACCTGATCGCCCGGTTGCTCGCGCGGCTACCCGTTCAGGTTTATGCCTCGCCCCGCTACCTCGAGCTGTCCGGCGAGCCAATGCACCCGAGCGATCTGGCGCGACACGAGTGCCTGGGCCTTCCCAAGGCAAACAAGTGGACGCTGCAGCGCGAAGGAGAGGTCGTCGAGGTCGAGGTGGGAGGACGGTTTCAGGTGAACAGCGTCGGCATGTTCCGGCGCCTGGCGACCCTCGACCTGGGCGTGATCCTGCTTCCGCAGGAGATCGCTTCCGAAGATGTCGCGGCAGGTCGCCTGCGACCGGTGTTGCCGCAGTGGCACGGCACCCCGACTTCCGTCTATGCGCTCACTGAAACCCGCCTGCTGCCCGCAAAGACTCAGCGCTTCGTCGAGTTCCTGCATGAGCATCTGGGGCAGCGGCCTCGCGGGGCCGAGTGAGCAAGGGGCACTCGCGTTACTTCGGTGAATCTCCCGTTGGCGCCGTGTCCTTCAGGTGCTCCAGGAACCATCGCCCGGCTGGTCCTGGCGGCAGGTCTTTGCGGTACACGGCAAACATGGCAATCGGCGGTGTGGTGGGTTGAAAGGCCTTCAGCTGCAACCGGGTCAGGAGCCCTGACTCGATGTCGCTGCGCACCATGGCAAGCGGCATGTGCCCCCAGCCAAAACCCGCGCGAAGAAACGCATGCTTTGCGCCCAGGTCTGCGAGCCGCCATATCGATGAAGTGAACACGCCGAAGGTCTTGCCGCTGGTCAGCGAGGTGCGGTCCGTCAGGACGAGTTGAACGTGCTGCTCCAATTCCCGCGACGCGATGACGCGTTTCTGTGCGGCCAGCGGGTGAGAGGAGGCAGTCACCGTCACCATCGGAACGTCGAGCAGTTTCTCGGCATCGAGCTCCTCCGGAACGAGGGGCATGGACCCCATGATGCCGATCCTGCAGCCGCGCTGGAGCACCGGTTGCGCCACGGCGCCCAGTGCCTCGACATAGAGGCGCAGCGGCGTGTGCGGAAACGCGGCCCGAAAGAGACCGACCGCCACCGTCAGCGAGTCCATGGGGTACATGACGTCGACCACCACCGACAACTCGGGTTCGAGCCCTTCGGAGATCGTGCGCGCAGTGGCCTTGAAGCCGTCCATGCCGTGGACCACGGAGCGGGCCTGCGCAAGCAGAGCGGTGCCTTCCTCGGTGAGCTTCGGATAGCGCCCGCTACGGTCGAAGAGCTGCACATCGATCTGCCCTTCGAGGTTGGCCAGCGTCTGGCTCACCACCGACTGGGCCCGGCGCAGCCTGCGCCCGGCGGCCGAGAAGCTGCCCTCATCGGCGGCCGCAATGAAGGTGCGCAGTTGATCCATTGAAACGCCGTCCAGCATCTATCGCTCCCATCGATGAAACTCCCGGGAAAATATCTGCTTCCCCGTTGGGTGTCCAGCCGGGTTGCCAGGATCGATGCGTTCACAGGATCAAGGCACGAGGATGATCGCCCCCGACTTGCGCCGGGCCGCGATGTCCTCGTGCGCCCGCGCCGCTTCGACGAGCGGATAGCGGGCCACGTCGAGCGTGCCGAAGACACCCTTGCGGTACGCGTCGAACACCTCGCCGGTCGCCTGGGCCACGGCACCTTGCACGTGCTGCGCCATCGGCCCGCCCACGATGCGAACGCCGCGAGCGGCAAGGCCCGCCCGGTCGATGTCTGGCGCCCCGGAAGCCGCGCCGATGGTGACGATGGTTCCGCCATCGCGCACGGCCGCTGCCGATGCTGCAAAAGTGGCCTTGCCGACGAACTCGTAGACCACGTCGACGCCTTCGGGCGCGATGCTGCGGATCTGTGCGGCAAGATCGGCGTCGCCAGAGAGCAATACGTGATCGATGGTGCCCTCGAGCGCTGCTCGCTTCGACTGCGAGCCCACCGTTCCGATGACGGTGGCGCCTTTTGCCTTGGCCCAGCGCGAGATCATGGTGCCCACGCTGCTCGAAGCGCCTTGCACCAACACCTTCTCTCCTGCCTTGAGCTGATGGAAGCCATTCAGCCCGGCCCAGGCAGTCAGGCCCTTGGTCAGCACCGTGACGGTCTGTTCCGAAGAGAGATCGTCAGGCACCTTGAGTAGCGCGGCTGCATCGACCAGGCGCACCTGTGCGTAGCTGCCCGGCGCGAGGAAGTAAGCCATGCGATCGCCGACCTTGACGTCTGTGACGTCCGGCCCGATGGCCTCGACGATGCCGGCGCCCTCGACCCCAGGCACCGAGGGCAGCGAGACGGGCATCACGCCCTGGCGAAAAGCCGTGTCGATGAAGTTGACGCCGATGGCCTCGTGGCGCAGGCGAACCTGTCCGGGCCCCGGCATGCCGACGTTGTCGTCCTCGACTTGGAGGACTTCGGGAGAACCGTATTGATGGAAGCGGATGGTGGTGGTCATGTCTTTCTTTCGGGTCAAATCACGGCGAGCAGGCCGCCATCGACGAGCAGCGCAGTGCCCGTCACATAGCTCGACAGGTCCGAGCCCAACCACGCGACGGCGTCGCCGATCTCGGAAGGTTTGCCAAGGCGCCGCAGTGGCGTGCGCAGGCGAAAGCCTTCTGCAGCCTCTGCAATGCCGGGGCTCGTTCGCAGCAGGTGCGTGTCGATGGTTCCCGGGGCGACTGCATTCACACGGATGCCATCCGGCCCCAATGCATCGGCCAGCGACTTGGCCATCAGGACCACGCCGCCCTTGCTGGTGGAGTAAGCCACCGTCATGCCCGCGCCCGAGATGCCGCCCATGCTGGCCATGAGAACGATGCTCCCGGCCTTGCCCCGTGCCTTCAGGCTGCGGGCTGCCGCCTGCGCGCTGAACAGCGTTCCGTCGAGGTTGATGCCCATGAGCCGGCGGTAGTCCGCCTCTGCAACGTCGAACCCGTCGGCGCGCAGCGTGATGCCCGCATTGGCGACCATCACATCGACGCCGCTGAACTCGTCTGCTGCTTTCAGAAGATCGTCGACCTGTGCCCGCTGGCTGACGTCTGCGCGATGAAAGCGCGCCGGCACGCCCAGCTCCTCGATCTCCTCCATCGTGGTGCGGCCTCCTTCGCGGGGCTCTGGCGTCACGTCCGAAACGATCACCGCCTTGGCTCCGTGCTTCGCGGCCTGCACGGCCACAGCCTTGCCAATGCCGCTGGCAGCGCCGGTCACGACGACCACCTTGTCCTGAAGAATGTTGGTGTTCATGACTTGTCTCCTGCGGCGCGGGGCCATGCATCCAGCTGTTGAAGCACGGAGAAGAGATTGGCAACACCCCAGTGCTCCGTGATCTTTCCGTTCTGCACGCGCATCGCGTCCACGGTTTCGAAATGGATCGCGCGGCCGGTCGGCGCAATGCCGAGGAAGGTTCCCTGCTGCGTGCCGTGATAGGTCTTGTAGGTGGTGACGACATCGCCATCGGCGCGTTGCCAATGGATTTCGGCGTGAAAGTCGGGGAACGCCTCCCGCAGGATGCGATACAGGCCCAGCGCACCGGCCTTGTCGGGCGTGCAGTTCGGCTGTGGTGTGTGGTCGAGGAAGTCGTCCGAGAAAAGCTCGTTGAACAAGGCCCAGTTGCCGCGCCCTTGCACTTCTTCGGTATTGCGGCGAACGACGGCCTTTGCCATCTCGCCTGCATTCAAATTGCTCATGGTGTTGCTCCTTGTCGGTTCGGTTTGTTCAAAGTTCGAAGCCGCCGATGGTCATTCCACCGTCGACGACCAGCATCTGGCCCATCACATAGCTCGCGGCATCAGAAGCCAGCCACACGGCGGCGGCTGCCACCTCCGCGGGATGGCCGCCTCGCTTGGCAGGAATCGCGGTGGAAACCAGCTTCGCGAAGGCCGGGTTCTGGTCGCTCGCGACCTTCACCATCGGCGTTTCCGTCCATCCGGGGGCGAGGGCATTGACCCGCACGTTGTGGGCGGCGTTTTCCATCGCGGCAACGCGCGTGAGGCCGTGCACGCCGTGCTTGGAGGCCGCATAGGCGCTCATCCCGCCGGGGCCCGTCAATGCGGCCACGGAGGCCGTGTTCACGATGGCGCCGCCGCCACTTTTCTTGATGAGCGGCAACTCATGCTTCATGCCGAGAAAGACGCTGCGCAGGTTGACGGCGATCACCCGGTCGAAGTCTTCGGTCGGGTAGTCCTCGATGCGTTGCGCCTTGCCGGTGATGCCGGCGTTGTTGAAGGCCACGTCGAGCCGGCCGGCCTCGCGTTCGATGCGTGCGATGGCGTTGGCCACTTCTTGCTCGACGGCCACATTGGCGATGAGCGCGCGGGCCTTCCCGCCGATCTCGGTGATGAGATCGACGGTTTCGGCAAGGCCGTGCTCGTTCAGGTCGGCGGCATACACAAGACCCCCTCGTGCCGCGAAGGCCTTGGCAGCCTCCCGGCCGATGCCGGAGCCCGCACCCGTGACGAGTACGACCCGTCCTGCAAAGTCGTTGGAGACCATGTCTTTCTCGCTTCTACAGATGGAGGGTGCGGGTGCTCAGGCAAAGAGCTTCGCGGCGGTCTTGGCCACCAGCTCGCCCTGATGGCGCGCGCCGGCCAGATCGATCGCCGTCGGTTGCCGCGAGCCATCGCCGCCTGCGACGGTGGTGGCACCGTAGGGCGCGCCGCCGACGATCTCGTCGACGCTCATCTGGCCCTGGTGGCTGTACGGCAGGCCCACGATGGTCATGCCGAAATGCAGCAGGTTGGTGATGATCGAGAAGAGCGTGGTCTCCTGGCCGCCGTGCTGGGTGGCCGACGACGAGAAGGCCGCACCGACCTTGCCGTTGAGTGCGCCGCGGGCCCACAGCCCACCGGCCTGGTCGAGAAAGGCGGCCATCTGGGAAGACATCCGGCCGAAGCGGGTGCCGGTGCCTACGACGATGGCGTCGTAGTTCTCCAGATCGGCAACGCTCGCGACGGGCGCTGCCTGATCGAGCTTGAAATGCGCAGACTTTGCGACCGTTTCGGGAACCGTCTCGGGGACGCGTTTCACGTCGACCTGGGCGCCGGCTTCACGCGCACCAGCGGCAATGGCCTCGGCCATCTTTTCGATGTGGCCGTACGACGAGTAATACAGAACGAGGACTTTGGGCATCTCTGAATCTCCTGGTTGGACAGCTCGGCGAGCTGCATGACCTGAAGATTAGGGATGCGCGACCTATCCAGGAAGCCTGTTTGTTTCGATGGAATGCATCGTCAGGACAGATGGGTCAGACGGCGAGTGCCGTCAACCACGGGGCTGGAGCTTCGCAAATATCGGGACCGGGATCGGGCAGGACATTTCGCAGAAACAGTTGATCAGGTCGCTTGACCACCACCTGGGCCATGGGGCATTCGTCGTGCGGCAGCGGAGTTCCATCAAGAAGGTACATCTGATGAGAGTCGCAGAATTTCTCGTCGGTGTCGCCGAGCACGGGTTCTCTGCCCCATGGCTTTGCGCTTCTGCGAGCCTCAGTGCGATTTCTCGGATGGGGCAGTCCGAGTCGTGCAGATCCTCGTTCCGGACAGGTCAACACAGCCTACAACTCGAGCCGCTCCCAGTGCTTGTAAGCCCATTCGTATTTTCCGCATGCGTAGGACACCAGGGTGTCGACGGCCTGATCGGCGCTGACGGGCTCGGTGCTGCGGTAGTGCGCCCCGGTGGTGACCAGCTGGTGCTCCAGATGAAAGCCCTTGGGATCGGCGAACACCTGCATGTATGTGCCGCCACGCAGTTCGATGACTGCGAACGCGTCTGCATTGTCTTGCAGCAAGGGGACCCAGTGACGGATGTTGGCTTCGTTCGCCGCCTCCGCCACGCCGAAATCGGGGCAATCCAGCATGGGCTGCTGGTACTCCGCGCCGATGTCGAAAAGAAGGTAGTCCTGCGCGGCGGCCGAACCGTTCCTGAATATGGCGATGAAGAAGCAATCGGGGATGCCGAGCGGAACATGAACCAGCAGTGCATCGTCCGCCTTGGAGCGGCGGGCGAAGACCTGCGCCAGCTCAGGGACAGTCCATGCGTTCAATCGCAGGGGTTCACGAAGGCCATGCACAAGCTCCAAGGCACTGCGCTTGACCGCATCGCCTACGGCGTGATCCTCGGTGCCTCCCTCGAGAATGCCCAGGTACTCGTGGAGTTGAATGAGCCTCGAAGGAGGCAGCTTCGGTTTGCGAGAAAAGAACATGTGGATGTGGCTCCCATCGATCCTGGATTCTGTCGCAAGGCTGGGCAACCGCCGTTGGCCGTCAGTTGTCGTAGTTCGTGCCCGGCTCTTCGGTTCCGTCGAGATTCCAGAATCGCCACACGCCGACCTCCTGGCCCTCGCGATAGCGGCCCTCGGCTGCAGGCCGTCCGTCCGGATGGAAGTCGCGCCAAAGCCCATCCTCCTTGCCGTCGACGTACTGCCCTTCGGATGCAACCGTGCCATTCTCGTGATAAGCAACGAAGAGGCCGTGCCGAACCCATCGGGTCTTGTCGGGCGACAGCACCCTCGCGTAGCGGAACTTGATCGCTCCCGATTCGTAGGGAATCTCGGCGATGTTGAGGTCGGCTTCGGGGCTCATTCCTTGGTGTTGACGGGCGAATTTGCGAACATGCTGGTGCCCACCTGCGTGTTTCGCCTCGGACCACGGTTCGCTTCAGGGCCTACTGATTCTGCGAACCCCGGTGCGCCCAACCCGTGGTGTGCTTCTCGATCACGCTGAAGAGCTCGTACATCAGCATGGCCATTGCGCCCACCACCATCAGGCCCGCGAAGGCCAGGCCCATCTGCATGGCCGAGCCGGCGGAGATCAGCAGGTAGCCGATGCCTTCGTTGGCGGCGGTCATCTCGCTCACCGTGGTGCCGACAAAAGCCAGCGTGATCGCCACCTTCAGCGAGCCGAAGAAGTAGGGCATGGAGCGCGGCAAGCCGATCTTCATGAGCACGTCCCAGCGCTTGGCGCCGAGCACGCGCAGCACGTCTTCAAGCTCCGGCTCCAGCGTGGCCAAGCCGGTCGCGATGTTGACCATGATCGGGAAGAAGCTGATCAGAAAGGCCGTGAGAATCGCCGGCCCCACGCCGATGCCGAACCACACCACGAGGATAGGCACGAAGGCCGCCTTGGGCAGTGCGTTGAAGGCGGTCATCAGCGGGTAGATCGCCGCGTACGCGATGCGCGAGCTGCCGATCACGAAGCCCAGCAGAACGCCCACCACGATCGCCAGGCCGAAGCCGGCCATCGTGACCCAGAAGGTGCGCCACGCGTGGCCCGCGATGATTTCCTTGTATTCCCAGAACTGCGTCCAGATGCGCCAGGGGCTAGGGAAGATGAAGTCCGAAACCTCGAAGCCCGCACAGATGACCTGCCACAGGATGAGCACCGCGACCAGCAGCAGCCATGGCGACCAGCGTTCGATTTGCTTGGTGTTCTTCATGGTGCGCCCGCTCAGTGAGACACGGCCGCGGCCGTCTGCGCCGCGCTGATGCCGGTATTGCGGATGGCACCGATGTGCCCGCGCAGCTCCAGCACGATGTCGGTGAACTCCTTCGTGTAGGTGAGCTCGAGTTCGCGCGGACGCGGCAGGTCGATCTCGCGCTTGACCACGAAGCGCCCCGGGCTCTTGCTCATCACGTACACCGTGTCGGCGAGGAACACCGATTCGCGCAGGTCGTGCGTCACCAGGATCACGTTGAACTGCTGCTCGGTCCAGAGGTCGCGCAGGATGCACCACAGCTCTTCGCGTGTGAATGCGTCGAGAGCGCCGAAGGGCTCGTCGAGCAGCAGCATCTTGGGCTCGTGGATGAGCGCGCGGCAGATGCTCGCGCGCTGCTGCATGCCGCCCGAGAGCTGCCACGGAAACTTGTCTTCATAGCCCGCAAGGCCCACCTTCTGCAGCAGCTTGCGTGCGCGCTCGACGTATTCCTTGCGCTTGGCCTTGAAGTTCGAGCGGTAGGGCTCGACGATTTCCAGCGGCAGCAGCACGTTGTCGACCGTGGTGCGCCACGGCAGCAGCGACGGCGCCTGAAAGGCCATGCCCGATATCTTGAGCGGCCCGGTCACCGGCTGGCCGTCGATGCGGATGCGGCCCATCGACGGCATCTTCAGCCCGGTGGTGAGCTTCATGAAGGTCGACTTGCCGCAGCCCGAGGGGCCGACGATGGCGATGAATTCGCCGCGCTTGACCTTCAGGTCGATGGCCTCGACCGCGAAGTGGTTGGCGCGCAGCAGCTCTTCGTTGTAGGCGAGCCAGACGTCCTGGAAGTCGACGAAAGGGGCTGCAGCCGCGTCTTGCGATGCGTCCGCCATCACTTCTTCAGGATGTTCAGTTCAGCGGCGGGCGGTAGCAGAGCGGCGGTCCACACCGCGTCGGGGCTCACGCGCGTCTTGGTGTTGAAGGCGTCCGACACCTGCGAGGCCATCAGCGACATGCGGCCTGCGTTGACCGCGCCGAAGCCTTCGGCGCGTGCGTCAGGGCTGTTGATGACGGTGTCGATGGCCAGTTGCAGGCGGCGGGTTTCGAGCTTGCTGTCGATGATGCCGTCGCGCGCCTTCACCGATTCGATGGCCACGGCCGGGTTGGCAATGACTTCCTTCGCGCCCTTGGCAAAGGCCGAGAGGAATTTCTTCACCGCGGCCGGGTTCTCCTTGATGAGCTTGGGCGAGGCGATGATGACGTTGCCATACAGCTTCACGCCGTAGTCGGGGTAGGGCAGCACCACCACGTCGGCCGTCTTGGCGCCGCGCGCCTCGAGGTTGAGCAGCGAGGTGAAGGTGAAGCCGGTGATGGCGTCGATGTCGCCGCGCATCAGCATGGTTTCGCGCAGCGTCGGGTCCATGGCGGTCCAGTTGACGGCGCCGATGTTGTTGGCCTTGGCGAAGATCGGGAACGCGCGGCGGCCCGCGTCGAACACCGGCGCGCCCAGCTTCTTGCCGGCAAGGTCGGCCGGCTTGGTGATGCCGCTCTTCTTGAGCGCCATGACCGAGGCCGGCGTGTTGTTGTAGACCATCATCACCGCGACCGGCTTGTTGGGGCTGTCGGGGTTGTTGGCGTGAAATTCCATCAGCGCCGCGAGGTCGGCAAAGCCCATGTCGTAGGCGCCCGAGGCCACGCGCGTGACGGTGCCGCCCGAGCCGTTGCCCGCGTCGATGGTCACGTCGAGCCCGGCCGCCTTGAAGTAGCCCTTGGCCGCGGGGTGCAGGAACAGCGCGGCCGGTCCTTCGAAGCGCCAGTCGAGCTGGAACTTGATCGGCGTCGGGCTCTGTGCAAGGGCCGGTGTGAGGCCGAAGCAGATGGCCGAGGCGGCGAGGAAGGACTGGAGCAGTTGGCGCTTGTTCATGCGGAGATCGATCCGTTAGGGGAAGGTGAATGCTTCGGCATTCAAGCAAAAACGGTGCCCGCACGCGATTGGTGCGAACCCTTCCAGTGGATCGAGACGGTGCGCCTTTGCACCCCTCAAATGCAAAAACGCGGCGAGGCCGCGTTTTTGGCACCGAAGGCGGGCAAAAACACCCATCGACTGAAGGCTCTTACTTGTCGACCGTGACCTTCGCCACCGCCAGCGCCGTCATGTTGATGATGCGGCGCACCGTCGACGACGGCGTCAGCACGTGCGCCGAGCTTGCGGCGCCCAGCAGCACCGGGCCGACGGTGATGCCGTTGGCACCCGTCATCTTCAGCACGTTGTAGAGGATGTGCGCCGAATCGAGGTTCGGGCACACGAGCAGGTTGGCTTCGCCGCTCAGCGTGGTCTCGGGCAGGGCGGTGCGGCGGATTTCTTCCGACAGCGCCGCGTCGCCGTGCATTTCGCCGTCGCATTCGATGTCGGGCGCCATCTGCGCGAACAGGTCGCGCGCCAGCCGCATCTTGCGGGCCGAACCGCGGCTGGAGGTGCCGTAGTTCGAGTGCGACAGGAAGGCCACCTTCGGCGGCAAGCCGAAGCGGCGCACTTCCTCGGCGGCCATCAGCGCGATGCTTGCCAGCAGCTCGGCGCTCGGGTCTTCGTTCACGTTGGTGTCGGTGATGAACACCGTGCGCTTGTCGAGCGTGAGCGCGTTCAGCGTTGCGAAGCCGGGCGCGCCGCGCTTCAGGCCGATCAGGTTGCGGATGTGCTCCAGGTGCACGTCGAAGCGCCCGACCAGGCCGCAGATCATGGCGTCGGCGTCGCCCAGGTGCATCATCAGCGCGGCGATGGTGGTGTTCGAGCGGCGCACCATCGTCTTGGCGGCCTCCGGCGTCACGCCGCGGCGGCCCATGAGCTTGTGGAAGCTTTCCCAGTAGATGCGGAAGCGCGGATCGTCCTCGGGGTCGACGATCTCGAAGTCGATGCCCGTACGGATGTGCAGGCCGGCCTTCTTGATGCGCGCCTCGATCACTGCGGGGCGCCCCACCAGGATGGGCTTGGCCAGGCCTTCGTCCACGGCCCACTGGGCGGCGCGCAGCACGCGCTCGTCTTCGCCTTCGGCGTAGGCCACGCGCTTGGCGGTGGCGATCTTGGCGGCGCTGAACACCGGGCGCATGAACATGCCGGTCTGGTAGACGAAGCGCGTCAGGTGCTGGCGGTATGCGTCCATGTCTTCGATCGGGCGCGAGGCCACGCCCGAGGCGGCGGCAGCCTTGGCCACGGCCGGGGCGATGCGCAGGATCAGGCGCGAGTCGAAGGGCTTCGGAATGATGTAGTCGGGGCCGAAGGCCAGCTCCTGGCCGGCGTAGGCGGTGGCCACCTCTTCGCTGATGTCGGCCTTGGTGAGGTCGGCGATCTCGCGAACGCAGGCCAGCTTCATTTCTTCGGTGATCTTGCTGGCGCCGCAATCGAGCGCGCCGCGGAAGATGTACGGGAAGCACAGCACGTTGTTGACCTGGTTCGGATAGTCCGAACGGCCCGTGGCAATGATGCAGTCCGGCCGCACGGCCTTGGCCAGCTCGGGGCGGATTTCAGGCTCGGGGTTGGCCAGCGCCAGGATGATGGGCTGCGTGCCCATGGTCTTGACCATCTCGGCCGTCATCACGCCCGGGGCCGAGCAGCCCAGGAACACATCGGCGTCCTTCACCACGTCGGCCAGGGTGCGGGCGCCGGTGTCTTTCTGGGCGTAGCGTGCCTTGGATTCGTCGAAGCCGCCCGCGCGGCCCATGTAGATCAGGCCCTTGGAGTCGCAGGCGTAGATGTTGGCGGGCTTGGCGCCCAGGCCCACCATCACGTCGAGGCAGGCGATGGCGGCGGCGCCGGCGCCCGAGACTGCGATCTTCACGTCCTCGATCTTCTTGCCGACCAGCTCCAGGCCGTTGAGCAGCGCGGCGGCCGAGATGATGGCCGTGCCGTGCTGGTCGTCGTGGAACACCGGAATGTTCATGCGCTCGCGCAGCTTCTTCTCGATGTAGAAGCACTCGGGCGCCTTGATGTCTTCGAGGTTGATGCCGCCCAGCGTGGGCTCCAGCGCCGCGATGATGTCGACCAGCTTGTCGGGGTCGTTCTCGGCCAGCTCGATGTCGAACACGTCGATGCCGGCGAATTTCTTGAACAGGCAGCCCTTGCCTTCCATCACCGGCTTGGCGGCCAGCGGGCCGATGTTGCCCAGGCCGAGCACGGCCGTGCCGTTGGTGATGACGCCCACGAGATTGCCGCGCGCGGTGTATTCGGAGGCCGTGGCCGGATCCGCGGCGATGTCGAGACAGGGGTACGCCACGCCCGGCGAATAGGCCAGCGACAGGTCGCGCTGGTTCAGCAGGGGCTTGGTCGGGGTGATCGAGATCTTGCCCTTGACGGGCGAGCGGTGGTATTCGCGCGCTGCCTCGCGAAGTGCTTCTTCTGCAGGGGAAAGGGGTGCAGCCATGAAAGTCTCCTTGTTTCTGACGGGCAATGAGGCTACCGCAAAAGCGTGACCTCTTCTTACAGGGTGAATGCCGAAAACGCCTGGATCTATATCTTTAGCTTGATAAGTAGGGCTGGCCGGTTCGCTAAACTGCAGATCGTTACCTACGGTTAACAGGGTATTGGCCGGGGAATCTCCAACAACGACAAAACCAATGAGGGGCAACAGCGCATGACATCCGGACCTTTCACCAGCAACGACCCCGATGTCGTGGTCATCGGCGGCGGCCCTTCGGGCTCCACGGTGGCCGCGCTGCTCGCGGACAAGGGGCACGACGTGGTGCTGATCGAGAAGGCGCAGCATCCGCGCTTTCACATCGGCGAATCGCTGCTGCCGATGAACATGCCGCTGTTCGACCGGCTGGGCGTGCGCACCGAGGTCGAGGCCATCGGCATCCGCAAGCACGGCGCCGAGTTCGTCTCGCCCTGGCATGACCACACCAGCCACTTTCACTTCGCCGAGGCGATGGACAAGAGCTTTCCGTACGCGGTGCACGTGCGCCGCTCGGAGTTCGACGAACTGCTGTTCCGCCATGCCGGCAATCGCGGCGCGCGCACCTTCGAGGGCCAGCGCGTCACAGGCGTGGACATGGAGGCCGGCAAGGGCACGCCAGACAACCGCCCGCTGGTCAAGGTCAAGGCCGACGACGGCGCCGAGACCACCTGGCGCCCGCGCTTCGTGATCGACGCGAGCGGACGCGACACCCTGCTGTCGAACCAGTTCGACGCCAAGCGCCGCAACCGCAAGCACGCCAGCGCCGCGCTGTTCGGCCACTTCGCCAACGCCGAGCGCCGGCCGGGCCGCTTCGAGGGCAACATCACGCTGTTCTGGTTCGACCACGGCTGGTTCTGGTACATCCCGCTGAAGGAC
Organism: Variovorax sp. YR566; assembly: GCF_051992195.1. Lineage (NCBI taxonomy): Bacteria > Pseudomonadati > Pseudomonadota > Betaproteobacteria > Burkholderiales > Comamonadaceae > Variovorax > Variovorax sp. YR566. The sequence continues at coordinate 5,533,039 of NZ_CP197092.1, read as the reverse complement.
GGCACCGTGAGCGTCGGCGCGGTGGCTTCGCCCGCGTACTTCAAGAACCGCAAGGGCACGCTCGAAGAATTCCTGATGGAAACCATTGCGCTCGCGCCCAAGCTGGCCGAGCGCCTGAAGAACGCCACGCTGATGGAAGGCGCCACCTCCACCGGCAACTACGCCTACGACTCCGCGTTCTGCCGCGGCGACCGCTTCATGATGGTGGGCGACGCCTACGCCTTCGTCGACCCGATGTTTTCCTCGGGCGTGTACCTGGCGATGAACAGCGGCTTCGAGGCCGCCACCGCGGCCGACCACTGGCTCAAGGGCGAGGCGAAGGAAGCCGAAAAGGCCTTCCGCCATTACGAGAAGGTGATGAAGCGCGGGCCGCAGATGTTCTCGTGGTTCATCTACCGCATCACCTCGCCGGCCATCCGCCGGCTGTTCATGAACCCGCGCAACATCTGGCGGATGCAGGAGGCGCTGCTGTCCATCCTGGCCGGCGACCTGTTCCGCAACACTCCCATCGGCCCGCGTTTCTGGGGCTTCAAGGTGACGTACTACGCGTCGTGCCTGGGCATCCTGCCGCAGGCCATCAAGACCTGGGCATGGCGTCGGCGCAACCTCAAAGAGTCTCTAGAGGCTGCTGCGAAAACCTGAGGCTCAGTCAGGAGTGACGGTGTGCTGGGCGAGCGCTTCGAGCGCGCGCACCAGCGCCGAGTGGTCGAGCTGCCCGTAGCCCAGCGCCGCACACGCATTCATCAGCTGCGCGGCTCCCGCTGTCTGCGGCAGCGCCACGCCCAGCGAGCGCGCGCTCTGCATCGCGAGGTTCAGGTCCTTCTGGTGCAGCGCGATGCGGAAGCCCGGCGCGAAGGTGCGCTTGATCATCCGCTCGCCATGCACTTCGAGGATGCGCGAGCTGGCAAAGCCGCCCATCAGCGCCTGGCGCACCTTGGCCGGATCGGCACCGGCCTTGGAGGCGAACACCAGCGCCTCGCCCACGGCCGCGATGTTCAGCGCCACGATGATCTGGTTGGCCACCTTGCAGACTTGGCCGTCGCCAGCACCGCCCACCAGCGTCACGTTCTTGCCCATCTTGTCGAGCAGCGGCTTCACGCGCTCGAAGGTGCCTTCGTCGCCGCCGCACATGATCGTGAGGCTGGCGGCCTTGGCGCCCACTTCGCCGCCGGAGACCGGCGCGTCGATGTAGCCGGCGCCGAGCGCGATGATGCGCTTGGCGAAGCCCTTGGTGGCAATCGGGTCGATGGAGCTGCAGTCCACCACGATCTTGCCGCGCGAATCCTTCAGGCCTTCGGCCACGCCTTGCGTGCCCGGCTCGCCGAACAGCACCTTTTCGACGTCGGGCGTGTCCGGCACCATGATGAAGATGATGTCGGCCTGGCGCGCCACCTCGGCGGCCGAGGCGCAGATCGTGGCCTTCGAGATGAAGGGCTCGGGCGTGTTGCCCTGCGTGTTCACGAAGAGCTGGTGGCCTGCGTCGAGCAGGTGGCCCGCCATGGGAGCGCCCATGATGCCGAGGCCGATGAATCCGATTTTTTGTTGGGTCGTCATGTCTCTGGTTTCCTTATCCGATGTTCTCGAGGTTCGCGATATTCATTGCTTCTGCGTGAGCGCCTGGCGCCAGCCGAGGCCTTCCACGGTGGTCGCGCGGGGCTTGTATTCGCAGCCGATCCAGCCGTCGTAGCCGAGCGAATCGATGTGCTTGAACAGCCATGGGTAGTTGATTTCGCCCGTGCCCGGCTCGCCGCGGCCCGGGTTGTCGGCCAGCTGGATGTGGCCGATCTGCGCGAGGTGCTTCGTGAGCGTGTTGCCCAGCTCGCCTTCCATGCGCTGCGCGTGGTAGATGTCGTATTGCACGCGCAGGTTGGCCGAGCCGACTTCTTCGATCAGCACCAGCGCCTGATCGGTGCGCGTGAGAAAGAAGCCCGGAATGTCGAAGGTGTTGATGGGCTCGATCAGCAGGCGCAAACCTGCCGCTTCGAGTTCGCGCGCGGCAAGGCGGAGGTTGTCGACAACCGTCTTGTGCGCAAGCTCCCTGCTCACGCCGGCAGGCACCTTGCCCACGAGGCAATTGACCTGCGGGCAGCCGAGCGCCGTCGCGTAGTCGATTGCCACGCCGATGCCTTCGGCGAACTCGCCCGTGCGGTCGGGGTGGCAGGCGATGCCGCGCTCGCCCTTGTCCCAGTCGCCGGCCGGCAGGTTGTGCAGCACCTGCTGCAGGCCGTTGTCGCGCAGGGCGGCGGCGAGCTCCTTCTTCTCGAAGGGGTAGGGGAAGAGGTACTCCACCCCTTCGAAGCCCGCCTTGGCGGCAGCCTCGAAGCGCTGCATGAACGGCAGCTCGGTGAAGAGCATCGTGAGATTGGCTGCGAACTTTGGCATGTCGTTTTTCTTTCTTGCAGTCTCAATCCAGCATGGCCGCGACGGCGGTCGGCGCATCGGCGATGGTCTCGGCCAGCGGCTCGAACTCGGTGATGTTGTCGATCTCGGTGCCCATCGCGATGTTGGTCACGCGCTCGAGCATCACTTCGATCACCACCGGCACGCTGAACTCCGACATCAGCGCCTCGGCGCGGCGGATGGCCGGCGCGATCTCTTCCTGCTTGTTCACACGGATCGCCTTGCAGCCCAGGCCCTCGACCACTTTCAGGTGGTCCACGCCGTAGCTGCTCTCGATGCCTGCATCGGGGCCCGCGTTGATGTTGTCGAAGGCGAGCTGCACGCAGTAGTCCATCTCGAAGCCGCGCTGCGCCTGGCGGATCAGGCCGAGGTAGGAGTTGTTCACCACGATGTGGATGTACGGCAGCTTGAACTGCGCGCCCACGGCCAGCTCTTCGATCATGAACTGGAAGTCGTAGTCGCCCGAGAGCGCGACGATCTTGCGCGTCGGGTCGGCGGCACGCACGCCCAGCGCGGCGGGAATGGTCCAGCCCAGCGGGCCGGCCTGCCCGCAGTTGATCCAGTGGCGCGGGTTGTACACGTGCAGGAACTGCGCGGCCGCGATCTGCGAGAGCCCGATGGTGCTCACGTAGCAGGTGTCGTTGCTGAAGTTGTTGTTCATGCACTGGTACACGCGCTGCGGCTTCATCGGCACGTCGTCGAAATTGGTCTTGCGCAGCATGGTCTTCTTGCGCTCGATGCATTGCTTGGCCCAGCCGCGGCGGTCGGGCAGGCGGCCTGAAGCCTTCATTTCCTCCGCCACTTCGACGAAGAGTTCGAGCGCGGCCTTGGCGTCCGAGACGATGCCGAAGTCCGGCGTGAACACGCGGCCGATCTGCGTGGGTTCGATGTCCACGTGCACGAAGGTTCGGCCCTTGGTGTACACATCGACCGAGCCCGTGTGGCGGTTGGCCCAACGGTTGCCGATGCCAAGCACGAAGTCGCTCGCCAGCATCGTTGCGTTGCCGTAGCGGTGGCTGGTCTGCAGTCCGCACATGCCGGCCATCAGCGGATGGTCGTCGGGAATCGCGCCCCAGCCCATCAGCGTGGGAATCACCGGCACGCCGGTGGCTTCGGCAAAGCGCACCAGCAGGTCGGCCGCATCTGCGTTGATGACGCCGCCGCCGGCCACGATCAGCGGGCGCTCGGCCGCATTCAGCATGCCGATGGCTTTTTCGATCTGGGCGCGCGTGGCGGCCGGCTTGTAGGGCTTGAGCGGTTCGTAGCTGTCGATGTCGAATTCGATCTGCGCCATCTGCACGTCGAAGGGCAGGTCGATCAGCACCGGGCCCGGGCGGCCCGAGCGCATCAGGTGAAAGGCCTGCTGGAACACCTGCGGCACCTGGCCCGGCTCGCGCACCGTGACCGACCACTTGGTAACGGGCTTGGAGATCGACTCGATGTCGACCGCCTGGAAGTCTTCCTTGTAGAGCCGCGCGCGCGGCGCCTGGCCGGTGATGCAGAGAATGGGGATCGAATCGGCCCAGGCCGAATACAGGCCCGTGATCATGTCCGTGCCCGCCGGGCCCGAGGTGCCTATGCACACGCCGATGTTGCCGGCGATGGCACGGGTGTAGCCCTCTGCCATGTGCGAGGCGCCCTCGACGTGGCGCGCGAGGATGTGCGAGATGCTGCCGCGCTGGCGCAGCGCCGAATACATCGGGTTGATTGCCGCGCCTGGAACGCCGAAGGCCTGCGTCACGCCTTCTTTTTCCATCACCAGAACCGCGGCTTGCACCGCTGTCATCTTTGCCATTTGAGTCTCCTTGAGGTGGTCCCACTGTAGGAAGCGGGGGGCATTCGAAGAAGACGGCTGGGGACCATAAAACCTATTCCATGGCGGAATAAGTGACTACCATCCGGCCCATGGACAGATTGTTGGCAATGGAAATGTTCGTGCGCGTGGTCGAGACAGGCAGCTTCTCGAAGGCGGCGCGCGAGTTCAACACCACGCAGCCCACCGTGACCAAGCAGATCGCGGCCACCGAGGAGCGGCTGAAGGTGCGCCTGCTCAACCGCAACACGCGCGGCGTGAGCCTCACCGAGCCGGGCGCGCTGTACTACGAGAAGTGCAAGACCATCGTGCGCGAGGCCGAGGAGGCCGACAGCATCGTGCAGCTGCGGCAGAACCAGGCTCAGGGGCTGCTGCGCGTGGGCACCTCGGTGGCATTCGGGCGGCGCGTGGTGGTGCCGCTGGCGCTCGAATACATGCGCCGGCATTCGCAGGTGCAGCTCGACCTGAGCTTCGAGGACCGCTACGTGGATCTGATCGCGCAGGGCATCGACGTGGCGATCCGCATGGGCAAGCTGGCTGATTCTTCGCTGGGTGCGCGCTACCTGGGTGTCAACCCGTGGGCGATGGTCGCGTCACCGGCCTACCTTAAGAAACACGGTACGCCGAAGCGGGCGCAGGACCTGAGCGCGCACGTGGCGCTCATCTACAGCAGCGTGGTGGGCGACGAGTTCTGGCGCATGCACACGCCCAAGGGCGAGCCGGTGACGGTGCCTGTGTCGGGCCGCTTCCGCTCGAACAACCTTTCCGCCGTGCTGGCCGCAGCACGCGACGGGCTGGGCATTGCGCTGATGCCGCGCTACGTGGCCAGCGACTCGCTGGCCACGGGCAAGGTGCGCGAAGTGCTCGGCGACCACGCGCTGCCCGAGCAGGAGATCCACGCCGTCTTTCCCTCGCCCAAGCTGGTGCCGGGCAAGGTGTCGGGCTTCGTGGCCTTCCTGCAGGGGCGCTTCGACGAAGGCTGGTGGGCGGCCTGAGCTTCTTCAGGCCGCAACGAATGCGCCGTGCAGGCCCAGCGGCAACGCGTAAGGCAGCGTGGCCTGCGCCACCGGCCCCGCCGCCAGGTGGTCGGCCGCGAAGCACGACAGCACCGTCTTCTGCCGGCCGAAGTCGAGCACCGTGCCCAGCACCCAGCCCGGCTTCGAGCCGTCTGGCACGAAGACATGCTCTTCCACCATGGCCTGCGCGCCATAGTTGAAGCGCTGGCTGCGGCCGGTTTCGACGTCGGTGCGCGCGATGGAGCCGAAGCCCGGAATATCAGGGCGGATCTGCGTGGCATGAACCACGTTGCGGTGGCGCATGCCCACGCGGCGCGGGTCGATGCGCGGAAACTCGGCCTCCAGCGGCAGGGCCTTCTGCGTGGCCTCCCCAGTGCCGAGATTCAGCGTGGCGACGGTCAGGTGTGGATGGGTGCTTCTCACAATGCGCACGCGCATCACTTCGCGGTTGGTCGTGAACACCGAGTCGGCGTTGTCCGAACGCACGTAGTCGATGTGGATCTGCGTGCCGCGCGGCGTGTCTTCTTCCCAGGCATTGCCGACGTGAAAGAGGAAGCCGGCCGGCAGCGTGAGCATCTGGCGCTTCTCCCAGTTCTGCTTGTCGACCACCAGCGCGCGCATGCCGAGCTCGGGCCGCCAGACGTGTGCGTCGAGAAAGCTCGCGCCAGCCTCCTTGCGCTTGCCGTCGTAGACCAGCGGCGGCATCAGGAACACCAGGTGCCGCTCGGTCACGGCGAAGTCGTGGACCATCGGCATGTCAGCCACCGGCACCACGGCGGCGCGCCGCAGCGTGCCTTCGGGCGCGATCTCGTACAGCGCCAGCAGGCCCTGGCCGGAGCTCACGCCGAAGTTCCAGATCGTGCCGTCCGGGTCGACCTTCGGGTGGGCCGAGAACGGCATGCCCGCGAGGTCGGCGCGCCAGGTCTTCACGCCCAGCGTGTCCAGCGTGCGCGCATCGATGCGCGTGGCCGAGCCGCCTTCCCACAGCGCCAGCACCTCGCCGCGCATCGGCAGCACGCTGGTGTTGGCGACGTTGATGCTGTCGGCCGAGGTTGGCGGTTCCACGCCCGGCGGCATGGTGCCGAAGGCCTCGAACAAGCGGCGGCCGGCCTTCGCCTCGGCCACGCGCTTGGGCGTGGCGACGTAGCGGCCCTGGTGGCGCACGTCGGCGCCGTCGATCATGAAGCTGTGCACCATGCCGTCACCGTCGAACCAGTGGTGGTAGCGCTCGCCGCCCAGGTCGTGGCCGGCCGGGCCGATGCGAAACAGCGTGCCGGCAACGGCATCGGGAAAGCGCCCGCGCACCGTGGCGCGGGTCAGCGGCAGGTCGCCCGGGGGCGTGGCGAAGCCGGTCTTCCAGGGCGCGCTGGCGGCTTCGAACTGGGCTTGCCAGTCGTCGGTGCCGGCGGCGCGCGCCAGCGGTGCCAGCAAGGGCAGGGCGCCGGCCGAAACCAGCAGGCGCAGGAGTTCGCGTCGTTCCATGGCGGTCTACTCCTCAGTGCAGGTGAATGACGGTCTGCAGGTCGGCGTCGACGCTGATCGCCGCGGCTTCGAAGGAGGGCGGGGCGCGGTTGCCCTTGGCGTCGTTCGAGAAGCCGTAGCGCTCGGTCGGCATGCCCATGAGGTTGGTGTCGAGCTTGCCGTTGCCGTTCTCGTCGGCAAACACCCGCAGCGCGTAGCGCCCTGGCGCCAGCCCCGCGAACACGAGCCGGGCCTTGCCTTCGCGCATCGGCGCGGTCTGCGAGGCCACGGCCTTGCTGTCGGCGTAGCCGGCGGCGTCGTTGTACAGCGCGACGTAGAGCGTGGCTTCGGCGGTGGGGCCGTCGGCGACGCTCAGGCTCAGGTCGGCGGCAAGGGCGCCGAAAGGCGCGAGGGCCACGGCGGTGCACAGGGCGCGCACGACCGGGCGGGACAGGAGGGCGGGAAGTTGCATGGCAGGCCTCGTTGGAAGTTGGAGGCCCGACGATCTCGCAGGCTGGGCGCGGTGCCCAGCGCCATGTGACGAAACGCAGGTTTGCGCGCGTGAAATGCGCGCGGGCGGGGACAGAACGGGCCGGCGCCCGTGCCTGCCTCAGCCCTTTTTCTTGTCTCCGGCGCCTTCCGCGCCTTCAGCCGCCTCGTGCCCGGTGCCCACATGCCCCGAATCCGCGAACAGGCTCCACGCAGCCATGAACAGCGCCGCGATCACCGGCCCGATCACGAAGCCGTTGATGCCGAAGATCGCCATGCCGCCGATGGTCGACATCAGCACGATGTAGTCGGGCATCTGCGTGTCCTTGCCCACCAGCACGGGGCGCAGGATGTTGTCGACCAGGCCGATCACGAACACGCCCACGAAGATCAGCACGCCGCCCTGCCAGAAATGCCCCGTGGCCAGGAAGTAGATGGCCACCGGCCCCCAGATCAGCGCGGCACCCACGGCGGGCAGCAGCGAGAGGAATGCCATCAGCACCGCCCACAGCAGCGCGCCCTGCACGCCGAGGAACCAGAAGGCCAGCCCGCCGATGGTGCCCTGCGCAATGGCCACCGCCACGTTGCCCTTCACAGTGGCGCGGATCACGGTGGTGAACTTGTTGAGCAGGTAGTGCGTGTGCGGCTTGGCCAGCGGCACGGCATCGCGCATCGTCTTCGACAGCGTCGCGCCGTCGCGCACCAGGAAGTACAGCAGGTACAGCATCACGAAGAAGCTCACGACAAAGTCGAAGGTGTTCTGCCCGATGGTGAGCGCCTGGCTCGCGATGATCTGGCTGGCCTGCCCGGCGATGGCCGACACGCGCGCCTGCCAGGCTGCCATGTCGCCGAGGTTGAAGCGCTCCACCAGGTTCAGCAGCCATTGCGGCGAGGCATCGAGGATCTGCTGGAAGTAGGCCGCGAAGTTGATCTGGCCCGAGCGGATGTTCTGCGTGACCAGCGCGATCTCTTGCACCAGCGACACGCCCACCATCGCCAGCGGCAGGATCACGATGAACAGGCAGATCGCCAGCGTCGACAGTGCCGCGGCATTGGGCTTGCCGCGCATTTTCTTCAGCAGCCACTTGTAGAGCGGCGTGAACAGGATCGCCAGCGCCACCCCCCACAGCACTGCGCCGAAGAACGGCATCAGCACCCAGAGGAAGGCGGCGGTCACGGCGGCGAGAAGGGCGAGGAACACGCCGCGCTGGAGTTGGGGTGAGTTCATAGTTGTCTCGGACTGTAGCCGAGCCGGAACCCATGGCCGTGTCAGCGGGCGCGCCCTTGTGCGGCGCAACAGGACTGGGGAGGAAATCCGCCGGAAGCGATGGCCCGGCGGGCTATGCCTGCTATCGAACAGATAGCTACCACCGGTATTAATGCACGGCTTCAGCGCTTGGCGCGCGGCAACGCCACAGGCGCCAGCGTGGCGCGCAGCCGGCTCGGCGCGTCCGGCTCGGCGGCAGCATCGACCTCGAGCGAGCGCTCGACATTGCCGATGTGATCGAGCATCAGCCGGCGCGCCCTGGCCGTGTCGCCGGCTTCGAGCGCCGCGACGATGGCGCCATGTTCCGAGCAAGACTGCCCCGCCTCGTGCTTCGACTGGTAGAGCGTGGCCGCCAGCGTGGTGCGCGCCGTGAGGTCGCGCAGCACGTCGACCAGCAGCTGGTGCCCCATCTGCTCGGCCAGGCACACGTGGAAGTCGGCCAGCAGGAAGGCGCGCGTGGCGGCATCGGCGCCTTCGATGGCGCGCTGCTCGTCGGCGATGTGGTCACGCAGCTTGCGGATCACCTGCGACAGCGGCCGTCCCTCGCTCGCTTCGAGGATGCCGGCCTCGACGATGCGCCGTGCGGAGAAAGCATCGCGCGCCTCTTCGGCCGAAGGCTCCACCACGTACCAGCCGCGGCGCGATTGCACTTCGACAAAACCGCGCGCCTGCAGCTGCATCAGCGCCTCGCGCACCATCGTGCGGCTCACCGAGAAGTTCTCGGCCAGCGCCTGCTCGCCGAGCCGCTCGCCCGGTGCGAGCTTCTGCGCGAGGATGGCTTCGACGACGCGTTCGGCAATGACGGTGGGGCTGACGTCGGCGGGCATGCTTCTTTTTTTCTTCAGTGGGCGCTCGAAGCGGTGGCGGTGCCTGCGGTGTTCACCACGGGCTCGGTCAGCGGCTCGTCGTCGGGCGAGTAGCGGCCGTCGAGCACCGCGTGTGCGCGTTCACGGTCGATGTCGCCTTCCCAGGCGGCGATGGCAACGGTCGCCACGCAGTTGCCGATCAGGTTGCCCAGCGCGCGGGCGATGCCCATGAACCAGTCGACCGACAGCACCAGCACCAGCCCGATGGCGGGAATCGCCGGAATGGCGTGCAGCGTGGCCGCCAGCACCACGATGGCCGAGCCCGGCACGCCGTGCGCACCCTTCGACGTGACCAGTGCGATCGCCAGGATCGTCATCAGGTCGGTCATCGAGATCGGCGTGTTGGTGGCCTGTGCGATGAACACGGCCGCCAGCGTGATGTAGATGGAGAACGCGTCGAGGTTGAACGAGTAGCCCGTGGGAATGACCAGGCCGACCGTCGAATCGCGGATACCCATGCGGCGCAGCTTGGCCATGATCTGCGGCAGCACGCTGTCCGACGAGGTGGTGGCGAAGACGATGGTGAGCTCTTCACGCAGGTAGCGCAGCAGCTTGATCAGGCTGAAGCCCGACATGCGCATCACCAGCCCGAGCACCACGAACACGAAGATCAGCACCGCGCCGTAGAAGAGCGCAACCAGCATGCCCAGCTGCTTGAGCGAGCCGATGCCGTACTGCCCGACCGTGAACGCGATGGCGCCCAGCACGCCCAGCGGCGCCAGCTTGATGATGATCCCCATGATCTTGAACAGCACCAGCGAGAGTGCATCGACCACCACGGCCACCGGCTTGCCACGCTCGCCCAGCAGCGTGAGCGCGCAGCCGAAGAGCACCGCGAACAGCAGCACCTGCAGCACGTCGCCGGTGGCGAAGGCGTTGACCACCGTGGTCGGAATGAGCTTCATCAAAAACTCGACCGTACCGCCGCTCGTGAGCTTGTCGGCGTTCGAGGCATAGGCACTCATCGCGGCCGGGTCGAGCTTCGACGGGTCGACGTTCATGCCCGCGCCGGGCTGGAACACGAAGGCCAGCACCAGGCCCATCGCCAGCGCGATAGTGGTCAGCACCTCGAAGTAGATGAGCGACTTCACGCCCACCCGGCCCACGCGCTTCAGGTCTCCCGCGCCGGCAATGCCATGCACCACCACGCAGAACACCAGCACCGGGATGATCATCTTGATCAGCTTGATGAACCCGTCACCCAGCGGCTTGAGCTTGACGGCGTACTCGGGCGCGAAGAGCCCCGCGAGCACGCCGAGCACCAGCGCGATGACCACCTGACCGAAAAGCGATTTGGCGAAGCGAGGCATGGAGTCTCCTGTCTGTCTTGTCTAGGTTTTGCATGCAAGCAACGCCTTGTCTTGCATACAAGAAATGTAGGCAAGAAGACTTTGGGAAGGTCAGAGGGTATTCCCGGGCCCGCCATTTGTTGATTGGAGTGAACTACTGCGGCTCGTCGTCCATACGCGGTTGTGACTCTCTCGTCAGCGTCTTGGCCAGCAACCGCAAGGTACTCGCGGAGGCTGCAGTGGCCTCGGACAGAACGGCACCGCGCCGGTAGGCCAGCCCCAGGTCCATCGAGGGCACCGCGCTCGACACCACCGTCCTGCGAATTCGCCCGCCGTCGTGAGACCAGGGGCGAAACACCAGATCCGACAAGATGGTCACACCCACGTTCTGTGCAACGAGGCTGCGCACGGCCTCGATCGATTTGGTGCGGAACACGACCTTGGGCTTGAGCTTCATCGCGCCCCAGTAGCGGCCAACGGTGTCCACGTGCTCGTCCATGTCCAGCAGCACGAAGGGCAGCTGCGCGATCTCACGCAGCGACACCGACTTCTGCGCCACCAGCGGATGGTCGAACGACGTCCACAGGCGGCGCTGCGACTTCAGCAGGTTCTCGCGCCGGATGTCCGGCGCGCGAGAGAGGTTCGACACCAGTACCACGGCCAGGTCGAACTCGCCGCTGCGCAGGCCATCCTCGATCTCGAGCCGGTTGCGCTCCACGGGCTCGAACTCGACCAGCGGCAGTTGCCTGCGCATCGCGCCGATGATCTTCGGCAGCATGTATTCGGACACGGTGTCGGTGATGGCGATCTGCACCCGCCCCTCGACCGAGGACACCGAGTTGCGGGTTTCCTCCACCGCCGCCTCGAGCGTGTGCAGCATGTGCTCCGCGTGCCGGAGAAAGCCCTCGCCCTGCACCGTGAGCCGCAGCCCGTCGGAGTGCCGCGTAAAGAGCTGCACCTTCAGCGTGGACTCCAGGTTCTTGAGCGAAGTGGTCAGCGACGGCTGACTCACATAGCAGCGCTGGGCCGCGCGGGACACCTGCCCCGTGTGCGCGGCAGCCACGAAGTGTTGCAGCTGCTTGATCGTTATCGACATAGATACATCCTATATCGCTCTATTGAAAATAGAGATTATGAATTGTCGATGGTAGTTCCTAACATCCGCGCAGCACGTCATGTCAGGCGTGTGACGAGGACGCCCACAGTTCCAGCAGCAGTAGCAGGAGAAACCCATGCCATCGACATCACAGACTTCCGCCGGCCCCGGCATCCACCCTCCTGTATCCCAAGACGCCCAGGCCGATGCCGGGCTGCTGAGCCGCCTGGGCCTGCGCTTCACGGCTTGGGCCGAGCGCTGGTTTCCCGACGCCTTCGTGTTCGCGGCCATCGCCGTGGTGGTGGTCGCGGGCGCCGCGCTGCTCAACGGATCGAGCCCGCAGGCGGTGGCCAAGTCCTTCGGCGACGGCTTCTGGAGCCTGATTGTTTTCACGATGCAGATGGCGCTGGTGGCCGTTGGCGGCTACGTGGTGGCGACCTCGCCGCCGGCCGCGCGGCTCATCCGCAAGCTGGCCGCACTGCCCGTGTCGGGGAGGCAGGCCATCGCGTACGTGGCAGCGATCAGCATGATCCTGTCGCTCTTCAACTGGGGCATTTCGCTGATCTTCAGCGCGCTCTACGTACGCGCGCTGGCCGGCCGTCTCGACCTGCGCATGGACTACCGTGCCGGCGGCGCGGCCGCCTACCTCGGCATGGGCGCGACCTGGGCGTTGGGGCTCAGCTCGTCGGCGGCGCAGTTGCAGGCCAACGCCAGCAGTCTGCCCAAGGGCATTCTTGACATCACCGGCGTGATCCCGTTCAGCCAGACCATCTTCCTGTGGCAGTCGGTCGTCATGGCGCTGGTGTTGATCGTCGTGTCGGTGGCCATCGCGCTGTGGTCGGCGCCCGACGCGAAGCACGCGGTCACGGCGCAGGATCTGGGCGTGGACCTCACGGAAGCGAAGCCGGCCTCCCCCGAGTCCGCCGGGCGCCGCCCCGGCGAGTGGTTCGAACGCAGCCCGCTGCTCACGCTGCTCCTGTGCGCGCTGGGCTTCGGCTGGTTGGCGCAGGAGTTCATGGCCAAGAGCCCGTTGATCGCGATCTCGGGCCTCAACACCTACAACCTGCTGTTCCTCATGATCGGGCTGCTGCTGCACTGGCGCCCGCGCAGCTTTCTCGACGCGGTGTCGCGTTCGGTGCCGTCGACGGCGGGCGTGATCATCCAGTTCCCGCTGTACGGTGCCATCGCGGCCATGCTGACCGCCGCCAAGGGCGACGGAGGCATCACGCTGTCGGACCGCATCGCGCACCTGTTCGTGAGCATCTCCAACGTCGACAGCTTCGCCGTGGTGATGGGGGCGTATTCCGCCGTGCTGGGCTTCTTCATTCCCTCGGGGGGCGGCAAGTGGATCATCGAGGCGCCCTACGTCATGCAGGCGGCCAACGACCTGAAGGTACACCTGGGCTGGGCCGTGCAGGTCTACAACGCGGCCGAGGCGCTGCCCAACCTGATCAACCCGTTCTGGATGCTGCCGCTGCTGGGCGTGCTCTCGCTCAAGGCACGCGACATCGTGGGCTTTACCTTCCTGCAACTGCTGGTGCATGCGCCGCTGGTGCTCTTCATGCTGTGGGTCTTCGGCCGCACGCTGAGCTATGTTGCGCCGGTGATTCCTTGAATGCCTTGAGTCACGCAGGTTCCGGATGCAAGTGACGACGACGGCGGCAACGCAAACCAAGCAGGGCTACTGCACGCTCTGCCGTTCGCGCTGCGGCACGCTCAACGAGGTGCGCGACGACATGCTGGTGTCGGTACGGCCCGACGCCTCGCACCCTACCGGCCAGGCGATGTGCATGAAGGGCAAGGCCGCGCCCGAGCTTGTGCACAGCCCGCACCGCCTGCGCTACCCGATGCGCCGCACCAGGCCCAAGACCGAAGCGGATCCGGGCTGGGTGCGCATCGGCTGGGACGAGGCGCTGGCCGAGACCGCGCAACGCCTGGGCGCCATCAAGGCCGAGAGCGGCGCCGAGTCTGTGGTGTTCGCCGTGACCACGCCCAGCGGCACGCCGCTGACGGACAGCATCGACTGGATCGAGCGCTTCGTACGCCTGTTCGGCAGCCCCAACATCTGCTATGCGACCGAAGTCTGCAACTGGCACAAGGACTTCGCGCACGCCTTCACCTTCGGCTGCGGCATGCCCGCGGCCGACTACGCGCAGGCCGAACTGATCGTGCTGTGGGGCCACAACCCCGCCAACACATGGCTGGCACAGGCCAATGCCATCGGCCGGGGCCGTGCGAACGGGGCAAAGATGGTGGTGATCGATCCGCGCCCCACGGCGCTCGCGCGGCAGGCCGACAGCTGGCTGCCCGTGCGGCCCGGCACCGATGCGGCGCTGGCGCTGGGGCTGATCCACCTGCTGATCGCGGACGCGCGCTTCGACGAAGGCTTCGTGCGCGCGTGGACCAATGGCCCGTTGCTGGTGCGCGGCGACAACGGACACTTCCTGCGCGAGCGTGACCTGTGGGCCGATGCCGAGGGCGACCGCTTCGTGGCGTGGAACGACGCGCTGGACTGCGCGGTGCCCTACGACACCGCACAGGCGGCGCAAGCCCAGGACGCAGACCACTTCCGCCTGCGCGGCGCGGTCGAGATCGAAGTGGGCTCGCATCGCCTGTCGTGCGCTCCGGCTTTCGAGCTGCTGGCCCAGGGCTGCGCCGCCTACACGCCGCGGGATGTCGAACGCATCACCGGCGTTGCCGAAGCTTCGTTGCGTGCGGTCGCCGAACTTTTCGGCACCTGCCGCCGCGTGGCCTATCACGCCTGGACCGGCATCGGCCAGCACACCAACGCCACACAGGCCGAACGCGCGGTCGCCACGCTGTATGCGTTGTGCGGCAGCTTCGACCGTATCGGCGCGAACCGCGTTCGCGTCGGTCCGGGCGTCAACGCCGTCAACTCGCTCTCACTGCTGCCCGACGCGCAGCGCGCCAAGGCGCTCGGTCTGGCGGAGCGCCCGATCGGCCCCCCCGCGCACGGCTGGGTCACTGCGCGCGACACCTACCGCGCGATTCTCGAAGGCGAGCCTTACAAGGTGCGCGCGATGATGGCCTTCGGCACCAACCTGCCCGTGTCGCAGGCCGACACCGCGCTCGCGCACCGGGCGCTGTCGCAGCTCGAATTCCACGTGCACTGCGACTTGTTCGAAACACCCGCCGCCCGTTACGCCGACATCTTGCTGCCGGTCAACACGCCATGGGAGCGCGAAGGCCTGCGCATCGGCTTCGAGATCGACGACCGCGCGGCCGGTTGGGTGCAGTTGCGCCAGCGCATGGTTGTGCCGCGCGGCGAATCGCGCTCAGACAACGATGTGATCTTCGAACTGGCCACCCGCCTTGGCATGGGTGACGGCTTCTTCGGCGGCAGCCTCGACGCCGGCTGGAACCACATGCTCGAGCCGCTCGGCCTCACGGTCGACCAGTTGCGCGCCCGGCCCGAAGGCATTGCCTGCGCCATCGACGCAAGCGAGCAGAAATACGCCCGCGCCACGCCCGCCGGCGTGCGCGGCTTCGACACCCCGACGCGCCGCGTCGAGCTCTATTCCGAAACCCTGCTGCGCCACGGCCAGCCGCCGGTCGCCACCTTCGTCGAACCGGCCGACACGCCGCGCGACGCGAAGGCCACGCGCCAGGGCCGCTTCCCCTATGTGCTGAGTTCGGCCAAGAACGGCTTCTATTGCCATAGCCAACACCGCAGCCTGCCTTCGCTGCGCAAGCGCGCGCCCGATCCGGTGGCCGAGCTGAGCCCCGCACTGGCGGCCGCCAAGGGCATCGCGGACGGTGACTGGATGCGCATCCGCACGCGCGTGGGCGAAGCCCGCTTCGTCGCACGCGTCACGCCTCAACTGGCGGACGACGTCATCGTTGCCGAGTTCGGCTGGTGGCAGGGCTGCCCCGAGCTCGACCGCGACGGCCTGCCGATCGAAGGAGCACTGGGCAGCAACTTCAACGCGCTGATATCCGCCGACAGCTGCGACCCGGTGAGCGGCTCGGTGCCGCACCGCTCCTTTCTCTGCGACATCGAACGCGACCCGGCTACCGGGACGCGGCAGCGCAAGTGGTCCGGCTACCGTCCCTTCCGCGTCAGCGAGCTGCGGCCCGAGGCCGACGGCGTGCTGGGTATCCACTTCGAGCCGGTCGACGACGGCAAGCTGCCCGACTACCGCCCCGGGCAGCACGTCGAGATGCAGTTGCATCTCGACGATGGCACGCAAGTCACGCGCGCCTACTCGCTCACAGGAGCGGCCGAGGTGCCGGGCCGGCGCAGCTACAGCGTGGCCGTGCGCCACCAGCGCGGCCGCTCGGCCGGCGGCACGCCGCACGAGGGGCGCGTGTCGAGCCATCTGCACTGCGCGCTGAAGGTCGGCGACACCCTCACGCTACGTGCGCCGTCAGGCGGCTTCGTGCTGCCGCGCCACTCGCCGCAACCGCTGGTCTTCTTCGCGGGCGGCATCGGCATCACGCCCTTCATCAGCCTTCTCGAATCGCTTCCCGACGGCACGCAAGGGCCGGCCATCTGGCTCTACTACGCGAACCAGAACAGTACGACACACGCCTTTCGCGAGCGTATCGCGCAGCACCGCGCGCGTCTGCCGCAGTTGCGGGTCGTTGACCACTACAACGCACCACGGCCGCAGGAGCGCCCGGGCATCGACTACCAGTCGAACCGCTACATCGACGCAAGCGTGGTGGACGATGCGCTGATCGCGCAGCGCGCCCGTTTCTACATGTGCGGACCACCCGCCATGATGGACGCCGTGACCGACGGGTTGATGGCGCGGGGCGTCCCGCGCTTCGACATCTTCAGCGAAGTGTTCCGCTCGCCCACCACGCCGCCCACCGACGGCGACCAGCACTTCACCGTCAACTTCGCGCGCTCGGGCCACGCCCCAGCGACGTGGACGCCCAGACAGGGCACGCTGCTGACTTTTGGCGAATCGCTCGGCCTGCAGATGGCCAGCGGCTGCCGCGTAGGCCAATGCGAGAGCTGCGCCGTGCGCCTGCTGGCCGGCAAGGTCCGTCATCTGCACGGCAGTGAGCCGGAAGACCCGTCCGTGTGCCTCGCCTGCCAAGCCGTCCCACTCGAAGACGTGGTGCTCGAGGCATGACTGCGGGCACTTCCATCCACTTGATTCCATCCGCAACCCTATGAAAATCATCGATACGGAAAGCACCCGCCGTGCGCTGCCTTTCGAACGCCTGATCCCGGCGCTTCGGGAGATGTTCGTCGCTGGCTGCGAGGTGCCATTACGGCACACGCATTCGCTCCAGGCCGGGGCGGACGACCCGCCCCGCACCGTGCTGGTCATGCCGGCGTGGCAACGCGACCGCTACCTGGGCATCAAGACCGTGACCATCTTCCCGGACAACGCGCAGCGCGGCCTGCCCGGACTGTTCTCGACCTATGTGCTGTACGACGCAAGCACCGGCGAGCCGCTGGCGCAGATCGACGGCAACGAGATCACTTCGCGGCGCACCGCTGCCGCATCGGCCCTGGCCGCGTCCTATCTCGCGCCTGCGGGTGCGCGCAGTCTGCTGGTCGTCGGCTGCGGGCGTGTCGGCAGTCTTGTTCCCGAGGCCTACCGTGCCGTGCTTCCCATCGAACGAGTAGTGGTGTGGGACCGCGACGAATCCGCAGCGAAGGCACTCGCTGCGCGGCTGTGCGCGCAGAACATCGAGGCGGCCGTCGCGCCGGACCTCGCCAAGGCGGTGAACGATGTCGACGTCGTGAGCTGTGCCACGCTCGCCACGCAGCCACTGGTGCAGGGCGCGTGGCTGCGGCCGCGCAGCCACCTCGACCTGATCGGCAGCTTCACGCCGCAGATGCGCGAAGCCGACGATGCCTGCTTTGCTGGCGCACGCCTGTTTGTCGATACGCAAGAAGCGTTGCACAAGAGCGGCGAACTGCTCGGGCCCATGTCGCGCGGCGTGTTCGCCGCCGCAGATGTAGCGGGAGAGTTGGCCGATCTGGCCGCGGGCAGGACTCAGGGACGAGCCGAAAGTGACGGGCGGACCGTCTTCAAGGCCGTGGGTACCGCGCTGGAGGACTTGGCCGCTGCAGTGCTGGTCTACGAGGCTTCCGATCCGCACTGAGCACTTACCTTCGCAGGCCGTCGCTACATGATCTCAAAGAATCGCTTTTCTCGACCTCTCGCGTCCCAAACTTCACAGAAGTCGATCTGTCCCGTCGTTTCCAGACATGTCGATGGCGTCTTGCGTATCAAAGTGCGCGCCGTTCATGCGGGCTACCTGATGCGCTTATGGCCCGTGGATCGGCTAGTCCAGAACATTGATACTTGCACAGCAGTCACTTGGAGTTTGGTCTAGAGGGGGCAGTCCACGACTTTGTTTTTTGCCTGCCTTTTTGCAGTACTAGCTGATCAACGGTCTACATGTCTTCTGGTCCATCGGTTTGTTCCCCTTGGGCAGCTGCCTACGGGGGAACAAAGCGGTGGGATGCAAGCGGGGCACACGTCGCACCGAAGCGCCACGCTGGCTGAGAGAGGTCCTCGTGGGGTCTATGCGGAAGGAGGCGGGGGCGCGGTGGTAATCGTCGCCTGAGCCTGTTCCGCCTCGCAGCGTTTCTTGAACTCGGCGTGGAGCTCCAGGAAGTGTTCCAGGACGTGCTTGTCGAGATCGTGGCGAGCCTTGATCCATGCCTCGACCGCCGGGTTCTTCTTCGCATCGATGAAGTACGCCCACCAGTAGTTGTAGACCAGCTCTTTGTCGAAGGCTTTCTTCTTGACCAGGAGAGCCACGGTATCGAGCATGCCCAGCATGCTCTTTGCCGCATCGTCAAAGTCCTGGCCTTCTGCAACAGCCTTTTGCACGAGCTTCCAGTCGGCCATCAGCCCGGCGGTCCGCTTCTCGAGAAATCCGACGGTTTCCCGGTAGCGGGCGGACTTCGTGTCCGCGTAGAGCTTCCAGATGAATGTGCATATGCCTGCGACCAGCGCCAGCAGCGAAAGCCAGTCGCGAAACGCAACGCCATTCTGCTGCGTCATCTGCTGGGCACACGCCGAGAGAATTTCGTTCATGCCTTGTGCTCCTTCGTCGTGAAAGCAGGCCATGGAGGCCGTCCCGAGTCTGTGCTTTCTCGACGGATGCAGCATCCCTCGAATGCGGGAGGCGCCTGCTCGGCACGTTGCGGCGGCATGGCCGCCGTGCCGAAGGCGCGGCCCCGGACGGGCAGGTCCGGTCCGGGGGCTTGCGAGGAAATCAGAGGGTATTTCCGGGCCCTCTGTCGCCCGGTTTGCAGGGGTGCTCTGTCGGGGCGCCTGCTTACTTGTCGTGATGCAGGTACGTCGCCTGCTTCGGCAGCAGCAGGCTGACGAGGAAGGCCACCCCCATCATTCCCGTCACGTACCAGTAGAAGTACGACTCGTGCCCGATCGACTTCAGCCCCAGCGCCACGTATTCCGCGCTGCCGCCGAAGATGGCATTGCCCACCGCGTACGACAGGCCCACGCCCAGTGCACGAATCTCGGGCGGGAACATCTCGGCCTTCACAATGCCGCTGATCGAGGTGTAGAAGCTCACCACCGCCAGCGCGAGCGTGATCAGCATGCCGGCCACCAGCGGGCTGCTCACGCTCTGCAGGTTGCTCAGCACCGGCACCGTCATCAGCGCGCCCAGTGCGCCGAACAGCAGCATGTTGGTGCGTCGGCCGATGCGGTCCGACAGCGCACCGAACAGCGGCTGCATGCACATGTAGATGAACAGGCATGCCGTCATCACGTTGCTTGCGGTCTTGATCGACATGCCGGCCGAGTTCACCAGGTACTTCTGCATGTAGGTGGTGAAGGTGTAGAAGATCAGCGAGCCGCCGGCCGTGTAACCCAGCACCACGAAGAAGGCGCGCTTGTGGTTCGTGAACAGCTCGCGCATCGTGCCCGCGCCCTTGGCGGCGCGGGTCTTGGTGCTCGCGGTTTCGGTCAGCGTGCGGCGCAGCATGAGTGCGACCACGGCAGCGATGGCGCCGATGACGAACGGAATGCGCCAGCCCCAGCTCTTGAGCTCGGCCTCGTCGAGCACCTGCTGCAGCACCACCACGACAACCACCGCCAGCAATTGGCCGCCGATCAGCGTGACGTACTGGAACGACGAGAAGAAGCCGCGCTGTCCGCGCATCGCCACTTCGCTCATGTAGGTGGCGGTGGTGCCGTATTCGCCACCGACCGACAGGCCCTGCAGCAGCCGCGCTGCCAGCAGCAGCGCGGGCGCAGCGGCGCCGATCTGTGCATAGGTCGGCAGGCAGGCGATGACGAGCGAGCCCACGCACATCATGACGACCGAAGTCACCATCGAAGTCTTGCGACCCTTGCGGTCGGCCAGGCGGCCGAACAGCCAGCCGCCGATCGGGCGCATGAGAAAACCGGCGGCGAACACGCCAGCGGTGTTCAGCAGCTGCACCGTGGGGTCGGACTTGGGGAAGAACGCCGGCGCGAAGTAGATGGCGCAGAAGGCGTAGACGTAGAAGTCGAACCACTCCACCAGGTTGCCGGACGAGGCGGCAAAGATGGCGAAGATGCGCTTGCGCTTTTCTTCGAAGGTGTACGGGGTGTTGTTGGCGGTGGTCGCGTCGGGGCTGGAGGCGCCGGCGGTCGCACTGCTTGCGATGGCGGTCATGAAAAGGGGTCCTTGCTTGTCTCTTGCTGCGGCCCGCCGCAAAGCCGCGCGAAGCCGTCCCGCCAAGTCTGTCCGGCCGCCGCCGGGTTGTCGTCCGTAGCCTGCCGCCGGGCGGCTACGTATCGGTACGCAAGGGTAAATACCTAGAATGGGGTGCCGCAAGCAAGCGGGCTCGCAATGGAGGTCGATGATGGAAGAGCAGATCATCCGGACGGCTATCGACAGACATTGGGCTGCGTCCGCCGCAGGCGATCAGGTCGTCGAGCATGAGATCTATCACGACGATGCCGTGTGCACCTACCCGCAGTCAGGCGAGGTCATCCACGGCCGGCACAACCTGCAAGCACTTCGCAGCCATCACCCCGGCAAGCCATCTGGGTTTGTGGTCCGGCGGATCGTGGGGGAGGGCAGTCTCTGGATAACCGAGTATGCGATCGACTACGGGGGCAAGAGCGCCTTCACCGTGAGCATCATGGAGTTCCGGGGTGGAAAGGTATCGCGCGAGACTCAATACTTTGCCGATCCCTTCGACGCCCCCGCTTGGCGCGCCCAGTGGGTCGAACGGGCAGCGTGATTGCGCACAAGCTGATGTTCAAATTCAGGAGACACCGCGCCCCGCCAGAAGGAGTTCTCGCCGCCATGACATGGTCACTGTTCTACCGCTTCGACAACGAGGTGCCCACCGACTTCCACGAATTGCGCCAGTTCGGCAGCTCACTGTGGGCCGCGAATGGCAAGGTGAAAACCATGGGGCGCTCCAGCGTCGCCGAGTTTGCCAGTCCGCAGGCCGCGAAGGAGGCCCTCGTGAAGCGCAGCAGCGAGATCGAGGCCCAGGGCTACAAGCGGGTGCGCCAGGGCACACACGACCCGGCTCGCATCGACTTTCCCTTGCTCACCGCCGAGATTCGCGATGGTGCTCGCCGCGCCTTCCAGGCCATTCGCGCGGCCCACCCCGACGAAACCATCCGCCTCTTCGCGCTCGGCAGTGACGACAGCGCGATGACCATCGTCCACGCCGCTGGCATTCTTGCGCTGGGCGAGCCCGGCGACATGGACGACGAAAGCGAGATCTGGTGCTCCGCCGAGTGGCCCCATTCGGAGGGCGACGAGTTCCTCGACATCGCCTACCGCATGATTCTGCCCTGCCACCGCAATGACTTGCCCTGCAGTGTTGAGTTCGACGTCTTGCACGCGGGCCTCTTCGAAGCCTGCGTCGCTGCGATGGAACAACTTGATCGCGAAGGGTTCTTTGGTACTGGCGCGGTGCGTGAAGAGGTTGTACTGCTGTGCCAGAGCGAAGGCGCCGAGGACATGGAAGGGTCGATTGCCCGGCTCAATACTCCGCGTGTGGTGGGGCGACTTGAACGCTGGATCAAGCTCTGCGAGTGAGTTCCGATGGGGATGGTCTTGGCGGGTTAACGGTCAGCGGAAACGTCGAAATCCGCAAAGCGGTCATCTTTCAGCGTGTGCAAGAAACTGGACTGGCTGATCTAGGCAGGGGAGGAGCCAAGGGTCGGCGAGGAAAGCCTCGACAGGACTGCAGTGCGGCAGACATCCAGAATTTCATCGGCGAGTGGTGAGTCGTCAGGACACGCCCGTGACAGCACTATTGCGCCGATTACCTGTGCAATGACGTCGATCCGCTTGGCACGCGCGTCGCCGCACTGATCGCCTTCCTCGGTCGCGCCGCACTGGTTTGCCAGGTTCGCCAGCAAGCTTTCAACGCCGGCCGCAAAAGCCGTCTTGATCGACTCCGTCTGACGCGCGGCATCTCCGCATAGTGCGGCCATCGTGCAACCGTCACCAGGAGCATCGCGGTGCTCACGGGACAAGTAGTGCTTGACGAACTCCATCGCATCGACGCCTTCGGCCTTGGCCGCCGTCTGCGCAAAACCGCATGTTGCCGCTTCTGCCATCAGGTCGGCCTTGGACCCGAAGTGCTTGTAGAAGCCACCATGGGTGAATCCTGCGCCCGCCATCAAGTCCGCAATCCCCACCCCGTCATAGCCTCGCTCGCGAAACAGCGTGGAGGCCGTCTCGACGATGTGTGCCCGGTTCGCCTGGGCCTGCGCTTTGGTGACCTTCATGTCCAGGATCTCTCTAGATGTGCCATCAGTGAAGTCATGAATATACATTGATGTTAATCATCATCAAACCCCTTGACAACAAAGATGACAATCGACATCATTAAGCCAACTCACCTCGGAAGGCTTCTGGAAATGAGCGATACCCACCTGACTGCCCCCCTTCTTCGAGGTGGATGACGACAAATTCGCCTCTAGCCGCTGGGGCAACACGCCATCCAGTTTCTGAAGGAGTGATGCCGCCCGCATCCCCTTTTTCTGCCTGACCAACGACCTTTTCGATCAAGAGAAAACACATGACATCCCATTCCACTGTTCTCATCACGGGCGCCTCGACCGGCATTGGCGCCATCTATGCCGACCGCTTCGCACGCCGCGGCCACGACCTTGTGCTGGTGGCACGCGACAAGGCGCGGCTGGAAACGCTCGCCGCGCGGCTGCGCGAGGAAACCGGCGCTGCCGTCGATACCCTCCCGGCCGACCTGACCCAGCCCGGCGATCTGGCCGCAGTCGAGACGCGCCTGCGCGAAGACGCCAGGATCGAAACCCTGATCAACAACGCCGGGGCTGCACTGTCCGGTCACTTCATCGACCAATCGACAGACGATGTCGCCCGCCTGGTCAGCCTCAACACCACCGCACTCGTAAGGCTGGCGAGCGCCGTCGCCCCGCGCCTGGCGCGGGCCGGCAAAGGCGCGATCGTCAACATCGGCTCGGTGGTCGGCCTGGCGCCCGAGTTCGGCATGTCGGTCTACGGTGCGACCAAGGCCTTCGTGCTGTTCCTGTCCCAGGGGCTGAGCCTGGAGTTCGCGCCCAAGGGTGTCTACGTGCAGGCGGTGTTGCCAGCCGGAACCCGTACCGAGATCTGGGAGCGCGCGGGCATCGACAGCAGCGCGATGCCTGATCTGATGGGAGTGGAAGAACTGGTAGATGCCGCACTGGTCGGATTCGACCGCCGCGAACTCGTGACCATCCCGCCGCTGCATGATGGCGCGCGCTGGGAGGTGCTGAACGCGGCACGGCAGACCTTGATCGGGGACATCCGGCAGGCGCATGTGGCAGAGCGCTATCGAACCGTCGCCTGAAACGGCAAAAAGCTTCAGAACGGAACGGACGGCACATGACATTCAAGGCACTGCTCGCCAGCAAGACCGGCGACACCATTTCAAGCAGCCTGGTCGACTTCAAGGACGAAGATCTGATGCCGGGTGACGTCACCGTCGCGATCGAGTACTCGACGGTGAACTACAAGGACGCGATGGCGCTCAGTGGCCGGTCACCGGTCATTCGCCAGTTTCCGCTGATTCCGGGCATCGACTTTGCCGGTGTCGTCGAGTCGTCGACCTACCCCGGCCTCGTCGCCGGCGACCGTGTGCTGGCGACCGGCTGGGGACTGAGCCAGACGCACCACGGCGGCTTCGCACAGAAGGCGCGAGTGAGCGGTGATTGGCTGGTCAAGATCTCGGAGGTCTTTTCGACTCGGGATGCCATGGCCATCGGCACCGCCGGGTTCACCGCCATGTTGGCCGTGGTCGCACTGGAGCATGGGGGCCTGGCGCCTGAGCGGGGAGACATCCTGGTGACCGGCGCCAATGGCGGTGCCGGTTCCGTGGCTATCGCGCTGTTGTCGGGCTTGGGCTATCGCGTGGTCGCGTCGACCGGCCGACTCGACGAAGCCGCCTACCTGCGTGCGCTGGGCGCGGCGGACGTCATCGACCGCCACACCCTGTCCGAAGCGGGCGCACCGATCGCCAAGGAGCGGTGGGCCGGGGCCATCGATTCGGTGGGCAGCCATACGCTGGCGAACGTCCTGGCGCAGACCCGGTATCGCGGCGTGGTCGCGGCCTTCGGCCTCGCACAGGGCGCGGATCTGCCGGCATCCGTGCTGCCGTTCATCCTGCGCAACATCACCCTCGCAGGTATCGACTCGGTCAATGCGCCGCAGCCTGTGCGGCTGCAGGCGTGGTCGCGTCTGGCCAGCGACCTGGATCTGGAAAAGCTTGCACGGACCACCAAGGTGATTGGCCTGGCGGAGGTGCCTGATGTCGCCAGTCAAGTCCTCGCAGGGAAGGTTCAGGGGCGCACCATCGTCGATGTGAACGCCTGACCGCCAACACGATGACGATGACCCCTACCGACCGGCATCCAGGATCGAGCATGCCCTACATCGACACCGCCACCCGATCGATCGATGTCGACGGGACTGTATTCGCGTACCGCGACCTGGGGCCGCGCACTGGCGTGCCGCTGGTCCTGCTCAACCATTGGGGCGCGGTCCTCGACAATTTCGACCCGCGTATCGTCGATGGGCTTTCCCGCAGGCATCGCATCATCGCCATCGACTACCGGGGAATTGGCGCTTCGGGCGGAACGGCACCTGTGACCATCGACGCGATGGCACGGGATGCGATCGCACTGATCCACGCGCTGGGTTTCGAGAAGGTCGATCTGCTTGGCTTCTCCCTCGGAGGATTCGTGGCGCAGGACATTGTGCTGAAAGCCCTCGGCCTGGTGCGCCGGCTCATCCTGACCGGTACGGGGCCGGCGGGCGGCAAAGGCATCGACCAGGTAGGGGCGGTCTCCTGGCCGCTGATGGTCAAGGGCTTGTTGACGCTGCGCGATCCGAAGACCTACCTGTTCTTCACCTCCACGGCCAATGGTCGTCAAGCCGCCAAAGCCTTCCTGGAGCGACTGAGGGAACGCAAGACGGATCGGGACAACGGGCCGACGCCCAGTGCCTTCCTGCGACAGTTGAAGGCAATCAAGGCCTGGGGCCAGCAGGCGCCGCAGGATCTGGGCGGCATCCGCATCCCTGTGCTGATCGCCAATGGCGACAACGACATCATGGTGCCCACCGTGAACAGTCATGACATGGCGCGTCGCATTCCTGGCTCACAACTGGTCATCTACAAGGACGCCGGACATGGCGGGATCTTCCAGTACCACGGCGAGTTCGTGCCCAAGGCGCTGGCCTTCCTCAATGACTGAAAAAAGTACCCCATGAAAGCTTTCATCATCGATCGCTACGGAAAGAAAGAAGTTGGCCGTATCGGCGAAATGCCCGACCCCGAGGTCCGGGACGATGACGTCCTGATCCGGATCCACGCGGCGAGCATCAACCCCCTGGACACGAAGACCAAGAGCGGTGAATTCAAGCTGATTCTTCCCTACCGCCTCCCCCTGATCCTGGGCAACGACATGGCCGGAACGGTCGTTCGGGTCGGCGCTCGCGTTCGCAACTTCAAGCCCGGTGATGAGGTCTATGCACGCCCTGACGACGATCGCATCGGCACCTTCGCCGAGTTCATTGCCGTCAAGGAGTCGTCGCTGGCGCTGAAGCCCGCGAATCTCAGCATGGTCGAGGCCGCCTCCGTTCCTCTGGCGGCCCTGACGGCCTGGCAGGTGCTGGTCGAAACTGCCAAGCTGAAGAAGGGGCAGAAGGTGCTGATCCATGCCGGCTCCGGCGGCGTCGGCACCATCGCCATCCAGCTTGCCAAGCACCTCGGCGCGTTCGTGGCCACGACCACCAGTACGGCCAACATCGGCTGGGTGAAGGCCTTGGGCGCGGACGTCGTCATCGACTACAAGCAGCAGGACTTCGCCACGGTGCTTCGCGGCTACGACGTGGTGCTGAACAGCCTCGGCACCAACGAGCTGAACAAATCCCTTCAGGTTCTCAAGCCGGGCGGGCATCTCATCTCCATCTCCGGGCCACCCACCCCGACGTTCGCCGTCGCGCGAGGACTGGCCTGGCCGCTCCAGCAGGTGCTGCGCCTGCTGAGTTTCGGCATCAGGAAGAAGGCAAAAAAGATCGGGGGTGAATACACCTTCGTCTTCATGCGGGCCGATGGGGCGCAGTTGCGCGAGATCACCGCCCTCGTCGAATCTGGTGCGATCCGTCCGGTCGTCGACAAAGTATTCCCGTTTCAGGACACCCACAAAGCTCTGGCCTACGTAGACAGTGGGCGCGCCAAGGGCAAGGTCGTGGTGCAGATGATTTAGCTGCCGCGCGATGTTGCGCGGAAAGCGCACGGTTGTGCCCGGGCTGTTCAACAAGCTGTCGTGCTTCGGCGTGCGTTTCTTGATACGGCGTTCGCATCGCGGGTGGCGACTCAAGTGCTTGGCAAGCCGCGGTTCGAGCTGCCGACACGCTCCGAGCAGACAAGCCGCGTGGTCCAAGTAGCGAGTACGAGCGGCTCGCCTTGAGCTTCGGTGGGAATGCCGTCCAAACCGCTGGCGTATTGAGTACCCCGACGGCAACGAGAGAGATGCCGGTCTGCGGGCCGATTGCTTAATACGCCCTGCAACGAGATGTCCCGAAGGCATATGCCCTTCTGCCTATGCCTTTCTCTATTTGCGCGGCAATTGAACCTCTGCGTCACGAGCGTCAGCGCCGAACCGAACCGGTAGTGAGCAACGAGAGAGCGGCTTGATCGCTCATCAGTTCGATCAGGACCTGTGTGGCTCTCCGGTGGAAACATGCGTGATTTCAATACCGCCCTGCTGCTTAAGGCGTTCCATCCAAAGATGCAGGATGGTGTCGATATGGGAAACGTCGCGCGATGTTGTGAAGCCCGAACCTCCTACCGATGGCAGATGTTGCTCATGACAGAGCCGTGGATCTCATGACTTTGGTCATTTCAGGTTCGCAGCCATCCGCACTAAGATGCCCGGACCATGGCTACTGCCACCCCCCTGCCGCTGCATGCCGCGCCGTTGCGTAGCGAGGCCAGCATTGCCATACCGGCGCGGGGCATCCTGGTGGTCGACGACCACGAGCTGGTGCGCCTGGGCCTGAGGGCGCTGCTGCTTGCGGAGACCGGCAGCGTGCCGGTGTACGAGGCACGCTCCCTGGCCGACGCATTGCGCTTGTACGAGTTTCATCTCACGTCGCATCTTCTGGTGCTGCTCGATCTCGATCTGCCCGACTCCCAGGGGCTGGATACCCTGGTGCGTTTCAGGCGCGCCTTTCCTGCATCGCGCGTGGTCGTGCTATCGGGCAAGGACAGCCATGCGTTGATGCAAGGGGTGATGGCGCTCGGGGCGCAGGCCTTTCTTCCCAAGACAGGTCACCTGGGCGAGGTGTTGCGCTACGTGAGGGACAACGATCTGGTCGCTCTGCCAGCCTCGCCGTCCACAGCTCCTGTCGCTGTCCGCACGACGCCGGCGACGGCGACGACTGAGTTGCAGCCGCAGCTCAATGTGCGCCAGGTCGAAATCCTCGACTGGCTGCTGGCCGGCAAGTCGAACAAAGAGATCGCACAGCTGTCGCACCTGACCGAGGGCACGGTCAAGAACCATGTGTCTACCCTGTTGTTGCTGTTCGGCGTGCGCTCGCGAGCCCAGCTCATCAGCAGTCTGAAGTGAGCCCTCCGCGCCATGCGGCCTTCGACGTGGCGATGCCCCGCATGCCTGCGATGAGTGACTTGCACCCACCCGAATTGGCCGAGCGGGTGCTGCGCGAACAGGTGGCCGCGGTCCATGCCAACGCGCCGGCAGCCTATCTCGCGGACTTCCTCACGGCACAGTCGCTGGGCATCGGCCTGTTCGTGGCCACGTGGCGATGGCAAGTCCTGCTGTGGATGGCGCTGCACCTGGCGTTAACGCTGCGACGAGCCTATCGGCGCTACCAGCGCAGTCCTGATGCTGCCGCCCATCCCGAGTACTGGGCACGCTTCAATGCGCGCAACGTGCTGCTGCGCTCCTGTGTCTGGGGCCTGGCGCCGTGGCTGTGCGTTCCGCCGGGGCGCAACCTGGGGCTCTGGGTCATGGTCATCGTGATGATGATGGGCGGCTGCGCCGGCGGAGCACTGTCGCTGGCAGTTCTCAAGCGCAACATTCCACGCTTCATCGTGCCCAGCATGGCGAGCCTGACCTTGGTGCTGGCCTGGCGCGGCGATAGCACGCACCTGTTCCTGGCCACTGGCTGCCTGCTGTACATGTGCGTCATGATCATGTTCGCGCTGCAGCATCATCGGCTGCTGACAGCTGCGCTGACCATGCGTTTCGAAAAGGAGGCGCTGGCCGAGCAGCTGAGCCATCAGATTGCCGCAACCCAGCGTGTCAGCGAGGAGAAGACGCGCTTTCTTGCCGCGGCGAGCCACGATCTGCGCCAGCCTCTGCACGCCATCGCATTGTTCGGAGCCGTCATTGAAAAGAAGCTCAAGGGCACCGAGGAATGGAATCACGCGGTGCGGTTGATGGACGCGGTCGGAACGCTCGGCGATTCGCTCGACATCCTGCTGGACATCTCGCGACTTGATGCCGGCGAGGTGGCGCCGCAGATTCGACCCGTGGAGCTCAATCCGCTGTTCCTCGCGCTCAACAATGTGTTCGTGGCGCAGGCGGCCGACCGGGATCTGCAACTGCGGCTGCGTGCCACGCCTTGCTGGGTGCTGAGTGATCCGCAGCTGTTGCAGCGGCTGCTGTCCAATCTCGTGGACAACGCGCTCAAGTACACGACGCGCGGCGGCGTGGTGGTGGCTGCCCGCGCACGCGGTCCGCTGGTGTGGATCGACGTATGCGATACCGGCATCGGCATCGCGGACGAGCATCTCGGCCGCATCTTCGACGAGTTCTACCAGATCGGTAATCCGGGGCGCGATCGAGCACAGGGACTGGGCATCGGCCTGTCCATCGTGCAGCGGCTCTCACGCCTGCTGGCGCACCCGCTGCAGGTGCGCTCGCGCCTGCATCACGGCAGTCGCTTTCGCCTGGTGCTTCCGGCGGTGACCGCCTCGGGTGTCGTGCCGCTCGCTGCATGCCCGGGCGCTGCCTCGCCATTGCCGCAGCGTGTGCTGCTCATCGATGATGAAGCCGCGATCCGCCAGGCCGTTACCGGGCTGCTGCAGGCCCACGGCGTAACCATCGATGCAGTAGCCAGCGAGGCCGAAGCCGAGGCCGTGCTGGTGCAAGCCGCACATGGGAGTACCCCTGTCGAAGTTCTGTTGTGCGACGTGCGGCTGGCCGACGGTGCCGACGGACTTGCCGCGGCGCAGCGACTGAGCGCGCGCTTCGGCCCTGGCTTGCAGGTACTGTTGATCACCGGGGAAACTGCGCCGCAGCGACAGCGGCAGATGCTCGATTCCGGGTTGCAGGTGCTACTCAAGCCGGTGGCTGCCGACAGGCTGCTGCAGGCCCTTGCATCGCTGACGCGGCACGATACGACGCACGCTTGCATGCGCTCCTGAGCATCTTTTTTTGCTGCTCGGCGATGACCTTCGACACTAGATCGCAGGCGTTGCCGACCCTACCGTGGAGGCCTTCTCGTTCACTCCACTTGAAAAAAGGAAGGCCCATCATGAATACCACTCGTACCGTTTCCCGCGCATGGCGTGTACCTGCCGCGCTGCTGATGATGAACCTCGTGCTGGCCGCCTGCGGCGGTGGTGGGGGCGGAGGCGGCGGCTTCCCCGGCTTCGCTGTCGCTCCTGCACCTGCTCCTCAGGGAACGCAGACGCCGGCACCGACGCAGGAAGACACCGCGCCCTCCATCACGACACAGCCATCGGATACCACCATTGGCCAGGGCGTGACCGCCATGTTGAAGGTACAGGCTGTGCGTGCCACGACCTACCAGTGGCAGCGCAGCGTTGATGGCGGTGCCAACTGGACCGATGTTTCCGGCGCCACCAGCGACAGCTTCACTACAGCTGCCAATCAACTGGCCGACAGCGGCCAGCAGCTGCGCGTGCAAGTGACGGGCCCCAATGGCAGTGTGACCAGCCATGCCGCCACGCTGACGGTCAAACCCTGGGTCGCCAACGTGCTGGCGACCACCGGGGTGACATACAACCGTCCCTATCAACTCGTTCTGGATGCCAGCGGCGCGAACCTCTACGTGGCCATGGGAGGCAATGGTTCGGTCTACAGGATCGACACGGCCAGCGGCAGCGGCGCGGAAGTAACGCCGGGGACGACCATGAACACGCCGTATGGCCTGGCACTGGCCGCCGACGGTACCCTGTACGTGAGCGACCAGCATCGCATCAACAAGATCGCCCCCAACGCCACAACCTACAGCACCTGGGTGGGCAGTGGCACCAGCGGGTACGCCGACAGCCCGGCCGCTGCAATGTTCAACGACCCCGCCGGCATTGCGCTGGATGGCGCAGGCAACCTGTTCGTGGCAGACCTGGAAAACAAGCGCGTGCGCAAGGTCGCAGCCGATGGCACCACGAGCACGCTCGCCGGAGACGGCACGCAGGCCTACCTCGACGGAGTCGGCACGGCCGCCCAGATGGCGCGCCCGCAGGGCCTGGCGATCAGCCGCGATGGCAGCACGCTGTACGACACGGACACCGACGGCACATGCCTGCGCAAGATCGATGTGGCCAGCGCCACAGTGAGCACGCTGCTGGGCGATTGCAACGGCAACGCCGTTTCCAATGTGGTAGACGGAACGGCCGCCACGCCGGCCAAGCTCGGCTATTCCTACGGCGTAACGGTGGATGCACATGACAACGTGTTCCTGACGCATGCCTGGGATGGCGTGGCGCGAGTGGTCACGCCTGCGGGCGAGATCAGCACACTGCGGGACAGCACCGGCGCGGCGATCATCTTCAATTTTCCGATTGGTGTGGCGGTCGCCAGCGACGGGACCATCTACGTGGGCGCATCCAACGGCAACCAGATCTTCAAGCTCACGCTGGCGCCCTGAGCCGTTGATCTTGTCTGCCCGATGCGGCTTCGCACGCCCGCTTCGCCGCGGATCAGGTGGCCTGCCTCTTTGGCCGAGCAGATCTTGGCGCCTCGCTTCGCGCCAGCCACAGTCCGCTCGCAACGATCAATGCCCCGCCGCCCAGCGTCCATGCGTCGGGCGCGGCCTGCCAGAACACCCAGTCCAGCACAAGCGCCCAGGCCAGGGCGCTGTATTCGAAGGGGGCGATGGCGGCGGCCTGGCCGTGACGGAAGGCCTCGGCGATAGCCATCTGGCCCAGAAAGCCGCTGATGGCCAAACCCGCAAGCACCCACGTGTGTTCAGCCTGGATTGGCACCCATTGCGGCGCCGACAGCAGACCGCCGCCCACTGCCATGCCGGCCGTAGTCCAGAAGACCAGCGCGGCGCTCGATTCGGTGCGGCTGATGAGCCGGCCCAGCATGTTCGACAGCGCATAGCAGACTGCGGCCACCAGAATCGCCAGAGCGCCCACCGAGAGGAAGGCACCCTGCTCAGGCCGCAGTGCGATCACGACACCGATGAAGCCCAGCCCGATCGCGATCCAGTGCCGCGGCTGGACCGACTCGCCCAGCATCGGCACGGCGATGAGCACCATCAGCATCGGAGCGATGAAAGTGAGTGTGTAGGCCTCTGCCAGGCCCAGGGTCTTCAGGCCATGGACGAAGAGCACGAGCATCGTCATGTTCAGCGCAGTGCGCAGCAGGTGCAGGCGCCAACGCAGCCGGCGGCTGAAAACGCCGGCTGCCTCGCGCCGCCAGGCGATGTACAGGCACACCAGGGGCAGAGCCGTGAGACCGCGCAGTGCCATCACCTGCACCGGCGGGTAGTGCCCGGCCAGGTTCTTGAGCAGCGCGTCCATGCAGGCAAAGAAGGCGCAAGCCAACAGCATCGCGGCGATGCCGCGCAGGGTTCCGGTCGAGTGCATGGTCGGGTTGTCTCGCGGCAGTGGCCGGGGAGGGGACTTGTTCTTGACCGCCTAGCATAGGCGCTGCGAACGCTTGGTCCTCGCCGAAAGTTGCCATCAACTCGAGAGCAGCGCTGCGATGCAACGACACTGAAACGGCACGGCCTTGGTGAGGTCCCCGGACCAGAAGACGTCGCAAAGCCCGCCCCAGGTCAGTTCGATATGCCGTCGAGAAATGTCAGGTCTTGTTGTCAGCCCGGCTCTGCTTCAGCCGGCGAATCTCGGCGAGCTGGAACCTGAAGGCATCGACCGCTTCCTTGGCCTTGGGCTCCCAGGTGTCGGTCTTCATGTGCGCGAGAACCGCCTCCAGCGCATCGCCGAGTTGTCCAATCTGCCGTCCGTAGCTTCCGACGTCATCCAGAATCTGCTGCTCCAGAGCAGGGTCTGACGACTTGCCCATATTGATGTTGATGAACCCAAGCTGCCCATTGGCGATCTTGGTAAACCAAGTCCAGGGATTGATTTCCTGGCGCACATTGCCAGAGAGCGGCAAGTAAAAGTTCGGCATCGGAGTCCTCCTGCGCAACGCGACTGGCTGCTGCGATGAGGTCAAGCAAGAAGCTCGCCGAGCCACTTCCGGTCCTGCCATGGGCTCGCGCATTGGGCCCCCTTGCTTCCATTCGGGTCGCTACAGCGCGTGTTCCCGCAGGAACCGGTCCAACTGATGGCTGTTCGCCAGCCCCAGCTTGGCGAACACATGCGCGCGGTGGGTTTCCACGGTGCGCTGCTCCAGCGGCGCGAACTCCTGCGCGATCTGCTTGTTGGGCTTGCCCTCGGCCACCAGCCGGGCCACCTGCATCTCGCGCGGCGTCAGCTTGTCCCACAGTGCCTGCGCGGCCTGGCGGGCCTGCCGGCGCGCGGCGATCTCGCCGGCTTGCTTCAAGGCTTTGGCGATGCTGTCGAGCAGGCGCTCGTCGTTGCAGGGCTTTTCGAGCCAGCCGAAGGCGCCGTTCTGCACGGCCTCGACGGCCATCGGTATGTCGCCGTGGCCGGACAGGAAGATCACCACCAGCGGGCTGTCTTGTGCGCGCAGCGCATCGAACACCTGCAGGCCGCTCACGCCGTCCATGCGCAGGTCCAGGATCACGCACCCCGCGCGCTGCAAATCAGCGCCGGCCAAGAAGGCCTCGCCCGAGGCAAAGGTCTGCACTGCGTAGCCGCGCGACAGCAGCAGCAGGCCCAGCGAGCGGCGCACGGCCTCGTCGTCGTCCACCACGCACAGGTTGTTGGCAAGAGCGCTCATGGCGTTCATGGGGGTGTGATTTCCAGTTCGAGGGTGAAAACTGTGCCACCGCCGGCCCGGTTGGCAAAGGACAGCCGGCCGCGATGGGCCTCGACGATGGTGCGGCAGATGTTCAGGCCCAGCCCCAGCCCGCCGGTCTTGGTGGTGAAGAAGGGCGCGAACACCTGCTCGGCCAGCGCGGCGTCGATGCCCGGCCCGCGGTCGGCCACGCGGATGTGCATGCGCCCTTCGAGCACCTCGGCCTCGATCTCGACGAGGCGCTGCTCCGGCGGCGTGGCCTGCATGGCGTGCAGGCTGTTGGACAGCAGGTTGAGCAGCACCTGCTCGAGCAGCACGCGGTCGCCGCGCACCTCGGGCAGCCCTGCCGGTATGCGAACCTCGGCGCGCGCCTGGCGCATGCGCATCTCGCCCTGCAGCAGCGCCAGCGCGTTGCTGACCAGCGCCGCCACCGCGCAGTCTTCGGTGCCTGCGGTGCGCTGGCGCACGAAGCCGCGGATGCGCCGCACGATCTCGGCGCTGCGCTGGGCCTGGGCCATGGTCTCGTCGAGGCTGCTGACCAGCAGCGACTGGTTGCCTTGCTCTGCAAAAGCCTTGGCAGCGCTCGCGAAATTGCTCAGCGCCATCAGCGGCTGGTTCAGCTCGTGGGCCAGCGTGGAGGCCATCTCGCCGAGGCTGGCCAGGCGCTGGGCGTGCTGCAGCTGTTCGTCGTTCTGGCGCTGGCGCAGTTCGGCGCGCTTCTGCTCGGTGATGTCCACCACCGAGCTCATCCAGCCGCTGTGCTTGCCGTCGGCGTCGATCAGCGCGGCGGTGTAGACCATGGTGATCACCTCGTGCCCGTCGCGGTGCCGCAGGCGCGACTCGAAGCCCGCATGTGCGGGCTCGCCGCTCATCATGGCGTCGTAGTGGCGCCAGTGCAGTGTCACGTCGTCAGGGTGCCAGTAGGGGTAGGGCGGCAGCCGGCCGAGCAGTTCGTCGGCGCCGTAGCCGGTCATCTCGCAGAAGGCCAGGTTGACGTAGATGATGCGGCCGTCGAGGTCGCGCGCGCGCATGCCCACCAGCAGCGAATCTTCCATCGCCTTGCGGAAGGCGTGGGCCTCGTCGAGTTCGTGGGTGCGCTCGCGCACGCGCAGCTCCAGGTCGCGCCGCGCATCGCGCTGCTCTGCGAAGCGGCGTTCGCGCAGCTGCCAGTACAGGCCGCCCAGCAGCAGCAGGCTGGCACACAGCAGGCCCAGCATCCAGGCGCGTTCGCGCGCGCGAGTGACTTCGGCATGGTCGGCCATCACCGTCAGCGTCCAGCCGAGATCGGGCAGCGGCTCGTCCACCGCCAGGAAGCGGCGCGGCTGGCCGCCGAGGTCGGTGCGCACGAGGTAGCCGGGCCCGCCTTCGTCGCGATCGACCTTCCACGGCAGCGCCGGAAAGTTCGTGCGCGCGCCGTACTGCTGGTCGCGCCGCATGCCTTCGATCTCGGCGGCGCCCAGGGCTCGCGTGGCCTGGTACATCCATGACTGCACCGAACTCAGGAACACGATGCCGCGCGCGTCGGTCAGCAAGATGGGGTCGCGCGCGAAGGTCCAGGCATCCTGCAACTGGCGCAGGCTGACCTTGACCGTCACCACGCCCAGCACCGCGCCGCCGTCCGGCCGCACCGGTGCCGAAATGAAGAGCCCCGGCTCGCCGGTCGTCTGGCCCACACCGTAGAACAAGCCGTTGCGTCCCGCGCGGGCGTCGATGAAGTAGGGCCGGTTGGCATACGACTCGCCGACGAAGGTCTGCGGCGTTGCCCAGTTGCTGGCCGCCAGCGTCATGCCCTGCAGGTCGATCAGGTAGAGCGCATCAGAGCCCGCCTGGCGGTTCACTTCCTCAATGTAGCGGTTGGCGCGCTGCTTCACCGCCGCGTCTTGCGGATGGGCCAGCGCGGCCAGCACGTCCGGATGCAGGCTTGCCGTGAACGGGAGGTAGCTGTACTTGCCGGCGGCATCGCGCAGGCCCAGTACGTGGACTTCCATGGCGCGGCGGATCGAGTCGGCCTGGAAGTTAGCTTCGCGGCTCGCGGCCCATTGGGCTGCGAGGCCGATCAGCAGCAGCGCCAGCGCGAGTGCGGCCGCCCATGCGGCTGCCGCGCGGTAGCGGCGGCGCGGGCGGGTTGGGGGTGGCAGAGGAGCGGGCGTGATTGGCGGCATGGGAGACAGGGGCCGACCGGCGCGGCGATCAGAATTTTGCCCTGATCGCCGGCAGGCCCCCTCGAATGCCGCTGGCTCGGGGCTCAGGCCGCCACGGGTTGCGCCTGCTGCGGGGTGCGTGCACGGGCGGCTGGCGCCACGTCCAGCTGCTTCACCAGCGCACCCCATCGCACGCGCGCCGACACCACGCTCTCTTCCTTCACATGCCCGAAGCCGCGGATCTGCTCGGGTAGCTGTGCCAGCGACAGCGCGGTGTCGAAGTCGATGCGATCGAAACGCGCAAGCACGTCCTCGACCGTCGCGCGGTAGTCCTCGATCAGCTGCCGCTCCATGCGGCGCTCGGCGGTACGGCCAAACGGGTCGAGCGCCGTGCCGCGCAGGCCGCGCAACTTCGCGAGCAGGCGGAACGCGCCCATCATCCAGGGCCCGAAGCTCGTCTTCACCGCGCGGCCTTCGGCGTTGTGGCGGCCGAGCACCGGTGGGGCGAGGTGGAAGCGCAGCACCGGCTTGCCTTCGAACTGCTCCTCCAGCTTTTCCATGAAGCGCTTGTCGGTGTAGAGCCGCGCAACCTCGTACTCGTCCTTGTAGGCCATCAGCTTGTAGAGGCTCGACGCGACGGCCTTCGCCAGCTGCATGCTGCCGCGCTCGCGCTGTTCGACCACGCGCACGCGTTCCACCAGCTCGGCATAGCGCTGCGCATACGCCGCGTTCTGGTACGCCGTGAGGAATGCGGTGCGGTCCGCCACCAGCGCCTCGAAGCTCTGCGGCCGCTGCAGCGCCACCACCTTCGAAGGCGCGGCTTCACGCGTTACTGCGGCAAGATCCAGCGCCGCCTTGCGGCCCCAGCGGAACGCAGTCTGGTTCGCCTTCACGGCTACGCCGTTGATCTCGATGGCCTTGTTCAATGCCTCTGCGGACAGCGGCACAAAGCCCTTCTGGAACGCAAAGCCCAGCAGGAACAGGTTTGCCGCAATCGCATCGCCCATGAGCCGCGTTGCAAGCTGCGTCGCATCGATGAAGTCCGCGCGGCCTTCGACCGATTCCTCGATCAGAGCGCGCACCTGCGCGGCCGGAAACTCCCAGTCGGGTTGCTGCGCGAAATGCCCCGTCGGCTGCTCGAAGGTGTTGACCAGCGCATAGGTGCGCCCCGGCCGCATGCGCGCGATGGCATCGGGCGCGCCGGCCGTGAGCATGTCGCAGCCCAGAATCAGGTCGGCCTCGCCGGTGGGAATGCGCTGCGCCTTCAGCTGCGCCGCGTCGCGCGCGATGCGCACGTGCGACGTTACCGAGCCGTTCTTCTGCGACATGCCCGTCATGTCGAGCACGCTCACGCCCTTGCCCTCGAGGTGCGCCGCCATGCCGATCAGTGCGCCGATGGTGATGACGCCCGTACCGCCGATGCCGGTGATCAGGATGTTGTGCATGCCTTCGAGCGCGAGCGGTGCCGGATCGGGCAGGGCGGCTTCTTCCGCCGGAGCCTTTGCCGCCACCGGTGCCTGCTTGCGCGGCTTCACGCCTTCCACCGTCACGAAGCTCGGGCAGAAGCCCTTGATGCACGACTCGTCCGCATTGCACGCGCTCTGGTCCACGCTGCGCTTCAGGCCCAGGTCGGTCTGCTTGGGCAGCAGCGCGGTGCAGTTCGACTGCTCGCCGCAGTCGCCGCAGCCTTCGCACACCGCGTCGTTGATGAACACGCGCCGCGCGGCCTGCGGAAATTCGCCCTTCTTGCGACGGCGGCGCTTCTCGGCTGCGCACACCTGGTCGTAGATGAGCACCGACACGCCCTCGAACTCGCGCAGCTCGCGTTGCACCGCGTCCATATCGTCGCGGTGGTGCACGGTAAGCATGAAGCCGTCGCGCTCCGGCGGGAGCACGCTGCGGTCGGCCCAGCGCGTCGGGTCTTCTGCCACCAGCGCGAGGCGCTTCACGCCCTCGGCCGCCATCTGGTGCGCGATGCGCGGCACGGTGATGGGCCCGTCGACCGGCTGACCGCCCGTCATCGCGACCGCGTCGTTGTAGAGGATCTTGTAGGTGATGCTCACGCCAGCAGCCACCGCCGCGCGGATGGCGAGCGAGCCCGAGTGGTAGTACGTGCCGTCGCCGAGGTTCGCGAACACGTGCTTGCGCTTGGAGAACCACGCCTGCCCCAGCCATGGTGCACCTTCGCCGCCCATGTGCGTCGTCGTCTTGTTGTGCTCGGGGTAGATGGCCGTTGCCATCACGTGGCAGCCGATGCCCGCGAGCGCGAGGCTGCCTTCGGGCACCTTGGTCGAGGTGTTGTGCGGGCAGCCCGAGCAGTACCAGGCTGGCCGCGAGGGCGTGGCCACGGCCTTGCCCAGCACCACGTCCTTCGCGTCAAGAATGGCGAGCCGCATGCGGATGCGGTCGCTGGTGTGAAAGCGCGCCACGCGCCCTGCGATCACGCGCGCGATCTGCGCCACCGAGAAGTCGGCCGTTGCCGGCAACAGCCAGCGGCCACGCGGATGCACCCACTCGCCCTGTTCGTCGAACTTGCCGATCACGCGCGGGCGCACGTCTTCGCGCCAGTTGTAGAGATGCTCCTTGAGCTGGTACTCGACGATCTGGCGCTTTTCTTCCACCACCAGGATTTCTTCGAGCCCGTCGGCAAACTCGCGGATCGAGTCGGGCTCCAGCGGCCACGGCATCGATACCTTGAAGAGGCGAATGCCGATGCGCGCGGCCTCGTCTGCATCGATGCCGAGTTCTTCCAGCGCTTCGAGCACATCGCGGTACGACTTGCCCGAGGCCACGATGCCCAGCCGCGCCTTGGGCGAGTCGATGGTCACGCGGTTCAGCCGGTTGGCGCGCGCATAGGCGATGGCGGCGTAGATCTTGTAGTCCTGCATCAGCGCTTCCTGCTTGCGCGCCTGCACGCCGAGCGTGTCGGTCGACAGGCGCGCGTGCACGCCGCCGGGCGGGAACACGAAGTCCGAAGGCAGCCGCGTGTGCACGTCGAGCGCGCCGGCCGGTATGGAGCCGGAAGATTCAACCGTGTCGGCCAGCGCCTTGAAGCCCACCGGCAGCCCTGCGAAGCGCGACATCGCGAAGCCGTGCAGGCCCAGCTCGATGTATTCCTCCACGCTCTGCGGGTAGAGTATCGGGATCATCGAGGCGGCGAACAGGTGGTCGCTCTGGTTGGGCAGCGTGGAAGAAGACGCGCCGTGGTCGTCGCCCGCCACCAGCAGGATGCCGCCGTTGGGTGAGGTGCCCGCATGGCTCATGTGCTTGAACACGTCGCCGCATCGGTCCACGCCGGGTGCCTTGCCGTACCACATGGCAAAGACACCATCGACGGCGCTCTCGCCGGTCAGGTGCACCTGCTGCGTGCCCCAGACGGCAGTGGCAGCCAGCTCCTCGTTCACGCCGGGCAAGAACTTGACGGCGTTGGCTTCGAACTGCGGCTGCGCCTTCCACAGCGCTTCGTCCAGGCCGCCGAGCGGCGAGCCTCGGTAGCCCGAAACGAAGCCCGCGGTGTTCAGCCCCGCCTTCTGGTCGCGCCATTTCTGTACGAGCATGAGGCGCACCAGCGCCTGGATGCCGCTGAGGTAGATCCGGCCTTCTGTGGCCGTGTATTTGTCGTCCAGCGCAACGCTGGCCAGTTCGTGGGATGCCATGACTGAAGAAGACTCCGGGTAGGACTCGTTGAAATGCGGGCGTGGCCCCGGTAGAGGGCCGGCTCGCGAGATGCCTCGCCGGGGTAGACGGCGAGGCAGCAACGATTCTTCCGACTTGTCTTCTGAAAGTGCTTCTTCGTTTTGGCAAAGCGCGGCGCTTTACGGAAGATCTGTCTTTTGCGGGTGCGATCGACCGAAAGGATTTCGGCAGGCTCGGAGCCTCCCGCTGGCCCGACAATGGCGGCCCCCGCAGCACGACGAGAACCCGATGAGACCCGACCTCGATTCGCTGGCGCTTTTCCTGCGCGCCATTGAGCACGGCAGCCTGTCGAAGGCCGCCGCCGAGAGCCACATGGTGCTGTCGGCCGCGAGCCGCCGCCTGTCCATTCTCGAAGGCCACCTGGGCGTCGCGCTGCTCAACCGCACCTCGAAGGGCGTGACGCCCACCGGCGCCGGCGAATCGCTGGCCATGCATGCGCGCCAGATCCTGCGCGACGTCGATCGCATGCGGGCCGACCTGTCCGACTACGCACAGGGCGCCACCGGCCGCGTGCGGCTGCATGCCAATGCCTCGGCCATGGGCCAGTTCTTGCCCGACGACGTGGCGAGCTTTCGCCAGCGCTACCCCGAGATCCGCGTGAGCGTGGAAGAGCACCGCAGCGTCTACATCGTGCAGGCCATCCGCGACCGGCAGGCCGACGTGGGCGTCATCACCAGCGAGGCGGCCGACCCGGCGCTCAACTTCATTCCCTACCGCACCGACCGGCTGGTGGCCATCGTGCGGCAGAAGCATCCGTGGCGCGGGCGCGAGGTGTCGTTCGAGGAACTGCTCGACTTCGATTTCGTGGGGCTGGAAGACGACTCGGCCATCTCCCGCACGATGGAAGACGCCGCCATGAGTGCGCGCAAGGTGTTGAAGCTGCGCGTGCGGGTGAAGAGCTTCGAGGCCGTGTGCCGGATGATCGAAGCGGGCATGGGCGTGGGCATCTTGCCCGAGGGGGCTGCGGTGACCTATCGCAAGGAGATGAAGCTGCGCTTTATCAACCTCACCGACGCTTGGGCTTCACGACGGATGTATCTGTGCACGCGGCAGGAGGCGTTGAGCTTTCCGCAGCGCCGGTTGGTCGACCATCTGTTGGCGCGCGGGATGCCGTAGGGCTCGGGCTCGGGTTCATTCGGGGCGTCGCTCACGCCGACGGGGTACCTTGCTCCGCGAATGTCCCCCGGCCTGCGGCCTCCTCCTTTATTTCGCTGCGCAAGGCACCCCATCGGCGTGATCGTTCAGAGCCGCTGCGGAAGCTGCATTTGTTGGCGGTCGCCGAGACTTCGTGCCGCATGGAACGGCTATTTCGCCGGGTTCTTCTCTAGAGTGGATGCCCCTGTCACTCGATACCCCACCAAGGGGAGAAGAAAGGCGCAACACACCAACGCCACCGAAATGTTTGAAGGCTGCTTGCCTCGCGGCAGGTCGTCGGTGCGAAAGCAGCGATGCAGATGCGAGGTATCAAAAGGCGACGGCCGAGGTGTTACGAGCACCCCAGCCGTCTAACCAAGTTCGTGCAACTACCTTGGAAGGAAACGCACAAAAATGGCTACCAAGACTATAGCCCGGCCCCGCACGCCGGTAGCTTCCGAAGACAACGCCCAAGACCCGGCGGATCTTCTCGAAAACACCCTCTCTCAACTCGAAGCCCTCCTGTGGGTCTGCCACGGGGAAGACATCGACTGGTACAGCGGGGATGGGCCTCGACGATTGGACAACCTGCTTTGGCTTGCGGCTGAACTGGCTCGCAAGGCGGGGGAACTGTTTCAGCTGAGCGAGAAGGCGCGGCGCGGAGCGCCTGAGATCGGCAGTTAGCGGCTGGTCTGCGGGCTGCGGGTTTCGCGGCCCGCCTTGCGAACGGGTTCTTTGGGGTACGACGGCTGAAGCCTTCGTGGTGGAGGGAATTCGGTTTGGTTGAGGCTGCTTGTGGATAGGCCTCGGTATCAGCCATGCGCTCCATGCTGATCGTCTACAGACAATGCGAGCATCCGCTTTGCAGGGCGGAAGCGGACTGTCGCTGCTCAAGGCTAGACTTCCGAGTCCGGCCACAACCAGACACTCGCGCCTATCCTTCAAAGAGACGACCTCATGCAATTCGACGTCGATAAGCACCACATGAAGGCGGGCAGAGCATCAAGCACGGGATTGCTTTGGTTTGGAAGTGGCAGTCTTGTCACGTTCGTGCTGACAAGCATCCTCTTGATTTTTTCCGTGGAGCACGTGGAGCACGTGGAGCACGTGGAGCACGTGGAGCACGCTTGGAGCAGGAGCGGAGCGTTTCAGATCCTTTGCTTTCTGTCCGTTGTTGCGACCTTCCTACTTGTCGTCGGTTTCGGACTTGGAGCGGCGCTATCCAAGCGATTCCCGCTCCGCGCTTGCTCGCTTTTGCTTGGGGTCGTCAGCGCAGCCACTTTTGTCTTCTTGTTATGGGTGACTTCTATGGGGAAGACTACATCTTGGGCGGTCATTTTTTTATTGCCATTTATCGGCGGTGTAGCACCGTTGTTCCACCGCAGATCAGCAGACTAATTTGTCCTATGTCCTGCTTTCGCCAGATACCCACTTGGCAGCGAAGGCATGCGGCCACCACGGGCCCTACGCTGCGCATGCTTTTCCTGCAGTCGGCCATGAACGACCCCTCGCGTAGCAAGTAATCTCATACCAAAACATGGTCCAGGTCGCCCAACTCCTCGTCTATCTTTTGTTCGCAACAGCCGCGGCACTGGCCGCTGGCACAGTCTTCATGTCATTCACGCTCCGTCGGCGCTTCCCTGTGCTTTGGGCGGAATGGGGCAATCCCGAATCCTGGCTCTGGCTCGCGAGGACGCCGGCGAATCGAAGCGTGTTGGAATTCCTAGAACGACGCTCGTACCTCTCGACCGACAACCAGAAATTCATCCGGCTCTGCTCGATTCTCCGGACGGGCTTTTATGTCCTCCCGGTGCTCTTCGTCCTGACCATGGGCATCATGCTGGTTGTACTGCTCAAGAGCAACTGAATATATGGCATCAAACAGCGCATCGCGGCCAGGAGCGGTCGGTCGGCGCGGTCTCAGAATCTCGGTGATAGCGGTCATTCGCGGCACCCACACAACTCTTAGCTAGTTATCCATGGGAATCTATGCACAGTTTTGGCACTGCCATCCGGCTGGCTTGGTCGATGAGTTTCTCTCTGGACCTCTAGACGAATTCGATACCTGGTTGCTTGAAACCAACGCAGAATTTCCAGGCGATATTGACGCGTCTGTCCAACCGCTCTTGCGCGTCGTTCGGAGCAACGGTCGTGCTGCGTTGAACGCGCTCAATGCCGCCGAGGCAACCGCGGTTGACCGGTTGATGGACACGTATTTCGGTATGTTTTGCGACATGAAGCGCCGTGACATCAAGCAAGCGGCCGATCAGTCGCTGCTGCGCGCGTCTCACTACGCGGAAATGCTCGACTCCAGCAACGGGGTCGCCGCCCACAGTGCCGCCCTCGAACTTTGGAGCTTCATGTTCTCGGGTCGAGCCGTCGCCCGCGATTCAAACGTCTTCCCCTATGCTTCGGAAGACGGTGTTTACCACCTCTCATATTGGTCTTGTGATGAGGTGAGCCTGCTGGATGAAGCTTTCGCAGCCAAGTCGTTTGCGACCGAAGTCGACCCGAGAGCTCTCGCTGCAGTCAAGAATGCGTTGGCGAGTGCGCTCGCGCGGCGCTCGGGGCTTATCACCGAGATTTGCTAGAGAGCCGGCACATGGGAGCGTTTCGCAGGCCTGAGGCTACGATTTTTCAGGGCGCTTCTCTGATGCTGGCGTTCGCAACGGACCTATTCGTAACGCAGGCGCAACCGGCTACAGTCGGCCAGAAGCGGTCGGTCGACAACACCTCGGAAATTGCAGGATAGCGGACGTTCTGACCTGTGGGTGAGACACGCTCTGAGGAGAAATCAATATGTATGAGTTGCCGAGCCACTACGCCTGTACAGGGTGTGGGAAGCGATTTGGGTTCGAGTTTCAGCGTTCCGTCTACTACTGCGGCACTGCTCCACTCGGGCATCAATTGCTAGACGCAGACGTACTCCCAATTCCAGTGCGGCCAGGGTGGTGCAAGACGTGCGACAAGCTCTGTGTTGTTGAAAATATTCAACCTCTGCGTAATTTCGAAGATGCGTATGGAGCTGTTCGTGCTGGGAAAAATGTGGAGTACCCAGAGGGGACATCGAACTATGACTTGCCTGAAGCGATCAATCGGATCGCTGCGTATCTGAGATGGCGTTTAGGGCGCGCCCATCCGTCTCGTGCTCTATGTTGCGGTGGTATCAGCTACCAACTTCTGGATGTTAAACAACCATTGCTTAAGCATGCGGAATGCGACTTTGGCGTAGTCGAAGCGGTCTATCTTTATTTCGGTTCATACAACGGTCCCGGCCCGGGTGTCTACAGTCCAGCCAACATTCGCGTTTTTGACGGCGAAGGGGATTTGATTGGGCTCCTCACTACTCGCGCCTGGGGAGGGGCAACGCTCTGGGAGGTTGCCCCAGCGGCGTATGAGACATCGCAGTCGGATTGAATGACCGGTTCCGAGGGAAATGAACTTCCGCTACAGGCCCTTTGCATCGATGATCCGTCCAGCTACATTCGGCCAACAGCTGACCTTCGCAGCATCGACAGAAATCGCACGACCAGACTCCTATGACATGAGCACAACCGTTCCATCCCTCCGGCGTCTTATGCCTGAGGAAGCCGGCTATCTTTTCGACCTCTGCCAAGCGACCATGCGCGGGTACGTCGAGCAAGTTTGGGGCGCTTGGAACGAAGCGGCCGTTCGGGCGCATCTAACCGAAAGAGCGCAGGAAGGCGCGTTTTTTATGCTCCTCGTTCGAGGCGAGCGTGTCGGGGCAGTCGCGTTCGAGCGTTTTGATACGCACTAT
Source organism: Variovorax sp. YR566 (assembly GCF_051992195.1). Lineage (NCBI taxonomy): Bacteria > Pseudomonadati > Pseudomonadota > Betaproteobacteria > Burkholderiales > Comamonadaceae > Variovorax > Variovorax sp. YR566. Next base: position 5,488,979 of record NZ_CP197092.1, on the reverse strand, counting down.
CAGATTGAAGACCTTTACGTCGAGCCAGGAAGCCAAGGCCAGGGCATAGGAACGTTCGTCGTGACGCACATCATCGGAATGGCAATGCTGGAAAATGTTCCGGTCCGACTTCGTGTGCTCACCTCGAACCCTGCTCGCCGGTTGTATGAGCGGCTGGGTTTTGAAGTTGTTCAATCCACTTCCGAGCGGTACTTTCTAGAGCGTCCTAGCTGAACGTAGGGGCTGCGACGCGTAGGACAGAATGCGGCCAGAACCAGTCGTTCGAGGATCGTTCAGAATCCACCCGTAACCAGTCATTCACGAATAGACGACCAGCATCAAGATCAATCTCGTACGGCATCGATTTCCCCTCACCAAGAGCAACACGTTCCAATGACCGTTCGGACACATCTAGCCTCGATGGAGCGTCGTGTGATTGCGTTTGCCGTCGACTTCTTGATACTGCTTGCGGTGGTACTTGTTTTGACCTTGGCCATAGAAGGTCAGTCATACGCAGCCACTATCACGATGATGGTAGCCCCCTTGCTTTTTGTCGCATATCACTGGGCCGGACTCTCTAACAGAAACTACGCAATCGGCCGAGTTATCACTTCCATCACCGTGATCTCGCTGAAATCCGGCCCGGAACTTTCCGCCCTGCAGCGCATAGCAAGACCCAGCATAAGACTGCTCTGGCTTCTGACAGGAGGGCTAGCAGCTGCCTTCGCTCGCCAGCCCATGTTTCTCTTCCTTCCCCTTGTCATCGACACGGTCCTTCTGTCTTTTCACCCGCTGCGTCAGACCGTGACGGACATGGTGTGCAGTACAACGGTGGTGAATTCGCCGCCGCTACAACCTCACCGCGCGCCGGCTGGTCCGATGTTCAGCCAGGATGATGCCGAATTCGGACCCAAACCTCGCAAGCATTTTTCTTCACTGGTTGGACCGAGCGGCCGAAGATGAAGAACGCTGGCACGGATCGCGTATCTGCGCTCGTCGGCAAAGACGCCTGACGGCGGCGGGCCTTTCATCATGAGCACACGATCACGCATTGGAATCGCCTTGCTGCTGACGGCAGCCTTCATCACTGCTGGCCTGTGGCTAGGCCGCGAGCTGTCAATCGATAGCTGCTTGGATCGCGGGGGCAGTTGGAATCATGAGCACTCCGAGTGCATCATGTCGAAGCCGTAAGACTGGGTACGGCCAAGAGCGGTCCCTGTTGGATGGGGCCCACGTCATCTAGGGCACGACGCGATGGGGGCCTGGAACAATTTATGACTTACCGATTCGCTGGATTCTTTGTCGCACAACGTATCGAGTGTCCCGGGTCTCTTCCAGAAGGGGTTGCCTGGCGAGAGATTTCAAAGCCCTTCACTGGAACGGGTGTCCGGCTACCAGATTTCCTGGGCAAGTCACCAGGTGCAGAAGAGGTGTCTGTCGCGGCTGAAAGACTTGGCCTGAGCAGGAGCGATGCATGGCTCTATCTAACCTACGATTGTTGGGGAGGGCAGATCGATTTCGTCTACGGCTTGGGCTCAAAGAACCGCATCCAGTTTGGCCCCGTAGAGGAGGACGCTCAGGAGCGAGTCACCGATGCGTACTGCGCGCTTATGCAACAGCTGGGTGTATCTCGGCTGGACGCCCTGAACTTCGAACCCTTCAAACGGGGGTTTTGGGGTGAGGGGTAACGCCCCTGTCTGTCGCATTCATTGAGTGACTGCTTTGTGCGAGCGTCAACGTCCACTTCGGGCCCTGTGCTGCCGTCCACCCGACCGTTACGGATGTCCGCTTTGCAGTCTGAAGCGGGCATCGAACGCAGTCATACCAATGTCGACTGTGGCCGACGCCAGCCCTTCGCCGCAGCGGTCGAACCGCCAACGCCACAGCCGCGCTCATCGTGCGCAGGGCATCGGGTACTCCCCGCAGCGAAATAAAGGAGGAGGGGCGCAGCCCCGGGGGACATTCGCGGAGGGGAGTACCCGGTGTCCTGTGCACGCGCCCTGAACAACGGCGCACAGAACGCAACAAGAAATCAGCGCAGCGCTTCGACCAGATCAAGCACCATCCGGTCAGGCCCGAACTTCTCGACACCCTGAGTCAACAGCGCATCGACAGCCTGCGCAATGCCATGGCTGGAAGAAGACTGCTCAGCCATGTCGTTGTAGTACCCCAGGTCCTTCTTGGCATTGGCCATCGAGAACTTCAGCGAATCGGTGCTGCCGGTCAGCAGCTTGGGCTTGACGCGTTCCAGCGCCACACCGTTGCCGCCGCCCTTGGCAAGCACGTCGACGAACACATCGGGCTTCACGCCGGCGCGCTCCGCGCAAGCAGCCGCTTCGCACAGCAGCGCCACGGTGCCCAGCGATACAAAGTTGTGCAGCAGCTTCATCGCGTGACCTGCGCCGATGCCGCCCACGTGCGTGACGTTCTCGGCAAAGCAGCGCAGCAGCGGCAGGCACGAGGCCAGCACCTCGGCGTCGCCACCCACCAGCAGGTTCAGCCGGCCTTCGGCGGCTTCCTTCGCGGTGCGCGTCATCGGCGCATCGATGAACTTGCCGCCCTTCGCGTTCACTGCTTCCGCCACCTTGGCTGTGGAAGCGGGCACGGCCGTCGAGCAGTCGATTACCACCGTGCCGGGGCGCAGCGCAGTCAATGCGCCCTTGTCGCCGAGCATCACGGCCTCGACCTGCGGCGTGCCGGTTACGCAGAGGATCAGCACGTCGACCTGCGCAGCCAGCGCGGCAACGTCCTTCACCGAAGTGGCGCCGGCTTTCAGCAGGCCGTCGATGGGCTGGTTGCCCGCGTGCTCCAGCACGGTGAGCTGGTGGCCGTGCTTGACGATGTTGCTGGCAATGCCGTGGCCCATCAGGCCGACGCCGACGAGGCCGACTTTGCGCGGCGTTTGCTGTTCAGTGGTTGTCATGTGTTGTCTTCATCCGTGCTTGATGGCGATGGTCTTGAGGGTCGTGAATCCGAGCAGGGCCTCGAAGCCCTTCTCGCGGCCGAAGCCGCTGGATTTCACGCCGCCGAAAGGCAGTTCTACACCACCCGCCGCACCGTAATTGTTGACGAAGACCTGGCCGCAGTGCAGCTTGTGCGCCATGCGCAGCTGGCGCGCGCCGTCGCGGGTCCACACGCCGGCCACCAGTCCGAAGTCCGTGCCGTTGGCCAGGCGCACAGCCTCGGCCTCGTCGGCGAAGGGCATCACGACCAGTACGGGGCCGAAGATTTCGCGCTGCACCAGGTCGCTGTCGTGCGGCACGTCGCGGAACAGCACGGCCTCCTGGTAGTAGCCGGTAGCCGATGCATTGGGCGACACCGTGCCGCGCGCCGCTACCTTCAGGCCGCTGGCCTCGGCCGTCGAGACCATGTCGCGCACCTGGCGAAACTGCTTCTCGTTGATGAGCGGACCCATGTCCAGGTCTTCGGCGGGCGGGCCCGCGCGCACGGCCGTGAAGCGCTTCGCGAGCCGCTGCACCACCTCTTCGTAGACCGATTGCTCCACCAGCACGCGGCTGCCCGCCGAGCAGGTCTGGCCGGCGTTCTGGATGATGGCGTTGAGCAGCACTGGCTCGGCCGCATCCAGGTCGGCGTCGGCGAACACGATCTGCGGCGACTTGCCGCCCAGCTCCAGCGTCACCGGGCAATGGCGCTCGGCCGCGGCCAGGCCCACGCTGCGGCCGGTCATGGTCGAGCCGGTGAACGAGATGTGGTCGATGCCCGGGTGCGCACACAGCGCCGCGCCGGCTTCCTTGCCGTAGCCCGTCACCACGTTGAGCGCGCCGGCCGGAAAGCCGACCTCAGTCGCAATCTCCGCCAGGCGCAGCAGCGACAGGCTCGCGTCTTCCGCCGGCTTCACCACGCAGGCGTTGCCTGCGGCGAGCGAGGCGCCAACGCTGCGGCCCGCGATCTGCATCGGGTAGTTCCAGGGAATGATGTGGCCCGTCACGCCGTGCGGAATGCGCACCGTCAGCACGGTGTAGCCGCGCTCGTAGGGCAGGGTGTCGCCGTGCAGCTTGTCGCAGGCACCGGCGTAGTACTCCATGTAGCGGGCCAGCGCGGTCGCGTCGTTGCGCGCCACGCGCAGCGCCTTGCCGGTGTCGCGAGCTTCGAGCTGCGCGAGCTCTTCGTGGTGCTGCATCACGGCGGCGCCCAGCTTGGCGAGCAGGCGGCCGCGCTCCAGCGCGGTCATCGCGCCCCAGGAGCCGTCGAAGTTCTCGCCCATGGCCTTGCGCGCGGCGCGCACGGCCGTGTCCACGTCGGCGGCGGTGCCGCGTGCGATCTGGCCGAATTTCTGGCCATCGCTCGGGTCGATCACGTCGATGGTGGCGTTGCCTTCGGACGGCACGTGGTGGCCGTCGATGTAGTGGGTTGCGTTCATTTGCTTTGTCTCCTTGCGGCCGGTCACTTGGGTTCCGGCCAGGGGTGTTGTGCTTCGCGGATCTGCTCGAAGGCGCGGCTGAACTGCAGCACGCCCAGGTCGTCGAAGCGGCGCCCGGCAATCTGCAGGCCGATGGGCAGGCCCTCTGCCGAGTAGCCGCAGTTGATCGAGGCGGCAGGCTGCTCCGACATGTTGTAGGGCACCGTGAAGCCGATGTGCTCCAGCGGCAGCATCGGGTCGTTGGTCGGCGAGGCATGGTCCGCCGGCGCGGGCATGTTGGGCGACACCGGCGAGATCACGAAGTCGTAGCCCTTGGTGGCGGCGACGGTGGCCGCGCGCGTGGCGATGAACTGGCTGTAGGCGTCGAAGATGTGCGCGCCCGAAAAACCGGCTGCGCTCTCGGCCCAGTCGCGGATGTACGGCAGGATCTTCGCGCGCCTCTCCGGCGTCATCGCCTGCATGTCGATGCACGAGCGCATGCGCCAGAAGTGGTCCATGCCCTGCAGCATCTTCGGCGTCATGAAGGGCTTGATTTCTTCCACCAGCGCGCCGGCCGCCTCGATGCGCTTCGCAGCGCGGCGCACCGCCTCCGCGATCTGCGGGTCCAGCGGCAGTCCGCAGCCCGCGTCCATGTGCAGCGCCACGCGCTTACCCTTGATGAACGACGGGTCGACTTCGAAGGCCGTCCAGTCGATGCCCGCCGCCGGCAGTTCCGAATAATCGCGGTCGTCGGGCTGTGCGACCGAGGCCATCATCAGCGCCGAGTCGGCCACCGTGCGCGTCATCGGTCCGGCGCAGCGGCCCATGTAGGGCGTGCTCAGCGGAATGCGGCCGAAGCTGGGCTTGAGCGTGTAGATGCCGCACCAGCTGGCCGGCAGGCGCAGCGAGCCGCCGATGTCGGTGCCTACGTGCAGCGGGCCGTAGCCTGCGGCAGCCGCTGCACCGGCACCCGCGCTGGAGCCGCCCGGCGTGCGCGACAGGTCCCACGGGTTGCGCGAGAGTTCATGAAAGCTCGACAGGCCCGACGACAGCATGCCCAGGTCGGGCATGGTGGTCTTGGCGACCAGCACCGTGCCGTCTTCCTTCAGGCGTGCAGCGGGCGGGGAGTCCTGCGTCATCGGCACGAGGTCGTAGGCGGCGGTGCCCAGCGGCATCGGGTCGCCTTCGGTCGCGAGGTTGTCCTTGATGGTCACGGGCATGCCGTCGAGCATGCCGCGCGGCGCGCCGGCCAGCCAGCGCGCCTCGGAGGCGCGGGCCTGCTCGAGCGCAAGCTCGGGGCGGAAGAGCCAGGTCGCGTGCAGCTCGGGTTCGTAGGCCGCGATGCGCTCGTTGACCGAGCGCACCACTTCCACCGGCGAGAGTTCCTTGGCGGCGTAGGCCGCGTGCAGCTCCTGCACGCTCAGGGAGTACAGGGGCTTGGTCATCGCATCAACTCCACGAGATAGCGGCCAGGTCGTTCACCACGATCGGCATGCTCGGCCACAGGCCCTTCACTTCCTTGCGTGCGATGGTCGGGAACACCGCCTGGTAAAGGAAGCCGTTGACCGCATCGGTTGCCAGCTGGCGCTGGGCCTCGGCGAGCAGGTCGGCGCGGCGCTTCTTGTTCTCTTCGTTCTGGATGCTGACGAACAGGTCGCGGAACTTCTTCGAGTCGTAGCCCCAGTAGTAGTCGGGCTCGGTGTACTTCACAAGGTCGAAGGGCTCCACGTGCGCGACCATGGTCAGGTCGAAGTCGTGCGCGCCGCCGAAGGTGCCGCTGAGCCACTGGGCCCACTCGACGTTCTGGATCTTCACGTTGATGCCGATCTGCGCGAGCTGCGCCGCGATCATCTCGCCGCCCTGCCGCGCATACGAGGGCGGAGGCAGCTGCAGGCGCAGTTCGAGCGGCGTCTTCACGCCGGCCTCGGCCAGCAGCTTCTTCGCCTTCTCGATGTCGAAGGGGTTCATTGCCGTGGTGTCGATGAAGCCCGGCGCGCCCAGGGCGTAATGGCTGCCGATGGGCCTGCCGAAGCCGTCCGCCGCGCCCTGGACGATGGCGTTGCGGTCGATGGCCGCGAGGATGGCGCGGCGCACGCGCACGTCGTCCAGCGGCTTCTTGCGGTTGTTGATGGTCAGGATCACCTTGCCGCGCGTGCCGACCTCGATCACCTGGAAGCGCGGGTTGCCCTTGAACTGGCTCACCGAGCGCGTGCCCGCGCGCGGGAAGATGTCGATGTCGTTCGACAGCAGTGCGGCGGTCTGCGCGGCCGTGTCAGACATGAATCGGAAGACGAATTTCTCGGTCTTCGCAAGATTCGGGTCGCGATACGTCGGCGATTTCACCAGCGTGCACGAGGCGCCGCGCTGCCATGCGCTCAGCTTGTACGGGCCGGTGCCGACTGGCGCAGTGACGTTGGTCTCGGCGCTCTTGGGCTCGACGATGCAGGCGGTCGACTGGCCCAGCATGAACGGCAGGTCGGGGTTGGGCAGCGTGCTGTTCACGCCCACCATGTACTCGTCGAGCACCACGGTGCCGATCTCGCTGAAGAAGCGCTTGTCCTTGTTGGTGCTCTTGGCGCCACCTGCGCGGTCGAACGAGAACTTCACCACCGACGCGTTGAAGGGCTGGCCGTTCTCGAAGCGCACGCCCTTGCGCAGCTTGAAGACGAAGGTCTTCATGTCGGGCGACGACGTCCAGCTCTCGGCCAGCATCGGCGTGACCGAGCCGTCGGCGTTCACCTTGGTGAGCGTCTCGAAGATGTTGTACTGCGTGATCTCCGCGATGGCCGATGCGGCGCCGCTCGTCGGGTCCAGGCCTGGCGGTTCGAGCGGCATGCCGATCGTCAGCGTGTTCTTGCCGGCCTGCGCGCGCGCCTGGGGCAGGAAGACACCCGGGATTGCCGCGGCCATGGCGGAAGTCATGAGTGTGCGTCGCTTCAACATTCGATAGTTCCTGGAGGTGAGGGTGGAGGAAAAGAAAGCCTTGCCCGGCTAGCGGGACGGCGTGTGCAGAACGGCGGAAAGCAGGGTGCGCGTGTATTCGTGCTGGGCGTGCTGGAACAGGTCGGCCGGGCGGCCTCGTTCGACGATGCGGCCCTTGAAGACCACGCAGACCTCGTCGCACAGGTGGTTGACCACCGCGAGGTCGTGGCTGATGAGCAGATAGCTGATGCCGAACTGCTGCTGCAAGTCCTGCATGAGGTTGAGCACTTGCGCCTGCACCGACACGTCGAGCGCGCTGACGGGTTCGTCGGCGACTATGAGCTTGGGGCGCGTGATGAGCGCGCGCGCAATCGCGATGCGCTGGCGCTGTCCGCCCGAGAACTCGTGCGGGTACTTGTCCATGTCGGTGGTGCGCAGGCCCACCGCGGCGAGTGCTTCCGATGCGCGCTCGCGCTGCACGGCGCGGCTGGTCTCGGCCAGCGCTTCGAGCGGTTCGGCGACGATGCGCGCCACGGTCTGGCGCGGGTCGAGCGAGCCGTAGGGGTCCTGGAACACCATCTGGAAGTCGCGCCGCGCGGTGCGCAGCTCGGCCTTGGGCAGCGCATGCAGGTTGCGTCCTTCGAGCGAGACAGTGCCGGAGGTAGGCGTGTCGAGCGCCATCACAAGGCGCGCGATGGTCGACTTGCCCGAGCCCGATTCGCCGACGATGCCCACGCTCTTGCCGGCCTGCACCTCGAAGCTCACGCCGTTGAGCGCCTTGACGGTGGGCGGGGGGCCGAAGAGCTTTTCGCGCGGCAGCGCGTAATGGCGGTAGAGGTTGTTCACGGCCAGCAGGGGCTGGCCGGCGGTGATGGGCTTGCTCATGCGGTGGCCGCCTTGGCATTCAACGCGGCGATTTCGCCCAGGCGCAGACAGCGCACCGTGTGGTCGTTCGGCAGCACCGTGGCTTTGGGTCGCGTGCTCTGGCACAGGTCGATGGTGTGGGCGCAGCGGCCGGCAAAGGCGCAGCCGCGCGGCATGTCGACCAGCTCGGGCACGCTGCCGCGAATGGTCGGCAAGCGGCCGGCGCGCACTGCGCCGATGGCGGGCCGCGCAGCGAACAAGCCGCGTGTGTAGGGGTGCGCGCGGCCGGCAAAGACCGTGTCGGTCGGGCCGCTTTCCACTGCGCTGCCGCCGTACATCACGAGCATGCGCTGCACGCTGTTGGCGATCACGCCGAGGTCGTGCGAGATCAGGATCATCGCCATGCCCATTTCCTTGACCAGGCCCTGGATCAGGTCGAGCACCTGCTTCTGGATGGTCACGTCGAGCGCGGTGGTGGGTTCGTCTGCAATCAGCAGATCGGGCCCGCAGGCAAGCGCCATCGCGATGCCGATGCGCTGACGCTGCCCGCCGGAGAACTGGTGCGGGTAGGCGTCGAGGCGAGACGCCGCATCGGGAATGCCCACGCGGTCGAGCAGGCTCAGTGCTTCCTTGCGGGCCTGCGCCTTCGTCAGCCCGCGATGCAGTTGCAGCGGCTCGCCGACCTGGCGCGCGATGGTGTGCACCGGATTCAGCGCCGTCATCGGTTCCTGGAAGATCATGCCGATGCGGTTGCCGCGGATCTGGCACATCTGCTTTTCGGGCAGGCCGACGAGCTCCTGCCCGTCGAGCTTGATGCTGCCCGCGACCTTGGCGCTGGACGGCAGCAGGCCCATGAGCGACATCACGGTGATCGACTTGCCGCAGCCCGATTCACCGACGATGCCCAGCGTTTCGCCGCGCTCCAGCGAGAACGAAATGCCGCGCACGGCCTGCGCCGGACCGCGCTGGGTCTGCAGGCCGATCTGGAGGTTGTTGACTTCGAGGAGGGGCATGGCGCTTACCGGGCTCTGGCGAGGCGGGGGTCGAGCAAGTCGCGCAGCCCGTCGCCAAGGAGGTTCAGCCCGAGCACTGCGAGGGCGATCGCCATGCCGGGGAAGACGGCCAGCAGCGGCTGCTGGAACATGAGGGTCTGCGCTTCGCTGAGCATGCGGCCCCACGAGGGTTGCGGCGGCTGCGTGCCCAGGCCAAGGTAGGAGAGGGCGGCTTCGGCCAGGATGGCGATGGCGAAGCGGATCGTGATCTGCACGATCAGCACGGCCGAGATGTTGGGCAGCACGTGCTGCATCGTGATCGCGAACGGGCCCTTGCCGCAGGCGCGTGCGGCGGCCACGTACTCGCGCGACCAGATTGCGTTGGCCGAGGCGCGCGTGATGCGCGCGAAGGTCGGGATGTTGTAGATGCCGATGGCCACGATGGCGTTCACGATGCCCGCGCCGAACACGGCGGTCATCATGATGGCCGACAGGATCGCAGGGAAGGCCAGCGTGAAGTCCGACAGCCGCATCACCGCTTCTTCGACCCAGCCGCGTTTCGCAGCCGCGAGCAGGCCCAAGGCGGTGCCGACCACCAGGCCGATACCGACTGCGATCACGCCGACGAGGATGGACGCGCGCGCACCGACCAGCAGCAATGAAGCCACGTCGCGGCCGAACGCATCGGTGCCGAGCCAGTGCGAGGCCGAAGGGGCCTGCATCTTGTTCGGCATGTCCATCGCATAGGGCGACCATGGCGTCCACACGAAGGACACGAGGGCGGCCAGGAGCAGCAGGGCGGCCAGCACGCCGCCGATGACGAAGCTTCGGTGCTTCAGCGCGCGCTGCCAGAAGCCGGGGACCTTGAGCGCCGCAGCGCCTGGACTTGGAATAGCAAGAGTGCTCATATGTCGCTGGCCTTGATGCGCGGGTCGATCACGGCATACAGCACGTCGACCACGAAGTTCACGATGACCACCATGGCCGCCAGCAGCATCACGCAGTTGCGCACCACGATCAGGTCGCGGTTGCTGATGGCCTGGAAGATCAGCCGGCCCAGGCCCGGCAGGTAGAACACGTTCTCCACCACGATGGTGCCGGCCAGCAGCTCGGAGAACTGCATGCCCATCACGGTAATGACGGGGATCATGGCGTTGCGCAGCACGTGGGTCCACAGCACCGCGCGCTGCGAGACGCCCTTGGCGCGGGCGGTGCGCACGAAGTCTTCGCGCATCACTTCAAGCACGGCCGAGCGCGTGATGCGCGCGAGGATCGCGGCTTGAACGACGGCAAGAGACAGTGCCGGCAGCAGCAGCGACTTGATGCCCGAGAAGATGCCTTCGCCCCATCCCTCGAAGCCGCCAGCGGAGAACCACTGCAGCTGCACCGAGAACACGAGGATCAGCAGGATGGCGAACCAGAAGTTGGGAATGGCGATGCCGACCTGGGCCATGCCCATCAGGCCGACGTCGCCGAGCTTGTTGTGGCGCGCAGCGGCAGTAACGCCGACGAGCAGCGCGATCACGACGGTGAGGGCCATCGCCAGCATGGCGAGCGGCACGGTGAGCGCGAGGCGCTCCAGGATCAGGTCGAGCACCGGCGAGCTGTAGGCGTAGCTGTCGCCGAGGTTGCCGGTGAGCAGGCCGCCGATCCAGTGCCAGTAGCGTGTCCACGCCGGCAAGTCGAGGCCCAGCTTGGTTGCCAGCGCTGCGACGGCTTCAGGAGAGGCATCCGGTCCCATCAGCATCTGCGCTGCATTGCCCGGAAGAATCTCCAGCACCAGGAACACGATGATGGATGCGCCCACCAGGGTGCCGATGAGCGTCAGTGTGCGTTTCAGCAGGAACAGGCCCATTTCAGTGACTCCGCTCTGCGTTGTGTCGTTGGGTGTTCTTGTTCAGGGCGAGTGCGAATGACACCGGGTACTCCCCTCCGCGAATGTCCCCCGCCTTCGGCTCCTCCTTTATTTCGCTGCGGGGAGCACCCGGTGCCATTCGCACATGAGCGCGCCTTGAACAAGAGCGAGATTTCATGCCGAGATGCAGCTAGCAATCGCGCGGCCGACGTCCACAGTCGAAGCAGTGCCGCCCATGTCGCGAGTACGCGGACCTTCGCTCAGCACCGTCTCGATGGCCGAGATCACCGCAGCCGAAGCCTCTGCGTACACGGGGTCGTTGTTGCCCAGATGGTCGAGCATCAGCGCGGCCGACCAGATCTGGCCGATCGGATTGGCGATGCCCTTGCCCGCGATGTCGGGCGCCGAACCATGCACCGGTTCGAACAGTGAGGGGAATTTGCGTTCGGGGTTCAGGTTGGCCGAGGGCGCGATGCCGATGGTGCCGGTGCAGGCCGGGCCCAGGTCGGAGAGGATGTCTCCGAACAGGTTGGAAGCCACCACCACGTCGAACCAGTCGGGGTGCTGCACGAAATGCGCGCACAGGATGTCGATGTGGTACTTGCTCGTCGCCACGTCGGGGTAGCGCGTGGCGATCTCGGCCAGGCGCTCGTCCCAATAGGGCATGGTGATCGAGATGCCGTTCGATTTGGTGGCGGCCACCAGGTTCTTGCGCTTGCGGCGATTGGCGAGCTGGAACGCGTAGTCGATGATGCGGTCCACGCCGGTGCGGGTGAACACGGCCTCCTGGATCGCCATCTCGCGCGGCGTGCCTTCGAACAGGCGCCCACCCACCGAGGTGTACTCGCCCTCGGTGTTCTCGCGCACCACCAGAAAGTCGATGTCACCGGGCTTGCGGTGCGCCAGCGGGCCAGGCACGCCGGGCATCAGGCGCACGGGGCGCAGGTTCACGTACTGGTCGAAGTCACGGCGGATCTTGATGAGCAGGCCCCACACGGCGATGTGATCGGGCACCTTGTCGGGCGCACCCACCGCACCGAAATAGATCGCGTCGTGGCCCTGGATCTTGTCGGCCCAGTCGGCCGGCATCATCAGGCCGGTGCGCACATAGTGGTCGGAGCCCCAGTCGAAGTGGTCGTACGAGAAATCGATGCCGAAGCGGCGACCGACCGCATCGAGTACGCGCAACCCTTCGGGCATGACCTCGACGCCGATGCCGTCTCCGGGAATGACGGCAATCCTGTGCTTTTTCTGCATTGACTCAACCTGTTCCAAGTTCGTTTCGTTCGGTGCACCAGCGCTCGTGACGCAGGGCTTGCCAAAAAATTCTAGAAGCGAGAACCGGGCCTGAAGAGGGGGTTGGCACTCAAATAGCGTTGACAAAATCAGAAGGCAAAGCGGAATGCCTTCACAGGAGATTCCGAGAATTCCTTGTCATTAAATTGACTTTGACTTCAGAAAATTAGAAGGCGACAAGCATCCGCGACCGACCGCTTGCCGGCTCCGACAACCGGTTCATGAAGGTTTTCTGAAGCCCTCGGCGCGGGCGTGCCGGATACTCCACGCGCTTGCGATGCGCTCCGCAGAGACCGCCGCCTGGAGGACCATGAATCTTTTGCCTGTCGCCATGACGGCGCTTGCCCGGCGCTGGAAGCGGTGGTTGCAGCCCTCGCTGCTGCGACGCCTGCTGCTGGCGCAGATCGCAGTGGTCGTGCTGCTGTGGGGCGCCATCCTGGCGCTGTTCCTGTACGACTCCAACCGCGTGACGGATCTGGTGCGCTACGACAAGATCTTCGATAGCGTCATCACGATTGCGCAGAACCTCGCGGCCGACCCCGCCCGTCAGCAGGAGGCCCTGAAGGCCTTCGACATGGCGCTGCTCGAAACCTCGGGTGACTTCAGTTCGGAGACAGACAAGGCGCCCGTCATGCAGGTGTGGCAGCGGGGGCGGCTCATCTTCAACTCCACAACTGCCGCGCCGGTCATGCACACGGCAGTGCCGGGCCGGGTGGAGAGCGTGCGCGTCGGCGAGCGCATGTGGCGCGCGCGCATGATGACTTCGCCGGGGCTTGACACCCGCGTGCTGCTGGCCGAGCCGAAAGTCCTGCGTTTCAGCGTCACCGTCGACCACCGCAGCTACTACCTGCTGCCGCTGGCCATCAGCCTGCCGTTTCTCGTCTTTCCGGCGTGGCTGTCGGTGCTGTTCGCGCTGCGGCCCTGGCGGCAGGTAACGCAAGAGACTGCCGAGCGTGGCCCGGCCGACCTGACGCCGCTGAGCTTCGAACCGCGGCACAAGGAGCTGCAGCCGCTGGTGCGCAGCATCAACGACCTGCTGCGCAGCGTGCGCGACCGGGCATCGCGCGAGCGCGTGCTGATCGCCGATGCAGCGAATGAACTGCGCACGCCGCTCGATGCGATGCGCGTGAATGTCGAAGCGCTGAAGGAACAGACCGCCGACGCGGGCCAGCGCGAACTCATGATCAACCTGCTGCGCAGCAACGACCGCGCCGCGCGGCTGGTGGGCCAGTTGCAGCAGTTGATGCGCAGCGACGAGATGCCGCAGGACGCGGTGCCCATGCGGCTCGCGTTCGATGCGCTGGTGCAGGAGCGCATCCCGTTCGTGGAAGACCTTGCACGCGTGCGCGGCATCGGGCTGGACTTCGTGTCCGAAGGTGCGGTGCTGGTGTTCGGCGAACGCGAGAGCCTGATCTCGATGGTGAGCAATCTCATCGAGAACGCCATCAAGTACAGCCCGGATGGCGGCATTGTCACCGTGCGCGTTGCGTGCGAACCGGAATCGTCGAAGGCCGTGCTGCGCGTGACGGACCAGGGGCCGGGCATTCCGCCGGAGCTGCGCGAGCGCGTGTTCGACCGCTTCTTTCGCAACCCGGACCAGACGCAGTCGGGCAGCGGACTGGGGTTGGCGATCGTTCGCTCGGTGCTGAACAAGCATGGCGGCCGGATCGAACTGGCAGCCGGTGAAGACGGGAGCGGCCTGCTCGCGACCGTGTGGCTGCCGTTGTCGACGGGCTGACAGGGCCTTGCGTCCCCCGTACCATGGCCCGATGCGAACACTCCAACTCCCTACCGGCGGCGAGATGCCGGTCCTCGGTCTCGGCACCTGGCGCATGGGCGAAGACGCGGGACATCGCGCGGCCGAAGTGAAGGCGGTGCGCGAGGCCATCGCGCTCGGCTACCGCCTCATCGACACCGCCGAGATGTACGGCGAAGGCGGCGCCGAAACCGTCCTGGGCCAGGCCATCGGCGAGGCCTTGCGTGCGGGCGACGTGCGGCGTGAAGAGCTCTTCGTCGTCAGCAAGGTCTACCCGCACAACGCCAGCAGGCGCGGCACGCGCGATGCCTGCGAGCGCAGCCTGAAGCGGCTGGGGCTCGACGCCGTCGATCTCTACCTGCTGCACTGGCGCGGCAGCCATCCGCTGAGCGAGACGGTCGCGGCAATGCATTCGCTGGTGGCAGACGGGCGCATAGCCCACTGGGGCGTGAGCAACTTCGACACCGACGATATGGAAGAGCTGGCGCAGGTCGTGGGCGATGGCCCGGAGTGCGCGGCCAATCAGGTTTACTTGTCGCTTGGCGAGCGCGGCCCGGAGTTCAGCCTGCTGCCCTGGCTGCGCGAACATGGCATGCCGCTGATGGCCTACAGCCCGATCGACCAGGGCGCGCTGGCCGAAGACGACGGGCTGGGCGAATTGGCCGAGCGGCTCGGCGTGACGGCCGCGCAACTGGCGCTGGCTGCGGTGATCGCGCGGCCCGGCGTGGCGGCGATTCCGAAGGCGGTGCGCAGCGCGCACCTGAAGGAGAACCTGGCGGCAGCGGAGTTGAAGCTCGATGCGGCAACTCTCGAGGAACTCGACCAGCTGCATCCACCGCCGCGGCGCAAGGGGCCGCTGGCGATGATCTAGCAAAGGCTCAGTGGGCTTCGGCCTGCTTGGCCGCAGCAATGACGGCTTGCTCGTCGTGCTTCGCACCATTGAGGAACAGGTTCAGCAGCACAGCCGCAATCGACGCCAGCAAGATGCCCGACTCGATCAGCGAGTGAATGGCATGCGGCATCCACTGCTTGAAGTTGGGCGCGATCAGCGGAATCATGCCGACGCCGATCGACACCGCGACGATCATCGCGTTGTGGCGATTGGTCTTGAAGTCCACGCCCGACAAAATGCGGATGCCGGTGGCCGCCACCATGCCGAACATCACGAGGCCCGCACCGCCGAGCACCACCGTGGGCAGCGACTCGACCAGCGCGGCCATCTTCGGCAGCAGGCCCAGCACGATCAGGATCGCGCCGCCGGCCACGCACACATAGCGGCTCTTGATGCCGGTGACGGCCACGAGGCCCACGTTCTGCGAGAAGCTGGTGTACGGAAAGGTGTTGAAGATGCCGCCAATCAGCGTGC
Source organism: Variovorax sp. YR566 (assembly GCF_051992195.1). Lineage (NCBI taxonomy): Bacteria > Pseudomonadati > Pseudomonadota > Betaproteobacteria > Burkholderiales > Comamonadaceae > Variovorax > Variovorax sp. YR566. Next base: position 5,473,589 of record NZ_CP197092.1, on the reverse strand, counting down.
CCAGGCCGTCGGTGCGCAGGCCGCGGGCCAGGTCCTTCTGGCTGATCTTGCGGTCGGTCATTTCACCGAGCGCGAGGAACATGCCGGTCGATTCGATCATCACCACGATCATGATGAGGGTCATCGTCAAGATCAGGATCGGGTCGAACTGCGGCATGCCGAAGTGAAAGGGCAGCACGATGTCGACCCACGCGGCCTTGCCCACTTTCTCGTAAGTCATGAGTCCGGTGATCGAGGCCACCACGGCGCCGATCACGATGCCGAGCAGCACCGAGATGTTGGCGATGAAGCCCTTGGCGTACTTGACGATCAGCAGGATCGACACCAGCACCAGCGCGGCCACGCCGAAGCCCGACAGGTCTGCGTACTTGGGGTTGGGCACGGTGGGCATGATCGCGAAGCCCTTGGGCACGGCGGGAATGGAGCTGCCGGGCGAAGTCACTTCGGCCAGCCACTTTGCATAGACCGGGTCGACCAGCGCGGGCGCCGTCGGGCCCACGGGGTTGCCGAAGATCCAGTTGATGCCTACGCGCATCAGGCTGATGCCGATGACCGCGATGATGGTGCCGGTGACCACTGGCGGAAAGAAGCGCAGCATTCGGCTCACCAGCGGCGCGATCAGTATCGACACCACACCCGCGCCGATGATGGCGCCGAACAGCAGCTGCGCGCCGTTCTGGCCGGGGTTGGCATTGGCGATGGCGACCATCGGCGCGACCGACGCGAAAGTCACGCCCATCATCACCGGCAGCTTGATGCCGAAGAACTGCGTGGCGCCCAGCGCCTGGATCAGCGTGGCGATGCCGCAGCAGAAGAGGTCGGCCGAGATCAGCAGCGCGACCTCGTCGGGCGTGAGCTTGAGCGCGCGCCCGACGATCAGCGGCACCGCGACGGCGCCCGCATACATCACCAGCACGTGCTGCAGGCCGAGGGCCGCGAGCTTGCCCGAAGGCAGGCGCTGGTCCACGGGATGGACTGTTGAGAGAGAACTGTCGGCCGTCATCGTTGGGCTCCTGCTGCGGCGAGAAGGAAGGTGGGCGACACGGCTTGGCATGCGCACACCCCGTTGTGTACGCCAAACTGTATACAACTTATGCAACAATCCAGACTCTGGAAAACCCGCATCCGCGCAGGGGCCTCGCCGAGTGGTCAAGGCCGCAAGACTGTCGCCGGCCGCCGGGACCATCGACGCATGAATCCCTGCGCTATGCGCGCGGCCGGGCCTCGCGCACAGTGAGGCCCGAGGCCGCCTGCTTGGCATCGTGCTTCGCAATGGCCGCTTCGCTCGCCACATCCTCGGCATGGCTGAACATTCCCGGCGGAATGCGCACCGCGCCGATGGACAGCGTGGAGAAGGGCGTGAACCGGACCACGCCATGCCGGTCCTCGCCTTCGATGCCACCGGACTGTCTTTCCGCTTCGTCGTAGAGGCCGGGCGCCTGCCGGTTGAAGTCGTCGATCAGCGCGGTGCAGCGCCGGTGCCAATCGGGGCTCTGGAACAGCACCAGGAAGTCGTCGCCGCCGATGTGGCCGACGAAGTCGCGATGGGCGTCTGCATGCTGCGTCGCCAGTCGCGCGAGCAGCAAAATCATTTCGTCGCCGCGCCAGTAGCCGTAGTGGTCGTTGAACACCTTGAAGTTGTTCAGGTCGGCATAGCAGGCAGCAAAGTCGGCACCGCTGTTGAGCAGGCGCGCGATGTGGATGTTGATGGGGATGTTGCCCGGCAACGAGGTCAGCGGATTGGCGTGCCGCGCGGCCTCGATGCGCGCCTCGGTCACGGCGCGCACGAGCTGGTCGCCCGTGCCCAGGCCGACGTAGCGCTTCTTCTCGGTGACGATGAACCCTTCGCTCAGGTAGCGCTGGTCTTCAGACATCAGGATGCCGAGCAGGCTCTCGACGTTCTCCTCGCGCTCCACGATGCGCGGGGTGCTGCTGCCGTAGGCCAGGCAGGGGCGGCGGCCATGGACCTCGCGGAAGTACATCCGCGCGTAGTCGTTCATGAACGACTGCCGGTTGATCAGCGAGACGGGGGTGCCCTTGTCGACCACGGCGAGCGCATGCAGCTCGGGGTGCTTCTGGAAGATTGCGGAGACCTCGTCGATCGGCGTCTGCGGGCTGAGCGCAGGCGCCTGGATGACCGACAGGCTGCGCAGCACGTTGGGCTGCGACGGTTGCGACGCATGCGGCATCACGGCGATGCGGGTGTCGCGGATGGTGGCCGCCATGGGCTCGGGCAGCGCCGGCTGCAGCGCCGACGCCGGCCGGCCGAACAGGTAGCCCTGGCCGTGGGCAATGCCGAGGTCGCGCAGCACGTGCAGGTCCTTCGCGTCTTCCACGCCCTCGGCAATGAGCTCGGTGCCCAGCGCGTTGCCGAAGCCGACGATGGCGCGCACCAGCGCCACGCTCTGCGGGCTGTTGGCGATGCCCTGGGTCAGCAGCTTGTCGATCTTCACGAAGTCTGGCTGCAGGTCTTTCCAGCGCCGCAGGTTGGAATGGCCTTCGCCGAAGTCGTCGAGCGCAACACGTGCGCTCAGCGCATGCAGCGCCTCGACCGCACGCCCAAGCGCCTCGGGGCTGCCGGTGGCCCGCTGCTCGGTGAGCTCCACGGTCACGTCGCGGGCACTGACGTTGTGGTGCGCGAGCATGCGTTCGAGCCAGCACGCCGTGCCCGCGCCGCCCATGGCCGCGACCAGCGCGTCGGCGCTCATGTTCACGAACAGCCGGCCCGCATCGGGCAGGCGGCCCCACTGGGCGAGGATGACTTCCACGCACAGCAGCTCGAACTCGGTCAGCCGCGACTCGGCCGCGGCAAGTGCAAGCAGCGCCTGCGGGCTGTGGAGCGGGGTGCCGGTCGGTCCGCGAATGAGGGCTTCATGGCCGAAGACCGTGCCCTTGCGCAGATCCACGATGGGCTGGAAGAAGGGCGAGATCGCAGGAGGCGAGGCAGGGGTGGCGTTGGGCCGGGTTTGCCGGGGCATGCTGTGGAAGTTGTTCGTCGGCGGCGATCGCGCACGGGAAAAACGCGTAAGCCATTCGGGCTACAGCATGACGCAGTTGTGTGACAGCCGCACCGGCCCTGCCGGCCGTGTGGGGTCAGGCGAGCAGCGCCTTGACCAGATCGAGCTGACGGTCGGGCTTTTCGGTGCCGAGTTCGAGGCTGGACTCGATGCGCTCCAGGTGGTCGATCATGCTCGTCACGGCTGCTTCCACGTCGCCCTTGCGGCACAGGCGCAGGAAATCGGCGTGCTCGTCCGACGAGCAATGCGGGTCGTTCGACGAGTGGTAGAGCATCGCAATCAGCGAGCTGCGCGCGACCAGTTCACGCACCAGCTCGGCCAGCGTGCGGTTGCCGGTGGCCTCGGCCAGCGCCACGTGGAAGTCGCCCAGCAGCTTCTCGCGCACAGTGCCCGTGGTGGTGGTCTGGCGCAGTGCGGTGCGCTCGAACTTGATGTGCTGCTCCAGCACCTGGTAGTCGCGCGGCCGCGCGGCGGCGATGAACAGGCGCACCACTTCGCTTTCGAGGATGCGGCGCACCGCGAACACCTCGCGGGCCTCTTCCACCGAGGGCTGGCAGACGAAGGCGCCCTTGTCGGGGATCATCTCGATGAGCTTGTCCTTCGACAGCATCAGCAGTGCGGCGCGCACCTTGGTGCGGCTCACCGAATACACGCGGCCCAGCGCTTCTTCGCGCAGCCAGGTGCCGGGCGGCAGGCGCTTCTCGACGATCGCGGTGGCGATGTCGTTGGCGATGCTTTCGATGGAGCTGTTCTTGTCGGCTGCAGCCACGCCGTTCTCGTCCGGAACGGCGGTGGCAGGGGAAGCGGAGGGTTTGGAACTGGCGCGGGGCATGCGCGGATTGTGGCCTAGCGCGGGAGAGTGAAGCCCTCGAGCGCACCAATGATGGGCTTGGGCAGGGGCTTTGCCAGCTCCCCGCGCTTGCTGGTGCGCAGCTTCAGGGCAACGAGCGATTCGATCAGCTTGGTGCCCGCGGCCACGCCGTCGATCACGGGCACGCCGAGCACCTGCTCGATGTGCGCGCACAGGTCGGTCATGCCGGCGCAGCCGAGCACGATGCAGTCGGAGCCGTCTTCTTCGAGCGCGCGCCGGCATTCGTCGACGATGCGTTCCCGCGCACCCGAGCTCGGCTCTTCCAGTTCGAGCACGGGCAGTTCGCAGGCGCGCACGTTGGCGCAGAAGCGTTCCATGCCGTAGATCTCGGCCAGGTGCCAGGCCTGACCCATGGTGCGGCCCAGCGTGGTCACCACGCTGAAGCGGCTGCCGATCATGCTGGCCAGGTGCATCGCCGCCTCGGCGATGCCCACCACGGGGCCGCGTGCCAGCTCGCGCGCGGCCTTCAGGCCCGGGTCGCCGAAGCAGGCGATCACGTAGCCGTCGATGCCGTCGCGCTCGCCCGAAGCGATCTCCTGCAGCAAGCCCGGCACGGCCAGCGCCTCGTCGTAGTGGCTTTCGATGGAGACCGGCCCCATGGCCGGGCTCACGGCCACGATCTCGGTGCCGGCATGCGCCACCGCGCGGGCGCAGGCGCCGATCTTCTCGGTCATGCTCCAGGTGGTGTTGGGATTGATGATCTTGATGCGCACGGCGCGGTCCCTTTCTTTCTCTTTCAGTTCAAGTCTTGCTGTTGCGGTTCAGCAGGGCATAGAGGACGAAGCCCAGGCCCATGCCGATGAACCAAGCATAGTTGGCGCCACCGCGCAGCGCAGGCACCATCACGCACAGGATCGGCACGAGGGCCGACGGCACCAGCGCCTGGATCGCCTTCGGGTTGTAGCCGCCGCTGTACCAGTATTCGCCCTTGGGGCTCATGGTGTAGAGCGCGTCCACGTCGATGCGCTGCTTGCGCACGATGTAGTAGTCGGCAATCAGGATGCCGAACAGCGGGCCGATGAACGAACCCAGTACGTCCAGTGTGTAGTGAATGACCTCGGGGCTGTTGTAGAGGTTCCACGGCGTAAGAAACACCGACCCCACCGCGGCGATCATGCCGCCCGTGCGCCAGCTGATGTGCTGCGGCGCCACGTTCGAGAAGTCGAAGGCCGGCGAGACAAAGTTGGCCACGATGTTGATGCCGATGGTGGCGATCATGAAGGTCAGCGCGCCCAGCACTACGGCGGTGGTGCTGTCGATCTTGCCCACGGTGTGCACCGGATCGGTGATGAGTTCACCAAACACGGGCAGCGTGGCGGCGGTGGTGATGACGGTCAGCAGCGAGAAGAACACGAAGTTCACCGGCAGGCCCCAGAAGTTGCCCTTCTTCACCGCGTCGAAGCTCTTGCCGTAGCGCGAGAAATCGCCGAAGTTGAGCATCGGGCCGCTGAAGTAGCTCACCACCAGCGCAATGGCCGAGAGCATCACGGGCAGCGCGTCCCAGCCCTGGAACTTGATGCCGCCCAGGTTCAGGTCGATGTTGCTCCAGCCGGCCTTCCACACCAGCCAGCCGCAGAGCACGGCCATCACCACGTACACCGCCGGGCCGGCCCAGTCGATGAACTTGCGGATGGCATCCATGCCGCGCCAGAACACGAAGGCCTGCAGCACCCACATGACCATGAACGCGACCCAGCCAAGCGCCGAGAGGCCGACGAAGCCGTACTGCGCGACATCGGCATACGGCGCGAGGCCCGGGGCCATGTGCAGCGCCAGCACCATGAACGCCGCCGACGCGAGATACGTCTGCACGCCGTACCAGGCCACCGCGATCAACCCGCGGATGATGGCCGGAATGTTCGCGCCCAGCACGCCGAAGGGCGCGCGGCACACCACGGGGTAGGGCACGCCCGTCACCTGGCTGGGCTTGGCCACCAGGTTGCAGAAGAACTGCACGATCACGATGCCCACCAGCAGCGACACCAGCACCTGCCAGCTCGACAGGCCGAGCGCGAACAGGCTGCCGGCCGTGATGTAGCCGCCCACGCTGTGCACGTCGGACATCCAGAAGGCAAAGATGTTGTATTGGCCCCAGGTCTGCTTCTTCAGCGGAGCGAGGTCTTCGTTGGTCAGGCGCGGGTGGTAGCCGGGCTTGATGAGGGCGTTCGATTCCGCGTGCGGCGCAATGCCGGCTTCGCTTGCCCCCGCGGGGGCCTGGCTGACGACTGTGCTCATGGTCTTTCCTCGTGCGAGTGGGGTGGATTGAGTACTTGCTTTTCGGATGCGTTATTTGTATACAAAAAATGCACTCAATCAAGACCATTCGGGGAATCATATATCCGTAGATTCCCTGATGCGCTGTAGACGCAGGTGAGAAAAACGCGGGCCAAAGCCAGGCGCGCGTCGGCCCCGACCCGGCAGGCTTGCACAGCCTTGGGAGCGGGTGGCGCCCGTCCGCGGCGGCGAACGGCCGCAGGGAGGAGATTGCTCAGTACAGGCTGTAGTGGTAGTCGTAGCTGCGCAGCCGGAGTCGTGGCTTGCGCGGTTCATCGAAGTGAAGCTGCAGCAGATTGCGCGGGTGGGCAGTGTCCACCAGCAGCTGGTTTTCGGACTCGGGCGAGCCCGCCTGCGACAGGGCGAGGCGTTTGAACACGTTGGTCAGAGCGGATTCGGCGTCCTGTGGCTTGTACTCGTCGTCCAGCAGCAGTCCGGGTTCGGCGATGTGCTCCTGGTGGAGCCAGTACCAGACTCCTTCATTCGGTATCGCGGGCCGGGCGCCGGAGTTGCCCTCGTCTGCCGGGGTGTTGGGCGGCTCCCCGGGAGCGACGCCATCCGGGTCCCAGGCCAGGGCGCCGAGGCCGTCGCCGATCTCCACGAACACGGCCACGCTGCGCTTGTAGCGTGCAAGGACGGCGGGGGGCAGCAAGGTGTTCAGGGACTGGTTGCCACCGCCGAGAGCATGGCCGCCCAAGCCCGTCAGCAGGTCGATGGGCGTCTGCAGGCGGTGGGGAGGCAGGAAGTACGAGTTTCCTATCTCGACGTTTGCCCCACCCAGCACTTCGCGCAGCACCGCGGGCAACCAATGGGATGGACGCCCCCACCCGTACCGGCATCGATGTGCCACAGTGGAAGTGTCAGCAACCACTTGAACTGAAAGGGGCGTCCACCATGAAGATTACGACTGTTGGCATTGACCTGGCAAAGAACGTGTTCCAGGTTCACGCAGTGGATGAGCATGGCAAGGTCGCGTTGCGCAAGCAACTGCGGCGCGACCAAATGACGGCATTCTTCGTGAACTTGCCTCGGTGTCTCATCGGCATGGAGGCGTGCGGCAGCGCCCACCACTGGGCGCGAACCCTGCAGGGCTTCGGCCACACGGTTCGCTTGATGTCGCCACAGTTCGTCAAGCCGTATGTGAAGAGCAACAAGAACGACGTGGCTGATGCGGAAGCCATCTGCGAGGCCGTCACCAGACCCAACATGCGATTCGTGCCGGTGAAGAGCGTCGAGCAGCAAGCCGTGCTGTCGCTGCATCGCGCGCGCCAAGGCGTTGTCATCGCCCGCACGGCGCAGGCGAACCAGATTCGCAGCCTCCTGGGCGAGTTCGGCCTGGTCATCCCGAAGGGCATCTGCCACGTCGCCAAGCAAGTCCCCGAGCTGCTTGAAGACGCGAGCAACCAGCTGCCCGGAACGTTCCGCCGACTCATCGCTCGCCTAACCGAGCACCTCAAGGAATTGGACAAGCTGGTCGACGAGTTCGAGGACCAAATCAAGGTCTGGCATCGCAGCAGCGAGCTCAGCCTCCGGCTCGAGAAGATTCCCGGCATCGGACCGCTGGGAGCCAGTGCTCTGGTGGCCTCCATCGCGGATGCGAACAGCTTCGACAACGGCCGGCAGCTCTCGGCTTGGCTCGGCCTCGTGCCGAGGCAGAATTCGAGCGGAGGCAAGCCAACGCTCCTGGGCATCAGCAAGCGCGGGGACGTGTACCTGCGCACCTTGCTCATTCACGGCGCGCGCTCGGCCATTGTTGCGGCGCAGCGCAAGGCCGTGAACACCAACGTGTGGCTGGCGAGCCTGCTGAACCGACGACATCCGAACGTGGCTGCTGTGGCACTGGCCAACAAGAACGTGCGAACGGTCTGGGCACTGCTAGCCCATGGGCGGGAGTTCCGACCTAACTACGTGCCGCCGCAGCTCGCTGCGTAGCCGACCCAACCCATCAACACAGAAGGCAGGAGACTGAACCACCGATTGCTCAGGCAATCACGCAGTGATGGCAAAACAGGTTAGACCGTGGTTGGCGAAGCCCAAAACGTCCGGGGCACTCGGAGTGCGGACAACCGATAGAGGAGCCGACCAGCAAACCCCATCAGGGACAGCGGCGAAAAGCCGCAGCGAAAGTCCGAATGTACGGGTGCAATCGAACCTTCAAGTCATCATCAACTGAATGCCTGGCATATTTGGGGGCGTCCATGTACGGACGTTCAGGCGCGTCTCCGATTCGAGGAGTGCTGCTTGCGCGGTGATGCCGGCAGGCAAGTGCGGCTCGCCCACCTCTACCAGCCTGGACAGATGGGCAAAGGCCCGAACCCGGTCGATCAGGGGCTGGCTCTGGTCGTAGAGCGGATGGGAGACAGGGGCCAGGTCGAGCACGGCCCACCGCTTCTTGAATGATGTGGCTCGCCCTTGCGCGTCGACATGCGATCCGCGCAGTTCGAAGCGCTGGAGTCCGGCGGGCAGATCGAAGACCACCGCAGGGAGCTTCTTCAGTCCGGGCAGCACTGCCTTGTGCTCCAGCCGGGCGACAGTCCTGCCGTCAATCAGCACATCGGCGTTCACCTGCTCGCCTGCGGCGAGCCAGGGGTGGATTCCGGCCTCGCCGTTCTTGGCCCCCTGCGGCATCGCCTGCGCAGGAGCGCTCTTGCCGAAAATCCGCAACAGCCCCGTCCACAGCCCGGCCAGAGGTGATCGCGGTTGCTGGTGGACATGAACGGCAGGAGAGGGAGGAGTCGATGGCATCTTCGCTGTGGATTCAGGAGTTCAACCCCCGCAGTGTCGCCCGACTGATGCATCGAAATTGGTGTGGCTCACAAGAAAAATATATCGCTTTCGATAATGAGGGCCGCTGCCTAAAGTTGCGCCCATCCCACCCCTTGATCCGATGGAAAGCCCATGAGCAGTACCAGCACCCGCATCCCGTTTCATCTCGCGTTCCCCGTGCGCGACATCGCCGAGGCGCGCGCCTTCTACGGCGACCTGCTGGGATGCCCCGAAGGCCGCAGCGCGCCCGAATGGGTGGACTTCGATTTCTACGGCCATCAGATCGTGGCGCACCTGGCGCCCGACGAATGCGGCCACCACCAGAGCAGTTCGGTCGACGGTCACGACGTGCCGGTGCGTCACTTCGGCGCGATCGTTCCCATGGACCAATGGCAGGCCATGGCCGACAAGCTCATCGCCCGCCAGACCAAGTTCGTCATCGAGCCCTACATCCGGTTCAAGGGCGAGCCCGGCGAGCAGGCGACGATGTTCTTTCTGGACCCCTCCGGGAACGCCATCGAGATGAAGTCGTTCGCGGACTTGAGCTCGCTTTTCGCCCGCTGAACGGGCAATGGCCCATGGGTCGCGGGGGCGCTGGCGCCCTGTGCGTGCGCGCCTTTAAGATGCGCTCGCCCGCCGCGGTCGCCGACCGCGCGTTGACGCAACAGAGTCGCGCCCATGCTCCAACTTCTCTCCGATCCCCAGGTCTGGATTGCCTTCGCCACGCTGACCGCGCTGGAGCTGGTGCTCGGGATCGACAACATCATCTTCATCTCGATCCTGGTCGACAAGCTGCCGCTGGCCCAGCGCGAATTCGCACGGCGCATCGGCCTTTTCATGGCCATGTTCATGCGCATCGGCCTGCTGCTGGTGCTGGCATGGATCGTCGGGCTGGTGAAGCCGCTCTTCGTGGTGTTCGGCCAGGAGATCTCGGGCCGCGACCTGATCCTGATCCTGGGCGGGCTGTTCCTGATCTGGAAGAGCACGAGCGAGGTTCACCAGTCGCTGGAAGGCGAACATGAGCACAAGCAGAGCACGGCCAAGGCGACCTTCGCCTCGGTGATCCTGCAGATCATGGTCATCGACCTGGTGTTCTCGCTCGATTCGATCATCACCGCGGTCGGCATGGTGGACGACGTGCGCGTCATGATCGCGGCGGTGATCGCCTCGGTGCTGCTCATGATGCTGTTCGCCGGGCCGATCGGCCGCTTCGTCTCCAACCATCCCACCATCAAGATGCTGGCGCTGTCCTTCCTGGTGGTAGTGGGTGTCGTGCTGGTTGCCGAAGGCTTCGAGCATCACGTGCCCAAGGGCTACGTGTACTTCGCAATGGCTTTCTCGCTGAGCGTGGAAATGCTCAACATCCGCATGCGCAAGAAGTCGGCGAAGCCCGTGGTGCTGAATCCGCCCCACATACCGGGCGATTGAGGGGCCGAGCCGGTCAAGTCGGCACTACGCCGAACGTCGGCGAGTCGGTGCCGTCGCGTCGACCGCATCGCGCAGGCATTGGGCGAAGTGCGCCACCACGGGCGGACTGGCCCGGGGCTTGCGATGAAGCAGCCCGATCTCGCGATGGAAAGTGAACTCGCCCAGCGGGACGATGCGCACCCCCGCAGGCATCGGAAGATGCGCCTCGACCAGCGGCACAAGCGCCACGCCCAGGCCCCTGGAGGCCAGATGAATCAACCCGGGGATCTCGTCGATCTCGATGGCGTCGTTGACCGAAAGGCCTTCCCGGCGCAGAAACGCCTCGACCATCCGCCCTCCGAACGAAGCCCTGTCGTAGCGAAGGAACGGCTGTTCCTGGATCAGCGCCCGCCAGTTCTTCGTTGCGGGAACGGCCTTGGGCACGACCAGCACAAAGGGCTCCTGCACCAATGCCTGCCACGTCAGGTCGGGAGGCATTCCGAAGGGCGGGCGGATGATCACGGCCGCATCGATCTTGCCGGCGTCCAGGTCGTCCATCAGGCGCATCGAGACGCCGGGCGACACATGGACGCGCACAAGGGGGAATGATTTGCGCAGCTGCTCGAGCGCACGCGCGAGCAGCGTAGGCTGCGCCGAGGCAATCGAGCCGATGCGAAGGAGCCCCCGGGTGGCGTCGTCGTGAGGAAGTTCGCCGAGCTTGGCGAACAGGGCGCAGATTTCTTCCGCCCGCGGCAAGGTCGTCTGGCCCGCGACGTTCAAGGTGGCCGATCGGCCCGTCCGGTCGAAGAGCTCGAAGCCCAGGGCCTCTTCGAGCCGTTTCATCTGGCTGCTCACGGCCGATTGCGTGAGGCCGATGCGGTCGCCGGCTGCCGCGAAGGTGCCGAGCTTGCACACCGCAATGAAGGTCTTGAGTTCGTTGATCACGCCCGGAGCATCGCAAACATCGATGCTCGGGTCAATCGAGCTTCAACAGAAGTGATGGATATCTGGCCGTCCAACGGGCATGGGCTATTCTTCGCACCCTTCAAAGCAGGTCCCCGCCTCGCACCGATCGATGCCTTCCATCAAATTCCGCTCGCGGCTCTCGCTGGCCTTTGCAGCCCTCGTTGCGCTGGTCTGCGTGCAGGCAGCCTTCATCTACCTGGGCTCCGAGCGCGTCACCTTCTATGCGCAGCACAGCCGGTTGGCGAGCGACATCCAGTCCGATCTGCTGGAGCTGTCCGCCAACAAGCAGCGGCTGCGGGTATGGGCCTCGCTGCGGCTGATGAATGGCGACGCACCCATCGAGTCGCGCGACCGCTGGCTGGCCGGCATGCGCTCCAGCGCAGCCAGCCTGCGGGACCTGACGCAGCGCGACCTGGCCTGGTGGACCACCGTGACCTCGGCGCGGGGCACACAGGTGCCCGAGGCGGTGACCCAGCTGGCGGCCAGCATCGACCTGCTCGATGCCAACATCGCCGCGGTCCAGGATCGCCTGCTGCAGCTCACGCCACTGCAGCCGGGAGCGGAGTTTTCATCGGTGTGGCAGCAGATCAACCAGGTGTTCGACGTGACGCGCGGGCGCGACCTGCGTGAACTCGTCAACGGCGCAATCGAGCGCCAGAAGCAGGCGGTGCCGGCCGCGCGCTTGGCCACCGAGCACGCCATCGAGGTGCTGCGCCTGCAGGCCATTGGCCTCGCTGTGTTGACCCTGGCAGCGGCGGTGCTGCTCGCCATTCGCCTGAATCGGCGGCTGCAGGCACCCATCGCCAGCCTGCTGACCGGCACGCAGGCCTTGCAGGCGGGCCAGATGGACCATCGCATGGCGGTCGGCTCGGGTGACGAATTCGGCCAGGTGGCCGAGAACTTCAACGCCATGGCCGCCGAACTGCAGCAGCGCCGAAGCGATGCCGAAGCCGCGCGGCACAAGCTCGAAGAAGCAGTGGATGCGCGCACGGCCGAGTTGCAGACCGCGCACGTCACGCTGCAGAACATCGACCAGCGCCGCCGCCAGTTGTTTGCCGACCTGAGCCACGAGTTGCGCACGCCGGCCACCGCCATCCGCGGCGAGGCCGAGATCGCGCTGCGCGGCACCGACAAGCCGCTGGCCGAATACAAGGAAACGCTGTCGCGCATCGTCGGCGGCGTGGAGCAGCTCGCGCGGGTGATCGACGACCTGATGCTGATCGCGCGCGCCGAGGCCGATCAGCTCGTCATGCGGCAGGACCAGGTGGACCTCGGCCTGCTGGTTGGCGATGCCACCGAGCAGGCCGAGGCGCTGGGGGCGCTGCATGGCGTTGGGGTTCGCCTCGATGCCTCGCACGACGCACAGCCAGGGCTGCTCTACGTGCATGCCGATGCCGACCGGCTGCGCCAGGCCTTGGTGATCGTGCTCGACAACGCGGTGCGCTATTCGCGCTCGGGCGGCGAGGTCCGCATCGGCTGGCGTGAAGTCGACGGATGCGCGGAGATCGCAGTGCGCGACAAGGGCATCGGCATCGACGCCGACGAGCTGCCCACGGTGTTCCAGCGCTTCACGCGCGGCCAGCGCGCGCGGGCTCATCGGGTCGACGGCACCGGCATCGGCCTGTCGATTGCGCAGGCCATCGTTGTCGCGCACGAAGGCCGCATCGACATAGACAGCGAACCGTTCGTGGGCACGACGGTTCGCATCCGGCTGCCGCGCTTTGATGGCGCAGCCAGCCCCACAACGCCGGAGGCCGCATGAATAACATCCTCGTGGTCGAAGACGATCCGCGCGTGGCCGACTTTCTGCAGCGCGGCCTGCGCGCCGAAGGCTATGGCGTGCAGCTGGCGCGCACCGGCACCGAGGGCCTGGCATTGGCGCGCGGCGGTGAGCCGGCGCTGCTCATCCTCGACCTGATGCTGCCCGGCATCAGCGGCCTGGAGCTCTGCCAGACGATGCGCGCCGAAGGCCATCATGTGCCGGTGCTGATGCTCACGGCCATGAGCTCGCTGGAGGACAAGGTCAACGGCCTGCGGCTGGGCGCGGACGACTATCTGACCAAGCCCTTTGCCTTCGAGGAGCTGCTCGCGCGCATCGAGGCGCTGCTGCGGCGCGGACGCGAACAGCGCGTGAAAGCGAGCAGCCTGCAGGTGGCCGACCTCGTGCTGGACCGCGAACGCATGCAGGTCACGCGGGCCGGACAGCCGATTGCGCTGACGGCGAAGGAGCTGGCCTTCCTGGAGCTGCTGATGAGCGCGCCCGGCCGCGTCTACAGCCGCGAGCGCATCCTCTCGAACGTGTGGGGCACCAACGAGGACCCGCTGACCAATGTGGTCGACGTCTACGTGCGCCGCCTCAGGGCCAAGATCGACGAGGGCCACCCGCTCGCGCTGCTCAAGACCGTGCGCGGCTTCGGCTACCGGCTCGACGCGCAGGAGGCCTGAACAACTGGACGCCCGGGCGCGCGTTCATCCGTTGTTCATCTACGCTTCAACCTGCGTTCATGGCCCGCCACGGGTCGTGTTCATCTCTGCGCCAGAGACTTGATTCCTGCCTCGCGAATGCGGTGCAGCGCCGGCAGACACCGGTGCTTCAACACTTTCACAACAAGGAATCTCCGTGAAGAAAAGTCTCGTCACCAGTGCCGCCCTCGGCGTTCTTTCTTTCACTCTCGCCACCGGTGCGCTGGCCCAGGGTTCGGGCGCCGTTGCCTGCGCGCCGACCAATGAAGCGCAGATCGGCGCGCTGTTCGACCGCTGGAACAACTCGCTGCGCACGCTGGACCCCGACAAGGTGGTCGCCAACTACGCACCCGACGGCGTGCTGCTGGCGACCGTGTCGAACCAGCCGCGCACCAACCCGGCGGAGATCCGCGACTACTTCGTCAAGTTCCTCAAGAGCGAGCCGCAAGGCACGATCGACAAGCGCATCGTCAAGATCGGCTGCAACGTGGCGCAGGACGTCGGAACCTACACCTTCCGCTTCAAGGATGGCGGCACGGTGCATGCCCGCTACACCTATGTCTACGAATGGGTGAACGGGCAGTGGCTGATCGCGCATCACCACTCGTCGGCGATGCCGGAGGCGCGCGCCGCGAAGAACTGATCGATGCGGGCGGGCTCCGGCTCGCTCGCTACAGCGCCGCGACCTTCACGAACACCGGGTTCGAGTAGAACCACAGGTCGCTGTAGTTGCGCACGTTGATCGCATTGAAGCGCGCCACGTTGTCGGTGCCGGTGGTCTGCGCATCGGGCAGCGGCTCACCGGCGGCGGTTTCGTTGGGCACGTCGGTGCCCAGGTTGGTGCCTCGCAGGCGGAAGTACTGGTTGTTGCCGGCCTTCACCGTGTAGCTCACCGAGAAGTAGCCGTCGGCATCGAGCTTCCAGTCGTTGCGGGTGAAGCGCTTGAGCACGCGCGTCGACGGGTTGGTGTCGCGCGCATAGCCCGGCGTGCCCGCCAGCTCGGGCCCGGTCACGTCGCCGCCGATCAGGTCGATGTGGTCGACCACCGGCTTCACGTTGGCGAAGTTGCCGCTGCCGAGCTGGTATTCGAAGTTGTTGCGCTCGGGGCTCTTGAAGCGGATGGTGATCTTCAGGTCTTCACCGGCCTTGGCCGTCACGTCCGAACCCATCTCGCCAGCACCTTTGGCGCTTTGCACCTTGAAGTCGAGCGCGTCGATCAGGCCGCCGTTCACAGCGAAGAGCTTGCCTGAGCGCAGGGCCGAGAGCAGCGACTTCGGATCCTTGACGTCGCCCCACAGGTGGTTCCTGGCGTATTCGCCCGGCGCGTAGCCGCTGCTGTACTGGCCTTGCGAGGTGGTGAAGTGGTAGTCGGAGTCGGCCACGTTCCAGACGTGGCGACCTTCGGACAGCAGCGCGTCCCAGGTGCCGCCGAGCTTGGCGACGAGGTAGTCGACGCCGCCGTAGGTGCGCGAGGGCAGGTTGGCCGGAATGTAGGCGCTGTTGTAGCCGCCGCGGTCGGGCTCCATCTGGTTGCCGACCATGCCTTCGAGCGAGAACACGATGTTCGGCGCGAGATCGTTCATCTCGCGCAGCTGGGCGATCGTGTACTTGCCGGGGTTGCGCGAAGGATGGTTGATCTGCAGGTAGCTGGTGTCGGGGTAGTTCTTCTTGAGCCAGGCGATAGCGGCGAGCGTCTCGGCGTGCGTGTCGTAGTTGACGCCGGCCTTCGGGCCCCAGGCGGTGACGTCGCCGGCCGGGAAGAGTGCGGCGGCCCGGTTGGTGAAGAGGTATTCGAACTGGCTCGCGGCCTTGAGCGCGGCATCCGACATGGGGTTGTCGGTCAGGATGCCGACGTTGCCGTGGTCGTGCGAGGGCATGTCCCATTCGAAGGACGCGAAGATCGTCTTGTCGGCATATTTGCCGCCGGCCTGCAGCGCCTTGATGCGCGGCACCTGGTACTTGGCCATGCCTTCCGAGAACGGAATCTGCGCCGGCAGCTTGGTGCCGTTGTTGTCGTAGGAGGACAGGCGCAGGTGGTCGGACAGCGCCGCCCAGTCGAGCCCGAACTGGTCGAAGGCCTTGGCCAGCACCTGGTCGAGCGTGGAAATCTGCTGCGTGTCGTCCGACTGGATCGTGTGGATGTGCAGGTCGCCCACGGTCCAGCGGCCTGGCGGCACCGACGGGCCTGGATCGGCCGCGGGAGCGGGAGCGGGCGCGACGGCCGCCGGGGTGCTGGGCGCCACGGGGAAGAAAGCCGGGCCGCTGGAGTCTCCGCCGCCGCAGCCGGCCAGCATGAGCGTGCCGATGGCGAGGGTGGAGAACAGCGTGCGGCGGAACGGAAGGGGAGCCGGAAGGGCAATCGGAAGAATGAACATGGCGGTCTGAAAAAATGACGCGCACCTGAAGTGCGCGTGTCGAAGGAAGTCGCCGAGTCTCGAATGGCGCGATGACGCTTCGATGAAAGCAGAACGAAAGTTCGTTGTTTTCGCGCCAGCAACCGGGCCGCCGGAGGGCTTGCCCTCTATAAACTGTGCCCCTTCCATGATCCCCAGCGCGCCCGTCCCCCTGCCCACCGCATCCATCGACGATGGGGTGCTGTCGCGCATGGTGCGCACCGACCAGCTCGTGACGGTGCGCCGCAGCGTTCTCTCGGCCATTCCGATCAGCGTGGTGCTGAGCTTCACCGCGGCGCTGGTCGCCCTCAATGCCGGCCGCGCGTTCGAAGGAATGAGCTGGCTGCTGCTGTCGCTCATGGTGAACGGGATGCGCAGCTACATCTGCCGCTGGCCGTTCGCGCCTTCGCCCGGTGCCGAGCCCGGCAGTGATGTCCTGACCTCGCCTGACGGCCGCCCGGTCGAATGGCACCTGCGCATTGCTGCGGTCCTGGCTGCGGTGTCGGGCTGTGTGTGGGCCCTCATTCCGTTTCTGTGCGACGGCTACTCATCGCCGCAAGCGGTGTTCTATCTCACGGTGGTGTGCGGCATCTGCGCGGGGGCTGTCACCTATGGCATTGCCTATGCGCTCGTGCCCATCAGCTTCATCACGCCGGCGCTGCTGTCGGTGGTCGGTTGCCTTGTTTATGCAGGCGGCTTCGACAATCTGAGCCTGGCGGCGATGGTGCTGCTGTACCTCGCGGCACTGGTGCGCGGTGCGCTGCACAGCGACAGGACCTTCCGCGAAGGAAGCCGCCTGCGCAACGAAGCCACAGCCATGGCCGCGCAGCTGCGGCTGGTGCACGCGCTGTCGCTGGACGCCACGCAGCAGCTGGCCTTCCGGGCCTCGCACGATTCGCTCACGGGCCTGCTCAACCGCGAAGGCTTCACCGAGGCGGCGACGCTGCACATCGCCGCACCCGGCGGCCGCCAGCACGGCCTGCTGCTGCTGGACCTCGACGGCTTCAAGGCGGTGAACGACGCCTTCGGCCACAAGGTCGGCGACCGCGTGCTGCAGGACGTGGCCCGCTGGCTGCAGCGGGAGACCGCCGACATGCAGGCCGTGCTCGGCCGCTGGGGCGGCGACGAGTTCGCGGTGCTCTACAGCCTGCAGGACGAGCGGCAGGCGCCCACGGCGATTGCGCAGGCGCTGATCCGTTCGATCTCATTCGCCACTGCGCACTACGGCGGCCACCTGGGCGTGAGCATCGGCATCTCAGTCTCGGGCGAGGCCGAGATTGCCGACATGATCAGCTTTGCCGACGAGGCCGTCTACGAGGCCAAGCGCACCGGGCGCAACCGCTACCAGGTCTTCGACAAGGCGCTCAACCAGCGGCTTGCCACGCGCCGGGACGTGGAGCGCGACCTGCTCCATGCCATCGAGGCGCGCGACATCGGCGTGTGGTACCAGCCGATCATGAACAGCGACGGCCGGGAAGTTCACAGCCTCGAGGCATTGATGCGCTGGAACCATCCGCGCCATGGCCACATTGCCCCCGAAGAGGTGATCTACGCGGCAGCGAGCACCGGCGTGGCCGAGCCGCTGCTGCGGCATCTGGTCGACGAGGTCTGCCTGGGCATGCGCCAGCTGGAGGCCGTAGGCTCCAGCCTGGCCGCCGTGCCGGTTGCCATCAATGTCTCGCCGCGCGAGATGGCGCAGCTGGCGGTCGACGACATCGTGCTCGGCATGCTGAAGGCGCGCGGCGTGGCACCGCGCCGGCTGCAGATCGAGATCACGGAGGAGGTGGCGCTCGACACGCATGCCACGCGCAGCCGGCTGAGCGCGCTGTCGGCCGCGGGCGTGGCAATCGTGGTCGACGACTTCGGCGTGGGTTATTCGTCGCTGGCGTCGCTGCGCAGCGAGTACGTGCGGCAGGTGAAGATCGACCGCAGCTTCATTCTCGACCTGTCGTCCTCGCCGGGCAACGTGGTGCTGGTGGACGCCATCGTCCAGCTCGGCCGCTCGCTGAACATCCAGGTGGTTGCCGAAGGCGTGGAAACGCAGGACGAGCTCGATGCCCTGCACGCGATAGGTTGCCGGCTGGTGCAGGGCTATCACCTGGCGCGGCCCTCGCCGCTGCCCGATGTGATGGCGTGGGCCGCGGCGCGCCTGGCGCCCGCGGCCGTCAAGGTCATCTGAGCCGGATCAGGATCAGGCCTGCAGGTCGCTGAGCGTGCGCGCGATCACCTTGGTGGCGCGGCGCAGGTCTTCGAGCACCACGCGCTCGTCGCTGCGCTTGGCGTGCGATTCGAGCACCGTGCGCGGGCCGGCGCCGTAGATCACGCCGGGAATGCCGGCTTCGACGTACAGGCGCACGTCGGTGTACAGCGGCGTGCCCATGGCCTTGATGGGCTCGCCGAACAGTTCGCCGCCGTGCTTCTGGATCGCATCGACCAGCGGCTTGTTGCCGGCCAGCGGCTTCATCGAATTGGCGAGCAGCAGGCGCTTGATCTCGACCGTGATGCCCGCGCTCTCGGCGGCCGCATCGGCAATCACCTTGCGGATGGCGGCTTCGACTTCGACCGGGTTCTCTTCGGGGATCATGCGGCGGTCGAGCTTGAACACGACCTTGCCGGGGACCACGTTGGTGTTGGTGCCGCCCTCGATGCGGCCGACGTTGAGGTACGGGTGCGTGATGCCCTCGACCTTCGACGTGACCTGCTGGTAGAGCGTGTTCTGCGCATACAGCGCGTTGAGGATCTTCACGGCGCCTTGCAGCGCGTCGATGCCGGTGGCCGGCACGGCGGCGTGGGCCATCTTGCCGTGCACCGTCACTTCCATCTGCAGGCAGCCGTTGTGCGCGGTGACCACTTCGTAGCTGAAGCCGGCCGCGATCATCAGGTCGGGCTTGGTCAGGCCCTTGTCGAGCAGCCAGCCCGGGCCGAGGATGCCGCCGAATTCTTCGTCGTAGGTGAAGTGCAGCTCGACGCTGCCCTTGGTCGGCTTGGCCACCGCTTCGAGCGCACGCAGCGCGAAGGTGAAGCTTGCGAAGTCGCTCTTGCTGACTGCTGCTGCACGGCCGTAGAGACTGCCGTCAGCGATCTCGCCGCCGTACGGGTCGTGCGTCCAGCCTTCGCCGGGGGGCACCACGTCGCCGTGGGCGTTCAGCGCCACGGTGCGGCCTTCGTTGCCGTACTTGCGGCGCACGATCAGGTTGGTGATCGATTCGAGGCCGTAGTCCTTCACTTCCTGCGCGGGCACGGCGTGTTTTTCGGCGTCGAGGCCGAAGTCTTTCAGCAGCTCGGCGGTGCGCTCGGCGTGCGGCGCGTTGTTGCCCGGTGGCGTGTCCGTGGGCACCTGCACGAGTTGCTGCAGGAATTGCACTTCCTCGTCGAAGTGGGCGTCGATCCAGGCGTCGAGCTTGGCGTAGTCGGTCATGGTTGTTCTTCTGTGAATCAGTGGGCTTGTTCGGCGGTGAGGTTTTCCAGAAGCAGCTGGAAGGCCTGCACTGCGAGCTGGATGTCGTCGTTGGTGCTCGATTCGAGCGGGTTGTGGCTGATGCCCGAGTTGATGCCGCGCACGAACAGCATGGCCTGCGGCATCACCTCGTGCAGCTTCATCGCGTCGTGGCCGGCGCCGCTGGGCATGCGAAAGAGTGGAATGCCCAGCGTATCGACGGCTTTTTCCCAGCGCTGCTGCCAGGCGGGTGCGCTGGGTGCTGCGGCGGCGCGCATCGTCTCTTCGAGCTCGTAGCGCACGCCACGCCGCTCGCAGATGTCCTTCAGCGCGTTGACCACGTCGGTGGCCAGCGCGTCGCGCTGCGCGTTGTTGGGCGCGCGCAGGTCGAGGCTGAACTTGCAGCGGCCCGGCACCACGTTGATGGAGCCGCTGGGCACTTCGAGCATGCCGACGGTGCCGACCGAGTCGCCGTCTTTGGCGGCGCGCTGCTCGGTGTAGAGAATCAGCTCGGCCACGGCGGCTGCGGCGTCGCGGCGGCGGTCCATGGGCGTGGTGCCGGCGTGGCTGGCCATGCCGATCACTTCGCCCACGTAGCGCACGCTGCCGTTGATGGAGGTGACGATGCCCAGCGGCAGGTCGAGCTCGGTGAGCACCGGGCCCTGTTCGATGTGCACTTCGACGAAGCCGAGGTAGCGCGCCGGGTCGCGCTGGATCTTCGGGATGTCTTCTTCCTTCAGGCCTGCCTGCTGCATGGCCTCGCGCATGGTGATGCCGTCGGCATCCTTCTGGTCGAGCCAGCGCCGGTCGAAGTGGCCGATGAGCGCGCCCGACCCGAGGAAGGTCGCCTTGTAGCGCTGGCCTTCCTCTTCGGCGAAGCCCACCACCTCGAAGGCGAAGGGAAGGCGCTTGTTCTGCCGCTTGAGTTCGCGCACGCAGGCCATCGGCACGAAGATGCCGAGGCGGCCGTCGTACTTGCCGCCGTTGCGCACGGTGTCGTAGTGCGAGCCGGTGAGCAGGGTCTTGGCGCCGGGCGTCGCGCCTTCATAGCGGCCCACCACGTTGCCGACCGCGTCGATGTGCACCGAGTCGAAGCCCACGTCGCGCATCAGCGCGCTGATCTGCGCGGCGCAGGCGCGGTGCGCATCGGTCAGGTAGGTGACGGTGAGCTGGCCTTTCTCGGCATAGCCCGGATCGGTGTGCACCGAGAGCTGTTCCTGCCAGTCCCACACATCGTTGCCGAGCGTGACGTCGGCAGCGAACTTGTCGTCGAGGCGAATCTCCGCAATGCGATGGATGTTGCGCAGCGCCTCGCCGAGTTCGAAGTCGGGGTGGTTGTAGAGCCGGCGCGCGAAGGTGTCGATGATCTCGCGCTTGGCCAGCCCCGTGCCGCGCGGGCCGCGCACCGCGAGGATGAACGGAAAGCCGAACTTCGCGTTGTAGTCGGCGTTGAGCTGCTGGATCTTTGCGAACTCCTCGGGCGTGCAGTCGGTCAGGCCGGCCTTGCTCTGCTCGTTGGTCGATTCGGCCGTCAGCGTCTTGCTGACCATGGCCCTGCCGGCGAGTTCGGGGTGGGCGCGGATCAGGCCGATCTGCTCGTCGGCCGACGAAGCGGCCAGCGCCTGCACGAGCGCATGCTTGAGATGCGCGAGCGAGCGGAACGGGCGAGCGGCCAGCGCGCGCTGAGCGATCCAGGGCGAGTGCTCGTAGATGCCGTCGAGCAGCGCGACGGCTGCGGCCGGCACCGCGGCGTTGAGTTGGGCGATGGTGAGGCTCATGATGCGGCTCCGGCTTCAAAGGGGTGCGCCTGCTTCCAGTGGCGCGCGATGTCGACGCGCCGGCAGACCCACACGCGGTCGTGTTGTGCGATGTGATCGAGAAAACGCTGCAGCGCCGTGATGCGGCCCGGCCGCCCGAGCAGGCGGCAGTGCATGCCGATGCTCATCATCTTCGGGCTGTTGTCGCCGTTCGGGTCGCCTTCGGCATACAGCGCGTCGAAGGTGTCCTTCATGTACTGGAAGAACGGGTCGGCGTGCGAATAGCCCTGCGGCAGCGCGAAGCGCATGTCGTTGCAATCGAGCGTGTAGGGCACGATGAGCTGCGGCACCACGGTGCCGTCGGTCTTTTGCACCTTCATCCAGAAGGGCAGGTCGTCGCCGTAGTAGTCGCTGTCGTATTCGAAGCCGCCGTAGTCGGCCACGAGGCGGCGCGTGCGCGGGCTGTCGCGGCCGGTGTACCAGCCCAGGGCGCGTTCGCCGGTGAGCTTTTCAATGGCTTCCATGCCCAGGCGCATGTGTTCGCGCTCGGTGGCTTCGTCGAGGTTCTGGTAGTGGATCCAGCGCCAGCCGTGGCAGGCGATCTCGTGGCCCAGCTCTTTAAAGGCGGCGGTCAGCTCTGGGTAGCGCTCAAGCGCCATGCCCACGCCGAACACGGTCAGCGGCAGGCCGCGCTTTTCGAACTCGCGCAGGATGCGCCACACGCCGGCACGCGAGCCGTACTCGTAGATGCCTTCCATGCTGATGTGCCGGTCGGGAAAGCTCGCCGGGTTGAACATCTCGGAGAGGAACTGCTCGGAGCCCGCGTCGCCGTGCAGCGTGGCGTTCTCGCCGCCTTCTTCGTAGTTGAGGACGAACTGCACCGCGACGCGCGCACCGCCCGGCCATTGGGCGTGGGGCGGGTTGCGGCCGTAGCCGACGAGGTCGCGCGGGTAGGGCAGGGTGGTGTCGTAGACGGTCATGGTTTGGATCAGGACAGCGCGAGGGAGATGTCGTTGGTGGGCACCTTGCGGTCGAACGTGAGATTGGCCTCGACGTGCTCCAGGTGTTCGGTCATGAGGCGCACGGCGCGCTCTTCGTCGCGCGCGGCCAGCGCCTTCACGATGTCTGCGTGCTCGTCGTTGGAGTGCTCGGCCGCGCTGGCGCTCTGGTACATCAGCGTGATGAGGGCGCAGCGCGAGATGAGTTCGCCCAGGATCTGCGCCAGCACCTGGTTGCCCATGAGCTCGGCCATGCGCACGTGGAAGTCGCCGAGCAGCTCGGTGCGGCCCGAGATGTCTTCGCCCGACACGGCTGATTTTTCGAGCGCAACGTGCTCCTTCAGCGCCTTGATCTTGGCGGGCGTGACGGTGCGCACGAACTCGCGCGTCATCTCGGCTTCGAGCATGCGGCGCACGGCGAACACCTGCTTGGCCTCGTCGACGGCCGGTGCGGCCACGAAGGCGCCGCGTGCGGGCTCGAGCCGTATGAGCTTGTTCTGCGACAGCTGGAACAGCGCCTGTCGCACCAGCGTGCGCGAGACGCCGAAATGATCGGCCAGCTTCTGCTCGGCCAGCTTGGTGCCGGGCTGAAGCCGGTGCTCGACGATGGCCTTCGTGAGGGCATCGACGATCGAACGGGTGGTGGAGGACTCCATGTTTTTCATGATAGACCCAAAGCCGGTAACTGTATACACTTTTGTCCACCGGAATTTCCCGCACCCATTTCAAGGAGCGCCCCATGGGCCTGAGCACTCACGTACTGGACACGATGCATGGCGGTCCCGCAGCCGGCATGGAGGTCGCGCTGTTCACCACCGACGGCGACGCCGCGACGCTGGTGAAGCGCTTCACGCTGAATTCGGACGGCCGCAGCGACGGCCCGCTGTACGACAACAACTCGCTGAAGGCCGGCACCTACCGGCTGGTGTTCGACGTGGCGGGTTACTTCAAGGCTCGCGGCGTCAAGCTGCCTGAGCCGAACTTCCTGAACAAGGTGTCGCTGGACTTCGGCGTGGCGCACACCGACCAGCACTATCACGTGCCCCTGCTCGTCAGTCCGTGGAGCTACTCCACGTACCGGGGCTCCTGAGGTCAGTCGCCTTGTTGCTGGCCTTCTGTCAGGGTGTCGAGCTGGAAGCGCCCGCTCTTGTCCCACAGCCAGGTGTCGGTCCACGTGACCGCTCCGAGGCGCGTGGCGGCGGGGAAGGGCGCGGCCTGCAGCACGGCACGCTCGATCTCGGCGATCACTTCGGGCGCATGCTGGGGCGCGCGCAACCAGTGCATCGACACCACCTTGCCACCCGCATCCAGGTTCACCTGCAGCGTACCGACCGCATAGAGCATCGGCGGCAATTGCCCGCCGTAGATGCGCGAGCGGTTGATCTCGTAGATGTGGCGCGCCGCATCGCGGCGGTAGTCGCGCGCCGTGGCGGCGTTCGATGCACGAGGCACCCGGCCGGATGCGCTGGAAGGGGAGGCGCTGCTCAACTGGCCGGGCACGGCACCAGGGCTGCCGCAGCCGGCCAGCCAGAGGGCGGAAAGAACGGAAGCAGCAAGTGCAAGGCGGCGGGGCGTAAGCTGGCGATTCATCGCCGGGTTTATACCGTGAGTCTTCATGGGCCAGGCAACCGAAGGTATCGACAACGATGAGCGGTGCGGTCGATCAACTGCTGGCACGTCTTCGCCACGAAGACGCGGTGCTGGTGCGCGTCGAATCGACGCAGGGCTCGGCGCCGCGCGAGGCCGGCACCTGGATGGCGGTGTGGGCCGATGCGCTCACGGCCACCATCGGCGGTGGGCAGCTCGAATTCCAGGCCACGAAGGAAGCACGCGAAATGCTGGCTGGCTCGCGCAAGCCCTTCGATGGCATCCAGCGATACCCGCTGGGCCCGAGCCTGGGGCAATGCTGCGGCGGCGTGATGTTCCTGTCGTACGAGCGCATCACGGCCGCTGATGCGCCAAGGCTGCAGCGCGAACTGGTCGCGCAACTCAAGCCCGTGGCGCTGTTCGGCGGCGGCCACGTGGGCGCCGCACTGGCACGGTTGCTGGCTGCGCTGCCGTTTGCGGTGCGCTGGGTCGACAGCCGCGACGGCGTGTTTCCCGACGAATTGCCCGCGCAGATCGACACCGAACATTCAGAACCCGTGCAGGACGCCGTGGCCGCGCTGGCGCCGGGCAGCCGCGTGCTCATCATGAGCTTCAGCCATGCCGAAGACCTGGACATCGTCATCGCCTGCCTGAAGCGCCTGCGCGAGCGCAACGACCTGCCCTACGTCGGCCTGATCGGCAGCAAGACCAAGTGGGCCACTTTCAGCCATCGGCTCGAGGCGCGGGGCTTCACGGCCGACGAACTGGCCCGCATCACCTGCCCGATCGGCGTGCCCGGCATCACGGGCAAGGAGCCCGAGGTGATCGCCGTGGCGGTGGCGGCACAGTTGTTGCAATCGCTGGGCTGAACAGGGTTTTCCCGGCGGCCACGCCCTAAAAAACAGTCCCGTCCCTTGCCAAAACTGTATACACTTTCGGTCCACAACAAGCCGCAGCGGAGCGAGGCCCATTTTTTCATGGAGCCTGCGTTCGCGGCACTTTCTCTGCTTACAGCGCCCGCGGTGGTGAGCAGGCTGAAACCCATCCTTGGTGCCCCCACGCGCCAATCGGGTTGAGAGAGAAGCATATGGAAAGTTATTACCTCGACTGGGCCAACCTGCTGCTGCGCTGGGTCCACGTCATCACCGCCATCGCCTGGATCGGCGCTTCCTTCTACTTCGTGATGCTGGACAACAGCCTCGAAAAGCCGCAGGACCAGGAATCGCTCGACAAGGGCGTGGGCGGCGAGCAATGGGCCGTGCACGGCGGCGGCTTCTACAACATGCAGAAGTACGCGCTGGCGCCCAAGAAGCTGCCGGACCACTTGCACTGGTCGTACTGGGAGAGTTATTCGACCTGGATCACGGGTTTCACGCTCTTCACCATGTCGTACCTGTGGAACGCGAGCACGTACCTCATCGACAAGTCGAAGATGGACTGGCAGCCCGGCGCCGCCATTGCCGTGGCGCTGGCCTTCTTCGTGGTGTTCTGGATGGTGTACGACGGCATCTGCCAGATCTTCGGCCGGCGCAAGCACGGCGACACCATCGTCGGCGTGCTGATCGCCATCTTCATCGCCTTCGCGACCTGGCTGGCCTGCCAGTGGTTCGCGGGCCGCGCGGCCTTCTTGCTGGTGGGCGCCATGATGGCCACGACCATGAGCGGCAACGTGTTCTTCTGGATCATTCCCGG
This sequence comes from Variovorax sp. YR566, assembly GCF_051992195.1. Taxonomy (NCBI): domain Bacteria; kingdom Pseudomonadati; phylum Pseudomonadota; class Betaproteobacteria; order Burkholderiales; family Comamonadaceae; genus Variovorax; species Variovorax sp. YR566. The sequence goes on along the minus strand of NZ_CP197092.1, from coordinate 5,447,962 downwards.
ACAGCGCAAGAACGTGGCGGCGCTGCGCGAAGGCAAGCCGGTGGACCCGGTGCACGGCCAGCGCGGCAAGCAGCGCAGCGTGCACAACACCTACTTCACGCTGCCGGTGCTGTTCGCGATGCTGAGCAACCACTACAGCTTTACGTACACGCACAAGCACAACTGGATCGTGCTGCTGCTGATCATGCTCGGCGGCGCGGCCATTCGTCAGTTCTTCGTGGTGCGGCACCGCTTCAAGCTGGGCAATGCGGGCAACCCGCTGCCCTATGCGCTGGTCGGCATCGTGGTGCTGGGCCTGACCATCGTCTGGATGAAGCCTGAACCCGTGGCGGCCCCCGCGGTGGCTGCCGCTGCGCCTGCCGTGCCGTTCAAGGACGTGCAGAAGGTGCTCGAACAGCGCTGCTTCATGTGCCACGGCGCGGCCGTTCAGATGAAGAACGTGCGCGTCGATTCGCCGGAGCAGGTGGCCGCGCATTCACAGGCGATCTACCAGCAGGTGGTGGTCACGAAGATCATGCCGATGAACAACGCCACGGGCATCACCGACGAAGAGCGGGCCCTCATCAGCCGCTGGTTCCAGGCTGGCGCAAAGACCAACTAGACAGACAGAAGTTGACCGGCGGCAAGAGGGCGGGTCACGGTCCGCAGCACAATCGCCGGATTGGAGACAAAGCAGCAATGACCGCATCGAACCCCGCCTTCGGCCCCGCTCCCGATCCGCGCGAAGCCCCGCGCGCCTTCCTCGAACATCTCTACCGTGTGGCGGTGGACCGCGCGCTGCCGCTGTCCACGCTGGGCGCTCATCTGCCGCCGCCGCCCAAGGGCCGTACGCTGGTGCTGGGCGCAGGCAAGGCCGGCGGCTCGATGGTGCAGGCGCTCGAGGCCCTGTGGCCGGCCGATGCGCCGCTGTCGGGGTTGGTCGTCACGCGTTACGACCACATTCCGCCGCGGCCCGAAGGCGTGCCGCAGCGCATCGAGATCGTCGAGGCCGCACACCCCGTGCCCGACGCAGCAGGCCAGCAGGCCGCCGAGCGCATCCTCGCGCTGACGCAGGGCCTCACGGCCGACGACCTTGTGCTGTGCCTGATCTCGGGTGGCGGTTCATCGCTGCTGGTGCTGCCGGCCGAAGGCTTGACGTTGGCCGACAAGCAGCGCATCAACAAGCAACTGCTCGAAAGCGGCGCAGGCATCGGCGAGATGAACTGCGTGCGCAAGCACCTGTCGCGCATCAAGGGTGGCCGGCTGGCGGCGGCATGCGCGCCGGCCCGCGTGGTGACGCTGACGATCAGCGACGTGCCAGGCGACGACGCAGCCGTCATCGCCAGCGGCCCGACGGTGCCCGACGCCACCACCTGCGCCGATGCGCTCGCCATCCTCGACCGCTATGGCATCGAAGTGCCCGCGCCGGTGCGCGCGCAACTCGAAAGCGGTGAACTCGAAACGCCCAAGCCGCACGACGCCGTGTTCAAGGGCCACGAGACGCACATGATCGCCACGCCGCAGCAGTCGCTCGAAGCCGCGGCCAGGGCTGCGCGCGAGGCCGGCATCGAGGCGCACATCCTCAGCGACGAAATGGAAGGCGAATCGCGCGAAGTCGGCAAGGTGCACGCTGCGCTGGCGCGAGCGGTGGCGCACCGCGGCGAGCCGTTCGCGCGGCCCTGCGTGATTCTTTCGGGCGGCGAGACCACGGTGACGATCCGCCCACGCCAGCCGGGCCAGGCCAAAGGCCGCGGCGGGCGGGCCGGCGAGTTCTGCATGGGGCTGGCCGGTGCGCTCATGGGCCAGCCACAGGTGTGGGCGCTCGCCGCCGACACCGACGGCATCGACGGTGTGGAAGACAACGCTGGCGCCTTCGTCACGCCCGACACGCTGGCGCGCGCCACCGCTGCCGGGAAGAAGCTGTCGGACCATCTCGATCGCAATGACGCCTACGGCTACTTCGACGCCATCGGCGACCTGTTCGTGACCGGCCCGACCCACACCAACGTCAACGACTTCCGCGCGCTGCTGGTGCTGTAAGGAGCTTTACTCCTTCAGCACCATGTCGATGCACATCACCGCCGCCACGATCAGCAGGCGGCGGGCATCGTTGGCCGGCACGCCCGGGTCGATCGACAGCATGTAGTTGTCGGCGGTGGTGAAGAACTCCTTGCCCAGCCCCGCCCATTTCTTGGACACGGCGGCGAACTCGGTGCTGCCCTGCACGAAGCGGAAATCCCAGCTGGTCCACTTGCCCTTGAGCGTGCAGGCAATCTGCTCCTGAGCGTCGAGAACGTCGAACTTGCCGCCGATGGAAAAGAGCTTCTGCTTGAACGAACCGACGACCTGGTCGTTGCCATCCAGCACCTGCACCTTAGACAGGAAGATGGACACGCCGCGCTTGACCGACAGCACCTTCTGCCCTTCGGGCGTCGACACCACCACGTCGAATGGCGTGAAGCGCTTGTAGTCGGTGAAGCGCAGCAGCTTGCTGAAGAAGCCGAGGTTCGGCTCACGGCACTCCAGAATTTTCTGTTGCGAATTCGGGTCGAAGATGTCGTAGTTGTTGGCCGCCTTGAAGATGCCGACGTGTTCCTTGATGAAAAACAGGTTGTTGCGCAGCGCTGCGTGCATGGATTTCCCTCGTCCTCTGTGTGTTTGTGTGACGGGGATTATGTTCGGCGCGCATGACGACCCCGTTCTTCGCCCGTGACCGCCGGCGGGCGAGGTTTGTGAACTCGGGTTAATCTATGCCCCCGGCGGCCTGTGGCTGCCGTTGAAGCCGGCGCATCCTTTCGGGTGCAGAGCCGCACAGCACCTCCAGAATTCCCCATTCTTCTTTTCATCATCCAGTCCCCGAAGGAAAGTTTGCCATGACCGCCACCTACACCGACACCCGCCTGCTGATCGACAATGAATGGGTCGACGCCACCGGCGGCAAGACGCTGGACGTAGTGAATCCCGCCACCGGCAAGGCCATCGGCAAGGTGGCTCACGCCAGCATCGCCGACCTCGACCGCGCCCTGGCTGCCGCACAGCGCGGCTTCGAAACCTGGCGCAATACCCCTGCGAACGAGCGCGCTGCCGTCATGCGCCGCGCCGCCGGCCTCATCCGCGAACGCGCCCCCGAAATCGCCAAGCTCCTGACGCAAGAGCAGGGCAAGCCGCTGGCCGAAGCCAAGGGCGAAACGCTGGCTGCCGCTGACATCATCGAATGGTTCGCCGACGAAGGCCGCCGCGTCTACGGCCGCATCGTGCCCTCGCGCAACCTGGCCGCGCAGCAGCTCGTGCTGAAGGAGCCGCTGGGCCCCGTCGCCGCGTTCACGCCGTGGAACTTCCCGATCAACCAGATCGTGCGCAAGCTCGGCGCTGCGCTGGCCACCGGCTGCTCGTTCCTGGTGAAGGCCCCTGAAGAAACCCCGGCATCGCCAGCCGCGCTGCTGCAGGCTTTTGTCGATGCAGGCATTCCGCCCGGCACCGTGGGCCTGGTGTTCGGCAACCCCGCTGAAATCTCGAACTACCTGATCGCCCACCCGATCATCCGCAAGGTCACCTTCACCGGCTCGACCCCGGTCGGCAAGCAACTCGCCGCGCTGGCCGGTTCGCACATGAAGCGCGTGACGATGGAACTGGGCGGTCACGCCCCGGTGATCGTGGCCGAAGACGCCGACGTGGCGCTGGCCGTCAAGGCAGCGGGCGCGGCCAAGTTCCGCAATGCGGGCCAGGTCTGCATCTCGCCGACCCGCTTCCTGGTGCACAACAGCCTGCGCGAAGAATTCGCCCGCACGCTGGTCAAGTACACCGAAGGCCTGAAGCTCGGCGATGGCCTCGCCGAAGGCACGACCATCGGCCCGCTCGCCAACGCGCGTCGCCTCACCGCAATGGCCCATGTGCTGGAAGACGCGCGCAAGAAGGGCGCCACCGTGGCGGCCGGCGGCGAACGCATCGGCGACACGGGCAACTTTTTCGCCCCCACCGTGCTGACCGACGTGCCGCTGGACGCCGACGTGTTCAACAACGAACCCTTCGGCCCCATCGCCGCCATCCGCGGCTTCGACAAGCTCGAAGAAGCGATCGCCGAAGCCAACCGCCTGCCCTTCGGCCTGGCCGGCTATGCCTTCACCAAGTCGATCAAGAACGCGCACCTGCTGAGCCAGAAGCTCGAACTGGGCATGCTGTGGATCAACCAGCCCGCCACGCCGTCGCCCGAAATGCCGTTCGGCGGTGTGAAGGATTCGGGCTACGGTTCGGAAGGCGGCCCCGAAGCGCTCGAGGCTTACCTGAACACCAAGGCCGTTTCGATCCTGGGCGTTTGATCGGCGCTTAGTCTTCGGCGGAGGCGTTCCAGAACGCCTGCTGTACGCCGTCGAGCGTTTCGAGCTCGGCAATCACCTGGTCGAGCTCCAGCGGCTCGACTGCGGTGGCGTACAGCGTCGCTTCGATTTCCGTGTCGGCCGGCCCGAAGGCGTGCTGGTCGACATCGCGCACAGGGTAGTTCGCCGCTTCCAGGAGCAGCAGCAACTGGTCCATTACCTCGGGCCGCGCCGCGCGCGAACAGATCACGCGCACCGCATAGGTCGCCTCGCTCGATTCTTCGCTGATCGGGCGACGGTTGATCCGATTGACCACCGGCCGCAGCAGCGTGTTGCTGGCCAGCACGAACAGCGCGGCGATCATCGCCTCGCCCAGCAGATCGGCACCCGCGCAGGCGCCCACCGCCGCCGACCCCCACAGCGTGGCCGCCGTGTTCAGGCCCGTGATGTTGGCGCCTTCCTTCATGATCGCGCCCGCGCCCAGGAACCCGATGCCCGAGACCACGTAGGCCACCACGTGCACGGCCCCGTCCTGGCCATGCAGCCGATTGGCCATGTCGACGAACACCGCCGCACCCACGGCCACCAGCGTGTTGGTGCGCAGGCCCGCGGTGCGCTGCCGTATCTGCCGCTCGAGGCCGATCAGCGAGCCGAGGACGAACGCGGCCGCGACGCTGATGAAAGTGTCGAGCAGCGAGAGCAGGTTGATGTTCTGGATGGCTTGCATCGAAAGGTTCTTTCTTGTCGGTCGGCCCCGCATCGGGAGCCAGGGCATATTTGACGTTGCCAGGATGAAGCCTTGTTGGCGAGTTGCTCGGGGCACTAGTTGATCGGCGAGCATTCATCTCACTGCCACCCATACCGCCGCGCATACCACCCCTTCACCGCCTGCGTCAGCACTGCATAGCCGACCAGCATGGCGACAAGCCAGGGGAAGTACATCAACGGCAGCGCCTGCAGCTTGAAGTAGTGCGCCAGCGGCCCCATCGGCAGCCAGATGCCCACCGCCGCAATCGCCGCACCCATGATCAGCAGCGGCCATGCCGCGCGGCTTTGTAGGAACGGGATCTTGCGCGTGCGGATCAGGTGCACGATCAGCGTCTGCGACAGCAGGCCCTCGACGAACCATCCCGACTGGAACAGCGTCTGGTGGCCCACCGTGTTGGCCGCGAAGACGAACCACATCACCGCGAACGTGAGGATGTCGAACACCGAGCTCAGCGGGCCGAAGAACACCATGAAACGGCCCAGGTCCGCCGGGTTCCAGCGCTGCGGGCTCTTCAGAAACTCCTCGTCCACGTTGTCGAACGGAATCGCGATCTGCGACACGTCGTACAGCAGGTTCTGCACCAGCAGGTGCAGCGGCAGCATCGGCAGGAACGGAAGGAACGCACTCGCCACCAGCACCGAGAACACATTGCCGAAGTTCGAACTAGCAGTGAGCTTGATGTACTTGAGCATGTTCGCAAAAGTGCGGCGCCCCTGGATCACGCCTTGCTCCAGCACCATCAGGCTCTTCTCCAACAGGATGATGTCGGCCGACTCCTTGGCCACGTCCACCGCGCCGTCCACCGAGATGCCGATGTCCGCGGCGCGCAGCGCGGGCGCGTCGTTGATGCCGTCGCCCATGAAGCCCACCACATGGCCATTGGCATGCAGCGCGTGCACGATGCGCTCCTTGTGGGCAGGCGTGAGCTTGGCGAACACCTGGTGCGCTTCGACCACCAGGCGCAGGTCGGCATCGGCCATGTCCTCGATCTCTTGGCCGAGCACGATGCGGCCGACTTCCAGTCCCACGTCGGCGCAGACCTTGCGCGTGACCAGTTCGTTGTCGCCCGTCAGCACCTTCACGGCCACGCCGTGCTCGGCCAGCGCGCGCAATGCGGGAGCGGTGGATTCCTTCGGAGGGTCCAGGAAGGCGACGTAGCCCAGCAGCGTGAGCCCTGACTCATCGGCCACGCCGTAGGCCGCCTTCCGTGCCTCGGTCTTCAGCGAACGGCTGGCCACGGCCACCACACGCAGGCCCTGGGCATTGAGCTCCGATGCCACGCGATGGATGCGCGCCAACACCTCCGCATCGAGCGCCAGCACTTCAGCGCCACGCTCGACCGAGGTGCATACCGACAGAATCTCTTCCAGCGCGCCCTTGCAGATCAGCAGGTGCTCGCTGCCGCCATTGGCCACCACCACCGACATGCGCCGGCGCGAGAAATCGAAGGGCACTTCGTCGATCTTGCGATAGGCCGTCTGCAGACGCGTTTCGAGTTGCAGCTCGGCATGGCTCAGCACGGCTTTGTCGAGCAGGTTCTTCAGACCCGTCTGGTGAAAGCTGTTGAGGTAGGCCAGCTGCAACACGTGGTCCGAGCCTTCGCCCCAGGCGTTGGTGTGGCGCTCGAGCACGATGCGATCCTGCGTCAGGGTGCCGGTCTTGTCGGTGCACAGCACGTCCATTGCGCCGAAGTTGTGGATGGCTTCGAGCCGCTTCACGATCACCTTCTGGCGCGACATCACGACCGCACCCTTGGCCAGCGTGGCCGTCACGATCATCGGCAGCATCTCGGGCGTGAGGCCGACCGCGATAGACAGCGCGAACAGCGCCGCCTCCCACCAGTCGCCCTTGGCAACGCCATTGATCACCAGCACCAGCGGCGCCATCACCAGCATGAAGCGGATCAGCACCCAGCTCACGCGGTTGATGCCTGCCTGGAACGCGCTGGTGCCGCGATCAGTGGCTGTCACGCGTTGCGCCAGCGCACCGAAGAATGTGCGATCGCCCGTGTGCACGATGAGCGCGGTGGCGGTGCCGCTGATCACGTTGGTGCCCATGAAGAGCAGGTTCTCGCGTTCGAGCACGCCCGCCGCGTGGTCGCCGCGATCGACGACGAATTTTTCCACCGGCATGGCCTCGCCCGTCAGCGCGGACTGGCTGATGAACAGGTCCTTGGCGGTGAGCAGTCGGCAATCGGCCGGGATCATGTCGCCGGCCGACAGCGCGATCACCTCGCCCGGCACCAGGTCGCGCATCGGCACTTCGACGCGCACCGTACCGGCGTGCGTGGTGTCGAAGCCCTCGTCGCCAGCGGCACCCGCCTTGTAGCCCGGCGCAGGCCGCAGCACGGTGGAGGTGTTGCTCACCATGGCCTTGAGCCGGTCGGCCGCCTTGTTGGAGCGCGACTCCTGCAGGAAGCGCAGCACCGTCGACAGCACCACCATGCTGCCGATCACGAGCGTGGCCTTCATGTCCTCGGTGACATAGGAGACCAGCGCCAGCACCGTCAGCAGCAGGTTGAACGGATTGCGGTAGCACTGCCACAGGTGCTGCCACCAGGGCAGCGGCTGCTCGTGGCGAACCTCGTTGCTGCCGAGGCGCTTGCGCAGCACTTGCGCATGGCCTTCGCTGAGGCCGCGCGGCGAACTGTTGAGCTTGAGCAGCATCTCGCCGGCATCGGTGCGCGAGGCGGTGCCCAGTGCCTTCGCGATGTCGGGCGGCATGCTGACGAAGGAGCCGGTGCCGACGGGCTTCGATCCCAGCAGCGTCTGCCAGCGCTCGAAGTGATGCAGCATGTGGCGGCTGCGCAGGAAGCTTTCGAAGAAAGACTTCAGGACGTTTTTCATGGGGTTCTCCTTCGGGGCGGCCGCCGCCCGCCCAGGGAGAACCTCCGGGCATCAATCAGCCAGGAGCAACCCTTTGCGAAGCGCGGCGGCGGGCCGCGTTGTTGTTGGTGCAATCGATCGAAGCGAAGGGGGCGCGCTACGGCGCAAATGAGAGGCTGGGTCCATCGTGTGCTCCCGGGTTGCTTGCAGGTTGAAAGAAGGGCTCGGAGCGCGGCTCAGCGGCGAGGCGCGCAGGCCGGCTGGAGCACCAGGAAGCTGCGGATGCGGCGCGTTGTCCAGAGCGCCGCGGCCTGGTCGAGCGAGGCATCGACGACGGGCGCGGCGTCAACTGCCGCAGGGTCGCGGACAGGCGCGTGCGCCGACGGGCGAACACGCTGCTGCTGTTCGTGCGGCTGACGACGAAGATGAAAGTGACGCATGACAAGACTCCTTCGCAGTGAAGGGCCTCGTGCACGGACGCACGCAAGCTGACTGAAAAAGTCAGCGACGAAACGACGGGAATCGGGAGGAGGGGAACCGCTTGCCGATGAGGCAAGAGGGCCACGCTGTGTGCACACCGGCACGCAGCGCGGGAGAAGCCTGCGCTAGAGAGCCGGGTGTGTCACGCCTGCCGAGGCACGCGTCTTGTCACTGATCCAACTGGCACTGTCCACGCACGGGGCTCCGAAATGAAGATGCAGGATTGTTGCACTGCGGCACGAACAGCGTCAACCCTTTTGGCCATGTCCCTCGATGCCGGCATGGTAGTTATCGCCTCACTGTTGCGGTTACGTCCCGCTTGTGCGGGCACCTGAGAGGGTCGTGCAAACTGCGCGCCCTCACTTCACAGAACACCCGCGCTGACTTCATGCTGAATTCACTTCGCCTGAGCACACTGGCTTCGACAGCAGACGGCGCTGGTAGAGGCGAGGGAGGAATAAAACCGCTCAGGGAAGTGCCTCGATGCCGACTGCTGTCACCTTTCACGGTCTGCAGGACCATCAGACCAGATCGCTCGGGCGTGAAAAAGCCCGCTCGAAGCGGGCTTTGGGAATGTGGTCGTGAACTCTTACGCGGTCCACGCTACGGCAAATTCTTTTGCATGAAGTCATTATTGTTTTTCTCGTCGTAGTGACTTCGACGCGCTGGTGTGAGATTCAGCTTGCCTGGCCAGGCAGTGCTCAGGATCATTGAGCGAGGTCGCATTGTAGCCTCTCTACCGCATCCATCAGCCCGCGAAATCATCCAGCCGTTGTCGCATATGAAGAAACTGGCAATTCTGTTTATTTGCACCGGCAACATCTGCCGCTCCCCCACAGCCCACGTCCTGCTGATGCACAAGGCCCGCGCAGTGGGTTTCCACGTCGAAGTCGACAGTGCAGCCGTCTCCGACGAAGAGCGCGGCAATCCGCCCGATCCACGCTCCGTGGCCGAGGCCAAACGCCGCGGCATCGAGATGCACGCCCATTCCGCGCGGCAGGTCCGCAGGGCCGACTTCGAACGTTTCGACCTGATCATCGGCATGACTGCCCAGCACTGCGCCGCGCTGCGCCGGCTCGCGCCCGCAGGCACGGCCCACAAGGTGCACCTGTTCACCGAATTCGCCGAGGGCGTCGAAGGCGATGTGCCCGATCCCTGGTATGGCGGGCAACAGGCTTTTGTCGAAGTCTTCGACCTGATCGATCTTGGCGTCGATGGCCTGCTGACGAGGCTGGCCGCGCTTGCTACCAGCGCACCCGCACACCCAGCGACGCGTTGATCGAGCTCTTCAAGCGCGCCGCGCCGCCCGAGGCCCACAGCTTGCCCAGCTCCCCGTAGAGCGAGGCGCGCTCGCCGAGAGCGAGCGTCACGCCACCGGCCGCTTCGGTGCTGGTCGAGCCCGTTTCGCTGCGGATGGCCGTGCCGCCGCCGAAGTTCAGGAACTGCGTCACGTCGGCACCGCCGGAGGCGTGGAACACGTTGATGCGCCCATAGGGCTGCAGCGTTCCGGCGCCGGTGGCGATCTCGCCCTTGATGCGCACGCCTGCGCGCACGATGAGGCCGTCATGCGGGTCCTGTGTCACCGCGGCGCCGGAGATGTCCGTGTCGTCCATGCGCAGGCGCTGGTGAATGAGCTGCAGCTGCGGTTCCACGATCCAGCCGCTGCCGATGCCGAAGGCCTTGCCCACCTCGATGGAGGCCAGCAGGCTCTTGCCCTTGCCCGAGCTGCCGAAGGTCGCGAACGGCTGCACGTTGTAGCGGTGCTGGCCGGCCTGCAGCACGGCATCGGCGTACCAGCCCTCGTCGCCGTGCCAGGTGGCGTAGGCGCCGAGGTAGCGGCTGCGCAGGTCGTTGGAACCCACGTCCAGCCCCTGGATGCCGCGCGCGAAGCCGTTCACGCGGATATTGCCTTCGAGCTGGCCGACGTAGACGCCCACGTTCCAGCGGGTGTCGGCCCACAGGTCGGTACCGGCCTGGAAGCCGTGGAGGCGACCCTTGCCCTGCGCGTTCGCAGTGCCGCGCTGGCTCGCGTCGATGTCGGCGCTGATCAGGCGGCCCCAGGCGCGGCGACCGCGAGCGCTGGCGCCGTCGGAGGCGAGCCGCGTGTCGTCGCCGCCGCGCAGGTGCAGGTTGCCCAGCATCTCGAGGTTGCCTTGGCGCAGCTGTTGCGCCAGCGCGGCATACAGCGGCACTTCGATGCGGTAGGTAGGCAACCCGCCGATCCCGCCCGGCCCGCCCGGTGTTCCAGGAAGGCCGCCGGTGGTGGAGCGCAGGTACCAGTTCTCGCCGCTGCCGCTGGCATCCGCCGGGTACAGCCGGTACTCGTAGGCACCAGCGTCCACGTGGCCGCCGGCCAGCGAGAAGGCGTCCCTGGTGGTCTGTGCGGTGGTGGTCGCGCCGTTCAGGGCGCTGATCACCTCGATGCCGTTGCCGGTCGTCAGCGCGCCCAGTCCGCCGAGGTTGATGATCTGCACCGTGGTGCGCCCGCTCGCGGTTGCGCCGGCGCCGTCGAGCACCAGGCGGTCCGAGGGGCCGGTGGCATTGAGCACCGCGCCCAGTTGCAGGATGCCGTTGTTGCCCGTGTAGGGCCCGGTGACGGTGAGCGTGGTGCCCGGCGCGGCGCCGGCCAGCGAGACCGTGCCGCTGTTGGCCAGCGAGGCCACCGTCTGGCTGAAGCCGGCCAGGTCGAGCGTCGCACCCGCGGACACGCTGGTGGCCGAGGCAGGGCTCAACGCATTGGCCGCGCCCGCGCGCAGCGTGCCCGCGTCCACCTGCGTTGCACCGGTGTAGGTGTTGGCGGTGCCGGCCAGCGTCAGCGTGCCGCTGCCCTCCTTGACGAGCGCGCCGCCGCCGCTGACGGCGCCCGTGAGCGTGCCGTTGAAGGCACCGGTGTCGACCACCGCGCCGCCGCCGCCGGCAGCGAGCGTCACGTTGTTGGCGACCGTCAGGCCATCGGCCGCAAGACCGAGCGTGGTGCCGCCGGACATCGCAAGCGCGCCCGAGCCCAGTGCCGCATTGGCGCCCACGTCGATGCGGCCCTGTGTGAGCGATGTGCCGCCCGCATAGCTGTTCGCGCCGGTCAGCGTGAAGGTGCCCGTGCCTTGCTTGACCAGGTCGCCGCTGCCGCTGAGCGTGCCGCCGAAGGTGGTGCTGGTGTTGTCGCCGCCGGTCGTGAGCGTTGCGCTTCCGAGCTGGAGTTCGCCGCCGGCCGTGCCGCCGCCGGACAGCGAGCCGATGGTCTGGTTGAAACCGTTCAGGTCCAGCGTTGCGCCCGCCGTGTTGGCCAGTGCGATCGGCGCGGTGGGATTCAGCAGGTCCGGCGCGCCGAAGCGCAGCGTGCCGGCCGCGACGGTGGTGGCGCCCGTGAGGGTGCTGGTGCCTGCGAGCGTCAGCGTGCCTGCGCCCGACTTGACCAGGCCGCCACTGCCGCCGAGCGCGCCGCTGGCGGTGAAGTCCAGACCCGGATCGACGATCTCGATGCCGCCGCCCGCCGCGCCGATGTCCAGGTTGCGCGCGGTACCGGTGAACGCGGTGCCCGTCACCTGCAGGCGCCCGCCGTCCAGCGTCACATTGCCGGCGGCCGCGCCGAGGTTCACATCGGCGGAAACGGACAGCGTGCCGCCCTGCACCGCGGTGCCGCCGGTGTAGGTGTTGGTGCCGCCGAGAACCAGCGTGCCGTCGCCGGTCTTGGCGATGCCGGCCGTGCCCGCGACCGTGTTGTTCAGCGTGGCGGTGAAGCCGGCCGAGCCCGCGCCGCCGTCGCCGACGCGGATCTCCGCCTTCGCGCCGCCCCCTGCGCCCAGCAGCGTCAGCGCGTCGCCGGTCAGCGTGTAGCCGTTGCTCGCGAACTGCAGGCCGGTGGCCTGTACCGCGCCGCCGGTGTTGTCCACCGTCACGGTGCCCGGCGCGCCGGTGAAGATCGCGAAGCCCGGCTGCGGCTGCATCGGCAGCGAGATGTTGCCCACCGCATCGGTCCACACCGGCGAGGTGGTCGACCAAGTGCCGGTGCCGCCGCCCGACTGCGTCGGACTGGCCAGGCCATTGGCATTCCAGAAGTCCAGCGTCATGCCCGTGCTGTTGACGAGCGTGAAGCGCTTGTCGGCGCTGAGGTTCTGCAGGACCACCGTGGCGCCGCCGGGCACACCGCCCAGCGTCAACGTGCCGCCGCCCGTGAGCGCGCCGCCGTAGTCCACGAGCCGGTACACACCGGGGCCGAAGCCGCCGGTGTCCGTCACGTTGATGGTGGTGTTGCCCGCGATGAGGAGGTTGCCGCCCACGCTCACGCTGTCGCTCTGGCCGGGCGTGGCGAAGTTGGCGCCGGGCGTGCCGAACTGATAGTCGAACACGCTGCCGTTGGCAAGCGACAGGCTGCCGCCGATGGTGAGCATGCCCATCGCGCCGGGGGTGCCCGGTGCCAGCACGGCAGTGTTGTTGAGCGTGACATCGCCACCGATGCGGCCATTGCCCGACAGCGTGGAGCCGTTCTGCATCGTGACCGCGCCGCTCCCGGTGGCGCTGCCGGTCGCGTTGCCCACCTGCAGGGTGCCGCTGGCGACCACGGTCGGCCCCGAGTAGGTGTTGGCGTTGTTCAGCGCCAGCGTGCCGGTGCTGCCCATCGAGATTCCCCCGGCGCCGCTGACCGTGCCGCCGAGCGTGATGTTCCTGGCGCCCGCGACACCCAGGTTGTCGTTGAGCACGACGTCGTTCGCCAGCGCCACGTCGGTGCTGGCGCTGAGCATCGCGGTGCTGGCCACCGTCAGCGCGCCGGTACCCAGGGCTGTGTTGTTGCCGACGCTGAGCGTGCCCGCCTGCAGGGTGACGCCGCCGCCGAAATTGTTGGCGTTGTTGAGTGCCAGCGTGCCGGTGCCGTTCTTGATGAGCGAGCCGGCGCCGCTCACCGTGCCGTCGAGCGTGAGGTCTGCTGCACCGCCCACCGTGAGCCCCGCGCCTGCCCCGAGCGTGACGGCGTTGGTCAGCGCGAGTGCACCGCCGGTGCTCGACAGCGTGGCGTTGCCCGTCACGCCGAGCGTGCCGGTGCCCAGCGAGGTGCTGGTGCCCAGCGCGAGCTGGCCGCCGGCCAGCGTCACGCCGCCGCCGAAGTTGTTGGCGCCGCCCAGCGTGACGGCGGCGGTGCCGCTGACCGCGAGCGCGCCCGCACCGCCGATGACGCCGCCCAGCGTGAGCGCATTCGCGCCACCCAGGCCCAGCGTGGCGCCGCCGTTCAGCGTGACGTTGTTGCCCAGGGTAATGCCGGGTATGCCCGCGTTCAGGTTCGCGCTGCCGCTGACACCGAGCCCACCCGTGCCCAGCGCGAGGTTGTTGCCCACGCTGAGCGTGCCGCTGGCCAGGTTGACGCCGCCCAGAAGGCCGACGTTGGCGCCATTGAGGCCCAGCGTCGCCGTGCCGTTGTAGCCCAGCGCGCCGATGCCCGACACCAGCCCGCCGAGGGCGATGTTGTTGGCGCCGCCCACTGTCAGGCCCGCGTTGAGAACGACCGCGTTGCCCACGCTCACGTTCGCACTCGCATCGAGCGTGGCGGCGCCGTTGACCGTCAGCGCGCCCAGGCCCAGCGACGTGTTCGTGCCGATGCCCAGGCCGCCGGCCTGCAGGTTCACGCCGCCGGAGAAAGTGCTCGCGCCGCCCAGCGAGAGCTTGGCGGCACCGGTCTTGATGAGGCCGCCGAGGCCGCCGAGGCCCCCGTTGAGCGCCAGGTCGCTGCCGCTGCCGATGGTCAGGCCGGCATTGAGGTTGAAGTTGTTGGCAAGGCTCACGGCCGCGCCGGCCGTGAGCGAGCCGGCACCGCTGACCGTGACCGCCCCCGTGCCCAGCGCGAGGTTGTTGCCGACGGTGAGCGCGCCGCCGCCCAGGTTGAAGCCGCCGGCGAAGTTGTTCGCGCCGTTGAGCGTGAGTCCCGGCGCACCGGCCAGGCTCATGCCGCCCGCGCCACTGATCGTGCCGTTGAGCGTCAGCGCACCGCCTCCGCCACCCGCGCCGAAGTTCAGTGTGTTGTTGAGCACGACAGCGTTGCCGATCGTCACGCCGGCCACACCGGTCAGCGAACCGGCGCCATTGACGGTCAGCGCGCCCGAGCCGAGCGCGGAACTGTTGCCGAGGTCGATCGAGCCGGCCTGCAGCACGGTGCCGCCGCCGTAGTTGTTGCTGCCCGTCAGCGCCAGGGCGCCGCTGTTGAGCGTCAGGCTGCCGGCACCGGCAATGTTGCCGCCCAGGGTCAGGGCGCCCGCGCCGTTGAGCGACAGGGCGCCATTGAGCTGCAACGGGTTGGTGAGCGTGCCCGTGAAAGCGGTGTTCAGCGTGGCCGGACCACCGACCAGGAACAGGCCGGTGCCGAGCGAGCTGGCCGAGCCCAGCGTGAGCCCGCCCGCATTGAGCGCCAGCCCGCCGCTGAAGTTGTTGCTGCCGGACAGCGTCAGGGTGCCGGCCCCGTTCTTGATCAGCCCGCCCGCGCCGCTGATCGTGCCGCCAAGCGTCAGGCCGTTGGCGCCCTGCACGATCAGGCCGCCTGTCAGGTTGACGTTCTGCGCCAGCGCCAGGCCCGGGAGCGACGCCTCGATGGCGCCGCCGTTGGCCGTCAGCGCGCCGGTGCCGAAGGCCAGCGGGTTGTCGAAGACCGAGAGACCGCCGTTGAGCGTGGTGGCGCCGCTCACCACCGCGCCGGTGAGCGTCCACGTGCCGCTGTTGACGGTCAGGTTCTCGAAGTTGAGGTACTGCAGGCCCGAGATGTTGCCGGTGCCGCCCGTGCCGGAGCCAGGCCCGGCGATGGTGTTCTGCAGCACGAGCGTGTCGCTTCCGCCGACGCCCGCATCGACCGTGCCCGTGGCGGCGAATGTGAGCAGGCCCGGTGGGAGGGTGAGCGTGGGAATGGCCACGGCAGGCAGCGGTATCAGTGGATTGCCGATCGACGACCCGGTCACCGCCACGAAGGTGTCGTTGCTGACTGTGGTGCCCAGCGAGACGCTGCCGTTGATGGTGCCCGCGTTGACGAAGGTGTTGCCGCCAGCGGTGGGGCTCTCGAAAGCCACGCGGCCCGTGATCGTTCCGGTGTTCGTGAAATTGACGTTGCCGCCGCCGTAGACGGCGACCGCGATCGAGTTGACCGGATCGAAAGCGCCCAGCACGCTCACGCCGATCGAGCCGCTGTTGTTGAACGTCGTGGTTCCGGCGTTGGCGATGATCGCCGCCGTGCCGAGCAGGCCGAAGGTGCCGTCGAAGGTGCCTTCGAGCAAGCCCGAGTTGTTCACCGTGACGTTGCTGCTGGTGGGCGCGATCAGGTTGCCGATGGTCAGGGCCCGCGCGAGCACGAGGGACCCCGCCGCATTCGCATCGATGGCACCCAGGTTGTTGAGCGTGATGTTGTTGCCCCCAAGGGCCATCGCGGTGCCGCCGGGCAGCGTGCTCATGATGCCGCCCGCCTGCACCGTCACGGCGAGGCCGTTCGCGTTGCTGAGAAAACTGTTCGGGTTCGGCGGCAGCGTGATCGGCACGCCGGTGCAACTCACCGTGTCGTTGTCGATGGGGGCTGCGGGTGTGCATGCCGCCGCCGCTTCGCCGCTGTGAAACTGCAGCGCCGCCAGCACCGCGAGGGCAGGGAGCACGCTGTGGCATACAGCACCGGTGCTGCCTCTTGTCCTTCCTGAACCACTGCGCTTCGTCAGTTCCGATGCGACCCGGAACTCCCCCGACCGATGATCAAAGATGACACGGTAGACATGGTTCACGGCTCGCCTCCAGCCTTGTAATGGCTGCGATTATTTGTATCGAGGCGTGTGAAATGAAAGGGTACTGAAAGGCTTCACGGAGCGCGAAGCCGAGGCGAATGAGGTCCAAGGAATTAACCGGCGGCGCTGGCCGGCGCTACGCGCAGAGTGCGCGAATGTCCGGCGGAATCGGTACCGCGCGGATGCCGCCGCCCTCGCGTTTCGCGGCGAAGATCCGCACCTCTTCGCATTCGAGGATCAGGTCTTCGCCGCGCGTCACGCGGTAGGTCTGCACGAAACTCTTGTCGCGCCACTCGGTGATGCGCACCGCAATCTGCAGCGTGTCTCCATAGCTCGCGGCCTTAACGAAGCGCGTGTGCGTGTCGACCAGCGGCGTGCCGATCACGCCCAGCGTCTTGGCTGTTTCCTCCCAGCGCGGCACGCCGCACTCGGCAAAGAAGTGGCGCGAGGCCGCATCGATCCAGCGGAAGAAATTGGGAAACCAGACGATGCCGGCGGGGTCGCAATCGCCGAATTCGACGCGTGCGGTGTAGACGATTTCTTTGTTGATGCTGCTCATCAGCCCATTCTCGTCGGCAGCCACAGGGCAATGATGGGGAAGGCGATCAGGATCACCAGCCGCACGATGTCGGTCACGATGAACGGCAGCACGCCCTTGAAGATGGTGGTGAAGCTCACGTCCTTCACCACGCTCTTGATGACGAACACGTTCATCCCCACCGGTGGATGGATGAGCCCCAGCTCCACCGTCATCACGATGATCACGCCGAACCAGATGGGGTCGAAGCCCAGGTGCACGATCACCGGATAGATGATCGGCACGGTCAGGATGATCATCGCCATCGCATCCATCAGGCAGCCCAGCACCAGGTACATCAGCATGATGAGCGCGAGCACGCCGTAGCGGCCGATGCCCAGGCCGGTGAGAAATTCGGTGAGCTTCTGCGGGCTTTGCGTGATGGTGAGGAAGTAGCCGAACAGCAGCGCGCCGATCAGCACCGTGAACACCGCCGCAGCCGTGCGCGTGGCCGACAGCAGTGCCTCGCGGATCTTCGGGCCGTCGAGCTTGCGCCGCACCAGCCCGAGGATGAACGCGCCGCTCGCGCCCACGCCGCCCGCTTCGGTCGGCGTGAAGAAGCCGCCGTAGAGCCCGCCGATCACGAACACGAACAGCACCAGCGGCGCCCACACGTTCTTCAAATCCTTCAGGCGCTCCGACCACGGCTTGATCTCGCCGCCGGGCAGCCAGTCGGGCCGCAGTTTCACGATGATCGCGATGGTCAGCACGTACATGGCCATCGCGAGGATGCCGGGCACGATGCCCGCCATGAAGAGCTTGCCGATGTCCTGCTGCGTGAGGATGGCGTACACCGCCAGCACGGTCGATGGCGGCAAGATCGCGCCCAGCGTGCCGCCCGCGGCAATCACGCCGGTGGAAAACGACTGCGGATAGTTGAAGCGCCGCATCTCCGGATACGCCACCGCCGAGAACGTGGCGGCCGTGGCTACCGACGAGCCGCAGATTGCCGCGAAGCCGCCGCACGCCACCACGGTGGCCACGCCGAGCCCGCCGCGCAGGTGGCCGATCATCGAGTTCGCAGCCTTGAAGAGTTCACGGCTCACACCCGACACCGATACCAGCGCGCCCATCAGCATGAACATGGGGATCACGCCGAAGGTGTAGTCGGTCACGGTGCGCATGGAGGTCTGGCCCACCAGCTTCAGCGCGGGCCCGGGCCCGACGAGGTAGCTGTAGCCCACCACGCCGACCAGCCCCATCGCCATGCCGACCGGCACGCGCAACAACATCAACACGAAGAGGGCGACGAAGCCCAGGATGGCAACTGCATCGGGGCTCATTCATCAGCCTTCTGTTCGGGGTGGATTTCTTCGAGCTGCTCGGGGTGGAAGATCAGCCTGTAGGTGCGGATGGCGATCAGCAGCACCGCGCACACGTCGCCGGCCCAGGCCACCGCGTAGAAGGGCCAGGTCGGAATGTTGAGGTCGTAGGTCTGCACGTTGTCGACGTAGGTGCCGCGCACCTTGTCGAACAGCATGGCGGTCTGCACCGCCACCACGAACAGCAGCACCAGCGTGGCGAACACGTCGATCACGCGCTTCATGCGCGGGCCCGCCGCTGTCCACACGAGGTCGACCGTGATGTGGCCGCCGCGGTAGCTGGTGGCCGCAATGCCCCAGAAGATCAGGATGCCCAGCAGCATGCGGCCGAAATCGTATGCATCGGGGATCGAGGTGTCGAAGAACTTGCGCAGCACCACGGCCACGAAGATGTTGAGCGCGACGATCCCCACGAAGATGGCGGCAAGCCATTCGATCGTGTTGATCGCGCGGTCCATATAGCTGGCGGACCGTGTAGCCATCGCTCAGAGCGCCGATTTGTATTTGACGAGGCTGGCCTTCAGTGCGTCCATGATGGCCTTCGGGTCTTCACCCACCTTCTTCACGCTCTCGGCCCACTGCGCCTCCGAAGGCGCTGCCGCCTTGCGCCATGCATCGAGCTGCTCGGGCGTGAGCTTGTAGATCTCATGCCCCGACAGCGCCGCCATCTTGGCGTGCCCCGCAAACTCGAAGTCGGCCCACGGGCCGGCCACCTTCTGCGCCCATTCGCTGGTGCAGTGGTCGTCGATCACCTTCTTCTGCGCGGTGGACATGGCGTCGTACTTGCCCTTGTTCATCACCCACACGAAGGGCGTGACGTAGAGCGGTGCGTCCATGTGGTACTTCACCACCTTGTCGATGCCGAACAGGCCGATCGATCCCCACGGGAAGGTGATGGCGTCGGCCACGCCGCGCTCCAGCATGTCGCGCGACTCGGGCGCCGAGGCCTGCACGTTGGTGCCGCCCAGCGACGTGATGAGCTGGCCCACGGTGCTGGTGGCCGGGCGCACCTTCATGCCCTTGACGTCGGTGGGCACGGTGATCTTCTTGCGCGAGTGGAAGGTGCCCGGGTCATGCACGAACGCGAAGCAGTACTTCACGTCCTTCATTTCCTTGGCCGCGTAGTTGCGATACCAGGCGTCTATGGCGGCCGAGCCCTCCTTGCCGTTGGCGAACAGGAAGGGCAGCGACGCGCCCGCCATCACCGGGAAGCGCCCCGGTTGGTAGCCGGGGTTCACGTACGAGAAGTCGGCGATGCCGTCGCGCGCCATGTCGTAGTGGTCGAAGGCCTTGCCGAGCTGTTCCGACGGAAACAGGATGGCGGTGATGGTGCCGCCCGATTCCTTCTTGATGTCGTCGGCCCAGGCCTGCAGCGCGGGGTTGAGCGGGTGCTGCGCGGGCACCCAGCTCGACAGCTTGAGCTGCACGGGCTTGTCCTGCGCCTGCACGGCGGGCGTGCCCGCGACGAGCGCGGCGCAGGCTGCGAGCAGGGCAAGGGGCTGGATGCGGCGAGCGACGCGTTGCGGGCGTGGTTTGCCGAGGCGGCGGGGGCGGTGCGTGGTTTGCATGGTCTCCTTCGTTATGGGTAGCGTGTGAAATCGTCGAGTCCGGTGAGCCTAGGCAGGCGCGCGTGCGGGGTAAATGGAGGGTTTCCCGCGCGTGCTTTCCGGAGTTCGTTGTGCGGAGCCGTTCTGTTCGTCGAGCGAACGCGGTGTGGGCCGGTCGACATGGCGCGGCCCGAGCTCGCGTGCATGCGCGGCGCCGAGCAGCGTCATCGTGCGTTCGGTTTCCTGCGCGAGCAGTTGCAGCACCGACAGTGCGCCTCGCTCGCCGTCGCAGGCCAGTCCGTAGACGGGCGGACGGCCGACGAGGACCGCACGCGCGCCCAGTGCGAGCGCCTTCACGACATCGCTCCCGCGCCGGATGCCTCCATCCATGAGCACGGGGATACGCCCGCCGACCGCATCGGCGATGGCGGGCAGCGCCGCGATGCTGGCCGGCGCCGCATCGAGCTGGCGTCCGCCGTGGTTCGAGACCACGATGCCGTCCGCGCCATGCCGCACCGCGCGCCGCGCGTCTTCCGCGCCGAGCAGGCCCTTGACGAGCAGCGGGCCGTCCCAGAGCTTGCGCAGCCACGCGAGGCTTTCCCATGTCAGCGTGCGGTCCATGGTGCGCGAGAGCAGCGCGGCCTGCGTCTGCGCTGAGACCGGTGCGTCGTCGTCATCTGGCAGCAGATTCGCGAACTGCGGCATGCCACCGCGCGCCAGGCGCAGCAGCCATGCGGGGTGCCGCGCCATGTCGAACACCGTGCCGGGCGTGAGGCGCATCGGCACGCGGAAGCCATGCCGCTGGTCGCGTTCGCGCAAGCCGCCGACGGGCACATCCACCGTGAGCACCAGCGCCTCGAAATTGGCTGCGCGCGCGCGGCGCACGATGCGCTCGGCGATGGCGCGCTCGCCCATCACATAGAGCTGCATCCACAGCGTGGCGTCGGGGGCGGCGGTGCGCACGTCCTCGATGCGGGTGTTCGATGCGGTCGAGAGGATGAAGGGCACGCGCGCGGCCTGCGAGGCGCTGGCCAGCAGGGCATCGGCGCGCGGGCGCACAAGGCCGGCCAGCCCGATGGGCGCGACCGCGAAAGGCGCACGCCAGCGTCGGTCGAAGAGTTCGATGCCGATGTCCATCGCGTGCGTGTCGCGCAGGCACTCCGGAATCAGCGGCAATGCTTCGAGCGCATCGCGGTTGCGTCGCAGGCAGCGTTCGTCCTCCGCGCCGCCGTCGACATAGTCGAACACCAGGCGCGGCAGCACGCGCCGTGCGCGGCGGCGGTAGTCCTCGACGTTGAGCAGCTGCGTCATCGTGGGCGCCTTCCGTCTCAGGCGCCGCCGGTCGGCTTGCGCTTCATCCAGCGGATGGGCTGGGCCTTGATGGGGCGTGCGGGCGCGCCATGTTCGACCAGTGCGGCATCGAGCGCCTTGCCCGCCTCGTCCGCCAGTGCGGCCGTGCGTGCGGCGGCCACGGCCAGCGCGCGATCGGCCGGCGCCACGCCGGGCTGTGCGGCAAGGTGGTCGGTCACGTGCAGCAGGTTGTCCTTGCCGCGTTCGTTGGTGCTGCCGTAGCCCTTGATGAGCCGCCCGCACAGCGCGAGTTCGTGGCCCAGCGTCCAGGCTTCGCGTGTGCCGGTTTCCACGGCGGCGAGCCAGCGTTCGATGAGCGCCTGTTCCTCGGCAAAGCGACTGCCACGGCGGCGCAGCCAGCGCAGCGAGGCCAGCAGCCGCAGCGAGGCCATGCCGAACACCGAATGACTGCCCACCTTCAGCGGCAGCGCCCACGGCGCGAGGCCGCGCGCCTGCCGGCCGCGGTCCCATGCTGTCACGCGGCGCGAGAGCGAAGGAGGCAGCAGCGCCGCGAACTCGGCGGCACCTGGCTTGAAGTGGTCGTAGACCTTCACGATGTCTTCATCGCCGGCCCGCACTTCCTGCCGCACCCGCTGTGCGCGGCTCGCGCGGCCCTTGAGCGCGGCCACGCGCACGATGTCGTCGAAGGCCATCCACAGCGCGAGCCAGCGCGCGGCCTCGCGGGTGATGGCAAAGCCATGTGCACCGGCCGGATCGGCGGCGCGCTCTGCGTCCAGCACGCGGCCCAGGCGTTCGGCATAGAGCGCGGCGTAGGCGGCGTCCTGGTAGTCGAGCACGCGGGCGTGGCCGAGCGTGAGCATGTCGTGCACGGCCGGCGGAAAGCGCCGCGCGAGGTCGGCGGGCAGGGCGCTGGCTGGCGGTGGTGCGTCGCTCGTGTCTCCGGCCAGCACGCTGCTGACGAAGGCGGCCTGTGCGCGCGGGGCGCTCACTGCGTCGAAGGCTGCCGCGAAGCCCCGCAGGCTGGCGGCGGCCATCTTGCCGAGCTTGTCCGGCGCGCTCGTGTCGCCGCCGCGCACAACGTGCTCGTAGGCCTCGCGCGGGAACGGAAGCAGCCCGCTGCCCGCGATGGCGCCGAGCATCACCGCGCTGACCACCGTGCCGCTGTCGCGCGCGATGGCGTTCATGTCGAACACATGGTGCTCGCGGCTGAAGGCCTTCACCACGTCGAGAAGTCGTTGCGCGTCGGCGCGACCATCACCGGGCTCCATGCGCTCGGCCGTCGTGAAGATGCGCGCCGACGAACTGATGACCAGCGTGCGCAGCGGCGCGCTCATGCCGTTGCCGATCTGCCGCGCGGTTTCCAGCAGCTCCGACGAGACGATCGCGTCGAGCGCGCCCGGCACCGGGCTCAGGCTGAACACGGGGCGCTTGCCGCCGAGCTGCGCGAGCGGCACGGGGAACACTTCGAGGTAGTAGGTGGTGGCGCCCGTGCGCTGTGCCACGCCGGGAATCGACGTGCTCTGCGCCGCGTAGCCGGCGTGGCGTGCGATGTCGACCAGCCATTCGGTCAGCACGCCGCCGCCTTCGCCGCCGAGGGCGCAGACGAGCAGGGTGAGAGGGCGGTTCTGTTCCATGCCTTCGCTCCTCACGCCGGTTGCAATGCGCGAACCACCGCACCGCGCAGCCCGTGCAGCAGTCGCTCATGCCACTTCGGGTTCTGCACCACCTCGGCCCGGTAGAAGCTCGGGCACAGCGTGGCCGCATGCGCATTCGCGCCGCACAGCCCGCAGCCCACGCAGCCGTCGATCACGGTGGCAACGGGGTCCACCTTCAGCGGATCGGGGTTGTCCTTGAGCGTGAGCGTCGGGCAGCCCGACAGGCGGATGCAGGCGTGGTCGCCGTTGCACACGTCCTCGTCGACGCCGTACTTCACGCGCACCACGCGCTCGCCTTTCTTCAGCAACCCGGCAATCCACGGCTTGATGCGGCGCTGGCGCTCCAGCTGGCATTCGCCCTCGGCGATCACCACCTTCAGGCCGTTGAAGTCGCTGGTGAGCGCCTCGGTCAGCATCTTGCGCATGCGCTCCACGTCGTAGGTGGTGACGGTGCGCATCCACTTCACGCCCAGGCCCTTGAGCGTGTCTTCTATGGTCTGGTTCTTGTCGACCAGGCTCTGCTGCTTGTCGACGGCGCGCTCCTTGATCTCGTCGTCGGGCGTCGAGATGATGTCCTGCGTGCCGGTGGCCGAGGTATAGCCGTTCTTGAAGATCAGCAGCACCGCGTCGTCGCCGTTGAACAGCGCGCTCTGCACGCCCGTGAGCAGGCCGTTGTGCCAGAAGCCGCCGTCGCCCATGATCGACAGCGTGCGGCGGTTCATCATCGGCGCCACGCCCGCGCGGCTCGCCAGGCTCATGCCGTAGCCAAGGATCGAGTGGCCCATCGAGAACGGCTCGAAGGTGCCGAAGGCATGGCAGCCGATGTCGGCCGCGATGTGCACCGGGCCGGTCTGCTGCTGCGCGAGCTTCAACGCCGAGAACACAGGCCGCTCGGGGCAGCCGATGCAGAAGCTCGGCGGCCGGTTGGGCAGCGGCGCGCTCAGGCTGCGCGCAACGGCTTCGCGGCGCTCGCGGTTGCCGGCCAGCCAGGCTTGCGCCGAAGACGAGGCCTCGCTTGCTTCGATGTACTTCGCGGCAAAGGCGCCGATGCCGCCCGAGAGCACCTCGACGCCGTACTCGCCCGCCGACGGCAGCATGTCCTTGCCGTGCAGCGGCGTCTGGATGTCGCGCCGGCGCAGCAGCGTGGCAATGTCCTGCTCGATGTACTCGGGCTGGCCTTCTTCCACCACAAGCACCGCGCGCTTGCCTACGCAGAAGTCGGCGACCTGTTCAGGTACCAGCGGGTAGGTGACGTTGAGCACGAGGATCGGTATGTCCGTCTCGCCGAAGGCATCGGCCAGCCCCTGCTGTTGCAGGCTGCGGATCAGCGCGTTGTAGAGCCCGCCCTGCACAACGATGCCGAGGTCGGCGTGGCGCCGGCCCGGTATCAGCTCGTTGAGGCCGTGTTCGACGATGTAGCGCCGCGCCGCCGGAATGCGCTCGTCGCCCTTGAGCTTCTCGTGCCGGAAGGTGACGGGTGGATGCGCGAGCCGCATGTAGTCGAAGCCCGCCGGCTCCGTCATCAGCGCGCGGGTCGAAATGGCGGGCGCCATGTTGTCCTTGCATTCGAAGCTGCCGCGCACATGGCAGGTGCGGATGCGCAGCTCCATCAGGCAGGGCATGTTCGAGCTTTCGGAGAGGCGGAAGCCTTCTTCCACCATGCGCACCATCACGCCGAGGTCGGGCCGCGGGTCGAGCAGGCACATGCTCGACTTGAGCGCGTAGGCATGCGTGCGCTCCTGGATCACGCTGGCGCCTTCGCCGTAGTCCTCGCCCACCACGATCAGCACGCCGCCGGTCACGCCCGGCGAGGACAGGTTCGACAGCGCATCGGCCGCCACGTTGGTGCCGACGATGGACTTCCACGTGACCGCGCCGCGCAGCGGGTAGTGAATGGACGCGCCGAGCATTGCCGCGGCCGAGGCCTCGTTGGAGCAGGCCTCCACGTGCACGCCCAGCTCATCCATGTAGGCCTTGCCCTGGACCATCACGTCGAGCAGGTGCGACACCGGCGCGCCCTGGTAGCCGCCGACGTAGGCCACGCCCGATTGCAACAGGCCCTTGGTGATCGCGAGGATGCCCTCGCCGTGAAAGGTGTCGCCTGCGCCGAGGCGCAGCATTTCCACTTCCTTGCTGAATGAGACTTCCAAGAGATTCGGCTCCGATGTTCGTTGGGGGGGAGGGTTCGGGGTGCGCAGTGCCGGCACCGTGCATCCGCCGGTGCTGCACGCCGGAAGAGGGCGTTTATTTGGGAGGCGGCTTGGGCGCCGCGCCGGGAAAGCGCGCCACGTAGTAGGCGAGGGTGTCCAGGTCTTCCGGTGGAACGCGGCCCACCGCTTCGCCCATGGCCTGCGTGTAGCCCGGGCGCTTGCCGGTGCGGAAGCCTTGCAGGGACAGTTGCAGATAGTCCTCGTGCTGCTGTGCGATGCGCGGCACCTGCTGGCCGCCGCTCAGGTCGGCGCCGTGGCAGAGCAGGCAGCGATGTTCCTGCGCCAGCGCCTGGCCGCGCGCCATGCGCGCCGCGTCGGCCGGCGCGGCAGGCGGCGGGGGAGGCACCGCGGGCAGGGTGGCGATGAAATCGGAGAAGCCGCGCAGGTCATCGTCCTTCATGGTCTTGGCCACCGCCGTCATCGCGGGGTTGTCGCGCCGGCCTTCACGGAAGAGATACAGCTGCGTGATCGCATAGAACGAATGCTGCCCCGCGAGCACCGGCGTGCCTGCCATGTCGCTGCGGCCGTTGGCGCCGTGGCATGAGGCGCAGAGCTCGGCGTAGCGCTGGGCGTAGCCGCCCTTTGCCGCCTGCGTGCCCTGTGCACCGGCCGACGATGCTGCCGCCGCCATGATCATTGCCGCCATCGCGTGTCGAAAGAGAAGGCCCGCTGGTGTCATCGGCCGCCGTAGCTGATGCGGTAGATAGCGCCGGCGTGGTCGTCGCTCACGAGCATCGAGCCGTCCTTCAGCACCAGGAAGTCCACCGGCCGGCCGAGGTAGGTGTTGTTCTCGACGAAGCCGGTCATGAAGGGCTCGACCTTCGCGCCGCCTTTGCCGTCCGGCCAGGCGACCGCGATGTCGGCGTACTTGACGGTGCGGTTCCACGGGCCGTGGCGTGCGATGAACATGGCGCCGCGGTACTTGGCCGGGAACATCTTTCCCTTGTAGAAGGTGAGGCCCAGCGCGGCGGCGTGCGGGCCGAGCAGCGCGGCGGGCTTCACGTAGTCGTTGCAGCTCTTGCCCCAGCCGAATTCGGAGTCGGCGATGTTGCCCTGGTGGCAGTACGGGTAGCCGAAGTGCTGGTCGGGCTTGGTCACCACGTTCAGCTCGTCGTTCGGCAGGTCTTCGCTGAGCCAGTCGCGGCCGTTGTCGGTGAACCAGAGGTTGCCGGTCTTGGGGTCGAAGTCGAAGCCCACCGTGTTGCGCACGCCGCGCGCCACGGTCTCGATGCCGCTGCCGTCGGGGTTCATGCGGAAGATGCGCGCGTGCGCGTCGTCGGGCTCGCACAGGTTGCAGGGCGCGCCGACCGCGTAGTAGAGCTTGTCGTCGTGCATGCGCAGGTAGCGCCAGCTGTGGTCCTGCCCGCCGGGCAGCTTGTCGTTGAGCACCACGGGCGTGCCGGGGTTGTCCAGCTTGTCCTCGATGCCGTCGTAGCGAACGATCTGCTTGTGGGTCGCGAGGTAGAGCGCTCCTTTGTAGAACTCGATGCCGGTGGCGAACTCGGTCTTGTCGATGATGGTCCTGGGCTTGCGGTCGCCCTTCTCGGCAATCGCATAGACCTTGTTGCCCACGAAGAGCGTGCTCACGAACACAGTGCCCTTGGCGCCCTGGCGCAGCTCGCGCGCGTCGAGCACGCCCGAGGCCCAGGTCTCGACCTTGAAGCCGGGCGGCAGCTTGAACTTGGCCGTGGGCAACTGGTCGGCCGCGGTCGGAATCGGGAAGGAGGGCACCGGCGCCATGCGCGTGGCGGCTTCGTTCTTCGGCCTGCCCTTGGCCCAGCCCGGCTCTTCGGTGGGCGGCTGCTGGGCCCATGCGGTAACGGCTGCGCAGAGAAGGGCGGCGAGCGCCGCATGCGCGCGGAACGCGCCGAATGCACGAATCGGGGCCATGTCTTGTCTCCTTCTTGTCGTGGGGCTGTCCGGTCGCGGGGGCGATCCGGACAGCGCCCGCCAGTGTGCGTGGCGCTGCTGCAGCGTTCAATAAAATAATCGAGCTAAGTAATATGAATGGCATGCATATGGAAACGCTCGACCTCAACCTGCTGCGGCTGTTCGACGCGGTCTACCGCGAGCGCAACGTGAGCCGCGCCGCCGAATCGCTGGGCCTCACTCAGCCGGCGGCCAGCCATGGCCTGGGCCGCCTGCGGCTGCTGCTTGCCGATGCGCTCTTCACCCGCGCGCCCGGAGGCGTGGCGCCAACGCCGCGCGCCGACCGGCTGGCGGTGGCCGTGCAGGCGGCGCTGAGCGTGCTGGAAGAAGCGCTGCACGAGTCCGACCACTTCGAGCCGCTGGTGTCGCGCAAGACCTTCCGCATTCACATGAGCGACATCGGCGAAGGGCGCTTCCTGCCGGCGCTGATGGCGCGGCTGCGCGAGTTGTCGCCGGGGGTGAGGGTCGAGACCATGCCGCTGGCGCCGGGCGACATTGCCACCGGCCTGGATGGCGGCAAGGTCGATTTCGCCTTCGGCTTCCTGCCGCGCGTGAAGGACACCCAGAGCACCCAGCTGCTGAAGGACCGCTACATCGTGCTGCTGCGAAAGGATCATCCCTTCGTGAAGCGGCGGCGCAGCGGGCAGGCGTTGCTCGAGGCCCTGCAGGAACTCGAGTACGTGGCAGTGCGTACGCATGCCGACACCCTGCGCATCCTGCAGCTGCTGAACCTCGAAGACAGGCTGCGGCTGACGACCGAGCACTTCATGGTGCTGCCGGCGATCGTGCGTGCTACCGATCTGGCGGTGGTGATGCCGCGCAACATTGCGCGCGGCTTTGCTGAGGAGGGGGGGTACGCCATCGTCGAGCCGCCGTTTCCGCTGCGGGACTTCACGGTGTCGCTGCACTGGAGCAAGCGCTTCGAGGCCGATCCGGGGAACCGGTGGCTCAGGCAGGTCATCGTCGAGCTGTTCTCGGAGAAGCCGTGAATTCGTGAGTTGGCGCGCGGTTATTCTTGGGTGGCCGCCGCCTCTGCGCCTCCCGTTGCCCTGATTGCTTTCGAATGTTCGTTTTGCTTCCCCTTTCCCCCGCACTCTGAAGACGCAGCCGGTGCAAGAAGTTCTTTCCCAGGCCGGTCCCGTGCTGGTCTTCATGGCCTGCGTGGCGCTCGCCACCTATGCGCAGAACCTGACCGGTTTTGCATTCAGCCTCATCCTGCTCGGGCTGGTGTCGGTGTTCCATATCGCCAGCGTGAGCGACACCGCCAACGCCGCCACGGTGCTGAGCCTGATCAATGCGTGGACGTATTTCCGCGCCCGGCCCGGCGTGGTGCCCTGGCAGCTGATGAAGCCGGCGCTCAATGGCAGCACGGTAGGCGTGATCGTGGGCCTGATGCTGCTCACATGGCTCAGCGGCGGGGCGGTCAACTGGCTGCGCGGGCTGCTGGGCGTGTCGATCCTGGGCTGCTCCGTGCTGCTGGTGCTGCAGGGCAAGCCGCTGCCGGTGGTGTCGGGGCGCACGAGCTTTGCCGTCATCGGCGGGTTGTCGGGCGTGCTGGGCGGGCTGTTCTCGAGTTCGGGGCCGCCCATCGTCTTCCATATGTACCGCCAGCCGCTGGACCGCGAGCTGGTGCGCCGCGCGCTGCTGCTGATGTTCGCGTTCAACTCGCTCGTGCGGCTGGTGATCGTGGTGCCGACAGGGCATTTCTCGTGGCATGCGGCGCTGCTCGCCGGGTGCGCGATGCCTGTGGTCTACGGGGTGACGCGTGTGCACCACCGGTTGCCGAACAAGCTGCGGCCGCGTACGCTGAAGTGGCTGGTCGGCGGCTTGCTCGCGGCGGCGGGCTCGACGCTGATCGCCTCCGCGTGGGTGGCCATCGCGCACGGCTGACCACCGCCCGGGCCACGGCACCGCCCGGTGTGTGGCCCGGTAATTGCAGCGCATGCGCAAGGGTTTCCCCGTACGTGGCATACCGACCCCCACATACGCGTTATGGGCCCCTCCGTATGCACGACGCCGAACAAGCCGCTAACGTCCATGACTGACCCACGACGGGTCCCCCACGAGCCCAAAAGCATGAGCACCGACAGCAGCAGTAGCAGCCAGATTCACCCGATCCGCTTTTTCCATCGCGGAAAGATCGTCGACGTCACCGGCGTCCACCCGACCCGTTCCGTGCTTGACTGGCTGCGCGAGGACGCCCGCTGCACCGGCACCAAGGAAGGCTGCAACGAAGGCGACTGCGGCGCCTGCACCGTCGTCATCGGCGAACTCGCCACCGACCCGAACGCCCCGGGCGCTGTTGGCGGCCTGAACCTGCAGACCGTCAACGCCTGCATCCAGTTTCTTCCCACGCTGCACGGCAAGGCACTGTTCACGGTCGAAGACCTCAAGGCACAGACCCAGTGCCAGGCCAAGGCACAGGACAGCAACATCGCCAAGAAGCACCCCGTGCACACGCTGCACCCGGTCCAGCAGGCCATGGTCGACTGCCACGGCTCCCAGTGCGGCTTCTGCACGCCCGGCTTCGTGATGTCGCTGTGGGCCACCTACGAGCACCACCAGGCCGAAGGCACGCAGCCCACCCGCCAGCAGCTGGCCGACGACCTCTCCGGCAACCTGTGCCGCTGCACCGGCTACCGGCCGATCCTCGATGCCGGCCAGCGCATGTTCGACCTGCCTTCGGTTCGCCTCGACACCCAGCCCGTGGTCGCAGCGCTCACCGCCCTGCAGAACGATGGCCTGGACCTGAACTACGCGGCCCCGCTGGGGGCCCGCATCGACCACTTCCACGCCCCCAAGACCCTGGCCCAGCTTGCCGCGCTGCGCGAACAGAAGCCGCGCGCCCAGCTGCTGGCCGGTTCGACCGACGTCGGCCTCTGGGTCAACAAGCAGTTCCGCGACCTGGGCGACATCATCTACGTGGGCGACGTGGCCGAAATGAAGACGATCGAAGATCGCCCGAACAATGCAGGTGGCGAGCTCTACATCGGCGCGGGCGCCTCGCTCGAATCCGCCTTCGCCGCACTGGTCGAGCGCGTGCCCAGCCTGGCCGAGGTGTGGCTGCGCTTCGCCTCGCCGCCGATCCGCCACGCAGGCACCATGGGCGGCAACGTGGCCAACGGCTCGCCCATCGGCGATTCGCCGCCGGTGCTGATGGCGCTCGACGCACAGATCGAACTGCGCCGCGGCGATGTGGTGCGCCGCATGCCGCTGCCCGAGTTCTATCTGGACTACATGAAGAACCAGCTGCAGCCCGGCGAATTCGTCCAGGGGCTGGCCGTTCCGCATGCCGCGCTGCGCCGCCAGATTCGCGCCTACAAGATCAGCAAGCGCTTCGATTGCGACATCTCGGCGCTGTGCGCGGGCTTTGCCATCGAGCTCGAAGCCGGCAGCGACACTGTGAAGGCCGTGCGCCTGGCCTTCGGCGGCATGGCCGCCACCGTCAAGCGCGCCGCGAATGCCGAGGCTGCTTTGCTCGGCAAGCCGTGGACGCAGGCCAGCGTGGCCACCGCCAGGCTCGCGCTGGCGCAAGACTTCAAACCGCTGTCGGACATGCGCGCATCGGCCGACTACCGGCTGCAGGTGGCGCAGAACCTCATTCAGCGCCTCTGGCTCGAAACCCGCGCCGAAGACGCCCTGTCGCTGGAAGAAACCAGCGTCTGGAGCGTGATGCCCCACGCGACCCCGGCCACTGCCGCAGGAGTCTGACCATGAACAAGCCCATCGACGCCCGCCTGCTGCAGCCCTCCGAGGCCTTTGCCGACTACCTGACCAACACCGCCGCCCGCATCGACGTGGGCGCCGAAGCGCTGGCGCACGAGCGCGGCATGCGCGTGGGCATCAGCCGGCCGCACGAATCGGCGCACCTGCACGTGGCTGGTGAAGCGACCTACATCGACGACATTCCCGAGCTCACCGGCACGCTGCATTGCGCGCTGGGCCTGTCGCCGGCCGCGAATGGCCGCGTCACGGCGCTGTCGCTCGACGCCATTCGCGCCATGCCGGGCGTGGTCGCCGTCATCACGGCCGACGACATTCCGGGCACCAACGACTGCGGCTCGATCATTCACGACGACCCGATCCTGCTGCCCGTGAACGACGGCGGCGAGATCCGCTACCTCGGCCAGCCGGTGTTCGCCGTGATCGCCGAAACCCGCGCCGACGCGCGCCGCGCCGCCGCGAAGGCCAAGGACGCGCTGACCATCGAGGCCCAGCCGCCCGTGCTCACGCCGCAGGCCGCGCACGAACGCGGCCAGTACGTGGTGCCGCCGATGCACATCGTGCGCAGCGGCGGTGCCGCCAACGAAGGCGACGAGGCTGCAGTGCGCACCGCCATCGCCAACGCGCCGCATCGCCACAAGGCCACGCTCGACGTGGGCGGGCAGGAACAGTTCTATCTCGAAGGCCAGATCAGCTACGCCATTCCGAAGGAAGGCGGCGCGCTGCACATCCATTGCTCCACGCAGCACCCGAGCGAGATGCAGCACCTGGTGGCGCATGCGATGCACCTGCAGTCGAACGAAGTGCATGTGGAATGCCGGCGCATGGGCGGCGGCTTTGGCGGCAAGGAGTCGCAGTCGGCGCTGTTCGCCTGCGTGGCGGCCATCGCGGCGCGGCAGCTGCAGCGCCCCGTGAAGCTGCGGCTCGACCGCGACGACGACTTCATGGTCACGGGCCGGCGTCACTGCTTCTGGTACGAGTACGAAGTCGGCTACGACGACGAAGGCCGCATCCTCGGCGCAGAGATCACGATGGTCTCGCGCGCCGGCCACTCGGCCGACCTGTCGGGCCCGGTGATGACGCGTGCGCTGTGCCACTTCGACAACGCCTACTGGCTGCCCAACGTGGCCATGCACGGCTTCTCGGGCAAGACGAACACGCAGAGCAACACGGCCTTCCGCGGCTTCGGCGGTCCGCAGGGCGCGATCGCCATCGAGAACATCATGGACTCGGTGGCGCGCGAATTGAAGCGCGACCCGCTCGACGTGCGGCGCGTCAACTTCTACGGCAAGGCGGAGAACAACGTCACGCCGTATCGCCAGACCGTCACCGACAACATCGTCCACGAACTCGTGGCCGAGCTGGAAGCCAGCAGCGACTACCGCGCGCGGCGCGAAGACATCGCGGCCTTCAACAAGAAGAGCACGGTGCTCAAGCGCGGCCTGGCACTGGCACCGCTGAAGTTCGGCATCTCGTTCAACGTGAAGCACTTCAACCAGGCCGGCGCGCTGGTGCACGTGTACACCGACGGCTCGATCCTCGTGAACCACGGCGGAACCGAGATGGGGCAGGGCCTCAACACCAAGGTGGCGCAGGTGGTGGCGCACGAGCTGGGCGTGAGCTTCGAGCGCGTGCGCGTCACGGCGACCGACACGACCAAGGTGGCCAACACCTCGGCCACTGCCGCGTCGACCGGTGCCGACCTGAATGGCAAGGCCGCGCAGGACGCAGCCCGCCAGATTCGCGAGCGCCTGGCCGAGAGCGCGTCCGAGCGCCATGGTGGCAAGGCCAGTGAAGTGCGCTTTGCCAACGACAAGGTCGAGGTCAACGGCCGCACGCTGGCTTTCAGCACCGTGGTGGGCGAGGCGTATCTCGACCGCAAGCAGCTGTGGTCCGACGGCTTCTACGCCACGCCCGGCCTGAGCTGGGACAAGGACAAGATGCAGGGCCGCCCGTTCTACTACTACGCCTACGGCGCGGCGGTGAGCGAGGTGATCGTCGACACGCTCACCGGCGAGTGGAAGCTGCTGCGCGCCGACATCCTGCACGACGCGGGCAAGTCGCTGAATCCGGCGGTGGACATCGGCCAGGTCGAAGGTGCCTTCATCCAGGGCATGGGCTGGCTCACCACTGAAGAGCTGGTGTGGCACCCGCAAAGCGGCAAGCTCACCACGCACGCGCCCAGCACCTACAAGATTCCGACCGCCAACGACTGCCCGCCCGTGTTCAACGTGCGTTTGTTCGAAGGCCAGAATTTCGAAGACTCCATTCACCGCAGCAAGGCCGTGGGAGAACCGCCGCTGCTGCTGCCGTTCTCGGTGTTCTTCGCGATCCGCGATGCGGTGTCGGCGGCCGGTGGGCACAGGGTCGATCCGCCGCTGAAGGCGCCGGCCACCAGCGAGTCGATCCTCCGAGCCATCACCGCCGTGCAGGCGGTGGAACCCGCATCGGCCGAATGACAGCGGGCCGTGCTCGCACGGTCCGAGCTTCACTTCCACACCCGGTTTCGCCAAATGCTGCGCTGTATAACTGTTCGCACAGACAAGAAAGGTGTGAACAGCCATGAGAGACCAGGCGCTTTTCGACAAGATCGATCTTCATTTGATCCGGGTGCTTCACACCGTGCTGACCGACCGCAGCGTCTCGCGCGCAGCCATCCGCCTGGGCATGTACCAGCCGGCCGTCTCGGCCGCGCTGAAGCGCCTGCGCGAGCTGTCGGGCGATCCGCTCCTGGTGCGCTCGGGCTCGGGCATGGTGCCCACCGACGCGGGGCTGCGCATGATCGAGCCGGCTGCGAGCATTCTTCGCGCGGCCGAGATGCTGTTCTCGGATGCGCGGGGCTTCGAGCCGCAGTCGGCGGCCACCACCTTCCGCATCGCGGCCAGCGACTACATGGACCCGCTGTTCCTGCCCATGCTGGTGGCGCAGGTCAAGCGCGACGCGCCGCTGTGCCAGATCGAGATCCACGCGCTCTCGCCCGACTCGGACTACCACGGCCACCTGGCACTCGGCCAGGTCGATCTGGTGATCGGCAACTGGCTCAAGCCACCGGAAGACCTGCACATGGCGCGGCTCTTCGGCGACGAGGTGGTGTCGCTGGTCAACAAGGACCATCCGGCGGTGCGCCGCGGCTGGGATCTGGAGACATGGCTTGCGGCCGAGCACATCGCGCCCACGCCCATGCACCCGGGCGGGCGCGGCATCATCGACCAGATGCTCGACGAGCTGGGTCGGCAGCGCAACATCACGGCGCGCTGTGCGCACTTCAGCCTCATTCCGGACATGGTGGCGTCGAGCCTGCTGGTGCTGACCACCGGGCGCCAGTACTGCGAGCGTTTTGCGTCGCGGCTGCCGCTGAAGATTCTCGATTGCCCCGTGGCGCTGCCGCGCCTCATGTACTACCAGCTCTGGCACGAACGCACCCATTCGTCGAGCTCTGCGCGCTGGCTGCGCGAATGCATCAAGGACGTGGCGGCTTCGCTGCGGCCTCCGGCTTCCGCCATACCCGGTGTATCTGGCGCCGCGGCGCGCCCGCCCGTCGCCCCTGAAACCCCGGATCCCTGAGAAAACCCCGTTCGCGCCGGCGTCGTGAGCGGGGGAACGATGAAAACCGCCACTACAACAGCTGGAGACAAGCGAAATGAGTACGTTGGAACAGGCGCCGAAAGGCGCCGAGCCCCGCATCCCGGGGCATGTCGAGTCCGCGCGTCCGCGTGCGGCTGTGGGCAGCGCAAGCGGCTCGGGCCTGCTTGAACGCATGTTCAAGCTCAGTGCGCACAACACCACCGTGCGCACCGAGGTCATCGCGGGGCTCACCACCTTCCTGACGATGGCCTACATCATCTTCGTGAACCCGTCGATCCTCGGGGACGCGGGCATGCCGAAGGGCGCGGTCTTCGTCGCCACCTGCCTGATTGCCGCGCTGGGCACGCTCATCATGGGCCTGTACGCCAACTACCCGATTGCCATGGCGCCGGGCATGGGCCTGAACGCCTACTTCGCCTACGTGGTGGTGCTGGGCATGGGCTACACGTGGCAGGTTGCGCTGGGCGCGGTGTTCATCTCGGGCTGCCTGTTCCTGATCGTCACGGTCACGGGGCTGCGGGAGCTTTTCATACAGGGCATACCGCAGTCGTTGCGAACTGCGATCACCGTGGGCATCGGCATGTTCCTGGCGCTCATCGCGCTGAAGAGCGCCGGCGTGGTGGCAGCATCGCCCGCCACTTTCGTCACGCTGGGTGACCTGCACTCGGCGCCGGTGGTGCTGGCGACGCTGGGCTTTCTCATCATCGTGGCGCTGGACAAGCTCAAGGTGCGCGGCGCGATCCTGATCGGCATCGTCACGGTGACGGTGCTGTCGTTCTTCTTCGGCGGCAACAAGTTCCATGGCGTGTTCGATGCGCCGCCGTCCATCGCGCCCACCTTCATGCAGCTCGACATCCTGGGCGCGCTCAAGGGCGGCATCCTGAACGTGGTGCTGGTGTTCTTCCTGGTCGAGATGTTCGACGCCACCGGCACGCTGATGGGCGTGGCCAAACGCGCCGGCCTGCTGGTGCCGGGCAAGATGGAGCGCATGAACAAGGCGCTCCTGGCCGACAGCGGCGCGATCTTCGCCGGCTCGCTGCTCGGCACCTCGAGCACCACGGCTTATGTGGAAAGCGCTGCGGGCGTGCAAGCGGGTGGGCGCACCGGCCTCACGGCCGTGGTGGTGGCGCTGCTGTTCCTGGCCTGCCTGATGATCTCGCCGCTGGCGGGCTCGGTGCCGGCCTATGCCACCGCGCCGGCGCTGCTCTTCGTGGGCTGCCTGATGCTGCGCGACCTGGTCGAGCTCGACTGGGAAGACACCACCGAGGTGATCCCCGCCGCGGTGACCGCGCTGACGATGCCCTTCACCTACTCGATCGCCAACGGCCTGGCCTTCGGCTTCATCACGTATGCCGTGCTGAAGCTCTGCACCGGCCGGGCACGGGAAGTGCATGCGATGGTCTGGGTCATCGCCGCCGTGTTCCTGTTCAAGTTTGCCTATATCGGCGGACACTGATGCAATGAACTGAGCGAAGCGCCGTCGGGCGCCGATGGTCGCGGGAGCACGCTATTAAACTGATAGCTGTTCCCGCTTTGTTGCAGTTGAACGAGACAAATCCACGAAACCCGGCATGACAACCCCCAGACTCCAGCTCGCGAACATCACAAAGCGGTATCCCGCGGTGGTGGCGAACAGCGACATCTCCCTGGCCGTGCAGCCCGGCGAAATCCACGCCGTGCTCGGCGAGAACGGCGCCGGCAAGTCGACCCTGATGAAGATCATCTACGGGTCGGTCAAGCCCGACGAGGGCACCGTGATGTTCGATGGCCACGTCGTCAACCTGCGCAACCCGCAGCAGGCGAGGGCGCTGGGCATCAGCATGGTGTTCCAGCACTTCAGCCTGTTCGACACGCTCACCGTGGCCGAGAACGTCTGGCTGGGGCTCGACAAGTCGCTGCAACTGGCCGAGGTTGCGCGCAGCATCACCGCCAAGGCGAGCGAGTACGGGCTCGACATCGACCCCTCGCGCCCGGTGCACACGCTGTCGGTGGGCGAGATGCAGCGGGTGGAGATCATCCGCGCGCTGCTCACCAACCCCAAGCTGCTGATCCTCGATGAGCCGACCTCGGTGCTCACGCCGCAGGCGGTCATCAAGCTCTTCCATGTGCTGAACAAGCTGGCCTCCGAGGGCTGCAGCATCCTCTACATCAGCCACAAGCTGCACGAGATCCAGGAGCTGTGCAGCGCCTGCACCGTGCTGCGTGGCGGCAAGGTGACGGGGGTGTGCAATCCGCAGAACGAGAGCACGCAGTCGCTGTCGCGGCTGATGATCGGCAGCGAGCCGCCGCCGCTGCAGCACCGGCCGGTGCATGCGGGCGCAGTGGCGCTGCGCGTCGATGGGCTGTCGCTGGCGCGCGAAGACCAGTTCGGCATGGACCTCGAGGGCATCTCGTTCGAGGTTCGCGCGGGCGAGGTCGTCGGTATTGCAGGCGTCTCGGGCAACGGCCAGCGCGAACTGCTCTACACGCTCTCAGGCGAGGACGTGCGCGCCGAGGCCTCGATGGTCCGGGTGTTCGACAAGCCGGCCGGCCGGCTGCGCCCGCGCTCGCGTCGTGCGCTCGGCCTGCACTTCGTGCCCGAAGAGCGGCTGGGCCGCGGCGCGGTGCCCACGCTGGGGCTCGCACACAACCTGCTGCTCACGCGCAGCGATGCGGTGGGCCGGGGCGGGTGGATTCGCACCGGCGCGCTCGAGCGCCAGGCCAAGGCCATCATCGAGCGCTTCAAGGTCAAGGCCGGCGGGCCGCGCGCAGCGGCGCGTTCGCTCTCGGGCGGCAATCTGCAGAAGTTCATCGTCGGGCGCGAGATCGACGCCAACCCGAAGCTCTTCATCGTCTCGCAGCCGACCTGGGGCGTGGACGTGGGCGCGGCTGCGCTGATCCATGCGGAGATCCTTGCGCTGCGTGACGCCGGCTGCGCCGTGCTGGTCATCAGCGAGGAGCTCGACGAGCTGTTCAACATCTGCGACCGGCTGCACGTGATCGCCAAGGGGCGGCTGTCGCCCTCCATCGACCGCGCGGCTGCCACGCTGCCGCAGATCGGCGAATGGATGAGCGGCTTGTGGCAGACCTCTGGCAACAATGTCGGCCAGAAGGCGGAGGCCGCCCATGCTTAAGCTCGAACCCCGCCCGGAGCTGTCGCGCTTCTGGAGCTATGCCTCACCGATCCTGGCGCTGCTGATCACCGTGCTGATCGGCGTGGCGCTGTTCGCCGCACTCGGCAAGGACCCGGTCAAGGGCCTGCTGGTGTTCTTCTACGAACCCATCAAGAGCGGCTACGCCATCGGCGAGCTGATGGTGAAGGCGACGCCGCTGCTCATCATCGCGCTCGGGCTGGCCGTGTGCTTCCGCTCGAACGTGTGGAACATCGGCGCCGAAGGGCAGTTCGTGTTCGGTGCCATCGCGGCGGGCGGCGTGGCGCTGCTGGCCGACAAGACCACGGGGCAGTGGATCGTGGTGGCCATTTTGCTGGCCGGCATCCTTGGCGGCATGGTGTGGGCGGGCATCGTCGCGTTCCTGCGCGACAAGTACAACGCCAACGAAATCCTGGTGAGCCTGATGTTGGTCTACGTGGCCACGCTGTTGCTGGGCTACATGGTCTATGGGCCATGGAAAGACCCGAACGGCTACAACTTCCCGCAGACCAAGACTTTCGAGGCAGTCACGCAGATTCCGCGCCTGTTCAAGGGCTCGCGCGTGAGCATCGGACTGGTCATCGCGCTGGTGGGGGCGGGGGCGCTGTGGGTGTTCCTGTTCCGCACGCGGGCGGGCTTCGCGCAGCAGGTCGGCGGGCTGGCACCGGCGGCCTCGCGTTATGCGGGCTTCTCGGCGCGGCGCGCGGTGTGGATTGCGCTGCTGACTTCGGGCGGCGCGGCCGGCCTGGCAGGTGCGCTCGAAGTGGCAGGGCCGCTCGGCCAGCTCACACCCTATGTGCCGGCGGGCTACGGCTTCGCAGCCATCATCGTGGCCTTCGTCGGGCGGTTGCATCCGGTGGGCATGATCTTCTCGGCCATCCTGATGAGCATGTTCTATATCGGCGGCGAGCTTGCGCAGTCGCGGCTGGGCCTGCCCAAGTCGCTGACCGGTGTGTTCCAGGGGCTGCTGCTGTTCACGCTGCTGGCTTGCGACACGCTCATCGCGTACCGCATCCGGCGCAAGGCGGCCGCGAAGGCCGCCACCATGACCACCGCCTCGCTGCAGGCCAGCACGCCGATCACCGCACCCGTCGCGCGTGCCACCGAAGGGAGCCACTGAACATGGAAAGCTACGCACTCCTGCTCGGCTCCACGCTGAGCGCGGGCACCGTGCTCGCCATCGCGGCGCTGGGCCTGCTCATCAACGAGAAGGCCGGCATCGTCAACCTCGGCGCCGAGGGAATGATGCTGTGCGCAGCGATCGCCGGCTTCGCAACGGTCGTCACCACGCACAACCCCTGGCTCGGGTTCCTGGCCGGCATGGCGGCGGGCGCCTTGCTCGCAGCCTTCTTCGGCGTGCTGGTGATCTGGCTCAACACCAACCAGTACGCAACGGGCCTGGCGCTGAGCCTGTTCGGCGTCGGCTTCTCTGCCTTTGCCGGCATCAACTTCGTGCAGGCCAAGCTGCCGGAAAGCACGTCGTACGCGATCCCCATGTTGAGCGACATTCCGCTCGTTGGCCCCGCATTGTTCCGCCATCACCCGATGGTGTATTTCGCGGTGGTGCTGACCCTGGCGTTGATCTGGTTCCTGTACCGCACGCGTGCCGGCCTGGTGCTGCGCTCGGTCGGCGAATCGCCCGAGTCGGCGCATGCGCTGGGCTACCCGGTGCGGCGCATCCGCTTCATGGCGGTGATTGCGGGCGGCTCGCTGTGCGGGCTCGCGGGCGCGTATCTGTCGACCGTGTATACGCCGCTGTGGGTCGAGGGCATGGTGGCCGGCCGCGGCTGGATCGCGCTGGCGCTCACCACCTTCGCCACCTGGCGGCCGGTTCGCGTGCTGCTGGGTGCGTACCTTTTCGGCGGCGTGTCGATGCTGGGCTTTCATTTGCAGAGCAGCGGCGTCGACGTGCCCTCGCAGTTCCTCAGCATGCTGCAGTACATCGCGCCCATCGTGGTGCTGGCGCTGATCTCGCGCAACCCGGCCTTCATCCGCGCCAACATGCCGGCTTCCATCGGGAAACCGTTCTACCCCGGCTCATAATCGCGTTTCGTTTTCCGCCAACCTGTCCTTTTGAGGATTTCCGACAATGAATGATCTGAACAAGCGCTCCCTGCTCAAGCTGGCCGCTCTCACTGCGGTCGCTTCGGCGGCCCTGATCGGCTGCGGCAAGAAAGAAGAAGCGGCAGCACCGGCCGCGGCGCCCGCGCCGGCCCCGGCACCTGCTGCGGCCGCTCCGGCTCCGGCAGCGCCGCTGAACATCGCATTCGCCTATGTCGGACCGGTGGGCGACGGCGGCTGGACCTTCGCGCACGACAACGCCCGCAAGGCGCTCGAGAAGGAATTCGGCGACAAGATCAAGACCACCTTCGTCGAAAGCGTGCCCGAGGGCGCCGACGCAGAGCGTGTGTTCCGCGACATGGTCGGCCAGGGCAACAAGCTGATCTTCGGCACCACCTTCGGCTACATGGAGCCCATGCTCAAGGTCGCGGCCGACAGCAAGGAAGTGAAGTTCGAGCACGCCACCGGCTACAAGACCTCGGACAACATGCGCACCTATGACAGCCGCACGTACGAGGGCGCGTACATGGCAGGCGTCATTGCCGGCGCCATGACCAAGAGCAACACGCTGGGCGTGGTCGGCTCGGTGCCGATTCCCGAAGTGCTGCGCAACATCAACAGCTTCACGCTGGGCGCGCAGTCGGTCAACCCGAAGATCACGACCAAGGTCGTGTGGGTGAACGAGTGGTTCAGCCCGCCCAAGGAAACCGAAGCTGCCACTGCCCTCATCAACGGCGGCGCCGACGTGCTGTTCCAGAACACCGACTCGCCGGCCGTGCTCAAGACCGCACAGGAAAAGGGCAAGCGCGCCTTCGGCTGGGATTCGGACATGACCGCCTACGGTCCCAAGGCCCACCTGGCCTCGGCCACCATCAACTGGGCCCCGTACTACATCAAGGCCACCCAGGAAGCGCTGGACGGCAAGTGGGCCACCGGCCAGAGCTGGTGGGGCGTGAAGGAAGGCGCCATCGACCTTGTGTCGATCGCCGAAGACGTGCCGGCCGAAACCAAGGCCAAGGTCGAGGCCGTGAAGAAGGGCCTGAAGGACGGCAGCTTCGTGATCTGGAAGGGCCCGATCCTCGGCCAGGACGGCAAGGAAGTGGTCGCCAAGGACGCCGTGGCCGACGACAAGTTCCTGTCGGGCGTGAACTTCTACGTCAAGGGCGTCGAAGGCAAGGTGCCGGGCGGCGACAAGAAATAAGCTCGCCCCCAGGCTTCGCGCACTTCGTGTCGCTACGCCAACCCCCTACCGGGGGCGACACCTGAGGCCCGGCGGAGCCGGTTCCTCGGTGTCCGCGAATCGGCCACGTTCGCGAGCGAGGGCGCTTATACATTCAAAAGTTCTAACCTCCCGCGCGTTGCGCGGGTTTTCTTTTTTGGGGCGACCCAGTTGAAAAGTCCTCGCGTCCGCTACAGTAACAATTAGTGTCTAATTCGCGTTCCTGCCGCAGCGCAGATCGCGGCCGCAGCACGCTCCGGAGGACTCTCAACGATCCATCACGACGAGACTGAAATGCAGGATGCCGTCACCAACCCCACGCACGCAGTGTCGCAATCATCATTGCCGAATCCGTTGGAGATTCCGGGCTATGAGCTGCTGGAGGAGCTAGGCGCCGGCGGCTATGGCACCGTGTATCGCGCGCTGCAGAAGAACACGGGCACCGTGGTCGCAATCAAGGTCGTGAAGCTGCAGGTCGGCAGCCAGCGCGTTGCACGTTTCCACCGCGAGACCAAGCTCTGCGCCTCGCTGCACCACCCGCACATCGTCCAGTTGCTCGACAAGGGCGAGCAGGGCCCATGCGTCTATGGCGTCTTCGAGTACGTGCCGGGCGAAACGCTCACCAGCCTGATCCGGCGCAAGGGCGCGCTGACGGCCACCGAGACCGCCCACCTCATGGCGGAAGTGCTGGACGCGCTGGACTGCGCACACAGCGCAGGCATCGTGCACCGCGACCTGAAGCCCGACAACGTGATGGTCACCTTCACCGGCGCCGTCCCGCATGCGAAGGTGCTCGACTTCGGCATCAGCACCGTCATTCCCTCGAACAGGGGCGCCGAGTTCCCTACGCTCACGATGACCGACGAGTCTCTGGGCACGCCGGCCTACAGCGCGCCCGAGCAGCTGCGCGGCGAGCCGCCCGGCGTCAAGTCCGATATCTATGCCTGGGGGCTGATGTTCATCGAGTGCCTGACGGGCGTGCCCGCCATTCGCGGCGCATCGGCGGCAGAAATTCTTCACCAGCAACTGAGCCCGCAAGAGGTGCCTCTGCCGGCGGAAATCGCCAGCCATCCGGTGGCCTCCGTGTTGCGCCAGGCATTGAGGAAAAAGGCGGCCGACCGCAGCGATTCGGCGGCCACGCTGCTGGCCGAACTCGGGCGCCTGCGGCTTGACGACCTGGTGGGCGTGCTGCGATCGGCGAAGCAGGCGCAAGACGAAGCTCTCAGCCACACCGTGGCCACCACGCGCGGCTTTTCCGAAAAGCGGCAGCTCACCGTGCTGTGCTGCAGCGTCTCCGTCTGGCCGGACGCCGGCGCGGACGAAGAGGGCATTGACGACGCTTTGCCCTCCGACATCGAAAACCTGGAACTGCTGCAGCGCAACGAGCTCACCCTGTTCGCGGAAACCGCCACGCGGCGCGGCGGATTGCTGGCCGGCACGCTGGGCGACCGGATGATCGTGCTGTTCGGCTATCCGCACGCCAGCGACACCGATGCGCGGCAGGCCGGCATGACGGCGCTGGAGCTGATCGACCTGAGCCGCGAGCGCTCGGCCGCCATCGAGCAGGCGCACGGCGTGCACCTGGGCATTCGCATGGGCATGCACACCGGCATGGCGGTGGTGGCCGCCGGAGAAATCCCGTCGGGCCATGCCGTCAACGTCGCGGTGCGGCTCGAGGGCGTGGCCGATACCGGCACGCTGCTGGCAAGCGAAAGCAGCTACCGGCTGCTGGGCCGCCATGCGCGCTTCGACAAGGCCGGCAACGTGACCCTGCCGGGGCAGTCCGGCGGCATCCAGACCTACCGCCTGGGCGGTGAACAGCAGGCGCCCGCGCCGCATGGATCCGTGGAGCAGGCACTGCACAACGCGTGCATCGGACGCGAGCCCGAACTGCAACAGTTGCGCGCCGCATGGGCGCAGGCCCGGCAAGGCCACGGCGGCGCGGTGTGGGTCCGCGGCGAGCCCGGCATCGGCAAGTCGTGCCTTGCCGACGTGCTGCGCGAGCAGGTGGCGCGGGAAGGCTGGCAGACCGTCAGCGCGCAGTGCCAGCCCGAGAACCAGAACAACGCGCTGACGCCGTTCCTGACGCTGCTGCGCCAGCGCCTCGAAGCCGCGCCGGACGCAACCACGCCCGACGCCCGGCGCGAGCGGCTGCGCGAGGCCCTGCAGGCCGCCGGCTGCGATGCCGAAGCGGTACTGCCGATCTTCTGCGCATGGCTGTCTCTCCCACTGGGCGATCGCGCACCCAGCCAGGTGTCTCCCGCGATGCAGAAGGGATTGCTGCTGCAGTCGACCGCACAGTGGCTGCTGCACATGGCCGAGGCGGCGCCGCTGCTGCTCCTGCTCGAAGACGTGCACTGGGCCGACCCCACCAGCATCGAGTTCGTCGAGCAGCTGGTTGCCCAATTGCCGCAGCAGCGCGTGCTGCTGGTGCTGACCGCGCGGCCCGAATGGGTGAAGCCGCCGGCGCTGCAGGCCGAGTGCATCGAGGTGCGTCGGCTCGAAGACGCGCAGGCCGCAGAACTGGCCCGGCAGGCGCTGGCGCCAAGAGTCGCCGCGCAGCAGGTGATCGACAACGTGGTCGCGCGCACCGACGGCGTGCCGCTGTTCATCCAGGAAATGGCGCGCATGCTGCTCGACGCCTACCTGGTGGAACAGGAGGGCGTCTGGGTCTTCAAGGACACGGCGCAGCCGGCTGCCATTCCGGTCACGCTGCGCGACTCTCTGGTCAGCCGCTTCGACCGGCTGGGCTCCGTCAAGGGCCTGCTGCAGCTGGCAGCCACCATCGGGCGGCAGTTCGATGCCGAATTGCTGTGCGCCTGTTCGGGCAAGTCGCCCGAAGCGATGGACAAGGACATGGCCGTGCTGCTCGACGCGGGGCTCGTGGCCCCGGCCGGGCCGCCGGGCGCCTTCATCTTCCGCCACGCGCTGATCCGCGACACCGCCTACGAATGCATGCTCGACGCGCAGCGCCGGCAACAGCACCGCAACGTCGCGCAGACGCTGCTGAGCAGCCAGCCTCAGCGCGTGGCCAGCGAACCGGGCAGCGTGGCCCAGCAC
Organism: Variovorax sp. YR566; assembly: GCF_051992195.1. Classification (NCBI taxonomy): domain Bacteria; kingdom Pseudomonadati; phylum Pseudomonadota; class Betaproteobacteria; order Burkholderiales; family Comamonadaceae; genus Variovorax; species Variovorax sp. YR566. The sequence goes on along the minus strand of NZ_CP197092.1, from coordinate 5,404,530 downwards.
TGGGCCGATGCGGGCGAGCATGCGGAGGCCGTCGCGCTGGCCGTGCGGCAGCTGCTCATTACCCAGCACCGCTCGCTGAACGACGAAACCATTGCCTATGCCCAGCACATCGACGGCTGGATGGCGCACCTGGACAGCGCCGCGCAGCGCGAGGCGCGGCTCGATGTGAACAGCTATGTCACGCAGGCCATGATGAACAAGTATGGCTGGGCGCATGCGCAGGTGGTGGACCGCATCGCCCTGTCGCAAGAGCTGCTCTCCGACGACGTGGCGCGCGAGAAGCAGGTGCAGCACCTGTGGACGCTGATCACCTTCCACCACGTCGCGAGCAATCGCGCCGAGGTGCAGCAGCTGAGCAACCGGCTGCTCGACCACGCCACCCAGCAGCAGGACGAGGGCGTGTTCGTCGCGGCGCAAACGTACCTCGGGCTCGCGCACTATTCCGATGGCTATTTCGAGCGCGCCGAGCAGTCGCTGACGGACGGCATCGAGCGCTACAGCCCCGAGGGGCATGCGCACCATGCCGCCTACTTCGGCTTCGACACCCGCGTGTGGGCGACCACGGGGCGCGCACTCGTGCGCTGGTTCGCGGGCCACGACGCGGCCGCGCGCGCCGACGCCACCAATGCCGTGCGCTGGGCTCGCGAGATGTCGCACATTCCGTCGCTGAGCATGGCCCTGCTGTACCAGAGCCTTGGCCATCAGGGCCGCAACGACAAGGCGCGGGCGCTGGTGAGCACGGGCGAGCTGCTCGGCATCACCGAGCGCTATGGCCTGCCGGCATTCCAGGGCTACGCGGCAATCATCCGCTGCTGGGCTACCGGCGACGTCGACAACATCGCGCAGGCCGACGGCTGGGTGCAGGCGCTGTGGGGCATGGGCTGCCGCTATTGCCAGACCTACTACCGCGCCTTTGCCGCCGACACGCTGGCCGCCAATGGCCGCTGGAGCGAGGCGCTGGAGCGGATCGACGAGTGCCTGCGCCTGGCGGACGAGCTCAAGGAAGGGCTCTACAGGTCCGAGCTCCATCTGCAGAAGGCCCGTTACCTGCAGGCCTCGGGCGGCGAACACGACGCAGTGGCCGAGTGCTTCTCGCAGGCCGCCAACGTCGCGCGCGAGGGTGCGAAGTACAGAACCGAATACGAAGCCCTGGCGGCGTTGCAGGCACTGGCACCCGCCGGGCACAACGTGGCTGGACGCCTCAAGGAGCTGGCCGACCTGCGGCCGGAACTGTCGTCGCGCATGCCCGTGCATGCGCCTGTTTCTCGAACCATGTCTTGAACCAAGGATGAAGTCACCATGACCTTTCAAAGCCAAGCTGCCGACCCTTTGCTCGAATTCCGCCTTGCCTACCTGCGCGGCATTGCCAAATCGTGGCAAGACGACGCCTATCGCGCAAAGCTGCTCGGCGCGTCGGACATCCAGCAGATGCTGCACGACGACTTCGGCCTGCCGACGCAGTGGCCGCTGCTCGACATCTCGCTCTTCCAGGACCCCAATCCGGACATGCGCGCCGCATGGAAGCCGATGCTGACGTCCGGCTGGGTCGGCCCTGACGATTCCTTTGTCATCGTGCTGCCACAGGCACCGTCGTCGCAGCCTACGGAGGCCCTGGCCGCTTACTACCAGCTGTTCCCGGACTTCATGGGCCCTGCTGCCGCCTTCGAAACGCCGACCGGCCTCATTGGTGGCGCGCTGCCCACCGGCCTCGGCATTCCTGGCGGCGGCGACGGTTCGCTGCTGGCGTTCGGCGGCGTGGTGCTGCGTGCGGTCGCCCTCGCATGGCAATCGCCGGAGTTCCTTTTCGACCTGACGCGCGACCCCGACACCGACAAGGCGCCCGTGCTGAGCCAATGGCTGGGCTACAACAACCCGTTCAACTTCAAGATCCTGTTCACGACCAACTCCGCCTTCACGTGGGACGCGGCGAAGGGCGAATGGAACCTGAAGAACGCCAACGACTCGTTGATCAAGAACGGCATCCGTCTCAACTACCCGACTGCTCCGGTGGAAGTGGAGCTGCGGCCGATCGCGCTCACCTCGTACAACAACACGGGCCCGGCCTATCCCTTCACCTGCTGAGTCCGCTGCCGAACAGGGGCAGGCCACGGGCGCGCTGCAAGGCGCCTCGGCCACGCTCCTGCTGACGCTGGCCGCGCGTGCGGACTCCGGCAGCGTGGCCGAGGCGTCGGTGTTTTCCGATCCCGAGGCGCGGCGCATCGCGGCGTCGCTGCCTTTCGATCTGTCGGCCTATGCGACGGACGCGGCATTCGTCAGGAGCGTTGTCCTGCGCGCCGCACTGTTCGACCGCTACGCGGCCGAGTTCCTCGCAGCCCACCCTGCCGGCCTGTGCATCACGCTCGGCGCGGGGCTGTGCACCCGGCGCAGCCGCCTCGGGGCGGCCGTGACGGCGGATTCCCGCTGGCTGAACATCGATCTGCCGGAGGCCATCGCCCTGCGGGCGCAGCATGTGGTGCGCCACGAGAGCGAGAGCGACCTTGCGTGCTCGGTACTCGACGACGCGTGGTTCGACGTCGCCGGCCTGCCCGGCGAGCGGCCCGTGCTCGCAATGCTGGAGGGCGTCTGCCCGTATCTGCCGCAGGCGCCGTTGGAGGCGCTTTTGCGCCGGTTGGCCGGGCGCTTCGAACACAGCACGGCGCCATGTGTCGTCGTGCTCGACCACGTGCATCCAGTGTTCGCGCGCATGCCCATGGAAGTGGGCGGCATGCGGCTGCCGGTGGTGTCGGGCTTCGAGGATGGCGCCCGCATCGCAGGCCTGCATCCGTCGATGCGGGTGCTGTCCGAAGACCATATCTACGCGCAATTCTCGGAACAGCATCGGCTGTTCGAGGCGGCGTTCCGGGCCACGACGGGGGCCTGGCCCTACGCCGTCGTGCGCCTCGCGCTGGGCCTGAAAGACGATGAGTAGCGCTGCGGCGGCGCCGGATTTCTTCGGCGAGGTTTTTCGTTGGCACGACAAGTACCTGCCGCCGGTGGTGCTGCAAGACCGCCTGCTGCTGCCCAGCGAGAACGACCTGTCGGTGCTCGGTTCCCCGGGCGTCATGGCCGTCGAACGTGTGCTGCGCGAGCGCGTCAGCCTCGCCACCTATTGCCGCACCGAAGGCGCAGCCGCACTGCTCGCACAGATGCTGCATGCGCTCGAAGCATTGACGCGCCAGGGGCTCGTGCGACCCGTTGCGATGGACGGCGGCGAGCCGTACCTCGTGCCCGATTTTTCTGCGGTGCATGTGCGCACGGCCATCTCCGACCACGTGGATGTCATCGCGCTGTCGAACGCGGTGAGCGGCGACGCGGCAAGCGGCTGGGCGCAGGCGTTCGCCGACACCGGCCTCACCCTCGTTTTTTGCGACGACTACCTCGACCCCCGGCTCGGCACCATCGATGCGCAGCAGCGCGCCTCGGGTCGTCCCTGGCTGCTGGTCAAGCCCACCGGAGAACAGGCCATGGCCGGCCCATTCTTCAGGCCGGGCACGGCGACGGCCGGTCCCTGCTGGCATTGCCTCGCGCACCGCTGGCTGAGGAACCGGCCGGCGCGTGCATGGTGGCAGGCGCGGCATGGCACCCCGGGCAGCGGTCTGCCGGTGCGGGCAGGTGACCGGCTAGTCGCCGAACGTCTCGGCCAGTTGCTGCCCATAGCGCAGCAGATCGCCACGCATGCGGACGCACAGGTGCGGACGCTGGATTCACCGCAGCTGCATTCCGTCGCCGCCCGCCCCCAGTGCCCGCATTGCGGAACGCCGGGGCTCGTCGCGCAGCGGCAACGCGAACGCATCGTGCTGGCGCCGGGCCTACCCATTGGCCGGCGCGATGGCGGCTGGCGCACGGTGCCGGCCTCGGTCACGGTGGCGCGGCTGGCGCCACACGTCAGCCCGCTGTGCGGCGTGATCGCGCAGATCGCGCCGCTGAACGCCGAGTCGGAGGGCGCGCTGACGGTCTACCGCAGCGAAATCTTCAGGACGCCGCCGCCCGGCGACGACCTCTTGCCCGGCGCGCTGACCCAGATCTGCCTCGGCAAGGGCATGTCGATGGACCAGTCCCGCGCCAGCGCGCTGTGCGAGGCGGTCGAGCGCTATGCCGCCTTCCACCAGGGCGACGAAGCCTCGGTCGTGGCCTTCGCCGCCGACCTCGATGCGCGCTGCATCCAGCCGCAGGCGCTGGCGCTCTTCAGCGACCGGCAGCGCGAGCGATTCGACACGGCGCAGAAGCCTCCGCATGCCGTGGCGTCGTCCGTGTCGTCCGGGCCCGCATGGTGGACGCCTGCCTGGTCGCTCACGGCCGATGAACGCTGCTACCTGCCGCTGGCCTTCTGCTTTGCCCACGCGCCGGCGCAAAGCCAGTGCCACGTCAGCTGGACATCGAACGGCTGCGCCGCCGGGAACACGCGCGAGGAAGCCATCCTGCAGGGCTTTCTCGAACTGGTGGAGCGCGATGCCGCCGCCATCTGGTGGTACGGCGAAGTTCCCAGGCCGGCCATCGACCTTGGCGGCCTGTCCGACGAAATCCGCCAGCGCGTCGAGCGCACCTGCGGCCCGCAATGGGAGCGCTGGGTGCTCGACATCACCCACGATTTCGGCATTCCGGTGGCGGTTGCCATCGGCCGGCATCTGCAAACGGGCGCGTGGGCCATCGGCTTCGGCTGCAGCCCCGACCGTGCGCTGGCCTGCGAGCGCGCGCTCACCGAAATGAGCCAGCTGATCGCGGCCGGCAAGACCTTCGCGATGCAGCGTGCCGCCGGGGAAGCCAGGGAAGAAGGCCCGCCGCGCTTTCTCATGCCGTCGGGCGCGGGCAACGTCGTGCCGGCGCCAGCCGCGCGCACGGACATCGCCGGGGAGATCCGGCGCTGCGTTGCCATTGCCGCCGCGCTCGGCCTGGAAACCATCGTCCTGGACCACACGCGCCCCGACATTCCCCTGCACACTGTGAAGGTGGTCGTGCCGGGGCTGTGCCACATCTGGCCGGAGCTGGGCAATCCGCGCCTGTACCGCGTTCCAGTCGCCATGGGATGGCGCGACACTCCGGTGTGCGAAAGCGACCTGAATCCGCAGGCGCTGTACGTCTGATACGGTCCGATTTCAAGAGAAGGAGAAAAGGGAAAGCCGATGGCCATTTTCAGGAACAAGCTCGACGAGCGCGCCATCATGCTGCGACCCGTGCACGCCTTCGGCCGCCGCGCCTCGGCGTGCCAGACGGTGCTGAAGGCAGCGGACGTGTCGCAGGTCCATGCGATGGTGCGATGGAACAGGCACACATGGGAAATCGTCGACCAGAGCCGCAACGGCACCACCGTGAACGGCGAGCGGCTGCCCAGCGGCCGATGGACTGCCTTGCCCGTGGGCGCCGAAGTCCGCATGGGCGTGGGCGATGAAACGGCCTGGACCGTGGTCGACCTGGCACCGCCGGTCACCTGCCTTTTTCCTGTCGATGGAGGCGTTGCCCCGCTGGCGCTGGGCCTGCGCGAGAACCTGCTGCCGGACGAGCACCAGCCCGAAGTGAACGTGTATTTCCAGGACGGCAGATGGATGCTCGAGCACATCGACGGCATCGAGCCCCTGAGCGACGGTGCCATGGTCCGCACCGCGGTTCGCACGTGGGAGTTCGTGCTGTGCGACGACCTGGCGTTCACTTCCGAGAACCCGATCACGCCGTCGGCGCCGGGCTCGGCATCGGCGGATGTCGCGCTGCACTTCAACGTCAGCCAGAACGAGGAGCACACGAGCCTGAGCCTGGTGGCGGAAGGCAAGTCGGTATCGCTCGGCGAACGCATCCATCACTACACCCTCGTCACGCTCGCGCGCGTGCGCCAGAAAGACGCGCAAAGAGGAATCGCGCCGCAGAGCCAGGGCTGGATCGGGCTGGACGAACTGTCGCGCATGCTGGGCGTGGAGCCCTCTTACGTGAACATCCAGATCTTTCGCGCCAAGCACCAGATCCTCAATGCATTGCCGCCCCATCTGGCCGAGCCGCCGCTGGTCGAGCGGCGTCGCGGGACCGTGCGGCTGGGCAACTATCCCTTCGAGATCCAGGGCGGTGCACAGCCTGTGTAATCGTCTGTAATTCCATTCGACCCCTGCGCTCCCTAGAGTGACGTCAAGTTCGGTGCCGCCGTCGCGGCATGAACTGGCTGATCAACCACTTCCGGGAAGTTGTCATGGGAATGATCTATTCCGTCACGGTCAACAACCATGCGAGCCATTCGGCTTATTTCATGGTGTTCCAGAACGACCCGACGCAATGGGCGCCGAATGCCCTGTCGCTGGCCTGGTTCGCCAGGTTCTCGAACCCGAGCCCGACTTCGCGCGTCAAGTTCCAGTGGAGCATCGACACCGGCTTCTCCTGGGCCGAGACGGGCGAGCTGCAGCCCGGCATCCAGTTCATCGCCACTGAAACCTACGACCCCAGCGGCCTGAACAACAAGATCACGCTGGACTACAACGGCGCATACCGGTTCGTGAACCCCACCCAGGGGCCCGACCAATCCCGCTTCTATCTCGCCGAATCGCCCAGCATCCCGATCAGGTCCGCGGCCGCCGTGGGCGTGACCATGGGGGGCAGCACGGTGTATGCGGCGCAGGCGCGCCCCAACCAGAACCTGGCCTTCTCGCCGCGGCCCAAGTACTTCATCGCCTACGGTGACTACGAGGAGGGCGGCGTGATCGACGTCAGCACGGTCAACAACCCGCTGGAGCTGCCATTCCCGGCAGGCGTCTACGCGTTGACCACCACGCTGAACGCGGACGGTACCTGGGACCAGCCGGAGAGCCTGGCCCATTCCAATGCGAGCCGCCTGCGACTGCTCGCGGCCTGAAATTCCAAGCCTGTCACACAACGTGCGCCTCCGCCGAGGATGACGACCATGAGAAAGCCACGCCATGTTGCAATACCCCATGCCGCTGAGGCAGCCATCACCGCTGAAGTTCCGGAGTCCGGCGATGCACTCGCAGACCGCCGTTGAAAGAGTCGCCATGCGGCGCGTGTTCCTGGTGCCCCCAGGTGCCCGCCCGGAGGATCCCGGCGTCGACTGCCTGCCCATGGACGAAGAGGTCTGGGAGCGCGGCTACACGCTCGTGATCGACGAAGTCAAGCGCGGCCTGCTGCAGGACTTCTGGAAGAACTACTACGGCGCCTCCGCCGAAATGGCGATGTCCGGCGACCGGCTGATGGAGTTCCGCAAGGACATCATGGCGATCACGCCGGACTGCCTGTGCGAGCCGACCGTGTTCCGCTTTCTCGTGCAGCTGACCCGCATGTGCGTGCGGGCGTACAGCGTGCAGGGCAGCCTGCAGGTCGTCGCCGACTGACTGGGATTGACTAGGATTGCGCCGCCTGGAGCTGCGCCGCCATCTTCTGGTGAATGAGGTTCACCGCCTTCAGGGGGCGCAGCATCACCTTGAACTCGGTGATCCTGCCTGCGTCGTTCCACTTCATCATGTCGACGCCGTTGATCTGGATGCCGTCCAGCTCCAGCGCGAATTCGAGCACGGCGTCGTTCGCGGACCGGAGCTCGCGCACATAGCGGAAGCCCTCGTTGAAGAAGACCTGGAACGCCGCGGCCAGGTACTTCTGCGTGATGGCTTTCCCGACCTGGGGCTTGTGCACCACCGGCGAGTGGAAGACGGCCTCGTCGTCCAGCAGGGCGTCGAGCCCCGCCACGTCGCGTTCCTTGACGAGCCGGTGCCAGGTGGCGAGGGTGTCGATGGCCATGGTTCTCCTGAGGCTGTGAGTGAAGATGCCCGGCATTTGACGCACCCGCGTGCGACATGGCAAGGCTTCCCCCGCGCCTTGGCGACTCGGCTCCCTCAGACGGCAGACGCCGCGGCGGCCCTCGTACCGCGACGGTCGAAGACCGGCGGCGTCTTGACGATCGAGGTCAGCGCGGGTTCGGCCATGCGCAACGAGGCCAGGTCGGGCCGCGGGCGGCGCAGCTGCGCGTGGGCCGAGAAGGCTTCTTCCATCGCCCGCGCTGCGCCCAGCACCTGGTGGTCGGCGCGAAAGCCGCCCACCACCTGCAGCCCGAAGGGCATGCCCGCATGGTCGAGTCCGCAGGGCAGCGAAATGGCCGGGTGCGTGGTGAGCGTGACCACGTAGGTCAGCGCCAGCCAGCGGTAGTAGTTGGCCTGCTGCTCTCCGTTGATGTGGCCGGCATACAGCTGCGTCCACGGAAAGGGAGACACCGGCGTGGTGGGCGACAGCACCAGGTCGTAGTCGGCGAAGGTCGTCTGAAAGCGCTTGATGAGCCGCGTCTGCTCGGCCTGCGCCCAGGCGCTGTCGAGCAGGCTCATGCGAGCGCCCATCTCGTAGTTCGCGCGCGGGTTGGGTCCCAGGCTGGCGGGGTCGCGCTCGTAGGCCGCCTGCATGCCCGCCACGAAGGCCTCGGCACGCAGCACGTCGAAGCAGCGGTGCGCCTCGCCCATGTCGAACTCGACCTTGTCGCAGCGGCGGAACAGGTGCCGCATGGCTTCGATCTTCTGCCGGAAGGTGGCGCGGATGCCGTCGTCCACTGCGCAGGTGCCGAAGTCTTCGGTCCACGCCACACGCAGGCCGGCCAGGTCGACCTGCGCGGGCGCCAGAAAAGACATCGGGTCGAGCGGATAGCTCAGCGGGTCGCCCGCGTGCATGCCGGCGGATGCAGCCATCTGCAGGCAGGCGTCTTCCACCGTCCGGCCCATGGGGCCGACGACCGAAATAGGCGTCCAGCCCAATGGCTTGCGCACGCTGGGCACGATGCCCGGCGACGGCCGGAAGCCCACCACGCCGCACTTGGCCGCCGGAATGCGGAGCGACCCGCCGGTGTCGGAGCCGGTGCACACGGGCAGCATGTCGCAGGCCAGCGCAGCCGCCGAGCCGCCCGAGGAGCCGCCGGCATTCAGGTTCGGATTGAAGGGGTTGCCCGTGGCGCCCCACACGTCGTTGCGCGAGTTGGCGCCCGCGCCCATCTCGGGCACGTTGGTCTTGCCCGCCACGATGGCGCCCGCGCGGCGCAGGCGGGCGACCAGCTCGATGTCTTCCGTGGGCACGTGGTCGCGGTAGATCGCCGAGCCCCAGGTCGTGAGCAGGCCTTCGGTGGGCTCCAGGTCTTTCACGCCCAGCGGAAGGCCGTGCAGCAGGCCGAGCGAGTCGCCGCGCATCACGGCGCTTTCGGCCACCATGGCTTCGTTGCGCGCTCGCTCGAAACAGGTTGCGGTCACCGCGTTGACGAAGGGGTTCACGCGCTCGATGCGCGAGATGCATGCTTCAAGGAGCTCGACGGGCGAGATGGCCTTGCTGCCGATGAGGCGGCGCAGTTCGACGGCGGATTTTTCGACGAGCTCAGTGCTGGTGTCGCGGGAAGTGTTGTTCGTCGGGTTCATCAGTCGGCTGTGATGTTTGCGCGAGCCGCAACGGCACGCATCAAGGGCAGTTCGCGGTTGATCAGCTCACTCGACGCGGTACTGCTGCTGAACGCCGGCTCCAGCCCCTGGCCCAGCAGCTTGGTACGCGTTTCGGGGTCGGCGATGGTCGCGGCCAGCGCCTTCTCAAGCTTGGCCTTCACGTCGGCGGGCACGCCCTTCGGGACGGCGATCATCAGCCACGAGTCCATGTCGACGCTGGCATAACCGCTCTCGGCGAAGGTGGGCACGTCGGGCAGCAGGGCGGAGCGCTTCGCAGTCGTCAGCGCAATGGCCTTGATCTTTCCGCTCTTGAGTTGCGGGATCGCCGCGCTCACCGTGTCGATGCTGAACGGAATCTGGCCTCCCATCAGGTCGGTCATTGCGGGCGCGCTGCCCTTGTAGGGGATGTGCGTCATCTTCAGGCCAGTGGCATGCAGCATGGTTTCGCCGGCGAACTGCGCGGTGGTGCCGGTGCCGAAGGAGCCGTACGAATACTTGCCCGGCGAAGCCTTCACGTAATCGACGAACTGCTTCACCGTCTGCACAGGCACCTCGCTGTTCGCCAGCAGGATCAGCGCGACGCGACCCGCGATGCCGATGGGGTCGAAGCTCTTCACCGGGTCGTAGGGCAGGGTGGCGCGGATCGCGGGGTTGACGGTGAACGTCGAGCCCGAGCTGATCAGCAGCGTGTAGCCGTCGGGCGCGGCCTTCGAAACATAGCTTGCGCCGACCACCGTGCCGGCGCCCGCGCGGTTCTCGATGATGACGGGCTGGCCGAGCTCCTTGCCCAGACGTTGCGCGATCACGCGCCCGTTGACGTCCGTCGCCCCACCCGGCGGGAACGGAATGACCAGCGTGATCGGGCGCGAGGGAAAGTCCGCCGCCGCGGCGGCGGGCGCGGTCAGCGGCAGGGCGCCAAGTGCGAGGCCACATACCAGTGCCATGCGCGCCATGAGCGGGAGACGGTTCATCGGGAACTCCTGGATTTCGACGGGGATTTCGATGGGGATCGGGGGAGGGCGGGTTCATCCTAGGAGCGTCATGCCGGTGTCACAAGCGCAATGTTTAGAATTCTGCGTTGCCGAATCGGCAATCCACGCAATTCGTTTCGGGCCACGCCACAGGAGAAATTCATGCAGCTTCGTGCCTTGCAGGAGACCGCGGTGCGCTACTTTCTCGAGGTCGTGAAAACCGGCTCCGTGAAGGAGGCAGCGCTCAAGCTCAACGTGGCGCCCTCGGCGGTGAGCCGGCAGGTGGCGCGGCTGGAGCGCGAACTCGACACCCTGCTGTTCGAGCGCCATGCGCGCGGCATGGTGCCCAATGCCGCGGGCGAGCTGCTGGCGGCACACGCCAAGCGGGCGCAACAAGACATCGAGCGGGTCACGAACGACATCGCCGGCCTGCGCGGCCTGCGCAGCGGCCATGTGCGCGTGGCGAGCACCGAGGGCTTTGCCTTTGACTTCATTCCCAGGCTGATCGCGGACTTCCGCCGCAAGCACGAGGGCATCCGCTTTCACCTGGAGGTCTGCTCGCCCACCGATATTTCGAGCCAGGTGCGCGACGGCGAGGCCGACGTAGGAATCACCCTGAGCGCTGCGCCCGAGCCCGGCATCGAGATCCAGCTGCGGTACCCCAGCCCCATCCTCGCCGTGATGGCCAGGGACCACCCATTGGCGCAGCAACGGCAGCTGTCGCTGCGCCAGGTGGTCGCGTATCCGCTGGGGCTGCCGCAGGAAGACAGCTCCATACGCCGCCTGCTCGACGCAAGCTGCGCCCGGCAGGGGCTGCGCTATTCACAGGCCATGTCCAGCAACCACGCGAATGCGCTGCTGAGCTTTGCAGCGGCCGGCGGCGGCAGCATCGCCTTCTACGGCCCGCTGTCGATACGCACGCTGCTGCAGAGCAAGGCGCTGGTCGCCCTCCCCGTGAAAGACCGCGAAATGAACGAGCGGCACCTGGAGATAGAGACCATGGCGGGCCGCTCGCTGCCCGATGCCGCGAAAGCCTTCGTGCGGCATCTGGTGGAGGCCGTCAAGGCCAGCGGATAGGCCCTGGGGTTGCGCCGCCTTCAGCGGGCGTCAGGCTGGTTTCAGCTATCCGCGCCGTTCGAGCGCAGCCTTGATGAGCGAAGGGTAAGGCGGCCGCGATTGCGGCGTGGCTGCAAAGCGCTGGCCGGCGATGTCGATTTCGTACTCGCCGTGCATTGCCTCTTCCCTCGTCAGTGGCTCGGCGCTGCGTACGTAGCCCATCACCACCATCCGCTCCAGTACCGCGCTGTAAGCCGTGGAGGTCAGCTCGCCGACGGCCTTGCCGTTGCGCAGGATCGGTTCGCCACCCCATGCGAAGGCCTGCGGGTCGTCCAGCGTGAACATCATCAGCCGCTTGGAGAGCCGTTCGGGTGTGATCTTCGCGAGCGCGGCCTGTCCGATGAAGGCAACCGGCTTGTCCAGCTGGACCGCGAATTCCAGGCCCGCCTCGAACGGGTTTTCGTCCGGACCAAGTTCGAGGCCGAAGGCCCGGCGCCCGGCCTCGATGCGCAAGGCGTCGATCGTGTAGTAGCCGCCGTCGCGAAGGCCCAGGTCGGCGCCCGCGTCGAACAGCGTGTCGTACACATGCACCGCCATCTCAGTCGGGATGTACAGCTCCCATCCCGGACCGCCGACGTACGAGACCTTGGCCGCGAGTGCGCGCGCGTAGCCGACATCGATCTCGATCACTGCCGATTGCGGAAACGCCTCCTTGCCCAGGTCCTGCGGCGTGACCCGGGACAGCAGCTGCTGCGCCTTCGGGCCGGTCACCGTGAGGGTGCAGTAGCTGGAGGTCACGTCCGTCACCGTCACATGCTCGTGCGCATGCAGGTGGCGCCTGATGTGGCCGATGTCGCGGCAGGGCTGAGCGGAGCCGGTGATGATCAGGAAGCAGTCTGCCGCCAGCCGCATCACCGTGAGGTCGCTCTCGAAGCCGCCGCGTTCGTTGAGCAGCGCGGTGTAGACCATGCTTGCAGGCCGGATCGCCACATCGTTGGCGCACAGGCGCTGCAGCAGCAGCTCGGCGTCGCGGCCCTGCACCATGAGCTTGCCGAACGAGGTCTGGTCGAAGACAACCACGTCTCGCCGCACCGCCATCTGCTCTTCGATGCAGGCATCCAGCCAGTCGGGGCGGCCGAAGCCGTAGCGGGCATGCGCCTCTTGCCCCGGCAATGCGAACCAACTCGCGCGCTCCCATCCCAGCTTGCTGCCGAAGGCGGCGCCCTTGGCCTTGAGCCGGTCGTACAGCGGCGAGCGGCGCAGCGGTCGTCCGGACTCCAGCTCGTGGCGCGGCCAGCGCATTGCGTAGTGCAGCCCGAGCGCTTCCACCGTGCGGTCCTTCAGCCAGCGCTTGTTGCTGTTGAAGGGCGCGAAGCGGCGGATGTCCACGTCGAGCAGATCGGCCGGCGCGGCGCCGCCGACGATCCATTCGGCGATCAGCTTGCCCGCGCCGCCCGCGTTGGCGATGCCGGCCGAGTTGAAGCCGGCGGCCACGAAATAGCCGCGCACTTCGGGCGCTTCGCCGAGGATGAAGTTGCCGTCCGGCGTGAAGCTCTCGGGGCCGTTCAGGAACAGCTTGATCTCGGTGGTCTCCAGCGCCGGCGTGCGGTGCACCGCTTCGTCGAGCAGGATCTGGAACTGGTCCATGTCGTCCGGCAGCAGCTGGAACTCGAACTTCGGCGGGATGCCGTCCATGCCCCAGGGCTTGGCCACCGGCTCGAAGCCGCCCATCACCAGGCCGCCGACTTCTTCCTTGTAGTAGATGTAGCCGTCGGGGTCGCGCAGCACCGGCAGGTCCCGGTGGACGCCTTCGATCTCCTTGGTGACCAGGTAGAAGTGCTCGGCCGAATGCAGCGGAATGTTGACGCCCGACATCTTGCCCAGCTCGCGCGCCCATTGGCCGGCGCAGTTGAGAAAGCTCTCGCAGCGCACCGTGCCCTGGCTGGTCTCGACGCCGACGATGCGGCCGTTCTCGATGATCGTGCCGGTGATCTGCACGCCCTCGAAAATTTTCGCGCCGCGGTTGCGCGCGCCCTTGGCCAGCGATTGCGTGAGGTCGGTCGGGTTCGCCTTGCCGTCGCCGGGCAGCCAGACTGCGCCCACGAGATCGTCGATGCGCATCAGCGGCCACAACTCCAGCGCTTCGGCCGGCGTGATGAACTCGGCCTCGATGCCGAAGCTGCGGGCTGTGGCGATGGTCCGTCGCAGAAGAGTCATGCGCTCGGGCGTTCGGGCGACCGTGATGCTGCCGCACTGCTTCCAGCCGGTGGCCAGGCCCGTCTCGGCTTCGAGCGAGGCATACAGGTCGATGCCGTAGCGGCTCATCTTCGTCATGCTGCGGTTCGCGCGCAGCTGGCCGACCAGCCCGGCGGCATGCCAGGTCGTGCCGCAGGTGAGCTGGCCTTGTTCGAGCACGATCACGTCGGTGCAGCCGAGCTGGGTGAGGTGGTAGGCCGCGCTGCAGCCGGCAATGCCGCCGCCCGCAATGACGACCTGCGCATGGGAGGGAAGTGGCGTCGCCATGATGTGTCGGAGGACTCGTTGATTGGGGGAGGGTTACTTGAAGACCACCGTCTTGTTGCGATGGACCAGGATCCGGTCTTCCAGGTGGAGGCGCACGCTGCGCGACAGCACGCTCTTTTCGATGTCCTTGCCGAGCCGCACCATCTCCTCGATCGAGTTGCCGTGGTCGATGTCGATCACGCCCTGTTCGATGATCGGGCCGGCGTCGAGCTCGGCCGTCACGTAGTGGCTGGTTGCGCCGGTCATCTTCACGCCGCGCTCGAAGGCCTGGTGGTAGGGCTTGCCGCCGACGAAGGCCGGCAGGAAGCTGTGGTGGATATTGATGATGCGGTTGCGCAGGCGCTGGGTCATGTCGTCCGACAGCACCTGCATGTAGCGCGCGAGCACCATGAAGTCGCCGCTGAACTCGCGGAACAGCCGCTCCACTTCGGCGTAGGCCTGCGTCTTGGTGTCGGGCGTCACCGGCACGTGGAAGAACGGGATGCCGTGCCACTCGACGAAGGATCGCAGGTCGTTGTGATTGGAGATCACGCACGGAATTTCGCAGTGCAAGTCCTTGTTGCGCCAGCGGTGCAGCAGGTCGTTCAGGCAGTGGTCGAGCTTGCTCACCAGCACCAGCATGCGTTTCTTCACCGAGCTGTCGGAAACGCTCCACTCCATGTCGAACTGCTTCGCGACCGGCGCGAAGCGTTCGCGCAGTTCGTCCAGGTAGAAGGGCAGCGTGTCGGCCTGGATCTCCACCCGCATGTAGAAGCGGTTGTGCAGCGCGTCACCGTGCTGTGCGGCCTGAGTGATCAGGCCGCCGTGGCTTGCGATGAAACTGCCTACGCCCGCCACGATGCCCGTGCGGTCCGGGCAGGTGAGGGTGAGGATGTAGCGGCGTGGTGTTTCGTCGCCCATTGCCATGCCTTCAGGCGGCAACGGGTGCGGTGACGCGCCTGATGCCCATGGCCTTGAGCGTCTCGCCGATGGCGGCCACGGCGCCCGGAATGCCCGCCTCGCCGAAGTGGCCCATGCAGCCGACGCGGAAGGTCTCCACCTGCGTGAGCTTGCCGGGGTAGAGGATGTAGCCGCGCTTCTTCACCTCCTGGTAGAAGGTCTTGAAGTCGTAGTTGGCATCGTCGGGCGCGTGGAAGGTGACGATGATCGGCGCCTGGATGGCGGACTCCAGGAAGCTGCGGATGCCCAGCGAAGCCAGGCCTTCGATCAGCGCCTTGCAGTTGCGCGCATAGCGCCCGCCACGCGCCGCAAGGCCGCCTTCCTCGATGTACTGCGCGATGGCGGTGTCGAGCGCGGCGACCACGTGCGTAGGCGGCGTGAAGCGCCACTGCGTGGTCTTCTCCATGTACACCCACTGGTCGTACAGGTCCATGCTCAGCGAGTGGCAGTTGCCTTCGCACTTCTCGAGCGTGCTGCGCTTGATGACGACGAAACCCATGCCCGGCACGCCTTCGAGGCATTTGCCCGAAGCGGCGACGACCGCATCGAAGGGCGTCTTGCGCGCATCGATCTCCAGCGCGCCGAAGGAGCTCATGGCGTCGATGATCAGCCCGCGGCCGTGCCTGGCGACAACCACCGCGATCTCGTGCAGGGGGTTGAGCACGCCGGCGCCGGTTTCGCAGTGCACCACCGCGACGTGGGTGATGCCTGGGTCGGCCGCGAGCGCCCGGTCAACGTCGGCCGGCGAGACCTGCTTTTCTTCCGTGTAGTCGATGGTGGTCAGCTTGCGGCCGAGCACCTTGCAGATCTTGGCGAGCCGCTGGCAGTACGCGCCATTGCTCGGCACCAGCACGTGGCCGTCGCGCGGCACGACGGTGCCGATGGCAGCTTCCACCGAGAAGGTTCCGCTGCCCTGCAGCGGCACGCATTCGTGCGTGCCGGTGCCGTGCACGATCTCCAGCACATGCTTGCGGATGCGCGCGGTGATCTGGTTGAAGTCGGCGTCCCACGATCCCCAGTCGCGCAGCATCGCCTGCCGCGTGCGGTCCGAAGTGGTCAGGGGGCCGGGCGTGAGAAGAATGGGGTAGGGGGCTTGACTCATGATGTCTCCAGGCAGGGAAAGAAATGAGAGGAAGGGGAAGACAGAGGGGCCGCCGCTCAACCGCGGCTCAGGTTGCGCCAGGCCTGCGTGCGCGACAGCAGCACGCGCGTCAGCAGCGAGTAGGCGATGCACACGATGGTCGAGGTGACGACGATCAGGCTGGCCAGCGCCGCGGCCGGGCCGATGTCGCCGGCGTCGTCAAGATGCATGATCGCGACCGAGGCCAGGATGGTCTCCGGCGTGTAGAGAAAGATGGCGCACGACAGGCTGGCCATCGACACCACGAAGAAGTAGCGCCCGATGTCCAGGATCGCCGGCAGGCACACCGGCACCGTCACGCGCAGGAAGGTCTTGAAGAACGGCACCTTGAGCGAGGCCGACACGGCTTCGAACTCGTTGTCGATCTGCTTGAGCGCCGTCACGGCCGTGAGATGGCTCGAGGTGTAGTAGTGCACCACCATCGAGATGATCAGGATCGCCATCGTCTGGTAGAGAAAGTTCAGCGGGTTGGCCGGATGGTTGAAGAACATCACGTAGCCCAGCCCGAGCACAAGGCCCGGCACCGCCATCGACAGCACCGCCATCAGATGCATGCCCTTGCGCATCAGGCCGAGGTTGCGCGTCTTCTCGATCAGGTAGGCGCCCACGAAGACGATCAGCGAGCCGGCCACGGCGGTGGCCATGGCAACGATCAGGCTGTTGCCGTAGGCCGCGGCCATGTCGCTTTCGACCAGCACGAAGTGGTAGTGCTTGAGCGTGAGCGAAAGGTCGTAGGGCCACAGCGAGATCAGCGAGGTGTAGATCGCCATGCCGATGGTGGCCAGCAGCAGCCCGCACACGACCGCGCAGAACAGCACCAGCAGTGGATCGGCGAGCTTGCGGCGCTTGGGGCTGTAGGGCACCGAGCGCGCCGTGAGCTGCGCCTTCAGCTTGCGCCGCACCACGTAGTCGATCACGAAGGAAATGATCGAGGGAAGCAACAGCAGCATGCCCACCACCGCGCCGATGGAGAAGTTGTGCTGCCCGACTACCTGCTTGAACACATCGACCGACAGCACGTTGAAGTTGCCGCCGATCACCTTGGGCGCGCCGAAGTCGCTCACCACGTAGGTGAAGACAACGGTCGCCGCGCTGATGAGGCCGTACTTGCACGAGGGCAGCGTGATGGTCATGAACTGGCGCGACGGCCGCGTGCGCAGCGCGGTGGCCGCCTCGTACAGCCGGCCGTCGGCGAGCGACAGCGCGGTGACCAGGATCATCAGCGCATGCGGAAAGGTGTTGTAGACCTCGGCCAGGATGATGCCGGGCGCGCCGTAGATCGACGCGCCGCCCAGCAGGAACTTGAGAGCCCCCTGGTTGCCGAACCACTGCACGAAGGAAATGGCCGAGAGCAGCGAGGGCGCCAGCAGCGGAATCAACGCAATGAGGCGGAACACCGCCTTCAGCGGCGCCGGCATGCAACTGCGCGTGAGCGCGTAGGCAAAGACGAAGGCGGTGGGCACCGAGATCATCACCACGGCCGCCGAGACCCACACCGAGTTCCACGCCGCGCGCAGCAGGCTCGGCGTCTGGAAGTAGGTGATGAAGTGGGCGAGGCCGACGAAGCGGCCGTCCTTGTCCTGCACCGCATGGGCCAGGATGGTCGCCAGTGGTGCGATCAGGAACACGAAGAGCATCGCCATCACCACGAACAGGATGACCCGGGCAATGGTCTCGTCGCGGCTCCAGCGCATGGCCGGTCGCGCGGCGAACGAAGGGCGAGGGTGTGCCAGCGTGTTCATGGCTTCGGGCTGCGTGCGGAGAAGGCGCGGATGCGGTTGGCTCGCAGCGCGATGTCGATGGTGTTGCCTTCGCGGATGTCGAGGTCGTGCAGCTGGTTGAGCGAGAAGTGCAGGCCGAGCGTTTGTCCGTGCAGCGCATCGGCCGTCACTTCGGCGATGCACAGGCCGCCGAGGAATTCGACCTTGGTGACCAGCGCCTGCAGGCGGTTGGCCGTGTCGTCGCCCAGGTGCTCGACCGCACGGTCTTCGGGGCGCAGGTAGAGGTTGACGGCTTCGCCGGGCTCGAAGGCGCCGTCGCAGGCATCGCACTGCAGTTCCATGTCGCCCACCTTGAAGCGATGGTTGCCCAGCGCCACCGCGCGCAGCACGTTGACCTTGCCGACGAAATCGGCCACGAAGGGCGTGGCCGGCTGTTCGTAGACTTCCATCGGCGTGCCGACCTGCTCGATCACGCCGTGGTTCATGACCACGATGCGGTCGGCCATCGACAGCGCCTCTTCCTGGTCATGCGTGACCATGATGGTCGTGATGCCGACCTGCTTCTGCAGCCGGCGGATTTCGCCGCGCAGGCGGATGCGCTCCAGCGCATCGAGCGCCGACAGCGGCTCATCGAGCAGCAGCAGGCCGGGACGCGTGGCGAGCGCGCGGGCCAGTGCCACGCGTTGCTGCTGGCCGCCCGAAAGCTGGCTCGGGTATTTGTTGCCCGAGGTCGGCAGGCCGACGAGCTTCAGCAGCTCTTCGACTCGCACCTTGATCTCACCCCGTTTGGCGCGGCTGTTGACCAGCCCGTAGCCGATGTTCTCGGCAATCGACAGGTTGGGAAAGAGCGCATACGACTGGAACACGATGCCGTAGTCGCGCCGGTCCGGCGGCAGCCACGAGACGTCCTTGCCGTTCTGCAGGATCTGCCCGGCGGTCTGCGTTTCCAGCCCCGCGATGATGCGCAGCAGCGTGGTCTTGCCGCAGCCCGAGGGGCCCAGAAAGCACAGCATCTCGCCCGGGTTCACGCGCAGGTGCACGTCGCGCAGCGCACTGAAGGATTCGAAGTCCTTGCGAACGCCGACGATCTCGAGCGCTGCAGGAGCGCTAGCAGGCACCGGGCTGGCAATGAACTTGGTGTCGGTCATATCCATTTTTCGCACTCGTCGTTGGCGCACGCCACAGAAATGGGCGTCGCGGGTTGGGATAAGAGCTGCAGGCCTGTCGAGCCGATTCGTGGGACACCGCGGAACCGGCTTTGCCGGGCCGCAGGTGTCGCCCCCGGTAGGGGGTTGGCGAAGCGACACGAAGTGCGCGCAGCCTGGGGGCGAGCCTTATTTCGGTTCAGCCTTGCCTTCGTAGCGCTTGCTCCATTCCGCCAGGATGCGCTCGCGGTTCTTCGCTGCCCAGTTGATGTCGTTCTTGGCGAGCAGCTTTTCGTAGTTGTCCGGAATGCCTTCGAGCTTCGAGGCCACGCCGGGGTAGGCCACCACCGCCCACCATGTGGAGGTGATCTGGTTGGCCTCCTTGCTGGCCATCCAGTCGGCGAAGCGCTTGGCCTGTTCCGTCTTCTTGCTCGTCTTCATGATGCTGGTGGCCTCGATGTCCCAGCCCAGGCCTTCCTTCGGAAAGATCAGGTCGACCGGCGCGCCCGACTTCTTGACCTGATGCGCGCGGAACTCGAACGAGATGCCGATGGGGAACTCACCCGCGCCGGCCTGCTTGCAGGGCTTGGAGCCCGAGTGCACGTACTGGGCGATGTTCTGGTGCAGCGCGTCCATGTACTTCCAGCCTTCGGCGTCGCCCATGTTCTGCAGCCATGACGACACGTCGAGATAACCGGTGCCGCTGGAGGCCGGGTGCGGCATCGAGATGGTGCCCTTGTAGACGGGCTTGGCCAGGTCCTTCCAGCTCTCGGGCTTGGGCAGGCCGAGCTTCTGGGCCTCGACGCGGTTGAAGCAGATGGTTGCGGCCCAGACGTCCATGCCGACCCAGGCCGGCGGGCGGGCGCTGTCGGAGTAGGCGGGGTTCAGGTCCTTGAAGCCCTTGGGCTCGTAGGGCAGGAGCATGCCTTCCTGCTGCAGCAGCGCGAGGCTGCTGGCGGCCAGGCCGGCCACCACGTCGGCCTGCGGGTTGGCTTTTTCGGCCAGCAGCTTGGCGGTGACGATGCCGGTGGAGTCGCGCACCCACTTCACTTCGATGTCGGGGTTGGCTTTTTCGAAGGCGTCCTTGTAGAGCTTCATGGCGTCGGTCTCGAGCGCCGTGTAGACCAGGAGCGGAGTCTTCTGCGCCCAGGCGGCGCCGCCGGCCATGAGGCCTAGCGCCGCAACGCACAGGGCCGCCGTGAGACGGCGCGTGCTTTGTTTCATCGTCATCTGTTTCTCCTGAAGTGGCTTGCTGTCACAGGGGGTTGGTGAGTGGCGGGCTCCGGCGCGTGGCGTTCCAAGGTCCGGTGAACGCAATGTAGATTGCTGATTGAAGACTGTCAATAAAAAATTGTTGACAGTTTTCAATCTTCGGGGAAAATATGCCCCATGGTCACCACCAATCACTCCGCCGCCCTCGCGTTTCTCCAGTCCAGCTCGCTGCCGATGCTGATGCAGGAAGAAATCGAGCGTTTGATCATGACGGGCGAGCTCCCCGTGGGCAGCCGCATCAACGAGAGCGAACTCTCGCAGCGCTTCAACACCAGCCGCGGCCCTATCCGCGAGGCGTTGCGTGCGCTGGAAGAGGCCGGCCTCGTGCGCAACGAAAAGAACCGTGGCGTCTTCGTGCGCGAGATCGCATTCGAGGAAGCCGACGAGATCTACGAACTGCGCGAGGCGCTGGAAGAAATCATCGGCCGGCGCGTGGCGCTCGCCATCAAGCCCGACGCGGTCGAGCGCCTGCGCGCCATGCTCGATGCAATGCGCTCGGCAGCCCAGGCGCAGGACGTGGAGCAGTACGCGCAGCTCAACCTGCAGTTCCACGAGATCCTGCTCGACACGGCCGGCAGCAAGAAGCTCACCGAAACCTACAAGCGCCTGGTCAAGGAGCTGCACCTTTTCAGAATGCGTGCGCTCGACAGCGGCGGCGGCCTGCGCGTGTCGGCCGACGAGCACCGCGACATCGTCGACGCCATTGCCAGCGGCGACCCCGACACGGCAGGGCGCGCGCTGCGCCAGCACGTCGCGGGCAGCCGCGCGCGCATGCACAAGGCCTTCGGCCGCGCCGATTCCGACGCGGCGACCGCATCGAACAACCCACCCCAAAAGGAAGTCTGAAATGACACCGGAGACACTCGAAGTCAATGCCCGCAGCTACCGCTGGATGAGCCGCCCCGTCGTGGTGGTGTGCGTCGATGGCTGCGAGCCTGCGTACCTGGACGCGGCCATCGCAGCCGGCGTAGCCCCGTACATCGAGCGCATGCGCAAGACCGGAGCAGACCTGCTGGCCGACTGCGTGGTGCCCTCCTTCACCAACCCGAACAACCTGTCCATCGTCACCGGCGCCCCACCGGCCGTGCACGGCATCTGCGGCAACTACTTCTTCGACCGCGAACTCGGCCAGGAAGTCATGATGAACGACCCCAAGTACCTGCGCGCAGGCACCGTGCTCGCAGCCTTCGCCGATGCGGGCGCTTCGCTTGCCGTGGTCACCGCCAAGGACAAGCTGCGCAAGCTGCTGGGCCACCGCATGAAGGGCATCTGCTTCTCGTCCGAGAAGGCCGACCAGGCCACCATCGAGGAGAACGGCATCGACGGCGTGGTCGAGATGGTCGGCATGCCCGTGCCCTCGGTGTACAGCGCGGAGCTGTCGGAGTTCGTCTTCGCCGCAGGCGTGAAGCTCATGGAATCGCGCCGCCCCGACCTGATGTACCTGTCGACCACCGACTACGTGCAGCACAAGGCCGCCCCCGGCAGCCCCGCGGCCAACGCCTTCTACGCCATGATGGACGGCTACCTCGCGCAGCTCGATGCGCTGGGCGCCACCATCGTGCTCACGGCCGACCACGGCATGAACGACAAGCACGACGCCGATGGCGCCCCCAAGGTCATCTACCTGCAGGACGTGCTCGACGACTGGTATGGCAAGGACCAGGCCCGCGTGATCCTGCCGATCACCGACCCGTACGTGGTGCACCACGGCGCGCTGGGCTCGTTTGCCACCGTGTACGCCCCCGACGAGGCCCGCGTGCCGGGCTGGATCGAGCGCATCCAGCGCCTGCCGGGCATGGAGCTGGTGCTCTCGCGCAAGGACGCGGCCGCGCGCTTCGAGCTGCCGCCCGACCGCATCGGCGACATCGTGGTGGTCAGCGAGCAGAGCACGGTCATCGGCACCTCGGCCAGCCGGCATGACCTGTCGGCGCTGGAGGTGCCGCTGCGCTCGCACGGCGGGGTGTCGGAGCAGCGCGTGCCGCTGATCTGCAACCGGCCGGTCACCGGTATCGCCGCCAGCCGCCGGCTGCGCAACTTCGATGCGCTGGACCTTGCGCTGAACCACGCCCAGTAAACCGTCGCCCGGAGCACTCCCCCATGAGCCAAGCCACCCTGAAGCCAGGCACCATTCACCGCGAAGCCCTGCGCATTGCCGGCGAGCGGATTCACCGCGACCGCACGATCGACGTCACCTACCCCTACACCGGCGAAGTGATCGCCACCGTGCCCAAGGCCACGCTCGAAGATGTTCGGGTTGCCTACAAGATCGCACGCGACTACAAGCCCACCCTCACGCGCTACGAGCGCTACAAGATCCTGATGCGCGCGGGCGAGATCATCGCCTCGCGCCTGGACGAGATCTCGCGCGTGATCACGATGGAGTCGGGCCTGTGCCGCAAGGACTCGCTGTACGAGGTGGGCCGCGCCTCCGACGTGCTGCTGTTCGCGGCCAACCAGGCGCTGGTGGACGACGGCCAGGTGTTCTCCTGCGACCTCACGCACCACGGCAAGAGCCGCAAGGTCTACACGCTGCGCGAGCCGCTGCAGGGTGCGATCACGGCCATCACGCCGTTCAACCATCCGCTGAACCAGGTGATCCACAAGGTGGCGCCCTCCATTGCCACCAACAACCGCATGGTGCTCAAGCCCAGCGAGAAGACGCCGCTGACGGCCTTCATCCTGGCCGACATCCTGTACGAGGCGGGCCTGCCGCCGCCGATGCTGTCGGTGATCACGGGGGACCCGCGCGAGATTGCCGACGAGATGCTCACCAGCGCTGACGTGGACCTGGTCACCTTCACGGGGGGCGTGGCCATCGGCAAGTACATCGCGGGCAAGGCGGTGTACAAGCGCCAGATCCTGGAGCTGGGGGGCAATGACCCGATCATCGTGATGGAGGATGCGGACGTCGAGGAGGCGGCCACGCTGGCGGCCAGCGGCTCGTACAAGAACTCGGGCCAGCGCTGCACGGCGATCAAGCGCATGCTGGTGCACGAGGCGGTGGCGGACCGGTTCGTGGAGCTGCTGCTGGCCAAGACGCGGGCGCTGAAGTACGGCGACCCGATGGACCCGGCCACGGACATGGGCACGGTGATCGACGAGGCGGCTGCGATCCAGTTCGAGGCGGTGGTCAACGAGGCGATCAAGGCGGGTGCGAAGCTGCTGTACGGCAATGAGCGCAGCGGCGCGCTGTATTCGCCCACGGTGCTCGACCATGTGGACCCCGGGATGACGGTGGCCAGGCACGAGACCTTCGGGCCGGTCTCGCCGGTGATCCGCTTCAGGACGATCGAGGAGGCGATCCGCATCTCCAACGGCACGGCCTACGGGCTGTCTTCGGCGGTGTGCACGAACCGCATGGACTACATCACGCGCTTCATCCGCGAGCTGAACGTGGGCAGCGTCAACGTGCGCGAGGTGCCGGGCTACCGCCTGGAGCTCACGCCCTTCGGCGGCATCAAGGACTCGGGCCTCGGATACAAGGAAGGCGTGCTCGAGGCCCTGAAGAGCTTTACCAATACCAAGACTTATTCGTTGCCGTGGTAGTCGCCGCATCGCTCGCTGTACCGCTGGACGTGGAGGGCATCGTCGCCCTGTTCGAGGCCAAGGGCCACGCGCAGTACGACGGTGAACCCGTCACGCAGCTCCAGCACGCGCTGCAGTCCGCGCACCTGGCCGAGCAGGCCGGTGCATCCAGCGAACTCATCACCGCAAGCCTGCTGCACGACCTGGGGCACCTGCTGCACGACATGGACGGCACGCCGACGCAGCAGGGCCTGGACGACCTGCACCAGTACCGCAGCCGCGCCTTCCTGAAGCACCTGTTCGGCCCGGCCACGCTCGATCCTATCCGGCTGCACGTGGACGCCAAGCGCTTCCTGTGCGCGCGTGAACCGGGGTATCTCGAAGCGCTGTCGGCCGATTCGCAGCGCAGCCTGGTGCTGCAGGGCGGCGTGTTCGACGAAGCGCAGGCAAGGCAGTTCGAAGCGCTGCCGCATGCGCTCGACGCGGTGCGTCTGCGCCGCTGGGACGACAGCGCCAAGTGCGCCGATGCGAAGACGCCCGACCTGATGCACTACGCGCGGCACATGGTGCTCGCGTCGAGGCAGGCTGCCACGCCGCAGCCATAACCTGAAACCGAGAGCCTTCCGACATGCGCCCCTTCTGGATCGAACAGGCCCTCTTCAACGACGGCGACCTCGCACCTGCACTGCAGGGCGCACAGCGCGCCGACGTCTGCATCGTCGGTGGCGGCTTCACCGGGCTGTGGACCGCCATTCAGGCGAAGCAGCGCAACCCGGCGCTCGACATCGCCATCGTCGAGAGCGATCTCTGCGGCTCCGGTGCGAGCGGGCGCAACGGCGGCTGCCTGCTGACGTGGTCGACCAAGTTCTTCACGCTGCGCAGGCTGTTCGGCGAAGCCGAGGCCATCCGCCTCGTCAGGGCCTCGGAAGATGCGGTGCAGCACATCGCCGACTTCTGCCGCGCGCAAGGCATCGACGCCGAGCTGCGGCAGGACGGCACGCTCTACACAGCAACCTCGCAGGCCCAGGTCGGCGCGCTCGACCCCGTGATGAAGGGGCTGGAGAACTGCGGCATTCATTCTTACCGCACGCTGCCGCCCGAAGAAGTCGCGCGCCGCTCGGGTTCCGCGCGCAACCTGGCAGGCGTGTATTCGCCCATCGCCGCGACCGTGCATCCGGGCAAGCTGGTGCGCGGGCTGAGGCGCGTGGCGCTGGGCATGGGCATTCGCATCTACGAGCGCAGCCCGATGATCGACTTCACGCAAGGCCATCCGGTCACGGTGCGTACGCCGGCCGGCAGCATCGAGGCGCCGAAGCTGGTGCTGGCGATGAATGCGTGGATGGCCAGTGCCTTGCCTCAGTTCGAGCGCACGATCGCCATCGTGTCGAGCGACATGGTCATCACGGAAAAATGCCCCGAGCTGCTGCGCGCGATGGGGTTGGTCGATGGCGTCTCGGTGCTCGATTCGCGCACCTTCGTCTATTACTACCGCACCACCGTGGACGGCCGCCTGATGCTGGGCAAGGGCGGCAACACCTTCACCTGGGGCGGGCGCATCGCGCCGGTGTTCGACCAGCGCTCACCTTACGAGGCCGAGCTCACGCGCGCGCTGCATGGCTTCTTTCCTTCGCTGCGCGACGTGCCAGTGACCGCGAGCTGGAACGGGCCGTCGGACCGCTCCGTCACCGGCTTCCCGTTCTTCGGCAAGCTCAACGGCGCGCCGCACATCTACTACGGCTTCGGCTACTCGGGCAACGGCGTGGGGCCGACCTACATGGGTGGGCAGATCCTCTCTTCGCTGCTGCTGGACGAGGACAACGCCTGGACGCGCAGCCCGCTCATCCAGGGGCCGCTGGGGCAGTTTCCGCCCGAGCCGATCCGCTACATCGGCTCCATCGTCGTGCGCGACGCGATCCGCCGCAAGGAAGCGGCGGAGGACCGCGACAGCCGGCCGTGGATGGTCGACCGGCTGCTGAGCAAGTTCGCCGACGCGGCAGGCAAGTCGGACAAGGGCTGAGCGCGTTCAGGCCAGCCGGTCGAGCAGGCTGTACCAGGCCACGCCGCCTGCCACGTAGAAGCGCTGCAATCCGTGCAGCGGAATCGGCTGGATCGGCGTTACCGGGTACGGAAAATCGGCGCCCGCATCGACCAGTCGCGTCGCCACGTGCTTGCCCATGCTCGTGGCCAGCGCGATGCCGCGTCCGTTGTAGCCCAGCGCCACCGTCACGCCCGGCGCCGGCGTGTGCACGTGCGGCATGAAGTCGCGCGTGACCGCGATGCGGCCGGCCCAGCGGGACTCGTAGCGCAGCGGCCCCAGTTGGGGAAACAGCAGTTCGAGCGAGCGCTCGAGGTGCGCGAAATCCGCGGGCCCGGCCGGGTCGGCAAAGTGGCCGCGACCGCCCATCAGCAGGCGGCCCTGCGCGTCCTTGCGGAAGTAGAGCAGCAAGCGCTGCGAGGTCGAGGCGGTTTCGCCGCCCGGAAGAATGGCGTCGGCCGCTGCGCCTTTGAGCGGTTCGGTCGCGACGATGAAGCTGTTGGCGGCCAGCACGGTGCTCGACAGCTTCGGCCACAGCGCGCCGGTGTAGCCGTTGGTGGCAATCAGCACCTGCTCGGCAGTGACGCTCGCGCCAGTCGATGTGCTCGCATGCCAGTGCGTGCCGCGGCGCTCCAGCGCCGTGACTTCGGTGCCACCGTGCACGGCAGCGCCCGCGGCCTGCGCGGCGCGCACCAGCCCGCGCGTGTAGGCCAACGGCTGGATGCTGCCAGCGCGGCCGTCGAGCCAGCCGCCGGCAAAGGCTTCGGTGCCGAGCCGCGCGCTGACGGCGGCGCGGTCGAGCTGCAGTGTCGTCACGCCGCGCTTCGCCCACTGCTCGGCGCGCGCATGCAGCGCGGCCACGTCCTTCTGTGCGTAGGCGGCCTGGATCCAGCCTTTGCGCACCGGCTGGCAGTCGATGCCGTGGCGGGCGATCAGGTCGAACACCAGGTCGGCCGAGCGCGAGACCGCATCGATCAAGGGCTCTGCACGCGCATGGCCATAGAGCTGGACCAGCTCGTCGGGGTCGTGCTTGAGCGAAGGATTCACCTGCCCGCCGTTGCGCCCCGATGCACCCCAGCCGGGTTCGTGCGCCTCGAGCACGCAGGCCTGCACGCCGGCCTCGGCCAGATGCAGCGCAGCCGAGAGGCCGGTGAAACCGCCGCCGACGATCAGCACGTCGGCCTTGCGCGATTCGGCCAGCGGCGGTGTCGGTGGAGCGGGTGGTGCGGTGTCGGCCCAGAGCGAAGGAGGCAACGCGCGAACGCTCATGCGCGCACCTCCGCGGACGCCACGGCACCGGAGGGGTGCAGCACGCGCCGCAGAAAGTCTTGCGTACGCGCCTGGCGCGGCGCGCCCAGCACCTGCGCGGAAGGGCCTTCCTCGACGATGCTGCCGCTGTGCAGGAAGCACACGCGGTCGGCCACTTCGCGCGCAAAGCCCATCTCGTGCGTGACCACGATCATCGTCATGCCCTCGTCGGCCAGTGCGCGCATCACGCCGAGCACGTCGCCGACCAGCTCGGGGTCGAGCGCGGACGTGGGCTCGTCGAACAGCATGGCCTCGGGCTTCATCGCGAGCGCGCGGGCGATTGCCACGCGCTGCTGCTGCCCACCCGAGAGCTGCGCCGGATACGCCTGTGCCTTCTCGGCCAGCCCCACCTTGGCCAGCAGCGCCAGCGCTTCTTCGCGCGCCTGCGCCGCGTTCTGGCGCAGCACGTAGACCGGGCCTTCCATCACGTTCTCCAGCACGCTGCGGTGCGGAAACAGGTTGAAGCGCTGGAACACCATGCCCATGCGGCTGCGCAGCCGGTGGATGTTGGGCGCGTTGCGGTCCACCCGCTCGCCGAAGGCGCGCACTTCGCCGCCTTCGTACGACTCCAGCCCGTTGATGCAGCGAAGCACCGTCGACTTGCCCGAGCCCGAAGGGCCGATCAGACACACGACCTCGCCCTTGTCCACGTTCAGGCTCACACCCTGCAGCACGCGGTGCGTGCCGAAGCGCTTTTCCAGTCCTTCGACGTGGATCATGGTTGTTTTCTCCCGGCGGCAAAGCGCTTCTCTAGCCGGCGCAGGCCGTAGACCAGCGGCAGGCTCATCAACAGGTAGAGCAGGGCGACCAACGTGTAGACCGTCATGTTCTGGAAGGTCGACGAGGCGATGAGCTGGCCGGCACGCGTCATCTCGGCCACGGTGATGGTCGAGACCAGCGAGGAGTCCTTCAGCATCATCACCAGCGTGTTGCCGTAGGGCGGCAGCGCGATGCGAAAGGCTTGCGGCAATATCACGCGCCGCATGATCAGTGCCGAGCGCATGCCCATGGCTTGCGCCGCCTCGCGCTGGCCCGGATCGACCGCCTCGATGCCGGCGCGGAAGTTCTCGGCCTGGTACGCCGAGTAGGCAATGCCCAGCCCGATCACGCCGGCCTGGAAAGCCGTGAGTTGCACGCCGAACTCCGGCAGCACGAAGTAGATATAGAAGAGCTGCACGATGATCGGCAGCCCGCGAATCACGTTGATGGCCACCGTGGCGGCCCACGAGAGGGCGCGCACGGGCGACAGCTTCATCAGCGCGAGCGCAAGGCCGAGCGCGCTGCTCAGCAGGAAGGCGAGCACCGTAACCTGCACGGTGACCACCGCGCCCTGCAGGAGGATCGGCAGGAAGTCCTGCGCGTTCTGTAGAAAGGTGGGAGCAGCCATCTGCATCAGCCTCGTCGCTTGATGCGCGGCGCATCGAACTGGTCGGCCGACGCAGTCAGGCCCATTCGGGGAACACCGCGGAACCGGCTTTGCCGGGCCGCAGGTGTTGCCCCCTGCAAGGGGGTTGGCGAAGCGACACGAAGTGCGCGAAGCCTGGGGGTGTGCATCAGATCCCCCATTTCTGGACGATCTTGGCGAGCGTGCCGTCGGCCTTCACGGCGGCAATGGCCTTGTTGATGCGGGCCATCGTCTCGGTGTCGCCCTTGCGCACCACCAGGCACACGTCGCCCACGTTCACGGCCTTGTAGCTGTCGACCAGCTTCACGCCGGGGAAGGTGTTCTGGCGGATCTGGTAGGCCATGATGGGTTGGTCGCCCAGCCCTGCCTTGATGCGTCCGAGCGAAAGGTCGCGCGTCATGTCGGCCACTGAGTCGTAGCTGCGCACTTCCTTGAAGATGCCTTTCTTGTTCAGCATGTCGAGAAACACGGTGCCGACCTGCGCGCCCACCACTTCGCCCTTGAGCTCGTCGAGCGAGACATACGCGCGGGTGTCGTCGGCCTTGACGATCAGGCCCTCGCCGTACGAATACACCGGGTCGCTGAAGTCGACCACTTCCTGGCGCGCCGCTGTCTTGAGCATGGCCGCCGAGACGATGTCGATCTTGCGGGCCGTGAGCGAGGGAATCAGCGCCGAGAACACCGTCTGCTGCACGTTGACGTTGAAGCCGCCCGCCTTGCCTACGGCAGTGACGGTGTCGACCATCATTCCCTGGATGGTGTTGGTCTTCACGTCGAGGAAGGTGAAGGGCACGCCGGTGGCGGTGGCGCCCACGTTGTAGGTCGGCGTGGCGCCTTGTGCCATGGCCAGCGAGGCGGTGCCGGCGATGCAAAGACCCAGGGCCAGGCGGTGAAGGCGGCGAACGATGCGATTCATGGAAGCACTCCTCGGAGGAAAAGGACGTTGAAAAGTGGAAATGAACGGAAAGGGAACGGAAAAAGGTGATGCACCCTGCGATGCAACATGCATGCCAATAGTCGATTCTTTTGAATCTCTAATCAATAAATAGAAACCACTAGTCGAGTTTTAAGAATCGATATTCGATATTTCAAGAGACTGTAGCTATACTCCAGCGCCATGGACGCCACACCCGACACAGCCCCCGAAGACAGCCAGAGCCTGCTTTTCAACCAGTCGCTGGAGAAGGGCCTGGCCGTGCTGCGCGCCTTCAGCGCACGGCGGCGCACCATGACGCTGGCCGACGTGGCCGAGGCCACCGACATCACCAAGAGCTCGGCCCAGCGCATGGTCTTCACGCTCGAAAAACTGGGCTACGTGCGCAAGCACCCGAAGACGCGGCGCTACCAGCTCACGCCGCGCGTGATGGAAATCGGCTTCAACTACCTGGCGGCCCATTCGCTGATCGACATGGCCAACCCCTTCCTGTCGGAGCTGACCAAGGTGACGACGGAAACCTCCTGCCTCACCGAGCCCGACGGGCTCGACATGGTCTACGTGGCGCGTTTCGTCAGCGCGCAGTTCGTGCCGGTGCACATGCCCATCGGCAGCCGCATTCCCATGTACTGCACGGCTTCGGGGCGCGCTTTTTTGAGTGCGCTGCCCGAGGAAGAGGCGCGCTCGCTCATCGAGGCCTCCGACCGCGTGGCGCACACCATGCACACGTGCACCGATGTGGACGCAATCCTCGAAACGCTGCGCCAGGCGCGGCTGCAGGGCTTTGCCACCAATGCCGAGGAGCTGTTCCTCGGCGACATGACCATCGCGGCGCCCGTGCTGGGAAGCCAGGGGCGGCCGGTGGCCTCGGTGCACATCGTGGCGCCTACCAGCCGCTGGACGATCGACGAAGCCGTGCGCAAGCTGGCGCCCACGCTGCTGCTGTGCGCGCGCTCGCTGACCAGTTCGGCGCGCAGCATCGACTGACTGACGGCTATACGGTTTCAGGCATCGCGCCGGGCATGGCTGGCTTTATGCTGTGCGGGATCACAACGCAGCAGCAGAGCCCCCACCATGACCGATTTCCGCCCCGTCTACGACAAGAGCTTCGACCGCATCGCAGCCGACCGCCTGCCCGAGTTGCTGCGCGCCATGCCCAAGGCCGAACTGCACATGCACATCGAGGGTTCGCTCGAACCCGAGCTCATCTTCGCGCTCGCGCAGCGCAATGGCGTGTCCATTCCCTACGCCAGCGTCGAAGAATTGCGCAAGGCCTACGCCTTCACCAACCTGCAGAGCTTTCTCGACATCTACTACGCCGGCGCCAGCGTGCTGCTGAAGGAACAGGATTTCTACGACATGGCCTGGGCCTACCTGGAGCGCGCGGCAGCAGACAACGTGGTGCACACCGAGATGTTCTTCGACCCGCAGACGCACACGGCGCGCGGCGTGTCGATGGAGACGGTCATCAACGGCCTGCACCGCGCCTGCGTCGATGCGCAACCGAAGCTGGGCGTGAGCGCCACGCTCATCCTGTGCTTCCTGCGCCACCTGAGCGAAGAAGAAGCCTTCGAGACGCTGGAGCAGGCGCTGCCATTCCGCGACAAGTTCATCGGCGTGGGGCTCGATTCGAGCGAAGTCGGCCACCCGCCAGAGAAGTTCGCGCGCGTGTTCGCACGCTGCCGCGAGCTGGGCTTTCACCTTGTCGCGCATGCGGGCGAAGAGGGCCCGCCGGCCTATGTGTGGAGCGCGCTCGACGTGCTCAAGGTCGAGCGTGTCGACCACGGCGTGCAAAGCACCAAAGACCCGGCGCTGATGAAGCGGCTCGCGCAAGACCGCATTCCGCTCACCGTGTGCCCGCTGTCGAACCTCAAGCTCTGCGTGTTCCCGGACCTGTCGCAGCACAACCTTGGCGCGCTGCTGGGTGCAGGCCTGGTCGCTACCGTCAACTCGGACGACCCGGCTTACTTCGGCGGCTACATGAACCAGAACTTCACGCAGACCTTCGCGGCCACCGGGCTCAATGTGCAACAGGCCTGGCAGCTCGCGGCGAACAGCTTCGAAGGCAGCTTCATCGACGCGGCGGCCAAGCGCGCCTATGTCGACCGGCTCAACGCGGCCTTCGCGACCTTCTGATCCGCAACGGCGGGCCGCGGCACCAGCAGCGGCATCGCCACCAGCGCGCAGGCGCTGGCCGCCAGCCACACCATCGGCCAGCCCTGCAGCGCCAGCAGGTGCGGAATGGAAAACGGCGTGACGAAGCACACCAGGAACACACTGGTGTTGGCCATGCCCAATGCCGTGCCGGCGCGGGCTGCACCGGCCAGCGTGGCGAGTTCGGTGTAGGCCACGCCGTGCCAGGCCGACACGCACACGCCGCTCACGCCCAGCAGAACGACCAGCGCGATGCGCAGCGCCGGTGAATCGGCGGCGTGCGTGCCTGAGGCCATCACCAGCACCGCGAGGCCCGCGAACAGCAGCACGCTGAGCGCACTGCAAGCCCGCAGGTAGGCCGGCCGGTTGCGCCGCCGATCCGTCCAGCGACCGCTCCACACGCGCATGACCATCGCGCCGACCTGCGTGAACACCATCGTCGCGGTAATCGTCGCGAAGCCCGCATGGCCGAAGTCGTGCAGAAACACGGTGCCGAAGGACAGCACCGCGAACTGCGGCGCGCAGAGGATGCCGATGCCGGCCACGATGCGCCACACGCGCACGTCGCGCAGCGGGCCGCTCTTCGGTGTGATCGCTTCCGCGGTCTTGTTGCCGCGCGGCGCAATGGGCGGCTCGTGCACCCACGCCCAGCTCATCGCCGCGCTCAGCGCGCACAGCAGCGCGAGCAGGCCGTACAGCGCGGCAAAGCCGAAATGCAGGGCGACGAAAGGCAGCACCAGCGCGCCGATGCCGCCGCCCAGTGGCACGGCCGTCTGCCGGATGCTCATCGCGAGGCCGCGCTCGCTGGCGTCGAACCACGTCATCACCGCGCGGCCACTGGCACCGTTCACGCTGCCGCCAAGCAGGCCGACCAGCAGCAGCCCGGCGCCGAGCCAGCCCAGGCCGGGAATGTGCCCCGCCGCTGGTGCGGCCCACAGCGCCATCGCCACGAGCGCGATGGCCGTGCTGCCCAGGCCCATCAGCAGCACCGGCCGGTCGCCCCAGCGGTCGGTCAGCAGACCCCATGGCAACTCGCTCACCGCGATGCCTAGCCCCATGAGGCCGAGCACCAGCCCGAGCGTGGCGTTGTCGAGCTGGTAGCCGGTGCGCATGAGCACGGCGGTCATCGGGATGCCGCTGAAGGCCACGGAGAAGGCTGCGTTGGCGGCCACGCCGGCAGTCAGCACCTTCCAGCGGTGGTGCGGTGAGAACGAAGAGGAGGAATGGGAGGATTGCGTCATGTTGCGGCGCAGTGTCCGCCGTCGCCAAGGTTTTGAAAATCAGAAAATAATGTGCCAATCGTCCTGAAAAACAGGATGGTCAAAAAAGGAGCCCCGACATGAGCCAGGTGATGTTCGATCTCGACGTGCTGCGCACTTTCTCCACCGGCATCGCGCTCGGCAGCTATGCGCGTGCCGCCGACAAGCTGGGCCGCTCGACTTCCGCAGTGAGCGCGCAGCTCAAGAAGCTGGAGTCACAGGCCGGCACCGTGCTGTTCCGCAAGGCCGGCCGCGGGCTGGAGCTAACCGACGCCGGCGAAACGCTGCTGGCCTATGCGCACCGCATGCTCGAACTGAATGAAGAAGCCAGCGCCGCCATGCGCGGCGCCGACCTGCAGGGCTGGGTGCGCCTCGGCTTGCAGGAAGACTTCGGCGAGACGCTGCTGCCGGCCGTGCTCGGCCGCTTCGCGCGCGCGCATCCCAAGGTGCGCATCGAGGCCTGCGTGGCGCGCAGCGGCGAGCTGCGGGAGCGGCTCGAACTCGGCCAGCTCGACCTGGCGCTGGCATGGGACGCGGGCGACCAGCCCCTGTCGCCGTATGCCGAGCGCGTGGCGCGCTTGCCCCTGCTGTGGATCGGCCCCAAGGCGCCCGACCGGATCGAAGCCGACTGGTGGACGCAGCGCGAGTACCGCGGCACCGGCACGCGCCAGGCCAAGAGCAAGGAGCCGTTGCCGCTCATCATGCTCGACGCCCCGTGCCCGCTGCGCGAGATCGTCATCACTGCGCTCGACCGCGCCGGCGTGCCATGGCGCCGGGCCTTCGGCAGCGCCAGCCTGGCCGCGCTGTGGGCCGCTGCCTCGGCCGGCCTGGGCCTCACGGTGCGCACGCCTTTCGGGCTGCCATCGCACGTGCGCATCATCGATCGCACGATGCTGTCCCTGCCGGCACTGCCGCAGATATCGCTCGTGCTCTATCGCGCGCAGGCCCACTCCGAGGCCCCGGTGGGCCGACTGGCCACGCTGCTGCTGGAGGCGGTGCGCCAGCATGTGCAGCCCATGGCCGTTCCGATGCGGGAGAATCCGCCGCTGGAGACAAAAACAAAAGTGATACGGCATGGCAACGCAAAACTTCCTGCACCTGTGGGATGACCGGTTCCTCTACATCACGCCGGCGATCCAGTCGGGCCTGACGGCCCGCTCGTCGGCCACGCTGCTGGCGTCGATCAGCGGGCATCCCTTCGCGCTGGAGGCGGTCGACGGCACGCGCGTGCACTGCACCGCGGCGCTGGTCGCTCCGCACGTGTCGCGCCGGCTCGACGTCGATGGCTGCGGGCTGCTGTCGCTCAATCTCGATCCCGCCTCGAGCGCCTACCGCATGCTCGCCAAACGCATGGGCGGCCACGGCATCCTGCCGATCGATGCGCGCCGCTTCGGCCGGCTGCGCGACGATTTCGATCCGGCGCAGCACGGCGCGCTTTGCAGCCGCGGGCTACGGGCGCTGAGCGTGAAGCTGGTCGAGGCCATCAACGAATTCCCCGAGAGCGAAGCGGCCATCGACCCGCGCATCGAACGCGTGCTGCAGGCCATCCGCGCGCATGCGGGGCAGATTCCGCTGCGCGACCTGTCGGCGGTGGCCTGCCTCTCGCCCGACCGGCTCACGCACCTGTTCGCCCGGCAGGTGGGGGCGTCGGTCAAGCGCTATGCGCTGTGGACCAAGGTGCGGCGCACGGTGCAGCAGTTCACCGTGCGGCGCCCACTTACCGACGTGGCGCTGGTCAGCGGCTTCACCGACGCGGCGCACATGAGCCGCACTTTCCAGCGCTACTTCGGCCTGTCGCCGTCCTTCCTGGCGAGCCAGGTGCGCGTGACCGCCGACGACGGGGCCTCGCACGCCTGGGGCCACCAGCAGGGGCTGGCGTCAATGTAAAGAAGGGCACGCGCGCGAGGCGTTCGCGTCGCCCGTCTTAAGATTGCCGCCGAACGCGCCACGCACGCTCATCGCCCACGCAGCTGCGTTCCTCATACACAACAGGAACACTGCATGCGCTCGAAATTCAAGTGCGGCCTCGGGTCGCTTTTTCTCGTGCCGGTTGCCATGGCCCTCGTGGCATGTACCGGCATTACCGACCGTTCAACGCCACCGCACGGCAGCTACAAGGCCGAGATCCGCCGCACCGCCATGGGCGTGCCGCACATCAAGGCGGACGACTGGGCAGGTGCCGGCTATGGCTACGGCTATGCGCAGGCGCAGGACGATCTCTGCACCATGGCCGACAGCTTTCTCACCTACCGCGGCGAGCGCTCACAGTTCTTCGGCGCCGAGGCGTTGCTGCTGGCCAAGAGCACCATCGGCCAGCCCAGGAACATCGACTCCGACTTCTTCCACAAGCACGTGATCACGGCCGACGTGGTGGGGGCCATGGCCCGCGCGCAGCCGGCCAGCATCCGCGGCATGGTCGAAGGCTTTGCCGCTGGCTACAACCGCTACGTGCGCGAGCTGAAGGCTGGTGCCGGTGCAGGCAACGCACATGCGGCCTGCCGCAACGAGGCGTGGGTGCGGCCGGTGAGCGCCGACGACATCTACCGCCGCATGTACGCCACCAACCTGGCGGCGGGCTACAGCAACTTCCTCTCGAACATCGCGAACGCGGCGCCGCCTGCCGCCAAGGTGTCGTCACGCGAGGAGCACGGCGCGCAGCCGCTGGCGTTGCAGGTCGGCGGCGAGGCGGGCGTGGGCAGCAACATGATCGGCTTCGGCACAGCGAGCACAGGCGACGCGAGCCCGCTGCTGTTCGGCAACCCGCACTGGTACTGGCGCGGTCCCGACCGCTTCTATCAGGCGCAGCTCACCATTCCGGGGCAGCTCGACGTCAGCGGCACGTCTTTCCTCGGCGTGCCGGTGATCCTGATCGGCTTCAACGACAACATCGCGTGGAGCCACACGGTGTCGGCGGCGCGGCGCTTCGGCCTCTTTCAATTGCAGCTCGCTCCGGGTGACGCCACGAGCTACCTGCGCGACGGTCGCGTGGTGAAGATGCAGGCCCGCGCTGTCACCGTGAACGTGAAGCAGGCCTCTGGCAAGGTCGAGCCGGTGACGCGCACGCTCTACACCTCCGAATACGGCCCGCTGGTGAACCTGGGCGCGATCAACCCGGCGCTGGCCTGGAGCCAGAGCATGGCCTTCGCCATCCGCGACATCAACGCCGACAACTACCGCACCTTCCGCACCTGGCTGCGCTGGGCGCAGGCGAAGTCGCTCGACGAGCTCATCGCCGTCCAGCGCGAGGAGGCAGCGATTCCCTGGGTCAACACCGTGGCCGTGGGCCGCGGCAGCGCCAAGGCCTGGTATGCGGACATCGGCGCGGTGCCCAACGTGTCGCCCGAGCAGATGGCTGGCTGCACCACGCCCGCCGGCAAGGCGATGGCGGCCGCGCTGCCGCGCGTGCCGGTGTTCGACGGCTCGCGCAGTGCCTGCGACTGGCAGAGCGACGCCGACTCGGTGCAGAAGGGGGCAGTCGGCCCTTCGCGCATGCCGAGCCTGCTGCGCGACGACTACGTCGCCAACATGAACGACAGCTACTGGCTCGCCAACCCGAACGCGCCGCTCACGGGCTACCCGGCCATCTTCGGCCCGACGGGCAGCAACGCGCAGACATTCCGCACGCGGCTCGGCCACCTCATTGCGCAAGACACGAGCAAGGGCGCAACGGTCGATGCCGTCGAGCGCATCACGCTCGGCAGCCGCGCCTACACAGCAGAACTGTTCAAGGCCCGCGCGCTGGAGCTGGTGTGCGGCGTGCCTCGCATTGCGGTGACGGGCGATGCGCAGACCGGTGAGGCGTTCTCGCCGCCGCGCAGCGTCGACACCGGACCCGCCTGCGCGGTGCTGAAGGCGTGGAACAACACCGGCCTGGCCTCGGCGCGCGGCGCTCATGTGTGGGACGAGTTCTGGGCGCGCGCCTCGCGCCTGCCTGCGGACAGGCTCTATGAAGTGCCTTTCAGCGCGAGCGATCCGATCAACACGCCGAGTGGCCTCAAGACTTCAGCCGCCGAAGATCTGCGGCAGGCCTTCGGCGCCGCAGTGCTGCGCGTGCAGGCCAGCGGCTACGCGCTCGACGCGCCGCGCGGCGACACGCTGTTCGTGACGCGCAGCGGCCAGAAGATCCCGCTGTCGGGCGGCTGCGACGGCCAGGGCTACTTCACGATCCTTTGCTCGGAGAACCGGCTCGACAAGGGCGGCTACACGATGGACGCCAACCCCAACGGCAACAGCTACATGCAGATCGTGCGGTTCCCCGCGGGGGGCGTCGAAGCTCACACATTCCTCACCTTCTCGCTGTCGGACGATCCGGCGTCGCCGCACAACGCCGACTACACACGCGCCTACAGCGCCGGGCAGTGGCTGCGCCTGCCGTTCTCCGAATCGGAGATCAAGGCCGACGCCGCCTACAGCAGCGTGACCATCAGCGAGTAGGGAGGAGGGCGCAGCGGTGCTTCTTCAGCGCCGCTTCGCCAGCCAGTTCCACCCGGCGCCTGCGGCCATCAGCACGCAGGTGCCGAGGAACACGGCGCGCATGCCGATGTGCCCGCCCACGAAGCCGCCGAGCAGCGGCCCCGCGACTTGGCCCGTGTACTGCGCAGAGGTCGAGTAGCCGAGCATGTTGCCCGCCACGCGTTCGGGCACGTTGTGGCGGATCACGCTCGCGATGCAGGGCAGCAGCCCGCCGAGCGACAGCCCCATCAGAAAGCGCAGCACCACCAGCTGCCAGCCCGAGCTGACGAAGGCCTGCGGCACCAGCAGCAGTGCCGACACCGCAAGGCAGCCGACGATCACGTTCCAGTGACCCACGCGGTCGGCCAGCTTGCCCAGCCACGAGGCCGAGAGGATGCTACCGAGCGCCGCTGCCGACATCACGAGGCCGGCCATCATCGTCACGCGGTTCGGGTCTTCGACCAGCGTGGCAACGTAGACGGTGATGATCGGCTCGATCGACATGTTCGCGAGCATCAGCAGCATGCCGGTGAAGAGCATCGCGACCAGCGGTCGCTTGTCGGGCACGGCGGCCCAGCCGGTGTCGTCGGAGGCGCCGCGTTGCTTCGATGCGGAAGGCGCCTTCTTCTCTTCGCGGATGAGGAAGGCCGTTGCGAGAAAGGCCACGAAGATCATCGCGCCCGCCGCGAAGAAGGTGTTGCGAATGCCGACCAGCGGCGGCAGCATGCCACCCACCAGCGGCCCCACGAGGTTGCCCGCCATGATGGCCGACGACATCGTGCCCAGCGCCCAGCCGGTGCGGTCCTTGGGCGTCTGCGTTGCGACCAGCACCATCGAGCCCGAGGCATAGCCGCCGAGCAGCCCCGCCAGCAGCCGCAGCCCCACGAGCTGCCACACGTTGCCCGCAAGGCCGATCAGCGCCATCGCCACCGCCATGCCGAGGCTCGCGCGGATCAGCATCGGCTTGCGCCCGTAGCGGTCGGCCAGCCGGCCCCACAGCGGCGCGACCAGCGCGGCGCTGAAGAAGGTGGCACCGTAAGCCGCGCCCGACCACTGCACGATGGCCGCATGGTCCTTCACGCCGAGCTGCTCGACGTACAGCGGCAGGAAGGGCAGCAGCAGCGTCATCGCGATGATGGTGGTGAAGGAGCCGAACATGCAGACGGCGAGGTTGCGCTGCCAGTGGGTGTGGGCGCCCGGCTCGGCTGGCGGGGCGTTTGTTGCGTTCGTTGTTGTCGGGTGCGTCATGGGGAGCGCCCATTGTGGGACGACGCGGCCGGGTTGGCGCTTGCCGATTGGTGGCGGCACCCATCGCCGCGCGGGAAGGCCGTGCTGCGTATCCCTCACGCCAACGCGGTCAGCGCAGGTCGTCTAGCCTCGCGTCCGTCATTCAGTGCAACCCTCTTTTCAGGACATGGCCATGAAACGCATCGGCGTGCTCGTCTTTCCCGGCTTCCAGATCCTCGACCTCGCTGCGATCGCGGCGTTCGAGCTTGCCAACATCCATGCCGGCAAGGCGGTCTACAAGGTCGAGCTGCTGTCGGAAGAGGGCGGCCCCGTGACCAGCTCGTCGGGCGTGGCCACCGACAGCAAGCGCTTCGGCACGGCGAAGTTCGACACGCTGGTGATGAGCGGCGCGCTCTTCATCGCGCCCACGTCCGAGAAGATGCGCCGCTTTCTGCGTGCGGGGCTGCGCAATGCGCGCCGTGTGGCCAGCATCTGCACCGGCGCCTTCGGGCTGGCAGATGCAGGCCTGCTCGACGGACGCCGGGCGACCACGCACTGGTCCTTTGCGGGCGAACTGCAGAAGCGCCATCCAGCCATCAGGGTGCAGCCCGACCGCATCTTCATCAACGACGGGCCGGTGTGGACCTCGGCCGGCATGACGGCCGGCATCGATCTCGTGCTGGCACTGGTGGAGGACGACCTCGGCGTGGAGGCTGCCCGGTTCGCGGCGAGGAAGCTGGTCGTGTATCACCGCCGCGCGGGCGGGCAGTCGCAGTACTCCGCGCTGCTCGAGCTGGAACCCAAGTCCGATCGCATCCAGAAGGCGCTGGTGCATGCGCGGGCCAACCTGCGCGAGACGCTTTCGGTGGAGGAACTGGCCGAGGTCGCGCACCTGAGCCCGCGCCAGTTCAGCCGCGCCTTCAAGGCAGAGACCGGGCATTCGCCCGCGCATGCGGTCGAGAACCTGCGCGTGGAGGCGGCGCGCGCGCTGATCGACGAGGGCAGCCTTGCGCTCGGCGTGGTCGCGCGCGAAACGGGCTTCGGCGACCCCGAGCGCATGCGCCGCGCCTTCCTGCGCACGCTGGGGCAGCCGCCGCAGAGCGTGCGCCGAGTGGCCCGGAAAGAGGCCGCCACGGCCTGAAGCGCCGGATGTCCTGAAAGGTGGCTTATATGACATTTACGCCATAGCCTTGCAGGAGGAGACTTCCCCTCATGGCCACAACCCCGTGGCGATCAAAGGAAACTCCATGACTGCAACTTCAAATCCCGGCAAGGGCACAGCCCTCATCACCGGCGCCTCGTCGGGCATCGGCGCCGTGTACGCGGACCGCCTCGCGCGGCGCGGCTTCGACCTGATCCTGGTGGCGCGCAATCGCGAGCGCCTCGCCGCACTGGCCGCGAAGCTCGTGGACGAGACCGGGCACAAGGTCGAGGTCCTTTCTGCCGATCTGTCCGACCGAAAGGACATCGCGTCCGTGGAAGCCGTGCTGCGCACTCGCGGCGACATCACCGTGCTGGTGAACAACGCCGGCTTCGGCGCCGCCGCACCGCTGCTCGGCTCGGACATCGACAGGATGGAGGAAATGATCGAGCTCAACGTGAGCGCGCTCACGCGGCTCACCTATGCGGCCGTGCCCGGTTTCGTCGAGCGCGGCGCCGGCACGCTGGTGAACATCGCCTCCATCGTGGCGATCTCGCCCGAGACGCTCAACGGCGTGTACGGTGGCACCAAGGCCTTCGTGCTGGCGCTGAGCCAGTCGCTGCAGCACGAGCTGAAGGACAAGGGCGTGCGCGTGCAGGCGGTGCTGCCCGGTGCGACGGCCACCGAGTTCTGGGGCGTCGCGGGCGTGCCGATCGAGCACCTGCCCAGCGAGATCGTGATGACCGCGCAAGACATGGTCGACGCGGCCCTCGCGGGGCTCGACCAGGGCGAGCAGGTCACGATTCCCGCGCTGCCCGACCTTGCCGAGTGGGATGCCTTCGATGCGGCGCGGCGTGCGATGTCGGGGCGGTTGTCCAGCACCGTGCCCGCGGTGCGCTACCGCGCCGCCTAGACGGCTCGGGCATAAAATCCCCACCCCGCAGCAGGCGTCCCGGCCTGCTGCGGGGTTTTGCTTTTCCGGGGCCATGTAGAGGAACACCATGTACAAAAACCTCGCGGGCCGCGCCGTTCTGGCGCTGGCCGCCGCGTGCTTTTTATCTCCCGCCTTCTCGCAAACGCAGCAAGCCAAGGGTCCGCTGAAGATCGGCTTCGTCTACGTCACGCCCGTCACCGATGCCGGCTGGGTGCGCCAGCATGAAGAGGGCCGCAAGGCCGTCGATGCGGTGCTGGGTGACAAGGTCAAGACCACCTATGTCGAAAACGTGGCCGAAGGCGCCGACGCCGAGCGCGTGATCCGCGACCTCGCGCAGCAGGGCAACACGCTCATCTTCACGCCGAGCTTCGGCTACATGGAGCCGACGCTGAAGGTGGCGAAGGACTTCCCCGAGGTGAAGTTCGAATCGATCACCGGCTACAAGACCGCGCCCAACGTGGCGACCGCCAATGCGCGCTACTACGAGGGCCGCTACCTCGCGGGCATCGCGGCCGGCCGCATGACGAAGACCAATATTGCGGGCTACGTTGCGGGCTTTCCGATTCCCGAGGTGCTGCAGGGCATCAACGCCTTCACGCTCGGCATGCGCTCGGTGAACCCGGCCGCTAAGGTGCACGTGGTGTGGCTCAACGAGTGGTTCGATCCGCCGAAGGAGCGCGATGCGGCGATGGCGCTGTTCAACCAGAACGCCGACGTTGTCGCCTTCCACACAGGCTCCACCGCCGTGATGGCTGCGGCGCAGGAGCGCGGCAGGATGGCCATTGCCTACCATTCCGACATGCGCAAGATCGCGCCCGACGCGCAGATCGTCGCGGTCACGCACCAGTGGGGCGGCTACTACACGCAGCGCGCGAAGGCCGTGCTCGACGGCAGCTGGAAAAGCGGCAACCTCTGGGGCGGCGTGAAGGAAGGAATGATCCGCGTCGGCGACTTCGGCACGAAGGTGCCCAAGGCCGTGCAGGACGAGGTGCTGGCGCGGCAGAAGGACATTGCGGCAGGCAAGCTGCAGCCGTTTCGCGCAACTGCCGGTGACGTGCGTGACAACGAAGGTCACGTCGTGATCGCCAAGGGCGCGCAACTGAGCGACGAGCAGATCCTGAAGATGAACTGGCTGGTCGAGGGCGTGCAGGGGCGGGTGGCGCGCTAGCTCTATTGACCTGCGGGAGCAGCACGAGGCAACAGAGCCTTGATGCGCTGGCGAAGCAGCGCGGGCGTCACGGTCGGAGTCATTTGCAGCACGGCCATGCAACGGTCCATTCGACCCGGTCGTGCAAGCAGCGCCTCGGCGGCCTTGGTGAGATCGGTGTCGATGCTGTTGCCGTAGGCGCGGCTGGCTTTGCTCGTTGCTCGACGCAACAGTGCCGCCCCGGGTTTCATCATGGCCAGGTCGATGATGTCGCGGCTGAAGACGCTGTCGTCGGCCCAACGGTCCGAGTTTGCGAGCAACTTGCTCGTTGCCATGTCGAGCGGCGTAAGGGTCGCGATGTCGCCGACTCGGTCCTCTGCTCCCGGCAATTCAAGTTCGATGCGCGCTTCGAGAACGATTTCAAACTTGATCTCGGTGTTGTCTACGCGAACCGACGATCGAATGCCGTATTGATCGGCGCGAAGTTCAGCCGATTGCTGAATCTCGGAGCCTTGGCGTGCGAGTGCGCCGAGGCCTTGATTCCTCGTCAGCAGTTGGCGCAGTTGGCGATAGCCATCGATGTCGGATACGAGGAAGTCGATGTCCACGGACTCGCGGTACTCGCCGTAGCGAAGCGCGATAGCCGTGCCTCCGCCGAAGAAGCAATGGCTTTGGGCGAGCAGGTTTGCGTCGAGTGAGGCCAGCACCTGAGCGACGCGTTGATGGTGTGGCCGTTCAAACATGCAATGGCTTCCTGCCAAGGGTGCGCGCCA
This sequence comes from Variovorax sp. YR566, assembly GCF_051992195.1. Classification (NCBI taxonomy): domain Bacteria; kingdom Pseudomonadati; phylum Pseudomonadota; class Betaproteobacteria; order Burkholderiales; family Comamonadaceae; genus Variovorax; species Variovorax sp. YR566. The sequence goes on along the minus strand of NZ_CP197092.1, from coordinate 5,362,079 downwards.
GGTCTTCCAACAAGTCGCGCTCTTTGGCGTCCAGTGCGGATGTGTCGACATGGCGCCAGTTGCGCTCGTAGGTTCCCCATGCTTCTTCGGGCGTGAGTTCGGTGGTCGGGGCCAATTGCCAGGCAAGTCGGCGCAACTGGGGGTAATCGGCAATTCGAATGCCCCCTGGGAGCGGCGCAAGGGCTGGCGGCTCAGTGGACATCACCACATCGACGTCGAGACCCAATGCTCCCAGCGCATTCATATAGGCGCCCATCGTGACCGAAGGTTCTCCGCGCTCGATCCTGTGCAGCGTCATGCGAGACACGCCCGCTGCCTCTGCGGCGGTGGTAGCGCTGACCTTCAACGCCTTGCGGTGTGCATGAATGCGGCTGCCGAGCGTTGCGAGGCGCCGGTCTGCTGTGGCTGTGGTGGGCGGGGAAGTGGAGGGCATTGTGTCTCCCATGTTAGACAAATTTGAAAATTTGTCCAGAATGAGTGACATTAAACGCTATCTTTCAGCCCAGCCGCTCGACCACGAAGTCCACAAAGGTCCGCAGCTTCGCACTCGGCCGCGCTTCCGGCAGCCGCATGATGTGCACCTGTCGCGTGGGCAGTTCCCAGTCGGGCAACAGCTGCACCACCTGGCCTGATGCGAGTGCAGGTCCGAGCAGCGCATCGGCCTGCACGATCACACCCACGCCGGCCATGGCCGCGGCCAGCAGTGCCTGGCCGTTGTTGGTGATGAGTGGGCCGCGCACCGGCACGTGCACCGTCTCGCCCTTGCGCGTGAAGCGCCACGAATGGTTCGGCCCCCAAGTCGCGAAGCCCAGCAGCGGAAAGGCCTCCAGGTCGGACGGGCGCTTCGGCTGACCGTGGCGCGCGACCCACGCGGGGCTGGCGACGGCATACATGCGCGCCAGCGCGAGCGGTCTTGCAATGAGCCGCTCGTCGACCGCGGCGCCCGAGCGGATGCCGCAGTCGAAGCCCTCCTCCGCGAGATCGACCACGCGGTCGTTGAGGCTCAAGTCGACCTTCACCTGCGGGTAGGCGGCGATGTAGTCGCCGATCACCGGCGTGAGCCGGTGCGCGCCGTAGGCCACGGGCGCGGTGACGCGCAGCACGCCCTGGGGCATGGCGCGCAGCGACTCGGCCACGCCGTCGGCGGTGTGCACGCTGGCCAGCACGTCGCGGCAGCGCTCGAGGTAGGCGGTGCCGATCTCGGTGAGCGAATGGCGGCGCGTGGTGCGCTCCAGCAGGCGGGCGCCAAGCTGCTCTTCGAGCGCGCGGATGTGCTTGCCGACCATCACGGCCGACAGGTCGAGCGCCTCGGCGGCAGCGGCGAAGCTGCCCGCATCCACCGTGGCGACGAAGACTTCCATGGCGCGGAGCTTGTCCATATTGAGAATCCAGAGTTTCGAATGGCCGAACCAGATGGCAATTTATCAAATCAACGGTTCGTAAAAAAAATCGCTGCTTGTTGATTCACTTTTGGCGAGGTTCTCCATGAAGGTTCTTGTTGTGGGCGCGACGGGCGCAATTGGCAGTGCGGTGGCTCAGACGCTGGCTGAGCGCGGTCACGAGGTGATTCGCGCAGGCCGCACGCGCGGCGACTACCAGGTCGACATCACGAGCGATGCGAGCGTCGAGGCGCTGTATGCGGCGGTGGGACGCGTCGATGCCATCGTGTCGGCGGCGGGCGGGCTGTTCTTCGGTCCGCTGAATGAAATGCGGCCGGCCGACTTCAACGTCGGCCTGCAGGACAAGCTGCTCGGCCAGGTGCGGCTCGCGTTGCTGGGCCAGCATGTGCTGACCGATGGCGGCTCGATCACGCTGACCACGGGCATCGTGGCGGACGAGCCGATCCGCCAGGGCGCGAATGCCACGGCCGTCAATGCAGCGGTCGAGGGTTTCGTGCGCGGCGCGGCGATCGAGTTGCCGCGCGGCATCCGCATCAACGTGGTGAGCCCGACGGTGCTGACCGAGTCGCTGCCGCTGTACGGGTCGTTCTTTCCCGGATTCGAGTCGGTGTCGGCGGCGAAGGCTGCGCAGGCCTATGTTCGCAGCGTCGAAGGGCCGCAGACGGGGCGCGTGTATCGCGTGTGGCAATGAGAGTGCGCGCGTTGCTCGGGGGCGTGTCGCTCGCGTTCGTGGCGGCGATGGCCTCGGCTGCGCCGACCGGGGTGCAGGCCTTGCCGGACGACTGGTATCCGGAAAGCGTCGCCATCGGCCCGGACGGTTCGTTCTACGTCGGCAGCTGGCGCGAGGGCGCGGTCGCGCGCCTGAAGCCGGGTGTCGCGCCGAAGGCCGAGGTGCTCGTGAAGCCAGGCGCCAATGGTCTGGCGAACGGGCAGGGCGTGCTGGTCGATGCGAAGCATCGGGCGCTGTGGGTCTGCTCGGGCAGCAGCGGCTTCACCACCGTGCCGCAGACGCCGAGCGCACTCAAGCGCTACGACCTGGCCACGGGCGCGCCGCGCGCGAGCTATGCAATGCCCGACAGCGGCTACTGCAACGACCTCGCGCAGGACGCACGCGGCAATCTCTACGTGACCGACTCCTACCACCCGCGCGTGCTGAAGCTCGCACCGGGCGCCACCGCGCTCACGGTGTGGAAGGAAGACCCGGCGCTGGCCGGACCGGGCCCCTACAAGGGCCTGAACGGCATCGCCATCGATGGTGGACGCGATGTCTATGTGAGCCTCGTGGCGGCGGTTCCTTACGTGCTGCGCATCGGTTTGGGCGCTGAAGGCAACGCCGGCGAGGTCACGCGCATCGAGGCGCCGCGAGTGCTGAAGAACGTCGACGCAATCCGCGCCTGGAAGCCCGGCCGGTTCGTGCTGTTCGAGAGCAATGCCTTCGGCGAAGGCCCCTACGGTGGCCAGATCACAGTGGCGCGTGTCGACGGCACGAAGCTCGGCCTGCAGACGGTAGTGACAGGGCTCAACGACCCCTCGTCGGGCGCGGTGCGGGGCGACCGCGTCTACTTCATCGAATCGAAGTACGCGCTGCTGACCAAGCGCAAGGACGGCGACGGGCCCGTGCCGACCGGCGTGCCCTTCGACATCCAGTCGCGTGCGCTGCCGCCGCGGTGAGTGCGTTCCGCATATAGCACTCATATGCGCATGGAAATTGCGGTGCGGTGGGGCTGGATTACCCTCCGCACCCACGATGAAAAAAGCCTACCGCGCCTCCCTCCTGCGATTCGACGCCGCCGGCCAGCCCGTTTTCGATGAAGACGGCCTGCTGGTCGTGGCCCCCGACAGCACCGGCCGCCAGCGCGTGCTCGATGCCGGCAGCCACGCCGCCGTCGCGCCGCGCCACCCCGGCGCCCACGTGACCCATCTGCCGGGGCGCATCCTCGCGCCGGGCTTCGTGGACATGCACATCCACTATCCGCAGACCGACATCATCGGTTCGCCCTCGCCGGGCTTGCTGCCCTGGCTCGAGAACTACACCTTCCCTGCCGAAAGCAAATTCGCAGACCCCGCGCATTCGAACGAAGTGGCGGACGTGTTCTTCGGCGAACTGCTGCGCAACGGCGTCACTACCTCATTGACCTTCGCGACTTCGCATGTGGCCTCGGTCGATGCCTTCTTCGAAGGCGCGCAGCGCCGCGGCCTGCGCATGATGACCGGCAAGGTGCTGCAGGACCGCAATTCGCCCGACGGCGTGCGCGATGAAACCGAGCAGAGCCTGATCGACTCCGAAGCGCTGATCCGCAAGTGGCACAACGTCGACCGGCTGGGCTATGCCATCGCGCCGCGCTTTGCACCCGCGAGCACCGATGCCCAGATGCGCGGTGCGAGCGAGTTGGCCGCCAAATACGCCGACACCTGGATCCAGTCGCACGTGGCGGAGAACCGCGACGAAGTGAGCTGGGTGCGCGAGCTGTACCCCAAGGCGCGCTCGTATCTCGACGTGTACGCCGGCTTCGGCCTGATGCGCGAGCGCGCCGTGTACGCCCACTGCATCTACCTCGACGACGCCGACCGCGCCCTGCTGCGCGAGACGAAGACGGCGGCGGCCGTGAGCCCGACGAGCAACCTGTTCCTCGGCAGCGGCTTCTTCGACTTCGGCGCGGCCGACCGCGTGGGCTATCCGTACGGCCTCGCCAGCGACGTGGGCGGCGGCACCAGCTTCAGTCCCTTCCACACCATGATGGCCGCCTACTACGTCGGCCGTGAAGGCCAGACCAAGACCGGCCTGAGCATTGCGCCTTCGGAACTCTGGTGGCGCCACACCGGCGGCGCGGCGCGCGCGCTGGGGCTCGACGGCGTGGTGGGCAACCTGCAGCCGGGCTGCGAGGCCGACTTCCTGGTGCTCAACCCGGCGGCCACGCCGCTGCTGGCGCGCAAGACAAAACTGGCGAGCACGCTGGAAGAAATGCTCTTCGCGATGATCGTGCTGGGCGATGACCGCCTGGTCGAGCGCACGGTGATTTCGCAGGCGCTGTAGCACCCGGGGCGGCGGGGAGGGCAGTGGCGCATGCCACAATTCGCGCCATCTCCCCCCGCAGCAGCAGTAGCGACCGCATATGAGCATCAAGAGCGACAAATGGATCCGGCGCATGGCCGAGCAGAACGGCATGATCGAGCCCTTCGAGCCCGGTCAGGTGCGCGAGAGCGACGGCCACAAGATCATCAGCTACGGCACCTCCAGCTATGGCTACGACATCCGGTGCGCGCCTGAATTCAAGGTTTTCACCAACATCCACAGCACCGTGGTCGACCCGAAGAATTTCGACGAGAAGAGCTTCGTCGACATGCACGGCGACTACTGCATCATTCCGCCCAACAGCTTCGCGCTGGCGCGCACCGTCGAATATTTCCGCATCCCGCGCAACGTGCTCACCATCTGCCTCGGCAAGAGCACCTATGCGCGCTGCGGCATCATCGTCAACGTCACGCCCTTCGAGCCCGAGTGGGAAGGCTACGTGACACTCGAATTCAGCAACACCACGCCTCTGCCGGCCAAGATCTACGCGGGCGAAGGCTGCGCGCAGGTGCTGTTCTTCGAGAGCGACGAGGTTTGCGAGACCAGCTACAAGGACCGCGGCGGCAAGTACCAGGGCCAACGCGGCGTCACCCTGCCAAAAACCTGACGAAACACCAAGCCGTCTGCTGACGGCCGGTTACCCCGGAGGGCGCCGGGGCAAGTACCATCCTGCGACCGCCGGCAAATCCTCCTGCAATGGCCGGCAAGGAGACTGCGATGAGATGGGAAGGCAACGAACAATCGGACAACGTCGAAGACCGCCGCGGTGAAGGTGGCGGGGGCGGCGGCTTCATCGGCGGTCGCGGCATCGGCATCGGCACCATCGCGGTCGCGCTGATCGCGGGCTGGGTCTTCGGCATCAACCCGCTCACGGTACTGAGCCTGCTCAGCGGTGGCGGCGGTCCGGCCCCGGTGCAGCAACAGCAACAGGGGCCCGCACCCAAGCCACCGTCCGGCGACCGCGAGGCGGCTTTCGTCTCCACTGTGCTCAAGAACACCGAAGTGGTCTGGACGGGCATCTTCAAGCAGAACGGCGGCACGTACCACGCACCCCGGCTCGTGCTGTTCCGCAATGCCACGCCCACGGCCTGCGGCACGGGGCAATCGGCCATGGGCCCGTTCTACTGCCCTGGCGACCAGAAGGTCTACATCGATCTCGGCTTCTACGACACGCTGAAAAACCAGCTCGGCGCGCCGGGCGAGTTTGCGCAGGCGTACGTCATTGCGCACGAGGTCGGCCATCACGTGCAGGACGAACTCGGCATCACCGCCAAGGTCGACGGCATGCGCAGCCGCCTGAGCCAGACACAGAACAACGCGATGAGCGTGCGCGTCGAACTACAGGCCGACTGCTTCGCGGGTGTGTGGGCCCACCATTCGCAAGAGTCGAAGAAGTGGCTCGACCCGGGCGACATCGAGGCCGCCATGAACGCCGCGCAGAAGATCGGCGACGACGCCCTGCAGCGTTCCGCAGGCCGTGCAGTGGTGCCCGACAGCTTCACCCACGGCTCGAGCGCGCAGCGTCAACGGTGGTTCGGCGCGGGTTATCAAAGCGGCGATATCAAGTCCTGCGACACCTTCAATGCGCGTAGCCTCTGAGCTGCATCGTCTTGAAGGGCCTGCCAGTGCTGAATTGGTTGCTATCTAATAAATAGCAATTCCGCTGGCGCGGGCGTTGTCATGCCGCCGTCACTGCCGTTTTTTGCGGCAATGCGACAATAGCAGGCTCAATGACAAGCTCCTTCTCCAATCTATCGCTGGCGGAACCGCTGGCGCGCGCCGTAGCCGAAATGGGCTACGAGACCATGACACCGATCCAGGAGCAGGCCATTCCGGTCGTGCTCGCGGGCCAGGATGTGATGGGCGCCGCCCAGACCGGCACCGGCAAGACGGCGGCGTTTTCGCTCCCGCTGCTGCAGCGCATGCTCAAGCATGAAAACGCCTCGACCTCGCCCGCGCGGCATCCGGTCCGGGCTCTCGTGCTGCTGCCCACGCGTGAACTGGCCGACCAGGTCGCGCAGCAGGTCAAGCTGTACGCCAAGTACACCAACCTGCGCAGCACGGTGGTGTTCGGCGGCATCGACATGAAGCCGCAGACGCTGGAGCTGAAGAAGGGCGTCGAAGTGCTGGTCGCCACGCCGGGCCGGCTGCTCGATCACATCGAAGCCAAGAACGCGGTGCTCAACCAGGTCGAATACGTCGTGCTCGACGAAGCCGACCGCATGCTCGACATCGGCTTCCTGCCCGACCTGCAGCGCATCCTGAGCTACCTGCCCAAGCAGCGCACCACGTTGCTGTTCTCGGCCACGTTCTCGCCCGAAATCAAGCGACTGGCCGGCAGCTACCTGCAGAACCCCGTCACCATCGAAGTGGCGCGGCCGAACGAAACGGCCTCCACCGTCGAGCAGCATTTCTACAGCGTGGCCGACGACGACAAGCGCCGCGCGCTCAAGCAGATCGTGCAGCAGCGCGGCATCACGCAGGCTTTCGTGTTCGTCAACAGCAAGCTCGGCTGCGCGCGCCTCGCACGCTCGCTGGAGCGCGATGGCCTGCGTACCACCGCACTGCATGGCGACAAGAGCCAGGACGAACGCCTAAAGGCGCTCGCTTCGTTCAAGGCCGGCGAAGTCGACCTGCTCGTGTGCACCGACGTCGCGGCCCGTGGCCTCGACATCAAGGACGTGCCCGCGGTCTTCAACTTCGACATTCCGTTCAACGCTGAAGACTACGTGCACCGCATCGGCCGCACGGGCCGTGCCGGCGCCTCGGGCCTGGCCGTGAGCTTTGCCAGCGGCGGCAACGATGCGCGCCTGGTGGCCGACATCGAGAAGCTGATCAAGAAGAAGATCGAGCTCGAACCCGTCGAGTTCGAAGAAGACCGCCCGCGCGGCCGCATCAATGACGGACGCCGCCACTGGCGCGAAGAAGGCGAAGCCGGCGACGCACGCGATGTGCTCGACCAGCCGCGCGAACGCCGCGAGGCCGAAGCCCGCCGCGGCGGTGGACGTCCGCACCGCGCACCGTCGGCGCCGCGCGATCCGTTCTTCGACAAGCCTTACGAAGCCGGCGAGCCCGATGCCACACCGGCATGGGAAGCTGCCGCCAAGGCTGCAACGCCCGCACGCGGCATCTCCAGCAACATCAAGACCAAGCGCAAGGTCGCCGCTCTGTTCAAGAGCGCCGAGCCGAGCTGATCCAGGCGTGTAGAGGCGGCATCAGCCGCCTCGGTTCAGCGCCAGCCGCGGTGCCATCCGTATTGCGGGTGGTGCCAGCCCCAGCCGTAGCGCGGGTGGTAGGCCCACACGAAGCCGACACCGGGCGACACATACGTGGGTGCCACATAGGCCACGCCCGGAGGCGCTGAGTACACGGGGGCTGCCGGTGCGACCACGCAGCCGGTCAGGACTGCTGCCAGCGCGGCGGCGGACAAGGCAAGAACAGGGAATCTCATGGCAAAGCTCCTGGGACGAGTTGTTGTCGGTATGAACAACCAACGTCCCGTGGCATCGCCGGATGACGGCCTTTACCCAGCCTACACAGTGTCACCACCGTGTTGTCATCCTTTCAAAACGCTTGCATCTAGATCACGTTGAAATGATGCGTGCCGTCGCGCCCTAGCTGCGCCACCAGGCCGTACTCCCAATCGAGATAAGCCTGCATCGCTTCGGCCGGCGCATCGGTGCCTTCGTAGGGCCGGCGATAGCGATCAGTGCGCGCGGTTGCAAGGCGCGTCTCGCCGGTCTCCGCGTCGAGGCCTGCGGCGAACCATGCCGCGTTGCCGCCGGTCAGCACCAGCACCTCGATATCGCCCTTGCCGCGCGCATCGAGCAGCGCGCGCAGGTCGGCCGCGGCATATCGGGCGAGCAGGCTGCTGCCGCAGGTCAGCACGTAGCGCTGCGCCGGTGGAATGACCGCATCGAGGGCCTGCGCAAGTTGCGCGCGGATTACATACCAGGCGCCGGGAATGTGGCGCTTCACGTAGTTCGCGCTCGTCGTCACGTCGATCACCGCGGTGCCGGGTTGCTTCAGCAACGCAGCCAGTTCCTTCGGCGCGAGCTCGCCCGCAACGGCCGCAACCGGCGGGTATGAGCTCGGCGGCGCCGAGGTCTCGATGAAGTCCGCAGCCGCTGGCACGACCTCCGGCACGTAGACCTCCCACCCCATCTGCGCAAGCCACGACGCGCTCATCGAAGCCCGCACGCCATCGTCGTCCGCCAGCACGATGCGCGCGCCGCGCACGGGCACCTGGTGATCGGTTTCCTGCACAAGTTGCCCGCCGGGCGCACTGGCAAAGCCGGGCAGGTGGCCCGCCGCATATTCCTCGGGCGTGCGCACGTCGAAGCGGTACACGGTGCGTCCCGGCGCTTCGAGCGTCTGCAGTGCGTCGAGCGCGATGCGGCGCACGCCAGCCAGATCGGCCACGCGTTTTGCATCGGCCTGCGCCTGTGCGCGATGCGTTTGCGACACCACGGCAGGCGCCTGCCGGTCGGCACCATGGTCCAGCACCTGCCCCGCAAGCTTCCAACCGATCGTGCCGTTGCGCAGCGCAGCCACCGGGTTCGGAATGCCCGCGTTCACCAGCGACTGCGTACCGATGATGCTGCGTGTGCGTCCTGCGCAATTGACGATCACCTGCGTCGAAGGATCAGGCGCCAGCTCGCGCACGCGCAGCACCAGCTCCGCGCCCGGCACGCTGGTGGCCGAGGGAATGCTCATCGTCTGGTACTCGTCGAAGCGGCGCGCATCGAGCACCACCACGTTGGCCTTCGCATCGACCAGCGCCTTCACCTCGGGCGCGGACAGCGAAGGTGTGTGCCGCTCATGCTCGACCAGTTCGCCAAACGACTTGCTCGGCACGTTCACGTCACGGAACAACTCGCCGCCCGCGCGCCGCCAGCCTTCAAGGCCGCCTTCGAGCAGATGCAAGTTCGTGTAGCCCAGCGCAGCCAATGTCTTCGCGGCCAGCGGCGCAAGGTCGATACCGCCGTGCTCGCCGTACAGCACGATCAGCGTGTCGCGCCGCGGAATGCGCCGCCACGCTTCGATCTCGATGCGCGACAGCGGCAGGTTCGCAGCCCACAGCGGATGCTCCTGTGCGAACGGATCTTCCTCGCGCACGTCGAGCAGGGCGGTTTCGTCGCGGGCGATGAGCCGCTCGCGCACGGCGGCAAATGAAAGAACGGGAAAGGAGGCAGTCGTCATACGGTGTTCGAGGATGCGAGTTCAGCGGAGCGGTCCCACAGGTTGGGCAGCAGCGCGTTGGAGTATCCGGAGACAAAGGGCTTGCGGCCGCCCTCCGTCGGGTAAGTATGCCGCCGCACGGCGCCGATGTTCGCGCCGTACACGTGGATGCTGATCGACACGCGGTCAGCATGCGCGTTGTGCACGCGATGCAAGTCGCCGACGGTGGGCGACACGGCTTCCACGTCGCCAACATCGAGCCGCACCGCCTCGCCCTGCGGCTGCGCACGGCCCTGCGCATCGAGCACATAGCCCTGGCTGTACTCCGCGCCGCGCAGCATGCCGATCAACCCCCACACCGTGTGGTTGTGCACCGGCGTGGCCTGCCCCGGCCCCCACACGAAGCTCACGACCGAAAAGCGCTCGGTGCTGTCCGCGTGCAGCAGAAATTGCCGATAACGCACAGGGTCGGGCTGGGCAAAGGCCTCGGGCAGCCAGTCGTCGCGCGCAACCAGCGTGCGCAGCAACGCGCCGCCTTCAGAAAGAATGCGGGGCTCGTCGGGCGCGCTGTCGAGCAGCCGGCCAAAGGCGCCGACGAATTCGCGCAGGGGCGCCAAGGTGGCGATCACGCCGGGCGCTTCCAGACGCTGGTGTCGGTAATCGCGCGCACATCCACCCGTACCGGCAGGATGCCGTCGCGCGCCGAGCGGTCGGCCACGGCCTGCAGCGCGACGATGTCGGCTTCGCTCACCGGCCGGCCTGCCACCGAAGCCCGCGCGGTGATGATGCGCGACGACTCGATCGGCAGCCGCGTGAGCTGGCTGTAGGCCTGTGCGTAGGCTTCGGGGTTGGCCAGCGCCCAGTCGCCCGCGCGGCCCAGCCGGTCGAGAAACTGCACGATGGCCGCGCGCCTGGCCGGGTCGGCCAGCGAATGTTCGCTCGCGGTGATGAAGCCCAGGGCAGTGTTGATTCCGCGCCCGTCGCGCAGGATGCGTCCGCCTTGCTGCACGGCGATGGTGTAGTACGGATCGAAGATGGCCCACGCGTCGATCTGCTTCGAGGCGAAGGCGGCGGCTGCGTCGGTCGGCAGCACGAACTTCACCGTTACCTCTTCGCGCCGCACGCCGGCTTCTTCGAGTGCGCCGTACAGCTGGTACTGCGAGATGCTGCCGCGCGCCGACGACACGATCACCGTCTTGCCGCGCAGGTCCGCAACGCTGCGCAGCGGCGAATCGGGCTGCACGACGATGCCCAGCGAGTCGGCCTTGCCGACGCGCGTGGCGACGATCTTCAGCGGCGTCTTGCCCACGGCCGCGGCCAGCACGGGCAGGTCGCCGGCCATGGCTGTGTCGACCGCCGCGCTGCGCTGCGCCTCGAACAACGGTGCCGCCCCCTGGAAGTTGGCCCAGCGGTAGGCGAACGGCGCGCCTTCGAGTGTGCGCGAGGCCTCGAAGAGCGAGCGCAGGCCACCGGCCTGGTCGCCAAGCACCAACGTCGTCGGTTGCGGCTGCGCCCACACGCGCAGCGAGCCAGCGGCGGCCAGCGAGAGCGCGGTGCCTTGCTTCAGCCAGCTGCGGCGGGAAGCCCTGGAAAACAGCAGGTCGGTCATGCAGCGGCTCCCGTCGAGAGCAAAGCGCGCTTGCCCGCGGCCACCAGGATCGCATCGTTCTGCGGTGTGTGGATGCGGCTGCACAGCACGTCGCGGTAGTGCCGCTCCAGCGGGTTTTGCCGCGTGAGGCCGTGGTTGCCGCTGAGCTGCAGCGCCAGCTCGACCGCGCGGATTGCGTTGCCTGTCACCGTGTACTTGAGCAGGCCGCTTTCGGCGGCAGGTTGCGCATGGCCGCGATCGACGGCGGCGGTTGCGTCGTCGAGCAGCACCCGGTTGGTTCGCAGCAGCGCCTCGATCTCGCCCACATGCTCCTGCACGCGCGGCAAGCTCGCCAGCGGCGCGCCCAGGCTGCCGGGGGCGCGCTGGTTCAGGAAGCCGACCAGCCAATCGCGTGCGGCCGTGGCCACGGCGTCGTAGAGGCTGCCGAGCAGCACCGTCATCCACGCCTGCTGCGTGGCATGGGCGTCGATATCGGTCTGGCTGCCTGCATCGGGCGCCCAGTCGGCCGGCGCGCGAAGGTCCACCGCGTGGTCGAGATCGATGGCGACGTCTTCGAACACCACCTCGTGGCTGCCCGAGGCGCGCAGGCCCAGATGGTCCCAGCTCGCGATCACGCGCACGCCGGGCGCGTTGCGCGGCACCAGGAACACGCCGGTGCGCGGGGCGGCTTCATCACCCTCATCGGTACGAGCCCACACGGCGAGCCAGCTCAGGCCCTCGATGCCGGTGGTGTAGAGCTTGTGGCCGTCGATCTTCCAGCCGTTGCCGTCGCGCCGCGCGACCGTGCCGGGCAGGCCGCCGCGGGCCGGCGAGCCGAGCGCGGGCTCCACGCGCAGCGCGTTGATCAGCGCGCCGTTTGCGACTGCATCACGCGCCACGCGTTCGCGCAGATGCGGTGGCCAGCGGCTGTCGGTGCGCGTCAATGCGTGGTGTTGCAGATAGGTCATCGTGAGAATCAGCGCCGTGGCCGGCTCGCCCCGCGCCACGGCCGAGATCACGCGCCGTGCCGTCGCCAGCGTGGCCCCGCCGCCGCCGTGCTCGGCGGGCGCGACCAGCCCGATGAGTCCATGCGCCTGCAGTGCCGCGAAGTTCTCGCGCGGAAAGGCGCCGCTGCGGTCGTGGTCGGCCGCGGTGGCGGCGAACTGGGCCGACAGGCGCGCCAGCACGGAGGCATCGACGGTGGAAGGCGGGGAGGGGTGTTCAGGCGTGGCCGGTGTGCGGCGCAAGGGGAGTGCACTCATGGTTCCCGCACGGTACCGGGCCGCCCGGCGCGGGAAAACGACGCATCCCGCATATGCAAACTCGTTTTTCTGCGTTCGCTTCCGTGGGGCGTCTGGTTACGGTTCGGTGCATGAAACCAGACTTTCCTTTGGACAGGCGTCGCCTGCTGCAAGCCGCCGCGGCGTTGGCCGCGACCGGCACAGCAGGCTGGACGCAGGCGGCCACGCCCTCGCGCGACCTGTCCGGCGTCACGCTGCGCGTGGGCACCTACAAGGGCCTCTGGCGCCCGCTGCTCGCCGCCTCTGGCCAGGCGAACACACCCTACAAGATCGACTGGCGCGAGCTCAACAACGGCGTGCTGCACATCGAGGCCATCAACGGCGATGCGCTCGACCTGGGTTCGGGCAGCGAGATTCCGCCGGTGTTCGCGGCGCGGCAGAAGTCCAGCGTGAAGCTGGTGGCCGTCACGCATGAAGACCTGAACAACCAGGCCACGCTGGCGCGCAAGGACGCACCGATCCGCACCATCGCCGACTTCAAGGGCAAGCGCGTGGGCTACGTGCGCGCCACTACCTCGCACTACTACCTGGCCAAGCAGCTGGCCGAAGCGGGCCTGTCGTTCAGCGACATCCAGGCCGTGAGCCTCACCCCGTCGGACGGCCTCTCGGCCTTCGCGCGCGGCGACCTCGATGCCTGGGCCATCTACGGCTACAACGGCCAGCTGGCGCGCACGCAGTACGGCGCCCGCGTCATCAAGACCGGCGTGGGGTATCTCTCGGGCAACTTCCCGATCTACGCCAACCCGCGCGCGCTCGACGACGCGTTGCGGCGCGCCGCGCTGAGCGACCTGCTGCAGCGCCTGCAACGCTCGTTCGCGTGGATCAACGGTAACTTTTTGGCCTATGCCCGCGCGCAGTCGGCCGAAACGCGCGTGCCCGTCGGCGACATCGTCGAGCTCTTCAACGGCCGCAGCGGCGACTACAGCCTGGGCCCCGTCAGCGATGCCGTGGTGCGCAGCCACCAGGACGTGGCCGACACCTTCCTGAAGATCGGCGTGCTCGACGGTCCGGCCGACGTCAAGCCGCTGTGGGACCGCAGCTTCGAGAACGCGCTGCGCCTGCCCGTCGCCTGACATCCACCTCCCATTCATATTCAAACAAGGACAACACCATGAGCCAGCAACACCAAGACGGCGTCGAATTCATCGGCATGATCCAGGGCCAGAAGGTCTCGGAGATCCACGCGGCCAAGGGCCCCTCGCTCGACCGCGACTACGTGCGCGCCTTCGCGCAGGCCCACGAAACGGCCGGCTTCGACCGCGTGCTGGTGCCGCACCACTCGACCAGCCCCGACGCCACGCTCACGGTGGCCTACGCCGCCTCGGTAACCGAGCGCATCCACTTCATGCTCGCGCACCGCCCCGGCTTCGTGGCACCCACGCTGGCGGCGCGGCAGTTCGCCTCGCTCGACCAGTTCAGCGGAGGCCGGCTGGGTGTGCACTACATCTCGGGCGGCTCCGACGAAGAGCAGCGCCGTGACGGCGACTGGCTCGATCACGACCAGCGCTACGCCCGCACCGACGAATATCTCGAAGTGCTGCACAAGGTGTGGACGGCCGAGAAGCCCTTCGACCACGAAGGCGCGCACTACCGCTTCCAGAACGCGTTCTCCGAAGTGAAGCCGCTGCAGACGCGCAACGGCAAGCCGCACGTGCCGGTGTATTTCGGCGGCGCTTCCGAGGCTGCGATTCCGGTCGCGGGCAAGTACGCCGACGTGTACGCGCTGTGGGGCGAATCGCTCGACCAGGCGCGCGAGCTGACCACGCGCGTGCGCGCTGAAGCGGCCAGGCACGGGCGCAGCGTGCGCTTCTCGGTGTCGTTCCGTCCGATCCTGGCGGAGACCGAAGAAGCCGCATGGGCGCGCGCCGAGAACATCCTGGCAGAGACCAAGCGCCTGCGCGTGGTGCAGGGCTACAACCGCGGCGGTCCGCAGCAGAGCGAAGGCGCCAAGCGCCTGCTGGCCGCGGCCGAGAAAGGCTCGCGGCTCGACAAGCGCCTGTGGACCGCGGTCGCGCAGGAGATCGGCGGCCGCTCGAACAGCACCGCGCTGGTCGGCACGCCCGAGCAGGTGGCCGATGCGCTGCTCGACTACTACGACCTGGGCGTCACGACCTTCCTGATCCGCGGCTTCGACCCGCTGGAAGACGCTCTGGACTACGGGCGCGAGCTGATTCCGCGTACGCGCGAACTGGTGGCGCAGCGCGCGCAGGCACAACGCAAGGCGGCCTGAGTCATGAGCGCTGTTCTCTCCATCGACCGCAACGCCCCTCAGCCGCTGAAGCTCAACCCGAACCCGCAGCAGAAGTACTGGTTCGACCCCATCCCGCCGCGCACCACCGTGCAGGCCGAGCGCCGCCATCGGCAGGAGCGCCTGGCCGGCGCCTTCCGCCTGTTCGCGCGCTTCGGCTTCGCGCAGGGCCTGGCCGGCCACATCACGGCGCGCGACCCTGAGCTGAGCGACCACTTCTGGGTCAACCCGCTGGGCATTCATTTCTCGCGCATCAAGGTATCCGACCTGTTGCTCGTCAACTCGAAGGGCGAGACCGTCATTGGCGACAGGCCGCTCAACAAGGCCGCCTTCGCCATTCACGCTGCCATCCACGAGCACAACCCGAAGATCATTGCCGCCGCCCACACACACTCGACCTACGGCAAGGCCTGGTCAACGCTGGGTCGCAAGCTCGACACCATCACGCAGGACAGCTGCGTGTTCCACGAAGACGTGGCGCTGTTCGACGACTTCACCGGCATGGTGGTCGACACCAGCGAGGGCGACCGCATCGCTCACGCGCTGGGCGACAAGAAGGGCGCCATCCTCAAGAACCACGGCATCCTGACCGCAGGCCCCACGGTGGAGGCTGCCGCGTGGTGGTACATCGCGCTCGACAACGCCTGCCACACGCAGCTGCTGGCCGAAGCCGCCGGCAAGCCGCAGCCCATCGACGAGGCCACTGCGCGCCACACGCACAGCCAGATCGGCGGACCCGAGGGTGCCATCCATTCCTTCGACAGCCTCTATGAAGGCCTGGTCGAAGCCGAGCCCGAACTGCTGCTGTAACGCGACGACGATGATCCCAACTCTTTCCCGCCGCAGCGTGCTGCGCGCCGGCGGTGCAGCCGCCGTGGTCGCCTCGGGCGGCCTGATCGCTTCGCGGGCCTTCTCGCAGCAGGCGCGCAAGCTCACCTTCGCCTGGAACGCCGCAGCCTTCTGCCTCTCGCCCGTGGTGGTGGCGCAGGAGCGCGGCTACTTCGAGCGCAACGGCCTGCAGGTCGACCTCATCAACTACACCGGTTCCACCGACCAGTTGCTGGAGTCGCTGGCCACCGCCAAGGCCGATGCGGCCGTGGGCATGATCCACCGCTGGCTCAAGCCGCTCGAATCGGGCTTCGACGTGAAGATCGTCGGCAGCTCGCACGGCGGCTGCGTGCGGCTGGTGGGCGCGAAGAGCGCGGGCGTAACCAACCTCGCGAGCCTCAAGGGCAAGACCATCGGCGTGTCCGACATCGCGAGCCCGGGCAAGAACTTCTTCTCGATCCTGCTCACGAAGAACGGCATCGACGCCGACAAGGACGTCACCTGGCGCCAGTACCCGGCCGACCTGCTCGACATCGCGGTGAAGAAGGGTGAGATCCAGGCCATTGCCGACGGCGACCCCAACGTCTACCTGATCGAGAAGCGCAACCAGGGCGCCTACATCGAGGTGGCGAGCAACCTCTCGGGCGAATACAAGGACAAGGTCTGCTGCATCGTCGGTGCACGTGGCGAGCTCGTGCGCAAGGACAAGGCTACCGTTGCCTCGCTGGTGCGCGCCATCGCGCAAGCCTCCGACTACGTGGCAGAAAACCCGAACGAGTCGGCCAAGCTCTTCGCCAAGTATTCGCCCAACGTCCCGGTGGAAGACCTGCGCGCCTTGCTCGGCACGCTCACGCACAACCACCATCCGCTTGGCCGCAACCTGCGCGACGAGGTCGAGTTCTATGCGCGCGATTTCCGAGGCGTGGGCGTGCTCAAGAAGAGCACGGACCCGGTGCGCTTCGCCGAGCATGTTTCTTTCGATCCGCTGGCATGAAGCCCGGCATCAACAAATCCATGACCCACAGTTCACGTCGCCAGTTTCTCGTTCAAGGTACGGCTGTTGCCGCCGCCATCGCATTGCCCGGTGCAGTTTCCGCGCAGGGTCGCCCGGTGCTCAAGGCTGGCGACCAGAAGGGGGGCCTGCGCGCGCTGCTCGAAGCAGCGGGCGGGCTCGAAGGCCTGGGCTACGACATCCAGTGGTCGGAGTTCCCGGCCGCTGCGCCGTTGGCCGAGGCTCTCAATGCCGCTGCGGTCGATTCCGGCCCCATCGGCGATGCGCCGCTGATCTTCGCGCTGGCCGCGGGCACGCGCGTGAAAGCCATCGGCGCGAACCGCTCCGACTCCTACGGCACGGCAGTGCTCGTGCGGCCCGATTCACCGCTGAAGACCGCTGCCGACCTCAAGGGGAAAAGCGTCGCGACCAATCGCGGCTCCATCGGCCACTACATCACGCTCAAGGCCATCACTGCGGCCGGCCTCAAGCCCGAAGACGTGAACCTGCGCTTCCTCGCGCCGGCGGATGCCAAGCTCGCGCTCACGCAGGGCTCGGTCGATGCCTGGGCCACGTGGGAGCCCTACACCGCACTGGCTGAGGTCAGCCACCATGCACGCGTGCTGGTCAGTGGGCGAGGGCTGCTGCCGGGCCTGAGCTACCTCGCGGCGACCGACAGCGCCATCGCGGCCAAGCGGCCGGTGCTGCAAGACTTCCTGCAGCGCGTGGTGAAGGCCCAGATCTGGTCATACCGCAACGTCGACGCCTACTCGGCTGCGCTGGCTCGCATCATCGGCATTCCGCCCGAAGCGGCGAAGCTGCAGTTCGAACGCCGCCAGCAGAAGTGGGTGCCCATCGACGCGCAGGTCATCGCCGATCAGCAGGGCACCGCAGACTTCTACCGGCAGGTCGGACTCATCAAGCAGCCGCTTGATGTGAAGGGCACTTTCGACACGGGCTTCGGGGTAGCGGCTGGCTAGTGATGCCCGGCTGCAGATGCGCCGGCTTTCACCGAATGCTCTGCCGCGGAGGCCGTAACGGCCGCGGTGCCCGTTTCGAGCGAGCACCATGCTGCCGAAGGTTTGCCCGCCTCCAGCGAACACCATGCTGCTGCGGGTTTGCCTGCCTCGAGCGAACACCACGCTGCTGAAGCCTTGCCCGTCTCGAGCGAACACCATGCTGCCGAAGGGTTGCCGGCCTCCGCCGAACACCACGCTGCTGCAGGCTTGCCCGCCTCAAGCGAGCACCATGCGGCCACATCCTTGGCCGCCGCATGTCGGGGCGCTGGCGCAGGCTCGCCGAATTCCTCGACAGTCAGGCGCTGCATCTCCAGGAAGGCTGCTTGCAGCGCCTGGGCATCTTCCTCGCCGCGCAGGCCGAGGTACGGAAAGTGGTGCAGGAAGTAGCCGAAAGTGGTTTCGCAATCGGCTGCGTACTTTCTCGTGTCGAGGATGTGCATGTGCCAGAAGCGGTCGACGTCCTGCTCTGGAGCGAGCGTCAGGTCGGGGTGCTTGGCGTGCAGTATCAGGTAGCGCTTGTAGGCCACCTCCATCTGATCCGCGTAGGCTGCCGACCAGCCGTAGCCGTCCTCCTTGCGGCAGGCCTTGAACTTGATCGGTGTGAGGTCGAGCGCATTGATCGCGGTGATCGTCTGCTCCAGTGTCTTGCCTTGAGTGGAATGAACCATGAATGCTCCTGTTGAGTTGCTGGAAGGTCCGAGCGAACGTGCCCGGTGAAGATTGCTCCGAAGGTTCGGCCGTCAGACCACTACCGATGGGGCAAATTGGTTGCGCAGGTGATGCGCCATGAAATCGCGCGCCTCGTCGGCGGGTACGGGCTTGCACAGCCAATAGCCCTGGGCCTCGTCGCATCCGTGGCTGCGCAGGTAGTCGAGCTGGGCTGTGGTCTCGATGCCCTCGGCCACCACCTTCATCCGCAGCCCGTGGGCCAGGGTGATGATTCCGTCGATGAGCGCTCGTGCGTCGGGGTCTTGCGAAAGGTCGTTGATGAAGGAGCGGTCGATCTTGACCGTCGACAGCGGGAAGTGCTTCAAGTAAGAGAGCGAGGAATAGCCCGTTCCGAAATCGTCGATGGCGAGCCTGACGCCCATGTCCCGAATCGTCCGGAGCAATTTCGCCGCATGCTCGGGGTTCGCCATCACCGCGCCTTCGGTGATTTCCAGCTCCAGCAGCGACGGCTCCAGGCCCGAGGTTTCCAGGACGGCCCGTATGTCGGCGATGAGCGTGCGGCTTTCGAATTGGCGCGGCGACAGATTGACGCTCACCAGCACCGCGGGCAAACCGTATTTCTGCCACGAACGCGAATCGGCGCAGGCCCTCTCCAGTGCCCACTTGCCCATCGACACGATCAAGCCGATCTCTTCGGCGATCGGAATGAACTGCATCGGCGGAATCATGCCCAGAGCCGGATGGTGCCAGCGCATAAGCGCCTCGACACCGACGATGCGCTGGGTCTGCAGATCCATCTTCGGCTGGTAATACATTTCCAGCTCGCCACGTTCCAGGGCATGGCGCAGCGCGCTTTCCAGCATCAGCTGCTCGGTACTCTGCGCATTCATCTTCGCTGCGTAGAACCGGTAGGTGTTGCGGCCCTTTTCCTTGGCGCGGTACATCGCCGTGTCGGCATTTTTCAAGAGCGCTTCGGCATCGGCGCCGTTCTCCGGATAGATGCTCACGCCGACGCTTGCGCTGACGTGCAGTTCGCGCCCCTCGATCACGAAAGGCTCGGCGCAGCAGGCCAGCACCTTTTCGGCGAGCACCTCGGCATCTTTCGGGCCGGACAGGTTCTCCAGCACCAGCACGAACTCATCGCCGCCAAAACGCGCCACGACATCGGTATCGCGCAGCAGCGCCGTGAAGCGCTCGCCGCAGATCTTGATCATTTCGTCGCCCACACCGTGGCCCAGCGTGTCGTTGATGTGCTTGAAGCGATCCAGGTCGACGAACATCACCGCGAACGGCCTCTGATGGCGGTTGCTGCGCCTGATGGCACGGGCAAGCTCGTGTTGCAGCGCGGCGCGATTGAGCAACCCGGTCAATTCGTCGTGGCTGGCAATGAAGCGAAGGCTCCGCTCGGCCCGCTTGCGTTGCTTGTACTGGGCGATCTGCAAGGCGATCACACGCAGCGACTCCAGCGTCTCTGCGTCGGCAACGTACGGATTGGAGCCAAAGAGTTCCAGCGCCGTGGTCGCATCGGCGGAGGCCATCGGAACGATGAGGCCGACGGTCAGCCCGGCCTGATGGGCCATCGCATCACGCGTGAAATGGCTCGGAGCCGCCAGCGTGTCGATTCGCACGACACCGCCGATCCCCCAGGCGCGGCCCAGCGAACCTTCGCTGGGCCGGTAGGTGAGCGACCGGCTGGCGCTGACGAATCGCTGCACCGCCGGGTCGTTGTCGGCATGCCAGGCCGCGGCACAGCGAGCCAGGCCGTCGTCGCCAACGCTCCACAACGCGCCGCAGTCCCAGCGCAGGTCGGTGCATACCGCCTCCAGCGCCAGCGCGATCACCGTCTCGGTCCTGCCGTCACCGGCAAGCAGCCGGGCGATCTTGTATTCGAGCTTCTGGCGCAACGCATCCTTGCGCGGCTGCGTGGCGTCGCGCACGGTGCCGCGCACCAATCTCTTGCCTTCATCTTCGGCCGATTGCGCGATGACGTGGAGCCAGCGTTCGGTGCCATCGGGCAGGCACAGACGATGCTCGAATTCGCTGCGTTCCGTGGACCGGGATGCCATTGCGATGCGCTGTTCGACCGCGAAACGCTCTGCGGGCGGAATGCGCAAGAGCAGCGTGGGCAGGTCCGGCGGCAAGGGGCCCGCCTCGAAGCCCAGGATGCGCCGGGCTTCTTCGGAGCATTGCAGGGCTCCGGTTTCAGGATCGAGGATCCAGCTGCCCAGGCTTGCCAGGTGCTGGGCTTCCTCCAGCTGCCGTTCGCTCCTGCGCAGGTGACTGGTCATCCGGTTCGCCAGGACCTGGGCCCGGCTGCGTGCGGTGGTCAACGAAAAGACGATGCCGGCAAGCAGCATGCTGGTGGCCAGGCCGCCAAGGACGATGAGCCACGGGATGGTCTTGTCGAGCGGGCCGAAGACCTGGTTTTCGTCCTGGCCGACTTCCACCAGCCAGGAGTGCCCGCCCAACTCGAAGCCGAGCACGCGCTCGAGGCTGTGCGCCGGCGCGGCAGCGGGTTTCGCCAGGGACGCGCTGTCGAACAGCAATTGCCGCTCGCCGAATGGGGTTGGCGTTACAAACCTGGTCTCCACGCGCGTCCCGATCGCCCCCTTACCCGGCCCGGCATCGATCAGGCGCAACCGGAACGTCCTCGCGGCATCGGTACCGACCACGTCGCTCAGCATCCCTGCGATGCTGAAGCCCGCGCCAACCGAACCGATGTAGGCACTGCGCCGCTGCTCGAGCGTATCGAGCGGTTGTCTCGGGCGATAGACCGGCAGCCGCATCGCCAATCCAATGTCGGACTCGCGACCCGGGAGGCGGACCTTGCGGCCGGACATGACGAGCCCGCCGGTGTCGCGCCCCTGCTCGAGCGCGTTTCCTCTGTCGGGCATCGCGCCCAGGTCATTGCCGAGCAGCTTCTCGTTGCCGCCCTGCGGTTCGACGTAGATCAGCGGGTAGTACGTGTCCCGCCCACCGGGCGGCTTGATGGCGAAGCCGGAGGCAACGCCGGCGTCGAGGCCGGCATCACCGCGGACTCGTTCCTCGAACGCCTGCTTGTCGTTGGCCGCGACGCGGGGCGCATAGTTGACAGCCT
Organism: Variovorax sp. YR566; assembly: GCF_051992195.1. Taxonomy (NCBI): domain Bacteria; kingdom Pseudomonadati; phylum Pseudomonadota; class Betaproteobacteria; order Burkholderiales; family Comamonadaceae; genus Variovorax; species Variovorax sp. YR566. The sequence continues at coordinate 5,340,684 of NZ_CP197092.1, read as the reverse complement.
GGAAACCGGGGTAGGCGCTCGCCAGGTTCAGCCCCGCGACGTAGTCCCTGAAGTCGCTCCGCGTCACGGAATCGGAGGTGTTGAATCGCGCACGCAGGCCGATCAGGACGGCGATGTAGTCGTCGAAGCGGGCCTCGACCTTGCGCGCCAGATCGAAGGCGGCTGCGTCGAAGCGCGTCTGGGCACTACGCCCGATCTCCTGGTGGGCGGAGACACCGAGGGCGATCGACAGCGCCGTGCCGGCCACGAAAATTACCAGCGGCAAGCGAATCCTGACCCAGACGGACACTGACATCGGATTTGATCCTGTCGTTGGTACAGGCCGGTTAGCTCTGCGTGCACTGGTGCGGCACGGCAGAGAACGCAGCAGGTTGCTTCGTTGCCGCAATATATATGGCTGGCGAGAGGGCGTCACGCAATTCGTTACAACAATAACAGCACGTGCATGGGCGGCTCATTTCGAGTTTGAATGCTTAAGTTTCAACTCTGGCAAGGCGGAACCTGGCATTCGGATCAACCTACCGATTGGGGGAACGGCGGTTGATCGCCCGGCGTAGCGACGGCGCTCCTGTGCACGCGCCTCGAAAAGAGACGTCAAAACGAAAACGTAGCCAAGTCCAAGACTCGCGTAGATGCGTCCCCCGGAAGCGGGGCGCCGCTGGCTAGAGTTGTTACATGATTTCTGCCACCGACACCCTCTACGCCATCGCACCCGCGCCCGTTCACTCGCTGCCCATCCAGGGCGAACGCGCACGCTTCCCGGTCAACCGCATCTTCTGCGTGGGCCGCAACTATTCAGAACACGCCCGCGAGATGGGCCACAACCCTGATCGCGAGCCGCCGTTCTTCTTCATGAAGCCGGCCAGCGCCATCGTGGCCGACAGCGGCGAGTTCGCGTACCCGACGCTGTCGAACGATGTCCACCACGAGATCGAACTGGTGGTCGCGCTCAAGACCGGCGGATCGAACATCGCCGCCGCCGATGCGCTCAGCCACGTGTACGGCTATGCCGTCGGCCTCGACATGACCCGCCGCGACCTGCAGGGCGAGGCCAAGAAGATGGGCCGCCCCTGGGACACCGGCAAGGCCTTCGACGGCTCGGCGCCCTGCGGCGAGCTGGTGCCCGTGACCAAGGCCGGCCATCCGGCGGCCGGCGAGATCCGCCTCGAAGTGAATGGCGCGCAACGCCAGGTCGGCGACCTCGCCGACATGATCTGGAATGTGCCCGACACCATCGCCTACCTGTCGACCCTGTTCACTCTGCAACCCGGCGACCTGATCTTCACGGGCACACCGGCCGGCGTAGCGGCCGTACAGCGCGGCGACCGCATGCGCGGCACGGTGGCGGGCGTGGGTGCGCTGGAAGTCGTGGTCGTCTGAGCCTGAAGACGGTCCGCGCATCGGGCCTGGCCGCCTCGCACGGCGGCAAGTTGGCGTACTCTCGCAGGCAGACGCCTGCCGCCACGCCTGTTCCGATGCGCCCCTCTCCCTCCACGTCCGTCCGCACCTACGGCATGCACGAGCGTGCCGACCACCTCGACTTCGACATCCGCTTTCAGGGTGCGCGCAACGAGCTCACGCTGCCGCACCGGCATGCGTACTTCCAGATCCAGATCGGCATCGAGGGCAGCTCGCAGCAGGCCATCGGCGGCGAGGTGCGCCCCTTCGGGCCGCGCCACCTGAGCTTCGTGCTGCCGTACCGGGTGCACGTGATTCCGCATCCGCCCGAGGCGCTGTACTGCATCGTCAACTTCGACCAGCGCTTTTTGTGGCCCGAGCTCGAGGTCGACGCGCTCGACCTCGACGACGTGTCGCTCGCGCGCTACCCCGACCTCGCTCCCTTCCTGTTCCAGGAGTACGTCGACTTCGCCTTCGACGAGACCGACTTCGCCCGCATCCGCGGCTGGCTCGACGAGCTGCACGCACTGAACGCGGGCCGCAACTTCGGCGCCAAGATCGCGATGCGCGGCATCGTGCAGCAGATCATCGGGCTGGCCTGCATGCGGCAGGAGCAGGCGCTGATGCGCCTTTCGCTGCAGCACAACGGCAAGACCTCGCAGCGCGATGCGTTGCAGCGCGTGGTGCGCTACGTGCGCGACAACCTCGACAAGCCGCTGTCGCTGACCGATGCAGCGGCCGCTGCATTCCTCTCGCCCAACTACCTCGCCAACCTGCTGCGCAAGGAAACCGACCGCACCTTCACAGACCTCGTGACCGAGCGGCGCATCGAGCGGGCGAAGGAGCTGTTGTCGTCCACCTCGCTGCTGGTGCGGGAGATTGCGCACCGGTGCGGCTTTACCGACGAGGCGTATTTCAACCGGCGCTTTCGTCAGTGGGTGGGTAGCACGCCGCGCAACTTCCGGCGCGACCACGTGGTGAATACGCGAGGTTGATTTCCCTCGGATCAAGTCCTCGACTGATCAGGCCTGGGTCACGCCGTCGATGGGACTTACGTCGCCTACGAGCTGCAGGAGGTCCACCATCGTAAAAGTCCCAGGCGTGCGCGAGGGAAGAGTCGGCGTCCAGTCCGGGCCTTTCTTCCAAAGGTAGGACTCATGATCGCCGTGGACCAATCCGATGAAGACTTCCGCCACGATACGCGCGCCCACAGGCCCCAATCGCTCGCCGCCCTCTCTGACCGACGCTTCCTTGAGGATGTAGTACCACAAGGGCGTCTGCTCATGCAGTCCCTGCGCCTTGGCCACCGCGCCGTCCGTGCCGGACGAGATCTCGGCGCTTGTCAAAGGGTTGGGCACTGCCATCGCCTGCGCCACCGACTGGCCTGAGGGCAGTCCGAGCATCACGCCCCGCTTCAGATTCAGGAATGGCAGGCTGGCACCGCCAGGCAGCGTATGCAGCGCCTTGACGACGAAAGGATCGATGCGCCGCGCATGATTGAGCGTGACCCCTGGGGGGTTGTTGCCGAAATCGTAGAAGCGCCGCCAGTCGATGATCCAGTTGCTGGCGAGCTTGCTTATCGGAGTCGGAGCGGTGAGCGGATTGGGCGCCAGGTCACCCACGATGCCACCTGAGAGGCCGGAGAACGCGAAGAGAAGTCCCAGCGAGGCGGGTGCGAGCCCGCCCGGGGTGAAGACTCTGTTATGGCTGTAGACCTCCCGAACCATGCTGTGTCCGAGCCGGTAGGCCGCACCGGAGAACTCCACGGGCATGTAGGGCGTCTTCTTGAACCGGTAGAACTGGCGGCCCTCGTTGAGAACGCGAGCCACGATGCCGTCTTCGGTGAGCCGTTCCACGAAGTCGTGCAGCACGAGCCATTGATAGTGCCAAGTCACCTCGCGCCGGGCTTGAAAGAAGAGCTCGGCGGGCGTGGGAGCCGTTGGCGAAGCCATCAGCAGGTCCACCACCTTGTTGTGGAACTTCATGAAGGCCAGATGAGTTTGTGCGACCAGCAGGTTCTCGTCATTGCGATGGTCGCCGATCAAGGCCTGGCCCTCGGGGCTTCTCGGAAGGTCGTTGGGGAACACGCCAGGTATGTCGGCCGCATTCTGTTGAAAGCCCAGGGTGGTCTTGCCGATCAGCAGCTTCGCGCTCGGCGCATTGTTGGGGCCGCGGGCGTAGAGGTGCGGGCTGCCGTCCGGACCTCGCCCATAGATCGAGTCCAGATCCAGCGCCGGCGTCCTGAAGTTCTCGACCCCGGTCGGGTCCTCCAGCTTGTCGCCGATGGAGGTCAGATCCAGCGTGATGTCGTGGTCGACGAACTGGCCCAGGTAGGTGAATCCTGCCGGTACTCGCTCGTTATCTGTGCTGCTGTTCTCGTCCAGCATTGCAGCGGCGAGCGCCTTCAACTTGTCGTCAGAAACTGAAAGAGGCGGCAGGTGAGGGAACATCCTGCCAAACATGCCCGGATCGCCATGTCCCGAGAGCGCATCCAGCGATCCTTTGGTGGGATGGCGGCCGGCCCGGCCGTGCTTGGGATTGACACCGATTTCTTCGGACATGAGGGTTTCCTTGCTTCGTATGTGGGGCTTCGAGCAACATGTTCAAAGCGGACTTGCATCCTACGAAGTGGCCGAAGAATTCATATACGCTGCACGCGGTAGGCCGGTTGCGCTAGCGAAGCTTTGCGACGAAGAGCTCACTGAATAGCCAGACTCTTTCTCCGGCCGTTCTAAATTTCTACCGCACGCGCCAATTGCGACAACCTCTTCACCAGCGGCTCGAATAGCTCCGCCGGCGTGTTGCCATACCCCAGCACCAGCCCGTTGTCCGACGGCGTGGGCTGCAGCGCGAAGCCCGATAGCGGTGTGGGCGCAATGCGATGGCGCAGCGCCTTGGCCGCGATAAGTCGATCGTCATAGCGCGCGGGTAGACGCACCGTCAGATGTAGGCCGCAGTAGCCACCGTCGATCTCGTGTAGCACTTTGAAATGTTTGTTCAGCGCGAGCCGCAACGCTTGCTGCCGGTCGCGGTACAGCCGGCGCATGCGGCCCAGGTGCCGGCTGAATTGGCCGCTCTCGATGAAGTCGGCCATGGCCAGCTGCTCGTGGCGGTGCCCACCGCGCAGCATCTCTTCCAGTGGCGCCTGCACGGCGGACATCAACTGCGCGGGCAGCACAAGAAAGCCCAGCCGCAGCGAGGGAAACATCGTCTTGCTGAAGGTGCCGACGTAGAGCACGGGCGCGTCGTCCACCAGCCCCTGCATCGCACCGATGGGCTCGCCCGTGTGGCGGAACTCGCTGTCGTAGTCGTCCTCGATGATCCACGCGCCATGCAGGCGGGCCTGCGCGATCAGGTCGAGGCGGCGCGCGATGCTCAGCACGGAACCCACCGGGTACTGGTGCGAGGGCGTGGTGTAGATCAGCCGGGGCGGATGTTTCTGCCAGTCGCGTTCGCTCACGCACAGGCCTTCGGCATCGACCCGCACGGGCACGATGCGCATGTCGCCCGCATGCATGGCAGCCTTCACGCCGCGGTAGCCCGGGTCTTCGACCCAGCCGATGTCGCCTGGGTTGGACAGCAGCCGCACGCACAGCGAGATGGCTTCCTGTGCGCCTTCGGCAATGACGACCTGGTGCGGCTCACAGCGTACGCCGCGTGCCACCGACAGATGCCGCGCGATGGCCGCGCGCAGCGGCGGCTCGCCCAGCGGGTCGCCGTAGCCCAGCGCGGCAGAGCCGGCACCGCGAATCGCCCGGTCGAGCGCGCGCCGCCATGCGGCCGACGGAAAGTGCGATAGCGCGGGCACGCCGGGGCGCAGTGCCATGTCTGTCTCGGCGCGCGACACGCTGGGCTTGATGTTCGAGAGGCGCAGCGCGGTGGTGGGCGTGCCGGCTGGCTTGCCTGCGCGCTTCGGCAGAAGGGCGGGCGACGAGAGTTCGGTCACGCGGGTTCCCTGCCGGTCGGGCCGCACATAGCCCTCGGCCGCCAGATGCTCGTAGGTTGCGGTGACGGTGTTGCGCGAGATGGCGAGCGCCTCGGCGAGTGCACGCGAACCGGGCAGGCGGCTGCCCGGCGCCAGGCTGCCGTCGAGGATGGCGCGCTTGAGCCGGTCGTGCAACTGGCGCTGCATCGAACCAGCGTCGCGCTCCTTCACGAGAGGAGATTCGAGCAGGGCGGTGGGGGAAGGGAGTGGGCGTGGCACCATCGAATAAGGTATTCGTGGCACTTTCATTGGAGCCACGATGCGGGTACTTTACGTCCTCCGACCTTGCCGCTCCAGCTTTTCAGAAAGACACCCGCATGCCAGTCCGCCACAACGAATTCGGCCAGTCCATCGGCCCAGACCTGCCCGAATGGACCCCGCGTTCCCTGCCGCCGCGCCGCTCCCTCGAGGGCCGTTTCTGCACCCTCGAGCCGCTCGATGCAGCAAAGCACACCGACGACCTGTACGCCGCCTACGCGCAAGCCCCGGACGGCCGCGACTGGACCTACCTGGGCATCGAGCGGCCCGCTGACATCGACAGCACCCGGGCCTACGCCGAGCGCATTGCGAAGAGCACCGATCCGATGCACTTCGCCGTCATCGACAGGCAAAGCGGCCGCGCCATTGGCTCGTTGGCGTTGATGCGTATCGACCCCGCCAATGGAGTCATCGAAGTCGGCACCGTCAATTTCTCGCCGCTGCTCAAGCACACGCCGATGTCCACCGAGGCGCAATACCTGCTGATGAAGCTCGTCTTCGACGAACTCGGCTACCGCCGCCACGAATGGAAGTGCGACAACTTCAACGAGCCCTCGAAGCGCGCGGCCCTGCGGCTGGGCTTCCAGTACGAAGGGCTCTTTCGCCAGGCCGTGATCTACAAGGGACGCGGCCGCGACACGGCGTGGTTCTCGATCATCGACAGCGAATGGCCGGCGTTGCGCACCGCCTTCGAGCGCTGGCTCTCGCCCGAGAATTTCGACGCGCAGGGCAAGCAGCGCATGTCGCTCGACAAGTTCCGCCTGCCTTCCTGAGCCTGCATCGTCACTGCGTACCGGGCGCAGGCAGCGCCTTGCACAGGAAGTCGAGAAAGGCACGCACCACCTCGGGCAGCGTGCGCCCGGCCAAGGTCTGCAGCTCGACCGAGCGCGCCCGCATGCCGCGCTCGCGAATCTCCGCGGCATGCAACTCGCCGCGCCGCACGCGTTCGCGCACCGTGATCTCCCCGGCAATCGCAAGGCCGCCGCCGTGCAGCACGAAGCTGGCGAGCGCCTCGAAACGGTTGCTCACCAGCGCGGGCTCGAACACCACTGCGCGGTTGCTGCAGGCCACGTCGAACAGCTGGCGCACGGTGGTGTCCGGCCCCGACAGCCCGATGGGAAACGGCAGCATCTGCGCCAGCGTCACGCTGCGCTGCTTCGCCAGCGGATGGTCGGGCCGCATCAGCGCGAACACCGAGGCCGCCTGGCGATGCGACACCCGAACGCCCTGTACCGCGGCGCGGCTGTAGGTGAGGCCGATGTCGGCATCGCCGAGCAGCACGGCTTCGGTCACGTCGGCGGGGTCGCAGGCCTCCAGCTCGAACTGGATGCCGGGGTGCAGCGCGCGGAACGCGACGATGGCCTGCGGCAGGAACTCGTTCGCGAAGCCCGACGAGCAGGCGATGCGTACATGCCCGCGCTGCAGGCCTTGCAGTCCCTGGATGTCGGACACAACGCGCTCGGCTTCCAGCGCACCGCGTCGCGCGTGCGCCGCCAGCAGCTCCCCGGCTGCGCTGGGCGCCATGCCGCGCGGGCGGCGCTCGAACAGCGGCACGCCCAGCAACTCCTCGAGCATGGCCACCTGCCGGCTGATGGCCGATGCACTGACGTTGAGGCGCGTGGCCGCTTCGGTCAGCGAGCCGCCGCGGACCACCTCGAGAAAGTAGCGAAGCGAGGTTTCCTGCAGGCGATGGGAGGACATGGCGGCGGACGCGGGTTGGCTGCGTTGCAAAAAAAGCAAAGATATCCCGAAAAATCGGCAATTGTTCAAAAGCACGCGTTTGCCTAGACTGCCTCGCAACTGTCACAAAGCGGATCCCGCCATGCCCTTACAGCGCAGAACCTTGCGCAGCCCGCTCGCGCTGCTCCCACTGGCCTTGCTCGCAGGCGCCTGCATGACCTGCATGGCCGCAGCCGCAGAACTTTCCCCGGCCGATGCCGAGCGCCATGCGCAGGCCACCTATCGCGAGTACTTCGAGCTTCTGTCCTTGCCCAACGATGCGATCTCGCCGGAGGACATCCGCAAGAACGTCGAATGGCTGGAGCAGGCCTTCCGCAAGCGCGGCTTCACCACGCGGCAGTTGCCCAACGACGGCAAGCCGATGCTCTATGCCGAATACCCGGGCAGCGACCCCGCGCGCAAGACGGTGCTGTTCTACATGCACCTCGATGGCCAGCCCGTCATTCCCGCGCAATGGGCGCAAAAGAGCCCGTGGACGCCCGTGCTCAAGCGCAAGGCGGCCAACGGCGAATGGGAAGAGATCGATTCGGCGCCGCTCTTCAGCGGACCGCTCGACCCCGAGTGGCGTGTGTTCGGCCGCGCGTCGGCCGACGACAAGGGGCCGATCATGATGATGCTCGCGGCCATCGACGCCCTGAAGGCCGGCGGCGGGCAGCCGGCGGTCAACGTCAAGGTGATCCTCGACAGCGAGGAGGAAAAAGGCTCGCCGTCGATCAGCAAGGTGATGCAGGCGCACCGCGACCTGCTGCGCTGCGACGCGATCGTGATCCACGACGGCCCCATGCACGCCACCAACCGGCCCACGCTGGTGTTCGGCAACCGCGGCGCGGCCAGAGCCCAGCTCACGGTGTACGGTGCCAAGGTGCCGCTGCACAGCGGGCACTATGGCAACTACGCGCCCAATCCGGCGCAGCGGCTGGCCAGCCTGCTGGCCTCGATGAAGAACGATCAGGGCCGCGTGACGGTGGCCGGCTACTACGACCACGTGAAGATCGGCGAGGCCGACCGCAAGATCATGGCCGCCGTGCCCGACGACGAGGCCGCACTCAAGCGTCGCCTGGGTATTGCCCAGACCGACAAGGTCGGCGCCAACTACCAGGAGGCGATGCAGTACCCCTCGCTGAACGTGCGCGGCATGGCTGCGGCAGCGGTGGGCGACAAGGTGGCCAACATCGTGCCCGACAAGGCCGTGGCCGAGATGGACCTTCGCACCACGCCCGACTCCGATCCGGCCTACCTCGGCCAGCTCATCCAGAAACACATCGAGCGCCAGGGCTACCACCTGGTCAAGGGCGAACCGACCGACGAGGAGCGCAGCCGCTACGACAAGCTCGCGAGCTTCTCCTACCAGAGCGAGGGCGGCGAAGCAGCGGGCTCGCAGATCGACTCGCCCGTGGGGCAATGGGCCTACAGGGCGCTGAGCGACACCTTCGGCGCCAAGCCCGAGCCGGTGCGCATCCGGATGATGGGCGGCACGGTTCCCACCGCCGAGATCGTGCGCGTGCTGCCGGTGCCCTTCGCGATCATTCCGCTGGTGAACGCCGACAACAACCAGCATGCAGCCAACGAGAACCTGCGCATGGGCAACTACGTGAGTGGCGTGCGCACCGTGTACGGGCTGATGACGCAGGCGTTCTGAGAGGTCCTTCAGCCGAGCTTCAGCCCGGCTTCTGCGCCTGCTCGCACTCGACCTGGATCAGCTCGCGCTCGTCCAGCGTCGCGCCGATGCGCACCGCACTCAGGCAGCCGCCCCACACACAGCCCGTGTCGGTCGAGAGCAGATCGGGCCGCGAGAGCCAGCCCAGCGTCGACCAGTGGCCGAAGGCGACCGTGGCGTTGGCCGTCTTGCGCCCGGGCACGTCGAACCAGGGCATGAAGCCTTCGGGCGCGGTGGCCGCGCTGTCCTTGGCATCGAACTCCATCACGCCGTCGGTCGTGCAGAAACGCAGCCGCGTCAGTGCATTGACGATGGCGCGCAGCCGGGCGCTGCCCGTGAGCGTGTAGCTCCACTGCGCCGGCTCGTTGCCGTACATCGACATCAGGAACTCGCCTAGCGCCGGCCCGCGCAGCACCGATTCGACCTCTGACGCCAGCACCAGCGTGTCGCCCACCGTCCACTGCGGCAGCACGCCGGCGTGCACCATCAGCAGATCGCCGTTGCCGATGCGCATGTGCAGCGCCATGTGCTGCTGGCGCACCCATTCGAGCAGCGCCTCGATGTCGGGCGCGGCCAGCAGCTCGGCCAGGGTGTCCTTGCGGCCGGCCTTGCGCGCGCCGTGCGCCACGCCCAGCAGGTGCAGGTCGTGGTTGCCCAGCAGGCTCAATGCCGATGCGCCGTAGCCCTGCACACGGCGCAGCACCGCGAGCGAATCGGGGCCCCGGTTCACCAAGTCGCCCAGCAGCACGATGGTGTCGCGGCTGGGGGAGAAATCGATCTTTTGCAGCAGCCGCCCGAGGGGGGCGTCGCAGCCCTGCAGGTCGCCAATCAAGTAAAGTGACATTCCCTCATTCTCTCCCTCAGTTCATGGATGTCTTCCTCCTGGCCTTGTTGACCACGCTCAACGCGTTGTTCGCAATGTCCGAAATGGCCCTTTCCACCAGCCGGCGCGCACGTCTCGCGGCATTGGCCGAAACGGGAGACACCGGCGCGGTGGCCGCGCTGAAGCTGATGGAATCGCCCACGCAGTTCCTCTCGACGGTGCAGATCGGCATCACCTCCATCGGCATGCTCAGCGGTATCGTCGGCGAGGCCGCCTTTGCCGAGCCGCTCTCGGTCTGGATGGAAAGCGTTGGCATGGGCCGCGGCACCGCCAGCATCGCGTCTACCGCGGTGGTGGTTACCTGCATCACCTTCTTCACCATCATCTTCGGCGAGCTGGTGCCCAAGCGCATCGGGCAGCTGTATCCCGAGCCCGTGGCGCGCTGGGTGTCACGCCCCATGCGCGGACTGGCCAAGGCCGCCAAGCCCTTCGTTTGGATGCTGGCGGGTGCCACTGCCACCATGCTGAAGGTGTTGCGCATCGACGCCAACGCGGCCCGCTCCGTCACCGAAGAAGAGATTTCGGCCAGCCTCGAAGAAGGCGTGGACGCCGGCGTCATCGAGCAGCATGAGCACCAGATGGTGCGCAATGTGTTTCACCTCGACGACAGGCGCCTGTCGTCGCTGATGATCCCGCGCGCCGACATCGAATGGCTCGACGCCTCCTTCAGCGTGCAGCAGGCGCTGCAGAAGGTGGCCGAGGCCGGTGCGCTCAACCTCGTGCATTCCTGGTACCCCGTGTGCCGCAACTCGCTCGACGACGTGGTCGGCGTGATCAGCGTGGCACACCTGCTGCGCCTGGGCGCCGCACACCCCGGCGTGCTCGGCCAGGAGGCCACGCCCGCCGTGTTCGTGCCCGAGACCCTCACCGGCATGGAGCTGCTGGAACAGTTCCGCGCCCGCGCCGGCCGCCTCGTGTTCGTGGTCGACGAATACGGCGTGGTGCAGGGCCTCATGACTCCGCGCGACCTGCTCGAAGCCATCACCGGCGAGCTGCAGCCCGGCATGCAGACCGACGCCTGGGCGCGCGAGCGGCCCGACGGCGTGTGGGAGCTCGACGGCCTCATGCCCGTGTCGGAGCTGCGCGCGCGCCTGGGCATCCGCGAGCTGCCCGACGAAGAGCGCAACCGGTACAACACCGTGGCAGGCCTTCTGATGGCTGTGTCCGGCCACTTGCCCGAGGTGGGCGAGCACATCGATTGCGCCGGCTGGTGCTTCGAGATCGTCGCGCTGGAAGGCCGCCGCATCGATCGCGTGCTGGCATCGCCCGACCCGGCGGCGCCCCCCAAGGAAGACTGAGGCGCGGGCCATGCTGTCGCTGCTTGCTCTCAGCTGCCCGCAATGTTCCGCGCCGCTGCCGCGCGCCGCCCGTTGGCGCACGGTGAACTGCAGTTACTGCGGTGCCACTGTCGTGCGCAGCGAGGAAACCGTCGAGCGCGAGAGCTTCCGCGCCGCGCTGCGCCGGGCCAATGCCGACGTGGCCGGCGGACGCATCCTCGCGTGGCGCGGTGTGCGCTACCGCGTGCTGGCGCCGCTGGCTACCGGCGAGCACAGCGAAGTGCTGCTGGCCGAACGCCTCGGCGCATTGCCCGAGCGCGTCACCTTCAAGCTCGCGCGAGACAGCGCGGCCAACGACGTGCTTGTGCGCGAAGGCGCGGTGCTGCAGGCCCTGCAAGACTTGTCGGTGCCCGGTGCTGCCTACTTCACCCGCCGCCTGCCGCAGCCCTTGGGTGTGGGCGTGGCCGAGGGGCTGGGCGACGGCGCTCGCCAGGCGCTGGTGCTGCGCCATCCGCCCGGCTTCTGGGGCAGCCTGCAAGACGTGCAGCAGGCCAATGCACAAGGCATCGACCCGCGCCATGCCGTGTGGATCTGGCGCCGCATGCTCGAAGTGCTGGCTTTCGTGCACGGCGCTGGCTGGACGCATCGTGACCTGTCGCCTGCGCACGCGCTCGTGCATCCGCGTGACCATGGCGTGCTGCTCATCGGCTGGTCGCGCGCTCAGCATGCGACCGGCGCGGCCCAAGGCTCCGCTGTTGCTCGCGACCTCATGCAAGCCGCCTGGACCGTGCGCGCCGTGTTGCATGGCGGCGCGGCCGGTGAGCCCGGCTTCGGCTCTCACACCCCCGCACCGCTCGTCGCCTTGCTGCGCCAGTGCAGCGAAGACGCCGCCACCTGCCGGCGCCTCGGCGCGCAGGGCATCGAGCAAGAACTCTCCGCCGCATCGCGCGAAGCCTTCGGCGCATCGAAGTTCGTTCACTTCGACCCCGCGCCGCGCGCCGGCGCCTGAACCGCAGTCATCAAGGAAGAAAAAGCTCATGGGATACGGAAACTACTCGCACGCCGCCCACACGGCGCTCATTGCCGATCGCGCCGCCAAGCCTGGCGCCGAGGTTTTCACGCAGCGCTCCACCCACCCGCTGATGAACCCGAAGGGCCTGAAGGTGCGTGAGTCTCGCGACAACGCCGACCACCCCAACTCCCTGGGCATCGTCTTCGCGCTCGACGTCACCGGCTCCATGGGCGACATCCCGCAGACCTTGGCGCGCCGCGAGCTGCCCACCTTCATGAAGCTGCTGACCGACTGCGGCGTGGCAGACCCGCAGCTCATGTTCATGGCCATCGGCGACGCCACCTCCGACCACGCGCCGCTGCAGGTCGGCCAGTTCGAGTCGACCGCAAACCTCATGGACCAGTGGCTCACCTGGAGCTATCTCGAAGGTGGTGGCGGCGGCACCGGCGAAGAGAGCTACGAGCTGGCCTTCTACGTCATGGCGCAGCACACCGACATGGACTGCTGGGTCAAGCGCAAGAAGCGCGGCTACCTGTTCGTTACCGGCGACGAGCTGCCGTACCCGGCAGTCTCGCGCCACCAGGTCGAAGGCCTCGTCGGCGAGAAGCTCGACGAGGACATTCCCATCGAAGAAGTCATCGCCGCCGCGGCCGAGACCACCAATCTGTTCTTCCTGATTCCCGATGCCCAGCGCCGCCGTCGTTGCGAACCGCGCTGGCGCGAACTGCTGGGCGATCACGTCATCTGCATGGACTCGCCCGACGACGCCTGCGCCGTGGCCGCCGGCATCGTCGCCCTCACCGAGAAGGCCGTGCCCAGCCTCGAAGCACTGGCCGGCGTGATGAGCGGCACAGGCATGGCCAAGGAGCGCGTCGGGGGCGTTCTGCATGCGCTCGACGGCTATGCCGCGCTGCTTGACCCGAGCGCATCGCGCCGCGCACCGCCGGCTGTGGCCACCGCGGCAGCGGGTCCGCGTTCGTCGTGGTGGAAGCGGCTTTTCGGCTGATGGCCGTGTGACTGCCGCCACGCGCTACGTCTCGCTGCTGGGCCTTGGATTTGGAGACTGCGGCAAGGGGCTCTTTACCGATCACCTTTGCGGCACGCTGCAAGCCCACACCGTCGTGCGCTTCAACGGCGGCGCGCAGGCCGGGCACAACGTGGTGCTGGCCGACGGGCGGCATCACACCTTCTCGCAATTCGGCGCCGGCAGTTTTCATGCGGGCGTGGGCGCTGTGCTCGCGAGCCCGGTGGTGGTGCACCCGACGGCACTGCGCGTAGAGGAAGCGGCATTGCGCCGCGTGGGTGTGGAAGACGCCTTCTCGCGTTTGCTGATCGACGCACGCTGCCGCGTGACCACGCCTTTCCACCAGGCCGCAGGGCGGTTGCGCGAATGGGTGCGAGGGGAAGGCGCGCATGGCAGTTGCGGTGTCGGTGTTGGAGAGACCGTGCGGCACGCGCTTGCTTCACCCGACGAAGCCTTGCACTACGGCGACTTGCTGCAGCCCGCACGCGCGCTTGAAAAACTGGAAGCCTCGCGCACCACGTTGCTGCGCGAGTTCGCAACCAACTCAGTTCCCTCGCATGCCGATGCTGCACAGGAACTCGCCATGCTTCGAGACGACACGCTCGCACGGCGCTGGCTTGATGCCGTGGCGCCGTGCCTTAAGCAGTCGCCACTCGCGAGTACGGACCGCATCGCTGAACGCCTCGCGCAGCCCGGCACCGTGATCTTCGAAGGCGCGCAGGGCGTGCTGCTCGACGAGTGGCGCGGGTTTCATCCGCACACCACGTGGAGCACCATCTCGACCGCAGCGGTCGAAGCCGTGCTGCGAGACGTGGGCATCGATGCGCCCGTGCAGCACCTCGGCGTGCTGCGCACCTACCTCACGCGCCACGGCTCAGGCCCGCTGCCCACGCATGACCACGCACTCGACGCGCGGCTGGCCGAGCCGCACAACGCCGATGACGGCTGGCAAGGGGCGTTTCGGCGAGGGCACCCGGACGCGGTGCTGCTGCGGTATGCGCTCGATGCGGTCGGCAAGCTCGATGGGTTGGTGGTGAGCCATCTCGACGGTATCGAAGGATCGAACCTGCGCTGGTGCTCGGGCTATCGCAGCGCAGATGGTTCGAGGCTCGACTCGCTGCCTTGCAGTGAGACGCCAAACCTCGATCACCAGCACACCCTGACGCAACAGCTGCAAGGCGTGCAGCCACTGTACGAGCCCGGCGCCATCGCCACGCCGCAGGAATGGGTCGAACGCGTCGAGACCCTGAGCGGCCTTGCCGTGCGCTACGGTGCCTTCGGTCCGACGCGTGACATGGTGCGCGCGCTGCAGCCCGTCAATCGTCTTTGAAAGACGTCATGCCCTACAACACTCCCTTGATCGTCGGCGCCGCACTCAGCGCCATCGCCGCACTGCTGCATGTCTGCGTGATCTTCGGCGGGCCTGCGTGGTATCGCTTCTTCGGCGCGGGGGAGCGCATGGCCGCAGGCGCGGCGGCCGGGCATCTGTATCCGCCCATCGTCACCTTGCTGATTGCGTGCGTGCTGGGGACGTGGGCGGCGTATGCGCTCTCGGGGGCCGGAGTGCTGCAACCGCTGCCGCTGCTGGCGTTCGTGTTGCCCGTGATCACCGCGGTGTACCTGCTGCGCGGACTCGTCGCATTGGCGCTGTTCGTCTTCGACCGGCAGCGGTTGACGGCCTTCTGGGTGTGGAGTTCGGCGATCTGCCTCGTGTTCGGCATCTTCCATCTGGTTGGGTTGGTCCAGGTGTGGGATAGGCTTTGAATTTGTCGAATGCGCGTCCGAACGGTTCGTACGCATCTGCGCATTGGTAAAAAAACGAGATGAAACAAGGGATCAAGACATGAAGAAATTCGTGGTTTCCTTTCTTTCGCTACCAGAGCGGTTCGGGTCCCTCTGAGCTGACCGGCTGGATCGTTACCTTGTTCCCCTACCTGATCGTCGATTGGAGAACCAAGGCGCTTGGGCCAAACAAGTACCTGGGCAACTGGAAGGCGCACTTCGACGCTGCGAATGCGCGCACGGGATGGCTGCGTTACGACGTGCCATCAGAAGGCCCTGGCATCCATGCGGTGCCGCAGGCGCTGGCTAGCGCGCCCGTGCGCTGCATCGATTTGCTGAACGGCTCGAAGAAAGAGCTGCGATTTGTGGCGGGTATGTTCGGCGTCTCGCAGGATGGTGACACGGGTGCGCTGTCAGCGAGCTTTGGATGGGCGGTGGTTCATGAACCGGCGGTTGATGCGGCCGCCGCCAGCCCGCTTTCCGAGCCAGTGCCTGTTCTCGATGAAGTCACGGGGAAGTGGATCGCCGAATAGGTACAGAGGTACAGGTCGTTCCGTTGAGCAAATCGATGCTGCCACTAAGATCCGTCGGCGACCGCGGTTGACAGTCTGGCTTCCACTAAAACCATCATCAAGGAACGCGACATGGAGACAAGAGGGATTCTTCGCAGGCTCATGTTCACGGCAGGTTGTGCCCTGCTGCTGGAGCTTTCAGGCTGCGGCGGAGGAGGCGGAGGCGGAGGGGGTGGCGCAGCGGTATTGCCCGTAGCTCCTGTAGTCACCACACCGCCGCCCGCGAACACCTCGAGCGGCCGGGTGGTCAGCATCTCGATGAAGTCGGATGCCACGGGCGCGACCTATCCCATCCAGTTCTATCTGCCGGCCGGATATGACAGCGCAACGTCGTCCTATCCTGCGATCTACATCACCGATGGCGACGCCGTCTACAACAACAGCGTGACGCGCTTCAAGAACTTCACGGACATCCTCGAGGCGGCGGGCAAGAAGGCGATCGTCGTTGGCATCGGCGGCACCGCGCGCCGCAACACCGACTATCTGATGCCGGGTGCCAAGGCGTACCACGACTTCCTCACCGGCCAGCTGGTGCCGTACGTCGAGTCGAACTACCGTGCCAACCCGGCCAAGCGCATGCTCTCGGGCTTGTCGAACGGCGGCATCTTTGTCGCATGCGCCTTCTTCATGGAAGGTGCGAGCCAATTCACCTTCCAGTATTTCTTCTCTTCCGAGGCGCCCTTCAACGGCGCACACGACCAGATCGATCCGCTCGAAAGCCAGATGTACGCGAGCAGCAGCGGGCGGGACATCCCCGTGACCTTGCTGCTCGGATATGGCATCGGCAACGCCGGAGGAACGGTGATCACCGCGATGTACGACCAGATCGCCAGTCGCCACTACAAGGGCCTGCAGCTGAGCGTGAAGGGCTATCCGGGCGGCCACACACCGATGGACCTGCCGTCATTCGAGGACATCGTGGCAAGGTTCATCGATTAGCAGCGCAAGCCGGTCCCCCTTCTTCCATCGATCAGTCCCGCCGGGTGCCCCTGGGCAGCAGAGCCGCCACCACGCCCAGCAGGGGCAGGTAGGCGATGGTCTGGTAGACGAAGGCGATGCTGGTGTGGTCCGCGAAGATGCCCAGCACCGCGGCGCCCAACCCGCCCATTCCGAACGCGAAGCCGAAGAACAGCCCCGACACCATGCCCACCTTGCCCGGCATCAGTTCCTGCGCATAGACCAGGATCGCAGAGAAGGCCGAGGACAGCACGAGTCCGATCACGACGGTCAGTGCCGTAGTCCAGAACAGATCGGCATGCGGCAAGAGGAGTGCGAACGGCGCTACGCCAAGAATGGACACCCAGATCACTGGCTTGCGGCCGATGCGGTCACCAACGGGCCCACCGAGCAGCGTGCCCAGCGCTGAGGCAAAGAGGAAGAAGAACAGGTGCAGTTGCGCGTTCTGCACCGTCAGGCCGAAGCGCTCCATCAGGTAGAACGTATAGAAGCTGCTGATGCCCGCCACGTAGAAGTACTTGGAGAAGATCAGCGCCAGCAGCACCGCGATGGCGCCCATCACCACCTTGGGCGGATACGGCGCCGCGGCGGCCGGCTTCTTGCGGCCGGCCGTGGCGACATGGTGCGCGGCATACCAGCGGCTCACCTGCAGCAGCAGGACGATGCCCAGCAATGCCGCCAACCCGAACCAGGCCACGCTGCGCTGGCCGAAGGGCACGATGACGGCGGCAGCCAGCAGCGGCCCGATGGCCGTGCCCGTGTTGCCGCCCACCTGGAACACCGACTGCGCGAAGCCGTGCTGCCCTCCCGAGGCCAGCCGCGCGATGCGCGACGACTCCGGATGGAAGATGGACGATCCGATGCCCACGAATGCCGCGGCCAGAAGCACGAAGCCGAAGCTGGGCGCGAAGGCCAGCAGCATCAGGCCGATCAACGTGGACATCATTCCGAAGGGCAGCGAATACGGTTGCGGCCGGCGGTCGGTGAACAGGCCCACCAGCGGCTGCAGCAGCGATGCGGTCAGCTGATAGGTCAGCGTGATCAGCCCGATCTGGGTAAAGCTCAACGAGAACTCGCCCTTCAGGATGGGATACATCGCCAGGATCAGCGACTGCATCATGTCGTTGATCATGTGCGAGCTGCTGATGCCGGCGAGGATGCCGAAGGCCGGCTTGGATTTTTGAGAAAGAGAGGCCGGATCGCTGGCCGCACCGGTCGGCGTGGCGCTGGCGTCCAAGGATGCTGCTGCGGAGGTTGTCATGGGAGAATTATCGAAAGCACCGCTGCGCCTGTCTCGCGCCAATCCACCAGAAACCCTCGCGAAAAGGACATGGACTCATCTCGCAAGCCCAAGGCCCTGCCTCAGGTGCTCAAGGAGATCGACGACGCGCCGACGCCCGTCACCGGCCGGGCCACGGACTACCCAAGCGGCTGGTACATCGAACCGCATGCGCACACCAAGCACCAGTTGATCTATGCCGTGCGCGGCGTAATGGTGGTGCAGGCCCGGGCGGGCCGCTGGGTGGTGCCGCCCACTCGCGCCATCTGGATGCTGGCCGGCATGACCCATGAGATCCGCTGCATCGGAGAAGTGCACATGCGCAGCCTACAGGTGGCGACCGATGCCGCCCCCAAACTGCTGGGCGAGACCCGGGCCGTGGGCATATCGCCCCTGCTGCGCGAACTCATCCGAGCCGCCATGGAGGTGCAGCAGCCTTACGTGCCCGGCACCCGCGATGGCCGCGTCATGCGCTTGATTCTGGACGAGCTGCGTGCCTTGCCGGTGCTGCCGCTGCACCTGCACATGCCGTCCGACCCGCGGCTGCTGCAGATCTGCGAACTGCTGCAGCAACGACTGGACGACTCCTCCACCATGGCTGATTGGGCGCGGCGCCTTGCGGTGAACGTGAAGACCATCCAGCGCCTGTTCGTGAACGAGACCGGCATGACCTTCGGTCAATGGCGACAGCAGGCTCGGCTGCTGCGAGCGCTGGAGTTGCTCGCGGCCGGCGAGAAAGTCATCGACGTTGCCCTTGCGCTGGGTTACGAAAGCCCCAGTGCCTTTGCCACAATGTTCCGCAAGCAGTTCGACCAGACGCCCAGCCAGTTCTTTGCCGAAGGCTGAGTCCTCGCGGTAATCATCGGAACGAGCCATGAAGATCGACGCATTCGACGAAGGCCTTGAGCACCGGAATATCGTCCCGTATGACCTTGCATACGCCCGAGTCTTCGCCGGGGTGAAGGAGTACGTGTGCATGCATTTGGCCAGCGTGGAACTCGTGCACATCGGGAGCACGGCGGTGGTCGGACTGCGTGGCAAGCCGATGATCGACATCACGGCGATCACCTCCCGCGATGACCTTCGGGAAGAGCAGAGGGCGTTCGAGCGCATCGGCTTCCACCGTCGGCCGGTCTGGGTCGACAGGGATGAGAAGCCGTATGTCTGCGCCTCCGTCTTACATGAAGGGCGGCGCTTCAACGTCAACATCCACATCTGCCATCGCGGCGATCCTGTTCACAAGGATTCGCTGGCCTTCATCGACATACTCAGCCGCCGCCCGGATCTGCGCAGAAAGTACGAAGAAGCGAAGGATCGCGCCCATGCGGTAGACCCGGCCAACCCCCAGGTCTACAACCGGGAGAAAGAGGCCGTGATCAAGGAGATAGAGGCGCAGATTCCAAAGGCCTCGACAAAGGAAGGATGCATGGAAGTTCATCAAGTTGGCGCTTCAGAACTCAAGGACCTTCTGGCCTTGTACAAGTATCTTCACGACGCCGATGACCCCTTGCCCGACGCCGCAACTGTCGAGGCCGTCTGGCAGGAACTGCTGGGCAACCCTCGCTACAAATACTTCGGCGGTTATGTGGGCGGCAAGCTCATCGCAAGCTGCACCCTCACCGTCGTCCCGAATCTCCCCCGCGGTTGCAGGCCCTATGGCGTGATCGAGAACGTGGTGACCCACGCCGACCATCGCAAGCAGGGACATGGCAAGGCGGTGCTTGCAGAGGCCTTGTCCTTTGCGTGGTCGCAAGGCTGCTACAAGGTCATGCTGATGACCGGCAGGAAGGATGAAGCGACCTTCCAGTTCTACGAGTCGGCCGGCTTCAATCGCAACGACAAGCAGGCGTTCATTGCAAAGGCGCCTGCCGACCAGGGCCGTTCCTTCCCGTGAGCCTCGAAACAAGGCTCATCCTCTTCACTTCAGGAGAACACAACCATGGCTACCAACACTGTCCGTCTGCACCGCGTGCTGCGCACTCCGCCGGACCGGCTCTACCGTGCCTTCGTCGAGCCCGGTGCTTTCGAGCGCTGGCTGCCACCGTTCGGATTCACTGGAAAAGTCCACAGCATGGAGCCCGTGGTCGGGGGCGCCTGGCGCATGTCGTTCACCGCCTTTGGTACGGGCCACAGCCACTCGTTCGGCGGGAAGTACCTGGAGCTCGTCCCCGGCCAGCGCATTGCATACGACGCCACTTTCGACGACCCCAATCTGCCTGGCACCATGAAGACCACCGTGACGCTGACTCCAGTGTCCTGCGGCACTGAAATGTCCGTCGTGCAGGAGGGCATCCCCGACGTGATTCCTGTCGAGATGTGCTACCTGGGCTGGCAGGAGTCGCTTGTGGCACTGGCCCAGTTGGTCGAGCCGAGTATTCCGGGTTGAGGAGGCCGCTTTGAGCTTGTGCTCAGCCTTGGCCAGGTGGTGCCACCTCTCGCCTTTCTGGAGGAGAGCGTTGCGGCCTGGCCAGGCCGGGCATGGTCGGGATGCCGCTCGATCTCGATGACCCGGCTTCGTTGTCTCGCCGAAGACGTTCGTGCGCGCTTTCCCGAACTCAATGTGCTCGTCGCCAACGCCGGCATCTCGCGGGCGGAGAACATGGCCGCAGACGGCTGGGATGTTTCTGCTGCCCAGGCCATCGTGGAGACGAACATCATGGGCGTGCTGCGCGTGACGGCGGAGCTCCTGCCGCTGCTGAAAAGGCAGCCAGACGCGGCAATCATGGCGACCAGCTCCAACCTTGCGCGACAGGGCACGGCGTTGGGCCGAGCGAGATGGCCGCTACGACGCTACCTTTGCCGCCATGAACCCGACTGCGGCGTAGTTGGAGGGGGAGGCCGCGCCAGTGGCGCGGCTTCGCCTCAACAGCGCGGGCTCTCCTGAAACAACGCCGCTGCCTCTCGAGCCAACTCCGCCGCGAGCCAGAGCACGTTGTTCAGATGCTCCGAGTCTTCCTGCTCGCCCCATCGGCCGTCTCCATGCAGGCACCAGAGCAGCGATTGCAACTGCTCCAGCTTGTTTTCCAGACGATCCGAGGGACCCGGTCCGCTCTCGGTAGCGGTTGCGTCGGGAGATGCCGGCGTGCGAGGCCGGGCCATAATTCGTTTAGCCATTTGGTGTGCGTCCTTTCAAGGTGTTGCACGTCACTTGGTTAGACGGCTGGAGTGTTACCGCACCCTGGCCGTCGCCTTTTGCGCCTCACGTTCGCATCGGTGCGCGGGTGCGTCGATGGCCCGCCGTGAGGCGATGCGGTTTGCTTATGTGGATTGCCGTTGGTGCTGTCTCCCTTGCCCGCATAGCGGGTGTTTGGTTGCGAGGGCATTCACTTTAGAGAAGAGCGGCGCGGTGCGGAAAAGCAAATGCGCTAGGAAGTCTCGATTTACGGGAATAACTTTTCTTCAGCCCACAATGGCGGTTTGAGTACAACGAAGTCGTGGCGTCGGGTTTCTTTTCCACTTCTTCACAACGGAAGTACGACCTGATGAAGAGCCGAATCATGTATATCGAAGCGAAGTCGGGCGGCCTGACAGGACCGGCCCGCATCGGTCGAGTCACCAGTTCCAAGTCGGGGGCAACCTTGTACTACGGAGGAAAGGCCTTTCGCAGCCTGAAGGGAAGCGGCTTCAAGTCGAACTATTTCGACGTTGAAACCGGTGAGCACTATTGGATTTCAGGGCCTCGACGAGATGGGAAGGACGCCCTGTATGCGACGCACATTCGGCCCGTCATAGACGATGACGTTCGGGACGAGTATTGGTTGAAGGTTCGCGGGGAGGCGGTGCTGTGCGGGGGTGAGAAGCAACTCGTGTGAGCGCCGGTAGGTGTGACCCAGGGGTTCTACCAAGCAGCAAACTTCAGACCATGCCAGCAGCAAATATGCAGAAGTCCGGCTCGATAGCTCGACGGGCACTAGTTCTTTCCGCGGCGCTATTGATGACAAGCGGATGTGCTCCCATCGAAGTGAGGGAAAGTCAAAAGCTTGACGCCGTCTTGACAGCATCCAAGGGCGAGCCGCCTTCAAAGTTGGCTCAGAAGTTGGCTCTGCAAGGCTATGCCTGTACTGCAGCCCCTGAGGATTCGTCGAGCAAGAAGGCGATGCTGCAGTGCTCAAGTCAGAGAGACAACCTGTGGCCGCCGTACTCCTGCATCTTCCGCGTTGATCTGGAAGCAGAACCGCAGGTAGGCTCGAACGAAACATCTCCAGTCGTGAGTCATGCGTGCGCTGGGCTATAGGCGAAATCCGGTCGGAAGCAGCCAGTCGCCAAGGGCAACTCCCGGGTAGGCTGTTTCCTCGGTAAGGTCATCCTCCTGGCTCGACCTGGACGCCAATTCCCCCAAATACGCGACACCGTTGAAAGAGGAACCGAAGTACATGACAGTCAAGCGAATGGACAACATCCTGATCGTTGTCGACGATCTCGAAGCGGTGAAGGCATTCTTTGTAGAGTTGGGCCTCGAGCTCGAGGGCCAAACCACGGTTGAAGGGCCTTCTGTCGGGAGCCTCATAGGGCTTGGAGACGTCAGAGCCACTCTCGCGATGCTGCGGACTCCCGATGGGCAGGGAATTGAACTGGACAAATTCCACACGCCGAATGCGGTTCGGTTCGGGCCTGTGGATGCGCCAGTGAACACCTTGGGTCTTCGTCGAATCATGTTTGCCGTCGACGGCATTGATGCTGTCGTTGCGCGAATGCAGGCCCATGGCGCAGAACTCATTGGCCAGATGCAGTATGGGGAGTCGTACCGGCTTGCCTATATTCGCGGGCCAGAGGGCATCATCGTCGGGCTTGCCGAGCAACTCGGTGGCGTTTAGGTCAAAAAAAGCCCCTGCCGCCTGACAAGCAGACGACAGGGGCAAGTGCGGCATCAGCCCTTCAGCCGAGCACCTCGGTCACGATGCCTGCGCCGACGGTCTTGCCGCCTTCGCGCATTGCGAACCGCATGCCGTTCTCGATGGCCACGGGCTTGTTCAGCTCGAAGCTGATCTGCGCCTGTGCGCCCGGCTCGACCAGACCGGTCTCGGTATCGACGCGAATGACACCCGTCACGTCGGTCGTGCCGAAGAAGAACTGCGGCTGATAGCCGGAGCCGAACGGGGTATGGCGACCACCTTCGTCCTTGCTGAGGACGAAGATCTGTGCGCGCCCCGTCCGGTACGGCTTCAGCGCACCGGGCTTCACGACAACCTGGCCTCGCACGACATCGTCGCGCTTGACCCCTCGCAGCAGCAGGCCGACGTTCATGCCGGCTCGCGCCTCGGCGACGTCCTTGTGGAAGGACTGCACGCCGGTCACGATCACCTGTTCGTCGCCGTCCGAACTGAGCCCGACGATCTCCAGGCTGTCACCGACGCGGATCACACCGCGCTCGACCCGGCCGCTGACCACGGTGCCGCGGCCCGTGATGGTGTGCACGCCTTCGACAGGCATCATGAACGGCGCGCTGTAGTCGCGCACCGGATCAGGAATGCACGAGTCCAACGCGTTCACGAGCTCGACGATGCATCGCACGTCGGCGCCTTCGAGGTCGCCGCGCTCGGCGGCGGCCAAGGCCTTCAGCGCACTGCCGAAGACGAAGCGGGCATCGCGGTATCCGTGCGCAGCCAGCAGCGCGCCGATTTCCATTTCGATCAGCTGCTCGATGTCCGCGCGGTCACTTTCCGCAATGAGGTCCATCTTGTTCACGAACACCACCATGTGGCCGACGTTCACCTGGCGCGCCAGCAGCACATGCTCGATGGTCTGCCGTGCGGCGCCCTCGGTGCCGTCCACCAGCAGGATCGCGCCGTCCATCTGCGAGGCGCCGGTGATCATGTTCTTGATGTAGTCGGCATGTCCGGGGCAGTCGATGTGTGCGTAATGACGGCTGTCCGACTCGTACTCGACGTGCGAGGTATTGATCGTGATGCCGCGTTCGCGCTCTTCCTTCGCGTTGTCGATCTGCCCATAGGACAGCGCACGGCCGCCAATGCGCGCGGCCTGCACGAAGGTAAGAGCAGCCGTCAGCGTCGTCTTGCCATGGTCGACGTGACCGATGGTTCCGACATTCACATGAACCTTGTTCATCATGGTTTTCTCCAGTTTGAGAGTAAAAAACCGATCCGATTCGCTGGCCAGGCGAAACGGTCGGCGGGTTGTCGGTGCGCGCGCACCAAACTCGCGATGCCCGCCATGCGGGCGAAAAAAAAGCCTGCTGGGTGGACCACCCGACAGGCTTTTCTTCTTGCCTGAAGGATGGACCTCCAGGCGCACGAGGGCCTGGAGGCTCTACATGAACCACTCCGCGGAGTCGAAGCACAGCACCGCGCTGGCAGCGCGCGCGGCGAAAGTAAGTTCTCGTTCGGGGCTCATGTCCAAATCTCCAACTGGGTAAGCAGAAAACAAAAAACCCGGTGGCTTGAGGCCTACCGGGTCTTGTGAAACTCAGGAGGCCGAGCCTCCAGGTGGAAGGGCTCTAGGAAAGCAATTCGGTGCCAAAAGGGCGCAGCGAAGCCGCCGCAACGGTGCGGGTCATCAATGCGTCTGGCGTGGTCAGGAACTGCTTCATGGGTCTCTCGTGCGGCTGGCTGTTGGCCGCGGCGCGATGGTTAATCTTTGGGGGTCGGAGGCTAACACCGCTATAGCGATCCGGCAACAGAAGCGTTGCACGCGCGCAGCAATAGTTGCCCGGCGCTTCGTCGCAAATGTCGGCAAGCCGCATTCGTGGCGCCGTGGCACAGATCGACGCAGAAGCACGCCGGTTCCTTCGGCCTCGCGCCAGAGAGGCACCAGGCTCATAGGTCAACGCCCCTTTCAGTTCGCGGACGATGGCCGATTGAGCGATCGGTTCTTCGCGGAGAACCGGGGCATCGGGAGCGGCAGCAACGCGCCCTTCGCGACGGCGATGTGACTGGCTACAGTCGGCTAAGAACGGATATCTATGAGCCCCCTTTTCTGGGGATCTTTTTTGACTAGGGAGAAGAAACCATGAGCTACTACACCCGCTTGGAACTGCAATGGGACGATGCTGACTACGCGTCTGGAAGCCTTACGCCTCAACTGATCGCCGAAGCGGCCGAGAGCTTTGTTGTCGGCAATGGTTGGTCGCTGGATGTGCTCAAAGACCTGCGGGCGTCTGCCGAAGGCAAAGGGCTTGATCGCCCGGGCTACAACTCCATCTATGCGGAACCGTTGATAGCAATGCTTCGAGAAGTCTCGCTGGCATTCCCATCGGTCAAGTTCTTTGCACGCGGTGTCGGCGAAGAAATGTTCGACACATGGGCTCGTGATATTCGCGCTGGCGAAGTCCACCGGGAGTTTGGTCCCTTTGAGCCAGCGGAGTAGTTTGCTTTCGAGCCACAAGCGGACCTAGAAGCCGCATTCATACTTTGTTATGAATGCAGACAAGAACTCTCGCAGCCTCTCTTTGCCATTCACCGCACCAGATTAGTACTTCGGTGAGCTCGATCGCGCATCGCTTTTGCGCAAAACCAACCGCAGGGGCAGCATATCGACCCGCGCCCGTAACAACGCTTGAAATTGTCATCGGTTCGGGCCCACACTCCGAACGCCTGTCACTCTGGATAGATCGCGATGTCCTTTTCGTTCGGTGCCGTTGTCGTCACCTATTTCCCCACCGACGGGCAACTGACGAACCTCCATTCACTCGCGCAGTCGTGCCCGCGCCTATGTGTGGTCGACAACACGCCAGAAGTGGGCGACTGGCATCGCGCGCTCATCGACGCGGAGATCCCCGTGCTGCACAACGGCAACCGTGGTGGCATCGCGGGTGCATTCAACTGCGGCATCGTCGAACTCGAAGCGCGGGGCGTTGAACTCTTCTTTCTGCTCGACCAGGATTCGGAGCTCCCGCCCGGCTACTTCGACGCCATGTGCCAGGCCGCAGTGGCAGCACGAGACAGGAAACACGGTCCCGGCACAGGCGATGCCGGCGAGAGCGAAGAGGGCGCTGCCTTCCTGATCGGCCCGCTCGTCCATGACACGAACCTGGACGCACTGATTCCGCAATTCGGCCTCGAGGGCAAGCGTGTCTATCAGTTCGACCTGCGAAAGCCTTTCACCGAACCGCTGGTTCGCTGCGCCTTCCTGATCTCTTCTGGCTCTTTGATTTCGCGCGCGGCCTGGGCCAGGATAGGTCGCTTCGACGAGCGCTACGTGATCGACCACGTCGACACCGACTACTGCATGCGCGCACTGCACTACGACGTACCGATCTATCTGAATCCGCACGTCGTGCTTCAGCACCAGATCGGCGATCTCCAGGCGAAGTCGCTGTTCGGCTGGAAGATCTACGTCATCAACTATTCGGCCGTGCGCCGCTATTACATTGCGCGCAATGCCCTCGACCTCTCGCTGGCGCATGTGCGCGCCTTTCCCGCGATTCTGTTCATCAACGTCTACACGCTGAAGCAGATCCTGCCCATGCTGATCTTCGAGCGCGATCGTTTGAGAAAGTGCATTGCACTGATGGTCGGCTTATTCGATGGCCTGCTCGGTCGGCTTGGCGGCATCCGCGAGGCGCGCCCCCGGATGAGCAAGTACCTGAGCCGCAGCGGTTGAACTCGCGATGAGCTCGACCCTTCAAGCGCCCCGCGCCCGCCGCGCCGCGCTCGCTTTCATATTCGTGACCGTGCTGATCGACTTCCTCGCGTTCGGGTTGATTCTTCCTGGTCTGCCGCATCTGGTGGAGCGCCTCGCTGGTGGTAGTACTGCAACAGCGGCGTATTGGATCGCAGTGTTCGGCACGGCGTTTGCGGCTATTCAGTTCATCTGCTCGCCGATTCAGGGCGCCTTGTCCGATCGCTTTGGGCGGCGACCTGTGATCTTGCTGTCGTGCCTGGGGCTGGCCGTGGACTTTGTGTTCATGGCCCTGGCCAACAGCTTGCCGTGGCTGTTCATTGGCCGGGTGGTGTCCGGCGTGTTCTCGGCCAGCCTTACTGCAGCCAATGCCTACATCGCCGATGTGACGTCGCCTGAGGAGCGCGCCAAGAGCTACGGCATAGTGGGCGCGGCGTTCGGTGTGGGCCTGGTGCTCGGGCCGGTGCTCGGCGGGCAACTGAGCCACATCGATTCACGCTTGCCGTTCTGGTTCGCGGCCGGCCTGACCATGCTCAACTTCTGCTATGGATGGTTCGTGTTGCCGGAGTCGCTGCCCTCGGAACGGCGCAGCCGGAAGTTTGACTGGTCGCACGCCAATCCGATCGGATCGCTGGTGCTGTTGAAGCGCTACCCGCAGGTGTTCGGGCTGGCGGCGGTGATCTTCCTTGTCAACCTCGCGCAGTATGTCTATCCCAGCGTGTTCGTGCTGTTCGCCGACTATCAATACCGCTGGAAGGAAGACGCGGTGGGTTGGGTGCTCGGACTGGTAGGCGTGCTCAGTGTGCTGGTCAACGTGCTGTTGATCGGGCCGGGCGTGAAGCGCTTCGGCGAGCACCGCACCCTGTTGTTCGGGCTGGGTTGCGGCGTGCTCGGCTTCGTCATCTACGGCTTCGCCGACGTGGGCTGGGTCCTTGTGGCTGCGCTGCCGTTCGGCACGTTGTTGACGGTCGCCGGACCGGCGGCACAGACGCTGCTCACCAGGCAGGTCGACGCTAGTGAGCAGGGTCGCGTTCAGGGCGCGTTGACGAGCCTGGTGTCAGTGGCAGGTATCGTCGGACCGGCGACGTTCGCCGGCAGCTTCGGTTATTTCATCGGCGTGGACGCACCCGTGCATTTGCCAGGCGCGCCTTTTTTCATTGCCGCGGTGTTCCTGGGCATCGGCGCGCTGATCGCGTGGCGCTACGCACGGCCGACGGTGGCAGTGGATGCAACGACAGCGGTGATCGAGCCGACCTAGCACGGCCTTCTCGGCCATGCCTCGGCAAGGTCATGGGCAACGGAAGCTATATTGTTCATTCAGCAACAAGAGAGAAGTCACCATGGCAAAAGCCTATTGGGTCAGTGCGTACCGTGCCGTCAAGGACGCCGACAAACTTGCAGCCTATGCGAAGCTGGCTGGTCCGGCGATCACTGCTGGCGGTGGGCGCTTTCTGGCGCGTGGCCTGCCCGCCAAGGTCTACGAGTTCGGTTTGTCCGAACGCACCGTGTTGATCGAGTTCGACAGCCTCGAGCTGGCTACGTCCACGCATGACAGCCCTGACTACCAAGCTGCGCTTGCCGCGTTGGGCGACGGCGCCGAACGGGATCTACGGATCATCGAAGGGGTCTGAGCAACTGCGGGCCAGGGGCTGGCGCCGGCTCAAGCAGCCGAATCCTTCTCTGGCAGCAACGCCTCCAGGACGAAACGTGTCGGTCCGCTGGCACCCCGGTCGCTGACCGCTAGACCGAGCTGCCGCCATAGAGCCGGGCTGAGCGAGCGAACGGCGATGCGAGGATCGCGCGCGGGCTCGTGCGATTCCTCCGGCAGCAAGGCCGCTCCGTAGCCAGCGGCGACCAGTGTCCTGATCGCATCGTTGTAGTTGAGCTCGATGCGCGGCCGGCAATGGACGCCAGCCGCAGAGAACCATTCCGCGGTCAGCCGGTAGAGACGCGTGGAAGAGTCGTTCATGATCAGCGGTCGCTGGGCCAGCCACTGCGGGGTAAGCCGCTTGGGTGCTTTCCAGTCCGCCGGCAGAAAGGCGACAACAGACTCGCGCCGCAGCGGAGTGACATGAACACCGCGCACAGGCGCCTGCGGCAGCGCCACGACCGCCAGGTCGAGGCTGCCTGCGGCGAGCCGGGCCATGCTGTCGTTGGAGGTCAGTACCTGCACGTTCACGTCGATGCCGGGATGGTTCCGGGCAAGACGTTCGAGCGCGGGCGGCAGCAGGTGCGCAATGGCGCCCGTCGAGGCTCCCACCCGCACGCGGCCCGTTTGGCCTGCGAGCTGACGTCGAACGTCCTCCACTGCGTCGTCCGCGTCCGCCAGCAACCTGCGGGCACGCGCGATGAAGCGCTCTCCCAAGGCAGTCGCTTGCGCGGGCCCCCGCCCGCGAACGAGCAACTGGCCACCCAGGCGCGACTCCAGTTCCGCGATCTGAACGGTGACGGTGGGTGCCGCCAGGTGAAGGGCGCGCGCAGCATTGGCCAAAGACCCGAGGTCGGCGATGGCGACAAGGGTGCGCAGATGGTCAAGGCTCAGTTCCCGCATATCGCTAATTTAACTTTTCTTAATCTGGGGTTCCATATATTTAGCTGGAGCCATCGAGGTCGTATCCCTACGATTGCGCTCCATGGACCTCAATATCTTCATCGACGGCGATCAGGGCACCACCGGCCTTGACCTGCAGAACCGCCTGCGGGGCGGGGAATTTCGCATCCGCACATTGCCGACAAGCCTGCGCAAGGATGCGGCTGCCCGCCGGGCCGCTCTCAACGAGTGCGACATCGCGATCCTTTGCCTGCCCGATGCCGCGGCGCGCGACGCGGTGGCGATGATCGAGAACCCTGCCGTGCGTGTCATCGACGCCAGCTCGGCCCACCGCACCAGCCCGGGTTGGGTCTACGGCCTGCCGGAGCTCGATGCACAGCAAGGCGAACGTATCGCCTCGGCACCGCGGGTCACGAATCCGGGCTGCTATCCCACCGCCGCGGTCGCCCTGCTGCGACCGTTGACGGATGCAGGCCTGTTGCCCACCGACTATCCGCTGGTCATCCATGCCGTCTCAGGCTATTCGGGTCAGGGCAGGGCGGGGGCGGAAGCGCACGAGGCCGCAGCTGGCGGCGCAGGGGCGCATTCGCTGAAGGTCTATGGCCTTGCACTCGAGCACAAGCACGTGGCGGAAATCGAGGCCTATGGCGGCTTGGCGCAGCGGCCCATCTTCGTGCCGGCCTATGGCAGCTACCGGCAGGGCATCGTGCTCACCATCGGATTGCACGCGCGGATGCTTCCCTCTGATGCTTCGGGCGTGCGCATCCACGAATGCCTTGCGGAACGATACCGCGATGCGGCGCATGTGCGCGTGCTGCCGATGTCGTCTGCTGTGCCGATGACCGAACTGGACCCGCAAGTCCACAACGGCTCGAACGACATGAGTCTGGCCGTTGCATTCAATGAACGCACAGGTCAGATCGTCTTGAGCGCGGTTCTCGACAATCTGGGCAAAGGTGCCGCAGGCGCGGCCGTGCAGAACCTGCGATTGATGGCGAGCGCTTCGTAGCCCACTTTGTGAATTCGAAAGGGATATGGCTCACGCAGCCGGATTGTTGTGGGTCCTTCTTTCCACACCTCTCACCACGCATACCCCGCCTGCACCCGAGCCGCAACCCTGTTATTGCTCCCACTGCTCGTAGCAGTCGAAACCCCCACCCCCAGATTCAGGTTGTCATTGACCTGATACCCAAACGCAAAGCCCACAGCCGACGCACCTGCATAGTTGCCAACAGCCGCGCCCATCCATTTCTTGCCCACCGGCAGCGTTGGCATCGACGGCATGGCCAGCGCAGCGGCCACGCCCTGCGCAGCAAATGCATTGGCCTGGCTGGTCGCGTTGCTCACTGCCTGCTGCAGCTGATTGACGTTGACTGCGTCAGTGCCCAGCACCCCCGGCGCGACATTCGTGATGCCGCGCAACTGACCGGTGGCGGCATTGCCCACCGACACGGTGTTGTCGCGCTCCGCCACGGAGCCCTGGCCCAGTGCGACCGCGTTGCTGCCCGAGGCCAATGTGTTGGCGCCCAGCGCCACGGCGTTGTTGCCGGTGGCGATGGCGTTGTTGCCTACTGCGGTGGTGGGATCGGCCAGCGCCTTGGCGCCGGCACCGATGGCGACCGAGCCCGCATTGCTGGCTTGCGCCCCGTTGCCGATGGCCACGGTGTTCTCGCCGTTGGCCTGTGCGTTGGTGCCCATCGATGTGCTGCCCGCGCCGCTGGAACTGGCGCCGGGGCCGCAGGCCACGGCACCGCCAGCGCCCACCGCGCACACGCCGCTGGCCAGGGCCTGGTTCATCAGCGTCTGCAGCGCCGTCACCTGCTGCACGGTGAAGTTGTTGGCCGTGGTGATGGCGGTCTGTTGCGCCTGCTGCACCTGGCCGACGTTGGCTGCATCGGTGGTCGCCTGACCCGCGCTCACGTTGCTGATGGTGGTGCCGGCGCCGCCGTTGGCGTTGAGTTGCAGCGATGTGCCGCCCGCGCCGTACTGCGCCGAGTTCTGCGCGAGGGACTGCGCAGTCGAGGCGGTCTGCTGCACGGTGTAGAGCTGGCTGCCGTTGACGGCATCGGTGCTCGTGGCGTTCACCGCGCCGGCGTTGACGTTGACGAGGGTGCGCGTCTGGCCCGCCGAGCCGAATGAAACGGTGTTTGCCGCGGTGGCGACCGAGTTGGCGCCGATGGCTGCGCTATTGGTCGCGCCACTGGCAACCTGGCTGCCCGTGCCGACGGCCACGCTGCCGGTGGCCAGCGCCGACGCACCGGATGACCCGTTGTAGGCGCCGCCAATGGCGGTGCTGCCGTTGCCCGATGCCACTGCGCCCTGGCTGGCGCCCGAGGCACTGCCGATGGCGACCGCCGAGACGCCCGATGCCTGCGCGCCGCCGCCGCCCGCCTGGCCGCTGAAGCCGCAGCAGCCGTCCGTGCCCTGGCCTCCCGACCCGACGGCGATGGCGCCGCTGGCCGAAGCTTGTGCACCGCTGCCGCCGTTGCCGCCGGTGCCGCCCGCGAACCCCTGCCCGGCGGTGCCGCCGCCGCCGATGGCCGTCGCGCCGTTCGCGTTTGCGCTGGCGCCCGCTCCACCTGTGCCGCCGGTTCCGCCGGCGGTTCCGTTGCTGCCGTCGCCGCCCGCTCCGATCGCGGTGGCGCCATCTCCGGAGACCGTGGCTGCGCCACCGCCGCTGCTGCTCGTCCAGCCCGGCTGGTTGGGGCCGGGGTTGCCGGCGTCACCGGCCACGTAGCCCGCTGCGTGAGCGCTTCCTATGGTGAGCAGGGCCACGGCCGGCAAGTACCGGCGCGAGAGCTGGAGTCGAGTGAGCATGGTTCTTCCCTTGCAAAAACGAATAAGACAAAACGCGGGCGAGTGTGTCTTTTTGTTTGCAGAAGAGCCATACCCGAGAACTGGTAGATCCGGCTCCGGCAAGGCTCGGCGTCAGGTTGAGCGCGTCATACTCCCAGCCGGATCATTCGCACGGGATGTGATGTGCCAACCGAGCCGGGAGTAGAAAAATGATCACTGCATGCTGGCGTGCGCTGCCTGCCGCACTGGCGCTTGCCTTCTCGATGCTGATGAGCGCCTGCTCCAGCCTGCCGCCCCGGGTACCGGAACAGCCCGTCAGTGCCATCGCCGATTTCTCAGCCACGCCGTTGAGCGCGATCACGCAGAAGGTGCTGCCCCCAGATACCCGCTCGGGCTTCCAGCTCCTGCCCTACGGCCCCACATCTTTCGCCACCCGCATGGCAATGGCGAAGCTCGCCACCCGCAGCCTCGACGTGCAGTACTACCTGCTGGCCGCGGACAACACCGGCCGCGCCCTGATGCGCGAGCTACGCGACGCCGCGCTGCGCGGAGTTCGCGTGCGGCTGCTGGTCGACGACCTCTACACCACCGGCGAAGACGATCTGCTGCTGGCGCTCGCCAGCTATCCGAATGTGCAGGTGCGCCTGTTCAACCCGTTTCCGGGCGGGCGCGGCAGCGACGTGACGCGCTTCATCAGCTCGGGCCTGGACTTCGATCGCATCAACCGGCGCATGCACAACAAGCTGTTCGTGGCCGACAACGCCGCGGCCGTCGCGGGCGGTCGCAACATGGCAGACGAGTATGTGATGAATGCCGCCGGCAGCAACTTCGTCGACATGGACGTCTTCGCGGCCGGCCCGGTGGTGCGCGAACTGTCGAACGAGTTCGACCACTACTGGAACAGCGAAGTCGTCTACCCCGTGGGCCAGATCGCCCGCAGCACGCTGACACCCGCGCAACTGCAGCAGAACTTCGAAGCGCTCACCGCCACGGCAAAGCCGCCCGAGGCATTCCGAATCCCGCTGGACGGCAAGATCCTCAACGCCAGCGCAAACGAGCCTTCCGTCGTGCCACTCGACATGGTGCCCATGCTGAACCTGCCTTTCGAGCTGGCCGAGCACCAGTTGAGCCCGCTGCTGTGGGCCAATGCGCGCGTGCTGTTCGATCCGCTCACCAAGACCGAGGGCCTGAACGAGCGCGAGAACTCCATCAAGGGCACGGTGACCGAAGGCGTCATCCGCTGGTTCGAGACTTCGCGCTCCAGCATCAAGATGGTGTCGCCGTATTTCGTTCCGTCCGATGCGGCCGTGGCCAACCTGGCGCGAGCGCAGGCCGAGGGCATCAGCGTGTCGCTGGTCACCAACTCGCTTGCGTCCACTGACGAGCCATGGGTGTACGTGGGCTACTGGCCGCACATCCACGAACTGCTCAAGTCCGGCGTGACCATCTACGAGCTGAGCCCCACGCTGAGCGTGAAGCGCGGCAAGTACGGCATCTTCGGCCACCGCACGGGCGCGTTGCACATGAAGAACGGCATCGTCGACCAGAAGCAGGTGTTCCTCGGCTCGATGAACCTCGACCCCCGCTCGGCCCGGCTCAACACCGAACTGGGGGTGATCATCGACAGCCCCGAGATGGCGCGGCAGCTGCTGAGCTTCGCGGATGCGGGCAGCTCCTACCGCTTGCGGCTCGACGCCACCGGCCGGAACGTCGAGTGGGTAGAAGAAGACGAGGACGGCAAGGAAACGGCCTACGACGTGCCGCCCGAAACCTCGGCGTGGCAGCGCTTCAAGCTGCGGTTGATCGCGCCGTTCATTCCGCAGAGCCAGCTGTAGCGGCTCTGCGTTCGCGGGCTCGCCCTTACCGCTCTTACACGTTGCTGGTGGCGCGCACTTCCTCGATGGTGGTCTGCCCGGCCAGCACCTTCTCGATGCCGTCCTGCCGCAGCGTGCGCATGCCTTCCTGCAGGGCAGCCTGCTGGAGCTCTTCCGCGCGCGCGCCGGTCTGCACGAGGCGGCGCAGCGTCTTCGACATGGTCATCAGCTCGTGGATGCCCACGCGCCCCTTGAAGCCGGTGTCGCCGCAATGCTTGCAGCCGGTGCTGGTGTAGGTGTGCAGGTGCCCGTCGCGGCCGTATCGCTGCACCCAGTCGCTTCGCACCGCCTGGCGCTGGGCCGCATCGTGCTGGTGCGCGCCGAAGGCGTGCATGTAGTCGTCGAGCAGTTCGTCGACGGTCTCGGGGCTTGCGGGCTTGCTGCTGGTGCATTGCTTGCACAGGCGGCGTACCAGCCGTTGCGCGAGCACGGCCAGCAGAGAGTCTGCAAAGTTGAAGGGGTCCATGCCCATGTCGAGCAGTCGGGTCACGGTTTCAGGCGCGCTGTTGGTGTGCAGGGTCGACAGCACGAGGTGGCCGGTCAGCGAGGCCTCGATGGCGGTCTTCGCGGTTTCCTCATCGCGGATTTCGCCGACCATGATCACGTCCGGGTCGGCGCGCACGAAGGCTCGCAGCGCCTTGGCAAAGGTCCAGTCGATGCGCGGATTGATCTGCACCTGCCGCAGCCCGGCCTGCGTGATTTCGACCGGGTCTTCCGCCGTCCAGATCTTTCGCTCCGGCGTGTTGATGTGCATCAGCGCCGAGTGCAGCGTCGTCGTCTTGCCCGAGCCCGTGGGCCCCACGCACAGCACCATGCCGTAGGGACGCTCGACGGCCTTGGTCAGCTGCGCAAGGTTGTTCGGCGACAGGCCCAGCTCGCTCATGGGAATGGGCTTGGCCGATGCCAGGATGCGCATCACCACGTCTTCGAGCCCGTTGTTGGTGGGAATGGTTGCCACGCGCAGTTCGATGCGGTGCTGCGGCGAGTACTTCGCGAAGTTGATCTTGCCGTCCTGCGGGTTGCGCTTTTCGCTGATGTCCAGGTCGCACATGATCTTCACGCGCGCGACGATGGCGTTGCGGTAGCTCGGCGGCAGCTCCAGGTAGGTGTAGAGCAGGCCGTCGCGGCGAAAGCGGATGCGGGTTTTTTCCTGGCCGGGGTAGCTTTCGATGTGGATGTCCGACGCGCCCTCGCGATGCGCCTCGAGGATCATGCTGTTGATCATGCGCACAAGGGAGTTGTCAGACTGCTCGATCGGCGCGTCGGAAGTGGGTGCGGCGGGGCCTTCTTTCTCCAGCGTCTGCAGCAGTTCGCTGGTGCCGGCCATGTCGAAATCGAGCGGCTGGCTGGGATCGAGGCTGGACGAGAAGACGCCGGGAGCGGAGGCCGTGTGCTCGCCGATCTTTTCGTACACCGCTCGCAGCACGCCGTCGAGGTCGAGGCATTGCCCGACGACCGGCGTGACCTTCATCTGGGCGATGAACTCCACTTCGTCGAGGGCCGAATGCCGGCTGGTCGGGTCGTCGATCGCTACGACGAGGCGCCCTTCGTGCAGCATCAGCGGCATCACCTGCAGGCGGCGCGACACCGCATACGGGAGCTTGCGCAACGCCTCGGCAGCAGCGGGAAACAGATGCAGGTTGACGAGGGGGTAGCCCATCTTGCGCACCAGCGCGGTCTGCAGCTGGCCGCGGCTCACTACGCCCATGCGCACCAGCGTCTCGCCCAGCGGCACGGTGGGCTCCAGCTTTTGCTGCGCCAGCCCCGCGCGAAGCTGCTCGTCGGTGATCATGCCCAGCGATGTCAGCGCTTCGCCGATGCGTGCGATCGGCGTGCGGCTCTGGGCTTCGAGCGCGCTATGCAACTGCTCGGGCATGACGACTTCGATGGGGGGCATGGGGCGATCTCCTGTCTGGATTGCGGACAGGCAATCGTAGAGCGTGATCGATGCACTTGCCACCAGCTTGACCCTTGAGTACACAAGTTCTCAATGCTGTAATGAAATGCCCCCCAAGGCTTCGCGCACTTCGTGTCGCTTCGCCTGCCCCTCGCCGGGGCGACACCTTCTCGGCCGTGGTTCGCACCCCGAATCTCCTTTAGTCCTACGCGGATTGCCCGCCATCTGCCTAAACATGACCGCGATGCGTCAATTGATCCTTGCAACGACCCTGGGGCTGAGCGCGCTCGGCGCTTCCACACAGGCCGAGCCCGTCAAGGTGCCCGTCGACAGCGACGAGAAGGGCTCCGTCTACGTCGCGCCCAACGTCAACCCGACCGAGACATCGGCCACCGTCAAGGGGGGCACGGTCGGCGTGCTGCGGCCCGATGGCAGCGGCACCTACATCGGTACCGACACCTCCATGCCACGGCCTACTTACTCGCTGGGCGGAAGCACCGGCGGCAATCTGTCGCTCTCGGGCGGGTTGTCGTCGGACGGCAAGAACAACAACGGCGTGAAGGCTGGCGTCACCATCAAGTACTGAATCGGGTACCGAAGGCCCCGCGGGCTCAGACCAGCGTGCCGTAGACGATGAACCCGTCGTGCGTTGCGACCTTGTCGTAGAGCGTGCGGCCGGCGGTGTTGGTCACGTGCGTCTGCCAGTACACGCGATGCACGCCCGCATCCTTCGCGCGCTCGTACACACCCTGGATGAGCTGGCGGCCAACGCCACGCCCACGCTCCGACGGCAGCGTGAACAGGTCCTGCAGATAGCAGGTCGGCTCCAGGCGCGTGGTGCTGCGGTGAAAGAGGTAGTGCGTGAGCCCGACCAGCTGGCCATCTCGCTCGGCGACCAGCGCGTGCACCGGCTCGTAGGCATCGAAGAAGCGCTGCCAGGTGGCCTGCGTGATTTCATCGGCGAGCGCGGTCGCACCCTCGCGTCCATAGAAGGCGTTGTAGCCGTCCCAGAGCGGCTTCCATGCCGCGTAGTCTTGCGGCGTCGGCGGGCGAATCAGGAGGGAGGAGGTCATGGCGTCGGTGATCTGCACGTTGAAAGACATGCGATTGCAACATGACCCGGCTCAGGGCGCGAAGAACTCCTTCAGCGCTTCTTCAGGCAACTGTCCGTGCAGGCCGATGGCGACAACGCC
The DNA here is from genome assembly GCF_051992195.1 of Variovorax sp. YR566. NCBI lineage: Bacteria > Pseudomonadati > Pseudomonadota > Betaproteobacteria > Burkholderiales > Comamonadaceae > Variovorax > Variovorax sp. YR566. The sequence continues at coordinate 5,303,972 of NZ_CP197092.1, read as the reverse complement.
GGGGCGCGTGTCATCGGCGGGCGGCGCGGCCTTGCGCAAGCTGCCGTGACGGCCGGCGAACTGCACCTCCGACCATTCGCCGTCGCCAGTGCGCAGCAAGCCTTTGAGCCTCAGCACACCGGGGGGCACCTCGCGCAGCCAGGCGCGCAGCGTGGCGGCGGGAATCGCGGCTTGGGGCCGCGCGCTCCACGTCTGGAACAACGATCCATGATCGGGGTTGTCATGGCCGTGGTGATCGTGACAGTCATGACCGCAGACATGCGGAGCCACATCCACGTGCGACAGCCCCGACAGCAGTGCCAGCGGCACCGCCGATTCAGTCGTCTCGATGCATGGCGTGCCCGGCGCCGTCGCACCGACCCACGCTCTGGCCGCAGCGAGCGCCTCGGCGGACGCAAGGTCGGCCTTGTTCACCACCACGAGGTCGGCCGACTTCAGCTGCCGCACCAGCGTGTCGGCCAGCAGCGGGTCTGCCGACTGCTGCGCCACCGCACTCGCATCCACCAGCACGATCACGCCTTCGAGGCTCAGCTCCGGCGCGGCCATGCCGATCTGCGCGATGCGCCACGGGTCTGACACGCCGCTGGCCTCGATCACCACCGCGTCGAACGGCGTCTTCGCTTCGATCACGTCCACCAGTGCCCGCCCGAGGTCGTCGCCGATCTGGCAGCACACGCAGCCGTTGGTCAGCGCGGTGGTGTCGCCGTGCGTGGCGGCGATGAGTCCGGCGTCGATGTTGAGGGCGCCGAAGTCGTTCACCAGCACCGCCATGCGCAGGCCGTTCGCCTCGCGCAGCCAGCGGTTGAGCAGCGTGGTCTTGCCCGCGCCCAGGAAGCCGCCGATGACGGTGAGCGGCAGGCGCTTTTTCTTCGGCGTCATGCGTTCTTCAAGCCCCTTGCGCCTCGAACACGCGGCCCGACAGCACTGTGCCCCACACGCGCGCGTCCTTCAGCGCCATCGGGTCCATCTCCAGCGGATCGTCTTCCAGCACGCAGAAGTCGGCGCGCTTGCCACATTCGATGCTGCCGATCTCGTCGTCGAGCTTCAGCGTCCACGCCGCACCGAGCGTGATGGCGCGCAATGCCTGCGGCACGCTGATGCGCTCGGCCTCGCCCAGCAGCCGGCCCTTGGGCGTGATGCGGTTCACGGCGCACCATGCAGTGAAGAGCGGCCCGAGCGGCGTGACGGGCGCATCGGAGTGGATGGCCAGCGGCACGCCCGCCGCCAGCGCGCTGCCGCAGGCGTCGAGCCGGTTCGCGCGGTCGGGGCCCATGGTCATTTCGTAGTGCTGGTCGCCCCAGTACCAGATGTGGTTGGCGAACAGGTTGGCGCACAGGCCCAGCGATGCCATGCGGCGGAACAGCGGCGCGTCGATCATCTGGCCATGCTGCAACGTGTGGCGGTGGTCGGGGCGCGGGGCTCGTGCGAGCACGCGGCCGATGGCGTCGATGGCAACCTCGCTGGCTTCGTCGCCGTTGGTGTGAGTGTGGATGGTGAGCCCGGCCCGGTGATAGGTCTCGAAGTCGGCCTCGTACTGCGCGGGCGCAGTCACCCAGATGCCGTTGGGTGCGCCGTTGAAATGCCCCGGCCAGCGCAGCCGCGCCGAGAAGCCCTGGATAGAGCCGTCGAGCATCATCTTCACGAGGCCGTAGCGCAGGCGGTCGGTGTTGCGCGGCATCAGGCCCTTCACATGCTCCGCTCCCTGCGCGGCGCCATGCGTGCCGTGAAAGGCCTGGAACGCGGGCAATATGCGCACGCCGAAGCCGTCGTCCTGCGTCACCGTTTCGAGCACGCCGCAGTCTTCGGGCGTGAGCTTGTTGACGAGGTCGGTCGCGGTGGTCACGCCCTGCAGGCAGGCCAGCCGCGCGAAAGAGCGCACACCGGCTTCGGTCATCGGCGCGAGCAGGCCGGCGTTGCCGATCTTGCGCAGCACAAGAAACATGGCGGCCGGTTCCTGCAGTTCACCGGTGGGCTCGCCTTCGCTGGTGCCGCTCGCGAACTTGACCACGCCTTCGACCTCGTTGTCGCGCGTGATCTCGGCGATGTTCAACATCGCGCTGTTGACGTTCATCAGGTGGCCGTTTGCATGACCGATGACGATGGGCCGCGTGCTGCTCGCACGGTCGACGTGCTGCACCGTCATGCGCTCGCCGCCGAAGTAGATGGGATCGAACCCCCAGGCGATGAACGGCTCGGTGTCGGGTACGCCGTCGGCCGTCATCTTCGCGGCCACTTCGCTCAGGCGAGCGACCACCTCGTCCATGGACCGCAGGCCGCTCCACACCTTGCCTTCGGGGTCACGGCGGTCGAACCAGCCGAGGTACGTCCAGTCCCACATGCTGCCTTCCTTCAGGTGGCAGTGGCCTTCGACGAGGCCGGGCATCAGCACCTTGCCGGCAAAGCGCTCGTCGAGCGTGAAGGGGCCCCAGCCCTGAATGTCCGCCAGCGCGCCGACGGCAAGCACGCGGCCATCGCGCACCGCCACGTGAGTGGCGTGCGGCTGCATCGGGTTCATGGTGATGATCTTGCGGGCGGCGTAGACGGTGGTGTTGCTGGTGCTCATGGCGATGTGGGAATCGAAAGAGGAGGGCGCGGCAAGCCGTCGACGACATCGACGCGCCTGCAGCGTACCCAATGATCGGGCGCGACTTCGCGCAGCGGCGGCAGTTCGGCCGCGCAGGCCGGCTCCGCCACGGGGCAGCGGCCGGCAAAGCGGCAGCCCTGCGGCGGGTTGATGGGGCTCGGCGGATCTCCGCTGAGCTTGATGCGGTTCGCCGCGCGCCGCCGCCCGCCGCTTACCGTGGGCACGGCCGACATCAGTGCCACGCTGTACGGATGCAGCGGCCGCGCGAAGAAGCTGCGCCGCGGCGCGCGCTCGACGATCTGGCCGAGGTACATCACCGCGATGTCGTCGCAGATGTGCTCCACCACCGCCATGTCGTGCGAGATGAAGAGATAGGTCAGGCCCAGCTCGCGTTGCAGACGGGCGAGCAGGTTCAGTATCTGCGCGCGAATGGCGATGTCGAGTGCCGACACAGGTTCGTCGCACACCACCAGCTCCGGGTTGGTGGCCAGCGCCCGCGCAATGTTGATGCGCTGGCGCTGCCCGCCCGAGAACTGGTGCGGAAACAGGTGCTGCTGCTCGGGCCGCAGGCCCACCGCCTCGAACAGCTCTGCCACACGGCGCGTGCGTTCTTCCGGCGTGCCCACCCGCATCAGGTCGAGCGGCGCGCGCACCGCTGCGCCAGCCCTCTCGCGCGGATTGAGCGAGGAGAACGGGTCCTGAAAAATGATCTGCATGCGCGTGCGCGCCTGCCGCAATGCTTCGCCCTGCAGCGCGCCCAGGTCGGTGTCGCCAAGCCGCATGCGGCCCGAGGTAACGGGCGACAGCCGCATCACTGCGAGCGCGGTCGTGGTCTTGCCCGAGCCCGATTCGCCGACCACCGCGAGCGTGCTGCCGCGGCGCACCTCGAAAGAGACGCCATCCACCGCCTTCACCACCTCGGGCGTGCGGCCCCAGCCGGCCTTGCCGCGCGGAAAGTGCACCTTCAGGTCATCGACCGAAAGCAGTGTGTCGGTCTTGCCGATGAATGTCATGCGGCCTCTCTTTCGCGTTGGTCGAGCGCTTCGGCATGCAGCCAGCAGGCCGCGCCGTGCGGCACGCCAGCGGCCACATTGCCGTGCAGCGCGAACATCGGCGGCACTTCGGAGGCGCAGCGTGCCATTGCGCGCGGGCAGCGTTCTCGAAAGGCGCAGCCCGTGCCCAGCTCCCAGATCGAAGGCACCACGCCTGCGATCTCAGCCAGGTCTTCACGCGCATCGTCGTCGTACGCCGCGCTGCTGCCGAGCTCGGGCAGGCAATCGATCAGCCCGCGCGTGTAGGGGTGGCCGGGCTCCGACAGCACCTGCTCGGTTGTGCCTTGTTCGATCACGCGGCCCGCGTACATCACCATCACGCGGTCGGCCATCTCGGCGACCGCGCCCATGTCGTGCGTGATGAGCATGATGGCCGTGCCCTTCTCGCGCTGCAACTCGCGCAGCAGGTCGAAGATCTGCGCCTGTACCGTCACGTCGAGCGCAGTGGTGGGTTCGTCGGCAATGAGGATGTCGGGGCGACAGGCCAGCGCCATCGCGATCATCACGCGCTGGCGCATGCCGCCGGAGAGCTGGTGCGGGTACTCGTCCACGCGCCGCTCGGGCGCAGGAATACCCACCTGCTGCAGCATCTCGATGGCGCGCTGCCTCGCTGCGCGTGCGTTCATGCCCGCATGCAGCTGAAGCGATTCGCCGATCTGGTCGCCCACGGTGAACACCGGGTTCAGCGATGTCATCGGCTCCTGGAAGATCATCGAGATGCGGTTGCCGCGCACCTCGCGCATGCGTGCATCGGTGGCCTGCACCAGGTCTTCGCCCTGGAACAGCACCCGGCCATCGCGGATGCGGCCCGGCGGCGAGGGAATGAGCCGCAGCAGCGCCAGTGCCGTCATGCTCTTGCCGCAGCCCGATTCGCCGACCACGCACAGCGTTTCGCCGGCGCGGATCTCGAAGTCGACCCCGTTGAGCACCAGCGCCTGGCCTCGCCTTGTCTTGAACTCGACGTGCAAGTCCTGCACGCGCAGCAGTGCGTCGTCGTTCGTCATCAGCGTTCCCTCAGCTTGGGGTTGAGGGCGTCGTTCAGGCCGTCGCCGATCAGGCTCACGGCCAGCACGGTGATAAAGATCGCCGCACCGGGAAAGGCCACGGCCCACCAGCACGAAAGCACGTACTGCCGGCTGGAGCCAATCATCAGCCCCCAGCTCATCTGGTTCGGATCACCCAGCCCGAGGAAGGACAGGCCCGCCTCGAACAGAATTGCAGCGCCGATGGCCAGCGTGGCCGACACCACCAGCGGCGGCAGCGCGTTCGGCAAGATCACCTTCCAGATGATGCGAGCGTCGCGTGCGCCGATGGCACGCTCTGCCCGCACGAACTCCAGCCCGCGAAATTTCATGAACTCGGCACGCGTGAGCCGCGCGGTGCCGGTCCAGCTCACGATGCCGATGGCCAGCGTCACCGTTACCAGCGTGGGCGAGAACAGCGTTACCACCACCATCGCGAACAGCAGCGCAGGCAGCACCTGGAAGAACTCGGTCAGCTTCATCAGCGCCGCATCGACCTTGCCGCCGTAGTAGCCCGCGAAGGCGCCGAGCGTGATGCCGATCAGCACCGAGAGCAACGCGGCCACCGCACCCACCAGCAGCGTGGCGCGCCCGCCGTAGATCAGCGCGGTGAGCACGTCGCGGCCCAGGTAGTCGCTGCCGAGCCAGGCGTCCTCGCTGAAGGGCGGCGTGAGCGGCGCGGCCTTGATCTCGAACGGATCGGCCGGGTAGAGCCATGGCCCGGCAATGGCCACGAGCAGCACGACCAGCAGCATCGCCATGCCGGCGATGGCGGCAGGGTTGCGCAGGAACATGCGCATCGCTTCCACCCCCGGATGCTCGACGCGCACGGCGGGTTTTGCCTGGGCCTTGGAAGATGCGGCAGCAGCAGCGGTAGGCATCGTGATCACCTTGCTCATGAGGCCTTGATCCGTGGATCGATGAAGCGGTAGCACAGGTCGGTGAGCTGGTTCATCACCACCACCACGATGGAAGAGAACAGCAGCACGCCGAGAATGGTCGGGTAGTCGCGCCGCAGCACCGACTCGAAGGCCAGCCGGCCGAGGCCCGGCCAGTTGAACACCGTCTCCACCAGAATGGCGCCGGCCAGCACGTTGCCGAACTGCAGCCCCAGCACCGTGACCACCGGCAGCAGTGCGTTGCGCAGCGCATGCTTGTAGAGCACCACGCGGTCGGCCAGCCCTTTTGCGCGAGCGGTGCGGATGAAGTCGGAGCCCAGCACGTCGAGCATCGACGAGCGCGCAAGCCGGCTGTACTGCGCGAGGTACACCAGGCTCAGCGTGAGCGTGGGCAGCACCAGGTGCTGTGCCACGTCGAGCATGTCCGCGAAGCCGCCGGTGCCAGTCGAGTCGATGGAGCGCATGCCCGCGACAGGAAGAATCGGAAACACCGATGCCAGCAGGATCACCAGCATGATCCCCAGCCAGAACACCGGCGCGGCGAAGCCCACCAGCGACAGCACGGTGATGAACTGCGACAGCAACCCGTTCGGCCTGCGCGAAGACAGCACGCCCAGCGCAGTACCCACGAAGAAGGCCAGCAGCACCGAGCTGAGCACCAGCAGCAGCGTGGCCGGTACGCGCTCGGCGATCATGCTCGTCACCGGCAGGTTGAAGAAGTACGAATAACCCAGGTCGCCCTGCGCCACCTTGCCCAGGTACACGCCGAGCTGTACCGGCAGCGACTTGTCGAGCCCGTACTGCGTGCGCAGCTGCGCCATCAGCTCGGGCGACATGCCGCCGCTGGCGCCGGCAATGGTTTCCACCGGGTCGCCCGGCGCCGCGTGCACCAGCACGAAATTGAGCACCACCACCGCGAACACCAGGCCCAGGGCCTGGAGCAGTCGCGAGGCGGTGTAGCGAAGCGTGCCCATGTCGTGCCCGCCTTACTTGATGTACACCTCGTCGAGCGGCGACAGCGGCCCCCAGATGGTGGTCGGCACGTTGCCCACCTTCTTGCTGGTGATGGTGTGGTACGGCACCTGGTTGATGAACTCGATGGGCAGCTCGTCGGTCACGATCTTCTGGAAGGTTGCGTAGTAGGCCTTGCGCTGCGTCGGGTCGATCAGGCCGCCTGCGGTGTTGAGCAGTTCGTCGACCTTCGGGTTGGCGTACGACTGCGTGTTGGTCCACACAATGGGCTTGATGTTGGTCGACAGGTAGGTGCGGTGCACGCCGATGATCGGGTCGCCCCAGTTGAACACGGCGTCCATCGACATGTCGAAGTCGTGCGAGGCCAGGCGCTTGGCCCAGGCCGGGAAGTCGGCCGAGGCGCGCACCTCCACCGTGATGCCCACTTTCTTGAGCTGGCCTCGGATGTACTCGGCCACGTTCTTCTGCTGGTCGTCGCCGCCGGGCAGGTAGTCGATGGTGAGCTTGAAGCGCTCGCCGCCTGCGCCTGCCTTGTAGCCCGCGGCGTCGAGCATTTCGCCGGCCTTCTTCAGGTCGAGCGGGTAGCGCACGAGGTCGGGCACGGCAAAGGGGCTGCTGGCCACCAGCGGGCCGTCGGACACGGTGGCAAAGCCGCCCATCAGCGCCTTGGTGATGAAGTTCTTGTCGATGGACGTGGCGATGGCCTTGCGCACCTGCACGTCCGACAGCGGCTTCTTCGCAGTGTTGAAGGCCAGCCAGTTGAGCGGGCCGATGCCGTCGTAGCCCTTGGGCGTGAGCGACACCCTGGGGTCGTTCGCGAAGCGCTTCAGGTCGGTGGGCAGCGTGGCGAAGGGCAGCATCTGGATGTCGCCGCGCTCCAGCCCGAGCACCAGGCTCGCCATGTCGGGCGTGACGTTGACGATGATCTTGTCGAGGTAAGGCTTGCCGGGCAGGAAGAACTTGTCGAAGCGCTCCAGCACGATGCGCTGCGCTGGCTTGAACTCGGTCACGCGGAAGGGGCCCGAGCCGATCACGTCGGTGGTGTTGCGCGGATGGTTCTTCAGGTCTTGCCCGTCGCCGTAGATGTGCTTGGGAAGAATGGGGCACAGCGCCGGCGACATTGCCAGCACGATGGCCGGGTGCGGCACGCTCATGCGGATGATGGCCGTGTACGCATCGGGCGTTTCCACCTTCTCGACCGGGCCGAGCATGGTGGTGAACGGATGGTTGGCCTTGATGGCCATGATGGAGAAGGCCACGTCGGCCGAGGTGACGGGCTTGCCGTCATGGAACACGGCATCTTTGCGCAGCTTGAGCGTGAGCGACTTGCCGTCGTCGGCCAGCTTCCACGACTCGGCCAGGTAGGGCTGCGGATTCCACTTGTCGTCGAAGCGCAGCGGGCTCGCAAAGATCTGCGTCGAGGGCAGGGCGGTGGCAATGCCCGACTGCACCGCGCCGTTCAGGTGCCGGGGCGTCTGCGTGCTGCCGATGACCAGCGTGCCGCCGCGCTTGGGCTCGTCGGCCGCGGAGGCGGGCAGCGGAAGCAGGGTGCTCGCGGCCAGGAGCGCGGCGGAAAGCAGTGTGGTGCGGCGCGTGAAAAGAGAAAGCGGGAGCTGCATGACAAGACCTCGGAGAGTTCGACACAGGCAATCGGATTCGGCCAACGCCAACGCGAAGACCTTGTGTCGAAGATAGGCGCTTGGTACACACCGGCGAAGAGCCAACGCGGCACGACTCACAGGGCCAGAAGGGGCGGGTTTGCCCCGTTGTGCAGCAGGGCGTGCGCCACTTCGGTGAATGCGCGCAGGCGGTGCGCCTACTTCTCGTCGCGCAGCCAGTACCACTTGTAGAGCATGCGCTGGCCGATGCGCCGGAACGGCGCGAACGCGCGCGACTCGACCACCCCCAGCACGTTGGGAAAGGGCAGCGGCGAGCGGTAGATGGGCAGCTCGAACACGTCCTTGCCCGAGTCCTTGCCCGCCACGCGCTCGGCCAGCCGCTTGCCCGCCCAGGTCGAGAACGACACGCCGTTGCCGCCGTAGCCCACCGCGTACCAGATCTTCTTGCCGGCATCGGGCTGCGTGATGCGCGGCATCATGTCGTGGCTCATGTCGACCCAGCCCCACCACGAGTAGTCGATGCGGATGCCCGCCAGCGGCGGGAACTTGCGCGCGATGGCGTCGGTGAGCAGCTTCAGGTGCACCGGGCCTTCGGCGTCGGCGCCGCTCACGGCGCTGCGGCTGCCGATCTGCAGCCGGTTGCCCTTGAGCAGCCGGTAGTAGAAGCGCAGCGTGCGCGTGTCGGTCAGGAAAGTCTGCGACTTGAAGTTGGTGGCTTGCAACTCGGCATCGGTGAGCGGGCGCGTGACCACCGAGTTCGACAGGATCGGCATGATCCGGTTCTTCAGCAGCGGATTGAGCGCCTGCCCCGTGTAGCCACCGGTGCACACCGCCACGCGGCGCGCGCGCACCACGCCGGCCGGCGTCTGCAGGTGGTGCACGCCGTCGATGGTCTGCCAGCCTTGCACGGGGCTGGATGTGTGCACCGTCACGCCCAGCGCGCGGGCGCGCCGCATCAGGCCGAAGGTGAACTTCAGCGGGTGGATGCCCACGCCCTCGGCCTCGTACATCGCGCCGACGGTCTCGCGCTCGTCGCAGTAGTCGTGGCGCACTTCCTCGGCGCTCATCATGCGGGTGGCGTAGCCGAACTTCTCGCGCATGAGCCGTGCCTCGGCATCGAGGCCGGCGAGCTTTTCAGGGCGGTGTGCGAGGTAGAGGTGGCCGCCGTCGTAGGCGTCGCAGTCGATCTGCGTGGTGAGGTGGCGAAAGTTCTCGAAGCCGCTGCGGATCTCGGCGTCGAGCCGCTTGGCGGTGTCGAGGCCCCAGCGTTCGATCCACTGCGAACGCTTGAGCCGGCCGCTCGCGTTCTGGCCCTGGCCGCCGCTGCGGCTGGAGCAACCCCATGCGGCCTGGTTGGCTTCGAGCACGGTGGCGCGGATGCCGTGTTCCTGCGCGAGGTAGAGCGCGGTCGACATGCCGGTGGCGCCCGAGCCGATGATGGCCACGTCTACATCGATGTCGCGCAGCAGCGGGCCGTCGTCTTCCGGCGGCTCGCCGGCGCTGGCCACCCACCAGGTGGGTGCGTAGGCGCGGCCAGCGCCGGGGTCGGGCGCGCGCAGCGGGTCGTACTGCGGGTCGTAGGGGCGGAAAGGGGCCTGCGGCGGCTGCTGCTCGAACGCTGCGGCGTCGATGGCCGCGCTGGCGGTGGCCGTGGCGGAGGCGAACTGCACGGTGCCTGTCATGGTCATGAAGGGCTCCAGGAGAAGGGGAAGAAGAGGGCCGGAAAGAAGTGGGCCGAGGCGTGCTTGCCTACTTCGCGGCGGGCAGGTTCGGGCGTGCCTTGCGGAACACGTTCTTCAGGTGGATCTTTCCGCCCTTGAAGGTGAAGACGTCGATGCCGTCGGTCTCGATGCGACTGCCGTCGGCGGCGGTGCCGGTGAAGGTCCACTGCGAGGTGCCGAAGTCTCCGTGCACGAAGTGCTGGCCGTTGATCCATTGCGCGTCGGGCACGGCTTGCCATGCTGCGGCAAAGGCCTTGCGCACCGCCTCGGTGCCAACGTGGCGGGTGCCGCAGGCGTCGGGGCCGGCGGCGGTCTGGAAGATGCAGTCGGCCGTCATGAAGCTCATGAGGGCGTCGATGTCGTGGCGGTTCCAGGCGTCGCTGAAGGCGGCAAGGGTGTCGGTGGTCACTGAAGTGGAAGGCATTGCGGTCACGCGGGAACTCCGGAAATTGATGCGGCAAGAGTAGGCAGCCGCCTGCCGGCGCGATAGGGCCAGTTGGGAGGATTCGACCGAGCCAGAGCACCACGAACTGCGTGCGCTGCCCTAAACTGCGGCGCACCATGCCCCCGAATCCGCGAGCCACCCAGTGGGCGCAGCTCTTCGCGCTGCCCGATCAACCGGCGCTGCCGCTGCAGGCCCGTTTGCGCGCCGCCGTGGTGCAGGCCATTCTTGAAGAGCACCTGGCGCCCGGTGCGCCGCTGCCTTCGTCGCGCGAGCTTGCGGCGCTGTTGGGGCTGAGCCGCAATACCGTTACCTCGGCGTACCTGCAGCTCATTGACGAGGGCTTTCTGGAGGCGCGTCCGCGCAGCGGGGTGTTCGTGGCGCACGATGCCCGTCCGCTTTCAGCCGTTCATGCGGAGCCGCTGGTCGGGCGCAGCGGGCAGGCGAGCCAGCCGCCCGACTGGTCGGGTCGCGTGCTGCGCTCGCTGGTCGACAAGCCAACGCTGTCGAAACCCGACCGGTGGCGCGACTATCCGTACCCTTTTGTCTACGGCAACTACGACCCGCAGCTCTTTCCCACTGAAGACTTCCGCGAGTGCTGCGCGCGCAGCCTGGCGCGCTCGCAGCTGCCGCACTGGACGCCCGACTTCGAAACCGACGACGTGCCCGACCTGATCGAGCAGATCCGCACGCGCCTCTTGCCCAAGCGCGGCGTGTTCGCGCTCAAGGAAGAAATCCTCGTGACCATGGGCGCGCAGCATGCCTACTACCTGCTGGCCGAGGCGCTGTTCGACGAGCAGACGCGCGTGGGGCTGGAGGAGCCGGGGCATCCGCATGCACGCAACAGCTTCTCGCTGCGGCAGCCCAAGTGGGTGGAGGTGGATGTCGATGAAGACGGGCTGGTGGTCGATGCGCTACCGGCGGCGGACTACCTGTTCGTTACGCCCTCGCACCAGAGCCCCACGACCGCAACGCTGAGCCTCGAACGGCGCCAGTGGCTGCTGCGCAAGGCCGAGTTGCAGGACTTCGTGATCATCGAGGACGACTACGAGGCCGAGAACCTGTACGAAGGCACGCCCATGCCAGCGCTCAAGAGCCTGGACAAGACGGGGCGGGTGATCTACGTGGGGTCGGTGTCGAAGAGCCTGTCGCCTGCCTTGCGGCTGGGCTTTATCGTGGCGCCGCGTGCGCTCATCAAGGAGCTGCGCGTGATCCGGCATGCGATGGTGCGGCACCCGAGTGCCTTCCTGCAGCATGCGTATGCGCTGTTTCTCTCGCTGGGGCACCACGAGTCGCATGCGCGGCGGGTGAACCACGCGATGCAGGAGCGGCTTGCGCTGGCTGCCCAGGCGCTGCGAGACCATCTGCCCGATTTCGAGTTCCGGCTGCCTTCTGGCGGGGCTTCGATCTGGGTGCAGGCGCCGACGTGGGTGGATGCCACCGAGCTGTCGCTGATGGCGCGCAACCATGGGGTGCTGATCGAGGCGGGCGATGTGTTCTTTGCGAAGCCGCCCTATCCGTGCCCCTTCTTCCGGCTGCGCCTGTCTTCCATTGCGGCCTCGCAGATTCCGGCGGGGATCCGGGCCCTGGGAATAGCGGTGGAAGAACTGGCTTTGGCGCGCGGTGAGAAGCGGCCGGCGGGCGGCCGGACCCACTGACCGGCTGGAGAGTCCGGGGGAGGCAACGCCCCGTCTGAGTGCCATGTGCACCAGAACAAGGGTATTCACCCATCGGCTGGCTCCATGCTCGCCCCGGTGCTGGTACTTCCTGGCTGGAGGCGATGCGTGCAAAGTCGCTGCGAGATTCACCTACTGGAGAAACCCGATGACCATGTCCCGCCGTCTCCCCCTGCAACTCGCCGTGCTGGCCACCACGCTGGCAGCCTTGTGCGGCACCGCTTCCGCACAGCAGGCCAAGGAACTCACCTTCGCCCACCAGGACATGCTGGTTCCACTGCGTCTCGTCATGGAGTCCGGCGAGGTCGAGAAGGCCACGGGCTACAAGATCAACTGGCGCATGTTCGCGGGCGGCGGCGACGTGATCCGCGCGATGGCTTCAGGCGACGTGCAGATGGGTGAAACCGGCTCCAGCCCGCTGACGGCCGCGGCCAGCCAGGGGCAGGACATCAAGCTGTTCTGGATCTCCGCCGACATCGCGAATGCGGAAGCGCTCATCGCGCGCAATGCATCGGGCATCAACAGCATGAAGGACCTGGCCGGCAAGAAAGTGGCCACGCCCTTCGTGTCGACCGCGCACTACCAGCTCATGGCCGGCATGAAGATGGACGGCGTCGACCCCAAGAGCGTGAATGTGATGAACATGCGCCCGCCGGAGATCGCGGCCGCATGGGAGCGCGGCGACATCGACGCCACTTTCATCTGGGACCCGGTGCTCTCGAAGATCAAGGCCAGCGGCAAGACCATCGCCACCTCGGGCAGCATCGGCAAGCGCGGCGCGCCCACCTTCGAGGGCATCGTGGTCAACGCCAAGTGGGCGGCCGCGAATGAGCCTTTCATGATTGCCTTCGTGAAGGCACTCAACCGCGCGAACGAGGAATACAAGGCAACGGGCAAGAGCTGGACGCCCGACTCGCCGCAGACCAAGGCCATGGCCAAGTGGACCAAGGCCGATCCGAAGGACGTTGGTGCAGCGATGGCGCTGTACACCTTCCCGACGATGGCCGAGCAGGTTTCGCCGACGTGGCTGGGCGGTGGTGCTGCCAAGGCGATGGCTAATACGGCGGCCTTCTTGAAGGAGCAGGGGCGGGTGCAGGAGGTGAAGCCTGACTACGGCGCGTTCGTGACCACTACTTATGTCGAGAAGGCAATGGGCAAGTAGCAACGAACGGAAATCGGAGATCTGAAATGCCCACGCTAGACATCCGAGACCTGACGGTCAACTACGCGGTAAAGGGCGGCACGCTGCAGGCGCTGGCCCCCGTCAACCTCACGATGCACGACGGCGACTTCGTCGTAGCGCTAGGCGCCTCGGGCTGCGGCAAGACCACGCTGCTCAACAGCATCGCCGGCTTCCTGCCGCCATCGACCGGCGAGATATTGCTGGATGGCAAACCGGTGGTCGGCCCCGGCGCCGACCGCGGCGTGGTGTTCCAGAAGCACGCATTGATGCCTTGGCTCAACGTGCGCGACAACGTGGCGCTGGGCCTGCGACTGGCCGGCGTGGGCAAGGCCGAGCGCGATCGCATCGCCGGAGAAAAGCTCGGCCTCGTCGGCCTGCAGAAATACGCCGACCGCGCGGTGTATGAGTTGTCGGGCGGCATGCAGCAGCGCGTTGGCATTGCGCGCGCACTCGCCAGCGACCCGGCCGTGCTGCTCATGGACGAACCCATGGGCGCGCTCGATGCTTTCACACGCGAACAGGTGCAAGAGATTCTTCTGCAAGCCTGGTCCAAGTCGAACAAGATGGTGTTCTTCATCACCCACTCGGTGGAAGAGGCGCTGTTCCTCGCCACCCGGCTGATCGTGATGAGCCCGAGCCCCGGGCGCATATCGCACGTCTACGACGACGTGCCTTTCTCTCGCCAGTACCTGTCGCACGGCGACTCGCGCAAGGTGAAGTCGGAGCCCGGATTCATCCGCATGCGTGAAGAAGTGCTGTCGATCATTCATCATCGCGAGGTTGCCCATGTCTGAGGTGTCGATCGCATCCCCCGTCGCCATGACGCCACCGCCTTCCAAGCCTGCCACCCCGCCAGTACTGCCTGCACCCGCAGCAGGCGCCAAGCTCAAGACCAGCGCCTTCAAGGTGCCGGGCGAAGGCTCGAGCGTGGCCATCAGCATCGTCACCGTTGTGGCGTTGGTGGCGCTGTGGTTCATCGTTACCAACATGGGCTGGGTCAAGCCGCTGTTCCTGCCCACGCCGCAGGCGGTGTTCCAGCAGTTCTACGAATACCTCACCGGCCAGGCCAACGACAAGCCGCTGTGGCAGCACTTTCTTGCCAGCATGTTCCGCGTGTTCTCGGCCTTCTTCCTGGCCTGCGTCACCGCCATTCCAGTGGGCATTGCGATGGGCATGAGCCGCTTCTGGCGCGGCATCTTCGATCCGCCGCTGGAGTTCTACCGGCCGCTGCCGCCGCTGGCATACCTGCCACTCATCATCATCTGGTTTGGCATTGACGAGCTGCCGAAGGTGCTGCTGATCTTTTTGAGTTGCTTCGCGCCGCTGGCGCTGGCCGCGCGCTCTGGCATGCGCAGTGCATCACAAGAGCAGATCAACGCCGCGTACTCGATGGGCGCGAGCTACATGCAGGTGATCCGCCACGTGATATTGCCGTCGGCATTGCCCGACATCCTTGTGGGCATGCGCATCGCCATCGGCTTCGGCTGGACCACGCTGGTGGCCGCCGAGATGGTGGCGGCGAACATGGGGCTGGGTCAGATGGTGCTGAATGCGTCGAACTTCCTGCGCACCGACATCGTCATCATGGGCATCATCGTCATCGGGGTGGTTGCTTATCTGTTCGACCTGCTGATGCGGTGGCTCGAGCGACGTCTGGTGCCCTGGAAAGGGCGCATGTAATCGGCGCCATGTGCACGGGCTGCTGTGGCGGCAGCGCCGGGCCTTCGGCCAGCGCGCCCATCGATTGCTCCAGGAAGTCGAGCATCGCGCGCATCGCGGCGCTGTTGTGGCGGCGCTGCGAATACGCGGCATACAGCCAGTGCTCGCGCGGCATGTGCTCGCGCAGCACCGGCACCAGTGCCCCGCGCTCCAGGTGCGACTGCGCCAGCGGCTCGGGCACATAGGCCACGCCCACACCACGCAGAGCCAGCTCGATCAGCGCCACGGCGTCGTTGGCTTCCATGCGGCTGTGCACCGGCACGTCGTACGGCTTGCCGCCGGTCTCGAAGGGCAGGTGGGTGGTCGGCTTCGCCGAGAAGCTCAGCACATCGTGCCGGCCCAGGTCTTCGGGCGTCTGCGGCATGCCGCGCTGGGCCCAGTAGGCCGGCGTGGCGCAGACCACCATGTCGAACTGCACCAGCCGGCGCACGATCAGGTTCATGTCGTCGATGCGCCCGCCCGTCAGGTGGATGTCGATGCCTTCCTCGATCAGGTCGAGGTTGTCGTTGGTGAACACCAGGCTCACGTACACATCGGGATAGAGCTTGATGAACCCGGCGATCACGTCAGAGAGCCAGCCGGCGATCAGCCCGTGCGGCGCGCTCATGCGCAACCGCCCGCGCGGGTGCGAACCATGGGCCTGCAGGTCGTTCAGCGTGTTCTCGGCCATCGTCACCAGTTGCGTGCTGCGGTCGAGCAGCACCTGGCCGGCATCGGTCAGGCTCAGGGAGCGGGTGGAGCGGTTCAGCAGGCGCACGCCGCTGCGGGTTTCGAGCTCTGCCACATAGCGGCTGACCGTGGCTTTCGACATGCCCAGCGAAATCGCCGCGCGGGAGAAGCTGCGCCGGAACGCGACTTCACGGAATGTTTTGATGAGATCGAGGCCGTCCATGGTGGAGGCATTGTTCCAGCATCGGGGATGAGGCCGTGGGGTGTAGGGGCATACCCAGGCCTGGATCGGACTTCACGCGAGACAGCTTCCGTGACGATCGACACGAGTAGACTCCGCGGCTTTTCCTTTCTGCAGAGGAGCGAGCTGCATGGCTATCTTGGACGCCGGCCCCTACTTCCACGGTACGCGGGCGGACCTTCAGGTGGGCGATCTGCTCACGGCCGGCTTTCGGTCAAACTACGACGGCCGCGTCGTCATGAACCACATCTACTTCACCGCCTGGCCCAAGGGCGCCGGGCTGGCTGCCGAAATGGCGAGGGGCGACGGCCGTGGCCGCGTCTACATCGTCGAGCCCACGGGCGCCTACGAGGACGATCCCAACGTCACCGACAAGAAGTTTCCGGGCAATCCCACACGCTCGTACCGCAGCCGGGAGCCGCTTCGGATCGTTGGCGAACTGGAGACCTGGGAGCCCTTCGATCCGGAGTACATCCGGCAGCTCAGGGAGCGCGTACGCGTTGGCATGGGAGAGATCATCAACTGAATCCCGCCTGCCGTGCCGCGCCGGGTAGCGAACGGAAATGGACTGGCTTGTTGACCGTCTTGGGCCTCTCGGCGCCACTGCTGTGCGGCTGAATTCGGCCAGAAGCGCTCCCTCGCGGCCGACGTTCGAAGCTGAGGCAGCCGCAATGAGTTCAACCCACAGGGCTACGGCAGTTGGTCATTTTGGATCGATAACGTCAAACTCGAACTGCACCGGAGCGGAGTCTTCGACGTAGGCGCTGATCAGGTAGTGGCCGGCAGGATCGCCATCGGCCACGTCCCAAGACTTCGAAATGGTGCCGTCGTAGATGGTCAGGGTCACGTCCAGCGAAATAGTCTTGCGATCCGCCGACGTACCGTAAGGCTGGCCACCGCTGCCCCACGTCTTCGGGGTTTCCGGCAATGTCACGCGTTCGAGAACGCGGACCTTGCCAGATTTCCGGTTGAGTTTCAGGATCCAACCGTAGTTTTGGTTGATCGCCCGTGGCACGGTGTTCGAAACCTTGAAGTCCAGCACGTCGTTGTTGGGCGCGAGCTTGAAGAGCCCAAAGACCGCATCGAGCGGGCACGCTCCATTCGCTGTCGGGGCGACGGCGCAAGCTTTGAACACGGCGGCATTGGATTCAGAAATGAATCCATGCGATGCGGCGCCCGTTGTTTGAGCGCCAATGTGGGTGCATGCGACCGCGGCGAAAAGAACAAGAAGGTGGCGTGAATATTTCATGGCAGATGAGGCTCGGCAAGCGACTGTCAAACGATCAAACCTTGCATGTCTTTGGCATAGGTTGAGCCAGGAGCGAGCTCGACCTTCGATGCGAGATGCGCCCGCCATGCTCTCCCGGCGAAACGCAGCAGCAGGATTGCCAGCGAGACCTACTGGAATGTAAGGCTCAAGGGTCGGCTCCCGTCAACCAGGCGTACCCGGCGTACCCGGCGGAATCCTAAGCGTCCGCTTTCGAGAACGTCGCTGGACCCTTTGCGCAGACTTCCCGTGCGGCCACAAGCGGCCAATCGCGAATGGCTGCTTCGGCGATGCTCTATCCTCATTAAAAAGGTGTGGGATCGTTAACTCGGAGGAGCAAGCGATTGACGCGCGCAGCCTTCGCTGCTTAACATCAATGCACCTTCCACCGTCGACGTGCCATGAAACGCCGTGAGTTCGTTCTTGTTGGCACTGCGCTCGCCTCACTCGGCGTGTCAGCGTGCACCCATTCGATCGGAGGCTTCGCCGCAAAAACTTCGCGAGAAGATGACTGGAACATCGCCGCGGGCGACGAAGACAAGCTCGTTGACACCACCGCACTCAGCAAGATGGCCGATCGGCTTGCGGCTTCGGGCTCGAACATTCACTCCGTTCTTGTCTTGCATCGCGGCAAGCTCGTTTTCGAGCGCTACCTCCAAGGCAGCGATCAGGTGCCGACCAGCTTTTTCGGCAGCCGTGTGGAGAACGTCGTCTTCAACGCCGGCATGCGCCATGCAATGAAGTCAGCGACGAAGAGCGTCGCGTCGCTCGCCGTCGGCATCGCGATCGACCGGGGGCTG
This sequence comes from Variovorax sp. YR566, assembly GCF_051992195.1. Taxonomy (NCBI): domain Bacteria; kingdom Pseudomonadati; phylum Pseudomonadota; class Betaproteobacteria; order Burkholderiales; family Comamonadaceae; genus Variovorax; species Variovorax sp. YR566. The sequence goes on along the minus strand of NZ_CP197092.1, from coordinate 5,286,106 downwards.
ATCCATGGCGTCGACGAGCCGATCCTTGGCTTCTTCCCCGAACTCGCAGACCTGCGAACGCCAGAATCGGATCGCCTCTTGCTGCGGCACGCGCTCGGCATGACGCTCGGTCTCGAATGGATCGAGTCAACGCCCGCGACCGGCGATCTCGCGAACGACGAAACGCGCATGTATTTTTCGGGCGACCCGTGCCGCTACGTGCTCACGCGCCGAACTGTGGCGGCGGCTGGGCAGCAGTTCTTCTACAGTACCGGCGCGCTGGCGCTTATATCAGCGATCCTGCATCGGGCCACCGGCAGACCGCTCGACGAGTTCGCGCGAACGAGCCTGCTTGAGCCCCTGGGCATCTCCGGCGAAGAATGGAGCCGAATGGGCAGAGACAGCGACGCCGGCGGAGGCCTTCGCATGCGTCCACGGGACATGGCGAAGATCGGACAGCTCGTGCTGGCGGGCGGTCGCTGGGATGGACGCCAGATCGTGTCGAAGGGCTGGATCGAAGCTTCCACCGCGTCGCTCATCAAGGCAACGGACGACCAGGACTACGGCTACCTTTGGTGGAGCGGCCATGCCAGAGCGCACCGACGAATAGTCCGCTGGATCGGTGCGCTCGGTCGAGGCGGGCAATCGATCCGAATCGTGCCCGAGCTCGATCTCGTCGTTGCCGTGACGGCAGGCTACTACCAGGACTACAGCCCGCAGGCATTCAAGTTGCAGTACGGCGTGTTCAACGATGTGCTGCAGGCTATCTCACCGTCCCTGTGACTCGGATACCGTGACTGGCGTCCATGCGGTCAGCGCTTAATTGAACCGCGAAACACCGGGCGATCTTCGCGAAACGCCTACTACGGTGACTGGCCGCTTGGCGATGGCCCACGTTGCACTCGCTACATCCGCTTGGGGCCCGAAGGCGGCATAGGTTTATCCCGCAAGCGGACCTCCAGTTCAGCTTCGCCGCCCCTGCAGCAGGGCTTGCGGCTACTGCCGGAAAGAGCCCTTCGGCCTAACCATTTGCTTGAGATTCTTGAGCTTTCGAGGGGCGCGCTCGGTCCATAAGATTTCCGCCCCGTCTCCCAGCTTCTCGTAGATTGGGAGGACATCGGTGATACCCACCAACTTCCATTGAACAGGTACGCCTTCCGGACCACCCTTGTATGGCTTCGCATTCGCGCGAGCAACCGTCATGCCCTTTTTATAGGCATCGTCAAGGGTTCGCGCACGCACAAGAATTGTGTTCTCCCACGACATGAATCGAGCTTCATCATCGTCCTTTCTGTCGTCATTCAACTCCACGAAGCGCAGCAGGTACGAAACCGCATACCAGCCCACCGGTGAAAGATTCTTGTCGTATGTCATGCAAAGATTGTCTCGCCAGTGGCTCGGAGCTAGTAGAGCGACAGCTGCTCAACCGAAACTCTGAACGACTGGTTCTGACCGGCTGGCGTCATTTTTGATTCACTCGCACGAGTGCAAGAGCTTGCTCAGAATCCCCCGCTCTTCATCGCTGAAAAAGTCCTTCAGGTCCTCGAAGTCGCCTTCAATGAAATGCTTCTGCATGTTTCTAAGACTTGCTCTCAGCAGGAGGAGTAGCCCTTTAGCGTCGTAGTCATATCCTGGACCGCTGAAGCCTACCCAGTCCTCTACAAAGTTCAGCAACTCATCGCTGGTTTCGAAGTGCATATTTCTCCCGAATGACTGGTTGTGGGCTAAGTTTTCCCAACGGGGCGACTGGCCGCTTCTGGCCGATAGTACTCACCCGCGCTTTGCCGCCGAATGCCAGCAACCGCCGCGCACGGAACGGACATCAGGTCCCCAGAGCGCAGCGTGTGATGCAGTCCCAGCTGACATACGCGAAGCACGCAGCCTACGACGCGGCTACGGCCTCCTTGACGAAGTCGGTGTACTTGCGCAGAGGACGCCCGAGGATGGCCTGCAGGCGATCCGCGGCGCCGTCCGCGCCATGCATGCCGAACTTCTGGATCCCGGCCATCATCAGGCGCATGTCGTAGGCAAGCCAGGACGGCCCCGATGTGGCCATCTGCACTTCGAAGGCCGCCACGTCGTCTCCGCCGTAAGTCACTTCACGACCGAGCGCAGCACTCCAGATTTTGGCCACCGACTCTCCGGTCAACAGCTCGGGCCCGACCAGCTCCAGCGTCACGCGCGGTGACGGCGCGGGTGCGCGATCGCGGCGCAGCAGTTCGGCGACGGCGGCGTCCGCGATGTCTCGCGCATCGATCATCGCGACGCCTGTGGAGCCGATCGGCATCGGGTAGACGCCGTAGCCCTGGATCACCTGCTGGACCATGCGCTCGTTTTGCATGAAGTAGGCCGGCCGAAGGATGGTTGCCGGAATGTCGAGGCTCTCGATCATTCGCTCGACCGTGTGCTTGCCGGTGAAGTGCGGCACATCGGTGAACTTGTCTGCATGGATGACCGAGAGGTAGACGATGCGCTCGATGCCAGCTTCGCGCGCCAGGTTCAGCGCGACGAGGGCCTGGGTCACTTCGTCGGGCGTGACGGCGTTCAGCAGGAACAGCGTGCGCACCGAAGACAGCGCCGCGCGCAATGAGGGCACGTCGGTCAGGTCGCCGACGACCTCCTTGACGCCGGCCGGAAAGCTCTGCTTTCCGGGTGTGCGAACGAAGGCGCTGACTTCGGCGCCGGCACTGGCCAAGCCTTGGACGACGAGGGAACCGATGGTGCCGGTGGCACCGGTGACGAGAATGCTCATGGAAATCTCCTGGGAGGTTGGTGGGGGATGAAAAGATCGATCAGCGCGAGAAGTCCGCAACGACCTTGCCGATGCGCGGGTCGGTGCGATTGCGTTCGATGGCCATGGGGATGTCGCCGAAGCTCACGACTTCGTCGAGCTTCGAAATCAGCGTGCCTCCGGCGATCTCTGCCGCCAGCCGTTCCAGGAGCGCCGCGTCCGGCTTGCTCATGAACCACAGTCCGCGGCGGCCGGGAGGCGTGCGTGCCAGGATGTCGGGCGAGGACGTGCCGACGATCGCGCCGTCCTTCGTCAGCACCTGCCACGAGCGATCGAGCACTTCGCCGCCAACGTAGTCGAGCACAAGGTCGATGTCGCGCGCGACCGACTCGAAGCGTTCGGTGCGGTAGTCGATGACGTGGTCCGCGCCCAGGCTGCGCACGTACTCGACGTGGGCGGTAGACGCCGTCGCGAAGACTTCGGCGCCTGCCTGCTTGGCGTACTGCACGGCATAGCCGCCCAGTCCTCCTGCTGCACCATGAATGAGGATTCGCTGGCCTGCGGCGATCGGACCTGCGTGGTGCAGGCTTTGCCAGGCGGCCACGGCCGCGACGGGGACGGCGGCCGCATGAACGTCGTCCAGGCCTTGCGGCGTGCGCACGAGCTTCGCCTCGTCGACTGCCACGAACTCGGCATAGGCACCCAGGCCGCCCAGCGGGCCCATGACGCGATCGCCCACGCGAAAACGCGAGGCGCCGGAGCCAAGCGCTTCGACGACACCCGCAAGCTCGATACCCAGCACGGCGGGCAGTTGAAGCGGGAACGCGTCCCGGACGAAGCCTTCACGAATCTTCCAGTCGATGCCGTTCACGCCGGCCGCCCGGACGCGCACCAGGACCTGGCCCTGTCCGGCCGTGGGCCTCGCGGTCTCGGCTACTTCGGCGGCGGCAGCACCGCCGTAGGTCCGGATAAGCACAGCGCGTTGAGTGATGGTGGTGGTCATTTCAGTTTTCTCCTGTTGAAGTTGCGGTAAGGAGAAGATAGGCCGTTGCATTGTTAAAACGAAGATCCAAAAATGAAGACACCTCGTTTCAATTACGGAACACCATGGATCTGAATGCACTGAGCGACTTCGCGCTTGTCGCAATGAACGGTGGCCTCGGAAAAGCAAGCCGCGCGAGCGGTAGATCGAAGGCGACCTTGTCCCGGCGCATCGCCGATCTGGAAGAGCAACTCGGCGTGCGGCTCATCGAGCGCAGCGCCCGCGGGCTCAAACTCACAGAAGCCGGGCAGATGCTGATGGACCGCACCGAAGGGCCGATGCACGAGGTGGCCGACGCCATGACTTCCGCGCGCGAGGGCTTGTCGGTGCCCCGCGGACGCCTGCGCATCGCTTCGCCGGTGCTGTTCTCGCAGCTGGCGATGGGCCGCATCTCCGCCGAGTTCTGCACGGCCTACCCCGAGGTCAGCTGCGAGGTGGTGGCGGACGATCGCCTGGTCGACCTCGTCGAGGAGCAGTTCGACGCCGCGATCCGGATCAATCCAAGCCCGGACAGCAGCCTCGTCGGCCGGTGTTTTGCCAAAGACCGGCTGGTGGTCGTGGCCGCGCCCTCCGTGCCCGTGCCTGCGCCAGGCAAGGTCAGCCCGGTCCCAGGCATCGTCTCGACAAGCTTTCAACCGACGAACTGGACGCTCGACGACGGACGCCTTGTCCTGGAGCCGATTCCGAGGCTCAGACTTTCCTCGTTCCTGATGATTCGCGACGCTGCGATCGCCGGCGCTGGCGTCGCCCTGATGCCGCAGTCGATCGCATGGAACCAGTTGACGCGCGGAGAACTGGTTCAGTGGGGCATGGTTTCAGGCGTGGAGGTCGCGCTCTGGGTCCTGCATACGTCGAGACGACTCCCCGCACCGAAGGTTCGGGCGTTCGTCGATTTCATGTGCGCGCAGTATCCGCAGGGGTCTCTCGTACTGAACGGCTAGGTCAGCTGTTTTCTTTCTGGGGAAAATGGACCCACCCGAAACCGAGCATGAGGGGATCAAGATGTCAGCCGACGACTGGTGGAAGTGCGGAATCGTCTATCAGGTCTACCCGCGTTCGTTCCAGGACAGCAACGGCGATGGCATCGGGGACCTGGGCGGAATCCGCGCCCGGCTGGATCATCTGGTCTCGCTCGGCGTCGATGCCATCTGGATCTCGCCGATCTATCCCTCGCCGATGGCCGACTTCGGGTACGACATCTCCGATTTTTGCGACGTCGATCCGCGCTTCGGCACGCTGGACGGCTTCGATGCGCTGGTGCAGGAGGCCCACGCGAGAGAGCTCAAGCTCATCCTGGACTTCGTGCCCAACCACACGTCGGACCGTCATCCGTGGTTCGTGCAGAGCCGCAGCGCACGCAGCGATCCGCGACGCGACTGGTACATCTGGCGCGACCCGGCGCCGGGCGGCGGGCCGCCCAACAACTGGATCAGCAATTTCGGCGGCCCGGCCTGGGCCTTCGATGCGGCCACCGGCCAGTACTACTGCCATTCGTTCCTGAAGGAGCAGCCCGACCTCAACTGGCGCAACCCCGAAGTGCGAGCCGCGATGTACGAGGTGCTGCGCTTCTGGCTTCGGCGTGGCGTCGACGGATTCCGTGTCGACGTGCTCTCTCAAATCATCAAGGACGCGCAGTTCCGCGACAACCCGCCGAATCCGGACTTCGCCCCGGGCCAGGACCCATTTTTTCGCTGGTTGATGCTCTACAACACCGACCTGCCGGAGGTACAGCCGATCGTGGCCGAGATGCGCCGCGTGGTCGACTCGTTCAGCGACACACGCTCGTCGCGCGTGCTGATCGGCGAGCTCTACCTGCCGCTCCCGCGCCTGGTCGCCTACTACGGACTCAACGCCGAAGGTGTGCTCGAAGGCGTGCAGCTGCCCTTCAACTTCCAGCTGATCGCGACCGAGTGGCAGGCGGCGCGCATCGACCGCTTCGTGCGCGACTACGAAGCTGCCTTGCCCGCCGGCGCCCAGCCGAACTGGGTGCTGGGCAACCACGACAGACCTCGCATTGCGAGCCGCGTCGGGCCACAGATGGCGCGGCTCGCGGCCATGCTGCTGCTCACGCTGCGCGGCACGCCGACGCTCTACTACGGCGACGAGATCGGCATGACGGACGTCCCCATTCCCGCCGATGAAGTGCAGGACCCGTTCGAGAAGAACAAGCCCGGCATGGGCCTGGGGCGCGACCCGGAGCGAACACCCATGCAGTGGAGCGCCGCAGAGCATGCGGGCTTCACGACCGGCACGCCGTGGCTGCGCCTGGCAGCCGACTGGCCCACGAACAATGTGGAGGCGCAATCGCACGACGCTGGGTCGATGCTGGCGCTCTACCGGCGCCTCATCGCGTTGCGCCGCGCGCAGCCCGCGCTGAACCGGGGCAACTACGAAGCGCTTGAAGCCGGGGGCGAGGTGCTCGCCTATGCGCGCAACGGCGAAGGGCAGCGGCTGGTAGTGCTCTTGAACTTCGGCACCACCCCGGCGCCGATGTCGTCGGCGTTGATGCCGCGCCAGCCGGTCGTGCTGGCATCGACCGATCCTGCGCGCGCCGAGTTCATCAAGGGGTCCCTGGTGCTGGCGCCTTGCGAAGGCGTCGTCATCGGCGCCGTGAACGACAAAGGTCTGGCGACACGATGAGCGATCAAGACTTGCCGGTCTGGATCTCGACGTAGCTGCGCGCATGCCAGCGCACTCGAATGGGCCATTTCGCGTCGGCAATGGTTTCCGAATTCACGTCCTTGCCGCTGCCGTAGTTGATCTGCCGGTCGGGACGCCTGTTGAGGCCGATCAGCAGCACGATGCGGCTGCCCGCCGCGAGCTTGCAGGCCGTCACGCGTTCGACGGTGAACGCAAGCAGCTGACGCTCGCCGGCCCGCAGAAGCCGGCGACGCATGCGATGGCCTGCGTAGCTGGCGCGAAAGTCGTAGGGATCGAACAGCAGCTGGTATTCGCCGCTTGCCGTCTGCTCGTACAGCGAGATGTTGAAGTCCACGTCCTGCCGCGAGGGCGTGATGTCGAACACGCCGCGCAGGCTGCCGACGATCTCGGTGCCCTCCGGGAGCGGATCACTGACAAAGCTGATGCTGTTGCGCGCCGGCAGTTGCTTCACGCGCAGCGCATCCGGCCACGGAGTGCGCACGTCGCGTCGATCGGCGAGATCGACCGAGAGCCGCACGTTGCCACCGCCTTCGGATGGCGACGGCAACAGGCGGTGCGGGTCGTCGCGCTCGCGGGTGTCGAGGTGAAGGCGCAGCCGGGTGCGCTGCGGTGCGTCCAGCGTCGGCGCATGGCGCCACTGGTCCGCACCCATCACCTGGTAGTTGACGCGATCCATCAGCAGGGAAGGCTTGTTCGCGCCTTTCAGGATGTGGTCGAGCCATTGGTAGCGCAGATCAGGCAGGTCGATGCGTGCGACGGGGTCGAGCGTGTAGCCGCGCAGCGTCGGCGCCGTGCCGCGCCGGATCGAGGTCGCGTCGTAGGGGCCGAGCAGCAGCGTCGTGTCGGCCTGCGGCCGGTTGCGAAGATGCTCGTGGTGGTAGTAGAGCGCGCCGGCGTCGGCACCGTAGTAGCCGGCAAAGCTGAGCACCGGAATGTCGATTCGCGCAAACTGCTCTGCCGACGGCAAGAACTTCTGCCAGTAGCGATCGTGGCTCGGGTGCGTCAGCCAGGTTCGGACCAGCCTGCTGCGCTTGCCCAGCAGCACGCGGTCTATGTCCCAGTAGGGGCGATTGCCACGGTGCCAGCGTGCGTCGAGTGCCTGCCACATCGTGTCCGGGTCCGCGTCGGCGTCGACGCCTGCCCGCAGGGGCTCGGCAGTCGCGTGCTCCTGCGCCCAGCGGACCATGGCGTTGCGGAAGATCTGTCCGGCCATCGGGAAGTCGATGCCCGGCGCCATCGGCGCGATCGTGGCAATGGCCTTGAGGGCAGCCGGTCTCCTGCGGGCGGCGGCCCAGGCGGCGTAGCCGGAGTAGCCGTCGCCGAGCATGGCGACGCGGCCGTCGCTCCACGCCTGCCGGGCAATCCAGTCGATGACGGCGGCGGCGTCTTCGCCGTCGCGAACGAACGGCCACACGGCGCCCTTGCCGTCGGGCGTGCGTCCGCGCACGTACGCCGTGACGCCGACGTAGCCTTTGGCGGCACTGTGCTGTGCATCGTCCTCGGCGGGATCGAGCGTGAAGCGCAGCAGCGTCGGCAGGGTTGCCAGTGCGTCGTTTGCGCGGCCGGGCCGAACCAGGCGCGCATGGATGACACCCCCGCGCACGGGAATCCTGACGTCAGCCTCCGCCACGTAGCGGTTGCGGTTTTCCGCCGCGAACAATTCGGGCAGCAGCGCATTGAAGCTGCGACGCGACTGGTACGAAAGCCAGGTTCGCACGAGCGCCAGCGCATCGGCCTGCGGGAGGCTGCCCTTCGCGCGCCAGAGATCGAAAGCCTGGCGCAGCGGCTCTCTGTACACCGCCGGCGGGATTTCGAGCCGCGCCATGATGGCCTGGGCTTGCGCGTTGTCGAGCGGCGACACCAGTTCCTGGAACGAGCGCGCGTAGGCTTCGGCGAAGCCGAGACGCCCGTCCGCTTCGAGCATGCGCGCGCGCGCATAGATGCCGTCGAGGATCGCCCGCTGGACCAGGTCGTCGAACGGCTTGCCCTGGCGGCGGCTGCGCAGGGAGCCGCTGCTGTCGTAGGCTGCACGGTAGGCGCCGCTGACGATCTGCAGGGCGGTCAGGTTGGCCAGGAAGACATCGGTGTCCGCCTCCTGGTACACCGGCAAGATGCGCTCGGCCAGGTCCCGCATCAGGTCCGCCGCGGTGGCATCGTCAGGATCGCGCGGTGGCCGGAAGCCGAAATCGGCCGCCCAGGCCCAGGTCGGCCACGCGGGCAGCGCAAGAATCAGCCGCATGAGGGCGCGACGCGCACGACTGACGGTTGACCCGGGGTGTCTCATGGTCGCTGCTCCTCGGGTGCGGCGTTCGGCGCCTTGACCAGATGCACCACCCGCGTGAACAGCCGATCGTGCGCTCCTCCGGCCGAGCCTATATGAACAATGCCCGTGTGCGTGAGCTTGCCCAGCGCGTCGATGATGAGTTCGAGCGTGTCGTCGTCGAACGCGCCGAAGGCTTCGTCCATCACCAGCCAGGGCGGCGCCTGCAGCACCACGCGGGCGAAGCCCAGCCGCAACTGCTCGTCCATGCTGAGCTCGCTCTCCCAGCGACCCGTCTTGTTCAGCAATTGCTCCAAACGCTGGAGGCCCACACTCGCCAGCGCGGCCACCATGGCTTCTCTCGGGTAGCTCGATGGCTCCATCGCATACGACAGCACTTCGGCCAGCGTGCCGCGGGGAATGTAGGGCGTGCCGCGCGGCATGTAGTGGATCGTCTCGCCGACGGGCCGGCGCACGGTGCCGCAGCCCCAGGGCCAGAGGCCCGCGAGCGCCCGGAACAGCAGGGTCTTTTCCGTGCCCGGTGTGCCGAGGATCAGGACGCACTGGCCGTGGTGCACGACGAGACTGGGGTCGTCCAGCTGATCGTGGCCGCTCCAGGAGCGAACCTCGAGCGCTTCGATCGCGAGCGTCCCGGCTTCGCTCTCTTCGTAGGCGATGCGGCTGCCGCCTGCCTGTGCCTCCAGATCGGAGGCCAGCATCCGGCGCAGGTCGGTGACACGCAGCAGCGTGGCGCGCCAGTCGGCAATGATGCTGAAGTTGTCGACGAACCAGCGCAGCGACGACTGTGCCTGGGTGAAGGCCGCGGCAGCCATCATCAGGCCGCCGAACGAAACCTTCCCCGAGAAGTAGAGGGGGGCGGCCACCAGCGTCGGCGCGATGATGGTGACCCAGCCGAAGCCCGCGGTGACCCAGGTCAGGTTGGTCAGCCCGAGCACCACGCGCGACGTGGCGCGCAAGACGTCGCCGAAATGCATGGCAACGCGACGCTTCTCGTCGGCCTCGCCACCAGCCAGGGAGATGCCGTCCAGATGCTCGTTGATGCGCGTCAGCGAGAAGCGCAATTCGCCTTCACGCGCGTAGCGCTCGGCGTTGCGCGAGATCAGGCCGTTGCCGACCCAGTAGGTGAGCAGCGAGCCGGCGATCGCATAGGCAATTGCCGCCCACAACATGAAGCCCGGCAACACGTGGTCCTCGCCGTTGAAGAAGAGGCTGAAGTCCTTGGAGATGACCCACAGCACGCTCGCAAAGCTGCCGAACAGCATCGCTGCCTGCAACAGACCCACGCCGAGGGTGACCGACAGATCGCACAGCTTCAGCGTGTCGTCGTGCATGCGCTGATCCGGGTGAGCTCCCATCGGGCCGCTGGCCTGGAGCCAGAACGCCCGGCGCGGCTGCAGCCACAGCCCCACGAGGTCATTGACCACGGCCTCGCGCAGCTTCAGCTGCAAGGTTTCGCCCAGCCACCTCTGTGCGACGTTCAAGACCAGCAGCACGCCCGCAATGATGGCGAAGACGCCTACCTGCACGACGAATTCGCTCAGGTCGCGACGCGAGATCGCATCGTAGAACGGCTTGTTCCAGCTATTGAGCTCGATCTGCCCATACGCCGTGAGCGCGACGACCACGACGATCGCGCCCATCAGCACGACAAGCGTTTTCGCGACTGGGGACACTCGCAAGGCGCCGAGCAACTCGCGGACCTGACGGAAGACACCGGCTCTTGCAGCCGGCTCGACACGGTTCTCAGGCCTCGCGCTCATCGCTACCGCGGCACCTGGCAAGCGGCGGCCGCGATGCGGCGCGCCGAGACACACGAAATGAAGGCGGCGTGGCTCCATGCCAGTTGCTTCGCCGAGGTCTGCGCGCCGCTGCGCTGGTCGAACTGTTCCGACAGATCACCACCGGCCGGCGTGTACGCGCGCACGGTGGCGAGGTAGGCGTCGCCGCGCCCCATCCACTGGTTCCAATGGCGTGCATCGCCGCCCATCGCCGCGGCGCGGAAACAGAACTCGGCGGCGCCGAGTGTCGAGAAAAAGTACGCACCGCCCGAGTAGTACGCGTCGCCAGCGTACCGACCCATCGCCGCGCCACGGCCTGTGGCACGGCCGTGGTTGATCGGATAGGCCGCATCGAACAGCGCATCGAGTCGCTCCAGCGTGGCCTGCATGCGCGGATCGGCCGGTCCATGCGCAGCCTCGGTGCCGAGGCTATGGATTGCCGACAGGATCACCGCGATGTCCAGCGCCTTCGCACTGGGCTGGCCGTCCACCAGCACGCGTGAACGGTAGTAGCCGCGCGTCGAGTCGCGGTCGTCTGGCTGTTCGTCTCGTTCGTCCACCCAGTAGTCGTCGAGCAGGCGCTGCACGGCCCGCGACTCCTCCCGGCAGCGCTGCGCCAGCGCCGCGTCGCCCAGGCCCTCCAGCCATGCCGCGCCTTCGGCCAGCGCGGCCCCTGCGACGCGCAGTGTGTAGTAGTGGCGGCCGAGCTCTTCCTCCCAGATGTCGTACGACGGCTCGCGCCAGTGACGCAGCGTGAAGTCGATGTCGAAGCGAATCAGCGGCGTGACCTCCGCCAGCAGGGCCGCGTCGAGGTGCCCTCCGGCCGCCCAGCGCAGCAGCGCCAGCGCGCGCAATGGCGGCCCGTCGTGCTGGGGGCGCGCCCATCGGAGGACGTCGAGCGTACCGTCGGGGTTCACTCTCGTTTCGGCGACGACGGCATCACCGTGGACGCTCCCGAGGTCATGGTCTTCGCGCAGAAACTGCAGGAGTTCGGGGGCCACACGCGCTCTGCGGCCTTGCTCCGCGGCAACCGCGCGGCCGTCGAGCCCGTTCACGGCAAGGCTGAAGCGGGTGAAATCGCGCAGATGCTGCAGGGCTTCGTCGCCGATGCGTCGGTCGACGTAGAGCAGGCGCAGTGCATCGATGACGACAGCAGAGTCCCGGAACCAATGAAAGAAGTAGTCCGGGTCCGGGTCGTAGTTGCCGAGTACGGGCGAGGCAATGATGGCGCCGGCGACCGGCCGTATGGTCTGACCGAAGCCGGGGCGATGCTTGACGATCGACACCGGCGAGATGCAGGGCAGCATCGCGCTCGCCGAATGGGACAGCTGTCTTTCGAGCCATGACTCGAAAGCCGGGTCTTGCTGGCTCGCCACGCTGAAGGTCACGGTGCAGGCGACTCGAGGTGCGGGCTGCTGAAGTCCAGGGCGCGCAGCCCGGCCTGCACTTCGGGCACGCTCATGAACAGTTTCCACAGAAGGCCCGTGCGATGGTTCTCCATCATCACGACGATCGGGCCCTGGTCGATGGCGAGATATGTCTCTGCGAACCAACCGCGCCGTTCGCAGAACGCATCGATGAAGCCGTAGTCCTTCCACAGGCGCGTGCCATGCACGGTGAGGAAATGCCGCAGAACCTGCATCACCTCGGTGGGCGCATACGGCAGGCTGGCCAGCGCAGCCGTCGGCGAAATGGTGCCGTTGTCGATGTCCGGGGCGTGCGCGAGGTAGCCGTCGGGGTCGTCGCTGGCGGTCAGGCCCCAGCACGATTCGCCGTAGCCCGGATGGCCATGAGGATTGGCGATGCAGTGCGCACGGTTGATCTGCAGGTGGCGGCAGTTGAGGTCCCAGTAGTCGGCGTAGCGATCCTTCAGGCCGTGCGGATCGAGGCCACAGAACGAGTAGTGCGTGAAGAACAGCGGGCCGCCGTATGGCATGCCCAGCGGTATCTCGATGCCGTAGTACGACCGGCCGTTGAGGAAACCGGCCCCCGCCGCGAAGCCGCGGTGGTACACCCGCGGATCGATCGCATGGCGCGGCGCGGCCGCCGCCAGCAGGTAGGTGATGAGGCACTCGTTCCAGCCGCGCACTTCGTGGTTCATCGCCCAGCCGTGGTTCGGGCTCCAGTGCCAATACAACACGTCCCGTCCGCCCTGGGTGAACCAGTTCCATTCGACGTCGTGCCACAGCGTGTCGATGTCGCTGCGCAACCGGCGCGCCGCGGCCGTGTCTTCGCTGAAATACTGGCGCGCACAGAGCAGGCCCATGCAGAGGAACGAGGTCTCGACCAGATCGCCCGCGTCGTCCTTGGGGCTCATCGGGATCGTCGCGCCGCTCGCTGCGTCCATGAAGTGGGGGAAGGCACCGTGGTATCGCCTGGCGCGAAAGAGGGCGTCCCGCATGCGCCCCAGGCGCTCCAGCGCTGCGTCCCGCGTGACCCAGCCGCGCTCCACCGCGACGATCAAGGCCATGATGCCGAAGCCCGTGCCGCCGATCGCGACCCTGTCATCGGGCAGGTCTTCGCCCGTGGCGCTGACGAGCGTGCGGCGGTCGAGCGCCAGGCCGCTGTCGGCATCCGCACCGTCCCAGAAATAGCGGAAGGTCTGCCGCTGCACGGCATCGATCAAGGCTTCATCGGGCAGGGCTGCCAGTGCCCTCGGGTTCCTGTCATCCATCAACACGAACGGTTCCTTTCGTTGTTGTCCCGGGTGTCACGTTTGGTTTCACCGAATCATCGGCGACGCCACGCGGCTGAGGGCTCTTCGCCCGCAGCATGCCATCATTAGGCCCCCTGGGTTCTATTCGAAATCCCTGATGAGTCGCATCGATACTCTCATGGCCCGGATGACGCTAGCCGAAAAGCTGGGTCAACTGACGATGACTGCCTCCGGCTACACGGTCACCGGGCCGGTGCTCGCGGGAGACTCCACGCAGTCGATCATCGACGGCACCGTCGGCAATCTGTTGAACATGGTCGGCGCCGGTCACACGCACGAGATGCAGCGATTGGCCGTCGAGAAGTCACGGCTCGGCATTCCGCTGCTGATCGGCCTGGACATCATTCATGGCCATCGCACGCTCTTTCCGATCCCGCTTGCGGAGGCCGGCACCTTCGACGAAGTCCTCTGGGAGCGCACGGCGCGAGAGGCTGCACGCGAAGGCGCTGCCGACGGCCTGGCGATGACTTTTGCGCCGATGCTCGATGTATCGCGCGATCCCCGCTGGGGCCGTACCGCGGAAGGACCCGGCGAAGACCCTTGGCTTAACGCACGCATCGCGCAGGCCAAGGTGCGCGGCTTCCAGGGGGCAGACCTGTCATCGGCCGATTCGCTGGCCGCCTGCGCGAAGCATTTCGTCGCATACGGCGCAGTCACCGCGGGGCGGGAGTACGCCGCCGTGGACATCTCCGAGCGCACCTTGCACGAGGTGCATCTGCCGGGCTTCGCAGCAGCGGTGCGCGCCGGCGTTGCGACGCTGATGCCCGCCTTCACCGATCTCAACGGCGTGCCGATGACTGCGCACATCCCCTTGCTGCGCGACTGGCTGCGCGGCGAGATGGGCTGGGACGGCGTCATCGTCAGCGACTACAACGCGATCGCGGAACTGATCAAGCACGGCGTCGCCGCCGATCTCGTCGATGCCGCGGTGCTGGCGCTGAAGGCCGGCGTCGACATCGACATGATGGCCGACGCGTATCGCAAGGGTCTGCCCATCGCGCTCGCGCAGGGACGGGTGACGATCGAAGAGATCGACGCGAGCGTGCGCCGCGTGCTGCGGCTCAAGGAGCAGCTCGGCCTGTTCGACGACCCCTACCGCCGCGGCGCGACACCCGAACTCGTGGCGGTTGTCGCCGAGCGGCACGCGGTGGCGCGCGACGCCGCGCGCAAGGCCATCGTCATGCTGAAGAACGAGCGGGACACCCTGCCTTTGCCTGCTGCGGCGAAGGCACTGTGTGTCATCGGCCCGCTGGCCGACGCAAGCACCGAGATGAAAGGCCCGTGGTGGGGTGCCGGCGAACACGAGCCGGCCGCGAGCGTGCTTGCCGGCTTGCGTGCCGCGCTGCCGCAGACCGACATACGCCATGCACCCGGCGTCGCCATCGAGAGTGATGACGACAGCGGCATCGAAGCGGCCGCCCTGCTGTGCGATGGCGTCGACGCCGTCCTGCTGTGCCTGGGCGAGCGTGCCACCATGAGTGGCGAGGCCGCGAGCCGCGCCACGCCCGCGCTGCCCGGGCTACAACAGGCGCTGGCCGAAGCGGTGATGGCACGTGCACACGCGCTCGGCATTCCTGTCGTCGCAATCTTGTTCTCGGGCCGCCCGCTCGTCGTCCCCTGGCTGGCCGAACACGCCGATGCGCTGCTGGCTGCGTGGTTCCTCGGCATCGAAGCCGGCCATGCGATTGCCGACGTGGTCACGGGCCAGGTAACGCCAAGTGGCCGTACGCCGATGAGCTGGCCGCGCGCCGTCGGGCAGCTGCCGATCTACTTCGGCCAGCGTCCCACCGGACGGCCGATGAATCCCGCCGACTACTTCACGAGCAGGTACCAGGACGTCGAAAATTCGCCGCTATATGCCTTCGGCCACGGCTTGACCTTCGGCCGGTTTGTCTACGACGAGCTTCAGGTAGAGCCGCGACGCGTGCGCGAGCAGGACGCGCTGAAGATCAGCGTCAGGCTGCGCAACGTTGGTGCGCGTGAGGCTGAAGAAACTGTCTTCCTGTTCGTTCGCGGCAAGCGGAGCCGTGTCACCCGGCCGTTGCTGGAACTCAAGGGCTACGCGAAGCTGCGATTGATGCCGGGCGAAGCCGGCTTGGTGAACCTGGAACTGCCGGCGGCCGAGTTGCGCTACCTCGGGCCGGACCTGCAGCCTCTGTTCGAGGCGGATGAAGTCGAGATCTTCGTCGGGCCGAGTGCCGAGCAAGCAGGGTTGCTGCGGCAGACCATCGAGTTGTGCTGAAACCCCAGGGGCGTAGGGGCATGCCGTTACCCGTGGCTATACTGCGCCGGTCACGTCAAAAAGAGGCGTGATCGGGCTTGGACTCCCGTTGAAATCACTGCGACGCAAGCCGCAGTCACCCCGCAGGGTCTGCGGCTTCGTCGTTCGTGCTTCCAGTTTTGGCGGCTCGATGGGCGGGCGCAAGCCCGGCCGGTTTCACGCAAGTGGTTTCCCGGTAGTCCAACCCGTCGAGCCGCCGCCTCCGCTTGGACTCGGGGGTGTCGGTTTCAGCAAACCGAAACCCTTGGAGGCCATTCATGGCTGCATCTGCTCGCGCTTCTGCGCTCGTCTCTTCGTTTCCCGAATCTTCTGAAACTGCCAGCGTTGAAGCGCTTGTGCTGCAGGCGTGCGATGACATCGACAGCTTTCACGCTGTGCATCGCGCCTATGCGTGTCTTGAAAAGCTCATCGTTCCGCAGAGGGTGAGCGATACGGAAGAGGTCTATCCGACGCGCGCCGAACTCGGCGCTCTGGTGCGGCTGGTTAATGAAGAACTGCAGCGGCGCGTCGAAACGGCCGAGGCTACGATTCAGTCGTTGCGTGCTGCCGCAGGCGAGGGCGGTGCGCAATGAAAAGATCGCCATGAACCATGTCCGTCGGCTTCGGGCCTTGTTGCGAGGGCCGTGCGCGAGGCTCCAGTCGGGCATGAATGTCGTACAGCGACCTTACCTAGATCGCCGGAAAGCAGACCTTCGCAGCATGCTCACAACACTAGTCGAACAGATTGGTATCGCGGCAATGAAAGCGCGTGCACACCAACTGAAGGCGCGTCAACAATCAATCGCTAGGAAGTCCAAAGTATTGAAGCTCGCTAATCGTGGCTAGGCAAGCGCAGCTTCGTTCACAACGCAAGGAGATCATGGAAAGCGAAAGAAAACGACTCGAGGAAGAGCAAACCTTCGCCATCTTTGCACTGCCTGAAGACTATGCGTACTACATCGGCCAGGTGGTGAGCATTGGTTCCGACGGCTTGAGGGTCGTTCGCAAGCAACTTTCGATAAAGAGTCCGTACAGAATTGAGGTAGTGCCTGCATCCAGCATTTCCAGAGTGGAATACGAGAGCGGCTTGGCGGCAACGCGAATCGTGGCGGGCGTACTGGTGCTGCTTCTACTAGTTGGCATCTTCTACTACTTGGGGGTTTATTGGGACAGCCTTGAGCCAGGTACGACCATCCGGGTCGGTCTGCTTGGGCTTGCCGGGATCTATGGGCTGAAGTGGGCCTTTATGTCGCGGCGGCACCAACTGACATTTCACCTCCACGACGGCAGTCGAGTTCGATGGCGCTCCCGCTCGGGCGACTTCAAGTACAAAGAGCGGGTTGCCAGTCGTGCAGTGGAGCATTTAAGAGAGCTTGGATTGCTGGCCCGCAGTGCGGCATAGGGGGCTTGGCTTGACGCAATCCGGCCAACTGCGGTCGTTCAACGGCGCTGCACAATCGCGTCCAAAGCGGCCACCCGCTGCATGCGGCTCACGAGGAGGAGTTTTGGGAATCAGCCTGTTTGTCGAGCGGCTCGGCCGCGCCAATGCCATTTCCCTGGAGGAATGGGGGAAGCTCGTCGCCAACGAGCCGGACCTACGGCTTCGCGCCAAGCCGTATGCCGCCATCAACCCTGAGACCGGTGAACAGATTCATCTCCCAGTTGGCGATGCAGACTCAGAGATTTACAGCGGAATGCAATGGCATCCGTTTCTTCGCTTTGCTCGAGGCAAGTTGGTCATGGAGTATCAGTCCGGGTTCGAGAATCCGGACAAAGAGCTTCGGCTGCGGATCGCCTCGATTTCAAGGGCACTCGACGCTCAGATCACAACTGACGTTGATGATGAGCCTTTGAAATGGTAGCAAAGCGAATAGGTCGGGACGCGGCCACAACCAATGGGATGGACGCCCCCACCCGTACCGGCATCGATGTGCCACAGTGGAAGTGTCAGCAACCACTTGAACTGAAAGGGGCGTCCACCATGAAGATTACGACTGTTGGCATTGACCTGGCAAAGAACGTGTTCCAGGTTCACGCAGTGGATGAGCATGGCAAGGTCGCGTTGCGCAAGCAACTGCGGCGCGACCAAATGACGGCATTCTTCGTGAACTTGCCTCGGTGTCTCATCGGCATGGAGGCGTGCGGCAGCGCCCACCACTGGGCGCGAACCCTGCAGGGCTTCGGCCACACGGTTCGCTTGATGTCGCCACAGTTCGTCAAGCCGTATGTGAAGAGCAACAAGAACGACGTGGCTGATGCGGAAGCCATCTGCGAGGCCGTCACCAGACCCAACATGCGATTCGTGCCGGTGAAGAGCGTCGAGCAGCAAGCCGTGCTGTCGCTGCATCGCGCGCGCCAAGGCGTTGTCATCGCCCGCACGGCGCAGGCGAACCAGATTCGCAGCCTCCTGGGCGAGTTCGGCCTGGTCATCCCGAAGGGCATCTGCCACGTCGCCAAGCAAGTCCCCGAGCTGCTTGAAGACGCGAGCAACCAGCTGCCCGGAACGTTCCGCCGACTCATCGCTCGCCTAACCGAGCACCTCAAGGAATTGGACAAGCTGGTCGACGAGTTCGAGGACCAAATCAAGGTCTGGCATCGCAGCAGCGAGCTCAGCCTCCGGCTCGAGAAGATTCCCGGCATCGGACCGCTGGGAGCCAGTGCTCTGGTGGCCTCCATCGCGGATGCGAACAGCTTCGACAACGGCCGGCAGCTCTCGGCTTGGCTCGGCCTCGTGCCGAGGCAGAATTCGAGCGGAGGCAAGCCAACGCTCCTGGGCATCAGCAAGCGCGGGGACGTGTACCTGCGCACCTTGCTCATTCACGGCGCGCGCTCGGCCATTGTTGCGGCGCAGCGCAAGGCCGTGAACACCAACGTGTGGCTGGCGAGCCTGCTGAACCGACGACATCCGAACGTGGCTGCTGTGGCACTGGCCAACAAGAACGTGCGAACGGTCTGGGCACTGCTAGCCCATGGGCGGGAGTTCCGACCTAACTACGTGCCGCCGCAGCTCGCTGCGTAGCCGACCCAACCCATCAACACAGAAGGCAGGAGACTGAACCACCGATTGCTCAGGCAATCACGCAGTGATGGCAAAACAGGTTAGACCGTGGTTGGCGAAGCCCAAAACGTCCGGGGCACTCGGAGTGCGGACAACCGATAGAGGAGCCGACCAGCAAACCCCATCAGGGACAGCGGCGAAAAGCCGCAGCGAAAGTCCGAATGTACGGGTGCAATCGAACCTTCAAGTCATCATCAACTGAATGCCTGGCATATTTGGGGGCGTCCATGTACGGTCGTTCGACGGCGAGGCAGAATTTGCGCCGAAGAGCAACCACCCTCTATCGAATACGGAGAATCCCATTTCGTACCACGCCAAGGAATACGAAGTTTATGTCGTGCTCGGCGCACCTGGCGTGTTGCCATGGGCATGGTCGGTGTGGCGAGAGATTGCGCCGCTACTGTCCCCCTTTGTGGGCTCTCCTCGAGGAAAACCGTTTGTCCGTTCGAGCCAGACGATGGGCCTTGGAAAACAGCACCGGTCGGTGGCGTTCGGTCGAATGGGGTGGGACCAAAAGTCACACGCCAGTTGGACTCACGGTTCACCTACGAGCAGCCCCGACGCAGAGACTTGGAATTTCGTTGGAACCGAAGTCTGGGCGCCTTCTTGGAACGTGTGCGAGAAGAACCTCGAGGCTCCGGATTTCTACATGCACCTCCTTTGCGCGCCGCCCTGCAAGCAGGACCACTCACCTCAATTCAGCTCCATTCTCGTCGTCGCGTTCGCTGCGTCCTCCGCTGGTGCTCGCCGAGTCGAACTGCGTGCTGCGATGACCACCATTGCGAAGCTCCTGGACAGTCCCTTCTCGGTGTGGAAGCATCGCGCTTGGGGCATCCCGGTTGGCCTTTCCGGCGGCTTTCGGGACGCTGTGCAGGATTTCGGAGTCGGTTCCGGCCTCTTCAAGAATGCAGACCCTCACGAACGGCGGCTGGGCCTGGACACCTTCACCGAGACTTGGGCGACCCTCTACCAGAATTGAACAACCGGGACCTGCAACCGCGGACAGAATTCGGCCAGAACCCGTCATTCACACTAAAGCGCCAATGCAAGTCAGCCGCGTCGTTTTTTACCGTGCCCAGCACATCACAGGCCCAACGGCCGTGCTCGTCTCGATTGGCTTCGGAAAAATGCCGGCGCGTGGTCCGACGGTGACTCGTTTGGTATCGCTGGGCAAGGACAGTGCTATCAAGTTCGACCTGTCTGACCATGTGTCGGAGGTCCTAGCGGGCGTGGCACGAGCGAACGCAGAGACCGGCGGCAGCCTCGAAGTCGAAGCTATTGAGGTGGTTGCGGATGACTACCCTGGCAAGGGCCAAGCGGAGCAGGCAGCATATGGCATTGCGCTCGCGGTTCAACGTGGAGAATGCTGACGGACCGAGGTCGGTCAGAAGCCGACCTTCCCGGAACACACTAGATCATGAGAAAAGAGCAGGTCGAAATCTATTCCGATACGAGCAACGCCGCAGTTCTACGCCACCCGGACCGCCACTTTCCCGGCTGCTTGGTTCAAGGCGATACGCTTCACGGTCTTCGGCAGTCAGTTCGTCGCGTCCAACGCAGTGCCCATCTCCTCGACGAGGAGGCTGCTGCAGATCTCGCCGATGTTGCAGATCATCTTGAGAGCCTTCTGAACCACTACAAAACAGTGCTCGCAGCCCACGCGATCAAACTACCGTTCACTGATACGTCGAGCGGCTGACGCCGCCATCCGGCCAACTCCCGACCGTCGAATCCAACGCCTGTTGCTTGCGAATTATGACTGGCACGTCGATACAAGACTTCCTCCTTTTTGGAGTTCTCCCGTTCGGAACCCTATTGATTCCAGTCACTTTCGTCATGCTCTGGCGGTTCAGAAAGCGCACGACTTGGGCGGCTGTCTTCTCTATCGCCGCAGCAGGAATTGTGGGTGGCGCCGTGCTCGTCGCAACGCTTCGGGCCTTTTTCCTCCTGCCTCGATTTGGTGCCTGTCTCGAGTGCGGAATCCAGAGTTGGCGGTGGTACTCGGACGCAATCACCTTTGCCCAGGGATTCGGTGTCACGGCCGCTTTGGCCCTCTTGGCAAGCGTGCTTGTGTTCAGGCCAAACCGATGAGACCTGAAACTTGAACGTCTGTTTCGGAGTTCAGCGTACGGCCGCTTCGGGCCCAACACGGCCGTACGTTTTTCTCCGAAGCCGTCATTCAAGAACGTATAGATGCGGTTTAAGCCAAAACCATACTGCTGCGCCCACGGCCAGCCACAGGACCGCGACGAGGAGGGCGCCGGCCCGGCTGCTTGGCTTCGAGCCTTTCGTCCGCATCCACTCGTCTGCCTGGCTGCGACATTCTGCGAGGACTTCAGGCGGCAGCAGCCTGATGGTCAGCCAGATTAAGACGGGAAGTAGCAGAACGTCATCGACGTAGCCCAGCACGGGGATAAAGTCTGGAATCAGGTCAATGGGACTCAGCGCATAGGTCACCACAAAAACACCCAACGCCTTCGCGTACCAAGGCGTTCGAGGATTTTTGCCTGCAAACCAAAGCGTCACGCCGTCGCGTTTGATTCGCTTGGCCCAAGTCTTCAAGTTGTCGCTGATTCGCATGGGCGCAAGCATGCCAGGGTCACGTGGCCGAACTCTGCCCGCGGCTTCGAAGGACTGCTGATCGCCGATAGTACCCGTCCGCACACACCCTATCGAACAACAGCGACGAGCCTGAAGCGGGGGCGGAGCCTGATCTCAAACGACCGTTCTTGGTACTGACGCCCACAATTGGCAAAGCCTCATCCAAAACCCATCCAGCCGCGTACACGCATCTACGGCACACACTCCGAAGTGCCCCCAACGAGGAAACCGCACATGCCGCAGGACATCGCATTCGCCATCCGCTGGGTCGAAAAGGGCCTGGTGCCCGACACTGTCGTCCGCCAGGGCATCCGCCG
The DNA here is from genome assembly GCF_051992195.1 of Variovorax sp. YR566. NCBI lineage: Bacteria > Pseudomonadati > Pseudomonadota > Betaproteobacteria > Burkholderiales > Comamonadaceae > Variovorax > Variovorax sp. YR566. The sequence goes on along the minus strand of NZ_CP197092.1, from coordinate 5,264,682 downwards.
TCTGCTGAAAGACCGGCTCGCCGAACTGCACGCCGGCAACGCCCTGGCCGTGGCCGATCTGACGCAAGACTTCGTCGCCCGTATGGCCGCTGAGAACCTGGCACCCCTGCCCGAGAAAGCCAACGAACAGCACTACGAAGTCCCCGCCGCCTTCTTCGCTGAGGTGCTGGGCAATCACCGCAAGTACAGCAGCTGCTACTGGCCCGAAGGCACCCGCACGCTGGAAGATGCGGAGTCCGCCGCGCTGGCCGCCACCTGCGAGCGCGCCGGCCTGGGCAACGGGCAAGACGTGCTGGAACTGGGCTGTGGCTGGGGTTCCCTCACGCTGTGGATGGCCGAGCGCTATCCGGGCAGCCGGATCACGGCGTTGTCTAACTCGAATTCGCAGCGCGAGTACATCGAGACGCAGGCGGCGCAGCGGGGGCTGGGCAATGTGCGCGTGCTGACGCGCGACATCAACGTCTTCGACACCGACGAACGATTCGACCGGGTGGTGTCCGTCGAGATGTTCGAGCACCTGCGCAACTGGCCGCAGGCGTTTGCCAACGTGGCGCGTTGGCTCAAGCCCGGGGGGCGCTTCTTCATGCATGTGTTTGCCCATCGTGAGGCGCCGTACCCTTTCGAGGTGCGCGACCCGAGCGATTGGATGAGCAAGTATTTTTTCTCCGGCGGCATGATGCCCAGCGACGACTTGGCGCTGCACTGCCAGGACGACTTGCGGCTGCTGCGCCGCTGGCGGTGGGAGGGCAGTCATTACCAGCGCACGGCCGAGGCCTGGTTGCGCAACATGGACGATCGCCGCGACGCGCTGCGTCCGCTGTTCCAGGCCACGTACGGCGCCGAGGCCAATGTGTGGTGGACGCGCTGGCGGCTGTTCTTCATGTCGGTGGCGGAGCTGTTCGGCTTCGACCATGGGCAGCGTTGGTGGGTGAGCCACTATCTGTTCGAGCGCAGGGCATGAGCGGCGTGGCAGAGGTAGCGCTGGCGGGCCTGGCATGGACCGCATCGCTGGCGCTGCTGACGTGGGTGGCGAGCCTCGTGCGCCACGACGCCAGCCTTGTCGATCGCATGTGGCCGGTCTTCATCGTGGGCGCGGGTCTCGTGTATTTCGCGCTGCTGCCGGTGCAGACGGTGCGCGGGTTGTGGATGGCCGTGCTCGGCGCGGCATGGGCGGTGCGGCTGTGCCTGTACATCACCTGGCGCAACTGGGGCCACGGCGAAGACCGGCGCTACCAGGCGATTCGCGCGCGCAATCAGCCGAACTTCGGCTTCAGGAGCCTGTATCTCGTGTTCGCGTTGCAGGCGGTGCTGGCGTGGATCGTCTCCGCGCCGTTTCTGCCGGGCATGGCGGCGGCGCGGCCGCTGGGAGTGTTCGACGCAGTGGGCGCGGCACTGGCGCTGTTCGGCATCTTCTTCGAGGCCATCGGCGATGCGCAGATGGCGCGCTTCAGGTCCGACCCGAAGAATGCGGGCCAGGTGATGGACCGCGGCCTATGGCGCTACACGCGGCACCCAAACTACTTCGGTGAGGCCTGTGTCTGGTGGGGTATCTGGCTGATGGCCATGGGCGGGGCAGGGTGGAGCGGCGCGTGGAGCGTGGTGTCGCCGCTGCTCATGACGTGGCTGCTGCTCAAGGTCTCGGGCGTGCGCATGCTCGAGGCTGACATCGGCGAGCGTCGCCCCGCATACCGCGAGTACATCGCGCGCACCAATGCCTTTGTTCCGGGGCCGGTGCGGCGGTGGCACTATCCGGATCAGTGAAGCCCTCGTTCAAAAGTCTGCTGATGCGCATCGTCCTCTGGAGCACGGCAATCGTCGTGCTGGTCGTCCTCGTGGGCGTGGTGTACGAGCAGGTCGGCCGCTACCGCGCGGCGCGCGACTTTCCCGCGCCGGGGAAGATGGTCGACATCGGCGGGCGAAAAATCCAGCTGGATTGCCGGGGCTCGGGCTCGCCCACCGTCGTGTTCGAGGCGGGGCTGAGCGTCGACGGTTCGTTGAGCTGGTCGGCCGTGCAGTCGAAGGTCGCGGCACACACGCGTGCGTGCTCGTACAGCCGTGCGGGCTTGATGTGGAGCGACGCTTCGGATGCGCCCTATAGCGCCAGGCAGGTGGCGCAAGACCTTCACGAGGCCCTGACCCGTGCGGGCGAGCACGGCCCCTTCGTGCTGGTCGGCCAGTCGCTGGGCGGTCTTTATGCGACGAGCTTCACGAAGTACTTCGGCGCCGAGGTGGCGGGGCTGGTTCTTGTCGACCCATCGCATCCGGACCAGGTCGCGCGTGTCGCGGCTTTCATGACGGAGACGCGGTCGCTGCGCTCCCGCATCGCCGTGTGGCTTGCGTGGTCCGGCCTGTTGCGCGCGGCGGCTCCCTCGCTGCTGCCGCAGGCACCGAACCAGACGGCGCGCGATTCACAGGCGGTTCACGCATTTGCGCCGAAGTCGATGGTCACGCAACTGGCGGAGAGCGATGCGACCGATGCCTCGCTCGCCGAGGCCGGCGCCTTTCGCGATCTGGGCAGCCGGCCGCTGGTGGTGCTCACCGCCATGGCACCGTACACCGAAGCGGAACTCCGGGGAATGAAGATCACGCCCGAGCAGGGCAAGCAGGTGCAGGCCATCTGGGAGAAGCTGCACGAGGACATGGCGACATGGTCCTCGCGCAGCACGCACCGGCTGTTGCCGAACGCCGGGCATGACATCCAGTTCGACGACCCGGCTGCGGTGATCGACGCGGTGCTGTCCGTCGTCGAAACGGTCCGTGCGGACCGCGACAACGGGTCGCACTGACGCCGCGCCTCACCAGCGGATCTTCACGCCCACGCTGCCGTTGACTCCGCTCTTCGTGCGCGTCGCGCCGTCCGAGTCCCACAGCTTGCCCAGTTCCGCATACACGCTCGTGCTTTGCGTCAGCTGCAGCGTGGCGCCTACCGCGAGCTCGGTGCTCGTGCCGCCTGTGCGGGTGGCGATGTCGGTGTACGCGGCCGGGCCGATGAAGCGGCTGACGTCGGTGCCGCTGCTGCTGCGGTAGACATTGGCCCGCACATAGGGCTGCAGCAGGCCGGCGGAAGTGGCGATCTCGCCCTTGACCCGCACGCCCGCGCGCGCCAGCCAGCCGTTGTGGCTGTCTTGTTGCACCAGGGCACCCGTGATGCTGCCGTCGTCGAGGTTCACGCGCTGGTGCACCAACTGCAACTGGGGCTCGATGGTCCAGCCCGGGGCGATGTTGAAGGCCTGGCCCACCTCGATGGAGGCCAGCAGGCTGCTACCCTTGCCGGAGCTGCCGAAGCCCAGCGTGGGCGACACGGTGTAGCGGTGGCGCCCGGCCTGCAGCACGCCGTCGACGTACAGGCCGCTGTCGTTCTTCCAGGTGGCGTAGGCGCCCAGGTACTGGCTGCGCAGGTCGTTGGAGCCGGCTGCGTAGTTCACGATGCCGCGCGCGAAGCCGGTCACGCTCATGTCGCCGTCGAGCTGGCCGACGTAGACGCCGGCGCGCCAGTTGGCGTCGGCCCACAGGTCGGTGCCGGCCTGGAAGCCCGTGAGGCGCCCCTTGCTGGTGGGGCGGACGGTGCCGCTCTGGCTGATGGTGCGGTCGGTGCTGATGATGCGGGCCCAGGCCTGGCGGTAGCCCTGGTCTGGCGTGGCGGTGTTGGCGCCGGTCGGGCCGTCGTCGCCTACGCGCTGATGCATGTTGCCGAGCATCGCCAGGTTGGACTGGCGGAACTGCTCGGGCAGCGCGGCGTAGAGCGGCACTTCGGTGCGGTAGGTGGGCACGGTCACGCCGCCGCCGCCGCCGCCGCCGCTTCCGCCACCGCTGGCCGGTGGAACGACGGTGGCAGTGGAGCGCAAGTACCAGTTCTCGCCCGCGCCACTTGCGTCGGCGGCGTACAGCCGGTACTCGTAGGCGCCGGCATCGACGTGGCCGCCTGCCAGGGCGAAGGCGCTCTTCGTGGTCTGTGCGGTGGTCGTCGCCCCGTTCAGCGCGCTCACGACTTCGATGCCGCTGCCGCTGGTCAGCGCGCCCAGGCCTCCGAGGTTGGTGATCTGCACGTTGGTCGTGCCGCTGGCAATGGCGGTGCTGCCGCTGAGGATCAGCCGGTCGCTTGCGCTGCTGCTGTCGCCCAGCGCCGTGCCAAGGCGCAGCGTGCCGCCGCTGCCCACCCACGGGCCGGTCACCGTGAGGGTGGTTCCGGGCACGGTGCCCACCAGCGAGACGGTGCCGCCGTTGGCCATCGACGCGATGGTCTGGCTCCGGCCGGCCAGGTCGAGCGTGGCGCCCGATGCGACCGTGAAGGCGCTGGCGCTGCTGAGTGCGTTCGCCGCACCGGCGCGCAAGGTGCCGGCGGCGACGTTGGTGGCGCCGGTGTAGATGTTGGCGCCAGCCAGGGTCAGGGTGCCTGCGCCACTCTTCACCAGGTCGCCGGCACCCGAGATCGGGCCCGACCAGCCCATGTCGTGGCCGTTGGTGTTGATGGTGCCCGTGCCGCCCAGAAGCAGGGCATTGCTCATGCTCAGGCCGTCGGCGCCGGCAATCACGCTGGCGGTGGCGCCGCTGTCGATGGCAACGGCGCCCGTCAGCGCCGCGCCGGTGTTCAGGGTCAGGCTGTTGCTGCCGCCGGTGAATTCCACGGCCGACGCACGGGTGAGGCCGTCGCCGGCCAGTCCGCCCGAGATGGCGCCGCTGTTGGCAATGGTGAGGTTGGCGCCCATCACGCCGACGCCGCCCACACCGTTGGCGCCGCTCGCGCCTCCGTTGCTGTTGGCGCCACCGGTGCTGCCGGCCCCGCCGGTGATGGTGCCGCTGTTGGTGATCGTTGCGCTGGCACCCGTGGCCCACAAGCCGATGCCGCCGTCGCCGCCGGCCCCCGGCGCACCGGTGCCGCCCGCGCCGCCGCCACCGGCTCCGCCTGCACCCCCTGCGCCACCAGTGACCGTGCCGGTGTTGGTCACCGACACCGCGCTGCCGGCCAGCGTGATGCCGTTGCCGCCGGCCCCGCCGCCGCCGCCCGATGCGTTGCTGCGCGCCGGCAGCAGTTCTGCCCCGCCGTTGCCGCCCGCACCGCCAGCGATGGTGCCGCTGTTGGTGAAGGTGAGCCCCGCCGTCGTGGCATTCAGGAAGAACCCGCCGCCGCCGCTGCCGCCGCCACCGGCTTGCGAGAAGGCATTGCCACCGTTGCCGCCCGCGCCGCCCGTGGAACTGCCGGAGGCCGTGTAGTTGCCGGTCGGCCCGATGAGGATGGAGCCGAAGCCGCCCGCGCCGCCGCCGCCGGCAGCCCAATAACCGTTGCCGCCCACGCCCCCGGTGCCGCCGGTGTAGCTGTCGGAAGAGGAGGTAACGGCGCTGCCGATCGACGAGCCCTGGAATCCGCCGCCACCGCCGCCACCGTATCCGTTGCCGTTGGCGGCGTCGCCGGTCTGCGATTGGCCCGCGCCGCCGTTGTCGCCCTGCAGCACGCCGGGGCTGACGACGTTGCTGGTCGTGCCCGCCGCGCCGCCCGTGCCTGCGGTAGCGCCGGCAAAGGAGCCGATGTTGGCTGTGGAGCCCGCCGTAACGCCGGCATCGGTCGACGATCCGCCGGCTCCGCCGTTCGCACCCACCGTGGTGTCGTTGAGCCCGCCGCTGCCACCGCTGCCGTTGCTGCCGCCCGCGCCGGCGTGCAGCGAAGGGTCGCCGACGGGTTGCCCGCCAGCGCCGCCGGCCGCCATCGCCGGCCCGGTGCCCAGGAGCAGCACCGCGACGGCGACTGCCCCCAGTTCGCCCAGTCTGGCCGATCGCGCGTGGCCGCGAGATGTTTCGGGAGCGGCTACCCAAGTGCCGAGCGTTGGATTCCAGAGGGTGCGAAAAATCTTGTTCATGGCTTCAATTTGTTCGTTTGTTGTTACCTGACAGGCAGGCTCCCGTGCGCAGGTGCGCTCTCTCTTGCGTCTGCGCGTTCCGTCGTTTTCCATTTACAAGTCAAAAATGTAAGTACGCGTACACGCTGGCGATATGCCTGAAAGCGGGTACCCCCTGAGGGAGTGATAGGCGAGGAACGGGAGCACCAGGCCCGTCCCGAGGCTGCGTACTGAGGCCTACGGCACTACAGGCGCAGCGCCGTCTGACGCAGGTCTACCCTGAACTGCGTCTGAAAGTAACCAATGATTCGCGGCGGATACAAAGATCCGCCCGCAAGGCGAGCTAAGCGCCCGGCCTTTGGGAGATCGCCAGGCGCGCGGCCAGGCCGGCCAGCACCGAGCCCATCGCATAGCGCTGCACGGCCAGCCAATGCGGGTTGTGCTCGAACCATCCGGCAATGCGGGAGGCAGACATCGCCATGGTCAGCAGCACGACAAAGCTGATCGCGATCTGCGTGGCGCCGAGCATCAGGCTCTGCGCGAACAAGGAGCCGTGCTCCGGCGAAATGAACTGCGGGAACAGCGAGAGATAGAAGAACGCGACCTTCGGATTCAGCAGGTTCGTCAGCAACCCCATGACGAAGAGCTTGCGGGGCGAGTCGTGCGGCAGCTGCCGCCCCTGGAACGGTGAGCGCGCGCCGGGCCGAACAGCCTGCCAGGCCAGGTACGCCAAGTACACAGCGCCCGCCCACTTCAGCAGCTCATACGCCAGCGGCACGGTCACGAACAGCGCCGAGAGGCCCAGCGCGGCCGCCATCATGTGCGCGACGAACCCGGCGAGCACGCCGAGCAGCGAAACAAAACCGGCCTGTCGACCTTGGCAGATCGACCGCGAGATCAGATACACCATGTTGGGCCCGGGCGTGATGGCCAGCAGAACCACGGCACCGGCAAAGATCGCCAGATCGGTCAGGGGGACCATGGCAGCCTCCGTGCGGAAGACGACGTGACGATGCGCAGCACCGCGGCGCTTGCGCCATCGCTCTGGACCACGACCGGCCCGTTGTGATGCAGCAGCAGCGATTCGCCGCTGGCGACGAAGTGGTCGTCGAGGTCGCCGGGTTCGGTGAGCCACACGCGGCCGCTCGTCACTTCGAGGCGTGCGCCGGCGCGGTGGCGCAGCGTGCGCGCCTCGCCGATGGGTAGCGTCATGAGAGACGGGGCGGATGCGCCGTGGCGTGTTCCGGGCGATGGGGTGTGGGTGAGTGTGTTCATGGACTCGACAGTAGAGATCGGGCGTCGAGCCGCACAGCCACAGGTATTCGCCATCTGGAGTGGTACAGACCGGGCGAAGCCGCATCTGTGCCAGTCGCGGCGGCCGTCATCTGTACCTGTCGGGCCACTTCGGCGCGGTACAGAATGCGGCCATGCCCGAGCACGACCAAGCCGAGGTGCTGTACCTGCAGATCGCCGAATCGATCGCCATGCCGATCCGCGCCGGCACGCTCGCGCGGGGCGAGCGCATTCCGTCGGTGCGCGAACTGGCGCGGCATCACAGCGTGTCGCTGGGCACGGTGGTGCAGGCCTATCGCATGCTGGAGGATTCGCGCCTGATCGTCGCGCGGCCGCGCTCGGGCTACTTCGTCGCGGCCCGCCCGCCGAGGCCGCCCGAGCCAGAAACCTCGAACCCGCCTGCGGACTCGATGGCAGTGGACGTCAGTTCGCTCGCCGCGCGCGTGATGCAGCTCGCGCACGACCCGGGCTACGTTTCCTTCGGCGCCGCATGCCCGAGCGCCGACCTGTTTGCCGAAGAGCGCGTGCGCCGCGCAACCAGCCGCGCCGTGCAGCGCCATCGCGCAACGCTCACCCAATACATCGTCGGCTCCGGCGATGAGAGCCTGCGCCGCGCAATCGCGCGCCATGCGCTGCGCATGGGCTGCCAGCTCGACGCGCGCGACATCGTCGTGACGAACAGCTGCCTCGAGTCGATCACGCTCTGCCTGCGCGCGGTAACGCAGCCCGGCGACGTGGTCGCGCTCGAATCGCCGACGCTCTTCAGCTTTCTGGAGATCCTCGAAGACCGGCACCTGCGTGCGCTGGAAATTCCGACGCATCCGCGCACCGGAATCTCACTCGACGCGCTGCAGCTGGCCTTCGAAACGCAGCCGGTGAAAGCCGTGCTCGCCGTACCCACGCTCTCCAATCCGATGGGCGCGAGCATGCCGCCGGCCGACCGGCGCCGCCTCGCGCAGATGGTTGCCGAACGCGGCATCCCGCTGATCGAGGACGTCACCTACAACGACCTTGCCGAGCAGGACGAGCAGCGCCGTGCCGTGCGCTCCTTCGACACCACGGGGCACGTGATGCTGTGCTCCTCGTTCTCCAAGACGGTCGCACCCGGGCTGCGATTAGGCTGGGTCGATGCCGGGCGATGGGGCACGAAGGTCGCGCGCATGAAGCAGGTGACCAGCGGCAGCCAGTCGGCGATGCTGCAGCGTGCAATGGCCGACCTGCTGATGCAGCCGGGCATCGAGGCCAACTACCGCCAGATGCGCTCGACCATCGCGGCGCGCGTCGATGAAGTGCGCGGGCTCATCGCACAGCACTTTCCGAAGGGCACGCGCGTCACCGACCCTCCAGGCGGGTTCATCCTGTGGGTCGAACTGCCGCACGGCACCGATTCGCTCGCGCTGTTCCAGGCCTGTCTTGCCGAGGGCATCGTCATTGCTCCAGGCACGATGTTCAGCGCCACGAACCACTTTCGCCACTGCATCCGGCTGGGGCTCGCCGGCCGCTGGGACGATGCTCATCGCCATGCACTGCGGCGTGTGGGCGCGTTGGCGGAGGACATGTCAACGCTGCGCTGAACGACTGGTGCGTTTCTTCTGGCCGTGCCCGAGGCTTTGGAGGTACGCGCAGAACATGTCGGCCATGGCGTCTGCGTAGGCTTCGATCTCCGCGTCGGTTCGCGGGCTTTCCGAGAACTGCTTTCCCACCGCGCTGAACGTCGTCGTGATCAGGTCGCCGGCCAACGCGCGCGTGGCTTCGGAGGCATCGGGCAGGGCCTCCTGCATGAAGGCCTGCACGGTGCGGTCTCCGGCGGCCCTGGCCTCATGCGCCTCGGGTGCGTCCCGGTAGAGCGGGGCGGCGTCGCTCAGCGCCACGCGCATTCCGGCTTCTTCGCACTCCGAGCGGATGAAGGCGTGCACAAGCATGCGCAGCCGCTCCAGCGGCGGCCTTTGTGCGTCTTCGAGGATGCCGCACAGCATCTCCGTCGTCTGCCGCCATTCGTCGCTCTGGAGGCGAAAGAGGATCGACGCCTTGTTCGGAAAGTACTGATACACCGACCCGACACTGACGCCGGCCCTCTCGGCCACTCGCGTGGTGGTGAAGCGGTTTGCGCCTTCCTTCGCCAAAACCTGAAGGGCGGCTTCGAGGATCGTGGCGACGAGCCCGGTCGAGCGGGCCTGCTTGGGCTGTCTTCTAGAGGAGATCGGTGCGCTTCGGCGTTCGGTCATCGGTGGGGCTCGCAACGCGAATAGGAAATGTGAATGTTCCTTCATATTATGAGCACTCGTTCACTCCAACACGAAGACCCCTGTGACAACCCTGACCACCACACCGCTCGCGCCCTTGCTGGAGCGCCTGTTCGAAGAGGCCGCCGCCGCGTCGCCTGCAATGAGCTCCGCGGTCGCCGATCTCTCCAGCGAAGAGCGCACGCGCCTGATGCGCAGCAAGACCGACTACCTCGACTTCTACGCAAAGCTGAAAGACGTTCCGCTCCCCGTCTCGCGCGAGACCGGCGCGCTGCTCTACATGCTGGCGCGCAACAGCGGCGCGCGAACCGTCGTCGAGTTCGGAACCTCGTTCGGCATCTCGACCCTGCACCTCGCCGCGGCCCTTCGGGACAACGGCGGCGGCCGCCTCATCACCACCGAGTTCGAGCCGTCCAAGGTGGCGAGGGCTCGCCAGAACCTGGCGGCCGGCGGCCTCGACGACCTGGTCGAAATCCGCGAGGGAGACGCGCTGCAGACGCTTGCCGCCAACCTCCCGGATTCGATCGACCTGCTGCTGCTCGACGGTGCCAAGGCGCTCTATCCCGAGATCCTGGAGTTGGTCGAGAGCCGCCTCCGGCCGGGCGCTTTCATCGTCGCCGACAACGCCGACTACAGCCCCGACTACCTGGCGCACGTGCGCTCGCCGGAAGCGGGCTACATGTCCACGCCGTTCGGCGGAGATGTCGAGCTGTCGATGCGGCTCGGCTGACAACAACACCAGCGCGGACACAGCGTCCGCAGTGCCAGTCGCACTGGCCGTAAGCGTCTGACGTCAAGCAACGCACTCAACGATCCTCGTCGGTCGGAGTGCGTTCGTTTGCGCGCTTCCGTCGATGGGGAACAGCCTGGACAACACCATGACTTCTCAATCGACACCGTCGACAACATCTTCGACACGTCACCCGGCGCAGGGCCGCCTGCTGCTGCTGACGGCCATCCTCTTCATTTCCTATCTTTGCGTCGGCATGTCATTGCCCATCGTGCCGATCTTCGTGACCGGGCGGCTGGGGCTCGGCAATGTGTGGGCCGGGCTCGGCGTCGGCATCGCCTTTCTTGCGACTGTCGTCAGCCGGGCGCATGCCGGCAGCCTTTCGGACCGTCGCGGGGCCAAGGTCGCGGTGGCGCGCGGGCTGGCTTTCTATGTGGGCGGGGCGGTGGTCTCGCTGATTGCGGGGCTGTCGTTTCTGGCGCCGTGGACGGCCTTCCTGATCCTCATCGCAGGCCGGCTGCTCATCGGGCTTGGCGAGAGCCTTGTTGCGGTCGGCGTGATCGGCTGGGGGATCGGCCTCGTCGGTCCCGCCCGTTCGGGGCAGGTGCTGGCATTGGTCGGCGCCGCCATCTACGGCGCACTCGCCGTCGGCGGGCCTGTCGGCCTGGCATTGCTCGACCGGTTCGGATTTGCCGGTGCGATGGGCGTCAGTGCGATCCTGCCCTGCCTCGGGCTGCTGACCGTCTGGCGCATCGCAGGCGTTGCCGCGCACCCTGGCACAGAGCGCCCGCCGTTCTGGCGCGTGATCGGCAGGATCTGGCCGCACGGTTCCATCGTCTGCCTCCAGGGCATCGGCTTCGCCGCGATCGGGGCGTTCTTCACGCTCCATTTTCTGGATCAGCACTGGCGCTATGCCGGGCTGGGCCTGACAGCCTTCGGCAGCGGATTCGTTCTGGTCCGCGTGCTCTTCGGCCATCTGCCGGACCGCGTGGGCGGCCTGCCCGTGGCGATCGGATCGCTCGCCGTCGAGACGCTCGGCCAGGTCCTGATCTGGAGTGCAACCGATCCGGTGCTTGCCCTTGTCGGCGCGTTTCTCACAGGGCTCGGCTGCTCGATGATCTTTCCGGCCATGGGCCGCGAAGTCGTGCGCCTTGTGGAGCCGCATCTGCGCGGCACGGCGCTGGGCGGGTTCTCGGCATTCCAGGACATCGCCTACGGCCTGACGGGTCCCGTGGCCGGGCTTCTGGCCGACCGGGCGGGTTACAGCGGCGTCTTCCTCATCGGCGCAGGTGCGGCGGCGGCGGGTCTCGTGATTGCGATCAGTCTCCGCCGGGTGCAGAGAGTTGCTCCAGGTTGATTTCGCAGGCCGCCTTCAAAGCGGCCGCGACCTTCTCCGGCTCCAGGCGCAATTCCGCGATGTCGCGCTCCCCGACGCAGAAGCCGTCGAGCCGTACGTAGATGCGTGAGAAGTCGCCACCGAGTGCCCGCGCCACGTCGCTCAGGCAGTCGGCAAGCGTGGCGAAGCCGCCGTCGCGGTACGAACTGGGCGGTATCACGCCCTTGGACCGGGGCGCGCGAACGGAATACGCGTACGCCGCCGCTTCCTTCCGGAGCTCCACCACGGGCTGCAGGCAGCGTTGAACTTCCCCGGTCTTTTTCATGGACTCAGTTTAGATGCGGCGCTGCGCCCCATCCAGCTAGCGCGTGCGCTGCTTTGCAACGAATTCCGGCGTCACCGTGCCCTGCTTGTTGCCGAACTGCGCGATGACGTAGTTGGCGAGCGCCGCGACTTCGGTATCGGTGTAGGCCTTGCCGAACGCCGGCATGTAGACCTCCCTGTCGTGCACGTGCATCCTCACGCCCTGCAGGATCATCTGCGTGATGTTGGAGCCGTCAGGGTCGTTCACGCCGCGCGTTCCAAGCAGCGACGCGTTGGCGGTCTGCTGGCCCTGTCCGTTCCACTGGTGGCAGCTCGCGCATGCCGCCGCGAAGAGCCTCAAGCCTTGCTCGTGGCCTTCGGCCGTGTTGGCGGCAGGCGCCGCCGCGCTCGCGGCCACGGCCCATGGCGCCTTTGCGTCGACCTCGATCGGGTCTTTGCCGGCCTTGGCGGGCACCGTGCGCAGATAGCTCACCAGCGCCGAGGCGTCCTCCGGCTTCAGGTACTGCAGGCTGTGCTCCACAGCCTCGCCCATGGGGCCAGAGGCCGAGCCGCGGCCATCGGCGTGCCCGGTCGTCAGGTACGAGGCAATCTCTGCATCGCTCCACGCGCCGATGCCGTTCTTCGCATCCGACGTGATATTGTAGGCGCGCCAGCCCTGGATCGATTCGCCCGCGAGGTTGTTGCCCGCATCCATCGCGAAGGCGAAGTTGCGCGGCGTGTGGCATTCCGCGCAGTGGCCCAGCGCCGTGGCGAGGTACTTGCCCTGGTTCCACGCAAGCGGCTTCGACGCGTCGGCCTCGAACCGGCTGCTCTTGAAGAAAGCCGCGTTCCAGAAGCCCATCGCCCAGCGCTGGTTGAACGGGAAGCCCAGGTCGGCCTCCTTGTTCGGCTGGTTCACCTTGGGCAGGCTGAAGATGTAGGCCTTGATCGCGAGCACGTCGTTGCGGCTCAGCGTGGTGTACGAGGTGTACGGGAACGCCGGGTACAGGCGTTTGCCGTCGGCGCGTACGCCGTCGTGCAGCGCGCGCACGAAGTCGTCGTCGCTCCATTTGCCGATGCCCGTCTCTGGGTCGGCGGTGATGTTCGACGAGTAGATCGTGCCGAAGGGCAGCACGAAGGGCAGGCCGCCCGCAAAGGGCTGCCCCTTGCCGCCGGGCACCGTGTGGCACGCGATGCAATCGGCGGCCTTGGTGAGGTATTCGCCGCGCACGAGCAGCGCCGCGTCGCTGGGCGCGCCGGCCAGCACCGGCGCCTCGCCCTCGGACTTGTCGGTGCGGTTCAGGAAGAAATACAGCGCCGCCCCAACGACGAACACCGCCACCAGAAATTTGAGAAGCCGCTTCATGCTGCGCTCCTTTCGCCAAGCCCTGCACTGGCGATCTTTTTCTTCAGCGCTTCCTTGTCCTGCGCCAGCAGCGCGCGGTTCACCGGCAGCTCGCGCAGGCGCACGCCCGTGGCCGCGAAGATCGCGTTGGCCAGCGCCGGTGCGGCAATGGCCGTGCCGACTTCGCCGAGCCCGCCAGGGGCCTCGCCGCTCTTGACGGTGTGCACCTCTATCGGCGGTGCCTCGTTGATGCGCAGCATCCGGTAGTCGTGGAAGTTGCTCTGCTCGATGGCGCCGTCGCGCACCGTGATCTCGCTGAACAGCGCCGAGCTCAGCCCGAACAGCAGCCCGCCCTGGATCTGCGCCTCGATGGAGCTCGCGTTCACCGCAATGCCGCAGTCGAGCCCGACCACCGCGCGCCGCATGCGCACTTCGCCCTGCGGCGTGACCTCGGCCTCGACGATGGCGCACACGCGGCTGCCGAAGGCATCGCCCACCGCCACGCCGCGCCCGACACGCGCCGGCAGCGTGCCTTGCCCCCAGCCGATCTTGCTTGCCGCCAGGTCGAGCACCGCGAGCGTGCGCGGGTTCTTCTTCAGCATGGCGCGCCGGTAGGCCACCGGGTCTTTCTTCGCGCGGTGCGCCAGTTCGTCGATGAAGCTCTCCATCACGAAGAGGTTGTGCGTCGGACCCACGCCGCGCCACCAGCCGACGTTCAGGCCGGCCGGCATGTCGTGCCGTACCCATTCGACCTTGAGGTTCGGCAGATCGTAGCAAGGCTCGGCAACGCATTCGATCAGGTCGCCGTCCATGCCGTCCTTGCCCATGAAGGCTGGAGCCCAGCGGCCCAGCACCGTGCCGCCCGAGATGCGGTCGCCGAACCAGAGGATCTGGCCCTCGCCGTCGACCACGGCCGAGATGTCGTCGTGGTACATCGGCCGCACGATGTCGTGGCGGATGTCTTCCTCGCGCGTCCACACCACCTTGAGCGGGTAGGGCACCTGCTTGGCGAAGGCCACGGCCTGCTCGACCGAATCGGTCTCCAGCCGTCGGCCGAAGCCGCCGCCCAGGTACTGGTTGTGCACCACGACCTTGTCTTCGGCCAGGCCGGTGATCTTGGCCGCGGCGCTCACGCAGCGCGTGGGCACCTGCGTGCCGACCCAGATCTCGCACTGGTCGGGCCGCACGTGCACCGTGGTGTTGAGCGGCTCCATGGTCGCGTGGGCCAGCATCGGAAGGTCGTAGGTGGCCTGCACCAGCGTGCCCTCGGGCCGCTTGCCGGCTTCCTTGCCGATGATGGCCTTGTCTTTCGCCAGCGCGTTGGCCAGCGCCGCACGCAACTGCTGCGTGGTGAGCGTGGCGTTCTGCCCCGGCGTCCACTGGATCTTCAATGCATCGAGGCCCCGCTTCGCGGCCCAGAAATGCTCGCCCACCACGGCGACCGCGTCCTTGATGCGCAGCACGTCGATCACGCCGGGAATCGCCCGCGCTGCCTTGTCGTCCACAGAGGCCAGCACGCCGCCGAGCGTGGGGCTGGCCTTGACCGTCGCCACCTTCATGCCCGGCAGGCGCACGTCGATGCCGAATTGGGTGGTGCCGTTGACCTTGCCCGCCGAATCGACGCGCCGCAGCGGCTGGCCGATCAGCTTGAAATCCTTCGGCTCCTTCAGCGTCACCTTTTCCGGCATCGGCAGCTTGGCGGCGGCGCTGGCAAGCGCGCCGAAGCCGAGCTGCCGGCTGGATGCCGCATGGCTCACCACGCCGCGCGCGACCGTGCAGCTCGCAGCGTCGACCTTCCACTGCGCGGCGGCGGCACTCACCAGCAGCGTGCGCGCCACGGCGCCAGCTTCGCGCAGCACGCCATAGGTGCCGCGCGTGCTGGTCGAGCCGCCGGTGATCTGCCCGCCGAGCAGCGGCATGCCGTAGAGCGCCTCGTTCGGCGGCGAATGCTCCACGCGCACCTGGTCGAGCTCGACGCCCAGTTCCTCGGCCAGCAGCATCGCCGAGCCGGTGTAGATCGCCTGGCCCATCTCGGCCATCGGCATCACGAGGCGCACGCCGCCGTCGGCATCGATGCGGATGAAGGCATTCGGCGCGAATGCCGGGTTGCCGTCGGCGAGCGCGGCGGCCGCGTCGGCCGGCTGCTGCCTGGGGCTGATCGCGGCGAAGGCCTTGCTGCCTCCGACCCAGGTGAAAGCCAGCGCAAGGCCGCCGGCCTGCAGGGCGGCGCGCCTGCTGATGCCACCGATGCCGGCGGCCTTCACGATGCGCTCCTTGCTGGCATCGCGACCACCGACTGCAACACTTCGGCCTTGCCGGTGGCGGCCTGCTTGATGGCCGCACGAATGCGCGAGTAGGTACAGCATCGACAGACGTTGCCCGACATGGCCAGGTCGATGTCGGCGTCGCTCGGGTTGGGCGTGCGCTGTATCAGCGCGGCCGCGGACATGATCTGGCCCGACTGGCAGTAGCCGCACTGCACCACGTCGACATCGAGCCAGGCCTTCTGGATGCTCTTGCCCGCAGGCGTCTGCGAGACGGCTTCGATGGTGGTGATGGCCTTCTTGCCGATGGAGCCGACCGGCAGCACGCATGAGCGCACGGGCTGGCCGTCGAGGTGCACGGTGCAGGCGCCGCACTGCGCGATGCCGCAGCCGAACTTGGTGCCGGTCAGGCCGACGATGTCGCGCAATGCCCAGAGCAGGGGCATGTCCTCGGGCGCGTTGAGGGCAACGGACTGGCCGTTGATGTTGAGATCGATCATGGGCCCCGCCTTTTTTCTGGTTCGCCGTGGGTGGCAGCGCGAACCATAACGCGACTTCGGAAAGTGCGCTGGGCGGGCAGGGCAACGCTCAACCGGGTTACCCGGATTTCATCGACGGGCGCCTATCGAAAGCACCCGAAGGTATTCATCGCCGCGCAGGATCGTCAGGCGGGCACCTTCTGCGCGGGCGCCTGCAGCGGCGGCGTGCCGGTCTTGAACAGGCTTGCCAGCTGCGTGCGCAATTCCGGCGTGTCGGCATGGCCGTGGACGGCCACGGCGTGCTGCACGGCAGCATCGAGCAGTTCGCTCTCGGAGTCGGCAGATAGCGCGACGCTGCAGTTCGTCGTGCTCGGGTACTCGCGGCAGTCGATGTATTGGCGTGACATGGTGGCTCCTGGAATGTCCTTACGGATGTGCTTCGAAGATCAGGTTGAACGGGGTCTCGCTGGCGCGGCGGAAGTGCGAGAAGCCGCCTTGCGTGACCACCTCGCGAAGGCGCGCTTCGCCGGCCTGCGCACCCAGGCAGAGGCCCACTTCCTGCGAACGCGAGGCCGGCGTGCAGATGAAGCTCGAGGCCGAATAGAACACGCGCCCCACGGGGTTGATGTTGTCCTCCAGCCGGTCGTTGGCAAAGGGCTCGACGATCATCCAGGTGCCCTGCGGCTTCAGGCTGCGCCGCACGTGCGCCGCCGCGCCGACGGGGTCGCCCATGTCGTGCAGGCAGTCGAAGACCGCGACGAGGTCGTAGTTTTCTCCGGGGAAATCCTTGGCGCTCGCGACCTGGAAGCGCAGGCGCTTTTCATCGTCGACACCGGCCTTGCGTGCCGTTTCGCGGGCGCGTTCGATCGAAGGCGCGTGATAGTCGAAGCCGATGAAGCTGGACTCGGGATAGGCCTGCGCCATCAGCAGCGTCGATGCACCGTGCCCGCAGCCCACGTCCGCCACGCGCGCGCCGCGCTTCAGCAGGGGCTCGATGCCTTCGAGCGCCGGGATCCACTGGCTCACCAGGTTGGCCGCGTAGCCGGGCCGGAAGAAGCGCTCGGTGCCATGGAAGAGGGCCGCATCGTGCTCGTGCCAGCCGATGCCCAGGCCCGTGCGCATGGCCTGGACCATCTTGGGAATGATCTTGAACTGCGCCACCGCGATCTGGAAGGCGCCGGGCACGAAGGCCGGGCTGCCTTCCTCGGCGAGCGCGAAGGCCTGTTCCTCGGTCAGCGAGAACAGCTCGCCTTTGGGGTCGTACTCGACGTAGCCGCTGGCGGCCTGGGCCGAGAGCCATTCGCGCAGGTAGCGCGGATCGGTCTCGGTGCGGCGGGCCAGTGCCTCCGCGGTGGAGGGGCCTTCGGCCAGCGCCTTGTACAGGCCGAGCTGGTCGCCGACGACGATGGTTGCCGCGTGCATCACGGCGCCGATGTCGTGGACGAAGTTACCCATGAACGCGTTAAGCCGTGTTTCGTCGATAGCCATGTGTATCTCCTTCGCCGGTGGGCGGCCCGCGCGCCCCCCGCCTGCCTATACTGTTCGCGGCAAAGGGCCTGCAAGCATCCTGCGTCTCGATGCGTGCAGGCGCCATACGCAGCAATGCGTATGCACCGTGAAAGGGGCATGCCATGACGAACCTGACGCGCAACAATCGCGCGAGCGCACTTCGCCTGCTGGCGCAACTGGAGTCCGGGCATTCGCCCGTGCGGCATCACGGCGCCGGCAACGATGGCTTGCGCGCAACCCACCGCATCGCAACAAAGTCGCCGGGCCGGCGCGAATTCCGCCGCGCTGCGCTGCAGGCCGACTACTACCGGCGCGCGGGGTTGGAGCACGCGGTGGCGGTTGCCTTCCTGTACCGGCTGGCCTGCCGCGCCGAGGCGCCGTTGCCCGAAGCACCGCCTGCCGGCCTCACGCCCCGCGAGGGCGACGTCATGCACTGGCTCTCGCGCGGAAAGACCGACGCCGAGATCGCCGCCTTGCTGGAGATAAGCCCACGCACCGTGCACAAGCACCTGGAGCATGTGTACGTGAAGCTGGGCGTCGAGACGCGCACGGCGGCCGTGATGCGTGCGCTCGGCATGGACAGGAGCCCATAGGGAAGGAGCAGCCGGGGCCGGCCGGCCCTCGCCGTCAGCGCGAGGCCACCGCCACCGGCGCATCGGCCGGCGAGGCAGATCGCCCGATCATCCACGCGCACACCGCCGACACCACGCCCGCGAACAGCACGTACAGGCAGATCTGCCACGGCTCGCCGCCGCCAGATTTGAGCAGCGCGGTCGCGATGATCGGCGTGATGCCCGAGGCGAAGATGCCCGAGAACTGGTAGACGAAGCTGATGCCCGTGTAGCGCACCTTCGCATCGAACAGATCGCAGAACAAAGCAGCCTCGGGCCCATACACAGATGCATACAGGATGCCGAAGGGCACGATGATCGACAGCCAGATCAGCATCACGTTGCCGCCGCTGTGCGTCATGAGCCAGAAGCCCGGGAACGCCGACACCGCAGTAATGAGCGAACCCCACATGTACACCCGGGGCCGCCCCAGCCGGTCGGACATGCGCCCGAAGAAGGGAATGGCAAAGCACATCACCACGGCCGCCGCCATCACGCCCAGCAGCGCTTCGGTGCGGCTGATCTTGATGGTGGTCGTGAGGTAGTTGATGGAGAACACGCCGAAGATGTTGAAGAACACGCCGTCGATGTAGCGCGCGCCCATGCCCTTCAGAACATTGCCCGGGTAGCGCCGGATCATGTCCATGAACGGAATGCGCAGCTCGGCGTTGCGCGCCTTCACGGCCGCGAACTCGGGCGTTTCCTTCACGTGCAGGCGGATGTACATGCCCACCATCACCATCGCGCCGGAGATGAGAAAGGCGATGCGCCAGCCCCAGGCCAGGAACTGCTCGTCGGTGAGCAGCGACGACAGCAGCGCCACCACGCCCGAGGCCAGGCACAGGCCGATGGCCAGCCCGATCTGCGGCAGCGAGGCATAGAAGCCGCGCTTTTCCTTCGGTGCGTATTCGTACGCCATCAGCACCGCGCCGCCCCATTCGCCGCCCAGGCCGATGCCCTGCGCCACGCGAAGCAGCAAGAGCAGCAGCGGCGCCGCGATGCCGATCTGCGCATAGGTGGGCACCAGCCCTATGAGGAAGGTGGCCACGCCCATGATCATCAGCGTGATGATGAGCATGCTCTTGCGGCCGATCTTGTCGCCGAAGTGGCCGAAGATCACGCCGCCCAGCGGCCTCGTGACAAAGCCCACCGCGAAGGTCGTGTACGCCAGCAAGGTCGACACCACCGGGTCGCTGCCCGGAAAGTAGAGCTTGTTGAACACGATGCCGGCCACTACGCCGTACAGGAAGAAGTCGTACCACTCGATGGTGGCGCCCACCAGGGCAGAGACCACCACCCTGCGAATCGCTTTCTCGTCGCTTGCGCTCATGTCGTTGTCTCCGATGAGGTTGTCGTGGCGGCCTCTGCGGGCCTTGGGTTTGCAAAAAACAAAAAACTCAGTGCGCGGCTGCAGCCGCTCTTGCGTCCTCTCTGATCAGGTCGACGGCCTTCTCGGCCATCATCACGGCGGGTGCGTTGGTGTTGCCCGACACCAGCGTCGGCATCGCCGAACAGTCGATCACGCGCAGGCCCGCCACGCCGTGCACGCGCAGGCGCGCATCGACCACGGCGAGCGCATCGCTGCCCATGCGGCAGGTGCCGGTGGGGTGGAAGATGGTGGCGCCGTTGTTGCGGCAGAACTCCAGCAGGTCGGCGTCGCTCGCGGCATCGGGTCCGGGCTTCACCTCACGCTTCACGTAGGGGCGCATTGCGGGTGAATCGGCAATCGCGCGCGCGGCCTTCACGCCGGCCACAGTGGTCGCGCGATCGAGCTCGGTGGCGAGATAGTTCGGCTGCATCTCCGGCGGCTCGGCCGCGTCGAGCGAGCGGATGCGCACATGGCCGCGCGACTCCGGCCGCAGCTGGCACACCGACATCGTGAAGCCCGAGTACGGATGCACCTTGCCGCCTGCCATGTCGGCCGAGAGCGTGGCCACGTGGAACTGGATGTCGGGCGTGGCCGCCACCGGCTGGCCGCTTTCATCCTTCAGCGCGCGCATGAAGCAGCCGCCCTGGTTGATGCCCACCGCCAGCGGGCCGGTGCGGTGCATCAGCCATTCCAGCCCCATGCCCATCTGGCCGAACCAGGAGTTGAGCTGGTCGTTGGTGGTGATGGGCTTGGTGCATTCGTAGCCCAGGCGAATCTGCAGATGGTCTTGCAGGTTCTTGCCCACGCCGGGCAGCTCGTGCACCACCGGGATGCCGAAACGATCGAGCAGCGCGCGCGGCCCGATGCCCGAGAGCTGCAGCAGCTGCGGCGACTGGATCGAGCCGGCCGACAGCAGCACCTCGGCGCGGCAGCGCGCGGTCTTCAGCTCGCCGCCTTGCCGGTACGTGACGCCGGCGGCGCGCTGGCCTTCGAACACCAGCTTCTGCGCCATCGCCTCGGTCTCGATGCGCAGGTTGGGGCGGCGCTTCACGGCCGGCGTCAGGTAGGCCTTGGCCGTGCTGCAGCGCCAGCCCCTGTGCGTGGTCAGCTGGTAGTAGCCCGCGCCTTCCTGCGCGGCGCCGTTGAAGTCGTCGGTGCGCGGCACGCCTGCCTGCCCGGCGCCGTCGATGAAGGCCTCGATTAGCTCGTGCTTCGCGGCGATGTCCGAAACCCTCAGCGGGCCGTTGCCGCCGTGGAAGGCGTCACCGCCGCGCTGGTTGCCTTCTGATTTGATGAAGTAGGGCAGCACGTCGTCGTAGCCCCAGCCGGCGTTGCCCAGCGCGGCCCAGTGGTCGTAGTCCTCGCGCTGGCCGCGGATGTAGATCAGCCCGTTGATCGCGCTCGATCCGCCCAGCGTCTTGCCGCGCGGCCAGTAGATGCGCCGGCCGTTCATGTTCGGGTCGGGGTCGGTCTCGAAGCGCCAGTTGTAGGTGGGGCTCCACATCGTCTTGCCGTAGCCGATGGGCAGGTGGATCCACAGCGAGCGGTCGGCAGGCCCTGCTTCGAGCAGCAGTACGCGCGTGGCCGGGTCTTCGCTCAGCCGGCCGGCCAGCACGCAGCCGGCCGAGCCGGCGCCGACGACGATGTAGTCGAACTCTTCTTCAGGCATGAAGGGGTCCTGTAGGGGCCTGTGGGGTCCGGGAGTGGAACAATCGCTTCGCTCGGCCGCATCCTAGGCTAATGATTTTCGGAACGCAATGTTCCATTTTTAAGGTTTACCCGCATGCCCCGTTCCGCGCGCACGTCTGCCGCAGTGATCTCAGCAGTGATTTCTCCAGAGGAGGCGGAGTCCGCTTCCGGCTCCGGTTCGTCGGCCGAGCGCAGCCTGCGTCTGCTGGCGCTGCTGGCCAACGAAGGCCGCGCGCTCACGCTTGCCGAACTGGCCGCGCAGCTCGGCCTGCCCAAGGGCACGGCGCACCGCATCTGCACCCAGCTGCTGGCCACCGGCTTCCTGGCGCGCGACGTGGACGAGCGCTCGTTCAGTGTCGGCCCCGCGCTGCGCAAGCTCGCCTTCGACACGCTGAACCACGGCGTGGTGCGCGGGTTGCGGCACGAGGTGCTGTCGGAACTGGTGCGCCAGGTGGGCGAAACCTGCAACCTCACCACGCTCGATGGTGCGCAGGTGCTCTACCTCGACCGCGTGGAAGCGCAATGGCCGCTGCGGCTGACGCTCGACGTGGGCTCGCACGTGCCGCTGCACTGCACCGCCAGCGGCAAGCTGTTTCTCGCGCAGATGCCGAAGAAGGAGCGCGATGCGCTCATCGACAAGCTGCCGCTGGAACGCATGACGGCCAACACCATCACCAAGGCCGCTGCGCTGCGCACCGAGTGCGAGGCGATTGCGAAGAGTGGTTACTCGTGCGACCGCGAAGAGTTCATCGCCGGGTTGGTGGCCGTGGCCGTACCGGTGTGCGATGCGGCGGGCGCGGTGCGCGCCGCGCTGGCGGTGCATGCGCCGACCGCGCGCATGTCGATGGACGATGCAGTGAAGCGCATCGATGCGCTGAAGGCGGCGGCGACGAAGATGAGCGGGCTGCTCTGAGCTTGCCGGCCTGCTCTTACTCTTCGTAGCCGATGTCCAGCCTCACCATGGCGCCGGCGCTGTCGATTCTTTCCGCGCGGAAGTAATAGCGCCCGCGGTAGCTCTCGAAATGAAGGGGAAGGGCGACGGGTTCGTCCCAGCTCGTCAGCGCGAAGCCCTGGTTGCGCAGTTCATGCAACAGCGCATCCAGGCGCTGTGGATCGGGGTCGACGCGAATGTCCGCATCGGCCGGCGATGTGCCTTGCGGGTCGTGCAGCCATCGCGCGAAGCTGCCGATCAGGGTGAAGACATGGCCCTGTGTGCGGAGGGCGTCGAGCAACCGGGCCGTGCCCTCCAGGTCGATGCGCGCGCGCTGCTTGCGAAACACCAGCGCGTATTCGTGGCGGCGATCCGTGCGCGCTGGGAAAGCTTCGCTGACGGCAGTCGCTTCGCTCTCATGCGGATAGATCAGCACACGCTCTTCTTCCATGGTGAAGAGCGCACCGAGGATGCGTGCGAGATCGAAGGCTAGGGGCAGCACGCGATCGCCGAGGCGAATGTTCTGCACCATCGCAATGCAATGGCCGCCTTCGCGCAAGCGCGTGCGAACGGCGTGGAACACGTTGCGCAGGCCCTCCAGGTGCTGCGCATAGCTGCGGCTGTCGTAGAGCTGCGAAGCCGTGGAGGCGCCCGACCACTGGCATCCGAAATAGGGCACGTTGGTAAGGCAAAGCTCGAAGGGCTGCAGCGCGGCGGTGTCGAGCGTGTCGCATGAGCCGTGCAGCAGGGTGATGTCGCTGTCGCCGATGCCGTGGCGCGTCAGCCGTTCGTGTGTGAGCTGAATGCGGTCCGCGTCGATTTCGCAGCCTGCCGCCAGTCGGTTTTCCAGGCGCGCCGCAAGCAAGGTCGTGCCAAAGCCCGCGAAGGGATCGAAGACCGTGTCGCCGCGCTGCGAGAACTGGCGCACGAACGGCGTCATCTGCTCGACCCACCCGCAGTCGCGCGCGCCCAGCGGGTCGCGCGCACGCAGGTCGTCGGGCAGGCGGTGGAGCGGCGACTCGTGGTCGAGCATCAGCCAGCTGTGGCTAGGCATCGGCATGCACCTGCATCGAACGGGTGTCGAGCAGCACGTCGCGCCCGGGCTCCCAGCCGGCGCACAGCCGTCCATCGGGAAAGTAGACCAGCTTGTAGATGTCTTCAGTCGCATGGCGCGCGTGCATGGCGCCGTAGTCGGAACTCTCGAAGATCACGGACAGGCCATTCGCGGTGCGCAGGCGCAGGTTCCAGAAGTAGTAGCCCTCGGTCAGGCTCTCGACCGTCCATCCGCGCGAGACGGCGGCGTCGTCGAGGCAGGCTGTCAGCAGCGCGTCCATTGGCACCCGCTGGGCGTGCAGGTAGCGCGCCGTGGCGTTGTCCCGGTAGCTGCCGTCGAGCCGGGAGAACTCACGAAAGACGACAGTGCCTGCGCCGCAGTGCTGCTGCGCCCACGAGAGATAGGCCGAGACGTCCTGCGGCCGTGCGATGCCGCTGCACTGAAGAATGCACACCAGGCGCAACGGCATCGCATCGGCCAGTTGCCGTGCAGTGCGTTCGAATACCACCTGATCGCTGATTTCCAGCCCGGGCCTGAAACGCATGATGGCCTGGTTGGTTGCACCTTCGTGGTGGTGGCGGGACAGTTCGAGCCAGCTCAGTCCGAAGTCTTGCAGCGCACGCTGCAGGATGGCACTGCCTGTCTTTGCAAAGCCGGCACCGTTGGTGTACAGCACGCGGTCTTCGACGCGTGGGCCGTCGCTTGCTTCGGCCGCGGCCAGCGTGGCCAGCAGTTGCAGCATCCAGCCGGCGTCGTCGCTGGTCTCCAGGCCCGAGAGCGACCACGAGAGCGGCACGCCGCGCAAGGCCCGAAGCGCACGGGCAAGACCGTCGAAGTACGTGCCGTCCGGCCGCAGCCGGGAGGCCGGCACACCGCCATCGGCCTTGCGAAGATTTTCCGAGCAGAAGCCGCAGCGCGCCGAGCATGGCTGAACGGCCGCATAGGGCGTGAAGGTCAGGGGTTGCGCAAGGCGCCGCCGGACACCGCCAATGGTGTGCGAGTGCCAGCGCGCCGCCTGCCGTGGGTCGGGCGCACGCAGGTTGACCTGCGCGGCGGCGGCGCGCAGGCGCTCGAAGAACGGAGAGCTTGCGCTGCGTGGCAGATCGGCGACGGCCACGCTGCCCATGGGGACGGTGAGGGCGCGCGTGGCACTGTCGGAAGGCATTGCGGAAGGCATGTCGGGCGGAGGAGCCAGGAGTCGATGCACCCGCAACGATACGACACCGCGCCGCGCGCGTTGAACGAGAATCTGCCGCTCACCAACCGGGAGAAGCAACGCCATGGCGAATGTCGTCAAAACCATCCGCAACTTCAACGCCGGTCGCGACCCCGAGCGCCTGGCGATGAAGTACGAGAAGCTGCGCTCCAGTCCGTTTGTCTTCCTGCGCGGTACCTGCCACCTGTTCTACGACCGCCTGCCGGCCGATGCGCTGTTCGTCAAGGCGCCGACGGCATGGCTGTGCGGCGACGCCCATCTGGAGAACTTCGGCAGCTACAAGGGCGACAACCGGCTCGCGTACTTCGATCTCAACGACTTCGATGAAGCGGCACTCGCGCCGGTGACGTGGGAGCTGGTGCGCTTCCTCACGAGCATCCTGGTGGCCGGCGACAGCCTGCGCGCCTCGCGCGACGATGCGAATGCGCTGTGCAAGGTGTTTCTTGAAGGCTATGCCGGCGCATTGGCGCTCGGCAAGGCCCGTTGGGTGGAGCGCGACACAGCCAGTGGCCTGATCCATGAACTGCTCGCGAAACTCAAGGCCCGCAGCCGCCCCGATTTCCTGAACAAGCGCACCGAACGGAAGAACGGTCGCCGAAGCATCCTGCGCGACGGCGAGCATGCATTGCCAGTCGACAAGGTCGGGCGTGAACGGGCGAAGAATCTGATCGGCGCATTCGCGGCAACGCAGGACAACCCCGACTTCTTCAAGGTGCTCGACGTGGCGCGGCGCATCGCCGGCACCGGCAGCCTGGGCGTGGAGCGCTATGTTGTCCTCGTCAAAGGCAAGGGATCGCCCGACGGCAACTACCTGCTCGACCTGAAGCAGGCACCCGTGTCGTCGCTAGTGCCGCACCTGAAGAAGATCAAGCAGCCCGCATGGCCGTCGAATGCGCACCGCATCGTGGGGCTGCAGCGCCGCATGCAGGCCGTGTCGATGGCCTTCCTGCACCCGATCGTCGACGGCAAGTCTTCCTACGTGCTGCGCGACCTGCAGCCCAGCGAAGACCGGGTGACCCTCGACGTGCGCCACACCGGGCTCGACCAGGTCCGCGACGTGATCGGGGAGATGGGGCAGATGATGGCCTGGGCGCACCTGCGCAGCTCAGGACGCCAGGGTTCGGCCATCGCGGATGCGCTGGTCGACTTCGGCGCTTCGGCGAAGTCGTGGCGGCGCGACCTGCTGGATGCGGCGCACCAGTGCGCGGCGCAGGTCGAGAGCGACTGGGAGGTCTACAGCGAGGCTTATGACGCGGGGGCGATGGTGCCTGCGAAGGCGAAGCCCTAGTCGTGCTACTCCTATGAACTCAATGACTGACAACGCGCCCAAGCCCTCAAAGCCTCTGCCTGAAAAGAAATACTGCTTGCGGAGCGAGTCGAATGGCGACGACATCGTCCTATTCTTTGATTTGGTCGAGGGGCTGCCCGACGGGTGTGTCGAAAAAGAAGGCACCGAGACCGAAGACTTGCTCCTTGTCATCGAAGGCATGGAGGCGCCGAAAAACTGCCCGGCGTTGAGAGAGGGGGCTGTCTACACGATCTGCAGAGTCATCGGTGATATCGAGGTGGACGTCGCGGGAATCCATTGCAAGCAACTGCTGCATCGCGCGGGAACGCGTCACCATTGGCTCATCTCGGTTGGCTGGGCCCGCATGCCGCTTGCTCTTATCCTGGATGCTTGGCTGGGCGGCGTTCCCGTTGGGTGGCGTGCGCTGAATCCGTTGTACAGGCCCTCGTGGATCGAGGCCTGCATGAAGTTGGCTGCATCTCGAAACTGGCGGCAGGTACTGGTAACAGAGCGTGTGGTGCTGAGCGTGACAGGGCTGCAAGCAATAGAAGACTTTTATTGCCATCTGGGGGAAGCGCTCTTTGGTGATTGGGGTTATGCGGGTAACAGCAACCTCGATGCCTTCGAGGAAGTGCTGAGAGCCAACCAACCCGAGCGCATCCTGTTCTGTATTCCGGACGAGGCTGGGTTTGACGCGTTCCTTGCGCGAACTACGGGCAGACCAGACTACGCCACTGTCTTCAAGCAGATCGTCATTGAGGCCGGAGCTCGTCTGAGCACGGCGTGTTAAAGCTGGAGGGTTTACAGCGAGGCCGTTGAAACTAGGCGTGGCCCGGACTTCGCCTGCACCGGGCGGCTGACGCATCTACCCGTTCGGCACCTGAGCATTTCCGCGCCCGTGAGGGGGATGGCTCACCCGATCAGCCCCACCACCGACCGCACCACACTCACCAGCGCCAGCGCAATCAGCAGATTCAGCACATGCCTCCTGAACTGCTCCGGCGACACGCCCTTGAACGAACGCTGTCCGTACCAGATGCCGGCAAGCATCGCTGGTGCGAGCCACAGCGCCCACTTGAGCGTGTCCGGCCCCAGCAGGTTGCCGGACGCGTGGGTTGAAGAAGGCATCAGCGCCGCGCAGATCAGCGACACCACGTCGCTAAACAGCAGCAGCGCAATCAGCGTGGCCCGCAGCGCGGCCGGTGCCATCTTCGCCGTGCTGAGCAACACCGCGATAGCGATGCCGCCGATGGCCGCCACGCCATTGATGAAGCCAGAGGCCAGCCCTGCCGCCAGCCGCACGCCGCGCGTGGGCACCAGCGTGACGTGCGCGCCGCCGCGCAGCAGCAGCGCGGCCGCCATCAGCAGCGCGCCGATCAGCAGGCGCAGCGGCGTCTCGGGCAGCCATGCGAGCAGCGCCACGCCGATGGGAATGCAGATCAGGTTGCCCAGCATCAGCCAGCTGAGCCAAGGCATGTCGACATCGCGCGCGATGCCGCGCAGCTGGCTCAGGCTTGCCAGGATTTCGAGCATGAAGATCGCGGGCACGACCAGCGCGGGCGACACCACCAGCGACATGCCCGCCACGGTGATGGCCGAGAAGCCGAAGCCCGCGAAGCCGCGCACGATGCCCGCCGCGAAAACCACGCACAGGCTGTAGACCAGCGTTACCGGCGCCAGCGGCGGCACCAGCAGTTCAGCCGCCGTCATACCTCGAAAAGCGGCAACAGCTTCAGGCGCTGCACCTTTCCAGAGGGGCCGCGTGGCAGGTCTTGCACGAAGCGGTAGTGGCCGGGCGCCTTGTAGCGGCCGAGCGCGGTGGCGCTGAACTCGCGCAGCTCGTCTTCGGTGCAGGCGCAGCCTTCGCGCAGCACGATGCACACGCCGATCTCCTGGCCGTAGTGGCGGTCGGGCACGCCTACGGCAGCGGCTTCGAGCACGGCGGGATGTTGCAGCAGGGCTTCGTCGATCTCGCGCGGCGCGATGTTCTCGCCGCCCTTGATGATCAGCTCCTTGATGCGGCCGGTGACGAAGAAGAAGCCGTCCTCGTCGCGATGGCCGAGGTCGCCGGTGCGCAGCCAGCCATCGGGCGTGAAGCTTGCGCGGGTGGCTTCCTCGTTCTTGTAGTAGCCGAGCATCACGTTGGGCCCGCGGATCACGATCTCGCCGGTCACGCCGGTGGGCACAGCTGCGAGCTTGGCATCGACCACGCCGGCCATGCAGCCCGACGCGCGGCCCACCGAACCGAGCTTGCGCGCGGCCGGGTCCATGGGGTTGGAGAACGAGGGCGCGGCCGTCTCGGTGAGGCCCATGGTTTCGACGATGCCGATGCCGAACATCCGCTCGAACGCACGCAGGTGCTCGGGCGGCAGCGCAGCCGATGCCGAACGGCAGAAGCGGATGGCCAGCGTCTGCGCCAGCGGCGGCTTCGGGCCTTCGAGCAGGTACGAGATCATGGTGGGCACCACGTTGATCCAGCTGCACTGCGTTTGCGTGGCCTGCTCCCAGAAGCGGCCGGCCGAGAACTTCGGTGGCATCGCCAGGCTGCCGCCGTGCGCGAGCGGCGCGAGCATGGTCACGGCAAAGGCGTTGATGTGATACAGCGGCAGCACGGCGAGCACACGGTCGGAGGGGCGCAGCGCGTGCTCGACGCTGATGGCGTGCGCGTTGGCCGCGAGGTTGCGCTGCGTGAGCATCACGCCCTTGGGCACGCCCGTGGTGCCGGAGGTGTACATCAGCAGCGCGACGGCATCGGGCGAGGGCGGCGGTGTGTCGACGGCCGGTTCTTCCTCGTCGGGCAATGCATCGCCTTCGGGGTCGACCACGACCAGCGTCACGGGCCGGTCGAAGCCTTCGACGATGCCGCGCACACGCTCTTCCCACTCGGGCGCAACGCAGACCACACGGCAGTCGGAGTGCGAGAGCACATAGCGCATCTGCTCCGGCTGCGAGAGCAGGTTGACCGGGTTCACGCAGAAGCCGCCGTGCATCGCGCCCAGCAGCAGCCGCAGGGTCTGCAGGCCGTTGGGCATGACGACGGACACCGTGTCGCCGGGCTGCATGCCGAGGCCGCGCAGCACGGCCGCCACGCGGCGGCAACCGGTCGCGAGCTCGCCGTAGCCCAGGTGGCGTTCGGTCTCGGTGGCGCGGGCATACACCGCGTGCGGCTGCTGCCGCGCCTGTTGCTCGATCAGCGCATGAACCGTTGTTGCAGCCGCCGTCATGCTTACTTCGCGCCGTGCTCGGCGAAGAAGGCGCCGAAGATTTCTTCCTCGCTCGGCACCTTCTCCGGAATCGGCCGCGACACGCGCGTGATGTTCAGGTAGTGGCGGTAGTTCATGTTGTCCGAGAAGTTGTTCTTGCCCCAGGTGCCACAGCCCATCGACAGAGAGAACGGCAGGCCGTTGTCGAAGCTGCCGCCGGTGGCAATGCAGTGCGCCTGGTCGACGATGACGCGCGACACCGGCAGCGTGAGGCCCAGCGTGAGCGCGCGTTCGGGCACCGCACTGTGCAGGCCCACCGAGTGGCCCGCGCCTTCGTACGCGTAGATGCGTTCGACGGTGGCCATGGCGTGCGCGAAGTCGCGCGCCGCATACACCGCGAGCACCGGGCTCAGCTTCTCGCCCGAGAACGGATGGTCGTGGCCCACGCCGTCTTCGGCCACCATGAGGATGCGCGGATCGGCATCGGCAATTGCCAGCCAGGCGGCGCGGTTGGCGCCGTCGATGGCGGCCGCCCGCTCGGCGATGGTGCGTGCCGACTGGCCGATGACGGCGGGCGAGAGCTTGCCCTCGGGCCACATCAGCGCCTGCAGCGTGGCCTTCTGCGCGTCGGCGAGCATGACGGCGCCGCGGTCTTTCAGCGCGGCGAGCGTCTGCGCGCGCACTGCGTCGACGATGACGAGGCTGTTTTCCGACGAGCAGCTGGTCGCGTTGTCGAAAGTCTTCGAACGCACGATACGGTCGGCGGCTGCGGCGATGTCCGCCGTTTCATCGACGATGCCCGCCACGTTGCCCGCGCCCACGCCGAAGGCCGGCGTGCCGCTCGCATAGGCCGCGCGCACGTTGGCCTGCGAGCCGGTTGCAACCACCAGGTCGCACAGGCGCATCAGCTCCGCCGTCGATTGCTTGTTGACCGGCGAGGGCAGCAGTTGCACCAGGTCGCGCGGCGCGCCGATGCGGTCGAACTGCTGGTGGATGAATTCGATGAGCCGCGCCGCCGTTGACCAGCCCTTGGGCGATGGCGCGACGATGACCGCGTTGCGCCCCTTGAGCGCATTGATGATCTTGTTGGCCGGCGTGGCGCCCGGGTTGGTCGATGGCGTGACGGCGCACACCACGCCCACGGGCCGCGCAATTTCGACGATGCCGCGCACCGGGTCTTCTGCGATCACGCCGACCGAGCGCGCGCCGTGCAGGTCGCGCAACAGGCCGAAGGTCTTGCGGTGGTTCTTGCGCACCTTGTCCTCGACGTTGCCCACGCCGGTGTCGGCCACGGCCAGTTCGGCCAGCTCGCGGTTGCGCGCCGGCTCGATGATGGCCCAGCCGGCCGCGACCACGGCGGTGTCGACCTGTGCCTGCGACCAGGTTTCGTAGATGCGCTGCGCGGCGCGTGCGCGCGCCACGAGTTCGGCGATGGGGGAAGAGGGGGCTGCGTTTTCCATGAGTCTGTCCGTGTCGATCAATCGACCTTGATGCTGGCTTCCTTGGCGAGCTTTTGCCAGCGCACGAGTTCTGTAGTGACGACCTTGCCGAGTTGCTCTGGCGTGCCGCCGACGCCTTCGCTGCCCTGTGCGAGCAGCTTGTCGCGGATGTCCGGTTCCTTCACCACGGTGTTGATCACGCGGTTGAGCTTGTCGATGGCGGGCTGCGGCGTCTTCGCGGGCACGAACACGGCGTACCACGAGTCCACGTCGAAGTCGGGCACGCCGGCTTCCTGCATCGTCGGCACGTCGGGGAAGGCCGCGCTGCGCTTGGTGGTGGACACCGCGAGTGCCTTGAGCTTGCCTGCCTTCACGAACTGCGCGGCCGCCGGAATCGACACCCACAGCAGCGGCACCTGCCCGCCCATCACGTCGGTCACGGCCGGGCCGCCGCCGCGGTAGGGAATGTGCGTCATGTGCGTGCCGGTGCGCAGCTTCAGCAGCTCGCCCGCCAGGTGCCCGGGCGAGCCGTTGCCCACCGAGGCGAAGGCGATGCTGTCGGGCTTGGCCTTGGCCAGCGCGATGAGTTCGGCCACGGTGTTGGGCGCGAACTGCGTGTTGGCCACCAGGATCTGCGGCAGCGAGGCGACCATGCCGACCGGAGCGAAGTCTTTCGCGGTGTCGAAGCTCAGCTTGGCGTAGATGGCCGGGTTGATGGTGTGCGAAGACAGAGTGAACAGCACCGTGTAGCCGTCGGGCGCCGACTTGGCAACCACCTCGGTGCCGATGGAGCCGGCTGCGCCACCGCGGTTGTCGATCAGCACCGGCTGGCCCAGCAGCGTTTGAAAGCGCTCCTGCACGATGCGCGCGATCACGTCGGTGCCGCCGCCGGGCGGGTAGGGCACGATCAGGCGGATCGGCTTCGTCGGGTAGTCGCTGCCGTTCTGCGCCTGTGCGGCGAAGGGCGACGACAAGGCGGCGAGAGCCAGCAGCCCGGCGTGCAGCCAGGGGGCGAAGAACAACTTCATTCGGATCTCCTTCTCTTTGTGATGGGCGTCGACGGCAACGGCACGGCCGGTGCGGCGTTCAAGCGATAGCCCAGCGTGACGCTGGCGTCGCGCGCGCAGGCCATCAGGTGATCGGCCAGCCCGCGTGCCTGTGTGCGCGCAAAGCGGATCGAGGGCACGCTCATGCCGACGGCCGCCACGGCTTCGCCGCGCGCATTGAGCACGGGCACGCCGAGGCCGCAGACGCCGATGCGCCACTCCTCGCGGTTCTCGGCATAGCCGCGGGCGCGCGAGCGTTCCAGTTCGCTGAAGAGGGCGTCGAAGTCGGTGATGCTGTTCTTTGTGTGTGCAACCAAGGTGCCCAGCCGCTCCTGCAGCGCCGGCACGTCGAGCGCGGCTGCAGCGAGCAGCGCCTTGCCCGAGGCCACGCAGTACGCCGCCGCACGACCGCCGATGCGCGAGTACGCGGCCACGGGCAGCGGGCTGTCGAACTTGTCGAGGTAGACGATCTCGGCGTCGTCCAGCACTGCGAGGTGGATGGTCTCGCCCGTGGCTTGTGCCAGCAGCGCGAGGTGGGGCCGCAGCAGCGCGCCGATGTCCGATGCATCGGACACCATGGCCCCCAGCTCGAACAGCCGCAGGCTCGGCCGGTAGGCGCTCGTGTCCGGGTCTTGCACGGCCCAGCCGCATTCGACGAGCGTCTGCAGCGTGCGGTGCGCATTGCTGCGTGCCATGCCAAAGGCCTGGGCCAGTTCGGTGACGCGGCAGTCGCGCTGCTGGCGCACCATCCATTCGATGGCGGCGAGGCCCTTGGCAAGCGTGGAGTCCATGAGGCTTTCTATGGGATATCCGATGTTCCAAATATTGGAACTGCGTTCCCGGATGTGAAACGCAATGTAAGAACGCTGGGTGCCCTTTGTCAATCAGGGACTTGGATGTAATGCCAAACGTCTCAGGTTGGAGGCCTCAGCGGCGATGGCGTCCGGCCATGAGTTCGATCACCTCGCGGAAGATGGTGTTGCCGCTGGAGGTGGCCAGGTCGAGCACGTGGCTGCGGCTGTAGTAGGGGCTCAGGTCGAGGCCCACGCCGATGCCTGCGATGGCGATGTCGCCGCGCTGCTCCTGGCGCGCGACCACGTCGCGCAGGTGGTGGTCGAGGTAGTGCGCGTCGTTGGCAAGATGCGTGGCGCTGTCCATCGGCGAGCCGTCGGAAATCACGAGCAGCAGCTTGCGCGCCTCGCTGCGCTGGCGAAGCCGCATGCACGCCCAGTCGATGGCCTCGCCATCGATGCCTTCTCGGAACAGGTCGGCTTTCAGCAGAGCCGCCATTGCGGGGCGTGCGCGCCGCCATGGCGTAGCAGCACTCTTGAAGACGAGGTGGCAGCGCTCGTTGAGCCGGCCCGGATGCGGTGGCCGGCCGGCGCGCACCCATTCGCGCTGCGGGCGTCCGCCGTTCCACGCGCCGGTGGTGAAGCCCAGCACCTCGCTGGTCACGCCGGCCTGTTCGAGCGCACGCGCGAACACGTCGGCCATCATCGCGACCGACTCGGCATGCTCCTTCATCGAGCCCGAGCAGTCGATGAGAAAGGTGACGATGCAGTCGGCCACCGGCTCCATGCGCTCGGTGCGGAACAGGCGGCGCTCGGTAGGCGAGGCCACGAGCTGCGCAAGGCGGCGGCCGTCGATCAGGCCTTCTTCCTGGGCACCGTCCCAGCCGTCGCGCTCGGGCTCGGCCAGCAGGGCGCGCAGTTCACGCGCGAGGCGGGCGATGTTCACTCCCTGCGCGGCAATGCGGCGATCGAGCTTTTCGCGGTGGTCGGCGAGCACTTCCTTGCGTGCGAGCGTGGCGGCGTCGTGTTCGCGGTCGTAGGCGTTGGAGAAGACGCGGTATGCGCCGCCTGCGTCGTCGAGCACCGCGCTGCGGCCCGACTCGGCGGTGGTGAAGCGCTCGACGATCTCCTGGTCCATGTCGGCCACGAGGCTGAACACGCTGCGCTTGTCGTCCACATGCGGGTCGCGCGCGGCGTTGCTGCCTTCTTCATCGGCTTCGTGCAACATCGCGGCGACGGTGCGCGCGATGGCACGGGCGTGCACTGCGTAGGCGGCCTGGTCGGCGCGATCCTTGCGCAAACCTGCCAGCGCATGGCCGATCAGCGGTGCGAGCGCGAAGCGCGTGGCTTCGAGCATGTCTTCGGTTTCTTCCACCACCTGCTGGCCGCTGACGCGGGCGCGGCAGATCTGCGCCACGGCGTACAGCAGCAGGCCGCGCGCGGTGTCGGTCAGGCCCGAGTGATGAAAGGCGAGCGACCACTGTTCGTGCCGGTGCCGCAGGTTGTGCCGCATGCCGGCCATGACTTCGGGCGCCATCGCCTCGACGCGGAACTGCTCGAGCATTTCGAACAGCATGCGTTCGACCGGCTCTTCGGGGCGCAGGCTTTCGTGCAGCGCTGCGTCCGATTCGGTGAGCCGCAGCGCGAGCCCGTCGGCCACGCCACGGAACGAAGCGAAGTCGTCGGTGTCGGGCGAGGGATGCAGGTGCGGCGCAAACCACGGCAGCGCCACGCGGCCACGGTGCAGCCGCCGGCCGCGAAAGTGCAGGTCGCGCTCGCCGCTGAAAGCGCGCACCACGCCCGCGCAAAGCTCCGCGACCTGTTCTTCTTGCCGCACGCGGCGCTGCATCGCGCTCGCGGGTTCGGCATTCATTCGCGCGGGCCTGCAGAGAGCTGGTGCGACTCCTTCAGTTCGCGGTCGAAGCAGCGCTGGAAGTATTCGGCGACCAGGGGCCGCTCGGCGTCGTCGCACTTGTTGACGAAGGACAGGCGAAACGCCAGAGCCGGGTCCTTGAAGATCTCGATGTTCTCTGCCCAGGTGATCACGGTGCGTGGCGACATCAGCGTAGACAGGTCGCCCGCCGCGAAGCCCTTGCGAGTGAGGTCGGCCACCGCCACCATCGACGCGACCAGCTTCGTGCCCGCCTTGTCGGCCAACGATGGCACGCGCGCCCGCACGATGGCGATCTCTTCATCGGCCGGCAGGTAGTTGAGCGAGGCCACGATGTTCCAGCGGTCGATCTGCGCATGGTTGAGCCGCTGTGCGCCGTGGTACAGGCCGTTGAGGTTGCCCAGGCCCACCGTGTTGGCGGTGGCGAACAGGCGGAAGAAGGGGTGCGGCCGCAGCACTTTGTTCTGGTCCATCAGCGTGAACTTTCCGTCGCGCTCCAGGATGCGCTGGATGACGAACATCACGTCGGGCCGGCCCGCGTCGTACTCGTCGAAGACCAGCGCCACGGGGCGTTGCAGCGACCACGGCACGATGCCTTCCTGGAACTCGGTGACCTGCTTGCCTTCGCGCAGCACCACTGCGTCCTTGCCGACGAGGTCGAGCCGGCTGATGTGGCCGTCGAGGTTGAGCCGCACGCAGGGCCAGTTCAGCCGCGCCGCCACCTGCTCTATGTGCGTCGACTTGCCGGTGCCGTGCAGGCCCTGCACCATCACGCGCCGGTCGCGCGTGAAGCCCGCGAGGATGGCGAGCGTCACGTCGGGGTTGAAGCGGTAGACCGCGTCGACCTCGGGCACGTGGTCGTCACGTTCGCTGAAGGCTGGCACCCGCAGGTCGGTGTCGATGCCGAACACATCGCGCACGCTCAGCATCCGGTCGGGTCGAAGGTCGGCGGTATCGGTCATGGCGGCTTTCGGGGAATGTGAGGTTCTTCAGGCCTGCGCGCGATCGGGGGCCGCGTCGGCATCGATGCGGCTCAGCGCCTGTGCGGCGCGTTGCAGGGCGGGCAGCAGCGTCTTCGCCTTGGCGGCGTCGAGACGCATCACCGGCGCCTGTACAGCGATGCACAGGTTGGAAGGCGCGTCGTCGCCCGAAGGCACCAGCGTGGCGATGCACAGCAGGCCCGGCAGGAACTCTTCGTGGTCGATGGCGTAGCCGTCCTTGCGCACGCGCTGCACTTCCTTCTCCAGCGCCTCGGGGTCGGTCAGCGTTCGGGGTGTGTACGGCTCCAGCGGCGCGTTCGACAGCAGCCGGCGGCGCTGCGCCGCGCTCATCTGCGAAAGAAAGATCTTGCCGCTGGCCGAGCAGTGCACCGGCACGCGCGAGCCCGAGTGCAGGTAGAAGCGCAGCGGCGCGGCGGTTTCCACGCGGTCGAGGTACACGACCTCGCTGCCCGAAAGGGCGGTGAGGTTGCAGCTCTCGCCGATCTCTTCCACCAGCTGGCGCAGCACCGTGTGGCGCGCACCGTGCAGGCTGTCGTTGAGCAGCAGGTTCTCGGCCAGCCGCCGCAGCCGCGTGCCGATGCCGTAGTGCCGGCCGTCGCCTTCGCGCTGCAGCAGGCCCGCGCCTTCGAGCTGCTGGAGCATCCGGTGCAGCGTGGGTTTTGGCAGGCCGGTTTCTTCCACCAGGCCCTGCAGCGAGTAGCGCTGGTCTTTCGCGGCCATGACTTCGAGCAGCGCGAACAGGCGCATGGTGGGCGTGTCGCCCGCCGGTTCCTGCGCTTCCGGTGAGAGGCCTTTGACGATCTTCATGGGGCCGGATCATATTCTTTTTACGAAAAACAAGACAATACGTTCCGATTTTTGTAAATTGTTTGACGCCGCGGCGATGCCGACCTATATTCCGCCGGAATGAAATCCGGAACGAGAAGTTCCGACTTTTGACGCGCAACCACTGCCCACTTTCCTTCAGGAGACGCCTTCCATGAGCCAGAAGCAACCCGCAGCACCCACACGCGAAGCCGTCACCGGCGTGCAGAAGATGACGCCCTCCGAGGCCTTCGTAGAGACCATGGTCGCCAATGGCGTGACCGACATCTTCGGCATCATGGGCTCAGCCTTCATGGACGCGATGGACATCTTCGCGCCCGCCGGCATCCGCCTGATTCCGGTGGTGCACGAGCAGGGCGGCGCCCACATGGCCGACGGCTATGCGCGCGTGTCGGGTCGTCACGGCCTCGTGATCGGCCAGAACGGCCCCGGCATCAGCAACTGCGTGACGGCCATCGCGGCCGCCTACTGGGCGCACAGCCCGGTCGTGATGATCACGCCCGAGACCGGCACCATGGGCATGGGCCTCGGCGGCTTCCAGGAGGCCAACCAGCTGCCGATGTTCCAGGAGTTCACCAAGTACCAGGGCCACGTGAACAACCCCAAGCGCATGGCCGAGTACACGGCGCGCTGCTTCGACCGCGCCATCTCCGAGATGGGCCCCACGCAGCTGAACATTCCGCGCGACTACTTCTATGGCGAGATCACCACCGAGATCCCGAAGCCGATGCGCGTGGAGCGCGGCGCGGGCGGCGAGAACAGCCTGAACGCTGCCGTCGAGCTGCTGGCTTCGGCGAAGTTTCCGGTCATTCTCTCGGGCGGCGGCGTGGTCATGGGCGATGCGGTGGCCGAGTGCCAGGCACTGGCCGAGCGCCTGGGTGCGCCGGTGGCCAACGGCTACCTGCGCAACGACTCCTTCCCTGCGAGCCACCCGCTGTGGGCCGGCCCGCTGGGCTACCAGGGCTCCAAGGCCGCGATGAAGCTCATCGCGCAGGCCGACGTGGTGCTCGCGCTCGGTTCGCGCATGGGCCCCTTCGGCACGCTGCCACAGCACGGCATGGACTACTGGCCGAAGGACGCGAAGATCATCCAGGTCGAGGCCGACCACACCAACCTCGGCCTCGTGAAGAAGATCACCGTTGGCATCCACGGCGACGCCAAGGCCACGGCCAAGGAACTGCTCAAGCGCCTGCAGGGCAAGACGCTGGCCTGCGACGCCAGCAAGGCCGAGCGCGCCGCGAAGATCAAGGCCGAAAAAGCCGCGTGGGAAAAAGAGCTCGACGAGTGGACCCACGAGCGCGACCAGTTCAGCCTCGACGCCATCGAGGAAGCCAAAGGCGAGAAGACGCCCACCGGCGGCAGCTACCTGCACCCGCGCCAGGTGCTGCGCGAGCTCGAAAAGGCCATGCCGCCGCGCGTGATGGTCTCGACCGACATCGGCAACATCAACGCCATCGCCAACAGCTACCTGCGTTTCGAGGAGCCGCGCAGCTTCTTCGCACCGATGAGCTTCGGCAACTGCGGCTACTCGCTGCCGACCATGATCGGCGCCAAGTGCGCGGCGCCCGACCGTCCGGCCGTGGCCTATGCCGGCGACGGCGCCTGGGGCATGAGCATGGTGGAAATCATGACGGCCGTGCGCCACGACATTCCGGTGACGGCCGTGGTCTTCCACAACCGCCAGTGGGGCGCGGAGAAGAAGAACCAGGTCGACTTCTACAATCGTCGCTTCGTGGCCGGCGAGCTCGAAAGCGAAAGCTTCGCAGGCATTGCCAAGGCCATGGGCGCCGAGGGCATCGTGGTCGACAAGCTCGAAGACGTGGGCCCGGCGCTGAAGAAGGCCATCGACATGCAGATGAACGAAGGCAAGACCTGCGTGATCGAGATCATGTGCACGCGCGAGCTGGGCGACCCCTTCCGCCGCGACGCGCTGTCGAAGCCGGTGCGCTTCCTCGACAAGTACAAGGACTACGTCTGAGCCATTCCATGACCGACTCGCTGCTGACGCTGAACGCGGGTTCTTCGTCGATCAAGGTTGCATTGTTCGATGCGGCTGGTGACGGCGATGCCTCGTTGCCGGCAGCGCGTTGGTCAGGGCAGGCGGATGGACTCGGCGCGGGCCTGAAGGCGCGGCTGCGTGTACGTGATGCCCAGGGGCAGACGCTGCACGATGCGGCGCTCGATGGCGCGCAGGCTTCGCATCAAGGTGCGCTTGCGGCCTTGCTCGAATGGCATGCGCAGCAGGCCGATGGCCGGCGCATCGCGGCGGTCGGGCACCGCATCGTGCATGGTGGTGCGGACTTCGTTGCGCCGGTGCGCATCGATGCCTCGGTGCTCGATGCGCTCACCAAGCTTGAGCCATTGGCTCCGCTGCACCAGCCGCACAACCTTGCGGGCGTGCGCGCTGCAATGGCAGCGTTCGAAGGTGTGCCGCAGGTCGCGTGCTTCGACACGGCCTTTCATGCGGAGCAGCCCGAGGTCAACCGCCGCTTCGCGCTGCCACGTGCGCTGCATGACGCGGGCGTGCGGCGCTATGGCTTTCACGGCCTCTCCTACGAATCGATCGTCGCGCAGTTCGCCGGCATCGCGCCCGAGCTGGCGCAGCGGCGCGTGATCGTCGCGCATCTCGGCAATGGTGCGTCGATGTGCGGCATCGCGCAGGGCCGATCGGTTGCGACGACCATGACCTTCTCACCGCTCGACGGGCTGACGATGGGCACGCGCTGCGGCCACATCGACGCGGCCGTCGTGCTGTACCTGATGCGCTCGCACGGCATGTCGGCTGACCAGGTCGAGGCGCTGCTGTTCCGCGAATCGGGCCTGCTCGGCATCTCGGGCGTGTCGAGCGACATGCGCGCGCTGGAGGCATCGGCCGAGCCTGCTGCGGCCGAGGCCATCGGGCATTTCGCCGAGCAGGTGGTGCAGCACATGGGCAGCCTCGCGGCCGCGCTGCGCGGTGTCGACGCCATCGTGTTCACCGGCGGCATCGGCGAGAACGCGGCCCCGCTGCGTGAACGCATCCTCGAAGACTGCGAATGGTTGGGTGTGAACGTCGATGCGGCCGCTAATCGCAGCGGCGCCGCGCGGCTCACCACTGCCGAGAGTCCTGTCAGCGCGTGGGTGCTGCGCACTGACGAGGAGGCGGTCATTGCGCGCCACACGGCGAACGTGCTGCGCGCTGCTGGCTGAGGGCTTTCTAGCGCGCCGATGAAGCGCGCGGCACGCTGGCGCCGCAGTGGCGCAGGAAGTCGGCCGTCGCGCGGCCCAGCAGCTTGTCGCGGTGCATCACCGTTGCCAGCCGCCGTGTGCCCGCCGGCAGTCGCGTGCGCAGCTCGACCAGGTGGCCGTCTTCCAGCGCCTGCGCCACCGTGTAGCGCGACAGGCACGCCAGCCCGGTGCCCGAGGCCACCACACGCTTGATCGCCTCGGTGCTGCCCAGCTCGAAGCCCACGCGCACCTGCTCGAGGTTCTGGATCAGCCATGCGTCCGTTACCTGCCGTGTGCCCGAGCCATGCTCGCGCAGCACCCACGTGGCTTGCGACAGCTGCCTGTGCGTGGCGACACGGCCCGCCAGTGCATGGTTGGGCGCGGCGACGATCACCAGCTCGTCTTCGCGCCAGGCGCGCACCACGAGGTCGGGGTGCGTCTGCGGGCCTTCGATGAAGCCGACGTCCACGTCGAAGCCCGCGACCGCCTGGATCACGTCGTGCGTGTTCGCGATGTGCAGGTGCACCTGGCTCTGCGGATGCAGGTGCGTCCATTGCGACACCTTCTCGGGCAGCAGGTACTCGCCGATGGTGAAGCTGGCCGCCACGCGCAGCGGCGCCGCATGCTCGCCGCTGAACAGCGCCTCGACCTCGCCCGCCTGATCGAGCAGCGCCTGTGCCTTGGGCAGCAGCGCGCGGCCGTTCTCGTTGAGCACCAGCCGGCGCCCGAGCCGGTCGAAGAGCAAAACGCCCACTGAAGACTCCAGGTCGGCCAGCGCGCTGCTCGCGGCCGATTGCGAACGCGCGATGCGGTCGGCTGCGGCACGGGTGCTGCCTTCGCGCGCGGTGGCGACGAACACCTCCAGCTGCCGCAGGTTGAGGCGCAGGCGCTGGCTCGAAGCCTGACTCTGACTCTGAAGCTGATCTGTTTTTCCGGTCATGGTGAGCGATATTCTCTGCTTTTTCGTTTGATCGAGGCTGCATAACATCGCACGGACCCCGCCTGAAAACAAAGGACCGCCAGTGTTCAGCTTCCTGTCTCGCGAGCCGGTGCACGACCCGCTGGTCGCGCCCACGCCCACGGCCGACACCACGGTCAAGACCACCACCTGCTACATGTGCGCCTGCCGCTGCGGCATTCGCGTGCACCTGCGTGAAGGCGAAAAGGGTCCCGAGGTTCGCTACATCGACGGCAACCCGAACCATCCGCTGAACCAGGGCGTGATCTGCGCCAAGGGCTCGTCGGGAATCATGAAGCAGGTGTCGCCGGCACGTATCACGCAGCCGCTGCTGCGCAAGGCCGGCAGCGAGCGCGGAGCCGGCGAGTTCGAGCCCATCAGCTGGGAGCGCGCCTACGACATGCTCACCGAGCGGCTCGGCAAGATCCGCGCGACCGACCCGAAGAAGTTCGCGCTGTTCACGGGGCGCGACCAGATGCAGGCACTCACGGGCCTGTTCGCGCGGCAGTTCGGCACGCCCAACTACGCGGCGCACGGCGGCTTCTGCTCGGTCAACATGGCCGCGGGAATGATCTACACCATCGGCGGCAGCTTCTGGGAATTCGGTGGGCCCGACCTGGAGCGCGCCAAGCTGTTCGTGATGATCGGCACTGCCGAAGATCATCACAGCAATCCGATGAAGATCGCGATCAGCAAGTTCAAGCGGGCTGGCGGTCGCTTCATTTCGATCAATCCGGTGCGCACGGGCTATTCGGCGATTGCCGACGAGTGGATTCCGATCAAGCCGGGGACCGACGGCGCGCTGTTCATGGCGCTGCTGCATGAGCTGATAGCCAACGAGCTTGTGGACCACGCCTTCCTCAAGCGCTTTACCAACGCACCGCAGCTCGTGGTGCTCGACAACTGCGAGCGCGAAGGCTTGTTTGCCTTCGACCCTGAACGCGGCCCACCGGGCGACGGCCGTAACCCGCACAACAAGCTGGTGTGGGACAAGGCCAGCGGCACGGTGATGCCCGCGTATCCCGAAGGCATTGCCGACGGCTGCGATCCGGCGCTCGAAGGCCACTACACGCTGGCCGACGGTACGCGCGTCGCGCCTTCATTCCAGCTGCTGCGCGAGCGGGTAGCGAGCTGCACGCCCGAGTGGGCGCAGGCCATCACCGGCATCGACGCGGCGCGCATTCGCAAGCTGGCGCGCGAGATGGGCGAGACGGCGCTGCAGCAGGCCTTCGAGCTGCCCATTCCGTGGACCGATGCATGGGGCAAGCACCACGCCACCACGCAGGCGCGCCCCGTGGCCTTCCATGCGATGCGCGGGCTGGCGGCGCACTCCAACGGCTTCCAGACCGTGCGTGCGCTGGCCGTGCTGATGAGCGTGCTCGGCACCATCGACGCACCGGGCGGCTTCAGGCACAAGGCGCCGTATCCGCGTCACATCGTGCCGAACTACCGGGCCTTCAACGACCCCGGAATGATCCAGCCGAACACGCCGCTCAATGCGGCACCGCTGGGTTTTCCGGCCAGCCCGGAAGAGCTGGCGATCAACCCCGATGGTTCGCCGATCCGCATCGACCATGCGTTTTCGTGGGAGCACCCGTTGTCGGCGCATGGACTCATGCACAACGTGATCACCAATGCGGCTAAAGGCGACCCGTACCGCATCGACACGCTGCTGATCTTCATGGCCAACATGGCGTGGAACTCCAGCATGAACACGATGGCGGTGCGCGAGATGCTCAACCGCAAGGACGAGAAGGGCGAGCACATGATTCCCTTCCTCGTGGTGTGCGACGCCTTCCAGAGCGAGACCGTGGCCTTTGCCGACCTGGTGCTGCCCGACACCACGTACCTCGAACGCCACGACGTGATGGGCATGCTCGACCGGCCGATCTCCGAGTTCGATGGGCCGGTGGACTCGGTGCGCGTGCCGGTGGTGCCGCCGACGGGGGAGTGCAGGCCCTTTCAGGAGGTGTTGATCGAGCTGGCCTCGCGGCTGAAGTTTCCGGCTTTCACCACGCCGGAGGGGGTGCGCAAGTTCACGGGCTACCCCGACTTCGTCGTCAACTTCGAGCCGCAGCCGGGCATCGGTTTTCTCA
Organism: Variovorax sp. YR566; assembly: GCF_051992195.1. Lineage (NCBI taxonomy): Bacteria > Pseudomonadati > Pseudomonadota > Betaproteobacteria > Burkholderiales > Comamonadaceae > Variovorax > Variovorax sp. YR566. Next base: position 5,222,734 of record NZ_CP197092.1, on the reverse strand, counting down.
TGGGCTGGCGCGGCAAGGACGGCACCGAGCACCTGCGCGGCGCGCCCAATCCGAAGCAGTGGGAAGCGTATGCGCAGAACAACTGCGTGTTCCAGTACCACATGCCCGAGACCATGCACTACATGCGCAACTGGAACCGGGAATACCTGGACTTTGCAAAAGACAAGGGCTGGCGCCAGCGCAACGACCCGGTGCAGCTGGCGCTGTACTCCGACACGCTGCAGAGCTTTCGCCTTGCGGCACAGGGCAAGAGCGCGGGGCGGCAGCCGCCCGATGCGCTGCGTGAGCGCATCGACAAATACTTCGACCCGCTGCCGTTCTGGTATGCGCCGCTCGAAGAGGCTGCGACCGATCTCGATGCCTACCCGCTCAATGCGCTCACGCAGCGGCCGATGGCGATGTACCACTCGTGGGACTCGCAGAACGCGTGGCTGCGGCAGATACACAGCCACAACTACCTGCACGTGAATCCGCTGACCGCGCAGGCCGCTGGCATTGCCGATGGCGGCTGGTGCTGGGTCGAGAGCCGCTGGGGCAAGGTGCGCTGCATGCTGCGCTACAGCGAGGCGGTGGAGCCTGGCACTGTGTGGACGTGGAATGCCATCGGCAAGGCGGACGGCGCATGGCAGCTGGCGCCTGGAGCGGACGAGGCGCGCAAGGGCTTTCTGCTGAACCACCTGATCAGCGAGGAGCTGCCCTGCGCCGGCACTGCGAGCGGGACCATCAGCAACTCCGACCCGATCACCGGGCAGGCCGGCTGGTACGACGTGCGCGTGCGCATACGGCCGGCCGAACCGGGTGAGCCCGAAGAGAGCTACCCGCAGATCGCGAGCATGCCGGCGGTGCCCGGGGTGCTGGGCAAGGCGGCGAGCGTGTTGACGTACTTTGCGGGGAGGGGGAAGAAATGATGCAGTGGTTGAAGGACCTGATGTCGTCGGCTCCGGTCTTGCCCCCTCTCCCGCAAGCGGGAGAGGGCTGGGGTGAGGGCGGCGGCGCTGGAGCTGGATACCTTGCCGCCATGAAGGCCGCTGCACCCTCACCCCAACCCTCTCCCGCCAGCGGGAGAGGGAGCAACACAGTGCGTGCGGCACAGGGCGAAACACTCGCCAAGCAACTCGCCCTCGTCATCGATCTCAACGTCTGTGTCGGCTGCCACGCCTGCGTCACCTCGTGCAAGCAATGGAACACCTCCGGCAGCGCAGGCCCGCTCGCCGACGAGCGGCCCTATGCCGCCAACCCCACCGGCACCTTCTTCAACCGCGTGCAGACCTACGAGGCCGGCGCCTTCCCGGTCACTGAAACCATCCACTTCCCCAAGAGCTGCCTGCACTGCGAAGACCCGCCCTGCGTGCCCGTGTGCCCCACAGGTGCGAGCTACAAGCGCAAGGAAGACGGCATCGTGCTGGTCGACTACGACAAGTGCATCGGCTGCAAGTACTGCGCATGGGCCTGCCCCTACGGCGCACGCGAGCTCGACGAAGAGCGCCAGGTCATGACCAAGTGCACGCTGTGCGTGGACCGCATCTACGACGAGCAACTGCCGAAGGAAGACCGCAAGCCGGCCTGCGTGAAGGCCTGCCCCACGGGCGCGCGCATCTTCGGCGACGTGAAGGACCCGGACTCCGAAGTGTCGAAGGCCATCCGCGAGCGCGGTGGCTACCAACTGATGCCCGAGTGGGAGACCAGCCCGGCCAACCAGTACCTGCCGCGTCACATCACGCAAGCCACGCAGGCAACGGACGCGCGGGAGTAGCCGGATGCATCCCGCGTTCTCGATTCTTTTCTTCACCACGCTGGCCGGCGCGGCTCAGGGGCTGGTCTTCACGCTCGCACTTGCAGCGCTGTTCGGCCTTGCGTTGGCACCCGGCTTCCTGACGTTGGCGCTTGGTGTTGCCGAAGTGCTGCTCGTGGCCGGGCTTGCCGCATCGTTCATGCATCTGGGGCGCAAGACTCGTGCGTGGCGTGCAGTGCTGATGTGGCGCACTTCGTGGATGTCGCGCGAAGTGATCGTGCTGCCAGCCTTCATCGCGCTGGTGGGGCTGTGGTGGTTGTCGCTGATGCTGGGTATCGGCGCGCCGTGGTCGTGGCTGCTGCCCGTGCTGGTGCTGTGCGGGGCCGTCGCGCTCTGGTACTGCACCGCGATGATCTATGCCTGCCTGCGCTTCATCGAGGAATGGGCGCATCCGCTGACTATCGTCAACTTCACGCTGATCGGGTTGTCGTCGGGGCTGGTGCTGGCCTGTGCAATGGCGGCCTTGAGCGGCGAGGCGCGCTTCGTGGAGGTCTTCGGGCCGTGCGCGCTGGTTGCTACGCTGGCAGCGTGGGCCGCGCGCGGGCAGGCGCTTCGGCGCAACGCGGGCATCCGCCACAAATCGACGCTGCAGTCCGCCACTGGCATTCGCACGCAGAAGCTGGTTCAGAAGTCGATGGGCATGTCGGCCGGTTCGTTCAACACGCGCGAGTTCTTTCATGGCGCATCGCTGGCTGCGCTGAAGAACATGAAGCTCGGGTTTCTGCTGCTGGCCTTCGTGTTGCCGGCGTTGCTTTTGGTGTGGGGCCTTGCGAGTGCAGCGGTGTTGCCGTGGTTGCTCGCGGTGCTGGTGCAGGCACCGGGCCTGCTGGCCGAGCGCTGGTTCTTCTTCGCGCAGGCGAAACACCCGCAGAACCTGTACTACCAGGTGGTGTCTTAGCGAGCAACAGCGTGATCACGCTCGGCCCGAGAAGGCAGGCCTGCTTACCTGCGTGATGGAAGCAGCGTCGACAGCGCATCTGCTTCCTTCTTCATGGCCAAGGCCAGAGCGGTGCCGGCCGCACCGGCCAACTTGTCAGACAGGCCAGTGGCGACAAGTGTGTGCGCTACCCGCCCGGAGGCATCGAGCAGCGGCACGGCAATCACCGTCACGCCGCTCATGTAGTAGCCGCGATCGATGCTGAAGCCGCGCTTGCGGACCTGCTCGACCTCGCGCTTCCAGGTGGCAAGATCGATTGGCTTGTCCCATCGCAGGGCCTTGAAACGCTTTTCGATCTGCGGCCACGTCTCGCTGCTGAAGGCCGCCACCAGGCGCCCCGTGGCACTGACCAGCGCAGGGAAACGACTGCCGACATCCACGTGCAGGCGGAAGGGAGCGTTGGAGCGCGACAAGGCCAGCACGACCATCGGCTCCATGTCATGGGTTTCGACGCCGATCATCGTTACGTTCCACTCGTTGGCCAGAACGTCGAGTACTGGTTGTGCGAGGCTGGCGAAGCTGCTGCTTTCGATTGCGCTGCGGGCCAGGCTCAACATGCCGGTTCCCAGCGAGTAGCGCTTGGTGTCGCTGTCGATCTTGACCAGGTCTTCAACGATGAGTGCACGAAGAATATGCAGGCAGGTGCTGGGGACGAGTTCGAGTTCATCGGCAATGGCCTTGACGCCCATCGCATGCGCGGAGCGCCCGAGAAGTCGCAGGATCGCGATGGCCCGCGTGACGCCGGGCACCGGCCTGACACGCACGGGCTTGGTGGGCTTGGCGCCTGTTTTCGTTGGCTTCGAGGCGGAAGAGGAACTGGACTTCATGGGGCTTGCGATTGGCGGGCGCAAGCTTATCCCAGAAGGCGCGCGGCGAACCAGGCCAGCCCAGGTGTTCCCGATAGCGGCGAGAGGGTCGGTCAGCGCAGTCATGGTGTCCATCGGTCCTAGTCCGCCTTCATTCCCGACGTCTTGATGATCGGCTCCCACTTTCGGCGCTCGCTCTGCACGAACTCGGCGAGCTGCTGGCGCGTGCCGCCGCCCGGGTCGAAACCGTACTCCAGCAATTGCTGGCGGGTCTCGGGCTTCTTGAGAATCCGGTTCATTGCTTCGTTCAACACGTCCAGCGTGGCCGAAGGCGTGCCGTGTGGCGCGAAGAGCGCGTTCCATGCGATGACCTCGAATCCCGCATAGCCCTGTTCCGCCACCGGCTTGATGCCCGGGACGAGCGCGCTCGGCACCGCAGAGGTGACGGCCAGAGCGCGCACGTGGCCTGCCTGCAGCTGCGAGCGCAATGCAGTGGGGGTATCGATCAGCAGCGGCAACTGCCCGCCGAGCACATCGGTCATCGCACTGCCGGAGCCCTTGTACGGCACCTGGAAGATCTGGAGCCTGGAGCGCTCCTTGAGCAGTTCGATGACCAGGCGGGCGCTCGTGCTCGGTGTCGCGATGTCCGCGGAGCGAGGGTCGCTCTTGAGCGCACTCACCAGATCGCCGATGGATCGCATCGGCGACTTGGCGTTCACAACCAGCACCATCGGAAAGCTGCCCGTCAGAACGATCGGTTCGAAGTCCTTCTCCGTCTTGATGCGCTGGCCGGCATAAAGGTACTGGTTGACCGCATGCGTGGCATTGGTCCCCATCGTGAGCGTGTAGCCGTCGGGCGGCGCGTCGGCGGCAAGCTCGGTGCCGAGATTGCCACCGGCGCCCGGCCGGTTGTCGACGATGACCGGTTGCCCCAGCTCTTTGGCCAGCAGATTGCCCAGATAGCGCGTGGCGATGTCCGTGCCTTGCCCGGCCTGGTAGGCCACGATGATCCGGATCGGCTTGGCGGGGTAGGTCTGTGCCGGAGCACCGTGCGAACAAAGAGCGATTGCGCAGCCCGTGGCGAGCAGTTTCCAAAGTCTCATTTTTGTCTCCTGTGAAGGCATCGTCGGTCCGGGCCTGACGCCCTTTTTCGGGTCTGTGTCACAGGCCTGGCCTCCGTTCGGAGTGTTGTGATTCGATGGCACACCACGGTCGGACGGGTTGAATCAAGTATCAAAGTCGCGGATGTAATTGTCAAAGAAGATGCAAATTTGTACTAAGACAAAATTAATTTTTGCACTTTCATGAGCGCCTGCGCGACCAGAACCTCCTGACCCGCAGCCCGCAGCTGGCCGCGCATGAACAGCAGGCTCGAGGTGCGGCGCACCAGCTGCGCTCGAGCTTCCACGAGCACGCCGGCTGCTACCGGCGCCAGAAATTGCGTGTCCAGCTGCACCGTCATGCAGGGCATGCGTGAGGCGGCCTCCCAGGCCACGGTGCTGATCGCGTGATCGGTCAAGGTGGCCAGAAGGCCACCGTGCACGACACCCGCCGGGTTCAGATGAGCGTCGGTCGACCAGACGGCGTAGACCCAGCTCGTGCCTTCTCGCCTGGTCCACAGCGGTCCGGCGGTCGACATGAAGGCACCGGCTGTGCGGATGCGACGCCAGCCTGCAGCGGCAAGGTTCTCGAATGGATCGATGGGTTCTTCCATGGCATGAGAGGTGTTCGTTGGAGGATGTCGAAGGTCTTCTTTCTACCGCAACTGAATCTGAGGTTTTGTCTATATACAAAACAGAGTCGTATTTGACAATGAAACATCGTGAGTCGCATAGTTCAGGCATCGCAAGAGGACCTGAACTGATGACCCACCTGACCGACTACACCTCCTTCTCAGACGCACAGTCGCATTGCTCGACGGAGACGCTCTGGGCGCTTTTCGACGGCGACCGGCAGTCGTTCAACATCGCCTACGAGTGCGTCGACCGCCATGCGAGCGAAGGAAAGGTGGCCATCGTGGTGGCGTATGCGAATGGCAGCGAAGAGGTCATCACGTTCAAGGCGCTGTCGCGCCTGTCGAATCGCTTCGCCAATCTGCTGGTGGCGCGTGGCGTCCAGCCCGGCGATCGCGTCGCGGTCATGCTCGAGCCCTCGCTGGCCTTCTACGTGGCGATCTTCGGCGCGATCAAGACGGGCGCGATCGCCGTGCCGCTCTTTACGCTCTTTGGCCCGGACGGCATTCGCCTGCGCGTGGAAGACTGCAAGCCGAAAATTCTCGTGACCAATGCCGAGAAGGCGCCGGTGTCCCAAGGCATCGACGGTGTCGAGGTGCTCGTGGCTGATGGCGGCTTCGTGCAGAGCCTGAGTGCGTTCCCCGACACCTTCGAGGTTCGGACAACGGCCGAGGACTACGCGATATTCCAGTACACGTCCGGCACCACCCGCGAATTGCCGGCGGCCGTCAAGCACAAGCAGCGCGCACTCGTCACGTTGATGCTGGCGGCGCTCTACGGCACCGGCGTCCGGCCCGGTGACCGCTTTTTCTGCCCGTCGTCTCCCGCATGGGGGCATGGGCTCTGGCACGGCACGCTGGCGCCGCTGGCGCTCGGGGTGACCATCGGCGCCTACTCCGGAAAGTTCGATGCGGCACGGCTGCTCAAGGCCCTGCAACACGGCCGCTTCAACAACATTTCGGCCGCGGCAACGCACTTCCGGATGATGCGCAACTCAGGTGCCGCGGACAAATACAAGTACTACCTGGAAAAGGTTTCCTTCACCGGCGAGCCGATGGACAGCGAAACAGAAGATTTCGTCCGCGCCACTTTCGGGCGGCCCGTGTGCAGCATGTACGGCACCACCGAGATCGGCGTGATTCTCGTGAACTACCCCGGCGCTGCGGATTTCAAGGTGAAGCCCGGTTCGCTCGGCAAGCCCATCCCCGGAGGGCGGGTCGATGTTCAGGACCCGGAAGGCAAGACATGTGCACCGGGTGTCGTGGGCGAACTCAAGATCTGGCGCAACGACGCCTGGGTGCCCACCAAGGACCTGGGCAAGGTCGACCAGGACGGCTACTTCTTTCACGCTGGCCGGGCCGACGACGTGATCATCTCCGCGGGCTGGACCATGAGCGCGGTGGAGATCGAAGACGCGGTGCTCAAACACCCCGACGTGCGCGAGGCCGCTGCGATTGGCGTAGCCGACGAACTCCGGGGCCAGGTGGTGAAGGCCTTTGTCGTCACGGAACGCGAGGGCAGTGATGCCTTCACCAAGGAAATCCAGGACCTCGTGCGCAGCCGACTGAGCCAGCACGAGTATCCGCGCCACGTGGTCTTCGTGTCGGACCTTCCCAAGACACCCGCCGGCAAGGTGCATCGCAAGGTCCTGCGAGACCGCGAGCGGCAGCCCGCGAGCGTCTGACCCCTTTATTCCCCAACCCTCTCATCTACAACCACCAGGAGACCAACGATGTCTGTGCAAAGCGAAAGAACCTTCCCGAAGATCACCGAGCGCGGCCTGGACGAATTGCGCGAGCGCATCGGCCAGAAGATCGAAAACACCCAGGAGCCATGGTGCTACGAAGCCACGCGCGACAACATTCGCCATTACGCACACGGCATCGGCGACGACAACCCGCTCTGGTGCGATCCAGCCTATGCCGCAAAGACGAGGTACGGCAGCGTCGTGGCACTTCCGAGCTTCCTGTTCTCGACCAGCCGGATCGTGTCGGGCTATGTGGGTGGCCTGCCGGGTGTGCATGCGATGTGGTCGGGTGCCGACTGGACCTGGCACAAGCCTGTACTGCGCAATGATGAGATCCGCACCGAGGCCTACCTCAAGGACCTGGTCGAGCACCAGACGCGTTTCGCGGGCCGCGCGGTCCAGCAGATCTATCACGTCGACTTCTACAACCAGAAGGGCGACAAGGTGTCCGAGGCCGACAGCTGGTGCTTCCGCACCGAGCGCGATCATGCCCGGGAGCAGGGCACGAAGTACAAGGAAGTGCGCGCACGCACGCCCCGGCAGTACTCGCCCGAGGAGATCCAGGAGGCCTTCAAGCTCTATCGCAACGAGGAAGTGCGCGGCGCGGCCCCGCGCTACTGGGAAGACGTGGTCGAAGGCGAGGCGCTGCCTGTGATGTTCAAGGGCCCGATGACCGTGACCGGCTTCATCGCCTATGCGCAGGGCTGGGGCGGCCTGTATATCCGTGCCAACAAGATGGCCTGGAAGCTGATCGACGCGCATCCCGGCGTGGGCATTACCAACCGCTTCGGCATTCCCGACGTGCCCGAGCGCGTGCATTGGGAAGAAGACTTCGCGCTTGAAGTGGGCGCGCCAGGCGCCTACGACTACGGCCCGGAGCGCACTTCCTGGCTCACGCATCACCTGACGAACTGGATGGGCGACGACGGCTTCCTGCGCAAGGCCAGCTGCAAGATCCGCCGCCACAACCCCGAGGGCGACATGCTGTTCATCAAGGGTCATGTGAAGCGCAAGTACGTCGAGGACGGCAAGCATCTGGTCGAGATCGAGCAGGAAGCGCGCAACCAGGACGATGAGCTCTCCGTGCTCGGTTCCGGCGTGGTTGAATTGCCCAGCCGCGGCTAGTATTTGCGGCCGGAAACAAAAAAAGGCCAACAAGGAAGACAAACGATGCGTGGTGCGCTCAGCGGCATTCGGGTAGTGGATCTGTCGCGCGTGCTGGCGGGGCCGATGTGCTCGCAAATGCTCGCGGATCACGGCGCGCATGTGATCAAGGTGGAGCCGCCCGGTGGTGACGACACCCGCACGCTCGGGCCGCCCTTCGACCGGCACGGTGACGCGTCCTACTTCAGCGCGATAAACCGGGGCAAGCAGTGCATCAGCATCGATCTTTCGAAGCCGCCGGGACGGCGGGTCCTCGAACGGTTGCTCGAGGAGGCCGACGTCCTGATCGAGAACTTTCTGCCCGGTACGCTGGAAAAATGGGGAATTTCTTACGAAGGGTGGATCAAGGAGCGCTTCCCGCGCCTCATCCACTGCAGCATCAGCGGCTTTGGCGCAGACGGCCCTCTGGGTGGGCTGCCCGGCTATGACGCGGTGCTGCAGGCGCTGTGCGGACTCATGAGCGTCAATGGCGAACAGGCGAGTGGCCCGACACGGATCGGCGTGCCCATCGTCGACCACCTCACCGCCTACACCGCGCTGTCGGGCATCCTGCTTGCGCTGCAAGGCCGCAACGTCTCGGGCCAAGGGCAGCACGTGGAGGCTACGCTGTTCGATGCGGCGCTGAGCCTGCTGGTCCCGCATGCGGCCAACTACTTTCAATCGCATCAGGAGCCGGGTCTGCTCGGCAGCGCCCATCCCAACATTGCGCCCTACGACCGCTTCACGTGCGGCGACGGCGAGATCTTTCTCGGGATCATGAACCGTGGCCAGTTCGAGCGCTTCTGCGGCGTGGTCGAACGACCTGACCTTGCGGTGGACGAACGCTTCGCCGACAACGCTGGGCGTCTGCAGCATCGGGATGCCCTTCGGGTCGAGATCGAACACGCCATCTGCCACCGCGCGCGCAAGACGCTGTGCGATGCGTTGATGGCGGCGGGGGTGCCCGCGGCGCCGGTGCATTCGGTGTCGGAGGCCTTTGCCCAGCCTCACGCAAAGCATCGCGAGATGGTGGTCGCTCGCGATGACTACAAGGGAATCGGTCTTCCTGTCCGGTTGCACGGCACGCCAGGCTCGCCGGGCGCGAGTCCTCGGCCTTTCAATTCAGACGCCGTCTGCGTCCTGGAATCGCTCGGATTCACCGCGCTCGAGATCGAGCAACTGTTTGCCGACGGCGTCGTGCCCGCGCCGAATACGGCCATTCCCTTTGCTTAGGCTTCGAAGTTCAACGTGAGCCCGGGCGTCGGCCAGTCATCGATGGCAATCAGCCTCCCGCTGCCCGAGAGCGTGACGTAGGCCGTGCGCCGGTCGCGCCCGCCGAAGCAGATGTTGGTGGTATAGCGATCGGGCAGCGGTATGTGCTCGACGGTGCTGCCATCGGGCGACACGATGCTGATGCCGCCGTGCAGCAGCGTCGCCACGCACAGGTTGCCGAGTGCGTCGACCGCCATCGAATCGAAGCGCTGGTAGTGCCCGCCCGGCGAGGCGCAGAGCATGCGGCCGCCGTGCGGCGAGGGCCAGCCGTCCTTGCGAACGCGGCCCGGCGCGGTGATGTCGAAGGCCCAGACGCGGGCGCCCTCGGTCTCGGCGTAGTAGAGCGTGTTGCCGTCCGGCGAAAGGGCGATGCCGTTGGGCGTCATCACCGGCCGTGCAATGGTGCCTGCGGCGGCGCCGTCGGCATGGCCGTAGAAGAGGCCACCGCGGTCCATGTCGCGCTCGCGCACCTTGCCCAGGTCGGTGAAGTAGAAGCCGCCCTGTGCGTCGAACACGATGTCGTTGGGGCCACACAGTGCGCCGCCTTCGACTGCGTCGTACAGGCGCTCGGCGCGGCCGGTGGCGAGGTTCACGCGTTCGATGCGGCCGCCCGAATAGTCTTCGGCCTGGCCGACCGGCCGCAAGCAGCCATCCGCTTCGGTGTGCCACTTGAAGCCACCGTTGTTGCAGACATAGACCGCGCCATCGGGCCCGATGGCCGCGCCATTCGGGCCGCCGCCGAGGTCGGCAACCACCTGCACCAAGCCATCGGCACGCACGCGGGTGAGCGTGCCACGCGCGATCTCGACGAGCAGCACCGAGCCATCGTCCATGGCGATCGGGCCTTCGGGAAACTGCAGGCCGCTGGCGAGTTCGCGAATGTGCATTGGAGGGCCTCGGTGATCGATCCTCTTACTTTTTCGGATTCTGCATGCGCGCGATGATCTTGGAGGTCTCGTTGCCTTCCTCTCGACCGTCCGCGTAGCGGCGCATGTAGTCGAACACCTTGGCTTGCGACACCTTCACCATCTGGCCCGCGTGCAGGTTCGGCACCTCGACCGGTTCGTTCTTCAGCAGGCCTTCGATGACGTCGCCGTTCCAGCGCGCGACTTCGACCCACATCCATTCGTTGCTGCCGCTGCGCGTGGTGAAGGGTGCCTTCACGAGAATGTATTCGCCGGGCTGCAGGCCCTTGGCGAAGGCGTCGCGCAGCTTGGGCAACTGCGCGTTGGCCGCCTTGCTGGCGGCGAGCAGTTCGTCGTTGTGCTTGAGCCGCGTGACGCTGTCTTCGTCAGCACCGAAGACCGAGACCAGCATTGCGGTCTGCTGCGCATAGCGGTCGGGGCCCTTGTAGCGATCGAAGCGGATCTCGTACAGCCGGTTCTGCGGATCGCCGCTTTCCCACGTGCCGTTGACCAGCGAGAGCTTTGCCACCGCTGCGGCATTGGGCTTCAGGTGCGTGAGCTGCGGGTCGCGCGCGGCAGCGTGCTTGAGTGCGCGCAGGTCCAGGTCGTACTGGCCGGGCTGCGCCAGCGTGGCGCCTTCGACCATTGCCTGCGAGAACATGTTGACGAGATTGCCCATTGGGCGGTTGCTCGACCACGAGAAATCGCTCACCACCACGTCGGGCAACCCGAACTTCGACATGCCGAGCGTGATGGCCCGCACGAGGTCGCCGCTGCGGTAGGCATGAATGGTCGTGTGCTGCGACATGTCGGGCACGCCGCCGGCCCAGGTGTCGATGCGGCGCTTCTGCCATTCGTCGGGCGAAAAGACCTCGCGCGTTTCTTCGTCCCACAGCAGGCCGTTGGTGTCGCGCGCCACTTGCAGTGTGAGCTGCAAGGCTTTCTGCATCGCGGCCGAAGACTGCTGCGCCGGGTGCGCGAAATCGATGATGAGTGCCTTGTCCGCGGTCTGCAGGGCTTCGGCCTGCTCGCGCGAGATGCCGCGGCCGAAGCGCTGCAGCATTTCCATGCTCGGCGCGCGGTACTCCTTGAGCACAGTGGTGGTGTTCCAGTTCGCGAAGACCACAGGCTCGGTGGCCGTCGCTGGCGTGGGTGCCGCCTTCAGCAGCTTCGGGCTGCCGCCGAGCTTGGCGAGCCGGCCGCGCAACGCGGCCATCGGGTCGGTGGCCGGGGTCTTGGCGTAGTAGATGGCGAACTGGAAGTGGACCGGGCCGGTCTGCTGCGGCGAGCCTGCGGGCACCGGAGCGCCTGGTACGGCCTTGGCTGCGCTTTGCGCAGTCGCTGGTGCCGCGGTCGCGGTCGGCGTGGCCGCGAAGGCGACGGCACCGGCAGAAGAAAGAACCAGCGCGGCGAGCGCGAGGCGGGGGAAGAAGGCGGTCGTCTTTGGTGAGGGCATGGTCAGGACGTCTTCGTTGCTGCGGATGCCGGCATTCTCCACACGGCCCGGCCTCAGCTTCGCCGGCCCCCCGTCGCGCGAGGCTTGCCCGGCGTGCCCGGCAGCAGGTGGTCGAGCGGCAGCGCCGTTTCCGACTTGATCTCGCGCAGCACGATGCTCGAACGCACGTGCGTCACGCCTGGCAGGCTGAACAGCACCTCGTGCAGGAAGCGCTCGTAGTGCTTCATGTCCGGCACGGTCACGTTCAGGATGTAGTCCGCGGGCCCGGTGGCCGACACGCAGCGAATGATCTGCGGGCTCGCGGCCACGGCTTCTTCGAAGCGCTGCACCATCGCCTCGCTGTGGCGGTCGAGGTTCACCTCGGCCACGGCAGACACGTGCAGGCCCACCAGTTCGGGGTCGACCAGTGCCGTGTAGCCGCGGATGACGCCGGCTGTTTCCATGTCTTTTATGCGCTTCCAGCAGGGCGTGGGCGACAGGCCGATGGTGTCTGAAATCTGCTGCACCGTCTGGCGGCCATCGTGCTGCAGTGCAGAAAGGATCTTGAGGCAATGCTCGTCAAGGGAAAGAGAATCGACGTTCATGGCAAATTCCGAGAAGATTATTCTTCAAACAAGGGTCTGCGCCAGTGTATTGAAGAAGCACTTCCCTGGTGTGTCGCAGAACAATTCCGGGCATGAACGCCCCACATGACACAGCCGCACTCAGACGGCCCGGCTACCAGCTCTCCGACAACCTCTGGGCCCCTTCGGGCTCGGTCTTCATCACCGGCACGCAGGCGCTGATCCGCGTGCTGGTGATGCAGGGCCGGCGCGACGCGCAGCGCGGCCTGCACACGCAGGGCTTCGTCAGCGGCTACCGCGGCTCGCCGCTGGGCATGGTCGACCAGGCCATCTGGAAGGCCGGCGAGCGCTTCAAGGAAACGGGCATCCGCTTTGTGCCGGCCGTCAACGAAGAGCTGGCGGCCACGCAGGTGCTGGGCACGCAGCGCGTCGAGTCGGACCCGGGGCGCACCGTCGAAGGCGTGTTTGCCATGTGGTACGGCAAGGGGCCGGGCGTGGACCGCGCTGGCGACGCCCTCAAGCACGGCAATGCGTATGGCTCGTCGCCGCACGGCGGCGTGCTGGTGGTGGCGGGCGACGACCACGGCTGCGTGTCGTCGTCGATGCCGCACCAGAGCGACCATGCCTTCATGGCCTGGCGCATGCCGGTGATGCAGCCCTCGTGCGTGGCCGAGTACCTGGAGTTCGGCCTGTACGGCTACGAGCTGTCACGCTACTCGGGTGCCTGGGTCGGCATGGCGGCGCTGTCTGAAGTGGTCGAAAGCGCCGGCACCGTCGACCTGGACGTGATCAACGAGCGCGTCGAGGCATGGGAAGACGCCGACACCGTGAGCGCTGCCACCGGCCACCGCGCGCCGCCGGACGGCCTGCATTACCGCTGGCCCGACCTGCCGTCGCTGCGCATCGAATCGCGGCTCGAAGACAAGCTCGCGGCCGTGGCTGCTTTCACCAAGCGCAACAGCATCGACCGCGATGTGATCGTGAGCCCGCACGCAAAGGTGGGCATCGTCACCTGCGGCAAGGCGCATCACGACCTGATGGAGGTGCTGCGCCGGCTCGAACTCTCGCCGGAGCAACTGGCGCGCGCTGGTGTGCGGCTCTACAAGATAGGCCTGAGCTTTCCGGTCGAGCAGACGCGCATCAAGGCTTTTGCGCAGGGGCTCGAAGAGATCCTCATCGTCGAGGAGAAGGGCGCAGTGGTCGAGACGCAGCTGCGCGACATCTTCTACAACGCACCGCCCGAAGCGCGACCAGTGCTCGTGGGCAAGCACGATCGAGATGGCCAGCCGCTGGTGTCGGCGCTCGGCGAGCTGCGCCCGTCACGGCTCATCGAGCTGGTCGCGCACTGGCTGGCCGTGCACTTTCCCGACAACCACGACCTGGGCGACCACCTGCAGCACGTGCGCGACTTCACGCCGCCCGAGCTGCTCGGCAACGCAAGCGATGCGGTCAAGCGCGTGCCGTATTTCTGCGCCGGCTGCCCGCACAACACCAGCACCAAGGTGCCCGAAGGTTCGACGGCGCGCGCCGGCATCGGCTGCCACTTCATGGCCAACTGGATGGACCGCAGCACGGCGGGGCTGATCCAGATGGGCGGGGAGGGCGTCGACTGGATCTCGCACGCGATGTTCACCAAGACGCCGCACGTGTTCCAGAACCTGGGCGACGGCACGTACTACCACTCGGGCTACCTCGCGATCCGGCAGGCCGTGGCGGCCAAGGCAACGCTTACCTACAAGATCCTGTTCAACGACGCGGTGGCGATGACTGGCGGGCAGCCGGTCGATGGCGTCATCAGCGTGGATGCCATCGCGCGGCAGGTCGAGTCGGAAGGGGTGCGCAAGGTCGTCGTCGTCAGCGACGAAATCGGCAAGTACGACGACATCAAGGACCGCTTTCCGAAAGGCACCGAGTTCCACGACCGCGCCGCGCTCGACGACGTGCAGCGCCGCCTGCGCGAGATGCCTGGCGTGACGGTGCTCATCTACGAACAGACCTGCGCGGCCGAGAAGCGCCGCCGCCGCAAGAAGGGCGAACTGGCCGACCCGCCCAAGCGCCTGTTCATCAACGATGCGGTGTGCGAAGGCTGCGGCGACTGCACCGTGCAAAGCAACTGCGTGGCCGTGCTGCCGCACGAAACGTCGATGGGCCGCAAGCGCAAGATCGACCAGACCAGCTGCAACAAGGACTACTCCTGCGCCAAAGGCTTCTGCCCCAGCTTCGTGGGAGTGACGGGCGGCAAGTTGCGCCGCAAGAGCGGCGCGCTGGCGGCCGGGCGCGATGCCTTCCTGCATCGGGTGGCCGCATTGCCGCATCCGGCGGAGCATGTGTGGACCGGCCCCTACGACCTGCTCGTGACCGGCGTGGGCGGCACTGGCGTGGTGACGGTCGGCGCGGTGATCGCCATGGCGGCGCACCTGGAAGCCAAGGCCGCGAGCGTGCTCGACTTCATGGGCTTCGCGCAGAAGGGCGGCTCGGTGCTGAGCTTCGTGCGGCTGGCCGATTCGCGCGAGCGGCTCCATCAGGTGCGCATCGACACGCAACAGGCCGATGCAATCCTGGCCTGCGACGTGGTCGTAGGTGCGTCGGCCGATGCGCTGCAGACCGTGCGACACGGACGCACGCGCGTGCTGGCAAACATCCACGAGATTCCGGTGGCCGAGTCGTTGCGCAACCCCGATGCGGATCTGCATGTGGATCTGCTGCTGGAGAAGATGCGCTTCGTTGCCGGCGAAGAGCAGGTCGAGACTTTCGACGCGCAAAGCCTGGCTGAAGAGTTCCTGGGCGACACGCTGGCGGCGAACATCGTCGCAACCGGCTACGCATGGCAGCGCGGACTGGTGCCGCTGAGCCTGGAGGCGCTGATGCATGCGATCGAGCTGAACGGCGTGGCGGTGGCGGCCAACCAGTCGGCGTTCTCGCTGGGGCGGCTTGCTGCGGGTGACCCTGCGGCGTTGGATCAGTTGCGCGCTGCGCCTGTCGATGCGCATGCATCAACGACCGACGAGCGCCCGCTCGAGACGCTGCTCGCCGATGCACGCCGCCATCTGACCGGCTACCAGAACGCCGCATGGGCGGCACGCTTCGAGACACGCATCCGCAGCCTGCAGGCACACGAGGCGGCACTGCCCGGTGGCGATGCGAGCCTGCCATTCACGCGCAATGCTGCGCGCAGCCTGCTCAAGCTCATGAGCTACAAGGACGAGTACGAGGTGGCGCGCCTGTACACAGACGGCGCATTCATGCAGAAGCTGAAGGAGCAGTTCGAAGGCGAGTTGAAGCTCGAATTCCACATGGCGCCGCCGCTGGTTTCTCGTGGGGCGCACGGGCAGGCACCCGCCAAGATCCGCATCGGCGGCTGGATGCTGTCTGCGATGCGATGGCTGGCGCTTGGCAAGCGGCTGCGCGGTACGGCTTTCGATCCGTTCGGGCGCACTGGCGAGCGGCGCGCAGAGCGTGAGTTGATCGTGCATTTCGATGGCTTGCTCGAAGCCATGGCTGGCGAGTTGTCGGCCGGCAATCAGGCAACGGCCGCGCGCATTGCTGCGTTGCCGCTGTCGATTCGCGGCTTCGGCCACGTCAAGCTCGCGAACCTCGAAGCCGCGAAGCTGCGGGAGGCTGAGTTGCTGCACCGGTTTGCACCGGCGCGCTATCCGAAGCCGGAGCGTGCTGTGGAGGCAGGGCAGATCCGGGGGATTGCGATCGTGGCCGGCGCGCGCTGACCCTGGCTGCTCAGCCGACCGCCTTGATGAGCTTGTCGCGTCCTGCCTTCGCCAGCATGGACGCGACGGCGCAAGAGGCGAGTCGTGCGGGTTCGGAATCGGCGCGGCTCGTGAGGATCACCGGCACCTTCGTGCCCAGCACGATGCCCGCTGCATAGGCGCCACCGAGAAAAGTGAGGCTCTTGGCGAGCATGTTGCCCGCGTCCAGGTCGGGCACGATGAGCACATTGGCGCGGCCCGCTACCGGCGAGGTGATGCCCTTGATGCGCGCGGCCTCGGCGTCGATGGCGTTGTCCATCGCGAGCGGACCGTCGAGCACCGCGCCGGTGATCTGGCCGCGGTCGGCCATCTTGCACAGCACTGCGGCATCGAGCGTTGACGGTACTTTCGGATTGACGGTTTCAGTTGCCGAGAGAACGGCCACGCGCACCGCCGGCATCTGCAGCGCATGCGCGAGATCGATGGCGTTCTGCACGATGTCGACCTTCTCTTCGAGCGTGGGCGCGATGTTGATGGCCGCGTCCGAAATGATCAGTGGCTGCGCGTGCCCGGGTATGTCCATCACAAAGCAATGACTGATGCGGCGCGAGGTGCGCAGGCCGCCTTCGCGGCGCACGACTGCGCCCATCAGTTCGTCGGTGTGAAGGCTACCCTTCATCAATGCGTCGACCTCGCCGCGCAGTGCCATCGCGACGGCGGCATCGGCTGCGGCATGGCTGTGCGGTGCGTCGACGATGGCGATGCCGGAGATGTCGGCGCCTATCTCGCGCGCCGCGGCTTCGATCTTTGTACGCGGGCCGACCAGCGTAGGAGCGATAAGGCCCAGTGCCGCAGAGGAGAGTGCTGCTTCGAGCGACACAGCGTTGGCGGGGTGGACCACTGCAACGCGCAACGGAGGCAGGTTGCGCGCAGCTGCGATCAGGCGGTCGTAGTGCGGATGGGCTGCGAGGGTCGAAGACGCCATGCGGGCTCCTGGAGGTGAAGGGGAGGGGGTGCGTTGCCGCAACGGTACTTGAAAAAAAGTTGATCGAGGCAGTTGACGATTGTGTAAAGACTATTTACAGTCCAAACCCAGTCAACGCCAACAGGACACACATCGTGAAAGCCGCACAGATCCGCATCTACAGCACTTGCCCCGCATCGGGCAATGTGTTCGTGCGCGTCGCATCGCATGCCGGCCTCAGCTTTGGTCTGCTGCCGTCGTCGCAGCAGCTCGATCAGTCCCCGTATTCCATGCAGAAGCCGCAGACCAATCTGTGGTCGTGCGATTACGAGGATCAGGTGCAACCGGGTGGAGGAAGCGCATAGGCGCAGACCTCCCAAGCTCTCTCGAAAAGAGGCCCGGAAACCGCAAGGTTCCGGGCCTCTTTGTTTTTCTTCTCACTCATTTCTCAAGCAGCGATCGTGCTGCATGACATCGGGCTTCGGCCTCGTGAACGCTCTTTAAAAATTCGCAAGCACCGAGGTGAGACCGGCCACTGGAACGGATCGTCGCCTCTCACATTTTTCATTCAGCCCTGGTGACGCAATTGGTAGACGTGTCCGCCTTAGAAGCGGAATTCTGGGAGTTCGAGTCTCCCCTGGGGCACCAAATTTTCTCTGGGTGTAGTGTCAATCTGGTAGACGGCCTGCCTTGGAAGCAGGAGGCTGCAGGTTCAAATCCTGCCACTCAGACCATCTCTTTTTCTTCGTCTTTTTTTTCCACGCGTGTGTAGCTCAACTGGCAGAGCACTGGACTCCAAACACAACGGTTGAAGGTTCGACTCCTTCCGCGCGCGCCATTCCTTACCGGCCCTTCGCCTAGTGGTCCAAGGCACCGGGTTTTGATCCCGGCATCCAAGGTTCGAATCCTTGAGGGTCTGCCAGCTCTTCTTTCTCTTTCGTTCCGCTAACTCAGTGGCCAGAGTGCCTCCCTGTCCAGGAGGAAGCCAGGGGTTCGACTCCCCTGCGGAACGCCATACTCGATCGAACGCAAACGCCAAAGGAGCAGCGAAGCATGAAACCCGAAGTCCAACCGAACAAGATCGTCGTGCTCTCGGGCTCGGGCGTGAGTGCCGAAAGCGGCCTGCCCACGTTCCGCGATGCCAAGGGCCTGTGGAACACCTACTCGTGGCAGGAGCTCGCAAGCCCTGAAGGCTGGCGAAAGCACCCCGAGGCGGTGCTGGCCTTCTACAACGAGCGGCGAGCGAAGGCGTGGCAGGCGCAGCCGAACGCCGCGCACCTTGCCATTGCGTCGCTCGAGTCGGCGTATGAAGTCGTGATCGTCACGCAGAACGTCGACGCGCTGCACGAGCGTGCGGGTTCAAGCAACGTGCTGCACGTGCACGGGCAACTCGCATATGCGCGCGGCACGTCGGAGCCTGAACCCAGGCGCTACCGCATCGACGGCGAACCCATTGCCATGGGCCAGTTGTGCGAGGACGGCACGCAACTGCGGCCTGACATCGTGTGGTTTGGCGAAGCGGTGCAGCACTTCGACGAAGCTGAGCTGCATGTGGCCACCGCGGCGCGCGTGCTGGTGGTGGGCACGTCGCTCACCGTCAACCCTGCGGCATCGCTGGTGCGGTACGCGGATCGCTCTGCGCAGAAGGTGCTGGTTGCGCTCGACATGGAAGACGTGCCGCACGGATTCACCTTCCTGCAAGGCAAGGCCACCGACGTGGTGCCGGCCTTGGTGGCAAGGTGGCTCCACGAGGCGAGAGCCGGCACGTGATTGCTCTGCAGCGCTGCTCCAACCCAAGCCCGTCATCGTGTCGATGACGGGCTTTTTTATTGATCTTTCTTGTTCGAATCGATCAGCGCATCGTGCAGGCAGTGTCTGTAGTTCTTTCTCCGCATGCCGTTTGGCACTGGTCGTGCGCAGGTGCCTCGCTTAAGGTACGTGCCTTGCGAATCCGATGTAGCGCGGACCGCCAACACCTCTCAGACCCTTTGGCTCATTGCATCTTCGAGAGATGGGGCGGTTTAAAACTTATTGTTTTGTTTCGGACGTTTTCTGAAGAAATAGACAAAAAAAGATCCGTGCAACAGATCGATAAAGCAGGAAAAGTTTGTTAAAAATCGGGCCTTCCGTTGCGTACTTGTTTCGATTTGATCGAATGGAAAGTGGGCACGAATGGATTCGAAGGCGCGATGTAATGCGAAAGCGTTGCGCCTGAAAGATGGGGCGACCCCCGCTGTGTCACCAGCGCTGGCGCCATCCGGTTGCGATTCGCTGCCGTCCTCCTGCAACTGGAGGGCGGCTGGTTCCACGGTGTCCTCGATGGGCACGAAATTTCTGAGGGAGTTGATCTCATGGCAGTAGACATGTTCATGCGCGTTGAAGGCGCAAACGGCGAATCGAAGGACTCGAACCACAAGGAGTGGACGGACATCAAGTCGTTTGCGTGGGGAGCAACGCAGCCTGGAAACATGGTCAGCGGCGGCGGCGGCGGGGTTGGCAAGGCCAGCTTCAACGACCTGCAGGTGCTCGCGCGCATCGACAAGGCGGCGCCTTCGGTGCTCAAGAACTGCGCCAGCGGCAAGCACCTGAGCAAGGTGGAAGTGTCGGTGTGCAAGGCCGGCGGTTCGCAGATCGAATACACCCGCGTCACGCTCGAAGAAGTGCTGGTCACCTCGGTGCAGTACACGGCCGAGCAGGGTTCAGACGCCGTGTTCGTGCAGTACGCCTTCCAGGCCGCGAAGGTGAAGCAGCAGTACTGGGAACAGACCGACAAGGGCGGCAAGGGCGCCGAGACGGTGTTGGGCTGGAACATCAAGGAAAACAAGGAAGCATGAGTTCCCTTTGCCGGGCGCGTTGCACGCTTCTGCGGCACGCGCCGGGCTCGCATTGACCAGGGAGCCTTCCAGGAATGACCCGTAGCTTCATCGCCCACAGCGTGTTGGGCGAGCGCCTGAAGTTCCGCTCGATGACGGGACAGGAGCGCATCTCCGCACTGTTCGAGCATCGCGTGCGGCTCATCAGCGACATGCCCAACATCCAGCCCAAGCGCATGCTGGGGGAGGACATGAGCATCGAGGTGAACCTCGCCACGGAACTCGGCGGCGCCGGCAAGCGCTTCCTGAGTGGACAGGTCACGCGCTTTGCCTACGTGGGCAAGGACGACGGCGACATGTGCGTGTACGAGGCCACGCTGCGCCCCTGGCTGTGGTACGCCACGCGTCGCTCCGACTTCAAGATCTTCCAGTTCAAGACGGCACCGCAGATCCTGCAGGAGGTGCTCGCGCCCTACGGCTATGCCATCGACGCGCGCCTGAGCGGCAACTACCGCACCTGGGACTACTGCGTGCAGTACTCGGAGAGCGACTTCAACTTCGTCAGCCGGCTCATGGAGCAGGAGGGCATCTACTACTTCTTCTCGCACGCGCAGGGCAGCCATCAGCTGGTGCTGTGCGACGGCGCGGATTCGCACGCCCCCCTGCCCAGCGGTCCGGTGAAGGTGCCGTACCACGCGGGGGTGCTGGCCGCGCAGATCCTCGAGCAGGACTTCATCGACAGCTGGAGCCATTCGGAAGACATCGCTTCGGGCAACTTCGCCGCTGACGACTACGACTTCAAGAAGCCCAACGCCGAGATCGACACAGTGCGCCAGCAGCCGGCCGGCCACAGCCGCGACGACTTCGAGATCTACGACTGGCCCGGCGGCTACACCGAGCTGGGTGACGGCGAGAACTATGCACGCCTGCGGCTGGAGCAGCTCGCCGGGCGCCGCGAACTGGTGAGTGCCGAAGGCAACCTGCGCCACATGGCACCGGGCTACCTGTTCGAGCTGGCGCGCCATCCGAACGCCGAGGACAACCGCCGCTACCTGATCGAGGCCGTGACCTACGACTTCCAGGAGAACGCGCTGCGCGTGGTCGGCGCGGCGGACGCGGCCTACAGCGAATCGACCAGCAGCACCAGCTATCGCCAGACCTTCGAGGTGCTCCCCGACAGCGCGCCCTACCGGCCCGCGCGCGTCACGCCCAGGCCGCGCACCACCGGGCCGCAGACCGCGGTGGTGGTGGGCCCCGCGGGCGAAGAGATTCACACCGATGAGTACGGCCGCATCAAGGTGCAGTTTCATTGGGACCGCTATGGCCGGCGCGACGAGAACTCGTCGTGCTGGATCCGCGTGTCGCAGACCTGGGCTGGCAGCAACTACGGCGCCATGCATATCCCGCGTATCGGACAGGAGGTGATCGTCGACTTTCTCAACGGCGACCCTGACTATCCGATCGTCACCGGCTGTGTCTACAACGCCGCGCAGATGCCGCCTTGGGAGCTGCCGCGCCACAAGACGCAGACCGGCTTCCAGACGAACTGGAGCAAGGGCGGCGGCGGCAAGCACATGCTGCGCTTCGAGGACAGCTGCGGCACCGAGCACATCGAGCTGTCGACCGACCACGGCAACACCCACCTGCACATGGGCTACCTGATGAACCAGGGCTCGGGCGTGCAGCGCAGCTATGGCTTCGAGCTGCGCACCAACGAGTGGGGCTCCATCCGCGCGGACAAGGGCCTGCTGTTGACCACCTACACGCAGGACTACGCGCAACGCGTCTCGCGCGACAACCCCGACGGCCACGAGCACATGGGCGCCACGCTGGCGCAGAGCAATGCGCTGATGCAGGCGTCGGGCCAGGCCATCGCGGCCACCAAGGCGCTGGTCGGGTCGATGGCTCAGGGCAAGAACCAGACGCTGATGGGCCTGGTGCAGGGTGTGCAGGCCGCGGGCGGCGTTTCGCAGGCCGTGGCAGCACTGGCCGCGGGCGGCACGCCGGAAGCCGGCGTCTCGGACAACCCCGACCCCGCCATGGCCGACGCGCAGCAGATGCTCGACCTCTCGCGCAAGATCGACAAGCCCGTGGTCTCCATCGTCAGCCCCGAGGGGCAGACCATGATCAGTCCCAAGCCTATCGTGGTGAGCTCGGGGCAGAGCGTGTCGATGCGCGCCACTTCGGCCATGACGCTGACCACCGGCGCGCAGCTCACGCAGCTCGTTACCGGCGGCATGCTCACGCAGGTGAGCGAGGGCGGGCAGGTCAACGTGGTGTCGGGCGGCGACATCGTCTCGCACGCCAGCGCGGGCGCCGTCAACCTGGTGTCGAAGACCGACGCCTCCATGACCTCCACCGAGAGCAACGCCAACATCACAGGCCGCAAGTCGGTCGTGATCCAGGCGGCCGACCAGGACGTGTTCGTCACCGGCAAGACCAGCATCTCGCTGATCTGCGGCAAGTCGTCCATCGTGCTGCTGGCCGACGGCACGGTGAACATCAACGGCGTGAAGGGCCTCGTCAACTTCACGGGCGAGCTCGACCAGCGCGGCAGCAAGATCTTCTTGAACTGCGATGCGCCCATCGGCAGCCAGAGCGAGGAAGCCGTGGTGGAAGACGGCGTGCCCCTGACGCCCGCGGCTGCTGCCACGTCGGCAGAGGCATCGGAGCGTGCTGTGCCCGCAGCCGCGCCGCCGGGCTACGTCACCACCGGCCTCGGCAAAGGTGTCGACGCCATCGCGGCGAGGTCGCCCACGCTGCAGAGGCAGATCAAGTTTTTGCAGGGCGAGAAATGGAATGTCAGCTATGGCGCTGCAGGCGGAGGCTCGTATGCCAACACCAATCCGGGTGTCAGGAAGATCGTGATCGACGGCGACTACGCGAGCGACCCGTACAAGACCGCCGCCTCGCTGTCGCACGAGGTCGGGCACGCGGTCTATTCATACCGCTTCAAGCCCGATATTTCCTCGAAGACCGCGTTCGTCAACAGCATGCTCAGCTCCGAGGGCGAGGCCGCACTGAACCAGATCCAGGTGCAGCGTGAAGTCTGGCGCGCGGCCAAGGTCGACATCCTCCAGGGCGCGAACCCCGCGAATGTGGAAGCTTTCAACGAGGCCTACAACGGCATGGTGAAGGGTGGTACCCGGGAGGCCGCAAGGGCAGCGGCCGGCAAGTACTACGGCACGCTCACCACATCGACCACCGGCGAGCAGTACACGCAGTACTACGGCAACTCCTACGACAAGAAATATGCCGGCAAGCACTGAATCCATGAACCGGCAAGCCACGACCATGACGCTCTGGCAGGCCATCGATGCGCTGGCGGCGCAGTTGCCGTTCTCCACGCAGGAGGTCGGCCGCACGCTGTCGACCACCTTGAGCGACACGCATGCCGCGGGCGGCGACGCGTTCCGGTTCTTCGAAGGTACGCCGGTGCGCCTTGCGGATGGCGCTGAGCTTGCGCGCATCGACCTGCGCATCAAGCGCGAAGACGCGAGCCAGGGCTTCCTGGTGCTGGAGCTGAAGGGGCGCTGCGTGCCGATGGCCGAAGTGCGCCAGCGCTACGCCGCACTGGAACTCATCGACGTGCCGCGCGGCCGTTCGCTCGACGAAGCGAGCACCTTCACGGCCACGCTCGGCTGGGGCCGGCTGTCGTTCGGCTTCACCGAGCGCAACCCCGACTGCCTGGCCTTCGTGGCTTTCGACCCCGCATAGAACAAACCCGGAAGAAAGCAGCCTGATGAAGTACCACATCCAGGAAGGCCAGTTCGACGTGCCGGACGATGGGCGCATCGATCGCTCGATGAACGTGCTGGCCATGCCCGATGGCTCCGGCACCACGCTCATCGTGAGCCGCGATGCGCTGCGCGCGCAGGAGAGCCTGGCGCAGTTCGTCACGCGGCAGATGAACGACCTGACGCGCCAGGTGAGCCAGCTGAAGGAGGTGTCGCGCACCGACATCGCCGTGGGGCCCGCCATTGCGAGCCTGCGCGCCATCGAGCTCGCCACGCAGTTCAAGCAGAACGGACAGGCGCTGCACCAACGCCAGGCCGTGTTTCTCTTGCCGCAGGACGCCACCGGCAAGGCCGTGCTCATTCTCACGGCCAGCAGCCCCGTGCCGTTCGACGCAGAGGCGCTCGCGCTGTGGCGGCGCACGCTCGAGAGCTTTCAGCCCAGGGCCTGACACCTTGAAGGCCACGACGACCCATGGCCGGTAAACCCGCCGCCCGGCTGCACGACCCCATTGCCCACACCAACGCGCACGCGCGCTTCTGGGCCAAGTTCGCGGGCGGGCTGATCGGCGGCATCGCCGTTGGCTTCGCGGTGGGCGTGGCGGCGGCCGCCGTGGTCGGCACCGGGGGGCTTGCGGGGCCGCTGGTGGCGGGCGCTGTGGTGGTGGGCGCGCGCATGGTCGGCGGGTACGTCGGCGCGAGCCTGGGCGAGTCGATTGCCGATGCGCTGGTGCCCGAGACCCTCACCGTGACCGGCATGATTACCAGCGGCTCGTCGGACGTGTTCATCGACAACAAGGCCATAGGCGCGGCGCGCGCCTCGCCCGAGATGCCGATGGACACCGTGAGCTGCAAGAAAGACTCGCCGCAGATCCTTCTTGCCGAGGGCGCGGAGACCGTGTTCGTCAACATGGGCGTGGCCTCGCGCAAGGACGACCACACCGAGTGCGGCGCCAAGGTGAGCGAAGGCTCGCCCACCGTCTTCATCGGTGGGCCGACCGCACGCGTGCGCGAGGTGGCCGACGAGGTGCCGCTCATCTCGAAGGTGCTGGTGACCATCTTCAACGTGGTCATGATCTACCGCGGCCTGCGCTGCCTGCCCAAGCTCGCGCGCCAGGGCAAGAACGCGCTGCCTTGCCTGATCGAAGGGGCGGTGGGGCTGGGCATGGGCATCCACGGCCTGGTCAGCTCCTTCGGCAACCCGGTGCATGCGGCCACTGGCGGAAAGTTTCTGGGCGGTGAGAGCGAGCTCGACTTCAGCTTGCCCGGCCCGCTGCCCATTGCGTGGCAGCGCTTCTACAGCAGCCACGACCTTCGCCGCGACGGCGCGCTTGGGCAAGGCTGGAGCCTGCCCTATGCAATGGAGCTGCGGCTGGGCAATGACGCCGCCGGACAGCCCACCGTGACGCTCATCGATGAGCAGGGCCGGCCGATGGTGCTGCCAGACATCGAGCCCGGTACTCGGCAATACAGCCTGCGCGACGGCCTGGACCTGTGCCGCTCCGAAGGCGGCCACTACTTCATTCACGTGCCGGGCGGGCTGTTCTTCATGTTCGGGCCACCGTCCGCCGAACTGCCGCGCACGCAGACGCTGAAGCTCGCGCGGCTCGAGGACCGCAACGGCAACTTCATCGACCTGCGCCACGATGCGCTGGGCCGGCTGAGCGAGCTGACCGACAGCACCGGGCGCCTGCTTGCGCTCGACTACGCGGGCGAGAGCCGCCGGCTGAGGGCAGTGCGCCTGGCTGCCGGTGCGCCCGGCGAGCTGCCGGGCCTGCTGGTGGCGTACAGGCACGACGCCGAAGGCCGCCTGCTCGACGTGACCGACCGCAACGGCGTAGTGGTGCGCCGCTTCGGCTACGACGCCCAGGGCCTCATGAGCTTCCACGCCGACGCGGCGGGGCTGGAGTGCCGCTACGAGTGGCGCGGCTCGGCCGGCGACGCGCACGTGGCCCGCCACTGGACAAACGACGGAGAGAGCTACGCCGTGCGCCGCATGACGCCCCCCGCGGACGATGCGCTGGCGCTGGGTGAAACCCTGGTCATCGACCAGCTCGGCCGCGAATTCGCCTGGCACTGGAACGCCGACCACCAGGTCACCGACTACATCGACGCGGCCGGCCGCCAATGGCATGCGCAGTACAACGAGCTGCGCCAGCTCGTTGCCATCACCGAGCCGGGAGGCGCCACCACGCGCTGCACCTACGACCCCATGGGGTTCATGAGCAGCCGCACCGATGCGCTGGGCCGCACGCAGAGCACAGGCTGGACCGAGTTCGGCGAGCGCTGGCGCGAAACCCTTGCAGACGGCAGCACCTGGACTTATGCCTACAGCGACCAGGGCAACCTGGTGCGCGAGACCGACCCGCTGGGCCACACCTCCGAGTACGCCTACGACAGGCGGGGCCTGCCCATCGTCGTTACCGACGGCAAGGGCGGCACCAACCGCATGGCCTGGAACGAGTGCGCGCAACTGCTCTCCCTGACCGACTGCTCCGGCAAGACCACGCGCTACACCTACGACGGCTGGGGCCACCTGCAGGCCGTGACCGACGCAGCGGGCCAGCGCACGCGATTGACGCACGACGCCATGGGACGGCTGCTGTCGGTGTCGCTGCCCGACCAGAGCCATCAGTCGTTCCGCCGCGACGCGGCCGGCCGCATCGTGGCCGCCACCGATGCGCTGAGCCGCAGCACGCAATTCGCACTCGGCCTGCGTGGCCAGCCGCTGACGCGGCAGGACGCCGAGGGGCGCCGCATCGCGTGGCACTACGACAGCGCCCAGCGCCTGCAGTCGCTCGTCAACGAGAACGGCCTGCACTTCGAGTTCGTGCGCGACGCCGCCGACCGCGTGGTGGAAGAGCGCCGCGTGGGCGGCACGCGTGTGCAGGTGGAATGCGACGCCAACGGCTGGCCGGTGTGCATCACCCATGTGCCGGGCATCGGTGACGAAGACCTCGCGCTGCACGACGGCACCGGGCCAAGGCCCGCCGCGAGCCGGCCCTTGCGCACAGAACTGCTGCGCGACGCCGTGGGCCGCCTGGTCGGAAAGCGCACCGAGAGCCACCACTATCGCTACAGCTACGACCAGCTCGATCGGCTGACCGAGGCGGTCAAGCTGCAGGCGCCGCAACCCGGCACCGGCGGCGAAGCGCGCACGCTGCACCGCACCGTTTTCGCCTACGACAAGCTCGGCCGGCTGATCGAAGAGACCGCCATCGACGAGCTCACCGGCGAGACGCACACCCTGCACCACGCGCACGACGAACTGGGCAACCGCACGCAGACCGTGTTGCCCGCCATCGCGTCGCAGCCAGGCGTGCAGCGTGTGCTGAACTACCTGTACTACGGCTCCGGCCACCTGCACCAGATCAACCTGTCGCAGCAGCGCGGCGATGCACCCGCGGTGCACCAGCTCATCAGCGACATCGAGCGCGACGACCTGCACCGCGAAGTGGCGCGCAGCCAGGGTGCGCTGCACACCCGCTTCGCGCTCGACCCCTTGGGCCGACGTGCCGCGTCGTGGTGCCGGGCTGGCGGGCTGGACACGGCTTTCACTACGCAAGACCCGAGCTGGCGCCAGGCCATCGACAGCGCCGGCACGCCCGGGGCCCGCTTGCTCGACGGGTTGATGAAGGAATACAGCTACGACCCCGTGGGCGAGCTGCGGCAGAGCCGGCATTCGCTGCAGGGCACGACAGGGCACCGGTACGACGCTACCGGGCGCATCGAGGAAACCTTGCGCAGCGCGGCGGCTGCCAACAGCGAACGCTTCGCCTACGACCCTGCGGGCAACCTGCTCGATGCATCATCGACCGCGCTCGGCTATGTGCGCGACAACTTAGTGCGCGTTTTCGAGGACAAGCGCTACAGCTACGACGGCCATGGCCGGCTGGTGCGCAAGAGGGCGGGCAGGCATACCGAGCAGCGCTTCGAGTGGGACGAGGAAAGCCGCCTCATGGCCGTGCACACCACGCGCCGCCCGGGCACGCCCGAAGCCACCACGCAACTCACCCGCTTCGACTACGACGCCATGGGGCGGCGCGTGGCGAAGCACGATGCGTTCGGCAGCACGCGGTTCGTCTGGGAGGGGATGCGGCTGATCGAGGAGCGCAGGGGCTCGCAGGTGGTGAGCTATGTGTACGAGCCCGAAAGCCACGTACCGGTCGCACGGCTTGACGCCAAGGCCGAGCCCACCTCGGCATCGACCACGGCGCAGGTCTTTCACTTTCACAACGACACCGCCGGCCTGCCGGAAGAACTGAGCAACAACGAAGGCCAGCTGTGCTGGCGCGCGAGCTACAGGACATGGGGCGCGACCGTTACCGAGCAATGGGAGGTCACGGCCCTGAATGGACGCGCTGTTGCATCGACCGGCACGGCGCCCCAGGCCATCGAGCAGAACCTGCGCTTCCAGGGCCAGTACCTGGACCGGGACACGGGGCTGCACTACAACACCTTCCGGTTTTATGACCCGGACATCGGGCGGTTCATCAGCCCTGACCCCATCGGGCTTGCGGGTGGCGACAACCTGCACAGCTACTCTCCCAATCCCATCGGCTGGATCGATCCGCTCGGACTGTCGCCAGACTACACGGTCTCCGCGAACACAGCACTTCCCGACGTGCAGACCCGTGGCATTCACGTCAACGTCGGCGTTCCGAACGGCAAGCCGATCCACGTGGGGTTGCGACCCGACCATGTCGGCGGCGTTGGCTTGGTGCCGGCCGACCCACGAGCGCGTGCCATTGCGCAGAAGAACCCGGCGCAGTGGTCGAGAATCCAGCAGTCCGTCAACACTTGGCTCCAGAATCCTTCGAACGCCAAAAAAATGGCGGACACCGCGGGCGCGGCGAAGTCGGCATTCACGCGACAGGGCGCCGAGTTCGCGCACCTGGAGCGAAATCTCAAGAAAGGCGTCGGATGTTGAAGCAAACCATCGCCGCGCAACTCGACCTGCTGCACTACCTCGAGCGAGGCGCCGTGCATCTGGCCGCTGGCATGAGCATTCCGGAAGAGGCAGCCTGCGAGCAAGAGGCCGACGAGCAATGGCGCACGGGGTCAGGGACCGTCTACACCTTCGACTTCGACGGCTGGAGCCTCAACCTCCATTTCGACCCCGAAAAGAATTTCTCGCACGACACCATCGACTTCTTCGGCCATTGCGATCTACCCGGTTTCTCGGACATTGCCGGGCCTTTGCAAGCCGCCAGCGCCTTCGAAGGCGCGACACACTTCGACCTGGGCGACGAGCAGGTGGTGCTGCTTCCCTCCAGTGTCACGGTTCATTTCCGCAAGGAGGAGGGCGACGTGCAGGTGCTGACGAAGATTGCCGGTGCTCTGCTTCCGCACGGTGCGCTCGCGGACTACTACCGCTCGATGCTGCAGCGTTGAGCGTGGCCCCGTTGCACCCATGCTCGACATCTACTTCGTCCCATCTTCATGCAGGTCCATACCCAAGGATCCGCGCGGATTGGTGCATGCGGGCTCCATCGATTTCGATGCGCATCGCTCCTTGGACGTTGTGTTCGACCAATGCGGGAAAAAGGGCGCAAACCTCACCTACTTCGACGACTCGCTGCTTTGCCCCGAGCAGGTCGTGACGATGCAGCGTGTGTTCGACGCGAACACCGGGGCACTTGGCGCTCATCGCGGGCAGATCGCCGCGTTCAACGCGATCCGGGGGATTCTTGATCGTGCCGCGGAACAGGGCATGGGGCTTGCGGCGTTCTGCGACTGAGGCCGGAGAAGAGCCCCTTGAAGAACACGCAGCTGTCGATGCTTCCACCGTTCATCCTGGATGCGATAGCGCAGCCCATCGGCTGCGTGCATGACCACGCCCGGTTGGTCGCCAGCCTGGGCGCTGCGCTGTCGAACGGTTTGGGCGTGGCGTTCGTTCTGGACGACGACATGAACTACAACCCCGCGCAGTCGCTGACGTGCAAGCTGTCGGGCCGGGACGCGGTGTTGAAGAAGCGCTTCGAATTCGATGTTCGCTTCTACATCTCGGCAAAGGCGCCGCTGTTTGCCGTCTACTGCTTCGACAGGAAGTGGGGCATGGTCGATCGAGCCAATGTCAATCACCCGATCGATCCGGCGAGGTTGCCCAAAGCGGCGAGGGCTTCGATAGACAAGGGCCGGGCCGTGCTTGCGGCGCAGGGTCTGCAGGAAGTGGCGCACGCGTATTTCTTTCTGCCTGCACCCGGCTGCACCACGCAGCTCGACGGTTTGCCGGCGAACGTGCTCGAGAGCCTGTTCGCCGAGATCGTTTGAGCGGCCCCTGAACTTGCCATGACGCCGACCATCCAGAAACTCCAAGCCTTCGCCGCCGCAAGAGACTTCAAGCCGCTGCCCGATACGCCTGCTCACGAACTCGACGAAGTACTCCACGCCTTCAGTACAGCCAAGGCGCACGCTACAGGCCACGGCCCCGCCAACGATCGGTACTCGCACCTGATCGATTGCGAGTTCAGCAAGGAAATGCAGGCCCGCTTCCATGTCCGCTTCGACCTGCGCGTTTTCGTGGTCTTGCCGTACGTCATGAGCGACGGCGTGAGGCAGCTTGCCGTCGACCACGCGGAGCTTGCCGAACGGTGCGCACCATTCGTGAAGATGCTGCAAGACCGGAAGTTCGACCAGATTTCCTTCGATGATGCCGCGCGGTCTCTTTCGGACGAAATGTTCGACAAGGGATTCGCCGACGACACAGTGCTGGCCTACTTCTTCGAGAGCCTGTAGGCCCATGACCGCGATGACCCCCGGCAAGCTGTTGGCATATTGGGCAACGCGGCCGACCGTGATGCCGATGCAGGAAGAGCTGAGCCTGATCCGCGATATGCGCGCGCTGGACACTGCCGACATCGCGAAGGATCTGGCGTCGTTCGTCTCGCTCATCGAACTCGTCCAGCGATCGCATGCGAGCAACGGGATTTTCGAGATGACCGAGGCCGACGAAGCACACACCGTCGGCTTCTTCCAGTGGCTCAAGAGCCTGGAAAAGACGCTTGGCATCCCGTTGGCAACCCACGCCGATGGCCTGGACCTGACCTGCGCCGAGCTGGCGAAGCGGATGCCGCGATAGGGTGCCGAAGGCTCGACCTCTACTTCGTCGAATCGGCCTGCAGGCACTTGCCTAACAACCCGCGTGGCCTTGAGCGTCGCATCGTGCAGCCGATCCAGTCGATCAACCTGTCGTACAGGAAGCCGCAAAAATTTCCAAACCGTGAGCCGGGCCAAACCGTGCTGACCGCCCTGTGAATCGGCGGGCCTTTTCGGGCTACTTGATGGGCGAGATCGACACCGGAAAGATCAGCACGCTCGTCTGATGGTTGCCATTGTCCGAATGGAAGAGTCGGCCGGTGACCTCGACCGTCTTGCCCTTGAGGCGCTTGAACGCAGCCATGTTCTTTTCGTCGAGCGCCATGTGCAGTAGCACCACGTTTTTCTCGGCAGGCCAATCGCGCGGCTCGTCTTCCGGCATGGAGATGGGCTCGGTGAGCCGTATCGCCGGGAACTTGAGCTTCTCTCCCTCGGGCTTCATCCCGTCAGCGGAGAGCAGCGTGCCTTGGAGCGTGACGACGGCTGGCTCATAGGGGAGGGGCTTGGCGGTCGCGAGCGAAGCACAGAGCGCGAAGGCTAACGAACACAGGATTGAAGTGAAGGGCGTGTTTTGCATGGCGAATTTCTGATGCCGGATTCGTGACAGGCTTCACGATCGTGCAAGCGTAGACTGTACGTCAGTGGCGTACGACTTGGCGCATGCTAACCGTCGTTAGAACACCAACTTTTCCAGAAGCTATGGCCGAATTATTGGACAGAGGACGAGCGCGGTGAATTCGCAGCCTACATCTCTGAGAACCCTGACGCTGGCGATCTCGTCCAGAAGTCCGTTGGTGAACCTCGATTCGATCTCTGGCGAGACCTTGAAGGAGTTGCGCGATGCCGCAGAAAAAGCCAATGGGTGATGCCGAACTGGCCGCCTTCGAAGCGAGCCAGGACTTCGAGGCCTTGCTTATTCAGTCTGCACGCGAGATGGGCGCGGGCAAGACGCGCAAGGTCTACACGCCGGTCGTTGCCGCGCGTGAGAACGCGGGCTTGTCGCAAGCCGGGTTTGCGCAACTGCTGGGCGTCTCGGTGCGTACCTTGCAGCAATGGGAGCAGGGGCGTCGCGAGCCGACGGGCGCCGCGAAGACGCTGATTGCCATTGCAGAGAAGATGCCTGAGGCACTAAGGGCGGTTGATCCCGAGTACAAGGCGCCGCGACGTGCGCTCGGTCGTGTGAAGAGCAGGCAGATCAAGACTTAAGCTTCCGCATCGTCGAGCGCAGCAGCGATCACGGTGATGCGCTCAAAGTCGACGCGATCCCCAATTTGTTCACTGCATGGAGGCGTCCGCCAGCGCGCTTCTCCCATACATTTGAAGGTCCGCCGCGCCTCACGGCGGGACATCGATGCACACCGCAGCGATGTCGATGTGAGGCACAAAAGGCGACGGCCAAGGTGCGCTAACACCATGGCCGTCTGACCAATCAACGTGCACTGACTTTGGAAAGCGAGCACATCAAGTGGCTGATCGAATTATCGCCGGGCAAAACACGCCCACCTCCGACGACGTAACCCGCCAGCAGGACGCGTCAGGCACTCTTGAGAACAAGTTGACCCAATTGCAATCTCTGCTGAGTTGCTGTCATGGGGACTGGAGTGAATGGCTCGAAGGAATTGGGGAGCGGCATCGGGACAACATCATGTGGCTTGCCTCCGATCTGACGGACGACATTGCCCGACTTGTCCAGGAGCTTCTGAAGAGGCTCAACGCGATGGATCAGCCACAAACCTGAGGCCGTCTGCCGGCGAGCGTTGCCGCCCGCCGCTGATGATCTTTCATGGCTTGACGACTGCGGCAGGTGCGCCGGGTGATAGCCGGTCGCGAAAGTAGCCCGCCGATGACGTTCGCAAACTGGAACTTGGGCAACTTGATGCGATGTTCGTCCCGGTCTACGTCAACGCGTGTCGTGGCGCCCTCGCCGCGCTCAACTCGGCACTCAACATCATGACGCGCCGTGCCCGCCTGCTCGGCCTGGACGCGCCCCAACGCCGCGAACTCACCGGCGCCGATGGCAAAGACCTGACGCTCATCGCCGCCCCCACCATCTTCATTGGTGGACCGGGCGAGGACGGCGAGCCCGCAGTGGCCGGCGTGTCGGTCGTCATCCGCACGGCCGAGCCGACTGTTGCCGCGTGAGCGCCCTCCTGGTGCCCGACCGGGCCACCGGGCCGCCCGCACAGGCCCTGGACCGCGTAATCTGTCGTCAGGATCTGTGCCTCATGCTGGGTATCAGCAGCTGGATGAAGACCTACGCGAATGGTTACGATTGGCGGATGCCGAGATCAGCCCCTCGGTCACGTACCTACAAGCCGCCCCGGCTTGACGCGTCTCCATCGGCCTCCATTTGAGCCGGAGGCGATTCACCGCAAACACATGGCTATCAAGAAATCCGATCTCTATTCCAAACTCTGGGCCTCGTGCGACGAACTGCGCGGCGGCATGGATGCCAGCCAGTACAAGGACTACGTGCTGGTCCTGCTTTTCATCAAGTACATCAGTGACAAGTACGCCGACCAGCCTTTTGCGCCCATCCAGATTCCCCCGGGCGCCAGCTTTGCCGACATGGTCGCGCTGAAAGGGCGCAGCGACATAGGCGACCAGATCAACAAGCGGATCATCCGGCCCCTGGAAGATGCCAACGACCTGCGCATCAAGGCCGACTTCAATGACGACGCGTTGCTGGGTCAGGGCAAGGAAAAAGTTCAGAAGCTGGACAACCTGATCGGCATCTTTGAATCCAAAGACCTGGATTTCTCCAGGCACCGTGCCGACGGCGACGATATTCTGGGCGATGCCTACGAATACCTGATGCGCCACTTCGCCACCGAGAGTGGCAAGAGCAAGGGCCAGTTCTATACGCCGGCCGAAGTCAGCCGCGTGATGGCCCAGGTGCTGGGGATTGCCAAGGCCAAGACCAGCCGCGCCACCACCGTGTACGACCCGACCTGCGGGTCGGGCTCGCTGCTGCTGAAAGTGGCCGAGGCCGCGCCGACGCCAGTCACCGTGTATGGGCAAGAAAAAGAAGAAGCCACCAGCGGCCTGGCGCGCATGAACATGATCCTGCACCACAACCCCGGTGCCGTGATTGAGCAAGGCAACACCCTGGCCGACCCCAAGTTTCTCGATGGCGATCAGCTCAAGACCTTCGACTACGTGGTGGCCAATCCGCCGTTCTCGGACAAACGCTGGGGCACCGGGCTCCAGACCGACGCGGACGTGTTCGGACGCTTCGAAGGCTTTGGCGTGCCACCCGACAAGCAAGGCGACTATGCCTACCTGTTGCACATCGTCCGTTCGCTCAAGAGCAAAGGCCGGGCCGCCTGCATCCTTCCGCATGGCGTGCTGTTCCGCGGCAATGCCGAGGCCGAGATCCGCAAGAGCCTGGTGCGGCGCGGCCTGATCCACGCCATCATCGGCCTGCCGGCCAACTTGTTCTACGGCACCGGCATCCCGGCCTGCATCATTGTCATCGATAAGGCCGGCGCCGCTGCCCGCAAAGGCATTTTCATGATCGACGCTGCCCAGGGCTTCATGAAGGACGGCCCCAAAAACCGCCTACGCGAGCGCGACCTGCACCGCATCGTGGACACCTTCTCTACGCTGGACGAGAGCAACCCGCGCTACGCCCGCATGGTCGGCCTGGATGAGATCGAGAAGAACGACTTCAACCTCAACCTGCCGCGCTACATTGACAGCAGCACGCCGGAAGACCAGCAGGATATCGACGCCCACCTAAACGGCGGCATACCAGAGGCTGACGTGCAGGCCCTGGGGCGCTACTGGGCGGTATGTCCGAAGCTTCGCGCAGCCCTGTTCAAGCCCCGACGACCCGGCTATTTGGACCTGGCCGTGGCACCGGCCACCATCAAGTCCACCATTCACCAGCACCCGGAGTTTCAGGCGTTCACCACCGCGATGAACACGCACTTCGACAAATGGTGCGGGGCGGCGGCAAGTCGACTCAAATCGCTGGACAAGGGCAGCTTCCATCCGAAAGATTTGATTCGTGGCGCCGAAGGCCTGCTGGACCACTACGAGCACCAACCCACCGCCGAGAAGCTGATCGACCCCTACGCCGTCTACCAGCACCTTATGGACTACTGGGCCGAGACGATGCAGGACGACGCCTACCTGATTTCCGAGGACGGCTGGAGGGCGCAGACCTACCGGGTGCTGGAGACCAAGAAAAACAAGGACGGCTCACCGGGCAAGACGGTGGACAAAGGCTGGGCCTGCGACCTGGTGCCCAAGCCCTTGCTCGTGCAACATCACTTTGCGGTCGAACAGGCGACGCTGGACAAGCTGGCCGCAGAACTAGAGAGCGCCCAGGCGGCATTGACAGAACTGGAGGAAGAACACAGCGGCGACGATGCCGTCTTCACTGGCTTCGACAAGATCAACGACAAGGAAGTGAAGTCACGCATTAAGGAAGTCGTACGCGACAACGATCCGGAGGACGAACTGCCTGTGCTGCAACGCTGGTTGGCTCTGTCCGAGCAGGCCAGTGCGCTGAAGAAGCGCGTTAAGACCCTGGAAGCCGCGCTCGACGCCAAGGCCCTGGCGCGCTACCGCACGCTGACCCCCGACGAGGTGAAGGCACTGGTGGTGGACCACAAGTGGCTGGCCACGCTGAGCGCCGCCGTGCACGGCGAGCTGGACCGAGTGAGTCAGGGGTTGACTGGTCGGGTGAAGGAACTGGCTGAGCGCTATGGACAGACCATGCCGCAGCTGGCACAGCAGGTAGACGATGTGGATTCACGGGTGGCGGGGCATCTGGCCAAGATGGGGTTTGTGTGCTCATGAGCACAGCGACATCGACCAGCCGATGCCTCGTGAGGACGCAGCAAACCGAAATTGGTGCGTTGCCGGTCGACTGGTCGGTCGTACCTTTGATCAGTCTTGCAGAGAAGATCATGGTCGGAATTGCCAGCGCGGCCACTCATGCTTACCGCCCCACCGGCGTGGTGATGTTCCGCAATCAGAACATTCGCCCCGGCCTGCTCGACACCGAGGATGTGCTGTACATCGACCCGGAGTACGAGCAAACCTACAAGAACAAGCGACTCAGAGCGGGGGACCTTCTCACCGCGAGGACCGGATACCCCGGCACCACTAGCCTCGTCCCTGACGGCTTTGATGGATCACAGAGCTTTACAACGCTAATCACGCGGCCTCGCCCTAATGCAGTGGACGTTCGGTACTTGTGTCTGTACATCAACGGAAGGTCAGGACAACAGTATTTCGAGCAGGCGCAGATTGGCGGCGGCCAGAAAAACGTCAATGCGGCGGCGCTGAAGTTGTTACCGATCGCAATGCCCAGCACCGAGGCAGAGCAGCAAGCAATTGCTGACGCTCTGTCCGACGCCGATGCCCTGATCGCCTCGCTGGAGCAACTGCTGATCAAAAAGCGCCAGATCAAGCAAGGCGCCATGCAGGAGCTACTCACCGGCAAGCGGCGACTGCCGGGCTTCTCTGACCCGTGGCGCGGCCTGCGTCTTCACCAGTTGGGCACCTTTCTGAAGGGTGCGGGAATCAAGCGCGATGAAGCTGCCACAGGCGTCATTCCATGCGTCCGGTATGGCGAGATCTATACCTCCCACTCAGACCACATCCGTACATTTCATTCGTGGATTTCCCGCAGCGTCGCGTCTAGCGCCACGAAGCTGCAACTGGGAGATTTGCTATTCGCCGGATCGGGTGAAACGAAAGAGGAAATCGGCAAGTGCGTTGCGTTTCTCGACGACGTTGAGGCTTTCGCTGGTGGCGACATCGTGATTCTTCGTCCCACCAGTGATGTCAATTCGATGTTCATGGGCTACCTGTTGAACACGCCTGCGGTAGTGCGTCAGAAGGCAGGTCGTGGCCAAGGCGATGCAGTCGTGCACATCAGCGCGACAGCACTCGGCGACATTCGTATCGAACTACCTCCATCCCATGAGCAAAAAGCCATCGCCCAAGTCCTGTCCGACCTGGACACCGACATCGAGGCCCTCGAACTCCGACTCACCAAAGCCCGCGCCCTTAAACAAGCCATGGCCCAAGCCCTGCTGACCGGCCGCATCCGCCTTCTGGAGCCGCAAACATGACTCGTCCCGCCAAAAGCTTTTATCGCGTGATGCTGGGCCGCCAGAGCGCGCATGCCGCCGAGTGCATCGCCGGCGGCTTCATGGGCGCCGACTTCGGCATCGAGCAAGACCTGAGCGGCAAGCTGCCCGATGAGTGGCGGCAGTTCAATGCAGCCTTCATTCCGGTCTTCCTCGCCAGCCGCCCAGGCAAGAGCAAGATCGCGGCGGGCCTGGCCTGCGGCGCACTGTGGACCGTGGCCAAAGGCATCCAAGCCGGCGATGTGGTGCTGAGCCCGGACGGCGCAGGCCGCTACCACGTAGGCGAGGTGCAAGGCCACTACCACTACGCCCCCGGCCAGGTGCTGCCGCACCGCCGCCGAGTGAACTGGCTGCCTATCGCCATCGACCGCGCTGCGATGAGCGAAGCTTTGCGCAACTCCACCGGCTCGCTGCTGACAGTGGCCAACATCACCGACTACCACCAGGAGATCGAGCAGTTCTTGGCCGCGCTGCCCGGCCAGGCCGCGCCCAACATTGTGGCCACCGACCCGGTGGTGGAAGACCCGGTGGCTTTCGCGATGGAGAAGCACCTAGAAGACTTCCTGGTGAAGAACTGGTCACAGACCGAGCTGGCGCGGCACTTCAAGATTTACGAGGAAGACGGCGAGCTGGTCGGGCAGCAGTACGGCACCGATGCCGGCCCTATCGATATTCTGGCCGTCAGCAAGGACAGCCAGCGCCTGCTAGTGGTGGAACTCAAGCGCGGTCGCGCCTCGGACGTGGTGGTGGGCCAGATCCTGCGCTATATGGGCTATGTGAAAGAGCAGATCGCTGAGGCCCACCAGACGGTGGAAGGGGTGATCATTGCGCTGGATGACGACCAGAAACTGCGCTGGGCCTTGCTGGCCGTTCCCAGCATCAGCTTCTACCGCTACCAGGTGAGCTTCAAACTGATCAAGCACTGACGCCATCTGCCCAGAACCGCCCCGAGAGGAAACCGATGAGCAATGTCAGCAAGCCCGAGCGGGCCACACAAGACCGAGTGGTGGCCCTATTCACCAACACGTTGGGCTACAAGCACCTGGGCAACTGGTCTGACAGGGCCGGCAATCACTGCATTGAAGAAGGCCTGCTGACGGCCTTTCTGACTCGCAGCGGCTACAGCGCCGCACACATCAGCGCCGCCCTGCACAAGCTGCGCTCGGAGGCTTTGCTGCACGGGCGCAGTCTGTATGCCGCCAATCAGGCGGTTTACCAGTTGCTGCGCTACGGCGTGTCGGTGAAGGTAGAAGCCGGCCAGGTGAACGAGACGGTGCATCTGGTGAACTGGGCGGAACCTGCCAACAACGATTTCGCAATCACCGAAGAAGTCACGCTCAAGGGCGGGCACGAACGCCGGCCCGACATCGTGCTCTACCTCAACGGCATCGCGGTGGGCATGCTGGAGCTGAAGAACAGCCGTGTGGGCCTGGGTGAAGGCATACGCCAATGCCTGTCGAACCAGCGGCCCGAGTTCAACGAGTGGTTCTTCAGCACCGTGCAGTTGGTGATGGCGGGCAATGACTCCGAAGGCCTGCGCTACGGCAGCATCGAGACGGAGGAGAAGTATTTCCTGAGCTGGAAGGAAGACGAGGCCGACAACGTCGGTTACAAGCTGGACAAGTACCTGGCCAAGATGTGCAGCAAGGCTCGCCTACTGGAGCTGATGCACGACTTTGTGCTGTTCGATGGCGGCATCAAGAAGCTGCCCCGCGTGCACCAGTACTTCGGCATCAAGGCGGCGCAAGGCCATGTGCAGCAGCGGCGCGGCGGCATCATCTGGCACACCCAAGGAGCGGGCAAGAGCATCTTGATGGTGTTGCTGGCCCGCTGGATTCTGGAGAACCGATCGGCCGCCCGCGTGGTCATCATCACCGACCGGGACGAACTGGATCGGCAGATCGAGCGCGTGTTCAAGGACGCGGGCGAGACCATCCACCGCAGCCAGAGCGGCCGCGACCTGATGGCGCAGCTGGCACAGCCCAACCCACGGCTGCTGTGCTCGCTGGTGCACAAGTTTGGCCGGCGCGATGTAGACGACTTCGAGGCTTTCTTGCGCGACCTGGCCGCCCAGCCCAGTCCCACGCAGGGCGAGCTCTACGTGTTTGTGGACGAATGCCACCGCACGCAAAGCGGCAAGCTGCACCGGGTGATGAAAGCCATGATGCCCAATGCGGTGTTCATCGGCTTTACCGGCACACCGCTGATGAAATCAGACGCGCAGACCAGCCTGGAGGTGTTCGGCGGCTACATCCACACCTACAAATTTGCCGAGGCCGTGGAAGACGGCGTGGTGCTGGACCTGGTGTACGAAGCACGTGACATCGACCAGAAGCTGGGCAACTCCGATCAGATCGACCAGTGGTTCGAAGCCAAGACCAAGGGCTTGAACGACTGGCAGAAGGACGAGCTGAAGAAGCAGTGGGGCACGATGCAGAACGTGCTCAGCTCGCGTGCCCGCATGGACCGGGTGGTGGCCGACATCGTGTTCGACTTTGCGGTGAAGCCGCGCCTGTCGAATGAGCGGGGCAATGCCATCCTGGTGGCGTCCAGCATCTACGAGGCCTGCAAGTACTTCGTGCTGTTTGGCAAGACGGTATTCAGAAATCGCTGCGCGGTGGTCACGTCCTACAACCCGCAGGCCTCAGACGTGAGCAAGGAAGAGACCGGCGCCAACACAGAGAGCGACAAGCAGTTTATCTACAGCACCTACACCAAACTGCTGAAGGATGTGCCAGCGCGGCCAGGCAAGAACAAGACCGAGACTTACGAACAGGACGTGAAGGAGCGTTTCGTCAAGGCCCCCGCCCGAATGAAGCTGCTGATCGTGGTGGACAAGCTGCTGACCGGCTTTGATGCCCCGCCTTGCACCTACCTCTACATCGACAAGTCCATGCAGGATCATGGCCTGTTCCAGGCCATCTGCCGCACCAACCGGCTGGACGGAGAAGACAAGGACTTCGGCTACATCGTCGACTACAAGGACTTGTTCAAGAAGGTCGAAAAGGCCATTTCCGTCTACACCGCCGAACTGGACCACAGCGCCGGTGGCGCCGACCCAGAAATCATGGTCAAAGACCGCCTGGAGGCCGGCCGCGAGCGCCTGGACGACGCAGTGGAGGCCTTGGCCCTGCTGTGCGAGCCCGTGGAGCCACCCAAGGGCGACCTGCAACACATCCACTACTTCTGCGGCAACACCGAGATCGCGGATGACCTGAAGGCGCGTGAGCCGCACCGCGTGGCGCTCTACAAGGCCGTGGTGGCGCTGGTGCGCGCCTACGCTAACCTGGCCGATGAGCTGGAGGCTGCCGGCTACACGCCCGAGCAGATCGAAAACATCAAAGGACTGCAAAAGCACTATCTGAACCTGCGCGAGATCATCCGCAAAGCGGCCGGCGAGACCCTGGACTTAAAGCCCTATGAGGCGGACATGCGCCACCTCATCGACACCTACATTGAGGCCCAGGCGCCGCGCAAGATCTCGCCCTTCGACGGCATCGGCCTGCTGGACCTGATTGTCAAGACGGGCATCGCCGACGCGATTGCCGAGCGCCTGGGCGAAATGAAGGGCGACCGGGAATCCATCGCCGAAACCATCGAGAACAACGTCCGCAGCAAGATCCTGAAAGAGCAACTGACCGACCCGGCCTACTTCGCCAAGATGTCGGCGCTGCTGGACGAGATCATCCGGCTGCGCAAGGACCGTGCGATCGAGTACGAAGGCTACTTGGTCCGCATCGCCGACGTGGCCCACAGGGTGGCGGCAGGCAGGTCAGATGACACGCCGCAGCAGTTGAAGACCAGCGGCCAGCTCGCTCTGTACAACAACCTGAAGGACCACGTCGTCAGCGACACCGCGCAGGAGCCCAAGGCGACCTATGGAGGTGTGAGCCAAGCGCTGGACACGGCCCTGTGGCTGGATGCGGCAATCAAAGCGAAGCGGCCTGATGGTTGGCGTGGCGTGGTCGCAAGGGAACAGATGGTGAGGCAGGTCATGTTCGATGTGCTCAAAGACATCAATGAAGTGAACCGCCTGTTCCCCATCGTCTTCGCGCACAAGGAATACTGATGCGCGACGTGCTGGACTTGGGCGAGCTGCATGCCGAGGTGACGCGCAAGGCGATCAAGCACGTCCACCTGAGCGTGCTGCCGCCCGCAGGCAAGGTACGTGTGGCTGCGCCGCAGGGCATGGCGCTGGACACGCTCCGACTTTTCGTCATCTCCAAGCTCGCTTGGATCCGCTCGCAGCAGCGCAAGCTTCAGAACCAGGAACGCGAGACACCCCGCGAGTTTCTGAACAAGGAAAGCCACTACCTGTGGGGCAAGCGCTACCTCCTCGAAATCAGCTTTGCCGATGCGGCACCGGCAGTGAGCCTGACGCCGCGCAAGCTGCAGCTGCAAGTGCGCCCCGGTTCCGACACGGCACGCTGCGAAGAGGTTCTGAATGGCTGGTACCGGCAACAGGTGCGGGACGTGGTGCCCGCGCTGCTGGCCAAGTGGGAGCCGTTGCTGGGCGTGAAGGCAGCCCGGGTGTTCGTTCAGCGCATGAAAACCAAGTGGGGCAGCTGTACGCCCGAATCAGGCTACATCCGGCTCAACACCGACTTGGCCAAAAAGCCGCCCGAGTGCCTGGAGTACATCGTGGTGCATGAGTTGGTCCACCTGCTGGAGCCGACGCACAACGAACGGTTTGCGTCCATCATGGCGATGTACTTGCCACAGTGGCAGCACTTGCGCAAGCAGCTCAATAGGTTGCCGGTGAGGCATGAGGATTGGGGCTATTGAGTGTTAGTTTGT
This sequence comes from Variovorax sp. YR566, assembly GCF_051992195.1. Lineage (NCBI taxonomy): Bacteria > Pseudomonadati > Pseudomonadota > Betaproteobacteria > Burkholderiales > Comamonadaceae > Variovorax > Variovorax sp. YR566. The sequence continues at coordinate 5,181,163 of NZ_CP197092.1, read as the reverse complement.
TGGCGGGTATCGCCATTGCACTTGCGCTATCACCCGAGGGGCTCAGGGGGCCCGCGCCGTGGGGGGTGCGGAATGCCGCCCCCGTGACTACATGACGCCAAAAAGCAAAAAGCCCGCTACCTTTTGGATAGCGGGCTTTTAATTTTGGTGCCGGAGAGATGAATCGAACACCCGACCTTCTCATTACGAATGAGCTGCTCTACCGACTGAGCTACACCGGCGAAGCCTCAGATTATAGCCAAGAAATCACGCCTTCTCGGCGTGGTACTGGGTCAGCCGCTCAACTTCGTTACGTGAACCCAACATCACGCTCACCCGCTCATGCAGTTTGGTGGGCTGCAGGTCCAATATGCGTTGCTTGCCATTCGTGGCCGCGCCGCCGGCCTGTTCGACCAGCCAGCTCATCGGGTTGGCCTCGTACATCAGGCGCAGCTTGCCAGCCTTTTCGGGCTCGCGCTTGTCCCACGGGTACATGAAGACGCCGCCGCGCATCAGGATGCGGTGCACGTCGGCCACCATGCTGGCAATCCAGCGCATGTTGAAGTCCTTGCCGCGCGGGCCTTCCTTGCCGGCCAGGCATTCGTCGATGTAGCGCTTCATGGGCTCGTCCCAGTGGCGCATGTTGCTCATGTTGATCGCAAATTCCTTCGTGTCGGCCGGAATCTGGATGTCTTCCTGCGTCAGCACGAAGCTGCCTTGCTCGCGGTCCAGCGTGAACATGGCCACGCCATTGCCCACGGTCAGCACCAGGGTGGTCTGGGGGCCGTAGATGCAGTAGCCGGCGGCCACTTGCTGGGTGCCCGCCTGCAGAAAGTCGCCTTCCTGCACGCCGGGGTGGTCGTCGGGCTTCTTCAGCACGCTGAAGATGGTGCCGATGCTGACGTTCACGTCGATGTTGCTGCTGCCGTCGAGCGGGTCGAACATGAGCAGGTATTCGCCTTGGGGGTAGCGGTTGGGCACCACGTAGATGCTGTCCATTTCCTCGCTGGCCATGGCCGCGAGGTGGCCGCCCCATTCGTTGGCCTCGATGAGCACTTCATTGGCGATGATGTCCAGCTTCTTCTGGATTTCGCCCTGCACGTTCTCGCTCTCGGCGGTGCCGAGCACGCCGCCCAGCGCGCCCTTGTTGACGGCCTGGCTGATGCTCTTGCAGGCGCGCGCGACCACTTCGAGCAGCAGGCGCAACTGGCCGGGAATGAGGCCGTCGGCGCGTTGCTGTTCGACGAGGTAGCGGGTGAGGGAAATCTTTTGTTGAGCCATGTGTCTTGTGGGGTTCGGTTGCTTCAGTTTCCGGCCAGGGCGCGGGTCACGACTTCATGCGTGTCCTTGCTCAGGTCGGGCTTGGCGGCCACGCGGGCGATGGCTTCGCGCGCGGCGCTGCGGTACGGCTCGGCCAGCTTGCTCCAGCGGTCGAGTGCGCGGGCGAGGCGGGCAGCCACTTGCGGGTTGATGGCGTCGAGCTCGATCACGCGCTCGCTCCAGAACACATAGCCGGCCGCGTCGGGGCGGTGGAATGCGCCGGGGTTGGCGCTGCAGTAGCTGAAGATCACGCTGCGCGCCCGGTTCGGGTTCTTCAGCGAGAAGTCGGGGTGCTTCATCAGCTGCTTGACCAGCGGCAGGATGTCGCCGCCGCGGTCGCTGGCGCCAGCCTGCAGCGAGAACCACTTGTCGATGACCAGTGCCTCGTCCTTGAAGATGGCGTGGAAGCGCGCGAGCGCCTGTGCCGCCAGGGTGTTGCCCGACGACACCAGCGCGTTGAGCGCGTTGAAGCGGTCGGTCATGTTGCCGGCGTCCTTGAAGCGCTGCAGCGTCTTGCCCGGCCATACGACGTCGCCCGAGGCGCGCGCCGCCAGGCACAGAAAGTTGAGCGCCATGCCGGCCAGCGCGCGTCGGCCCGACGAGGTCGGGTCGGGGCTGTAGGCGCCGGTGTCGTGGTTCTCTTCATAGGCCCACTGCCAATCGGCAAAGAGGGCGGTGGCCAGTTGCGCGCGCATGGCTTCGCGCACGAGGTGCACGCGCTGCGGGTCGACCACGTCGAGCTGTTCGGCAATGTAGGTTTCCGACGGCAGCGTGAGCACCAGTTCCTTGAAGGCGGCGTCGAGCTGCGGGTTGCGCAGCACGCTGCGCATGGCGTCGATGTACGCGTCGTTCAGCACCGGCGTGGTGTCGGTGGCCAGTGCGGCAATGCCGTGCAGCGCGGCGCGCAGGCCCAGGCGCTGGCCGGCTTCCCAGCGGTTGAACGGGTCGGGGTCGTTGGCCAGCAACGTCAGCAGTTGCGCGTCGGTGTACTCGAAGTCGAGGATCACCGGCGCGCTGAAGCCGCGCAAGATGGAAGGCACGGGCTCGGCGTCGAGGCCCACGAAGGTGATCTGCTCGCCGGCGCGCGACAGCACCAGGGTGCGGGTGCCGCGGGTCACGTCGCTTTCGCCTTCGAGCTGCATCGGCAGTTCGCGGCCGCTGGCGTCGAGCAGGCCGATGTTCAGCGGAATGACGAAGGGCTCCTTCGTCGGCTGGCCCGGCGTGGGCGGGCAGCTCTGCACCACGCTCAGGGTGTAGCTGCGGTTCTGCGCGTCGTACACGCCGTGGGCCGCAAGGCGGGGCGTGCCGGCCTGGCTGTACCAGCGCTTGAACTGGGGCAGCAGGCGTGCCAGTTCCGACTCGGGGTTGGCGTCGGCAATGGCCTGTGCAAAGTCGTCGCAGGTCACGGCCTGGCCGTCGTGGCGTTCGAAGTAGAGCGTGATGCCCTTTTCGAAGCCCTTGCGGCCGACCAGCGTCTGCATCATGCGGACCACCTCGGCACCCTTTTCGTAGATGGTGACGGTGTAGAAGTTGCTGATCTCGATGTAGCTGTCGGGCCGCACCGGGTGGGCCATGGGGCCCGCGTCTTCGGGGAACTGGGCGGTGCGCAGCACGCGCACGTCTTCGATGCGCTTCACGGCGCGGGCCGAAGCGTCGGCGCACAAATCCTGGCTGAATTCCTGGTCGCGGAAGACGGTGAGGCCTTCTTTCAGCGAAAGCTGGAACCAGTCGCGGCAGGTCACGCGGTCACCGCTCCAGTTGTGGAAGTACTCGTGGCCGACCACGCTTTCGATGTTGCTGTAGTCGGCGTCGGTGGCGGTGGCCTGGTTGGCCAGAACGTACTTCGTGTTGAAGATGTTCAGGCCCTTGTTCTCCATGGCGCCCATGTTGAAGTCGCTGGTGGCAACGATCATGAAGCGGTCGAGGTCCAGCGGCAGGCCGAAGCGGGTTTCGTCCCACAGCACCGAGTTGATGAGCGAGTTCATCGCGTGCTCGGTCTTGTCGAGGTCGCCGGCGCGCACGTACACCTGCAGCAGATGCTCCTTGCCGTTGCGCGCCTTGATGCGCTGCTCGCGCGCCACCAGCTTGCCCGCCACCAGGGCGAACAGGTAGCTGGGCTTCTTGAAGGGGTCGACCCACTTGGCGAAGTGGCGGCCTTCGGGCAGTTCGCCTTGTTCGACGAGGTTACCGTTCGACAGCAGCACCGGGTAGGAGGCCTTGGCGGCGCGCAGCGTGACGGTGTACATCGCCATCACGTCCGGACGGTCGAGGAAGTAGGTGATGCGGCGGAAGCCCTCGGCCTCGCACTGCGTGAAGAAGGTGTCTTCGCTCACGAACAGGCCCATCAGCTTGGTGTTCTTGATGGGGCAGCAGGTGGTGAAGATCTCGAGCTCGAAAGCGTCGGGCAGGCCGTCGATGACGAGCTGCTCGCCTTCCATGCGGAACGAGGCGCCCTGGCCGTTGACCAGCACGCGCGCCAGGTTCAGCTCGTCGCCGTCCAGGCGCAGCGGCTGCACCGGCACGTCGGGGTTGCGGCGCATCTGCATGCGGTTGAGCACGCGGGTCTTGGCGGGGTCGAGGTCGAAGGTGAGGTCGACGGTGTCGATCCAGTACGCCGGGGCGGCATAGTCTTCGCGGCGGATGGCAATGGGTTGCCCTTGAGCGTCACGTAGCAGCATCGAGTGTCTCCAGAAAATTCGAATGGGCGAGTTCGTTGTAGTCGCGAACCGCGGCAATCACATGGGGGCCGGCAAGCTCGGCGGCGGTATGGGTGCTGCACACGGCCACGGCGCGCATGCCGCCGCGGCGGGCGGCTTCTATGCCGAAGGGTGCGTCTTCAAAGACGATGCAGCGCTCGGGCGCTATGCCGATGCGGCGCGCGGCTTCGAGAAAAATGGCGGGCGTGGGCTTGCCCGAGAAGCCTTCGTCGCCACCCACGATGGCAAGCGGCAGCGGGTCCATCTTCAGGCGCGACATGGCGAATTCGATGTTGCCCTTGTCGCCGGCAGTGCCCACCGCCACCTTCAGGCCGCGTGCAACGGCGGCCCTGGCAAAGGCCGTGAAGCCCGCCACTTCGGTGAAGTTGTCGCTGAACATGGCACGGTAGATCTCTTCCTTCTCGTGCACCAGGGCCTGGCACTCCTCGTCGGAGAGCTCGCGCTCGAACAGCTCTCGCATGCACTCGGTGCCGGTGCGGCCCGTGGTGCGCGCGAGGATGTCGCTCACGTCGAGCTTCAGCCCGTGGCGCGCCACGAACTCCACCCACGAGCGCGCATGCCAGGGCATGGAGTCGATCATGGTGCCGTCCATGTCGAAGATGAAGGCTTCGACCTTGCCACCATCCTTCAGGCTTTTCAGGCTCATCGGTTTTACACGCCCTGCTTGAGAGAGGCTTCGATGAACACGTCGAGGTCGCCGTCCAGCACCTTCTGCGTGGCCGAAACTTCCACGTTGGTGCGCAGGTCCTTGATGCGGCTGTTGTCCAGCACGTAGCTGCGGATCTGGTGGCCCCAGCCCACGTCGGTCTTGCTGTCTTCGAGCTTCTGCTGCTCTTCCTGGCGCTTGCGCATCTCGTGGTCGTACAGGCGCGAGCGCAGGCGCTTCCACGCCACGTCGCGGTTGCTGTGCTGGCTGCGGCCGTCCTGGCACTGCACCACGATGCCGGTCGGAATGTGCGTCAGGCGCACGGCCGAGTCGGTCTTGTTGATGTGCTGGCCGCCCGCGCCGCTGGCGCGGAAGGTGTCGGTGCGCACGTCGGCCGGGTTGATCTCGATCTCGATGGAGTCGTCGATTTCCGGGTACACGAAGATGCTGGCAAAGCTCGTGTGGCGGCCGCCCGATGAGTCGAACGGCGACTTGCGCACCAGGCGGTGCACGCCGGTCTCGGTGCGCAGCAGGCCGAAGGCGTAGTCGCCCTCGACCTTGATGGTCGCGCCCTTGATGCCGGCGGTGTCGCCGGGTGTTTCGTCTTCGATCTGCGTCTTGAAGCCCTTGCGCTCGGCGTACTTCAGGTACTGGCGCAGCAGCATGCTGGCCCAGTCGCAAGCCTCGGTGCCGCCGGCGCCGGCCTGGATGTCGACGAAGGCGTTCAGCGGATCGGCCGGGTTGTTGAACATCCGGCGGAATTCGAGCTGCTTGATGTCGGCTTCGAGCGTGGCGGCGTCATCGGCAATGGCCTGCAGGCCGTCCATGTCGCCGTCTTCCTTCGACATTTCGAAGAGTTCGGTGTTGTCCGAGAGCCCGTTGGTGAGCCGGTCGAGCGTGACGACCACGTCGTCGAGCGACTTCTTTTCCTTGCCCAGTTCCTGGGCCTTCTTCGGGTCGTTCCAGACGTTCGGGTCTTCGAGCGATGCGTTGACCGTCCTCAGACGTTCGGCTTTGGCATCGTAGTCAAAGATACCTCCGTAAATCGACCGTACGGACGCTCAGGTCCGCGAGCATTGCGCCGATTTGGTTGATCTGTTCTGCGTCCATGGGGTGTCCTGACTGTGTTCGGGGAAACCGGGCATTTTCTCACGGTCCGCCAGCCAGCCAGGGAGTGCCCCTGTATTGCGCCTTTCCCCTCTGGGGGAAGGCGCAAGACCCGAAATCAGAACGCCGGCACGAGCGAGCCCTTGAACTGGGTCTCGATGAAGCTCTTCACCTCCGGCGACTGGTAGGCGGCCACGAGGCGCTTGGCCCAGGGCTTGTCCTTGTCGGCGCGGCGCACGGCGATCAGGTTGGCGTACGGGCTCTTCGGCGATTCCTTGATCACGGCGTCCTTGTTCAGCGACAGGCCGGCCTTCTCGGCGTAGTCGTTGTTGATGGAGGCAATGGTCAGGTCGTCGAGCGAGCGCGGCAGTTGGGCAGCATCGAGAGCGACCAGCTTCAGCTTCTTGGGGTTCGTCACCACGTCCAGCGGCGTGGCCGTGTTGTTCTTCACCGCCTCGGGCTTCAGCGTGATCAGGCCGGCCTGCTGCAGCAGCAACAGCGCGCGGTTGCCGTTCGACGGGTCGTTCTGGATGCCGACCGAGGCGCCATCGGGCAGCTGGTCGATCGACTTGATCTTGCGCGAGTAGAAGCCCAGCGGCGCGGTGATGGTCAGGCCCACGGGCACGATGTCGAAGCCGCGCGCCTTGTTCTGGTTGTCTAGAAAGGGCTGGTGCTGGAAGGCGTTGGCGTCGAGGTCGCCCGAGGCCAGCGCCGCATTGGGCAGCTGGTAGTCGTTGAACACCACGACCTGGATGTTCAGGCCGTCCTTGGCGGCGACCTTCTTGACCACCTCGAAGATCTGCTCGCCGTTGCCGACGGAGACGCCGACCTTGAGCGTGTTCTTGTCCTGCGCGAAGGCGGCGCTGCCGGCGAAGAGGGCGGCGGCCAGCGTGGCAAGGGCGAGGGTGCGGCGGCGGAAAGAGGTATGCATGTCGTTGCGCGAAATCAAAAAAAGAAGGCGCGAATGTGGCATTGCCGCCAGCGTTTGGGAACGAACCAATGCGCATATCGATATGGCGTGTCTTGCCTGCTACAGGATTTCCTTATGCGCATATGCGTATAAACAGCATCCTTTTTGTTCGTTCCCTTTCGCTGCGTTTCTTTTCATACTCGGCACCTTTTTGCGAACCTCCGCGACCTGCCTTTGCGCGGGCTGCGCTTCTTTTTCATGACCCACCCTACGCCTGACACGGGCCGCGGCCACGCGGCGCCAGTCATCCGTCTTCAATCGGTGCAGAAGTCTTTTGCCTTGCCCAACGGCGAGGTGTTCGACGCCGTGCAGTCGCTGTCGCTCGACATCCAGCAGGGCGACGTGTTCGGCCTGATCGGCAAGAGCGGCGCCGGCAAATCGACGCTGCTGCGCCTCATCAACCTGCTGGAGCGGCCCGATTCGGGCCAGGTCTTCGTCGGCGGGCGCGACCTCACCACGCTCTCGCGCCGCGAGCTGCGCGACACGCGCCAGAACATCGGCATGATCTTCCAGCAGTTCAACCTGCTGCAGAACGCCACGGTGTTCGACAACGTGGCCTTCCCGCTGAAGATCCACGGCCGCCACTCGAAGGCCGAAATCAACGCACGTGTGCGCGAATGCCTGGCGCTCGTGGGCCTGGCCGAGAAGATCGACACCTACCCGGCCCAGCTCTCCGGCGGCCAGAAGCAGCGCGTGGCCATTGCCCGCGCGCTGGCGCCGCGCCCGCAGGTGCTGCTGTGCGACGAGCCCACCTCGGCGCTCGACTCCGAAACCACGCGCTCGCTGCTCGAAACGCTGCGCGAAATCAACCAGAAGATCGGCGTGACCATCGTGATCGTCACGCACGAGCTGTCGGTGGTCGAGGTGCTGTGCCGCAACGTGGCCATCCTAGAAAAGGGCCGGCTGGTGGAGCAGTTCGCGGTCGATGCACCGAGCGTCGAGCGCAAGACCGCGCTGGGCCGCGAAATCGACGAACTGGTGCGCCGCCGCGAACGCGAGGCGCGCGAACCCTACTCTCCGCGCCCGCCCTCGCAGCTCGGCGCACAGGAGCTGGCATATGTTTGAGAACATCGCCCCCATCCTCCCCGAGCTGTGGGTCGCCACCGGCCAGACCTTCATGATGCTGGCCATCGGCCTGTCGGCCGCCGTGCTCATCGGCGGGCCGCTGGGCATCCTGCTGTTCCTGCTGGGCCCCGGCCAGTCGCTCGAGAACAAGCCCGCGTTCCTGGTGCTCAACTGGCTGGTGAACACGGTGCGTTCATTCCCTTTCATCATCCTGCTGGTGGCGCTGGTGCCCTTCACGCGGGTGATCGCGGGCACGTCGATCGGGCCGCTGGCGGCCGCGGTGCCGCTGTCGTTCGCGGCCATTCCGTACCTTGCCCGGCTGGTCGACCAGTGCCTGCGCGAAGTGCCGCGCGGCGTGATCGAGGCGGCCCACGCCATGGGCGCGACCGAGCTGCAGATCGTCTGGCGCGTGCTGCTGGTCGAGGCCCGTTCGGGGCTGGTGCTGGCACTGACGGTGCTGGCCGTGAGCTTTCTCTCGTACTCGGCGGTGGCCGGCGTGGTGGGCGGCGGCGGCATCGGTGACCTGGCCATCCGCTACGGCTACTACCGTTTCCAGACCGACGTGATGGTGCTCACCGTGGCGCTGCTCGTGGTGCTGGTACAGATCCTGCAATTCGTGGGTAACACCACGGCAAGCAGGCTCGACAAGCGTTGATTCCTTCTCTTTTCTTCTCTGCTTTCCCTATCTCATGAAAACCGCATTCCTGCGCCGTTCCGTTCTCGCCCTGTCCCTGGCTGCCGTCTCGTTCGGCGGCCTCTCGCTGCAGGCCCACGCGCAAGACCCCGCCAAGAAGAACCTCGTGATCGGCGGCACCGCCGGCTCCAACGCCGACCAGCTCAAGGCCGGCATCGTGCCCATCCTCGAAAAGAAGGGCTACAAGGTGAAGCTGGTCGAGTTCAACGACTACGTGCAGCCCAACCTAGCGCTGGCCCAGGGCTCGCTCGACGCCAATTTCTTCCAGCATCAGGTGTACCTGAAGAAGTTCGCGGCCGACCAGAAGCTCGACCTCGCCGAACTGGTGCAAGGCCCGATCGCGCCCATGGGCGTGTACTCGACCAAGCGCAAGACGCTGGCGGACGTGAAGGAAGGCGACCGCGTGACGCTGCCGAACGATCCGAGCAACCTGGCCCGCGCGCTGGTGCTGCTGGAGCAGAACAAGCTGATCACCATCAAGACCGGCATCGATCCGCTGCGCGCGTCCGAAAAGGACGTGGCCGAGAACCCGAAGAAGCTGAAGTTCATTCCGCTCGAAGCTGCGCAGCTGCCGCGCTCGCTGGGCGACACCGAGTACGCCATCGTCAACGGCAACTTCGCGATCTCGTCGGGCCTGAAGCTCACCGAGGCCGTGGTGCTCGAGAAAACGCCCGACTACTACCTGAATGTGGTCGCCGTGAAGACCGCCGACAAGAACACCCAGTGGGCCAAGGACATCGCCGATGCCTACCGCTCGAAGGAGTTCAAGGCCGTGGTCGACAGCAAGTTCCAGGGCTACGCCAAGCCCAGCTTCCTGCAATAACTCTTCCCGCAAGAAAAGGACTCCCATGCCCGTTCTGGCCGTATTCGATGCTCAGGGAAGCTGGCGCGACACGCACGTGTGCGACGGCTGGATCACCGAACACCTGGCCGGGCAGGGCGTGAGTTGGGGGCGTGGCAAGAAGAAGGGGCAGCGCGTGCTCGACAGCGCGGGGCTGTTCTACGTGCCGACTGCCGACGGCTACCTGGGGCTGCTGCTGGAGGCTGGCGAGTGGGCTGCCATGCCGGCTGGCAAGCCGCATTTCTTCGATGCAGGCGAGGCTGAGTCGCTCGACGGCTTGCCTGCCGCGCTGCCGCTGTTCGAAGCTTTCGTCGAAGAAGTGCTGTCCCTTACGGGTAACGACGCCGACGAAGAGTGAAGGGCGCGGCCGGTCTCAGGCCGCCAGCCGCTGTTGCGCCGCTCGACCAGCGGGCCGCGCCAGCCCCAGATGGTCGCGCAGCGTGCGGCCTTCGTACTCGGTGCGGAAGATCCCGCGCTTCTGCAGGATCGGCACCACGCCGTCGACAAAATCCTGCAGCCCATGCGGCAGCGCATCGGGCATCAGGTTGAACCCATCGGCCGCACCGGCCCTGAACCAGCGCTCGATGTCGTCCGCGATCTGCTCCGGCGTGCCGACAATCACGCGGTGCCCCCCGCCGCCCGCCAGTTCGCGAATCAACTGCCGCACCGTGTAGCCGTGGGTGCGGCCTGCCTCGACCACCGCATTGAAGAAGGTGTGGTTGCCGTTGCCATTGCCGGGCAGCGGAAGGTCTTCAGGCAGGCGCTCGTCGAGCTTCAGGCGGTCGGGCGTGATGCCCAGCGTGCCGGCGATGCGCGTCAGGCTGTAGTCCCACGGAATCAGGTCGACCAGCTCGTCGCGCCGGCGGCGGGCTTCGGCCTCGGTGCTGCCGACGATGGTGGTCAGGCCCGCGAGCACCTTCACTGCGTCGGGGCCGCGGCCCAGTTCGGCGGCGCGTGTCTTCAGCGCGCGGGCATACGCCAGAGATTCCTCGAACGACTGCGAGGCCGAGAACACTGCCTCCGCATGGCGGGACGCCAGCTCGCGCCCGTCGGCCGAAGCACCGGCCTGCACCAGCACCGGGTGGCCCTGCGGCGGGCGCGGCAGGTTCAGCGGGCCCTGCACCGCGAAGTATTCGCCGCGGTGCGCAATGGCGTGCACCTTCGTTGTGTCGATGAAGCTGCCGGTGGCCTTGTCGCCGATGAAGGCGTCGTCTTCCCAGCTGTCCCACAGCGTCTTCACGATGTCGGTGAACTCCGAGGCGCGCGCATAGCGCTTCGCATGGTCGGGCGTGGCGTCGAGGCCGAAGTTGCGTGCTGAGGGCAGGTCGGCCGTGGTCACCACGTTCCAGCCCGCGCGGCCGCCGCTCACATGGTCGAGCGTGGCGAAGCGGCGGGCGATGTTGTAGGGCTCGTTGTAGCTCGTCGAGGCAGTGGCGATCAGGCCGATGTGCGTGGTGGCCGCGGCCACGCAGGCCAGCAGCACCGTGGGTTCCAGTGCGGTGATCGGGCGGAAGTTGATCTGGTCGACGATGGCCGCGTTGTCGGCGAGAAACACCGCATCGAGCTTGGCCGCCTCGGCGATCTGCGCCGTTCGGATGTAGTGCCGGATGTCGGCAAAGGCCCGCGGATCGCTCTCCGGCAGGCGCCATGCCGAGGGCACGAAGCCCGAATGCAGGATGTTGACGTTGAGGTGCAGTTGCCGGGGCTTGGGGCTGGTCGAAAGGCTCATTGGGAGAAGTAGTCGGGCAGCCGGTAGCCGGCCCATGTCGGGTTGGCCCTGAAGAAGCGCTGGAACTCGGCCGACTGGTAGGCCGCCGCAATGTC
>NZ_CP197092.1:0-365000 GCF_051992195.1 Variovorax sp. YR566 | reverse complement strand
CATGTCGGCGCTTTCCATCAGCGCTGCGGCGTGGCTGGCCGGAGCATTGGCGCTGGAAGAACGGAAGAAACGGGCCACTTGGGCAATGAGGCTGAACATGACGGTGCGCGGCTCGTGGCTGCGCTGGAGTGGTTGATGTTTCAAGAATAAGGGTTATCCCTAGTTAATCAAGCCAAACCTTATGCACTTCACGCATGGGGCAATTCACCTAGACTGGCCCGACGATGAAGCTGCAACTGCTCTCCGACCTGCATCTGGAGTCCCATCCCCGCTTCCATGCCGAGCCCGTGCCGGGCGCCGACATGCTGATCCTGGCGGGCGACATCGGCTCCTACCAGCAAGGCTCCCGCCTGACCGACACCGATTTCGGCCTGGGCCGCTTTTCGCCCCGCAACGGCTGGCCGGTGCCGGTTGTCTACGTGCCGGGCAACCACGAGTACGACAACGTCGACTTCGACGAGACCCACGACCGCCTGCGCACGCTCTGCGAAGAACTCGACATCCTCTGGCTGGAGCGCGAAACCCGGGTAATCGACGGCATCCGCTTCGTGGGCACCACGCTGTGGGCCGACTTCGACGCACTGGCCGAACCCACCGACAGCCTGGCCGAGGCGCTCAAGAAACGTGGCAAGGCCATGCGCGCGGCCGATTTCTATCTTGAAAAAGCAGCCACCATGCGTAACGGCGAACTCTTTCTCGCCGCGCAGTTGCGCGACCAGGCGCTGGCCTGCCAGACCTGGCTCACCCAGGCGCTGGCCGAACCTTTCGACGGCACCACGGTGGCCATCACCCACTTTGCGCCGAGCCTCGAAAGTGCTGACCCGCGTTACGGCCTGACACCCGGCACGGCCGGCTTCTGCAATGCGCTCGACGAGTTGCTGCCCCATGCGAAGCTGTGGCTGCACGGCCACCTGCACTGCCCGTCCGACTATATGAAGAACGGCTGCCGCGTGGTGGCCAACCCGCTGGGCTACGCACGCAACGGCGAACAGGAAGGCTACAAGCCCCAGTTGCTTATCGACGTGCGCTGACCGGCCTCCCCGTCGCGCAGACGGTAACGGCCAGCAACGCGTTCGCCACCACGGCTGTGTAGACTGGCCGAGCCCATCTCACCGATGGAGGAGAGCGCCATGACGCAACAGCAACAACAACGACGCAACTTCCTGCAGCAGACCGCCGGCGCCGCCGCGGCCACTGGATTGCTCTCCTTGTGGCCCCGGGCCTTCGCCCAGGGACCGAACGAAACCGCCGGCAGGGCCATGGGCCAGCTGTCGATAGCCGAAATGTCGCGCCGCCTCGCCGCCGGCACCCTCAGCAGCAGCCAACTAGTAGAAGAAGCACTGGCTGCCATCCAGAACCCCGCGGGCGAAGGCGCGCGCACCTTCATCCGCGTGCACGCCGATTCGGCCCGCGCCACCGCGGCACGGCTCGACGCCGAGCGCAAGAGCGGCCGCCCGGCCGCCTCGCCGATCGCCGGCATCCCGATCTCCCTGAAGGACCTGTTCGACGAAGCCGGCATCACCACGCTCGGCGGCTCGATGGTGCTGGCCGGCCAGCCGCCGGCGGCGCGCGATGCCCTCGTGGTCGAGCGGCTGCGGCGCGCCGGCGCGATCATCATCGGGCGCACCAACACGGTCGAGTTCGCCTACACCGGCCTGGGCGTCAACCCGCACTACGGCACGCCGAAAAACGTCTACGACCGCGCAACAGGCCGCATCCCGGGCGGCTCGACCTCGGGCGGCGCGATCTCGGTGACCGACGGCATGGCGGCCGGCGCCATCGGCACGGACACCGGCGGATCGCTGCGCATCCCGGCGGCGCTCAACGGGCTGGTGGGCTTCAAGCCGACGCAGCGGCGCATTCCGCTCGACGGCGTGATGCCGCTGTCGACCTCCTTCGATTCGGCCGGGCCGATGGCATGGACGGTGGAAGACTGCGCCCTGCTCGACGCCATGCTGGCCGCCGAACTGCAGCGCCCGCTGCGTGTGCTGCCGCTGCGCGGCCTGCGCTTCGCGGTGCCCAAGACCTTCTTCCAGGACGATCTGTCGCCGCCCGTGGCCGCGGCATTCGCGTCGGCGCTGGCCAAGCTCTCCGCCGCCGGCGCGACGGTCACCGAACTGCCGATGACCGAGTTCGCGAAGGCGCCGACCATCAACCCGCGCGGCATGATCACCGCCGCCGAAGCCTTCACCTGGCACCGCGACTTCATCAAGACAGGTGCCGCCAAGTACGACCCGCGCGTGCTGGCCCGCATCAAAACCGGCGAAACCATCACCGCGCCTGACTATCTGCAGCTGCAGGCGCTGCGCCGCCAGTTCATCCGCTCGATCAACACCGCCGCCGTGGGCTACGACGCGATGCTGATGCCCACCACGCCCGATATCGCTCCGCCGATCGCCGAGGTTCTGAAGGACGACGACACCTACTACCGCATCAATGGCCGCATGCTGCGCAACCCCTCGGTGGTGAACCTGTTCGACGGCTGCGCGCTCTCGGTGCCCTGCCACGACGCGGGCACGGCGCCGGTCGGGCTGATGGTGGCCAGCATCGGCAACACCGATCACCGGCTGCTCGCGGTGGGCGCAGCGGTCGAAGCCGTGGTGACGCCGCGGCGCGCGCTCAGCAGCTAGCGCGCGGCCAGGCCGTCGAAGCAGGTTGCGAGCACAAGCTCGACGATCTGCTCGTCTGTCTGCAGCCCGCCGGCCTTCAGGAAACCGAGCACCGGATCGCAGGCGCGTGCGAACAACGTGTAGAGCACGGCAATCGCCGGCAGCTTCGGGTTGAGCGAACCTTCGGCCTGCGCCGCCTGGATCCAGCCGCCGAGCTGATCGCTGATGATGACCAGGCGGTCGAGGTAGCCCCGGTTGTTCATCAGCGCGGCGCGCAGGCTCGAGTTCTGGTGCGGCAGCGAAGGCATCTCGCCGGCCAGCTGCATCTGCATGGCCCAGCGCACGACGGCGCGCAGCTTGTCGACGGGCTTGTCCTCGGCCGGCACCGCGGCCAGGAAATCCAGGGTGCGCTGCATGATGCGCACCATCGCGGCGGCCGCCAGGTCTTCCTTGCTGGGAAAGTGCTTGTAGAGGCTGGCCTTGGCGATGCCGACCGTTGCGGCCACCTCGTCGACCGTCATCGATTCGAAGCCCTTCTCGGCGAGCAGGCGGTTCGCGGTCTGCACGATGGCCTCTTCACGGGCCTGCAGCATCTGTTCCTTGAACGAGGTCTTGGCGGGGGCGGTGGCACTCATGCCGGAAATTCTAGTCTCGCCCGTCGCCGAGCAAACGGCATGGATGCCGAAATACCAGCCAGTCTTATACAGACCCGCCGGTTTGCCCGATCTCAGGCGCCCCTGCCCTTGGACACCAGGCGGATGCCTGGCATCAGCTCGGCCGCCAGTTCCGGGCGCTCCAGCGCGTAGTCGAGGTTCATGCGCGCGATCTCGACGTGCTCCTCGCCCAGCGCCTGCGCCCGCGAGCCTTGCCCGCGCTCGATGGCCTGCACGATCGCGTGATGCGTGCGGTGCGCCTGCCGCATCCATTGCTGGCCCTCTTCCATCGACGACTGCATCGGCAGCATCGCGCTCGGGGCAGCAAAGGGCTGGCCGCCCAGCATGTCCATCACCCGTTTGAGCGCGAGATTGCCGCAGCCTTCGACGATCAGCTTGTGGAAGCGGTCGTTCATTTCGACGTAGGCCGCGTAGTCGTCGATCTCCATGCTGGGCTTGTTCACGGCGCGGTCGCCGTCTTCCAGGCACTCTTTCAGGTCGCGCAGCAGCTGGCGCGATGCACCGTCTTCGGCCAACAGGCGCGCGGCGAAGCCTTCGATCACGCCGCGCACGCGGATGGCGTCGGCCACTTCCTGCGAGGTGAAGCGGCGCATCTGGTAGCCGCCGCTGGGCGATTGCTCGATCAGCCCTTCGTGCTCCAGGCTGGCCAGCGCGAGCCGCACCGGGGTGCGCGAGGCTTCGAGCTTCTCGGCGAGCGGGATCTCGGCCAGCCGCTCTCCGGGCACGAATTCGCCCTTGAGGATCATGTCGCGCAGTTGCACGAGCACGCGGGATTGTTGGGAGTCCATCGGCGGATTCTAGGAGACGAGCCCGACACTGCACGCAGCATATTTAGCTTGGCTCGGTTGTTGCATGCATTGCGCCACAACAGGTGTCAAAAACTAACGAGCAGCTCAGCGTTTACCCTGATTTTTGCCTCTTCAAGCCCCGAATCGGGGCGAAATCGCAGATGAAAGTTTGACCCGGATCGAGAATCACCAAGACAATGCATACAGTTGCATGCAATGACTGCACGCCTCTTTCCACAGTCCCCACGATGGAGCCCGCACGATGATCAGCGCAGAGCAGAACGATTTCATCACCCGCGTCGGACCCGGCGCGCCCGCCGGCAAGCTGCTGCGCCGCTACTGGCAGCCGGTGGCCCTGGCCGACGAACTGGCGGGCCCGCGCCCGGTCAAGCCCGTAAAGCTCATGGGGCAGGACTTCGTCCTGTTCCGTGACGAGAACGGCCAGCTCGGCATGCTCGACCGCGACTGCCCGCACCGAGGCGCCGACCTCGCCTTCGGCCGGCTCGAAAACGGCGGCCTGCGCTGCGCCTTCCACGGCTGGCTGTTCGACGCCAAGGGCAATTGCCTCGAAACCCCCGCCGAGCCCGCCACCAGCAAGCTGTGCAGCCGCATCAAGCAGTCGGCCTATCCGGTGATCGAGAAAAGCGGCGTCGTCTTCGCGTACATCGGCGAGGGCGAGCCGCCCGCCTTCCCCGAGTTCGACTGCTTCGTCGCGCCCGACAGCCACACCTTCGCGTTCAAGGGCCTGTTCGAATGCAACTGGCTGCAGGCGCTCGAAGTGGGCATCGACCCGGCACACGCCTCGTACCTGCACCGCTTCTTCGAGGACGAAGACACCTCCGGGAGCTACGGCAAACAGTTCCGCGGCGCGTCGGCCGACTCCGACATGCCCATCACCAAGGTGCTGCGCGAGTACGACCGTCCCGACATCAGCGTGGAGCCCACCGACTACGGCTTCCGCCTGAAGGCTCTGCGCAAGCTGTCCGAAGACACCACCCACGTGCGCGTGACCAACGTGGTGTTCCCGCAGGCCTTCGTGATCCCGATGAGCGCCGAGATGACCATCTCGCAATGGCACGTGCCGGTGGACGACACGCACTGCTACTGGTACGCCATCTTCACCAGCTTCACCGGCCCGGTCGACAAGCGGCAGATGCGCGACCAGCGCCTGAAGCTCTACGAGCTGCCCGACTACACCTCGCGCAAGAACAAGCGCAACAACTACGGCTACAGCATCGAAGAGCAGCTGACCGAAACCTACACCGGCATGGGCGACGACATCAACGTGCACGACCAGTGGGCGGTGGAGTCGCAAGGCGCCATCCAGGACCGCACGCGCGAGCATCTTGGCAGCACCGACAAGGGCATCATTGCCTACCGCCGCGTGCTGGTGAAGGCCATCGAAGCCACGCTGGCCGGCGAGAACGCGCCGATGCTCATCGACGCCGCACAGGCCAGCGCAATGACCGGCCCGCCCTCCATCGACGGCATTGGCCGCAACGTCAGCGACGAGGCAGCCACCGAGGCCTACTGGCAGGACGCCGACCGCGCGCGCCGCCTGAAGTCCGACTGGGCCTCCGCACGGCTCGCCGCCTGAGCACGCACGCCATGAGCAGCAGCCACACATTCGTCGACCGCTTCGGCCTCTGGTCCGACGACCAGCATGCGCAGGCCAGGGAGCTGGTGCGCCGCATCGACAGCGGCGAGGTCGACCTCGTGCGCTTCGCCTGGCCCGACCAGCACGGCATCCTGCGCGGCAAGACGCTCGTTGCCACCGAGGCGCGCTCTGCCCTGTGGGAAGGCGTGAACCTCACCTCCACGCTGCTCGCCAAGGACACCTCGCACAAGACCGTGTTCCCGGTGTTCACGCAAGGCGGCGGCTTCGCCATCGAAGGCCTGCAGGGCGGCGCCGACTTCACCATCGTGGCCGACCCCGCCACCTTCAAGGTGCTGCCGTGGTCGCCGCGCACCGGCTGGGTGATGTGCGACGCCTACATGGCCGACGGCAAGCCCTGCCCCTTTGCCACGCGGCAGATCCTGCAGCGCGCGGTGCGCCAACTCGACGAGCTGGGGCTGGACTTCATCGCCGGCCTCGAGGTGGAGTTTCACGTCTTCAAGCTCGACGACGCCCGCATGGGCCTGGCCGACTCGGGCCAGCCCGGCGAACCGCCGCGCGTGTCGCTGCTGTCGCACGGCCACCAGTACCTCACCGAGCTGCGCTACGACCGCGTCGACGGGCTGATGGAACTGCTGCGCTCGAACCTCGTCGCGCTCGGCCTGCCGCTGCGATCGCTCGAAATCGAATTCGGCCCGAGCCAGTTCGAGCTGACCTTCGGCCCTACCGCCGGCGTGATGCCGGCCGACACCATGGTGCTGCTGCGCAGCGCCATCAAGCAGATCTGCCAGCGCGCCGGGCTGCACGCCACTTTCATGTGCCGCCCGAAGATTCCGAACGTGATGTCCAGCGGCTGGCACCTGCACCAGTCGCTGCGCCGCAAGAGCGACGGCGTCAACGCGTTCATGCCCGAAGCCGAGGGCCAGACCCTCAGCGAGATCGGCATGCATTACCTCGGTGGCCTCAAGGCGCATGCCTGCGGCGCCGCGGCACTGGCGAGCCCCACCATCAATGGCTACCGCCGCTACCGCCCCTTCTCGCTCGCGCCCGACCGCGCGATCTGGGCCAAGGACAACCGCGGCGCGATGCTGCGCGTGCTCGGCGGCGTGGGCCAGAGCGCCTCGCGCATCGAGAACCGCGTGGGCGAGCCGACGGCCAACCCGTACCTGTACCTGGCGTCACAACTGTTCTCGGGGCTCGACGGCATCCGCAACAAGACCGACCCCGGTCCTTCGGCCGATGCGCCGTACGAAACACCGGCAGAGCAGTTGCCTCGCTCCCTGAGCGACGCCCTCGCCTGCCTGCGCAAGGACGAGATGCTCAACACGCAGATGAGCAAAGTCTTCATCGACTACCTCTGCCACATCAAGGAAGCGGAAATCGCCCGCTTCAACCTCGAAGTCTCGGAGTGGGAACACCGCGAGTACTTCGACATGTTCTGAAAACCATGCCCACGATCCACTACATCCTCAAGGACGGCACCTCCCGCGAAGTCGACGCCAAGGTCGGCGCCAGCGTGATGGAGACCGCCATCCGCGGCAACGTGCGCGGCATCGACGCCGAGTGCGGCGGCTGCTGTTCCTGCGCCACCTGCCACGTCTACGTGGACGACGCCTTCATCGACCTGCTGCCGCCGCCCGACGACATGGAGAGCGCGCTGCTCGACGCCGTCGCGTCCGAGCGCAGGTCCGGCTCGCGCCTGAGCTGCCAGCTCAGCGTGACCGCCGCCTTCGATGGCCTCAGGGTCCGCGTGCCCGATACCCAGATTTGAAGGACGGCTCGGGCATCATCGCCCGCTTTGTTTGCATATTCGGTTACATGACAGCGGCGCCCGATGTGGCGCATCCACTCCACCTGAAAGGCGTTTTCCCGTGAACCCAACGATGACCAAGAGAACCATCCTCTCGACCCTGCTGCTCGCCGGCCTCGGCCTGCTGGGCGCCACGGCGCACGCCGCCGACGAGCCGCTGCGCATCGGCCTCATCGCCACCTACTCGGGCCCGTACGCCGACTACGGCCGCCAGTTCGACGCCGGCATCGCGCTCTACCTGAAGGAGCACGGCGGCAAGGTGGGCGGCCGCACTGTCGAGATCATCAAGAAGGACACCGCAGGCCCCGCGCCCGACGCTGCCAAGCGCATCGCGCAGGAACTCATCGTGCGCGACAAGGTGAACGTGCTCACCGGCCTGGACTTCAGCCCCAACGCGTACGCCGTGGGCGCCATCGCCACGCAGGCGAAGATTCCGACGATCGTGATGAACGCGGCATCGTCGGCCATCACCACCAGCTCGCCCTACGTGGCGCGCCTGTCGTTCACCGTGCAGCAGGTAACGGACCCAATGGCGCGCTACATGCTCAAGGAAGGCATCAAGGACGCCTACACCGTGGTCGCCGACTACGCCTCGGGCGTCGATGCCGAGACCGCGTTCAAGAAAACCTTCACCGCCGGCGGCGGCAAGGTCTCGGGCGAAGTGCGCACGCCGATGAACAACCCCGACTTCTCCGCCTACGTGCAGCGCATCAAGGACGCCAAGCCCCAGGCCGTGTTCTTCTTCTTCCCCTCGGGCGTGATGCCGCCGGCCTTCCTGAAGGTGTGGAAGGAACGCGGCATGGAGCAGGCCGGCATCAAGCTCTACGCCACGGGCGAAGCCACCGACGACAGCTACCTCGACGCCACCGGCGACGTGGCGCTGGGCCTGGTCACCAGCCACCACTACTCGTTCGCGCACCCCTCGCCCAAGAACCAGAAGTTCGTGAAAGACTTCGCCGCCGACAACGGCGCCAAGCTGCGCCCGAGCTACTTCGCCGTGACGGCCTACGACGCGATGGCCGCCATCGACCTCGCACTGGCCAAGACCAAGGGCGATGCCAGCGGCGACAAGTTCATGGAGGCGCTGAAGGGCCTGAGCTTCGAGAGCCCGCGCGGCCCCATCGAGATCGACCCCGTCACGCGCGACATCGTGCAGACCGTCTACATCCGCAAGACCGAGCGCGTGAACGGCCAGCTGGTGAACGTCGAGTTCGACAAGTTCGACCGCGTGAAGGACCCGGCCAAGGAAGCCGCAGCCAAGTAAGCCAGCCAGTTCGTCAGCCAGCAGGAAATTCATGGGTATCGTGATCTTCGATGGAGTGGCCTACGGCATGCTCCTTTTCCTCATCGGCGTGGGCTTGTCCATCACGATGGGGCTCATGAATTTCGTCAACCTCGCGCACGGCAGTTTCGCGATGGTGGGCGGCTACGCCGCGAGCGTGCTGATGAACCACTTCGGCCTGGGCTTCGGCCTCTCGCTGGCGGCGGCCTTCGTGGCGGCTGCCGTTGCGGGTGCGGTGCTGGAGTTCGTGTTCTACCGTCGGCTGTACCGCGCGCATCCGCTCGACCAGGTGCTGCTGTCGATCGGCGTGGTGTTCGTGTCGATCGCCGCCTTCACGTATTTCTTCGGACCGACGATGCAGCCCTTCACGCTGCCGCCGGCGCTCGACGGGCAGATGTCGCTGCTGGGCCTCGAAGTGGGCCGCTACCGCCTGTTCCTGATCGTCTGCGGCGTGGCGGTGCTGGCCGCGCTGCTGCTGGGCCTGGGCAAGACGCGCTACGGCGCGATGGTGCGCGCGGCGGTCGACAACCAGCGCGTGGCGGGCGGCACCGGCATCAACGTGCAGCGGCTGTTCTTCCTGACCTTCTCTCTCGGTTGCGGCCTCGCGGGGCTCGGCGGTGCATTGAGCCTGGGCATGCTGGGGCTGGAGCCGTCGTTCCCGCTCAAGTACCTCGTCTACTTCCTGATGGTGGTCTGCGTGGGCGGTGCAGGCACCGTCACCGGGCCCTTCATTGCGGCGCTGCTGGTTGGCATCGTGGACGTAGCGGGCAAGTACTACCTGCCGGAAGCGGGCGCTTTTCTCATCTACGTTTTCATGATCGTCATGCTGCTGGTGCGGCCGAACGGCATCGTTGCGAAGAAGGGGCTCGCATGAAAGCCCTGCATCTTTCTCCCGCGCACCTGCGCATCGCCGAAATCGCTTTCTGGCTGGCACTCGCGTCGAGCTTCTTCCTGCTGCCCGACAAGCTCACGCTGATGAGCCAGATCATGATCTTCGGCCTGTTCGCCGTGTCGCTCGACATGGCGCTGGGCTACGCGGGCATCCTCACCGTGGGCCACGCGGCCTTCTTCGGCGCGGGCGCCTACGCGGCCGGATTGCTAGCCAAGTACGGCTGGAGCGAGCCCTTCAGCGGCCTGCTGTTCGCGCTGATCGTCAGCGGCCTGCTGGGCTACGCACTGAGCTACCTCGTGGTGCGCGGCGCCGACCTCACGCGGCTGATGATCACCATCGGCGTGTGCGTGCTGCTGTACGAGTTGGTCAACCGGCTCTCGGGCATCACCGGCGGCACCGATGGGCTGCAGGGCGTGGTCATCGCGCCGGTGCTCGGCCTCTTCGATTTCGACCTCTACGGCAAGACCGCATTCGGCTATGCCTTCGGCGTGGTGCTCGCGATGTTCCTGCTCGTGCGGCTCGTGCTGCGCTCGCCCTTCGGCCTGGCGCTGCGCGGCATTCACGACAGCCGCAAGCGCATGACGGCCATCGGCTCGCCGGTGGAGGCGCGGCTGCGCATGGCATACGCCTTCTCGGCCGCGGTGGCCGGCGTGGCGGGCGCGCTGCTGGCGCAGACCACGCAGTTCGTCGGCATCGAGTCGATCGGCTTCAATCGCTCGGCAGAGGTGCTCATCATCCTGGTGCTCGGCGGCACCGGGCGGCTGTACGGCGGAATGATCGGCGCCATCGTCTACATGCTGGTGCACGACTGGTTCGCGGACATGAACCCGCAGTACTGGATGTTCTGGCTCGGCATCTTCCTTATTGCGGCCGTCATGCTGGGCCGCGGCGGCATCATGGGTGCGCTCTCGCGTTTCGTTCGCATGGGGAAGGCGCGATGAGTTCCACCACCACGCACACGCTGCGCACACACGGCCTGGGCATCCGCTTCGGCGCCTTCCAGGCCGTGAGCGATGTGAACCTCTCGCTCGAACCCGGCGCGCGGCAGGCACTGATCGGCCCCAACGGCGCGGGCAAGACCACGCTCATCAACCTGCTCACCGGCGTGTTCAAGCCCACCAGCGGCAGCATCCACATGGGCGATCGCGACATCACGCGCCTGCCTGGCGACAAGCGCGCGCGCATGGGCCTGGCGCGCACCTTCCAGATCAACACGCTGTTCCCCAGCCTCACGCCGCTGTTGTCGGTCGTGCTGGCAATCAGCGAGCGCGAAGGGCTGGGTGCCACCTGGTGGCGGCCGCTCAAGGGCTGCACGGCGGTGTTCGACGAGGCGCATGCGCTGCTCGGCACGCTCCGGCTCGACAGCCTCGCCGACGTGCCCGTGGCCGAGCTGGCCTATGGCAAGCAGCGGCTGCTGGAGATCGCGCTCGCACTCGCGGCCAAGCCCCGCATCCTGCTGCTCGACGAACCCGCTGCCGGCGTTCCGGAGGACGAGAGCGGCGAGCTGTTCGAGGCCATCGCGGCGCTGCCGCCCGACATCAGCGTGCTGTTCATCGAGCACGACATGAAGCTCGTCTTCCGCTTCTCGCGCCGCATCTCGGTGCTGGTGGGCGGACGCATCCTGACCGAGGGCACGCCTTCGGAAATCGGCGCCGACCCGCGCGTACGCGAGGTCTATCTCGGAAGTTCACCCCGCCATCACCACCATGCCTGAAGCACTCGCCTTCGACCAGGTCACCGCCGGCTACGGCAACGCGGTCGTGCTCGACCGGCTCGACTTTTCGCTGCCGCAAGGCGAGAGCCTCGCCATCCTCGGGCGCAACGGCGTGGGCAAGACCACGCTGCTCGAAACGCTGATGGGCAACACCCGCGTGATGCAGGGCTCAATCCGCTGGCAAGGTGCCGACATCACGCGCTGGCCGTCGCACCAGCGTGTGCGCGCGGGGCTGGGCTGGGTGCCGCAGGAGCGCGAGGTGTTCCCATCGCTTACCGTCGAAGAAAACCTCACGGTGATATCGCGGCTCGGCGGCTGGAACCTGAAGCGCGTCTACGACTTCTTCCCGCGCCTGCGCGAGCGGCGCGGCAACTACGGCAACCAGCTCTCCGGCGGCGAACAGCAGATGCTCGCCATCGGCCGCGCGCTGATGACCAACCCCAAGCTGCTGCTGCTCGACGAGCCGATGGAAGGCCTCGCGCCGATCATCGTGGAAGAACTGGCTGCAGCGATCCGCCGGCTGTGCGAGTCGGAAGGACTGGCGTCGATCGTGGTCGAGCAGCATCCGGTGCTCGCGTTGGAGATGACGCACAAGGCGATCGTGCTGGAGCGCGGCACCGTGGTGCATGCGGGGCCGAGCGCGGAACTCGCGGCAGACAGGAATCTGCTCGAAGGCTTGCTCGGCGTGGGAATCGCCGAGCAAGCCTGACGGCGTTCAGCTCAGCATCTGCCCGCGGCTGCCGATGACGGCCACGTCCACGAACTGCCCGCCTTCGCGGTTGGTCCGACCGTAGTTGATCTTCACCCCACCCAGGTCGAAGTTCTCGATGCTCGCCAGCCCCGACATCACCGACGCACGCGTGAGCGAACCACCGGCACGGCGCATGCCTTCAGCCAGCACTGCGGCGTTCAGATAGCCCTCCAGGCTCGTGAGCGAGAAGTCCTTGACGCCGTTGGCCACCATGTCGGCCTGATAGCGGCGCACGATCTCGAATTTGGTCGAGTACGGCGACGGCACCACGATCACGAAGCCCAGGCCCTTGGCCAGGTCGCCCATCGCCGACAGCGCGCTGGCCGTGATCGACAGGCCATAGGCCGAGCTGCTGTTGCCCGCCTCGCGCAGTGCCTTCAGGAACACCGGCGCAGTGCCGGCCAGCCCGACCACCACCACCTGCGGCTTGGCCTTGGCGATCGCCTCGGCGGCGGGGCCCACTTCCATGCTGGTGGTGTTGGGCGTGGTCGCGATCACCGCCGGCTCCAGCTTGGCCTTGGCCAGCGCATTCTTGAAGGCCGCCAGCACCGACTGCCCCAGCGGGTCGTTCGAATGCACGAGGCCGATGCGGCTCTGGCCCAGCACGGCGGCGGTGCTCACGAGCTTGTCGACTTCCTGGTCGTAGTTGGCGCGCACCCAGAAAGTGTTGGGCGAAGCCTTCTTGCGCAGCGCGATCGTGCCGGTGATCGGGCCGACCACGGCCATGCCGGGCACCGCGTCCATCACCTCGGCTGTCTGGCGCGTGCCCAGCGGGTGCAGCAGCGCGAGCACCGAGCTGTCTTTCTCGAAGGCCAGCGCGTTGGCCTTGGCCACGTCGGGCTTGAAGGTGTCGTCGGCCATCACGAGCTCGACCTTGGTGCCGTTGATGCCGCCCGCCTTGTTCAGCGCATTGAAGAACGCGCTCGAACCCTGGAACAGCCCCTGCCCGTTGGCCTTCTCGACGCTGCTGTTATCGAAGGTGGTGCCGATGCGCACCGGCCGGTTCTGCGCAAGCGCCGGAAAACCCAGGCCCGCGGCGGCGGTTGCTGCGGCCAGCCCGGTCAGCGCACGCCGACGGCTGGTGGAAAGCGGCGCAATCGACTCGCGCGGCACGGGAACGGTCATGGTCGAAGTCTCCAGGAGGTAATGCGTTAGTGACAAAAATTCACATTCTTTCGAGGAATGTAACGCACCCACTCTCCACCTGAGATGACAGCGGCAGCTACTTCGCTACAGCAGCTCTTCGCCCACGATGGGCAGCAGCAGCCAGTTCTTGAAGCGCAGCCAGAGGAATTCGCCGGGCTCGTCCTCGTGGACGATGTCGCCGCCGGCGTCGTCGTACTCCAGCCATTGCACGCGCCTGCCGTTGGGGCCCAGCCGGAGCCGGTAGCCGAGGTTCACGCGCTCGCCCGACATGAGCTTGTTGTAGTCCTGCACCAGCTCGGGACTGTCGATGACCAGGCCGATCTCGGTGTTGACGGCGGCCGAGCGGTGGTCGAGGTTCATCGAGCCGACGAAGAAGCGCTCGTTGTCGACGATTGCCAGCTTGGCGTGCAGCCGGCTGATCGACTTGCCGAAGTCGCCGAAGCGGCCCGAGCTGCCGCTTAGGGTGGGCGCGATCTCGAAGATGGTGACGCCGATCTTCAGCATGTCGGCGCGGTAGCGCTCGTAGCCCGCATAGGCCAGCGGCTCGTCGGTCGCGCCCAGCGAGTTGGTCACGACCGTGATGCGCCCGCCCTTGGCAATGCACGCTCGCATCTCCTCCAGGCCCTTGGGGCCCGGAATGAAGTACGGCGAGGCAATGACGACCTCGCGCCGCGTGGCGTTGATCACGCTGAGCGCGCCTTCTGTCACGCTGCCGATGTAGGCCTCGTCGGCCTTGCGCGTGATCTTGTCGGGGTCGTCGATGAACAGCGTGGCCGGCGCCCAATAACGGTCGAGCTTGCCGGTGATGAGCTGCTCGCCCACGGGCGACTTGTTGAGCACGTCGCGCGGGCGAATGGGCACGTCGGGCACGGCCGTGCGCGCAATTTCGTCGAAGCGCCGCTGCGCCGCCTCGCGCGTCATGCCGTGCAGCGGCGCGATGCGCTCGATGGGCCATGCGTGCGAGCTGTTCCAGTAGCGGTCGAAGCCTTCGGACATCTGCCGCACGACCGGGCCGCTGGAAATCACGTCCATGTCGATGAAGTTCGCGGCCGTGCTGCGCATGAAGTACTCGTTGCCGATGTTGCGGCCGCCCGACACGGCAAAGCTGTTGTCGGCCACCAGCAGCTTGTTGTGCATGCGGTGGTTGATGCGGCCGAAGTCGGTCAGCGACATGAGCAGCCGCGTGCCGAGCGAACTGGCGCGCGAAGGCAGCGGGTTGAACAGCCGCACCTCCACGTTGGGAAAGGCCGCGAGCGTGCCGAACAGCTCGTCTTCGCCGCCGGTGTAGAGGTCGTCCACCAGCAGGCGCACCCGCACGCCACGCGCCGCGGCTTCGCGCAGTTCGCGCAGGAAGAGCAGGCCGATGTCGTCGCGCTGCACCAGGTAGTACTGCACGTCGAGCGACTTCTCGGCATGCCGCGCAAGCGAGATGCGGGCGTCGAAGGCAAACGCCGCCTCGGGCAGCAGCCGGAAGCCCGACAGCGCGGTGGAATCGCCCGGCGCGCCCTTGGCCGCCAGCTGCCCCAGTTCTGTCTGCGCCACGTCGGTGAACGCCGTGACGTTCGCCTTCGGCTCGGGCGGCGGCAGGCTGACGCAGCCGGTGAGCCAAATGGCCGCCAGGACGCTCAGGCAGGCGGCAAAACGACGGACGATGAGGGCGCGCATGGCCCGAACTGTAGCTCGCGGCGGGCCCGGATGGCGGCCCTATCATCGAAGCGAAACAAAAGGAAAAGAAGCGTGCTCAACGGCTTGTGGCTTGGTTTCTTCGGGGTGGCGGCACTGGCGGCGCTGGGGCGGTGGCTCATCGGCGGCGACCCGACCGTGTTCGCGGCGCTGGTCGAGAGCCTGTTCGCGATGGCGCGGCTGGCGGTCGAGGTGATGGTGCTGCTGTTCGGCACGCTCACGCTGTGGCTGGGCTTTTTGCGCATCGCCGAGGCGGCGGGGCTGGTCGGCTGGCTCGCACGGCTGCTGGGGCCGCTGTTCCGGCGCCTCATGCCGGGCGTGCCGGCGGGGCATCCGGCGCTCGGGCTCATCACAATGAACTTCGCGGCCAACGCGCTGGGGCTGGACAACGCCGCCACGCCCATCGGCCTGAAGGCGATGCGCGAACTGCAGCGGCTGAACCCCGACCCGGTGACGGCCACCAACGCGCAGATCCTCTTCCTGGTACTTAATGCCTCGTCGCTGACCTTGCTGCCGGTCACCATCTTCATGTACCGCGCACAACAGGGCGCAGGCGACCCGACGCTGGTGTTCCTACCGATCCTGCTGGCCACCAGCGCCTCCACGCTGGTCGGGCTGCTCTCGGTGGCGGTGGCGCAGCGCCTGCGGCTGTGGGACCCGGTGGTGCTGGCCTACCTGCTGCCGGGCGCGCTGCTGCTGGGCGGCTTCATGGCGCTGCTGGGCACGCTGTCGGCGGCGGCCATTGCGTCGCTGTCTTCGCTGCTGGGCAACCTCACGCTGTTCGGCGTGATCGTCGTGTTCCTGCTGGCCGGGGCGATACGCCGCATCAAGGTGTACGAGTGTTTCATCGAAGGCGCAAAGGAAGGCTTCGACATCGCGAAGAACCTGCTGCCGTACCTCGTCGCGATGCTGTGCGCGGTCGGCGTACTGCGCGCTTCGGGCGCACTCGACTTCGCGTTGAATGGCCTGCGCTGGCTGGTGAACGCCGGCGGCTTCGACGCTCGTTTCGTCGACGCCATGCCCACCGCGCTGGTCAAGCCCTTCTCGGGCAGCGCGGCGCGCGCGATGCTGATCGAGACCATGAAGAGCCAGGGCGTCGACAGCTTTCCCGCGCTGGTGGCCGCCACCATCCAGGGCAGCACCGAAACCACCTTCTACGTGCTGGCCGTGTATTTCGGCGCCGTTGGCATCCAGAGAGCGCGGCATGCGGTGGCCTGCGCGTTGCTGGCGGAGTTGGCCGGTGTTGTGGCGGCTGTCGCGGTCTGCTATTGGTTCTTTGGCTAGGACTCGGCGTTGTTTCGGGGCGCGATCACGCCGACGGGTACCTTGCTCCGCGAATGTCCTCCGGCCTGCGGCCTCCCCCTTTATTTCGCTGCGCAAGGCACCCCATCGACGTGATCGTTCAGAGCACTTGTTGATAGGTCGGCATGAGCGCTGCGTCCATGTGCGAATGGCACCGGGTACTCCCCGCAGCGAAATAAAGGAGGAGGCCGCAGGCCGGGGGACATTCGCGGAGGGGAGTACCCGGTGTCATTCGCACACCCCCCGAACCCTCACTTCCGCGGCTCGACAACAGGAAACATCGGCTCGAAGGTATCGAGCATCGACAGCAGTTCACCCAGCTTCGCCCGGTCACCATCGATCTTCACCTTGCCCGCCAGCACCGCAGCAGGAAAGCTCGTCTCCTTCAGCGTGACCGCATCGAGCGTGGCGCGGCTCAGCGTGACCGTGGCATCGGCTCCCGGCTGCTGACCGGCGATGTGCGTGAGCGCGGAGTTCTCCAGCGTCAGCACGAACTGCTGGTTCGAATCGGTGAAGTTCCAGTTGATGACCATCTTCTTGCCCTCGGCTTTGGCCGCATCGAGCCGCACGCCGAGGAAGTCGAAGAACAGGTCGTTGCTCACCGCCTTCAGCGTGTCGGCGTTGGAGCTGTTGCCGCCCGGAATCTTCGGCACGCCATTGCGCAGCTCCATCGCACCCACCAGATACGCGCTGCGCCAGGTGCCGGCCTCCGACTGGTAGCCCATCTGCTCGAGCGCATCGGCGCCCAGCTCGCGGGCTGCGCGATTGGCCGGGTCGGCATACACCAGCTGACTCATCGCGCTGGCCACCCAGCGGAACTCGCCCTTCTTGAAGTCTTCGCGCGCACGCGCCAGCACCGCGTCTGCGCCGCCCATGTACTCGACCGTCTTCTTCGCATAGGCCACCGGCGGCAGCGGGTTCAGGTTGGCGGGGTTGGCGTCGTACCAGCCCAGGTACTTCTGGTACACGGCCTTGGCGTTGTGCCGCAACGTGCCGTAGTAGCCGCGCGCGGACCACTCCTGCTCCAGGCTCGCGGGCATGCGCAGCGTTTCTGCAATGTCGGCCGACGTGTAGCCCTGGTTGAGCAGGCGCAGCGACTGGTCGTTGATGAACTTGTACATGTCGCGCTGCTTCTTCAGCAGATCGACGATGCGCCCGCCCCCGAAAGTGGGCCAGTGGTGCTGGGCGATGAGCACGTCTGTCTTGTCGCCGAAGGCCACGCGCGCCTCGTCGATGTACTTCGACCACAGGTTGCCGTCGCGCACCTCCGCGCCGCGGATGGTGTAGAGGTTGTGCATGTTGTGCGTCACGTCCTCCGCCATGTTCAGCACGCGGAACTGCGGCAGGTACATGATCATTTCCGACGGCGCCTCCGAGCCCGGCACGAGCTTGAAGACGAACTGCACGCCGTCGATGGTGCGCTCTTCGGTCGGCTTGTCGATTGTGGCCGTGGGCGCAATCAGCGAAATGGTGCCGCGCGCCAGCGCCTTGCCCAGGCCCGTGTCGACCTGCCCGCGCGCGCCCGGCGGCAGCAGCGTGCCGAACTGGTACTGCGAGCGCCGGCTCATCGCATTGCCCGCGAGGATGTTCTCAGCCACGGCCGTTTCCATGAAGCCCGCGGGCGCGAGCACCTGCACCTTGCCGGCCTTCACGTCAGCCTCGTCGATCACGCCCTTCACGCCGCCGAAGTGATCGGCATGGCCGTGCGTGTAGATCACCGTGCCCACCGGCTTGCGCGGGCGGTGCTGGTAGTACAGGGCAAGCGCGGCGCGCGCGGTTTCGGCGGCCAGCAGCGGGTCGATGACGATCAGCGAGCTGTCGCCTTCCACGATGGTCATGTTGGCGATGTCGAAGCCGCGCACCTGGTAGACGCGGTCGGTCACCTTGAAGAGGCCATGGATCGCATTGAGCTGCGCCTGGCGCCACAGGCTCGGGTTGACGGTGTCGGCCGCTTCGTTTGCCTGCAGGAAGTCGTAGGGCTTCATGCTCCACACCGGCCGCGTGCCGCTGCCGGGCACCAGCGCATCGGGCACGGTGCCGACAAAACCGCGCATCGCGTCCTCGAAGTCCTGCCGGTTGGCGAAAGGCAGCGTCTTCGCCATGTCGGCGTTGGCTTGCAGCGTGGAAGGCTCGGGCGCCTTGGGCGCGATCTGCGCGGAGATCGACGGGGCGCCGAGCGCGCAAGCCAGTGCGACGAATGCAGCTGTGGAGAAGGAAGAAGGGGTCATCCGGCAATTCTCCGAAGCGGCAGAAGCATTGGCAAATGCAAAATACGCGCTTCCTTTTTAAGTGAAACGCAAAATGCAGTTGCGCCAGCTCCAGCATCTTGTTGCCCTTGCCGAGCAGGGCAGCTTCGGCCGCGCAGCGCAGGCCGTGCACCTGTCGCAGCCCGCGCTCTCGCGCAGCATCGACACCCTGGAAGACAGCCTGCAGGCACGCCTGATCGACCGGGCCTATGGCACCGTGCGCTTCACGCAAGCCGGCGAGCTCGTGCTGGCGCGTGCCCGCGAACTGCTGGCCGATGCGCAGCAGATCCAGCGCGACGTACTGCAGCTCGAAGGCCTGGCCATCGGCAGCCTCGCCGTGGGGCTCGGTCCCTTCGCCGCGAGCACGCTCGGGCGCATGGCCTTGTCGCTGATGACGCAGCGCCATCCGCAACTCCTGATGCGCATGGAAGTGGCCGACACCGCCACGCTCAGCGAGCGCCTGCACCGGCGCCAGCTCGACCTGTTCATCGCCGACACTCGCGACCTGAAGAAGCAGCCCGGTCTCAAGCTCGCGCGGCTGCCCGACCTGCCCGTCTCGTTCTTCGTGCAGCCGAAGCACCCGCTGCGCCGGCTGAAGCAGGTGACGCTGGAAAAAGCCATGCGCTATCCCGTGGCCGGCCCCAACCTCCCCGCCGAGGTGGCTGCGTATTTCGACAGCCAGATCCAGCGCGACGACCGCGGCGTGTTCAACGTCACCTGCGACGACGCCGGCACCCTGCGCCACCTGGCCCTGACCGCCAACGCGGTCATCCTCGCGCCCCACGCGCCCGCCCTGAACACCGACACCAACGCCCTCGTGCCACTGCCGGTGGTCGGCTTTGCCCGCATGCAGACGCACTACAGCCTGG
Organism: Variovorax sp. YR566; assembly: GCF_051992195.1. Taxonomy (NCBI): domain Bacteria; kingdom Pseudomonadati; phylum Pseudomonadota; class Betaproteobacteria; order Burkholderiales; family Comamonadaceae; genus Variovorax; species Variovorax sp. YR566. The sequence goes on along the minus strand of NZ_CP197092.1, from coordinate 345,619 downwards.
TGACGCTCGCGGGCCGAACGCCCTCGGCCGCCGCCACCGTCTATACCCGCCTGGTGACAGAGTTGATGGGCCCGGTCAGGCAGCCCGCCGGGCGCTGAGCCAAAATGGCCCTCCTGCCGACCACCGCCCAGCCTCTTTCGTGACCACTCCCCGCCGGGCCCAGCCGCCCTCCTTTTCGACCGACGAGTTTCGTGAATCGCTCGGCATGTTCGCCACCGGCGTCACCGTGGTCACTGCGCGCGCGGCCGACGGCACGCTGGTCGGCCTCACGGCCAACTCGTTCAACTCGGTGTCGCTGGCACCGCCGCTGGTGCTGTGGAGCCTTGCACGCGCGGCCGGCTCGATGCCCGCACTGAGCACCGGCTCGCACTACACGGTGAACATCCTGGCGGCCAACCAGAAGGCGCTGGCCGAGCGCTTCGCCACCAAGAACATCGACCGCTGGGCCGACGTGGCCTTCACCGAGGGCCTCGGCGGTGCGCCGGTGCTGGTAGGCGCGGCGGCCAGCTTCGAGTGCTTCAACCGCAGCCGCTATGACGAAGGCGACCACGTGATCTTCGTGGGCGAGGTGGAGCGCTGCACGCATGACGCGGGCGCCTCGCCGCTGCTGTTCCACGGCGGGCGCTTCTACACCGAGCATCCCTTGTAATGAACCGCCCTGCGCTCCTGTCGTCTGTCTTGTTGCTTGCCGCACAGACCGGCATGGCGCAGGAAGCGAACGGGCCGCTCAAGCAGAACTGGTTCGACGACCCGTTCTTCCAGGTGTCCGCGGGCCTGCCGGCCTGCGCCATGCCCGAGGGGCCGTTCTACACCGCCGAAGAGCGTCGCATGCAGACCCATTCGCGGCTGGAGCGCGGCACCAGCTGCTGGCTGGCCGGCAAATGCACCGACAGCAACGCCTACCGCTACGACAAGCCCCTCGCGCCCAAGGTGCGCGCCGCGCTGCTTGCGGTGCCGGGGGTAAGCAAGGGCAGCGTGTGGGTCATGATCCAGCGCCGCTGGGTGTACCTGCAGGGCTGCGTGCCGAACGCGGCGCTGGCGAAGAAGCTGGAACGCGCGGCGCGTGCATTGCCCGATGTCGAGACGGTGGTGCCCGACCTGATGGTGGGCACGCGGGGCAAGCCGCCCTACCCGCTGGCCGCGAAATAAGGCCCCTGGCACTCAGCTTCCCAATGCCGATTCGTGCCAGTGCCGCAGCAGCAGCCGGCCGATCGCGCTCACCACCAGGAAAAACAGAAAGCCCAGCAGCGTCGCCGCGATCACTTCCGCGAACAGCAGTGCGGTGTACATGCGCCCCTGCGCGAACACGATCTGCACGCCCAGCCCGCCTTCGGCATTCCCCGAGCCGATGATGAATTCGCCCACGATGGCGCCGATCACCGACAACCCTGCCGAGATGCGCAGCCCCGCGAAGATGTGCGGCAGCGCGCCCGGCAACCGCAGCTTCCAGAACGACACCAGCCCGCTCGCGCGGTGCAGCGCGAACAGCTCCGCAAGATTGCGCGAGGTCGAGCGCAGGCCCAGCATCGTGTTGTTGATGATGGGGAACAGCGACATGATGAAGCTGACGATCACCACCGACAGCTCGTTGTAGCCGAACCAGAGCACGATGAGCGGCGCGATCGCCACCACCGGCACGGTCTGCAGCAGCACCGCGTACGGGTACAGGCTGCGCTCCAGCAGCCGCGACTGCGCCAGTACCGCCGCACCCGCGATGCCGAGGAAGATGGCCAGCGCATAGCCCAGCAGCGCCTCCTTCAGCGTAGAGAGCGTCGCACCCGCGAGCACTGCGGCGTTCTCGGCCGTGGCTGCCGCCACTTCCTGCGGCGACGGCAGCAGATAGCCCTTGCCTTCGTAGACGGTAGCGCTCAGCAGCCACCACAGGCCGATGGCGAGCAGCGCGACGACCAGCACGGGGGCGGCGTTGCGCACGAAGGCGGCGGCCGGAGAAGAAGAATCGGATCGGGTCATCGCCATCTCCCTCAAGCCACGGCTTGCGCATGGTGCTGCGCACGCAGCACCGCCGTCACCTGTCCCGTAAGCGCCGCAAAGCCGGCGCTGGCGCGCAACTCGGGCGCGCGCGGGAATTCGAAAGGCACGTCGATCACGTCGAGGATGCGCCCCGGCCGCGGCGACATGACCACCACCCGGTTGGACAGGTACACCGCCTCATGCACGTTGTGCGTGACCAGCACGCCGGTGAAGCCGGCCTGGCGCCACAACGACGAGAGCTCTTCCTGCAGCACGTCGCGCGTGAGTTCGTCGACCGCCGCCAGTGGCTCGTCGAGCAGCAGCAGCCCCGGCCGCAACGCCAGCGCGCGCGCCAGCGACAGCCGCATGCGCATGCCGCCCGAAAGCTGGTGCGGGTACGACTTCTCGAAGCCCGCAAGCCCCACCAGCTTCAGCGCCTCGGCCGCACGCGCCCGGTAGCTCGCAGGCGCATGGCCTTCGAGTTCCATCAGCAACTGCGCGTTGCGCTCCACGGTGCGCCAGGGCAGCAGCGCGGCTTCCTGGAACACGAAGGCGGTCTCGACGCCGTCGGGCCGCGTGCAACGGCCCGTGCTCGGCGCGATGAGCCCCGCCATGATGCGCAGCAGCGTCGACTTGCCGCAGCCAGAAGGTCCGACGATGGAGACGAATTCGCCGGGGCGCAGCGCGAGGTCGACCGTGCCCAGCGCCTGCAACCCGGAGTCGAAGCGCTTGGACACGCCCTCCAGCCCGACGGCCGCGCCGCTCATGGGTTGCAGCCCGGCACCAGCGTGCGGTCGTAGCCCTGCTTCGCGTCGAAGTTCGCCGGCAGGAAGTTGACGCTGCGCAGCTGCCCCGCAAGCTCGCTCCAGCGCGCGTCGGTCATGCAGCCGATGCGGCCAAGGTCGTGCGAGATCAGCGTCTCGATCATTTCCTTGTTGGCCGCGTCGTAGATCTCGGGCGTCATCTGCTTGTTCATGCCGGTGATCAGCGGCTTCAGCCCCGAGGGGTTGCGCACGTAGTTGGCCCAGCCCTTCTGCACCGCCGCGATGGTGGCCTTCACCAGCGCGGGGTTCTTGCGGATCATGTCGTCGGTGGTGAACAGCACGTCGTAGGGCCGGTAGCCCAGCGACGCCAGCGTGACCTGCTGCACCTGCACGCCGGCCGCGGCCATGCGCGCGGGCAGGAAGAGCGAGTAGCCCTGCTGCACCATCTTCGGGTCGTTGCGGAACAGGCTCAGGTCGCCGCTCACCGGGATCTCGCGCGTGCCGGTGAGCTTGTACTGCTTCTTCGTCCACTCCCAGTAGGCGTTGCCGATGTTCACCGCGAAGGTGCGGCCCTGCAGGTCGGCGATGGACTTCACGGCCGGGTCGGCGTGGTAGACCAGCGTGTAGGGCACGTAGTCGAGGTGCGCGAACACCGCACGCACCGGCGCGCCGCGCAGGCGGGCCAGCAGCACGTCGTCGGCATTGCCGATGCCGAACTCGGCCTGGCCCGAGGCCACCTGCGGAATGGTCTGGATCTTCGGGCCGCCCTGCAGCACGCTGATCTCGATGCCGGCTTCCTTGCCAAGCTTGTCCTGCTGGGCCTGCCAGTAGCCGGCCTGGTCGGGCTGGGCGAACCAGTTGCTGAGGATGCGCACGGGCTTGGGAGCGTCGGCAGCCTGCGCGAGAAGAGGCAGTGCGGCAGCCAGCGGAAGTGCGAGTCGGCGAAGGGCGGAAGAAATCATGATGCGGAAACCTTGAGCCATGGAAGTTGCGCCGCGGTGTAGCGGAAGGTCTGGAAAACGCTGTTCTGCCGGCCGGGCACGTACTTGCGCGCGGCCTCGTCCGGGTATTCGGCGAACCAGGGAATCACGTACTCCCACACCACCTCGCCGGCCGGCGTGACCTCGAACAGGCGCCCCGTGGCCGACTCGGTGACGTGCGTGTTGCCGTTGGGCAGGCGCTGCGCGCTGCCCATGTAGGCGGTGTAGAACGCGTTGACCAGCTCGTCCGCGTACTGCCACACGACCTCGTTGGAGGCCGGGTCGATTTCGAGAACGCGCGAGAACGCCACATGCTTGCCGGTGCGGAAGTTGCCGTTGTCGAAAGCAAGAATGTGGCCGTTGGCCAGCGCGACGGGCGCGTGCTGGTGCGACAGCACCGACGGCGGAATGTGCAGCTTCACGCCTCCCGTGGCCTTGTCGACGCCGACGATGCCGGAGGTGGTGCGCAGGCTCATCAGCACCAGCCCCTCGCGCGTTACGTCCAGGCCGTTCACCAGCGGCCAGTGGGTCCGGCCGAAACCGGGGTGGATGGGGAAGTCTTCCGGCGCCAGGTGCTCCCAGGCCTTCCATTCCCACACCAGCTTGCCGTCGCGGTCGACCTCGCGGATCACGTCGCCGTACATCGCCTCGCCGGGGCCATGGGCGGTGCCGCCCGGCACGCGCTCGGCAAAGCCGGCCGGCACCGGCGCGCAGCCGGCGTACAGCAGGTGGCCGTTGTCGAGCCAGCGGGCGTCGTGGTGGTGCGTCGGGTCTTCGAAGCGCCAGACGATCTCGCCCCCGGGCGTGGCCTCGTAGAAATCGCCGCCGTGCCACAGCGACCAGGCGCCGTAGATCTCGGGCGAGTTCGCGTGGTTGCCGTTGTAGCCGAGGTTGCCGTTCTTCAGGATCACCGCCGCGCGGCCCGGGCGCACGGGCATCTTCCACTGGTGCGCGACGCGGCCCTCGATGTCGATCAGGTAGACGTTGCCGTCATCGGTCTGCGGCGCGATCAGGGTGTAGCCGCCGGCGCTCAGCGCCGGGTCGTGGGCGATCAGGCCGGTGCCGCGGCGGCGCTGGGTGATCTGGTCGACGGTGGTGATGGTCACGGAAGCGAACCTCGGGAGTTTGAAGAGTGGTGCGAATCTAGGCCGCATCGCCCGTCAGGAAAATCTGTTTGTTTCGTACGGTGCGTATAGAAAATCCATACACTTCCCGCCACCATGCGCGCCATCTCCCAGACCTTCCGCTGTTTCGACGAAGTGGCCCGCCGCGGCTCGGTGCGCAAGGCCGCCGAGGCGCTGCACCTCACGGCGGCCGCCGTGCACCAGCAGGTGCTCAACCTCGAGGAACAGGTCGGCACGCCGCTGTTCGACCGGCTGCCGCGCGGCATGCAGCTGACCACGGCCGGCGAGATCATGGTGGCCGCCGTGCGGCGCGGGCAGCGCGACTTCGACAACGCCATGGCCCAGGTGGAAGACCTGCGGTCGCTGCGGCGCGGGCACATCAACCTGGCGGTGTCGCATTCGTCGGCCGAACAGCTGGTGCCCGAGGTCATCGAGGCGGCCATGAAGAACTACCCGGGCGTGACCTACAGCGTGCGCTCGGGCAGCGGCGAGAACATCCTGAAGTGGGTGGCCAATGGCGAATCGGACATCGGCTTCTGCCTGCGCCGCAAGCCGCCGCCCGGCGTGGAAGAGATACGCGCGTTTCCGCAGCACCTGGGCCTGGTCACGCCGCCCGGCCATCCGCTGGCGGCGCTGGGCAAGCTGCCGCGGCTGCGCGACTGCCTGGACCACCCGCTGATCCTCATGACGCCCGACACCGAGCTGCGCGCCATGGTCGACCAGATCGACCACCGCGAGCACCGCAAGGTGCGCCCGCTGGTGGAGACCAGCTCGGTCGCGATGGTGCGGCGGCTGGTGGCCGGCGGCACGGGCATCGGCTTTCTCATTCCCGAGAACGTGGCCGAAGACGTGGAGCGCGGCACGCTGGTGTGGACCGGCCTGGCCGACGCGGGGGCGCGCTCGTTCAGCTGCCTCTACCAGCGCGCGGGCCAGACCACGGCGGTGGCCATGGGCATGTTCCTGCAGTTCCTGGAGGCTGCGCTGCTGGCCATCGAAAAGCGCTTCGAGCAGCGCGCGCCGCTGCCTTCGCTGACCGCGTTCGCACAATAAACACGCTGGCACGATACGATCATCGGATGAATTACGCGGCAACCCGCCGCGACTGACCGGCCCCGAATGATCCAGCGCAAGACCCACCTCGACTCCCTCGCCATCGGCCTGCTCATTGCCTGCTGCGCCTTCTGGGGCCTGCAGCAGATCCTCATCAAGACCACCGTGGCCGAGGTGCCGCCGATGTGGCAGGCCTCGATCCGCATGATCGGCGCCACGGTGCTGCTGTGGCTCTGGTGTGTATCGCGAGGCGTGCCACTGTTCGAGCGCGACGGCACGCTGTGGCCCGGCTTGCTGGCCGGCCTGTTGTTCTCTGGCGAGTTCGCCGGCATCTACCTGGGGCTGCAGCACACCAGCGCCTCGCGGCTCACGGTGTTTCTCTACACCGCGCCTTTCTGGGTGTCGCTGCTGCTGCCGCGCTGGGTGCCGGCCGAGCGGCTGCGGGGCTTCCAGTGGCTGGGGCTGTTCATTGCGTTCTCGGGCGTGGTGCTGGCCTTCAGCGAGGGCTTCGGCCACATGAGTTCGTCGCAGCTCATCGGCGACGGCATGGCGCTGGCGGCCGGCATGCTCTGGGGCCTGACCACGCTCACGCTGCGCACCACGCGCCTGGCCACGGCCAGTGCGGAGAAGACGCTGTTCTATCAAGTGGCGGTCACGGCGGCGGTGTGCCCGGTGCTGTCGCTGGCGCTCGGCGAGCACTGGGGCTTTTCGTATTCCGCGTGGGCCTGGACTTCCATCGGCCTGCAGACGGTGGTCGGCGCCTTCGCCAGCTATCTCGCCTGGATGTGGCTGCTGCGGCACTACCCGGCCACGCAGATGTCGTCCTTCACCTTTCTCACGCCGCTGTTCGCGCTGGTGTTCGGCGTGGTGCTGCTGAAGGAGCCGCTCACGGCGCAGCTGATCGTGGCGCTGGCCGGCGTGGCGCTGGGCATCGTGCTGGTGAACCGGCGGCCTGCGGTACAACGCTCGGCATGAGCAAGACCACAACGAACTTCCAGCCCGTTCTCGACGAAATCGTCGCCACGCTGCGCCCGCAGCTCGGCCAGGGTGGCACCGTCGCGAGCTACATCCCGGCGCTCGCCCGCGTGGACGCGCGGCAGTTCGGCATCGCGCTGCGCACCTGCCAGGGCGAAGAAGCCGGCGCGGGCGACTTCGAGACGCCCTTCTCCATCCAGAGCGTGTCGAAACTGTTCACGCTCACGCTCGCCATGCAGCGCATGGGCGACGCGCTGTGGGAGCGCATCGGGCGCGAGCCCTCGGGCAACCCGTTCAACTCGCTGGTGCAGCTCGAAAACGAACAGGGCAAGCCCCGCAACCCGTTCATCAATGCCGGCGCCATCGCGGTGGCCGACCGGCTGGTGAGCCAGGCGAAGGCCACCGGCGGCAGCGCGAAGGCCGACATCCTCGCGCTCATGGGCAGCCTGTGCGGCGAGTCCATCGGCTTCGACGACGAAGTGGCGCAGTCGGAGGCCGACACGGGTTTTCGCAACGTCGCGCTGGCCAACTTCATGAAGAGCTTCGGCAAGATCGACAACGACGTCGCGACCGTGCTCGACACCTACTTCCACCAGTGCTCGCTGCGCATGAGCTGCCGGCAACTGGCGCGCGCCGCCGCCTTCCTTTGCCGCGACGGGGCGCACCCGATCGACGGCGAGCCCGAAATCACGGGCGAGCGGCAGACGCGCCGCATCAACGCGCTGATGCTCACCTGCGGCACCTACGACGCGGCGGGCGACGTGGCCTTTTCCATCGGCCTGCCCTGCAAGAGCGGCGTGGGCGGCGGCATCGTGGCGGTGGTGCCCGACCGGCTCACGCTGTGCGTGTGGTCGCCCGCGCTCGATGCCACCGGCAATTCGCTGCTGGGCATGAAGGCGCTGGAGCTGTTCGTGGCGCGCACGGGGCTGTCGGTCTTCTGATCGATCAGGCCGCCACGGCCACCGGCGCCGTGGCCAGGCTGCCCATGCCTTCCAGCGCGGCCTCCACTGCCTCGTCGAGCGGCGTGTGCGGCTCACGACCCAGGAAAGCAACCAGCTTCGCGTTGTCCATGCCCACGGGCGTTTGCCACAGGTAGCGCATCTCGCGCATTTCGCGGAAGGTGGTGACGAAGGGCGAGGCCAGCGCCAGCAGCCACCACGGAAAGGCCGACACACTCACCTTGGCACCTGTGCGGCGAGCAACTACCTTGCGGATGGCATCGCTCATGCGCGTGCCTTCGGCGTCCCAATGGCCGGCCATGTGGAATCGGGCGAAGGCTTCGAGCCGGTCACGCCGCGCCAGCAGCTCGACCATGGTGCGGGCCACGTCCGGCAGGTACGACCACTGGTGGCCAATGCCGGCGCGGCCGGGATAGCTCACGCCCTTGACGGGCTGGCCCGCCTTCACCAGCCCCTGCGAGAACCAGTTGTTGCCGGCCTTCGGTCCGAAGAAGTCGCCAGCGCGCACGATCAGCACGCGGGCACCCTGGCGGCTGGCGTCTTCGAGGCGCCGTTCCATCTCGACGCGGATCGCGCCCTTGCGCGTGGCCGGATGCTGCGGCGAGTCTTCGGCCAGCAGCGGGAAGGCATCGGGGCCGAAGTTGTAGACCGTGCCGGGCAGCACGATCGTCGCGCCTTCGGCCTTCGCGGCGGCGATGGTGTTGTCGAGCATCGGCAGCACCAGCTCCGACCAGCGGCGGTAGCCCGGCGGGTTGACCGCATGCACGATGACCGAGCAGCCCTTCGCGGCCTGCAGTACGGCCTGCGCATCCATCGCGTCGCCGGCCAGCCAGGTGATGCCGTCCCTGCGTCCTTCGGTCGCGCCGCGCTTGAGCGCGCGCACCTCCCAGCCCGCATCGCGCAGCTGGTGGGCTACCTCGCCGCCGATGCCGCCCGTTGCGCCAAGAACCAGAACCGTGTCGTTGCGTGCCATGAAATGCTCCAGAACAGTTGTCGATGGAGGAATTCTGGGTTCGGCAGGGTTCAATTGGAATTGCCGAACATAAGCCATCGGCCATACATTTATGTATGACTTCGAATATTGGCTGGGAGCTGTACCGCTCCTTCCTCGGCGTGCTGCGCGAGGGCTCTCTCTCGGGCGCGGCGCGCGCGCTCGGCATCACCCAGCCCACGGCCGGGCGCCACGTCGCAGCGCTCGAAAAGGCGCTGGGCGTGGTGCTCTTCACACGCTCGCAGACCGGGCTGCTGCCCACCGAGGTGGCGCTGTCGTTGCGCGCGCATGCCGAGGCCATGGAAAGCACCGCCGCCTCGCTGGAGCGGGCCGCCAGCAGCCAGGGCGAAGGCGTGCGCGGCGTGGTGCGGGTGTCGGCCAGCGAGGTGGTCAGCGTCGAAGTGCTGCCGCCCATCGTGGCGCGGCTGCGCGAGGCGCACCCGGCGCTGAAGGTCGAGCTGGTGTCGACCAATCGCGTGCAGGACCTGCTTCAGCGCGAGGCCGACATCGCCGTGCGCATGGTGCGGCCCAGGCAAGAGCAGCTGCTGGCGCGCCGCATCGGCAACATCGAGTTGGGCTTCCATGCGCACCGCGACTACCTCGCCCGCCACGGCACGCCGCGCAAGCTGGAGGAACTGGCCGCGCATTCGGTGATCGGCTACGACCAGCCCTCGGCCTTCGTGCGCAACGCGGGCAAGTCGCTCAAGGTCTTCTCGCGCGATGGCTTTTCGCTGCGCACCGACAGCGACCTCGCGCAGCTGGCGCTGATCCGTGCGGGCGCGGGCGTCGGCATCTGCCAGGTGGCGCTGGCCAGGCGCAACGACGCGCTGGTGCGGCTGATGCCGCGCACCTTCTCGCTGAAGCTCGACACCTGGGTCACGATGCACGAAGACCTGCGCAACAGCCCGCGCTGCCGCGCCGCCTTCGACGCACTGGTCGAAGGCCTCTCGCTCTACATCGGCGGCCCTGCGGCAGAGGCGAAAATACCCCGCGCCAGACCAACGACACCCGAATGACCGACCCGACAGACTCCGACACCCTCCCCCTGCAGGAAGACCGCCTCTGGCGCGACGACCGCTGGACCGCCCGCATCATCAAGAACGAGGAAGACGACGGCTGGGCCGTCGAGATGACCCGCCACGGCGACCCCGAGCCGGCACTGGTCGGCCCCTGGACCATGGGCCGCGACAAGAAGAATCCGAAGCCGCTCGACGGCCCCGCCTTTTCCACGCTCGTGAAGACCGCCGCCGAAGTCATCCGCCGCCACGAGCAGCAGCTGCACGCCACGCTCAACAAGAGCGTGACCGTCACCGCGCGCAACGACCAGCGCATTCGCGTGGCCCTGGGCATCGTGCCCGACGAGGACAACCCCTCGGCCACGCTCACCGCCTATGACGACGCCGACGACTCCGAGCTCGCCAGCGTCAACGTGTCGCCCGCCTTCAGGCTCACCGCCTCCAGCGCCACCGCCTGGATCGAATCCGGCTACGCACGCCCCCGCTGAACACAGCACCCACCGCAATCAGCGAAATGACGTATGTGCAGCCCGCGCTGAGTTGAGAACAATCGGCTTCGACGACACGAACCCGTTGCACCGCAGACAGACAGGCCCGAACCGGTTGAACCCCGGTTCGGGCCTTTTTGTTTGTTTTCTTTCTCAACCATCCTTCAGGAGCAGCGTCATGAGACATGGTGATATTTCGAGCAGCAACGATTGCGTGGGCGTCGCGGTCGTCAACTACAAGATGCCCCGCCTCCACACCAAGGCCGAGGTGCTGGACAACGCCCGCAAGATCGGCGAAATGCTGGTCGGCATGAAGAAGGGCCTGCCGGGCATGGACCTGGTGATCTTCCCGGAGTATTCGACGCACGGGATCATGTACGACGCCAAGGAGATGTACGACACCGCGGCCACCGTGCCGGGCGAGGAGACCGCGATCTTTGCCGACGCCTGCCGCCGCGCCGACGTGTGGGGCGTGTTCTCGCTGACCGGCGAGCGCCATGAGGAGCATCCGAACAAGGCGCCCTACAACACGCTGATCCTGATGAACAACATGGGCGAGATCGTCCAGAAGTACCGCAAGATCATGCCGTGGGTGCCCATCGAGGGCTGGTATCCGGGCGACTGCACCTATGTGAGCGATGGCCCCAAGGGCATGAAGATCAGCCTGATCATCTGCGACGACGGCAACTACCCCGAGATCTGGCGCGACTGCGCGATGCGCGGCGCCGAGCTCATCGTGCGCTGCCAGGGCTACATGTACCCGGCCAAGGAGCAGCAGATCATGGTGTCGAAGGCCATGGCCTTCATGAACAACACCTACGTGGCCGTGGCCAACGCGGCGGGCTTCGACGGCGTGTACTCGTACTTCGGCCACTCGGCGCTGATCGGCTTCGACGGCCGCACGCTGGGCGAATGCGGCGAGGAAGAGATGGGCATCAACTACGCCGAGCTCTCGATGGGCCTGATCCGCGATGCGCGCAAGAACGGCCAGTCGCAGAACCACCTGTTCAAGCTGGTGCACCGCGGCTACACCGGCACCATCAACTCCGGCGACGGCGACAAGGGCGTGGCAGCCTGCCCGTACAACTTCTACACGAAGTGGATCAACGACCCCGAGGGCACGCGCGAAATGGTGGAGTCGTTCACGCGCAGCACGGTGGGCACACCGGAGTGCCCCATCGAGGGCATTCCGAACGAGCCGGCCCAGCACCGATGAACGCGGCGGTTCCCGATCCGCTGGCTGCCTACCGCATCGAGACCGAGCCCTTCTACCGGCCCGCGGGCAACGAGGTGGCGCTGTACCGGCAGGCGTACCGCCACCGCATGCCGCTGATCCTGAAAGGCCCGACCGGCTGCGGCAAGACCCGCTTCGTGGAGCACATGGCGTGGTCGCTGGGCCGGCCGCTGGTCACGCTGGCCTGCAACGAGGACATGACGGCCTCCGACCTCGTCGGGCGCTACCTGCTCGACGCCAACGGCACGGCCTGGCACGACGGGCCGCTGACACTCGCCGTGCGGCACGGCGGCATCTGCTATCTCGACGAGGTGGTGGAAGCGCGGCAGGACACGACCGTGGTGATCCACCCGCTGACGGACGCGCGGCGCATCCTGCCGCTCGACAAGAAGGGCGAGTTGGTGCGCGCGCATCCCGACTTTCAACTCGTGGTGTCATACAACCCCGGCTACCAGAGCAGCGCGAAGGACATGAAGCCTTCGACGCGCCAGCGCTTCGCGGCGCTGGAATTCGACTACCCCGACAGCGCGCTCGAAGCGGAGATCGTGTCGCACGAAGCCGCCATCGAACTCGACCTCGCGGCGAAGCTGGTGGCCATCGCGCGCTGCTCGCGCGAACTGAAGCACCGGGGGCTCGACGAAGGCGTGTCGACGCGCATGCTGATCTATGCGGGCGTGCTGATCCGCGACGGCGTGACGCCGCGCGAGAGCTGCGAGATGACGATGACGCGCGCACTGACCGACGACCCCGACATGGCGAGCGCGCTACAGGGCTTTGTCGAAGCGCAGTTCGGATGAACGCTGCGTTGTCGCTGCTGGCCCGTGGCCTTGCCGGCATCGATGTCGAAGTTCAGGCGCTGGCCGGAACGCGCGCCGTGCTCGTCGGCAAGCGCCTGTTGCTGCCTGAAGGCACTGGCGAAGAACGCTTGCGCCGCGCCATGGTCGCGCATGCGGTCGCGCACCTGCGCCACTCCACGCCCGCCCGCCTGGCGCGTGCGCTCAAGCCCATGGGCATCGCGGTGGCCTCGGCCATCGAGGACGCCCGCGTCGAACGCCTGCTGTGCCGCGACTTCCCCGGCCTGCACGGCTGGTTCGCCGAATCGCTGGCGCCCGTGCCCGACCCACTGGACCTGGGCTTCGCGGCGCTCGTCGCGCGCATGGACCGCATGCTGATGCTGCCCGCATGGCAGGACGACAACCACTGGGTCAACAAGGCTCGCCGCCTTTTCGACGAAACCGTCGCACGCACTGGCCTTGAAGACTGCGACGCCTTCCGCGCCGTCGCCTCCATCCTTGCCAACGACCTCGGCCAGATGCGCGTGCGCTTCGAGCCCCGGGACTACGCGGTGCCCGCGCCCTACCGCGACGACAACAGCTACCTCTGGGATTTCGGTGACGCCGATACGCCGCCGGATGAGACCATCGCGCTCCAGCAATCGGGTGCGCTTGGCGAAGGCAGCAGCAACCCCTCAGCCGGCGGCGTGGATGAGATGGAACTGGGCCGCTACACCTACCCCGAATGGGACCGCAAGCTGGAGCGCCTGCGCCCCGACTGGTGCACGGTGATCGAGAAGCTGCCCGCATGGCAAGGCCTCACCACACTGCGCGAGCAAGCCACGGCCGACAGCAAACGCATCCCTCCGCTCGCCCCGCCCCGCGCCCGCCATCTCGACCGCACGCACCGGCTGCGCCGCCAATGGGAAGGCGACGACATCGACCTGAACGCCGCCATCGAAGTGCTGATCGACCGCCGCCTGCGCCTGCAGCCCGACCCCCGCCTGTTCATGCGCCCCGGCAAGGGCCCGCGCCCTTCGAGCCTGCTCGTGCTGCTCGACCTGTCGGCATCGGCGAACGATGCGGGCCCGCACACCGTCTCGCTGCTCGACATCGAAAAGCGGGCCGCCCTGCTGCTTGCCGCATCGAACACGCAAGGCATCGACCGCCTCGCGATCCACGGCTTTTCGTCGAACACGCGCGCCGAGGTCTATTACTACCGCCTGCTCGACTTCGGCCAGCCGCTCGACGCCGCGTCGCGCGCCACCATCGGCGCGGTGCGCGGGCGCTACTCCACTCGCATGGGCGCCGCGTTGCGCCATGCCACTTCGCACCTGCGCGGCGAGCCCGCGGGCCAGCGCGCGATCCTGCTCGTGACCGACGGCGCGCCTTCCGACATCGACGTGCACGACCCCGGGTACCTGATCGAAGACGCCCGCCAGGCCGTGGCCGAGGCGCGCGAAGCCGGCGTGCACACCGCCTGCATTGCGGTGGACGGCGCAGCCGATGCCTATGTGCGCCGCATCTTCGGCTGGCGCAACCACGGCATTGCCGACGATGTGCGCGCGCTCCCCCAGCGCCTGGCGCGCATGAGCGCCCGGCTCGGGATGCTCAGGCCTGGCTGAACGCCGTCAGCACCTCCAGCACGCTCAGCGTCGCGCCGTCGAGCATCGCGTGCTGGCGATGCGCAATGCCCACGCGGCGCGTGAGCTTCGGGCTCACCGGCAGGATCTGCATGCGGTCGTTGCGCACCGTGTCGGTGGACTGCTGCAGCGGCAGCAGCGCGGCGCCATAGCCCGCCGCCACCAGGCTGCGCATGGCCGCGTCGTAGTTGAGCTCGATGCGTGCGCGCGGCGCGAAGCCGGCATCTGCGAACCACTCCATCGTGAGCCGGTACATGTGCGTGGTCGCCTCGTTGAAGATCAGCGGCTGCGTCGCCAGCCAGGCCGGCGTGACGCGCCTGGGCGCCTTCCAGCGCTGCGGCACGAAAGCCATCATGGGCTGCTCGCACCACGGCGTGACGACGATGCCGCGCAGCGGCGGCTGCGGAATGGCGACCAGGCCGATGTCGAGCGTGCCTGCCGCCAGCCGTTCCATGGCCTCGTAGGAGCCGCGGATGCTCACTTCGACGTCGATGCCCGAATGCTCCTCCCCCAGCGCTTCGAGCACCTGCGGCAGCAGGTCGACCAGCACGCCGGTCGAAGTGCCCAGGCGCACGCGGCCCACGCGCCCTTCGGCCTGGCGCTTGACTGCTTCGACGGCGTCGTCGGTGTCGCGCAGCAGCTTGCGTCCGCGCTCGACCAGCGCCGCTCCGGCGGCCGTGGGCGTGATGCGCCGGTTGCCGCGCACCACCAGCGGCGCGTCGAGGCGCGATTCGAGCTCGCTGATGTGCAGGCTCACCGTGGGCTGCGCCAGGTGCAGCGCCCTGGCCGCCGCCGAGAAGGTGCCGAGATCGACGATGGCGATGAGGGTGCGCAGTTGATCGAGGTTGAGCTGTCGCATCGGGTCGCCTCACTATCAGTAAAGGTGATGGAAAGTGTCAGAAATCTCAACTTCCACAATAGCATGCACCGCCGGAAGATGAGCGCTCCCAACCAAGGAGCCCATCGTGACCGCGCCCAAGCCATCGTCTTTTCATCAACGCCTGATCCATGCCCTGCGCGGCTGGCGCCGCCGGGTGGTGAACAGCCGCCGTGCGCACGCCGACTCGCGGCAACTGGCCGGCATGAGCGACCATGATCTGCGCGACCTGGGTATCGGGCGCAGCGAAGTGCCCGAGCTGCTGGACCGCCATCGGCACTGATCAGGTTCTGCGCCCGTTTTGAGGTTCAATTCGGGCGTGCCCAAGCCTGCTCTCCTTTCCATCGAACTCACCTCGCCGCAGTCGGTCAACGGCCGGCGCGCGGCCTTTCAATCGCTCTGGCTGCTGGTGCGCATGCAGCATGCGCACGATGCCGGCGCCGGTGTCGTGCGGCTGGCCGACCTGCGCGGCGAAGTGTCCGATGCCAGCACCTTGCGCATGGTCGTGAGCCGCGCGTTCCGCGACTTCAAGGCCTGGAACATCGAGGTCGGCTGGGGCGAAGACACCCAGCGCGAGCCTCGCTTCCTGAATGCTGAGCGGCGCAGCCAGGGCCCGTTCTGGCTGCCCGCCGCCGAGGCGAAGCGCGTGCGCGTGCTGGTGCAAGGCCGCGCGGCCACGGCTGCCGAAGTGGCGTCGTTCCTCGGCCTGCGTTCGCGCAAAGCCCAAGCCACCGGCTCGCCGCCGCCCGACGCGGTGCATCTGCAGGACGCGGCTTTCTGGAAGCAGCTTGTCGCCTCGCAGCAGGCGGCGCGGCAGGGCCGGCTGATGGCGCCGGTGGCGGGCGGGAACGGCAGTGGCAACGGAAGCGCGCTCGAATCGATCCGCCTCGCCGGCACGCTGGCAGCCACCGACTTTCAGCGCGCGCTGGTCACGCTCAACGAGGCCATGCTGTGGCGCCGGCTCGGCGACAACGAGCAGGCGCGTCGGCGGCTGCAGACGTTGAAGAAGCAGCGGCTCGCGCACCACGTGGCGGGCAACGACTACCTCGGCGCGATGGAATGCATCGTCTCCGCATGGTGTGCCTACACCGCGCGCGACCTGCCGCTGGCGCAGTCGCTGTTGAGCGGCATGGCCGAAGATGCGGCGCGCGGGCTGGTGCTGCGGCACCACCCCGACGTGCGCTTCGAGTGGTGCAACCTGTGGGCGCTGGTGTGCCGCTCGCGCGCGCTGGCGCTGTCGGCCGAAGACAAGCCTGCCTCGGCCGCGCTCGCCGAAGAATCGCTGCGCCGCTTCGGCGAGGCGCTGGCAGCCGCCTTCGAATCGCACTCCTTCGACGCGGCGCAGCACGTGGCCGCCAACATGGGCATGGCCGCATGGCTGTTCGATCGCGTAGGGTTGTCCGACCTGCCCGCGCTCGCACACGACGGCAAGGCCGACACCACGCGGCGCGCGGTGCAATGGATCGCCTTCAGCGAATGGCTCTGCGGCCACACCGACGGCCAGGGCCGCTCGGCGTGGAATGCGATCTACCTGATGCGCATCGCGCGCGGCCACTGCCGGCCAGAGAAGCAGCCCACGCTCGCGCAGTTCCGTGCGCAGAAGCCACTGGACCCGGCCGCCATCTCGAAGCTGGCCGGTCCGCTCGCCGATGCCTTCGATGCGACGAACTGGCCCGCGCGCTGGGTCGACGTGGCGCAGGCGCGGCTTGCCGACCACCAGGCGGGGCGCCGCCGCTACCCGGGCCTCCAGCACTGCAGCCTGCTGTTCGAACACGCCTGGTATGCGGCGCACGCGGGCGACCTGAAGGCGGCGGAACAATCGCTGGACCTGCTGCGCGAAGCGCTGCCCCAGCTGGTGCCGAGCGACCGCGCGTACTTCACCGAATCATGGAACGACGCGCTGCCGGCCGAGCTGGTGCTGGAGGCGAAGCCGCCGCGCCGGCCTGCGGCGCGGCGCGCGAAGTCAACGCCCTAGTTGCAGGCAGCGATGGCGTGGGCGAAAACAGCGCTTCCCGCACCCGCTCGCGCAGCACCGGCAGCACATCGCTCTCGAACCACGGGTGGTGCTTGAACCAGCCCGTGTTGCGCGGCGAAGGATGCGGCAGCGGAACAAAGCGCGGCGCATAGTCGGCGAAGGCCTCCACGGTTTCGGTGACGCTGCCGCGCGCCGTCTTGCCGAGGAAGTGGCGCTGCGCGTACTGCCCGATGAGCAGCGTCAGTTCGATGCGCGACATCTGCGCGAGCAGCCGTTCGTGCCACAGCTCGGCGCATTCCTTGCGCGGCGGCAGGTCACCGCTGGCACCGCGCCCCGGGTAGCAATAGCCCATCGGCATGATCGCAATGCGCGTCGCGTCGTAGAACACGTCGCGGTCGATGCCGAGCCAGCGGCGCAGCTGCTCGCCACTCTTGTCGTCCCACGGCACGCCCGTGCGGTGCACGGTCATGCTGGGCGCCTGGCCGACGATCAGCAGCCGGGCGCTCGCGCTGGCCTGCACCACTGGCCGCGGGCCCAGCGGCAGATGCGCCTCGCACACGCGGCAGGCGCGGATCTCGGCGAGCAGCGCATCCACGGTGCCTCAGCCGGCGAACGGGCGGAAGAAGGCGTTGAGCTCGGCGCCCGGTGCGGCATCTGCAAAGCCGTCGAAGCGCCCCTGGTCGGCCAGCGTGCGTGCAGCGCGGATGAAGCCGCCCCAGGCCGCGCGCGCCATGCCGCCACCCACGCTCACGCGGCGCACGCCAAGCCCGGCGATGTCCTGCATCGTGAGCTCGCTGGCCGCACCCACCAGCAGGTTGACCGGCTTGCCTCCTGCGGCAGCGACCACGGCGGCGATCTGCTCGCGGGTCTTGATGCCGGGCGCGTAGAGGCAATCGGCACCCGCGTTCGAATAGGCCTTGAGCCGCGCGACGGCGTCGGCCAGGTCGGGTCGCCCGGCGAAGAAGTTCTCGGCGCGGCCGACCAGCAGCACGTCGGCGCCCGATGCATCGATGGCCTTGCGCGCGGCGCGCATGCGCTCGACCGCCACGTCGATGGAAAAGAGCGGGTCGGCGGCGTTGCCCGTCGAGTCTTCGATGGACAGGCCCGCCACGCCGGTCTCGATCGCGAGACGCACGCTCTCGGCCACGCCCTGCGCATCGGCGGCAAAGCCGTTCTCGAAGTCGGCATTTACGGGCAGGTCGGTGGCTTCCACCAGCTCACGCAAGTGCGCCAGGATGAGTTCGCGCGACATCGCCCCATCGGCCTGACCCTGCGACCACGCAAAGCCCGAGCTGGTGGTGGCCAGCGCCTTGAAGCCCAGGCCTTCGAGGAAGCGCGCGCTGCCCGTATCCCAGGGGTTCGGAATGACGAAGCAGCCTTGTTCGTGAAGGGCGCGGAAGTCGGCGCGTTTCTCGGCGACGGTACGGGTCATTGCAGTGCCTCGATTTGCTTTGCGGGAGTTGGAACGAAAGAAGGGTCGGTCAGGATAAGCCTGTCCGCGCGACAGCCTCGCCCGGCGGGTTTTGCAGCAGGTAGTCGATGAAGGCGCGCACCGCCGGCAGCATGCCGCGCCGGGAAGCGAACGCGGCCTGGATCTCGCTGGTCGCACAGGCCCATTCGCCGCACACGCGCACCAGGCGGCCTTCGGCGAGCGCATCGCGGCACATGATTTCGGGCAGCAGCGCCAGGCCCATGCCCTGCTCCGCGAGATGCCTGAGCGCGAACATGTCGTCGGTGACGAAGTGCGGCGTGAAGCCGAATTCCTGCGCCTGCGCGCCGCGCTCCAGCGTCCAGCGGTAGCGGTCGTTCTCGGCGGGCAGCGACAGCACGGGCCATGCGGCCAGGTCGGCGAGCCCCTGCGGCGCGCCAAGCTGCGCCAGCAGCGCGGGGCTGGCCAGCAGCACGTCGACGGTGGAGCCCAGCGGCCGGGCGATGAGGCTGGAGTCCTCGAAGGGCGGGCGCCGCACGCGCAGCACCACGTCGATGTTCTCCTGCATCGGATCGACGCGCCGGTTGCTCACTTCCAGCTGCAGCCGCACGCCGGGGCAGGCACGCATGAAGGCCGGAATCAGCGGCGTGAGCCAGAACTGCGCGAGGGTGAACGGGCAGCTCACGCGCAGCAGGCCCTGCGGCTGCGAGGTGGCCTGGCGCAGCACGTCGAAGGCTTCGTCGCCCGCCGCCACCGTGGCCTGGCAGCGCTCGTAGAACTCCCGGCCCACGCCGGTGAGCAGCAGGCGGCGCGAACTGCGCTGCAGCAGTCGCACGCCCAGGCGCTCCTCGAGCCGCGAGATGCGGCGGCTCAGGCGCGACTTGGGAATGCCCAGGTGCCGGCTCGCTGCGCTGAAGCCCTGCTGCGTCACCACGTGGGCGAAGAGCGCCAGGTCGTTGAGGTCTTCCATGTCTCTCGTTCTGTTTTTCGTTCCACCGGCAGAACGATCCGTTCATGCCGGGCGAATTGTTCTGCGTTCGTTCCACCAGCATCATCGATCGCTCCCTGTCGGTCAACCACCCGTTCCAGCACACGCCATGAAACTCGCCAGCTTCCACCACCGCGACGCCCTTCGCTTCGGCGTGGTCCGAAACGAGGAAATCGCCGACCTGACGGACCAGCCCGGCGCGCCGCCCGGGCTGCGCGAGCTCCTTGCGCGCGGCGACGAAGGCATGGCGTGGCTGCACGCTGCGCTCGCGGAAGCACCCCGCGTGGCACTCGCCGGCGTGCGGCTGGCGGCGCCCATTCCCGCGCCGCAGAAGTTCCTGGGGCTCGGCGGCAACTACGCCTCGCACCTGGAGGAGGCCGCGAAGCTGGGGCTCGTGCGGCCACCGGGCCAGGTGTGGTTCAACAAGCAGGTGTCGTGCGTGGCCGGCCCCTTCGATGCGGTGCACAAGCCCCGCGTGTCCGACCAGTTCGACTACGAGGGCGAACTCGGCGTGGTCATCGGCAGGCGCTGCCGCCACGTGCGCGCGGAAGACGCGATGGCCATGGTCGCGGGCTACGTGGTGGTCAACGACATGAGCGTGCGCGACTGGCAGATGCGCGCGCCCACGCACACGCTGGGCAAGTCCTTCGACACGCACGGCCCCTTCGGGCCCTGGCTGTTGACGCGCGACGAGATTGCCGACCCGCACGCGCTACGGCTGCGCACCTGGGTCAACGGCGAGCTGCGGCAGGACGGCAACACCGCGCAGATGATCCACCGCATCGAGGCCATGCTGGTCGAACTGAGCACCGCCTTCACGCTGGAGCCGGGCGACGTGCTGAGCACCGGCAGCCCCGCTGGAGTCGGCGGGCTGATGGACCCGCCGCGCTACCTGGTGCCGGGCGACGTGGTGCGCGTGGAGATCGAAGGCATCGGCCACATCGAGAACCGCGTGATTGCCGAACCCGCCGGCTGAGCGTTGCGCCCCCCAAAGAAAGAAGGAGACACCCATGAACGACATTGCGACCCCGGTACGCCCGCTACCCGACTTCACGCGCACCGCGCTCAGCCCCGTCAAGCTGGCGCACGTAGTGCTGCGCGTGAGCGACCTGGCGCGTTCGCGTGCTTGGTACCTCGACGTGCTGCAGGCCCATGCCGCGTTCGAGAACGAGATGCTGTGCTTCCTGACCTACGACGACGAGCACCACCGCATCGGCCTGATCGCAGGACCGGAGCTGAAACACGAAGCCGACGCGAGCACGGGCCTGGAGCACATCGCCTTCACCTACGGCTCGCTCGGCGAATTGCTGGCCAACCATCGCCGCCTGGCCGCGCGCGGCATCCGGCCCTACTGGTGCATCAACCACGGGCCGACCATCTCGATGTACTACCGCGACCCCGACGGCCACCGGCTCGAGTTGCAGCACGACGTGTTCGAGACAGCCGAGGAAGTCAGCGCCTTCTTCGCCAGTGGCGCTTATGCCGAGAACTTCATGGGCGTGGTGTTCGACCCCGAAGCGCTGGCTGCGCGCTTCGAGGCCGGCGAGCCACTGGCTTCGCTCACCGAACGGCCCCGGCTGCCGGAGGGCAAGGCGCCGTGGGACATGTTCGTGCCCTGAGCTTCGGCGCGGTCAGCACTCCACCACGTTCACCGCGAGGCCGCCGAGCGAGGTTTCCTTGTACGTCGACTTCATGTCCTCGCCGGTCTGCTTCATGGTGCGGATCACCGCGTCGAGCGACACGTAGTGGCTGCCGTTGCCGCGCAGAGCCATGCGCGCCGCATTGATCGCCTTCACCGCGCCCATGGCGTTGCGCTCGACGCAGGGGATCTGCACCATGCCGCCGACCGGGTCGCAGGTAAGGCCGAGGTTGTGCTCCATGCCGATCTCGGCCGCGTTCTCGACCTGCGCCGGCGTGGCGCCGAGCACCGCGGCCAGCGCGCCGGCCGCCATCGAGCAGGCGACGCCCACCTCGCCCTGGCAACCGACTTCGGCGCCCGAAATGGAAGCGTTGGTCTTGTAGAGCATGCCGATGGCCGCCGCGGTGAGCAGGAAGTCGACGATACCCTCGTCGCTCGCCTGCGGCACGAAGCGCTGGTAGTAGTGCATCACCGCGGGCACCACGCCCGCAGCGCCGTTGGTGGGCGCGGTGACCACGCGGCCGCCGGCTGCGTTCTCCTCGTTCACCGCCATCGCGAAGGCATTGACCCAGTCCATCACCGCGAGCGGGTCGGCCGCGCCGGCTTGCGCCAGCAGCTCACGGTTCAGCTCGGGGGCACGGCGTCGCATGCGCAGCGGGCCGGGCAGCGCATGCGCGGCCAGCGGGTTGTCGATGCCGAAGCCGCGTTGCACGCACTGCTGCATCACGCCCCAGATGCGCAGCAGGCCGCTGCGCACTTCAGCCTCGGGCCGCCACACGCATTCGTTGCGCATGACCAGCGCGGCCACCGACAGGCCGTTGTCATGGCATTGCGCCATGAGTTCGTCGCCGGTAGTGAAGGGATGCGGCACGGCGGAAGCAGCCGCCATCGTTGTGGCCACGGCCTGCCCGCCTTCGACGACGAAGCCGCCGCCGACCGAGAAGTACGTGGCCTCGGCCAGCGTGCCGCCATCGGCCGCGAAGGCCGTGAAGCGCATGGCGTTGGGGTGTTCGGGCAGCGACTCTTCACCGCGAAAGGCGATGTCGCGCACGCGGTCGAAGGCAATGGGCGTGGTGCCCAGCAGGCTCAGCTGGCCGGTGCGGCGAAGCGCTTCGAGCCGCGGCTGCACGGTCTCGGGCCGCACCGTGTCAGGCGCGTCGCCGAAGAGCCCGAGGATCACGCCCTGGTCAGTCGCGTGGCCGTGCCCGGTGGCGCCGAGCGAGCCGAACAGGTCCACATGCAGCCGCGCCACTTGCGCAAGCACGCCGCGCCGCTCGAGCGATTGCGCGAACAGCAGCGCCGCGCGCATCGGCCCGACGGTGTGCGAACTGGACGGGCCGATGCCGATCTTGAAGATGTCGAAGGCAGAGAGCATCAGCGCATCATGCGACGGGAAGCTGCTGTTTGACCAGCGCCACCCAGTAGGCGGCGCCCAGCGGCAGGATGGCGTCGTTGAAGTCGTAGTACGGGTTGTGCACGTTCGGGTCGTTCGGGCCCTCGCCCGCGCCAATGCCGATGTAGGCACCCGGGCGCTTCTGCAGCATGAAGGCGAAGTCTTCCGAGCCCATGGCCGGCGGGATGTCGGTGTGCACCTGCTCGCGCTCGACCAGGCTGGCGGCGGCGGCAATGGCGGCGTCGGTCTCGGCGGGCGTGTTGACCACGCCGGGGTAGCCGCGGCGGTAGTCGAGCGCCACCCGGGCGCCGTGCGTGACCGCAACGCCGTCGCAGATCTGCTGCATCGCGGCCTGGGTCTGGTCTTGAATGACGGGGTCGAGCGTGCGCACGGTGCCGCGCAGCACCACGGTCTCGGGGATCACGTTCCAGGTGTCGCCGCCGTGGATCTGCGTGACGCTCACCACCGCCGAATCGGTCGCGCCGGTGCGACGGCTCACGATGGTTTGCAGCGCGTTCACCAGCTGGGCCGAGACGACCACCGAATCGATGCCGGTCTCGGGCATGGCGCCGTGGCTGCCCTCGCCGGTGATGACGATCTCGAAGGTGTCGAGAAAGGCCGTCATCGTGCCCTTGCGGATCGCGAACTGGCCGCGCGGCAGGGCCGGGAAGTTGTGCATGCCGTAGACGGCGTCGGCGGGGAACTGCTCGAACAGGCCCTCTTCCACCATCACGCGGCCACCACCCTCGTTCTCTTCGGCTGGTTGGAACACGAAGTGCACCGTGCCCTTGAAGGGCTTGTGGCGCGACAGGTGCTCGGCCGCGCCGAGCAGCATGGCGGTGTGGCCGTCGTGGCCGCAGGCGTGCATCTTGCCAGCGCACTTGGACGCATGCGCCTGCGTGCCCAGCTCCTGCATGTTGAGCGCATCGAGGTCGGCGCGCAGCGCGATGCCCGGGCCCTCCCCATTCTTCAGCGTACCGACCACGCCAGTGCCGGCCAGGCCGCGATGCACCGTCAGGCCCATCAGCATCAGCGCGTTGGCGACGACGTTGGCGGTGCGGTGTTCCTCGAAGGCGGTCTCGGGGTTGGCGTGAATGTCGCGGCGCCAGCTCAGCATGCGGGCGCGGGTGTCTTCGTCGATGTCGGGGTCGCGGTACATGGCAGTTCTCTCGTGGGTTGTCAGTGGAAGAATTCGGCGATCAGCGTGGCGCCGAGAAAGGTACCGGCCGTGGCGGTGAGCGACACCACCACGATGCGCCAGCCCAGCTGGCGGAACACCGGCAAATCTTTCGCGACGGAGAAGCCGGCCAGCGCCAGCACCGGCGTCGTAAAGGCAAGGAAGTTGAGCTTAGCGGTGAGCGCGATCAGCGCGTCGGAGAACGGGAACAGGCCCGGAATGCCCACCACCGTGGCCACCACCGACAGCACCAGCACCATCGGCAGGCGCGGCACGAGGCGCTTGATGCCCTCGACCACCAGCGCGATCGCCACCACCACAGCCATGCCTTCGAGCGAGACCAGCATCGGCACCTTGTAGGTCAGCGAATTGCCGATGAGCACGCCGCCACCCACCACCGCCCAGGCGATGAGCGTGTCGCGCAGTGGCAAGGCACCGCCATGCGCCACGCTGACCTGCGACACGGCGCCCGTGCCTGCCGAGTCCTGCGCGCCGCGCTTCGAGAAGCGACCCAGCACCGGCTCCAGCTTGCCGTAGAGCCATGAGCACAACGGCAGCGACAGGAACAGCGTGAAGTAGAAGCCTGCCACCGTAGTCAGCAGGTTCGACGCGGCAGCGATGGCGGTGAGCTGCGGCAGCATCTCGGCCGGCTGCTGCGCGGCGATGGCGCCCAGCGCCGCGGCCATCAGGCTGCCCGAGCCCACGCCGGCGCCCATGGCCAGCGAGCGTGGGTCGAAGATGTGCAGGCTGGCGATGAAACCCGCCAGCACCGCGATGAAGAGCGCGCCCAGCACCGTGCCGGTGATGTACTCGGCCAGCACGCCGCGGCCCTCGGGCGAGGCCATGCCGTACTTCTCTCCGATGATCACGAGGTTGCCCTCGCGGCCCACCGAGAAGGTGGCGCCCACCGCCTCGCGCTTGATGCCCAGCAGCAGCGCCAGCGGCAGGCCCAGCGCCAGAGTACCCAGCGCATGGCCGAACTCCTGGAACAGCAGCGCCCAGCCGGCCTGCTTGACCTGCGGCAGCGCGGCACCGACGGTGAGGCCCAGCTTCACCACGAACAGCAGCAGGCCCGCATTCAGCAGGCCGCCGGCAAACGACTGCTCGGCAGTCGCCACGCGCGCCACGCCCGGCACACGGCTGTGCGCGATGCCCCATGCGGCTGCGATCAGCAGCGCCCACAGCATCGGCAGCAGCGCCACCTTGCCCGGGCCGACGCTGAACTGCACCGGGCCGATGAGCTCGGCCACGGCCACGATGGCCAGGGTTACGAGCGCGAGCTTGAGTTTTCCGGAGGCGCTGGAAGGCGCGGCGGCGGCAAGGACGGAGGCAGCAGAGGTCATGGGTGGGGCGTCTTTTCGTGGCGCAGTACCTGCGGGGTGCCGGCGAGTTTCGGCTTGCAGGTCTATTGCATCAATGACCGTAAATCGGGATATTCGATGCATTGAATGCAACACTCGCCACGAACTTCAGGAGACCGGGCCATGGACGACAAGCTCGACACGCGCCGCGTGCGCTACTTCATGCAGGTGCTCGACAGCGGCTCGGTGCGCGGCGCCGCCGACGTGCTCGACATGGACCCTTCGGCCGTGAGCCGCGCCATCGGCATCCTCGAGCAGGAGTGCGGCGTGCCGCTGCTGGAGCGCCACGGCCGCGGCGTGGTGCCCACCGACGCGGGCGAGATGCTGGCTGGCTACGTGCGGCGCCAGAACAGCCAGAAGCAGCACCTGATGGCGCAGATGGACAGCATCCGCAAGATCGAGCGCGGCCACATCGACGTCGTGGCCGGCGAGGGGTACGTCGACTGGCTCATGCGCCACAGCCTGCGCGACTTCATGACCACGCACCCGAAGATCACCATCGACCTCGACGTGGCGAGCACCGACGAGATCGTGCAGCGCGTGGTCGAGGAACGCGCCCACATCGGCATGCTGTTCCAGCCGCCGAAGGACGACAGGCTCACCTCCCACCAGTCGCACTCGCAGCCGATCCAGGCGCTGGTGCTGGCCACGCACCCGCTCGCGCAGCTGGGCCGTCCGCTGAAGCTGGCCGACCTGCTGCCCTACCCGGGCGCCACGCTGCACCGCAACTTCGGCGTGCGCCAGCACATCGAGGCAGCGGAAGTCAGCGAGGGCGTGCGGCTGCCATCGCTGCTGACCACCACCTCGTTCAGCGCGCTCGGCCACTTCGTGTCGGCCGGGCTGGGCTATGCGCTGGGCACCCGCATCTCGCTCACGCCGAACGCCACCAACCCCGAACTGATCGAGCTGCCGATGAAGAACCCGCTGCTGTCGCAGGGCCGCTCGCACATCGTGTCGCGGCACGGGCGCATGCTGTCGCCGGCCGCGGCGGAATTGCTGCGGTGCGTGGTGGCCGACATGCGGCGATATGCCGATCTGGCCGCCAGCAAGGACAAGCCGGAGAAAGCGGAGAAGCGCGCCGCCTCGCGCGCACGAAGCACTGCGGCATGAGGCACGACATTGCGCCCCTCGCCCTTTCGGTGTTCTGATCGGGCCCCATGTCGTACGCCATTCCGCTTTTCATCCACCTGCTCTGCGCCGCCTTCTGGGTCGGCGGCATGGCGACCATGCACTTCGCGGTGCGCCCTTCCGCCGTCGCCACGCTGGAGCCGCCGCTGCGCCTGCGCATGATGGCCGCGACGCTGCGGCGCTTCTTCGTGGGGGTGGACGCGTCGGTCACGCTGCTGTTCGTGACCGGCGTGGCGATGATCCTCTCGACGGGCGGCTTCCGCGGCCTGCACTGGCGCATCGAGGCGATGATGAGCATCGCAATCGTGATGGCCGCCATCTACGTCTACATCCGCGCCTCGGTGTTCAAGGCAATGCGGCGCGCGGTGGAAGAAAGCGCCTGGCCGGTGGCGGCCGCGCGGCTCAACACCGTGCGCAAGCTGGTGATGGTGAACCTGGTGTTGGGCGTGATCGTGTTCGGCGTGGCGACCATCGGGCGGGCTGGCTGAGGCTGCGGCGCTCAGACCAGGTTGAGCTCGACGTCGATGTTGCCGCGCGTGAGCTTGGAGTACGGGCAGGTCTGGTGCGCGGCGTCGACCACAGCGCGGGCGGTTTCGCGCTCGAGGCCCGGCAGGCTCACGTTCAGGCGCGCGCGCAGGAAGTACTGGCCGTCTTCGTTGGCAAGGTCGACCTCGGCATCGACGGCCAGGTCGGCGGGCAGCTTGATCTTCATCGCGCCGGCCGCCTTGCCCATCGCGCCGATGAAGCAGGCCGACCAGCCCGCGGCGAACAGCTGCTCGGGGTTGGTGCCCGCGCCAGAGGTGCCGGGCGACGAAAGCCGGATGTCGAGGCGCCCGTCGTCGCTGCGCGATGCGCCGTCGCGCCCGCCGGTGGTGTGGGTCTTGCCGGTGTAGAGGATCTTTGCGGTGGTGGAGCTCATGGGGATTCCTTTCAGGCTCGCCGGAATGGCGATGCATGGATTGAATCGGCGGGCTGTATCCGCGATGTGTCGAGCGGGGCGCACTTTTGCATGCCCATGTGTGCCGCGGACGGCCAGACACACTGGCGTACAAAGCGGCCGCTCGGTCGAGCCGCAGGTCAGCGAGGAGCGCCCTTGAGCTCGACGGTGTTGCCGTCGGGGTCGGCGATGTAGATCGAGAGGCCATTGCCCTCGGCGCCGAAGTTGTTCTGCACCTCGCCATTCACCGCTACGCCGTGGGCAACCATCAGCGCGCGAATGGCGGCTTCGTCGAAAGGCTCGATGCGCAGGCAGATGTGATCGACGTTGCGGCCTTCCACGCCGGCAAGCGCCCCGCCCTGCATGCCCAGTGGGCCATCGGGCGTGACGAGATCGATCAGGCTCGCGCCGGCGCGCAGGTGCACGAGCCCCAGGTCGTCGCGGCGCTTCTCGATGGCGCAGCCCAGCACGTCGCGGTAGAACGTGATGGCGCGTTCCATGTCCTTCACGCGCAGCACGATGTGGTCGATGCGCAGCACCGAGAACGGTGGCGTGCGCATCGGGCTCGTCATGGCTGCCTGGTGGTCAGACCACGCCGGCCGATCGCAGGGCGTCGAAGCGGGCGGCGTCGATGCCCATTTCCGCCAGCACTTCCTGCGTGTGCTGGCCCAGCGCCGGTGGTGCATGGCGCAGCACGGGCGGCGTGGCCGTCAGGCGCAGCGGGCTCGCCACGCCCGTGATGCTCGCGATGCCGTCGCCCGCATCGCGCGGCAACGTGACCGCAAGGCCGCGCGCCTTGACCTGCGCATCGTCGAAGGCCTGGGCGATGTCGTTGATCGGGCCGCAGGGCACGGCCTTGTCTTCGAGCAGCGTGACCCACGCGGCCGTGGTGCGGGTGCGCGTGAGTTCTTCCATCATCGGGATCAGCACCAGACGGTGCTTCACGCGCAGTGTGTTGGTGGCAAAGCGCGCGTCGGTCGCCCATTCCGGATGGCCGGCTGCTTCGCAGAAGCGCGCGAACTGCCCGTTGTTGCCGATGGCCAGCAGCATCGAGCCGTCTTGCGTCGGAAAGTCCTGATACGGCGCAAGGCTCGGGTGCGTGTTGCCCTGGCGTTCGGGCGCCTTGCCGGTGTTGAGGAACGCGCTCGCCTGGTTGGCGAGGATGGCCATGCCCACGTCGAGCAGCGCCATGTCGATGTGCTGGCCTTCGCCTGTGCGGTCACGCACCTGCAGCGCCGCGAGGATGGCGGTACTCGCGTAGACGCCGGTGAACAGGTCCGTGAGCGCCACGCCCACGCGCAACGGGCCGCCACCGGGTACGTCATCGGGGCGGCCGGTGATGCTCATCATGCCGGTCATGGCCTGGATCATCAGGTCGTAGCCCGCGCGCTCGGCATAAGGGCCGTCGTGGCCGAAGCCGGTCACGCTGCAGTAGATGAGGCGCGGGTTGGCCGCGCGCAGGCTCTCGTGGTCGAGGCCGTATTGCTTCAGGCCACCGGTCTTGAAGTTCTCGACCACGATGTCGGCCTGCGCCGCCATCTGCCTGAGCAGCGCCTGCCCCTCGGGCGTGGCCATGTCGACCGTGACCGAGCGCTTGTTGCGGTTGCAGGACGTGAAATAGCTCGCCTGGTCGGTGTCGTTGCCGTCCGCGTCCTTGATGAAGGGCGGACCCCAGGTGCGCGTGTCGTCGCCGACGCCGGGGCGCTCGATCTTGACGACGTCGGCGCCCAGATCCGCCAGGATCTGCGTGCACCACGGGCCCGCGAGCACGCGGGACAGATCGAGGACTCTGATGCCGTCGAGTGCTGCGGGCTTGGTCATGCGGCTCAGTTGGCGAAGGCTGCGATGCCGGTGATGGCGCGGCCCAGGATGAGCGCGTGGATGTCGTGCGTGCCTTCGTAGGTATTGACCACTTCCAGGTTCACCAGGTGGCGGGCCACGCCGAACTCGTCGCTGATGCCGTTGCCGCCCATCATGTCGCGCGCCATGCGGGCGATGTCGAGCGACTTGCCGCAGTTGTTGCGCTTCATGATCGAGGTGATTTCCACCGCGGCGATGCCTTCGTCCTTCATGCGGCCCAGGCGCAGGCTGCCTTGCAGGCCCAGCGTGATTTCGGTCTGCATGTCGGCCAGCTTCTTCTGGATGAGCTGGTTGGCGGCGAGCGGGCGACCGAACTGCTTGCGGTCCAGCGTGTACTGGCGGGCGCGATGCCAGCAGTCTTCGGCGGCGCCGATCGCGCCCCACGAGATGCCGTAGCGGGCGCTGTTGAGGCAGGTGAACGGGCCCTTGAGGCCCTGCACTTCGGGGAAGGCGTTTTCTTCGGGGCAGAACACGCCGTCCATCACGATCTCGCCGGTGATGCTGGCGCGCAGGCCGACCTTGCCGTGGATCGCCGGAGCCGACAGGCCCTTCATGCCCTTTTCGAGCACGAAGCCGCGGATGGGGCCGACCGTGCCGCTTTCGCTGACTTCCTTGGCCCACACCACGAACACGTCGGCGATGGGCGAGTTGCTGATCCACATCTTCGAGCCGCTGAGCGAGTAGCCGCCCGGCACCTTCTTGGCACGCGTGGCCATGCTGCCGGGGTCGGAGCCATGGTCGGGCTCGGTCAGGCCGAAGCAGCCGATCCATTCGCCGGTGGCGAGCTTGGGCAGGAACTTCTGCTTTTGCGCTTCGGTGCCGAATTCGAAGATCGGCACCATCACCAGCGAACTCTGCACGCTGGCCATCGAGCGGTAGCCCGAGTCGACGCGCTCGACTTCACGGGCGATCAGGCCGTAAGCCACGTAGTTGAGGCCGGGGCCACCGTACTGCTCGGGGATCGTCGGGCCCAGCAGGCCGAGCGCGCCCATTTCGCGAAAGATGGCGGGGTCGGTCTCGCCGGTGCGGAAGCCTTCGATGACGCGGGGCGCAAGGCGCTCCTGGCAGTAGGCATTGGCCGCGTCGCGGATCATGCGTTCTTCGTCGGTCAGTTGCTGGTCGAGAAGAAGGGGGTCGTCCCAGTGGAATTGCGCTTTGGCGGCCATGTGGCTGTCTCCGGAAATTAGGGGAAAGGTGAAAAGAGGGGGAATGGGGCCGATGCTAGCCATGCGGGGGGCATGACGCAAACGATGATTCCGCACCCAGATATGCGTTCGTAGAATGTCTTGCAAGATGTTCGATCGGCCTCTTCATTGGTGAGGCCAGGGTTTCATACATACACCCGAGGCATACATGCGCCGCAAGATTCCACCCCTGCAAACCCTCGTGTGCTTCGACGCCGCCGCGCGCCACGAGAGCTACACCCGCGCTGCGCAGGAACTGGCGCTCACCCAAAGCGCCGTGTCGCGCCAGATCGGCACGCTCGAAGCCTTCCTCGGCGTGGCGCTGTTCCGCCGCACGCGGCACGGGGTAGCGCTCACGGCCAGCGGCGCGGCCTACGCGCGGCAGATCACCAAGCGGCTGGAAGCGATGGAGCGCGACACGCTCGACGCAATGGCCCACCAGGGCGAAGGCGGCTCGCTCTCATTGGCGGCCGTGCCCACCTTCGCCACCCGCTGGCTGATGCCGCGCCTGAAGGGCTTCGCGGCGCTGCAGCCCGACGTGGTGGTGCACATCGAGACGCGCACACGCCCCTTTCTGTTTGCCGACGCCGAGTTCGACGCCGCGCTGTACGCCGGCACGCCCGCGCAGGTAGAGAACTGGGCCGGTACGCGCGCGCTGCTGCTGATGCACGAAGACGTGGTGCCGGTGTGCAGCCCGTCGCTGCTCCCACGCGGCAAGGCCGTGACGCCGGCCGCCATCGCGAAGATGCCGCTGCTGCAGCAAAGCACGCGGCCCGACGGCTGGCGCCAGTGGTTCGACGCGCAGCAGATCGACGCGCCCAACGCGCGCGGTGGTCCGCGCTACGAGCTGTTCTCGATATTGGCCGCGGCCGCGTCGCACGGGCTCGGCGTGGCGCTGATGCCGACGATGCTGGTGGCCGACGAACTGGCGCGCGGCGAGCTGGTGGTGGCGTGCGCACGGCCCTTGTCGGGCGAGCGCAACTACTACCTCGTGACGCCGGAGCGGGCCGATCAGCGGCCGCTGCTGAAGTTCTTCAGCGACTGGCTGCTGGAGCAGGCCCGGCAGGAGCCCGAACGCGGGGCAGCTTGAAAGGGCCGGTGACTTTCTCGCCATGTGGGGCGCCAAAGCCCATGCCCGAAACCCGCGTCCGGAAACGGCGAGCCTTGCGGGCCCGCGGGCGGGACACTGGGCGCATGACAAGAAAGCCTTCCCGCATCGATTCGCTCGACTGGCCCCGCATCGAAGCGGACCTCGCCGCCCGCGGCTGCGCCGTCACCGGCCAGCTGTTCACTCCCGAGGAATGCGCCGCGCTCACAGCCATGTACGACGAAGGCCACCACTTTCGCAGCCGCGTGGTGATGCAGCGCCACGGCTTCGGACAAGGCGAGTACCAATACTTTGCAAACCCGCTGCCGCCCAGGCTCGCGGCATACCGCAGCGCGCTGTACGAACGCCTCGCGCCGCTGGCCAATGCGTGGGCCGCGGCGATGGGCCAGCCGGCCGACTATCCGCCGGACCACACCGCGTATCTCGCGCGCTGCCACGCGGCGGGCCAGTTGCGCCCCACCCCGCTGCTGCTGCGCTACGACGAGGGCGACTACAACTGCCTGCACCAGGATCTGTACGGCGACCTGCAGTTTCCGCTGCAGCTCACGGTGCTGCTGAGCAAGCCGGGCGAAGACTTCACCGGTGGCGAGTTCGTGCTGACCGAGCAGCGCCCGCGCATGCAGTCGCGCGCCGAGGTGGTATCGCTCGCGCAGGGCGAGGCGGTGATCTTCGCGGTCAACCAGCGGCCGGTGGCCGGCACGCGCGGCAGCTACCGCGTGACGATGCGCCACGGCGTGAGCCGCGTGCGTTCGGGGCGGCGGCATACGCTGGGCATCATCTTTCACGACGCGCGCTGAAGGGCCGCTCCCACGCGCTTCCACGACTCCGGTCTAGACAGGCCTGAGCCACCGCGGCGCTGTTCAGTACCGCACAGACAGCCGAAGTCGAGCGAAAATCGCGCCCGCCTCCGGCGCCACCAGGATCCCCGACACCAACGATCGAGGCCGTGGCTCACCGAAGGTCGGCCCGCGGCTTCGCTGCAGCGGGTGCGTTCGAGTGGTCGTCAGGGAGCTGTATGAACAACAAGAACTCTTCCGGGAATCCGGAAGTGGCTGGAAAGCCGTCGGTCGAAAAATCTGTCACACAACCGGCACCGGCCGGGCGCTCGCGCCGCTTCCGGGTGGACGTGGGCACCATCGTCAGCGTGGTGGCGCTGGCCCAGTCGCTGCTGCTGGTGTCGCTCGGCTACTGGGGCTCGCAGCGGCTGGTGTCGCGCATCGGCGTGTCCGCGCACAAGGCCAACCATGACCGCACCGAAGACAAGGTGCTGGCCTTTCTGCAGAAGGCCGAGTCGGTCATCAACGCGGTGGGCACCGCCCCCAGCCTGCAGCCCGCGGGCGAGCACTCCGAAAGAACGGCGGAGCTGCTCTGGACGCTGCTGCAGCAGTCGCCCGAGCTCGACAGCATCTACGTCAGCAACGAGAAGGGCCAGATGCTGATGGCGCTGCGCTACCCGGTGCCGGCCATGCGCTACATCGAGCGCGGCGCAGGCTCCACCACCGAGACCTGGCAGTACAAGCTGCCGCTGGATGCCGAGGCCGACGTGCAGCAGCGCTATGCCACGCAGCGCCTCGAGTCGTTCCGCAGCAACTACAACCCGACGCAGCGCAGCTGGTACGTGCAGGCATGCAAGGCACAGGGGCCCATCTGGACGCAGCCGTACGTGTTCGCAGCCGCGCAGGAGCTTGGCGTGACCTACGCACTGCCCAGCAAGCGCCGCTACGCCGACAGCAGCGCGCAGGCGCTGGTGGTGGCGGGCGACGTGTCGCTCGGGCGGCTGTCGGAATTCGTGCGCCAGTTCAGCAGCGACGGCTACGGCGACAGCGCGCTGCTGAGCGCCGACTTCCGCGTGCTCGCGCGCAGCGACATGCCGGGCGTGCTGCACGAGCTGCAGCCGCCCAGCGGCGTGCTCGGTGCATTGCATGCGCACATGGTGGCCGACGGCACGGCGGGCGGCGGCACCGACACCGAGTTCTCCTTCACCCACGAAGGCCGCCGCTATCTGGTGCAGGCCTCGCGCATTCCCAGCACCGGCTGGCAACTGGTGAGCTGGGTGCCCGAAGACATGCTGCTGGGCGACCTGCATCGCGCGGTGCTGTGGGGCCTCGCGTTGGCGCTGGTCTTCCTGGCAATGGCGTTGTTCATGTCGCTGAAGCTGTCGAAGCTGGTGACTGCGCCGGTCGAGAACCTCTCCCACATCGCGCGCCGCATCGGCCTGCTGGAGCTGGACAACCTGCCGCGCGAACCGAGCCGCGTGCTCGAGATACAGCACCTGGACCAGGCCCTGGACGACTCGGCGCGCAGCCTGAAGGCCTTCAGCAAGTTCGTGCCGGTGGACGTGATCAACCAGCTGATCGACGCGGGCCACACGCTCGCACCCAGCGGCTCACCGCGGCGCGTGACGGTGATGTTCACCGACGTGGAGGGCTTCACCTCGATCTCGGAGTCGCTCGACACCGACGTGCTGGTGGTCATGCTGACCGAGTACTTCAACCTGGCGACGGGCGTGTTCGCGCGGCACGGCGGCGTGGTCGACAAGTTCATCGGCGACGGCATCATGGTGCTGTGGGGCGCGCCCTCCGACCTGAAGGACGCGGAATACAAGGCCTGCCTGGCCGCGCTGGAACTGCACGTGGAGATGGACGATCTCAACCGCAAGTGGGCGGCACAGGGCCTGCCCGAGTTCCGCACGCGCGTGGGCATCCATACAGGCACGGTGATCGCGGGGGTGCTGGGCTCGAACGACCGGCTGTCGTACACGGCGTTCGGCGACGTGATCAACGTGGCGAGCCGCATCGAGGGCTTCAACAAGCAGCTCGGCACGCAGACGCTGATGTCGGAAACCACCTTCGCCGGGCTCGGCGGCCGGCTTCACACGCGGCGCATCGAGGAGCAGGCGGAACTGCGCGGCCGGCAGACGCGCATGGTGCTCTACGAGCTGATGACTTCCTAGCGCGGAGCCTGGGCGACGCGCACCAGCACCAGGTCGGCGCTGGTGGCGCCGCCTTGCGTGAGCACGGAATACTGCGTGTCGTTGATGAACAGCAGCTGGTCGCCACGCGAGATGCGCGCCGACACGGCGTAGCGCATGCGCGGGTCGATGCGCGCGGCATCCACCTTCAGCTCGTAGGCAAAGGGCACCTGCTTGCCGTTGGCCTTGATGCGCTGCTCGGCAAGCACGGTCGAGGGCGCGTCCATGCGCGACACGTCGAGCAACTGCACCACGACTTCGGCCGCGGGGTCGAGCGCGATGCGTTCGCGGTAGGTGACGGTGCCGCTCACGCGAAGCTGCGCGGCACCGCCTGCAGCTGGCGAAGAAGGCACTGCGCAAGCGCTCAGCAACGAGGCGCCTGCGATGACGGAGAACATGAGGAGGCTGGTGCGTCTTCTCATGCGGCCATTATGCGGAGGCACTTGCGGAGGCACGCTGTGCGGCAAAGGCCACGTACCAGTCCAGGCTGCCGGGGTTTGCCATCGCCTCGCGGTTGACCACCTTCTCGATAGGCTGGCCCAGCAGCAGCTTCTTGATCGGCAGCTCCTGCTTCTTGCCCGAGAGCGTGCGCGGGATCTCGGCCACCTGGAAGATGTCGTTGGGCACGAAGCGCGGCGACAGCGAAGTCTTGATGGCGTTGTTGAGCCGCGTGCGCATGGCGTCGTCGAGCGACACGCCGGGGCGCAGCACCACGAACAGCGGCATGTAGCTGTCGCGGCCCAGGTATTCGAGGTCGACCACCATCGAGTCGAGTACCTCGGGCAGGCCCTCGACGGCGCTGTAGATCTCGCTGGTGCCCATGCGCAGGCCCTGGCGGTTGATGGTCGCGTCGCTGCGGCCGTAGATGATGCAGCCACCGTCCTCGCCGATCCTGATCCAGTCGCCGTGGCGCCACACGCCGGGGTAGGTGTCGAAGTAGCTCGACACGTAGCGCGCATTGCCTTCGTCGCCCCAGAAGTAGAGCGGCATCGACGGAATGGCCTTGGTGCACACCAGCTCGCCGACTTCGCCGATAACCGGCTGGCCCTGCTCGTTCCACGCCTCGACCGCATGGCCGAGTTCGCGGCACTGCATCTGGCCCGGCACTTCGGGCAGGTCGCGGTTGCCGCCGACGAAGGCGCCGCAGAAATCGGTGCCGCCGGAAATGTTGCACCACCACACCTCTTTCGAACCCGCCTCGAGAATCTGCTTCGAGCCCCAGCGCTGCACCTCTTCGGGCAGCGGCGAGCCGGTGCTGCCGAGTGCACGCACGCGCGACAGATCGCCGCATTCCTTTGCGACAAGGCCGGCCTTCATGCAGTTGGTGAAGTAAGCCGCGCCCGCGCCGAAGAACGTGACCTTGTGCCGCGCCACGAAGCGCCACAGCACGCTCCAGTCGGGCTTCTCCTTGCTGCCCGCCGGGTTGCCGTCGTAGATGCAGATGGTGGCGCCGAAGGCCATGCCCGAAAGCTGCGAGTTCCACATGACCCAGCCGGTGGAGCTGTACCAGTGGTAGCGCTCGCCGAAGTTGTTGGCGCCGTAGCTCGCGCCCACGTCGTTGTGCAGGCCGCAGGCGTGCATGGTGAGGATGATGCCGCCCTGCCCGTGCACGATGGGCTTGGGCAGGCCGGTGGTGCCGCTCGAATAGACGATCCAGATCGGGTGGTCGAAGGGCAGCCATTCGGGCTCGAAGGCTGCGACCTCGGCATCGTTGCGGTCGATGGCCTGCGCCCAGTCGACGTCATGCGGCACTGCGCTGGCGGCGTACGGCGACTTCACGAGCAGCAGCTTCTGCACGCTCGGCAGCTGGCCCCGCAGCTCCTGCAGCACGGCGCTGCGGTCGAGCGGCTTGCCGCCGTAGTGAACACCGTCGACGGCGATCAGCACCTTGGGCTCGATCTGGCGGAAGCGGTCGGCCACTGCGGCCGTGCCCATGTCGGGCGCGCACACGCTCCAGATCGCGCCGATGCTGGAGCACGCGAGAAAGGCCACCATGGTCTCGGGCACGTTGGGCATGTAGGCCGCAACGCGATCGCCGCGCTGCACGCCGAGCGACTTGAGCGTGAGCGCTACCGAAGCGACCTGGCGGCGCATTTCGGGCCACGACATCTCGCGCACTTCGCCGCGTTCGTTGTCGCTCACGATGGCGGGCATGCCGGCCGCGTGTGCCGCATCGGCATGGCGCAGCACCTCGCGGGCGTAGTTGACCTGGGCGCCCGGGAACCAGCGCGCGCCGGGCATGCGCGATTCGGCGAGCACGGCTGTGTGCGGCGTGGGCGACTCGATGCGGGCGTAGTCCCAGATGCTCTGCCAGAAGGCGTCGAGCTCGGTGACGGACCAGCGCCACAGGGCGTCGTAGCTGTCGAACACGAGGCCGCGCGTCTCGCGCAGCCAGTCTTGATAGAGGCGGATCTGGGGGATGTTGGGAGCGGACATGGCACGAGCGTAGCGCTGCGAACGACCGTGCTCAATCGGGGTTGACCTCAGGGTTTGTACGCGTGTTCAATGTTTTTGTACAAGCGTTCAATACGCCCTCATGAGCACCCGCACACCTGCCGCAAGGCGCAGCACCTCGCGCGCTGCGACGCCTTCCCCCGCCGCAGTCGCCATCGCGACTGCGCGGCCCGATCGCAAGCAGGCGATCCTGCTGGCGGCCGAGAAGCTTTTTGCGCAGCACGGCTACCACGTGGTGACGATCCGCCAGATCGCCGAGGAGGCCGGCGTGCCGCTGGCGCTGGTGGGCTACTACTACGGCCAGAAGCACGAGCTGTTTCACGCGATCTTCGAGCACTGGGGCCACTCCATCGAGGCGCGGCTCGCGGGGCTGGCCGCTGTGAATATCGACCCCGACGACGCGCGCACGCTGCCGCGCATCATCGAAGCCTTCACCGCGCCCGTGCTGGCGCTGCGCGCAAGTTCGGAGGGCGAGTACTACGCGCTGCTGGTCGCGCGCGAGCTGTACCACGCCACCGAGGAAGCCGACCGCGTGCTGCGCGCCTACTTCGACCCGCTGGCCGAGGCGTACATCGATGCGCTGCACGTCGCGCTGCCGCATGCCACGCGCAGCCAGGCGGCCTGGGGCTATCAGTTCGCATTGGGCTCGCTGCTGCACCACCTGAACGACAGCCGCATCGAACGGCTCTCGCGCGGCGAGAACACGCGCGCCGACCCGGCCGTGGCGCCGATGCTGGTGAGCTTCATCGTCGGCGGCCTGCGCGCCGCGCTGCCGCGGCCCAAGACCCCACGCACGAACAAGACCATCTCCAGGAGACAAAAGCCATGATGAAACGACGCACCCTGCTGTCGGCGCTTGCCGCGACGTCGGCCATTGCCGCGCTGCCTTCGCGCGCCCAGTCCAACCCGAAGATCGTGTTCGGCTACACGGCCGTGACCGACTTTGCCTCGGTGTTCGTGGCGGCCGAAGAGGGCTACTTCAAGAAGCGCAATCTCGAGGTCGAGCTCAAGTTCATCCCGCTGAACTCGACGATCCCGGCGGCGCTGCAATCCGACTCGCTGCAGATCGGCGGGCCCACGCCCTCGGTGTTCCTGCAGGCGGTGGATGGCGGGCTCGACCTGGTGCTGGTGGCCGGCGGCGGCCTCACCTCGAAGACCATCACCGGCTTCGGCCTGGTGGCGCGCGCGGGCTCGGGCATCAAGGGTCCGCAAGACTGCATTGGCAAGAAGATCGGCGTGCCGGGCCTCGGCGCCTTCCTGCACGTGACCTTCCGCGCATGGCTGAAAGACAGCGGCGTGGACTACCGCAAGGTCAACTTCGTCGAGGCCGCATTCCCGCAGCATGCCGACCTGCTGCGCGGCGGCTCGGTCGACGCGGTGGTGTCGGCCGACCCGTTCATGAGCCGCATCACCGAGAGCGGCGCGGGCTACGTGGCTTCGTACTACTCGACCTTCCTGCCCGAGAACAACCAGACCATCGTGCATGCGGCCAAGCGCGAGTGGGTGGCAAAGAATCCGGCGGCGGCACGCGCCTTTCGCGAAGCACTGGTCGAGTCGGGTGGGTTCATGCAGCAGCCGAAGAACGACGCCAAGGTGCGCGCTGCCATCGGCAAGTACATCAAGCTGCCGCCCGAAGTGCTGGCCAAGGTGCAGATCTCGCCGCCCGGCCCCGTGGTAACGGAAAAGCAGCTCGCCTACTGGACCGGGCTGATGAAAGAGCAAGACATGCTCAAGACGAGCATCGACGTTGCGAAGCTGGTGGCGAAGTGATCTCAGCACCTGCCCCCATCACCGCACGCGCCGCACTGTCGGCGAGCGCCTTTCATTCGCCGGCCAGCCCCACGATGCAAGCCACTCCCTTCCTGCGCTTCGACGGCGTGACCATCCGCCTCGGCGGGCGCGAGATTCTGTCGCCCACTTCGTTCGACGTGGCGCGCGGCGAGTTCGTCTGCATCGTCGGCCCCAGCGGCTGCGGCAAGACCACGCTGCTGCGCGCAGCCAGCGGGCTCGTCACCGCGAGCGCGGGCGAGGTGCGGCGCAACGGCGTGAAGATGACCGAGCCTTCGCGCGAAGTCGCTTTCGTGTTCCAGGACTACGGCCGCGCGCTGCTGCCGTGGCGCACGGTGGAAGGCAATGTGAGCCTTGCGCTGGAGGCGGCTGGCGTGCCCGCCGTCGAACGCGCGCCGCGCATCGCCGACGTGCTTGGCAAGGTCGGCCTCGCGAAGCATGCGCAGAAGTTTCCGGTGCAGCTGTCGGGCGGCATGCAGCAGCGTGCGCAGATTGCGCGCTGCCTCGCGCAGAAGCCCGAGCTGATGATGATGGACGAGCCTTTCGGCGCGCTCGACGCGCTCACGCGGCAAAGCCTGCAGGACGAGCTCGCGCGACTGGTGCGCGATGACGGGCTCACGGTGCTGTTCGTCACGCACGACCTGGAAGAGGCCATCTACCTCGGTGACCGCGTGATCGCGTTGCAGGCCAACCCGGGGCCGGGGCGGCCGAGTCTCGCGCGGATGATCGACGTGAAGATCCCCCGGCCGCGCGACCAGCTTACGACGAAGGAGCATCCTGAGTACCTGCAGTTGCGGCGTGAACTGTTCGCCTTCATCGAGCAGGGCCATGACTGAGAACCGCCTCTTCCGCTGGCTGCGGCCGTGGGTGTTTCCGGTGGTGCTCGTCGGAGCCTTCGAGTGGTACGCGCGACGCGCAGCGGCCTTGGGCAGCGATGCGCTGGCGCCGCCGAGTGCTGCGGCCAAGGCATTCGTCGGCGCGGCCATGGATGGCTCGCTCTGGCAGGCCACCGGCTTCACGCTCGGCACCGCGGCACTTGGTTTGCTGCTGGGCGCTGTGCTCGGCATCGCATTGGGCCTGGTGCTCGGACTCTCGCGCCGCGCGGCGCAGCTCGGCTCCGTCTCCATCGAGGTGCTGCGCCCGGTGCCTTCGGTCGCGCTGATTCCGCTCGCGATGCTGACCTTCGGCTTCGGCGTGCGCATGGAACTGGCCATCGTGGCGTTTGCCACCTTCTGGCCGCTGCTGGTGCTGGTGCAGTCGGCGGTGCAGCAGATCGAGCCACGGCTGCTCGAAGTCAGCCGCGTGCTGGGCCTGTCGGCGCGTGAGCGGGCCTTCAAGATCGTGCTGCCGGCCATCGTGCCGCGCCTGTTCGTCGCGCTGCGGCTGGGCGTGGCGGTGGCGCTGGTGGTGGCCGTGACGGTGGAGATCGCCGCCAACCCGAATGGCATGGGCTACGCGATGATGATCGCGCAGCAGAGCTTCGACCCCGCGCTGATGCTCGCCTGGCTGGGCTGGATCGGGGTGGTGGGCTTTGCGGTCAATGCGGGCATGCTGCTGTTGCAGCGCGTGGTGTCGCGGCGCATGGGGGTGCCGTCATGAGCGGCAACAACAACGATCGCACCGGTCTGAACTGGCTCGGCTCGCTGGGCGTGTTGCTCGCGCTGATCGCGCTGTGGTGGGTCGCGAGCAACGCGGGCTGGGTCAGCCGCGTGTTCCTGCCGACGCCGCAGGCTACCTTCTCCAGCCTGCTCGAAGGACTCAACCTCTCCGGCGAAGGCGGCAACGGCGAACTGCTCGGTTTCACGCAGGCCACTGTGGGCCGGATGATCGAGGGCTGGCTGCTCGCTTCGCTCTTCGGCGTGCTGCTGGGCGCGGCCATCGGCGTGTCGCCCTCGGTGCGTGCGTGGGTGCAGCCGACGCTGGAGTTCATTCGCCCCCTGCCCGCCTCGGCGCTGCTGCCGCTGGCGATTTCGATCTTCGGGCTGAACCCCGGCATGGTGCTCTTCGTGGTCGCCTTCGGCGCGATGTGGCCGGTGCTGCTGGCCACGGTGCACGGCTTCGCGGCGGTGGAGCCGCGCCTGTCGGAAGTGGCGCGCTGCCTGCAGATGTCGCGCGCGGCGTACATCTGGAAGATGGGCCTGCCCAATGCAATGCCCGACATCCTGGCCGGCATGCGGCTCGCGCTGACCATTGCGCTGATCGTCGCGGTGGTGGGCGAAATGATCGCCTCGCAAAGCGGCCTGGGCCAGGCCATTCTGCTGGCCGCGCGCGCCTTTCGCGCGAGCGACCTGTTCGCCGGCATCGTGCTGCTCGGGCTCATCGGCTTCGCGAGCAACGCGCTGCTGGCCTTTGCCGAGAAACGCCTGCTGCGCTGGCAGCAGCCCTGATTCCTTCCTCTTCTCTTTCCCTCTCTTTCCTTTTCTTCCAACACGAACACCCCACAAGGAGCCCCGCCATGCCACGCAAATTCGTCGACCTCTCGATCTTTCTCGAAAACGACGTGCTCTCCGACCCGCCGGCCTTCGCACCGAAGATCCAGTACTTCACGCACGAGCAGACCTACGAGCAGATCGAGCCCTTCTTTCCCGGCCTTCAGCGCGAAGACCTGCCCGACGGCGAAGGCTGGGCGGTGGAGCTGGTGCAGCTGTCGACGCACAACGGCACGCACCTCGATGCGCCCTATCACTTCCACTCGACCATGGACAAGGCGCTGGGCGAGAAGAAGCCCGCCATCGCGATCCATGACGTGCCGCTCGAATGGTGCTTCCAGCCGGGCGTGAAGCTCGACTTTCGCCACTTCGCCGACGGCTACGTGGTGACGGCCGACGACGTCGAGGCCGAGTTGAAGCGCATCGGCCACACGCTGAGTCCGCTGGAGATCGTGGTGGTCAACACGCGCGCCGGCTCGCGCTACGGCAACCCCGACTACGTGTCGGCCGGCGCGGGCATGGGCTACGAGGC
This sequence comes from Variovorax sp. YR566, assembly GCF_051992195.1. Classification (NCBI taxonomy): domain Bacteria; kingdom Pseudomonadati; phylum Pseudomonadota; class Betaproteobacteria; order Burkholderiales; family Comamonadaceae; genus Variovorax; species Variovorax sp. YR566. The sequence continues at coordinate 304,421 of NZ_CP197092.1, read as the reverse complement.
GACGATGTACCTGCTCGAGCGCGGCGTGCGCCTCACCGGCACCGACGCATGGAGCTGGGACGCGCCCTTCGTGCACACCGCGAAGAAGTACGGCGAGACGCATGACGCCTCGCTGATCTGGGAAGGCCACAAGGCTGGCCGCGACATCGGCTACTGCCACATCGAGAAGCTGCACAACCTCGAGGTGCTACCACCCACGGGCTTCTTCATCAGCTGCTTTCCGCACAAGATCCGCGGCGCGTCGGCGGGGTGGACGCGCGCGGTCGCGATCTTCGACGACGCGCTGATGGCTTCGGTGTGAGGGCCTCTTCACCATGAGCGCACTCAACCACACGCACGACGCCAACGCGCGCAGCTGGGTCGAATCGGCCAATGCAGCGGACAGCGACTTTCCGATCCAGAACCTGCCGCATGCGGTGTTTCGCCGCGCGGGCAGCAGCGAGGCGTTTCGCGGCGGCGTCGCCATCGGCGACCAGGTGCTGGACCTTGCGGCGCTGGCCGCCCAGCAACAGCTCGACGGTCTTGCACTCGATGCGGCGCGAGCGGCCGCGCTGCCCGCGCTGAACGACTTCTTCGCGCTCGGCGGCGCCGCGTGGAAGGCGCTGCGGCACGCGCTCTTCGACCTGCTGAAGAACGACGCACCCGTCGCCACGGTGCAGGCCGTGCGCGAATGCCTGGTGCCGCAGGCCGAAGTCGAATACACGGTGCCTGCACGCATCGGCGACTACACCGACTTCTACACCTCGATCGACCATGCGCTGAACATCACGCGCCTGTTCAACCCCGAAGGCGACGTGACGCCCAACTTCCGCTGGATTCCGACCGCGTACCACGGGCGCGTGTCGACCATCGGCGTGAGCGGCCAACGCTTTCACCGGCCGATGGGGCAGGCGATGGCGCCGGGCGCGAAGGCGCCGACGTATCAGGCCTGCGCGCGGCTCGACTACGAGCTGGAGCTTGGCGTGTGGATCGGCAGCGGCAATGCGCAGGGCGAGCCCATTGCGCTCGAACATGCGGAAGAACACATCTTCGGCATCTGCCTGCTGAACGACTGGTCGGCGCGCGACATCCAGTTCTGGGAGATGGCGCCGCTCGGTCCCTTCCTCGCGAAGAACTTCGCAACCACGATCTCGCCATGGATCGTGACGATGGAAGCGCTTGCGCCCTACCGGCAGGCGTGGACGCGGCCAACGAGCGAGCCCCAACCGCTCGCGTACCTGGAGAACGCGAAGAACCGCGAGAGCGGCGCGCTCGACATCCGCCTGGAGGTCTGGCTCGAAAGCGAGAAGGCGCGCAAGGAGAAGACGGGCCCGTCGCGCCTGTCGTCCACGAGCTTCAGGCACCAGTACTGGAGCGTCGCGCAGATGGTGACGCACCACACGATGGGCGGCTGCAGCCTGAACCCGGGCGACCTGTTCGGCAGCGGCACGATCTCCGGGCCCGGTGCAGGTGAAGCCGGCGCAATCATCGAACTGACGCGCGCCGCGCAAAGCCCGGTGACGCTGACCAATGGCGAACAGCGCGGTTTTCTGGAAGACGGCGATGCGGTGCTGCTGCGCGGCTGGTGCAAGAAGCCGGGGCATGCGCGCATCGGGTTTGGGGAGAGCCGGGGGACGGTGTTGGCGGCCAGGGGTTGACGCCGCCGTAAACATTATTTACAGTCCGCCTCCTTCGCGAATTTGCTCGCGTCGATCCGACAACGAAACACACCCACAACCGCCACCCGGAAGCCTCTTCGTGAACGCAGCACTGGTCATTGCCAACGTCATCGACAACGCGAGCCCGACATCGGGCCGTGCGTTCGTGTGCGGCATGGGCCATGCGATCGGCCTGCAGCAAGCGGGCTATCACGCATCACCGGGAGGAGTCGGCGCATAGCGCGCATCTCTTCAGCACTCTTTTCAAGGAGGCCCGGACACCGAATGGTTCCGGGCCTCTTTTCTTTTGCGTCACCATCAACCACAGGGAGAAAACAACCATGCGCAAACTCGTCACCGTCCGCACCGTCGACGCCATCCGCCCCATCCCCGGGGCCGATGCCATCGAATGCGCCATCGTCGAAGGCTGGACCGTCGTCATCAAGAAGGGGGAGTTCGCCGTCGGCGACCGCTGCGTCTTCTTCGAGATCGACGCGTTCCTGCCGCTCGACGATCCACGCTTCGCCTTCCTGGAGAAGGCCGCGATCACCTGGAACGAACAGCGCGGCGTGCGGCTTCGCACGATGAAGCTGCGCGGCCAGATCTCGCAGGGGCTGATCCTGCCGCTGTCGCAGTTCGCGGAAATCGACGCGCTCGCGCTGGCCGATCCGGCACTGCGCCAGCGCGATTGGGCCGAGCTGTTCGGCATCGGCAAATGGGAGCCGGTGATCCCGGCCTGCCTGTCGGGCGAGGTGGAGGGCCCATTCCCGTCCTTCATTGACAAGACCGACCAGGAGCGCATCCAGAACCTGCCGGAGGTGCTTGCAGCAAACGACGGGCTTGCGTTCGAGGTCACGGTCAAGCTCGACGGATCGAGCATGACCGCGTTCCACAACGCAGGCGCACTCGGCGTGTGCGGGCGCAACTGGCAACTGCGTGAAACCCCGGGCAACAGCCTGTGGCGCGTGGCGCGGGAAAACCGCCTGCTGGAAGCGCTCGCGACGCTGGGCCGCAATGTAGCGCTGCAGGGCGAGATCATCGGCGAGGGCATCCAGGGCAACCCGGAGAAGCTGCGCGGTCAGCAGTTCCACGTTTTCGATGTGTTCGACATCGACCGCGGCAGCCACTGCGGGATGGATGAGCGCAACGCCATCGTCGACGCGCTGCGCGTGTTGGGAGCGGGGGTGCGCACCGTGCCGCTGCTCGAAGTGAGCACGCTCGACCGCTTTGGCGGATCGATGGCCGAGGTGCTGGCGTATGCCGAAGGGCCGTCGCTGAACCCGGGCACCTCGCGCGAGGGGGTGGTGTTCAAGCGACTGGACGGCGGGCTGTCGTTCAAGGCGATCTCGAACAGCTACCTGCTGAAGCACTCGGACCGCTGAGCAATCAAGCGCCCAATGAAAAAGGCCACCCGATGAGGTGGCCTTTTTTTCTGCAATGTGGAGCGGGAAAAGAGTCTCGAACTCTCGACCTCAACCTTGGCAAGGTTGCGCTCTACCAACTGAGCTATTCCCGCGTGAAGCCTCAAATTATAGGGTGATCTTGAGCCACTTTTCCCGGATCCGGGAAAAAAGTTCGCTCAAGCGTCGAACACCAGCGACCGATGCAGCGACACGCCGGCCATCAGGCCGTCCGCCGAGGCCAGCGTGGCATTGGTGAATTTCATAGAGAGGTCGCCCGCCGCGTAGACGTCGGGCACCGTCGTCATCTTCATGCCGTCGACGCGCAGCACCGGGCCGAAGGGGCCGTCGTCGAAGGCGCAGCCGAGCTGTTCGGCCAGCGGGCTGGATGGACGCGTGTGCGGCACCACGTACAGCGCCTCGATCGGCACGAGCCTGCCATCGTCGATGCGCACGCCGGCAAGCTGAGGCACCGCGCCTTCCAGGCCAACGATGCGCCCCGGCTCGATGGCCACGCCGCGCGACTGCAGCTTCGCGCGCGTCTCGGCATCGGGCCCGTCGCCGCCATTCAGGAAGACCGTGGTCGGGCCCCACTCGTTGATCAGCAGCGAATGGTCCGGCGGATGCCCGCTGTGGAACAGCACGCCCAGTGGACGCCCGCTGAACTCGTAGCCGTGGCAATAGGGGCAGTGCAACACGCTCTTGCCCCAGCGCTCGCTGATGCCGGCGATGTCGGGCAGGCCGTCCTGAATGCCGTACGCCAGGAGCAGCTTGCGGGTCGAGACCTGCTCGCCGTTGTCCAGTGACAGCGTGAATCCCTCGGCACCATCGGCGCTCGCGGCCACCGCACTGCCGCTGACGAACTTGACGGACGGATACGCAAGCAGCTTGTCGCGCGCGTCGGCAATCATCTTCAAGGGCGGCACGCCGTCCTGCCCGAAGAAACCGTGCGACGCCGCGGCAAAGCGGTTGCGCGGCGCGCCCGCATCGACGACGCACACGTTCCTTCGTGCGCGCGCCAGCTGCATGGCAGCGGAAAGGCCGGCAAAGCTGCCGCCCACGATCAGTGCGTCATAGCGCATGTTCAATGTCCTTCGATGTAAAGCCGCCGCCCGTCATGCGGCGGTGGAAGTCCCTGGAAAGATCGGCCAGCGTGATGCTGTTGAAACGCCTGAGCAGCAGCGCCTCGGCCTCGTCGCACGCACCATCGAGCGCCGCGTTCACGGCCTGCTCGACGATGCAGCCCGGGCTCTCGGTGCGATTGCCCATGGCCAGCAGCGCGGGCGCGCCGACGGCGTTGTGGATGTCGCCCAGCGTCACCGCCGCCAGCGAACACGACAGCACCCAGCCGCCGCCATGGCCCTTGGCCGAGCTGACGAACCCCGCCTGCCGCAGGCCGGCCATGAGGCGGCGCACGACGACCGGGTTGGTGTGCATCGCAGCCGCGAGCGACTCGGAAGTGACGGGGTCGTTCATCTCGGCCATGTGCAGGAGCACGTGGAGAACGGCTGAAAGCTTGCTGTCTCGTTTCATGCAACATTATGAGTTGCATATGTTTGTCATGGCGTGCCGAAGGGTCTTGCGGGGCCGGAACGCCCGTCGGTTGTCACGACACTGAGGTGAGAATCGGGCCGCACCATGACGCCCGCCCCGACAACCCTGCTCGACGCCGCCCTGCGCGGCGTGCTGCTGGCCTTGCTGCTCGTGCTCGCGCTGGTCCTCGGCCGCGACCGCCCTCGCCTGCCGGTCGCGCGCGCCGGCGTGCTGCTGACGCTGGGCCTGTGCATCCAGGTCATCGGCTCCGCGCCAGCCTTCGAATCGCTCGTGCCGCGCGTGTGGCAGTCGCCGTTCGTCGCCGTGGCGGTCGGCAATGCCGTGCTGTTCTGGGTGTTCGTGCAGGCGCTGTTCAACGATGACTTCAGGCCGCGGCCCGTGCACGTTGCCGCTTGGCTCGTGGTGGCCGCGGTGGCCGCGCTCAACTGCGCGGTGGTGGCGGGCAGCGCCTCGGTGCTCGCACCGGTGACGATGGGCGTTCAGCGCGCCGTGCCACTGGTGTTCGCGGTGCTGGCCGCGATGGCGGCAGCCTCGCAGTGGCGGGCGGACCTGGTGGAGGGGCGGCGCCGGCTGCGCGTGTTCATCGTGGTGACGGGCGTCGGCTACAGCGTCGGGATGCTGGTCGTCCGGCTGGCCTCGCCGCGCGGGCAGCTGTCCAGCCTGTCGGCGACGGCTGATGTGGCGATGCTGCTGCTGATCGTGGCGGTGGTGGCTTGGCGGATGGTGCGGCTGGCGGGGTCGGAGCTGTTTCCGGCCGCGGTGGTTCCGGATGCGCCTATCCCAACGGTCGAACCGCCCCCCGTCGAACCTCCGGCCCCCGACCCCGCCGAAGACCGCCTCGCCGAATCCCTGCAACACGCCATGGCGGTCGATCACGCCTATCGCAGCGAAGACCTGAGCATCGCCGCCCTCGCCGCACGGCTCTCAGTGCCCGAATACCGCCTGCGCCGCCTCATCAACCAGCGGCTGGGCCACCGCAATTTCAACGCCTTCGTCAACGGCTTCCGGCTGGCCGAGGCGACGGCGGCGCTGGCCGACTCCTCGAAGCGCGAGCTGCCGGTGCTGACCATCGCCTTGACCGCGGGCTTCCAGTCCATCGGCCCGTTCAACCGCGCGTTCAAGGCCGCCACCGGCCTCACGCCCACCGAATTCCGCAAGCAGAAGCTGGCCGAATCCTGAAATCTCTTGCCGAAAACCGCGGTTGCGGCTTTCGGCAAGACGCGGCCGGCGCGCCGCTGCATCGTCCGGGTCGCCGGGGGCATGGGCCTCCGATGACAAGGAGTTCGATGCGACGACGTTTCCATTTCATCTTCCTGCTGGCCTTGTGGTCCGGATGGGCCCAAGCCTCGATGGGCATGGCGGAGCTTGCCGCCACGGCCGATGACGGCCCGGTGACCGTGTTCTATCCATCCGCAGATGCGGCCCAGCCGACCCGGCGCGCCCGCTTCACGCTCGACATGGCGGCGCAGGGCGCACCGGTGCGCGGCAATGGCCGGCTGGTCGTCGTCTCGCACGGCTCCGGCGGCGCGCCGTGGGTGCACGTGGACCTGGCGCGCAGCCTGGTAGACGCCGGCTTCATCGTCGCCATGCCCGAACACAAGGCCGACAACTACAAGGACGACAGCAACCCCGGTCCCGACAGCTGGTCGATGCGCCCGGCCGAGGTGTCGCGCGCCATCGACGCAGTGGCTCGCGACCCGCGCTTCGCGCCGCTGCTGCAGCTCGACAAGGTCGGCATGTACGGCATGTCGGCGGGTGGGCACACGGCGCTGAGCCTCGCGGGCGGGCGCTGGTCGCCGGCCGGGTTCAAACAGCATTGCGAGGCGAACCTGGTGGACGACTTCCAGTCCTGTGTCGGCCTGATCATGCGGCTGACGGGCGGGCCTTTCGATGGCCTGAAGAAATGGGCCGCGCTGTGGGTCATCCGCCATCGCTTCGACGACGCCACCCCGCGCGAGCACACCGACCCGCGCATCGCCGCCATCGCGGCGGCCGTGCCTTCGTCGGCCGATTTCGACATGGCCTCGCTGGCCAACCCGCGCGTGCCGCTGGGGCTCATCACCGCCCGGCAAGACCGCTGGCTGATCCCGCGCTTTCACAGCGACCGGGTGCTGGCGGCCTGCCTGCCGCGCTGCGAACTGATTGCCGACATGCCCACCGCCGGGCACGGTTCGCTGCTGTCGCCGCTGCCGCCGGGACTCACCGGGCTGATCGGCGACATGCTCAACGACCCGTCTGGCTTCGACCGCGCCGGCGTGTTACCGGACGTGAACCGCAAGACAACAGCATTCTTCAGCACGCATCTGCTGCCTTGATGCGGGCCGGGGCCTAACGTACGAGCCTCTGATTTCGCCGACAGCCGATTCCCACACGCGTGGGCGACTGTCGCGCACATGGCGACAGATGGCGGCCCGGCCATGGTTGCACCCGAATCGATCGAACCTCGGTCGGTTCTTGAAATCGTGACCATGCTACGAAAGGAACAGTCACCCATGAAGCAACAGCAACACAACCGCATCTTCCTCGGCGCCCTGCTCGCAGGCCTCCTGGCCGTCGGCGGCGCAGCCCAGGCGCAAGGCGTCGGGGTCGGCGTGGGAGTCAATGCAGACGTGAACACTTCGGGCGCCGCCGGCACCGGCTCCCCACAGGGCGGAGCCGCAGCAGGCGCCGGTGCACGCACCGGTGCGGCCGCAGGCGCCCGCACGAATGCCGGCACTACCGCCACCGACGCGGCCGGCAACTCGACAGGCGGCGTTGGCAATGCCGTCGGTGGCGTGCTGGGTGGCGCCACCGGCGCTGTCGGCGGCGCCACGAATGCAGTGGGCGGCGTGGCGAACACCGCTGGCAGCACGCTGAATGGCGCAACCGGCGCCGTGGGCTCGACCGCCGGTGCCGTGAAGCCGGCAAACGCCGGCGCGAAGGCTCGCGCCAAGGCCCAAGGCTCGGGCGCTGTCGACATCAAGCAGCAGTAACCCCGGCGGCCAAGCCGAAGAAAGCCCGCAGCGTCCGCGTTGCGGGCTTTTTAATTGATGAAGCCTCAGTCGGCCAGCTTGAGCTTGAACAGGCTGGTGACTTCCGCGTCGAGCACTACCAGCTCGCGCTGGTTGAAGAGCCGCCAGCGCCAGCGCAGGATGCCGAGCGTGGGGCGCTTCTCGGAGCGGCGCACCTCGATAACGTCTGCCACCAGTCGCAGCGCGTCGCCGGGCCGCACGGGGTTGGGCCAGCGCACATGCTCGAGCCCCGGCGACGCAAAAGACTCGGAGCCGGCGAGCGCCGCGCCGACCACCAGCCGCATCGCGATGGAGCACGTATGCCAGCCGCTGGCGATCAGCCCGCCGAAAGGGCTGTCGGCAGCCGCGTCGGCATCGGTGTGAAACCACTGCGGGTCGTAGGCCCGCGCGAACTGCAGGAGCTCGGCTTCGGCAAGCACGTAAGGGCCGGCCTCGATGACCTGGCCTGCGTGGAAGTCGGCGAACTTCATCCGCCGCAGCTTAGTACGTTTCGAGGTGCAGGCGGCCTTCGCGTTTCAGGGCAGCGCCGACGGAGTCCCAGTCGAGCCCCGCTTCCTTCGCCACGTCGCGCAGTGCGAGCACCACGCCCTCTTCCATGCTCTTGAGGCCGCACACGTAGAAGTGGCTGCTGCCGTCTTTCAGCAGTGCGGCCAGGTCGGCGGCGCGTTCGCGCATCAGGTCCTGCACGTAGCGCTTGGGTTGCCCCGGCGTGCGCGAGAACGCGAGGTTGATGTCGATGAAGTCCTTGGGCAGCGACTGCAGCGGGCCGAAATACGGCAGCTCCTGCTGCGTGCGCGCGCCGAAGAACAGCATCAGCTTGCCGCCTTCGAACTTGCCGCTCTTGCGCAGCCGGCGGCGCCATTCGGTCATGGCGCGCATCGGCGCGCTGCCGGTGCCGGTGCAGATCATCACGATGTGCGACCTGGGGTGGTTCGGCATCAGGAACGACGCGCCGAAGGGCCCCACCACCTGCACCGTGTCGCCCACCTTCAGGTCGCACACGTAGTTGGAGCACACGCCGCGCACCGGCTCGCCTTCGTGGTCTTCGGTCACGCGCTTCACGGTGAGCGAGACGTTGTTGTAGCCGGGCCGCTCGCCGTTGCGCGGGCTGGCCACCGAGTACTGGCGCGCATGGTGGCGCTTGCCGATGGCATCAATGCCCGGAGGCACGATGCCGATCGACTGGCCTTCGAGCACCGGGAATGGCAACACGCCGAAGTCGAGCACGATGTGATGCGTCTCGCTGTCGAAGCCCGCCTCGGTGCAGTTGAAGTTGCCCACCACGGTGGCGGTGGTCGGCGTCTTCGGCGGAAAGAGATTGGTGTAGGCGTGCGCAGCCGACCAGGGCGGCACGGTGGCGCCGTACTGCGCGGAGTTGAAGGCCGGCTCGACGGATTCGACTGCAGCCTGGGCTTGCGCCTGGGTTTGCTCAGGCGCGGCGGCATCGCCAGCGGCTTCGGCAGACACGCCGGCCGCTTCCAGCTCTTCGGGCGAGAGCTCGGCGGGCAGCGATTCCCAGGTGAGCTGTTCCTCGATCGTGTACGCGCGCACCAGCGGCATCGTGCGCCAGTTGTCGATCGAGCCCGTCGGGCACGGCGAGATGCAGGCCATGCAGCCGTTGCAGACGTCGGCTCGCACGACGTAGTTGTTGTCGTCGTGCGTGATCGCGTTGACGGGGCAGGTGGCCTCGCAAGTGTTGCAGCGGATGCAGATCTCGGGGTCGATCAGGTGCTGCTTGATGACCCCGGCTTCAACGGCCATGTCCATGTTTTTCTCCATCCCCTCGCCGTGGGGACGAGGGATTCATATCCAGGCGCTCAGCCGAAACGCACGTATTCGAAGTCCACGGGCTGGCGATTGATGCCCATCACCGGCGGCGAGATCCAGCCTGCGAACTTGCCCGGCTCCACCACGCGGCCCATCAACGATGCCACGAAAGCGAAGTCTTCGGCGCTCGGCAGCCATTCATCGCGCTTGGCGGCCCATTCCACGTCGTTCACCACGCGGCCTTCCGGCGACATCTTGATGCCGGCGAGCGCGCCGATCTGGCGGTTGAAGGCCTTGTGCGGCACCACCAGGCGCGTCGGGATGCCGGCCTTTTCCAGCACCTTGTTCCAGCGGCCGACGCCGGCCACCGAGTCCTTGATGAAGTCGTCGCGCAGCACTTCGTTCAGTGCATTGAGCATCGGCACGTCTTTCTCGACGAGCTGGCCTTCCTTCACTTCCAGCACCTTGTAGGTCTGGCCCTTGAGGATGTGATCGTCCGTGCGCTTGCCTTCTTCGTAGCGGCCCTTCAGGCCCGAGCTGTAGAAGATGGCGGCGTTGCTCGACTGGTCGGCGCCGAACAGGTCGATGGTCACGCTGTAGTGGAAGTTCAGGTAGCGCTGGATGGTGCCCAGGTCGATGCAGCCCGCGGCGCGCACCTTCTGCGCGTCATCGGTCTTCAGCTCGTTCATGACCTGCGCGGTGCGCGCGATGACGCGTGACACGCCGCTTTCGCCCACGAACATGTGGTGCGCTTCCTCGGTCAGCATGAACTTCGTGGTGCGCGCCAGCGGATCGAACGCGCTTTCGGCCAGCGCCGAAAGCTGGAACTTGCCGTCTCGGTCGGTGAAGTACGTGAACATGAAGAACGCGAGCCAGTCGGGCGTGCGCTCGTTGAACGCACCCAGGATGCGCGGGTTGTTCTCGTCGCCCGAGGTGCGCTGCAAGAGCGCCTCGGCTTCCTCGCGCCCGTCGCGGCCGAAGTGCTTGTGCAGCAGATAGACCATCGCCCACAGGTGGCGGCCTTCTTCCACATTGATCTGGAACAGGTTGCGCAGGTCGTACATGCTTGGCGCCGTGAGGCCCAGGTGGCGCTGCTGCTCGACCGATGCGGGCTCGGTGTCGCCCTGCGTCACGATGATGCGGCGCAGGTTGGCGCGGTGTTCGCCGGGCACGTCCTGCCAGGCCTTCTCGCCCTTGTGGTCGCCGAAATGAACTTCGCGGTTGGCGTCGCCCGGGTTCAGGAAGATGCCCCAGCGGTAGTCGCGCATCTTCACGTGGCCGAACTGGGCCCAGCCCTGCGGGTCGACGCTCACGGCCGTGCGCAGGTACACCTCGTGGTTGGTGGAGCCTTCGGGGCCCACGTCGTCCCACCAGTTGATGAAGTTGGGCTGCCAGCCTTCGAGCGCGCGCTGCAGCGTGCGGTCTTCGCCGAGGTTGACGTTGTTGGGGATCTTCTCGCTGTAGTTGATCGTGCTCATCGTTGTTCCTTGGGTTGTACGGACTGTCAGCTCAAACGCGGTTCATGTCGAAGCCGGCCTTTTCGCCGGTGCCGTAGACCTTGAGCGCACCCTTTTCGCCGACGGCGTTGGGGCGGTTGAAGATCCAGTTCTGCCAGGCGGTGAGCCGGCCGAAGATGCGGGTGGCCATGTTTTCCTTGCTCGCGAAGCGCAGGTTGGCCTCGAGGCCGGTGAGCGCGTCGGGCGACATGGCGGCGCGCTCCTCGATGACGATGCGGATCTCGTCGTCCCAGTCGATGTCGTCGGGCGCAGCGGTGACCAGGCCGAGCTTCAGCGCTTCGTCAGCGTCGAGCGCCTTGCCTGCGGCGGCGCGCGCGGCTTCGAGCGGCGCGGCCTCTTCATAGAAGCGGCGCTGCAGGCGGCTCTGGTCGTTCACCATCGGGAAGAAGCCGAAGTTGAACTCGTCGAGCGTGAGCTTGGGTGCGCGGTCGGCATCGTCGGGCAGCGCAAGCATGTACGTGCGGTCGGCCGCGAAGGCCAGCTCGGCCAGCGTACCGACGAAGCACGAGCCGGCTTCGACCAGCGCGAACAGGCTGCGCGAAGAAACATCGAGGCGTGCCAGCGTGCGACGCAGCGCGCCGATGGTTTCGCGCACCAGCCAGTGGTCCTTGTTGGCGAGCATCACGGCGTCCGACGCGAGCACGGCGGCGGCATCGCCTTCGGTCTTGAGCAGCCAGGTGCCGGTGTCGAGCTCGTTGGTGCGCAGGTTGAGGATGGCGTCGTCGAGTTCGCGGCACATCGCGAGCGGCCACCAGGCGGCGCCTGCGGCTTCGATGGCGGCGATGTCCGCCGGCTGCGTGCCGGTGGGGGCCTTGACGGTGATCGTGGCGGTGCGCTTGCTGCGGTCGATCTGCACGTTGACGTGCGAGTAGGCAATGCCGTCGGCGCTGTCGGTGCGCTCGAGGCGGGTCAGGGCCACGCCCTTGCCGCCGGCGGGGCGGTCGCTGCCTGCGGCGAGCTGCGAAGCACGGTCTTGCACCGCAGCGGCGAACTGCGCGGGCTTGGCCACGGCATCGACCAGGCGCCAGTCGACCGCGCGCTGGCCGCGCACGCCTTCGACGCTGGTGCAGAAGATGTCGGCAAGGTCATGGCGCACGTGGCGCTTGTCGGTCACGCGGGTCAGGCCGCCGGTGCCGGGCAGCACGCCGAGCAGCGGCACTTCGGGCAGCGACACGGCAGAGGAGCGGTCGTCCACCAGCAAAATTTCGTCGCAGGCCAGCGCCAGTTCGTAGCCGCCGCCCGCGCAGGCGCCGTTCACGGCCGCGAGGAACTTCAGGCCCGAATGCTTCGAGGAGTCTTCGATGCCGTTGCGCGTCTCGTTGGTGAACTTGCAGAAGTTCACCTTCCACGCATGGCCCGAGACGCCGAGCATGAAGATGTTGGCGCCCGAGCAGAAGATGCGGTCCTTGCCGCTGGTGACGATCACGCTGCGCACTTCGGGGTGCTCGAATCGCACGCGGTTGAGCGCGTCGTTCAGCTCGATGTCCACGCCCAGGTCGTAGCTGTTGAGCTTCAACTTGTAGCCGGGGCGGATGCCGCCGTCTTCCGCAATGTCGAGCACGAGGCGCGCGATGGCACCGTCGAAGCTCAGGGACCAGTGGCGGTATTGGCCGGGCTCGGTGCGGTAGTCGACGCGCGGGGGCGCCTGGAGCGTGGTGGTGTCGGTCATGCGGAAGTCTCCTGTGGGGCAGTGTTCGGAAACCGTGAACAGGAAAGATAATGCACTTTACTGCTCCGATGACATGCATCATGCTGCATGCATGTAGGCAAGTCAATGCCTAGTGCACTTTTTTTCAGATTTCAGGCGCCTAGACCAGTCCCATGGACTGGCGGGCGACGGAGCGCAAGGCCTGGAAGCTCTGCGACAAGGTCTTGCCGCTCGTATCCACCGACAGATCGGCCTTCGAATAAAAGGCGGCCCGGCCGTTCAGGATGCGGCGCAGGTCTTCCATCGCTTCCTTGCTGGCCGCCATCGGGCGGGTGTCGCCCTGCGCGGCCACGCGACCCATGTGCTCCTCGGGCGCGGCCTGCAGCCACACGGTGGTGCAGTGCGCGAGCAGTTCGTTGAAGGTGGCCGGGTCTGACACGATGCCGCCGGGCGTGGCGATGACCACCTCGCTGTAGATCTGCACAGCCTCCTCAAGCGCGCGGCGCTCGTAGCGACGGTAGGCGTTGGTGCCGTACAGGTCGTGGATCTCGCGCACGCTGCAGCCGGCGAGCTTCTCGATCTCGCGGCTCAGCTCGATGAAGGGCAGTTCCAGGTCTTCGGCCAGCATCTGCCCCAGCGTCGACTTGCCCGCGCCGCGCAGCCCCACGAGGGCGATGCGCCGGTGCCGCGCCGGGTCGACAGAGGCGGTGCCCAGCAACTCGCCGAGCGCCACGCGCACGCGGCGCAGGTCGGCTTCGCTGCGGTGCTCGAGCAGTTCGCGGATCAGCAGCCACTCGGGCGAGCTGGTCGTGACGTCACCCACCAGTTCGGCCAGCGAGCAGTGCAGCGCACCGGCCACCTGCTGCAGCACCAGGATCGACGCGTTGCCGATGCCGTATTCAAGATTGGCCAGGTGGCGCTCCGACACGTCGGCCGAAATAGCCACCGCCTTGCGCGTGAGGCCGCGCTGCGCGCGCAGGTTGCGCACGCGGTCGCCCAGCGCCACCAGCAGCGGATTCTTCGCCTCCCCTGCGACGGCGTGGCCCTGGGCACCGTTGCTGCCGTTGCCGCTTTCCAGCGCGGCAGCCAGCCCCGCGTCTACATGCTCATTCATGCAATTCCTCGTTCTTCGCCGGGATTGTGCGCGCTCAGGGTAAACACCATAGATGCACTATATTGCTTGACACTCATTGCCTCGATGCTTATTGTTCGGCCACACGCAAGATACTGCACGCGCAGTGATCCTGCAAGGTAGTTCCAAAGTTCGAGGCCCCACGATGTCCGACAGCAGCACTCCCGCCACCGGCAAGGAAGCATTTCACCAGCTGATCGCCGGCCTGACCGCCGAGATTGCCGGCAGGCCGCTCGACGGCACGCTCGACCAGTGGCTCAACGCCACCCACGGCGCGGGCAGCGCCAGCTTCGAACAACTGCGCCAGGCCTGCATCGGCGGCGTCGCCGAAGGCTGGCTCTGCGAACGCGAAGGCGGCGGCATCAGGTATGGCCGCGTCTTCAAGGCCGAAGACGCGCTGCACCGCTTCTCGGTCGACGTGGTCGACATGAAGGACATCGCCGGCCCGCACCACACGCATCCGAACGGCGAGATCGACCTGATCATGCCGCTCGACGACAGCGCCGCCACCTTCGACGGACGGCCCGCGGGCTGGTGCGTCTACGGGCCCGGCACCGCGCACCGCCCGACCGTGGCCAGTGGCCGCGCGCTCGTCCTGTATCTGCTGCCCGAAGGGCAGATCAAGTTCACCGTATGAAGCACTCCCCCAGGCTTGCCCACTTCGTGTGGCCGCCAACCCCCTCGCCGGGGGCAACACCAGCGGCCCGGCAAAGCCGGTTCCGCGGTGTTCCCCGAACCTGCCCACGTTGAGACCCATCGAATGACCGAGCTCCTTTCCAACTACGTCGCCGGCCGCTGGCAAAGCGGATCGGGCGCCGGTACGCCCCTGTTCGACCCGGTGCTGGGCACCGAGCTCGCGCGCGTCGATGCCACAGGGCTCGACCTGCCCGCCGCCTTTGCCTTTGCACGCGAACAGGGTGGCGAGGCGCTGCGCGCCCTCACCTACCGCCAGCGCGCCGCCTTGCTCGCAGCCGTCGTGAAGGTGCTGCAAGCCAACCGCGACGCGTACTACGAGATCGCCACCGCCAATTCCGGCACGGTGAAGAACGACTCGGCCGTCGACATCGACGGCGCGATCTTCACGATCGGCCAGTACGCGAAATGGGGCGACACGCTCGGCGACGTGCGTGCGCTGCGCGACGGCGAAGCCGTGAAGCTCGGCAAGGAGCCGGTATTCCAGTCGCAGCACCTGCAGGTGCCGACGCAGGGCGTGGCGCTGTTCATCAACGCCTTCAACTTCCCCTCGTGGGGCTTGTGGGAAAAGGCTGCGCCCGCGCTGCTGTCGGGCGTGCCCGTGATCGTGAAGCCCGCCACGGCCACCGCCTGGCTCACGCAGCGCATGGTGAAGGACGTGGTCGATGCAGGCGTGCTGCCCGCTGGCGCGCTCTCCATCGTCTGCGGCAGCTCGGCCGGCTTGATGGATGCGCTGCAGCCCTTCGACGTGGCCTCGTTCACCGGTTCGGCCGAGACGGCCGCAGTGATCCGCTCGCACCCCGCCGTGGCCGAACGCTCGGTGCGCGTGAACATCGAAGCCGACAGCCTCAACAGCGCCCTGCTGCTGCCCGGCGCCGCGCCCGGCAGCGAGGCCTTCAACCTGCTCGTGCGTGAAGTGGTGCGCGAGATGACGGTGAAGTCGGGCCAGAAATGCACGGCCATCCGCCGCATCCTGGTGCCAGCCGAGGTGTACGACGCGGCGGCCGAAGCCATCGGAGCCAAGCTCGCGGGCATCACGGTCGGCAATCCGCGCAACGAGAGCGTGCGCATGGGTTCGCTCGTGAGCCGCGCGCAGTTGAACGCAGTGCGCGAAGGCCTCGACGCACTGGCCGCGCAAACAACTGTGCTGCACGATGGCCGCAACAAGCCGCTGATCGACGCCGACCCGAACATCGCCGCCTGCATCGGCCCCGTGCTGCTTGGCGCGCGTGACGCCGATGCGGCGCAGCGCGTGCACGACGTGGAAGTGTTCGGCCCCGTGGCCACGCTGCTGCCCTACCGCGACCTCGCGCACGGCATTGCGCTGGCGCACCGCGGCCAGGGCTCGCTCGTCACCTCTCTATATGGCAGCGACGACGCAGCTCTGGCGCAAGCCGCGCTGTCGGTCGCGCCCAGTCACGGCCGCGTGCACGTCATCACCCCCGAAGTGGCACAGGCCCATACCGGCCACGGCAACGTGATGCCGATGTCGCTGCATGGCGGCCCCGGCCGCGCGGGCGGCGGCGCCGAGCTCGGCGGGCTGAGAGCGCTCGATTTCTATCACCGCCGCAGTGCGGTGCAGGCGAGCCCCGGCGTCATCGCCGCGCTCGGCCTCTAGAACAAGAACACGGCCGAAGGAGACAAGACCATGACCCTGCCCACACGATTCAACTTCGCCGAGCATCTGTTCGCCCTCAACCGCGACCGCGCCGGGCGCACCGCCTACATCGACGACCGAGGCACGCTGAGCTACGGCCAGCTCGAAGACCGCGCGCGCCGGCTGGCCGCCGCGCTGAAGTCGGCCGGCATCCGGCGCGAAGAGCGCGTGCTGCTGCTGATGCTCGATGGCAACGACTGGCCCGTGAGCTTTCTCGGCAGTCTCTATGCCGGCGTCGTGCCGGTCGCTGTCAACACGCTGCTCACGCCCGACGACTACGCCTACATGCTCGACCACAGCCGCGCGCAGGCGGTGCTGGTGTCGGGCGCGCTGCTGCCCACGCTGCAGGAGGCGATGGCGCGCGGCGGCCATGAAGTGCACACGCTGATCGTGTCGCAGCCCACGGGCGCCCTGCCCGATGGCGCCAAGGAATTCGATGCCGCACTCGCCGCCGTCGAGCCCCTGGCGTCGCCCGTGACAACCGCTTCCGATGACCCGGGTTTCTGGCTGTACTCCTCCGGCTCCACCGGCAAGCCCAAGGGCACTGTGCACACGCACGCCAACCTGTGGTGGACGGCCGAGCTCTACGGCAAGCCTGTGCTCGACCTCACCGAGAACGACGTGTGCTTCTCGGCCGCCAAGATGTACTTCGCGTACGGCCTCGGCAATGCGCTGACCTTCCCGCTGTCGGTCGGCGCCACCGTCGTGCTGATGGCCGAGCGGCCCACGCCCGACGCCACCTTCCGCCGCTGGGTGGAGCACAAGCCCACAGTGTTCTTCGGTGCGCCCACGGGCTTCGCGGGCATGCTCGCATCGCCCAAGCTGCCTGCGCGCGAAGCGGTGGCGCTGCGCATGTGCTCATCGGCCGGTGAAGCCTTGCCGGGCGAGATCGCTCAGCGCTTCAAGGCGCACTTCGGCTGCGAAATCATCGACGGCATCGGCTCGACCGAGATGCTGCACATCTTCATCTCCAACCGCCCCGGCGACATCCGCTACGGCACCACCGGCAAGCCGGTTGACGGCTACGAGGTCGAGTTGCGCGGCGAAGACGGCCGCCCGGTGCCCGACGGCGAAGTGGGCGACCTCTACATCCGCGGCCCCAGCTCGGCCCTGATGTACTGGGCCAACCGCGAGAAGTCGCGCGAGACCTTCCAGGGCGGCTGGACCAAGAGCGGCGACAAGTACACGCGCGACGCCGACGGCTACTTCACCTACGCCGGCCGCAGCGACGACATGCTCAAGGTCAGCGGCATCTACGTGTCGCCCTTCGAGGTCGAGGCCACGCTGATGCAGCACCCGGCCGTGCTCGAAGCGGCAGTCATCGGCAAGGAAGACACCGAAGGGCTGACCAAGACCAAGGCCTTCGTGGTGCTGAAAGACGGCAGCGCGGCAACCGAGGAAGAGCTGAAGGCCTTCGTCAAGGAACGCCTTGCGCCATATAAATACCCGCGCTTCCTGGAGTTCGTGAGCGAGCTGCCGAAGACGGCGACCGGCAAGATCCAGCGCTTCAGGCTGCGCGAGCGCGAGAAGCAGGCATGAGCACGCCCGAGTTCGCCGCCATCGACTGGCGCGGTCGCACTGTGCGCATCGAGTGCCAGTGGATTGCCCCTGAGCGCACCGACGCTCCGCTCTTCGTGTTCCTGCACGAAGGCCTGGGCTCCGTCGCCATGTGGAAGGATTTCCCCGCGCGAGTCTGCGAAGCCGCCAGCGCGCGAGGCCTGGTCTTCTCGCGTCCCGGCTACGGCCGCTCCACCCCGCGCGCCGACGACGAGATCTGGGACGTCGACTTCATGCACCGCCAGGCGCACGAAGTGCTGCCCGCCCTCTTCACCGCGCTGGGGCTCGGCGATGAAAAGCCCTGGCTCCTCGGCCACAGCGACGGCGGCTCGATCGCGCTGCTGTACGCCTCGCGCTTTCCCGGAAAAGTCGAAGGCCTGGTCGTGCTCGCTCCGCATATCTTCGTGGAAGACAAGACCGTCGCGAACATCGAGATCGCCCGCACCGCGTACCTGGGCACCGACCTGCCGAAGAAGCTCGGCCGCTATCACGACAGCGCCGACTCCGCCTTCTGGGGCTGGAACCGCATCTGGCTGCACCCGCCCTTTCGCGACTGGAACATCGAGGCGGAGCTCGACACCATCCGCTGCCCTGTGCTTGCCGTGCAAGGCATCGACGACGAGTACGGCACGCTTGCGCAGATCCGCGGCATCGCCGCGCGCGTCAGTGGTTGCGAGCTGCTCGAAATCCCTGAATGCGGGCATTCCCCGCATCGCGATCAGCCGGATCGTGTCATCGTCGCGGCCACTTCTTTCATCACCAAAAACAGGAGACAGACACCATGACCCTTCCCACCTCCGTGCGTACAGCCCGACTGGCCCTCACGGCCATCGCATTCGCCGCGCTGGCCTCGGCCGCCGGCGCCCAGGGCACCGGCAAGCTCAAGGTCGGCCTGATGCTGCCCTACAGCGGCACCTACACCGCCCTGGGCGTGGCCATCGAGAACGGCTTCAAGCTCTACGTCGACGAGCAAGGTGGCAAGCTCGCCGGCCGCGAGATCGAATACTTCAAGGTCGACGACGAGTCCGACCCCGCCAAGGCCACCGACAACGTCAACAAGCTCATCAAGCGCGACAACGTCGACGTGATCGTCGGCACCGTGCACTCGGGCGTCGCTATGGCCATGGCCAAGGCCGCCAAGGAAAGCGGCACCGTGCTGATCGTGCCGAATGCCGGCGCCGACGCCGTGACCGGGCCGATGTGCGCGCCCAACATCTTCCGCAGCTCGTTCAGCAACTGGCAGCCGGCCTTCGCCATGGGCGAAGTGGCGGCCAAGCAGCAGGGCAAGAAGAAGGCGATGACCATCACCTGGAAATACGCGGCCGGCGACGAGTCGGTCAACGGCTTCAAGGAAGGTTTCGAGAAAAACGGCGGCAAGGTCGACAAGCAGCTCACGCTGCCCTTCCCCAACGTGGAATTCCAGGCGCTGCTGACCGAGATCGCGGCGGCCAAGCCCGATGCGGTGTACGCCTTCTTCGCGGGCGGCGGCGCGGTGAAGTTCGTGAAGGACTACCAGGCCGCAGGCCTGAACAAGACCATTCCTCTGTACGGCCCCGGCTTCCTGACCGACGGCACGCTCGATGCGCAGGGCGAATCGGCACAAGGCATGCTGACCACGCTGCACTACGCCGACGGCTTGAACACCGCGCGCGACAACGCCTTCCGCGTCGGCTATGCCAAGGCCTTCAAGCTGCAGCCCGACGTGTACGCCGTGCAGGGCTACGACGCGGCGCAGATGCTGGGCGTGGGCCTTGCCGCCACCAAGGGCGACATCGGCAAGAAGGCCGAGTTCACGGCCGCCATCGAGAAGGCCAGGATCGACAGCCCGCGCGGCACGTTCACGATGAGCAAGTCGCACAACCCGGTGCAGGACATCTACCTGCGCAAGGTCGAGGGCAAGGAAAACAAGCTGGTGAGCACGGCCATCAAGGGACTGGCTGACCCAGCCCGCGGCTGCAGGATGTAAATAGGCTCACCCCCAGGCTTCGCTCACTTCGTGTGCTGCGCCAACCCCCTTGCAGGGGGCGACACCTGCGGCCCGGCAAAGCCGGTTCCGCGGTGTCCCGCGCAGTGCATTCCCATTGAACAACGATCCCGCCCAGAGAGAACCTCCTCGTGGATTTCGGCACCTTCCTGGTCCAGTGTCTGAACTCGGTTCAGTACGGACTCCTCCTCTTCCTGGTGGCCTCGGGGCTGACGCTGATCTTCGGGATCATGGGCGTCATCAACCTCGCCCACGGCAGCTTCTACATGATCGGCGCGTACATGGCGTTCGCGCTCGCGCCGCTATTCGGCGACCAGTTCCTGCTGATGCTGGTGGCCGGCGTGGTGCTGGCCGCCGTGTTCGGCTACCTGCTCGAATGGGCCTTCTTCAGCTACCTCTACCAGCGCGACCATCTGCAGCAGGTGCTGATGACCTACGGCCTGATCCTGGTGTTCGAGGAACTGCGCTCCATCCTGGTGGGCAACGACGTGCACGGCGTGAAGGTGCCCGCATGGCTCGACGGCAGCTTCGCGCTGGGCAATGTCATGAGCTACCCGTGGTATCGCCTCTTCGCCTCGGCCGCCTGCATCGTGCTGGCCGTGGGGCTGTACTGGGTGGTCAACCGCACGCGGCTGGGCATGATGATCCGCGCCGGCGCGAGCAACCGCGACATGGTGCGTGGCCTGGGCATCGACGTGAAGCGGCTCTACCGCATCGTGTTCGCGGCTGGCGTGGCGCTGGCGGCGCTGGCCGGCATGATCGCCGCGCCGATGTCCTCGGTGTACCCGAACATGGGTGCGAGCGTGCTCATCATCTGCTTCGTGCTGGTGGTGATCGGCGGTATCGGCTCGATCACCGGGGCGCTGGTGGCCTCGCTGCTGGTGGGCTTCGTCGACACCTTCGGCAAGGTGTTCTTCGCGGACCTCAGCGGCATCGGCATCTATCTTCTGATGGCCATCGTGCTCATATGGAAGCCCGAGGGGCTGATGGGGAGGCGGCCATGACAGCCATGAAAAAAGGCGCCTTCCTCCTGCCCGTAGCCTGCGCGGTGGCCATCGGCATCGCCGGTCCGTTGCTGGGCAACTATGCGTCGGACTTCATCGTGAAGGTGATGATCCTGTCGATCTTCGCGCTGAGCCTGGAGCTGCTGGTGGGCATGACGGGCCTCGTGAGCCTGGGCCACGCGGCGTTCTACGGCATCGGTGCGTACATGACCGTGCTCGCCTCGGGCAGCGAGGGCGGCAACTTCGCGCTGCTGCTGCCGCTGGCCATGGGCGCGGCTGCGCTCTATGCGCTGTTCGTCGGCGCCCTGAGCCTGCGCACGCGCGGCGTGTACTTCATCATGGTGACGCTGGCCTTCGCGCAGATGGCCTTCTTCGTGTTCCACGACACCAAGGTCGGCGGCGGCAGCGACGGCATCTACATGTATGTGCGCCCCGCCATCGGTGCGCTCGACATGGAAAACCGCACTGTGCTGTTCTACGTGGTGCTGGCGTCGCTGGTGTTCACCTACGGGCTGCTGGCACTCATTCGCCGCTCGCGCTTCGGCGCAGCGCTGGCCGGCATCCGCGTGAACGAGCAGCGCATGCGCGCGGCAGGGTTCGCGGTGTATGGCTACAAGCTCGCGGCCTTCGTGCTGGCCGGTGCGCTGGCCGGGCTCGCGGGTTTCCTGCTGGCCTCGCGCGACGGCGTGGTCAACCCGGAGCTGATGGCATGGCACAACTCGGGCGAAGTGCTGCTGATGGTGATCCTCGGCGGCCTCGGCCATCTGCGCGGCGCGGTGATCGGCGCCATCGCGTTCACGCTGCTGAAGGAAATCTTCTCGACGCATGCGGTGATGGGCCCGCTGGCGGACCACTGGCAGCTGACGCTGGGGCTGACGATCATCGTGTTCGTGGCGCTGCTGCCCAAGGGGCTGATCGGCCTGGTCCAACGCCTGTCGCCGAAGGGGGCCGCATGACGACCGCACTGCTTTCCGTCGAAGGCCTCACGCGCCGCTTCGGCGGCCTCACGGCCGTCAATGCCGTCACGCTCGACCTGCACGTCGGCGAAGTCCATGCGGTGATCGGCACCAATGGCGCGGGCAAATCGACGCTGATCAACATGCTCTCCGGCGAGATCGAAGCCTCCGAAGGCCGCATCGCGCTCGACGGCGTGGACATCACCGGCCGCGCCCAGTCGAAGCGCGCGCGCGACGGCGTGGGCCGCAGCTACCAGCGCACGACGATCTTCCCGGAGTTCAGCGTGCACGAGAACTGCCGCCTCGCCGCGCAAGCCGCCACGCCCAAGCCCTGGGCGTTCTGGCAATCGTCGAAAGATTGCGCCACCAGCAACGCATCGGCCGACGCGGCGCTCGAAGCTGCCGGCCTCGCCCATGAAGCGGGCCGCATCGCCGGCACCATGAGCCACGGCGCGCAACGCCAGCTCGAAGTGGCCATGTGCCTGGCGACCAACCCGCGCGTGCTGCTGCTCGACGAGCCGCTCGCCGGCATGGGCGCGGAGGAAACCGACCGCATGCTCACGCTGCTCGCGCGGCTGAAAGCCACGCATGCCATCCTGCTGGTGGAGCACGACATGGACGCGGTCTTCCGCATTGCCGACCGCATCACGGTGATGGTGAACGGCACCGTCATCGCCACAGGCAACCCCAAAGAGATTCGCGAGAACCCCGAAGTGCGCACCGCCTACCTCGGAGAAGACCACTGATGCTCATCGTCCGCGACCTCAACACCTACTACGGCAACAGCCACATCCTGCGCGGCGTGCACGCCGGCATTCCGGCGGCCACATCGGTCGGCCTGCTCGGGCGCAACGGCATGGGCAAGACCACGCTGATCCGCACGATGATGGGCTACGTGCGCCCCGCCTCGGGCGAAGTTCAGGTCGACGGCCGCACCGTCACCGGCCTGCCACCCGAGAAGATGGCGCGGCTGGGCATCGGCTACGTGCCCGAGGGCCGCGGCATCTTCCCGAACCTGTCGGTGCGCGAGAACCTCGTGATGAGCGAACGCGCCGGCATCGACGGCCGGCGCGAGTGGACCTTCGACCGCGTGATGGCGACATTTCCGCGCCTGTCGGAGCGGCTGTCGCACGGCGGCCAGCAGCTGTCGGGCGGCGAGCAGCAGATGCTGTCCATCGGCCGCGCGCTCATGACCAACCCGCGCCTCCTGATACTCGACGAGGCCACCGAAGGCCTGGCGCCGCTGATAGTGGCCGAGATCTGGCGCGTGATCGGCGAGATCCGCGCGACCGGCATCGCCACGCTGATCGTGGACCGCGACTACCGCAAGGTGTTGGCGCACACCGATCTTGCGGTGGTGATGGAGAAGGGACAGATCGTGCGGCACGGAGCCTCGGCCGATCTGCTGGCCGAGCCGCAGGCGCTGGAAGAACTGCTGGGCGTGTAGAAGGGGTGCGCCCGCATGCGGTTGCGGCTGACGCAGTGAGCAATCAGGCCACGCGCTGCTTGAGAACAGTCGGTTCGATGGCCGGCGCCGGCCAGAGCTGCAGGTGGTAGCGGTCGTTGCCTTCCAGCCCGTCTTCGGAAAGCGTGTTGAGGCCCGCATAGCAGGCACGCAGCCTGTAGGTTCCGGGCGCAACGGGAATGCGCGCCGCATCGGGAAAGTAGTCGGTACAACCGGCGATGACCAGGTTGGCGCTCTGCGTCACCAGGGTGCATTCGACGACATGCTCCCACTGGTCGAGATCGAGCGGGCTTTCCGTATCGAGGATCTCGACGGTGACGGGCACGTCCATGTTGCGAACGGTGCCGATGCCGACGACGCCGGCTTCGGTCGCAAGCATGCGTTCCACGGCTTCGTCTGTCCACGCATCGGAGAGATCGCCATCTGCGGCCTCGTCCTGGATGTAGAACTGGAAGTAGTCGGCAAAGATGCTGAATTCATGCATGGGGCGTACTCCGATTCCTTTTTTGCTATTCGATGAAGCGCCGCAGCCCTTCAAGATCGATCACGGTGATGCCACCGTACTCGATCCGCAGGAAGCCCGCCTCCTTCAGCCGGTTCAGCGCCGCATTGCACCGCTGACGCGACACGCCCGAGAGATTCGCAATCTCCTCCTGCGAGGTCTGCAGGTGCGGCTCGCTGCCCGGATGCAGCCACGGGTGGAACAGCCCCGCCAGCGCGCGCGCCACCTGGCTGTCGGCATCGAGCAGCCGGTGCGCCGCGTAGTTGCCCATGAACCAGTGCAGCCGCTCGTTGATCTGCTGCAGCAGGAAGTGGTCGAAGCCGCGCTGCGTGCGGTGCAGCCACTCGAAGGTTTCGAGCGGCAACTGCGCTACGCGGCTCGGCCGCAGCGCGATGATGTCGGCCGAACGCGGCAGCGCCCGCAGCAGCGTGCCTTCGCCGAACCAGCTGCCGACCGAGAGCCCGCCGAAGGTCACGGAGCGTCCGTCGCTCGAGGTGATCGACCACTTGAGCAGCCCTTCGAGCGTGCCGTACCAGTGCAGTGGCGTGTCGCCGCGCCGGCACAGCGCGGCACCCGCGGCCACGTCGACCTCGCGTATCTCGTCGAGCACGCGCTCGCCCGCCGCCACGTCGAGCAGCGGGAACCAGGCCGAGCCCTGGAGCAACTGGGGAATCGTGAGCGATGCCGCCTGGATGGCGGGCCTGGTCGTGGGCATCTTCTTTTTACTGCGCGCCCTTGAGCTGTTGCAGCTCGGCCTGCGCTTCACGCAATTTTTCTTCGCGGTCTGCGATCTTGTCGGCACGGCCCTTGTGCTGGGCCTCGCGCAGGTCACTCTCGCGTTCTGCCACCTTGCGTTCCTGGCTGCGAATGCGCCGCTGGTGCTCTGCCGCCAGCTTCGCGTCGCTGCAGGTGCGGCGCACTTCGCCCAGCGCCTTTTCGAGCCCGCGCACGCGCTGCTTCTGGCCCTTGGCCTTGGCCGCCTCGATGTCGCGGCCAATGGCCTCGCGCTTGGCTTCGCAAGTGGCGGGGCCTGCCGGTTGCGCGAGCGTCCAGGTCGAGGTCAGCGCGGCCGCGGCGGCCAGGAGGATGGGCAGTAGTCTCATTGGTTCTCCTTGATGCGCGCAATGGCGCTGGGGCGACTTTAGCGTTTGGCGCAGCGTAAACCCTGCCCCCAAATGTCGTCGCGATGACTGAGTGCAAATGCGCCCCAAAAAATAATGACGCGCCCCCATGAAAGACACCAGGAGCCCCGAGCATGTCGAAGCGCAAAGTGATCGTGACCATCGCCCCTACCGGCGGCATGGCGCACAAGTCGCAGAACCCCCATCTCCCCACGCAGCCCGCCGAAATCGCCGCCGACGTGCTGCGCTGCTGGAATGCCGGCGCCAGCGTGGTGGCCATCCACGCGCGCCGCCCGGACGACGGCGCCACCTGCAACGCCGATGTATACCGCGACATCAACAGCCGCATCCGCGCGGGCGGCAGCGACATCGTCATCAACAACTCCACCGGCGGCGGCGTGCACGGCGACATGGTGAAGCCGCTGGCCGGCGAGCGCTGGGAGATCGCATGGGAAGAGCGCATCAAGGGCATGGACGCCGGCGCCGAGATGTGCACGCTCGACGCGACCACGCTCAACCTGAGCTTCGAAGGCAGGCAGATCCTGATGGACACGCCCATCACCCGCGGCCGCGAACTGGCCGCCGGCATGAAGGCGCGCGGCATCAAGCCCGAGTGGGAGGTGTTCAGCCCCACGCACATCCTGCAGGACACGACCACGCTGATACAGGAAGGCCACGACGACGAGCCCTACTTCATCAACCTTGTGATGAACGTGCACCGCAACTTCCAGAACGCGATGCCCTACTCGCCGCGCTTCCTGCAGATGATGGTCGACACCCTGCCCAAGGGCAGCATCTTCTGCGTGAGCGGCATCGGCCCCTCGCAGCTCGAAGCCAACGTGGCGGCGCTGCTGCTGGGCGGCCACGCGCGCGTCGGCCTGGAAGACAACCTCTACTTCCGCCAGGGCGAGCTGGCCACCAACGTACAGCTCACCGAGCGCATCGTGCGGGTGATACGCGAGCTCGACATGGAGGTGGCCACGCCGGCCGAGGCGCGGCAGATGATGGGCCTGCCGCGGGTGGGCACGCCGAGGCCCGAGTTCGCGCTGGGCTGACGACGAAGAAGAACCAGAACAACGAACGAACGGAGACAGGCACATGAACATTTCCCGCACCGCCCTGGCCCTCGCCCTGGGCACGGCTTTCGCAGCAAGCGCCTCGGCCCAGGTGTCCGACGACACGATACGCATCGGCTTCATCAGCGACATGTCGGGCATCTACCGCGACTACGACGGCCCGGCCGGCGCCGAAGCGATCCGCATGGCCATTGCCGACATGGGCGGGGCCATCGGCGGCAAGAAGATCGAGCTGGTCACGGCCGACCACCAGAACAAGCCCGACATCGCCGCCGCCAAGGCACGCGAATGGTTCGACGTGCAGAAGGTCGACATGCTGATCGCGGGCGTCAACTCGGGCGCGGCCATTGCGATGGCTGGCGTGGCGGCCGACAAGAAGAAGCCGTACTTCGTGGTGGGCTCGGGCGCGTCGAGCCTCACCAACGAGTACTGCTCGCCCTACACGGTGCACTATGCCTACGACACGGTGGCCATGGCGCGCGGCACCGCGAGCGCGGTGGTCAAGGCCGGCGGCAAGAGCTGGTACTTCGTGACGGCCGACTACGCCTTCGGCGCGGCGCTGCAGAACGACGCGGCCAAGATCGTGCAGGCCAGTGGCGGCACGGTGGCGGGCTCGGTGAAGCATCCGCTGGGCGCGAGCGATTTCTCTTCGTTCATGCTGCAGGCACAGAACTCGAAAGCGCAGGTGCTGGCGCTGGCCAATGCGGGCGGCGACACGGTCAACGCCATCAAGTCGGCAGCGGAGTTCGGCATCAGCAAGAACATGAAGCTGGCCGGCATGATCATCACCATCAACGACGTGCATGCGCTGGGCCTGAAGAGCTCGCAGGGCATGTACCTCACCGACAGCTGGTACTGGAACCAGAGCCCCGAGGCGCGCGAATGGGCGCGCCGCTTCTTCGACAAGCACAAGCGCATGCCCTCCTCCTTCCATGCCGGCGACTACTCGGCCGCGCTGCAGTACCTGCAGGCCGTGAAGGCCGCGGGCAGCGACGATGCCGACAAGGTGATGGCGCAGTTGCGCAAGACGAAGTTCAATGACATGTTCGTCAAGGGCGGCTGGCTGCGCGACGACGGGCTGATGGTGCACGACATGCACCTGATGCAGGTGAAGACGCCGGCCGAGTCGAAAGAACCATGGGACTACTACAAGGTGGTCGAGCCGATCCGCGGCGAGGCCGCATGGACCACGAAGACAGAAAGCCGCTGCGCGCGGTGGAAAGCAGCATGAGCACATCTTCTGTTTCGAGCGTGAAGCGCGTGGCGGTGGTCGGCACCGGGGTGATCGGTGCGAGCTGGGTCGCGTACTTTCTCGCGCACGGGCTCGACGTGAACGCGACCGATCCGTCACCCGGCGCCGAAGACCGGCTGCGCGCTGCGGTGGCGCAGCATTGGCCCACGCTGGAGCGCTTCGGCCTGGCCGAAGGAGCTTCAGTGGACCGCCTGCGCTTCCACGACAGCCTGGAAGACGCGGTGTCCGTGGCCGACTTCGTGCAGGAAAACGGCCCCGAGCGCATGGATTTCAAGATCGACCTGTTCCGCCGCATGGACGCGGCGGCGCCGCCGGAAACGATTCTTGCGTCGAGTTCGTCGGGCCTTGCGATCAGCGGTGTGCAGTCGGGCTGCGCGCATCCACAGCGCGTCGTTCTGGGGCATCCGTTCAACCCGCCGCACCTGATTCCGCTGGTGGAGGTGATCGGCGGCGAGCAGACCTCGGCCGAAGCCATCGAGCGCACGATGGCGTTCTACGCCGCCGTCGGCAAGCGGCCGATCCACGTGAAGCGCGAGGTCAAGGGCCACATCGCGAACCGGCTGCAGGCGGCCCTGTGGCGCGAAGCCTTCCACCTCGTCAACGAAGGCGTGGCGAGCGTGGCCGACATCGACACGGCCATCGCGCACGGACCCGGCCTGCGCTGGGCGGTGATGGGGCCGTTCATGAACCTGCATCTCTCGGGTGGTGCTGGCGGCATCGAGCACGTGCTCGCGCACCTGGGTGGACCGATCGAGGACTGGTGGAAGGACTTGGGCACGCCGTCGATGACTGCAGATCTCAAGCAGAAAGTGACGCAAGGCGTGGCCGACGAACTGGGCTCACGCCGCACCAGCGACCTTGAAGCTGCGCGCGACACCCTGCTGTTAAACCTGATTCGCGCGAAGGCAGACACCGGCAAGCTCGACTAGATGAAAGCTTGCTTTTCGATTTTTCGCGTTGTTCGTTCGGGGTGCGATCACGCCGACGGGGTGCCTTGCTCCGCGAATGTCCCCCGGCCTGCGGCCTCCTCCTTTATGTCGCTGCGCAAGGCACCCCATCGACGTGATCGATGGGCGCAGCGCTTGTGCGGCCGGCAATACGGCTGCGCCCATGTGCGAATGGCACCGGGTGCTCCCCGCAGCGAAATAAAGGAGGAGGGGCGCAGCCCCGGGGGACATTCGCGGAGGGGAGCACCCGGTGTCATTCGCACACGCCCTGAACAAACCCCGGAACACTGAAATGACCGACTTCCTCAATGACGAAAGCCTGATCGCTCCACCCCGCACGGTGCGCATCGACTTCGACGACGGCTCCTTCGCGCTGCGCTCGCCGACGGCGCTGAAGCCCTACGCACGCTGCATCGGCGAATGGCTGGAACGGTGGGCCACGGAAACGCCCGACGCACTGGCCTTCGCCGAGCGCGACGAAACAGGCGAAGGCTGGCGCAAGCTCGACTACCGTGCGCTGCGGCAAGCCGTCGGCTCCGTGGCGCAAGGCCTGCTCGACCTGAACCTGCCGGCAGACCAGCCGGTCGTGATCCTCTCGGACAACGCCATGGACCACGCCGTGCTGATGCTCGCGACCATGCACATCGGCCGCACCGCGTGCTCGCTCTCCAGCGCCTACTCGCGCATGGCCAAGGACCCGTCGCGGCTGCACGGCATGCTGCAGGCGCTGAAGCCCGCGTTGATCTATGCATCCGACGCCAAGGTATACGGCGCATCGCTCGCAGGCTGCGGCGTGGAGGCGGTCACGGTGTTCAGCCGCAACGCCGATGCGCATCCCGGTGCGATCGGGTTTGAACGATTGCTCGCAGCGAAGGAAACACCCGCCGTCATGCAGGCCTTCGCCAACGTGCTGCCCGATACGCACGCCAAGTACCTGCTGACCTCCGGCTCCACCGGCAAGCCCAAGGTGGTCATCAACACGCACCGCATGCTTTGCGCCAACCAGCAGATGATGGCGCAGACTTGGCGCTTCCTCGCGCAGGAAAAGCCGGTGCTGGTCGACTGGCTGCCCTGGAGCCACACCTTCGGTGCGAACCACAACCTGCACATGGTGCTGTGCCACGGCGGCGCGCTCTACATCGACGAGGGCCGGCCCGCGCCGGGGCTGATCGAGAAGACGGTGCGCAACCTGCGCGAGGTGAAGCCCACGCTGCTGTTCAACGTGCCGCGCGGCTTCGACATGCTGCTGCCCTTTCTCGAAGCCGACGACGCGCTGGCCGCCGAAGTGTTCTCGCGGCTAAGGCTTGCCTTCTATGCGGCGGCGGCGCTGGCGCCCTCCACCTGGCAGCGGCTCGAAGCGGTGGCAAAGCGCGTGCGGCCCACGCGGCCGCTGTGGCTCACCACCTCGTGGGGCGCGACAGAGACTTCGCCCGCCATCACCTCCGCGCACTGGAAGCTTGACGGTGCCGGCTGCATCGGCGCGCCGCTGCCGGGGCTGGAGCTGAAGTTCGTGCCCAACGGCGAGAAGCTGGAGATGCGCGTCAAGGGCGTCTCGGTGTTCCCCGGCTACCGCGATGCGCCGCGCGAAACGGCGCAGGCTTTCGACGAAGAAGGCTACTACCGCATCGGCGACGCCGGCTTTCTCGCGAACCCGGCGCAGCCCGCGCATGGCGTGATCTTCAACGGCCGCGTGGCGGAAGACTTCAAGCTCTCGACCGGCACCTGGGTGTCGGTGGGCACGCTGCGCGTGAAGCTGGTGTCGATGCTCGCGCCGCATGCGCAGGACGTGGTGCTCACCGGCCACGACCGCGACGAGATCGGCATGCTGGTGTTTGCGAGCCCGCAAGGCGCGGCGCTGCCGCCGGAGGCCATGGGTGAGCGCATCGCCGGCGTGCTGCGTTCGCTGCGCGACGAAGGCGCGGGTTCCTCGCAATGCCCGGCCTGTGCACTGGTGCTGGCCGAGCCGCCGAGCCTCGATGCGGGCGAGATCACCGACAAGGGCTACATCAACCAGCGCGCCGTGCTCACGCGCCGCGCGGCGGACGTGGCGCGCCTGCACGC
This sequence comes from Variovorax sp. YR566, assembly GCF_051992195.1. Taxonomy (NCBI): domain Bacteria; kingdom Pseudomonadati; phylum Pseudomonadota; class Betaproteobacteria; order Burkholderiales; family Comamonadaceae; genus Variovorax; species Variovorax sp. YR566. The sequence goes on along the minus strand of NZ_CP197092.1, from coordinate 274,480 downwards.
CCTTGCCGATGACGACCTGCAGGTGGTGCGGCTGCGCGCCTGATCAAGAAGATCACGAAGGCTGCTCGAACAGCGCCAGCAGCGTGTTCTTCAGCCACTGGTGCAGCGCGGAGGTCTCGTGCCGCTGGTGCCAGAACAGTTCGATGACGCGTGCCGGCGCCTCCAGCGGTACGGGCATGCGGCGCAGGCCGGCCAGGCGCGCGGGCTCGAACTTCTCGGACCACGGCAGCACCGCGATCAGGTCGGAGCGGCGCACCACTTCGTACGCCGCGCCGTAGTGGTTCACCGTCGCGACCAGGTTGCGCTGCAGCCCTCGGCTGTGCAGGAACAGGTCGTAAGTCGGCGTGGTCTTGCCGACCAGGCTCACGTCCACATGGCGCGCCGCGAGGAATTTCTTCAGCGGAATCCTGTCGGTGCGCGCCAGCGGATGCCCGGTGCGCATGACGCACACGAAGTCAGGCGACCACAGCGCCCTCGACTTGAGAAACGCCGGCCTCTGCACTTCCTCGTTGTAGACGCTGATCGCGAAGTCAGCCTTGTTGTCGGCCAGCACCTTGTCGAAATCCACCAGCGTGTTGGGGATGGCGTGAATCAGCATCGACGGCGCCGCCTTGCTGAGCTTGCTGGCGAGCCGCGGCACCACGATGCCCGAGACGTAATCGGACATCGCGATGCTGAGGCTGGCGGTGCTGCGCAGCGCATCGAAGCGCTCCAGGTCGAGCGTGCCGCGAATCGCATGCAGCGATTGCGACAGCGGCTCCCACAGGTCGATGGCCCGCCGCGTCGGGTTGACGCCGGCCCCGCTGCGCACGAACAGCGCGTCGTCGAAGGTCTCGCGCAGCCGGCGCAGCGCGTTGCTGACCGCGGGCTGCGTCAGCGACAGCTTGCTGGCGGCACGCGTGACGTTGCCCTCGGTCATGAGGGCCTCGAACACCTTCAGCAGGTTGAGATCGGCGGAGCGGTAGTTCATCGTGCGGCCTGACCATTCACTGAATCAATAAACACAATCACACGTATAAATTTGTCGTGATATCCCCGCGATCCTACGATCTGCCGCTTCTCTGCACCACCGAAGTCGAGGGATTCACATGACCATGCTGTCGGCCCGCATCGAGCGCCTGCCGTTCTCCGGTTTCCATCGGCGCCTGCTCCTCATGGGAGGACTGGGCTACACCTTCGACGCAATGGACGCCGCGGTGATCGCCTTCGTGCTGCCGGTGCTGCGCACCGAATGGGGGCTCAGCAGCGTGCAGATCGGCGTGCTGGCCAGCGCGAACTTCATCGGCTTCTTCTTCGGCGCCCTCGCGTCCGGCACCTGCGGCGACCTGTTCGGGCGGCGCGTGGTGATGATGTCGGCACTGGCGATCTACTGCGTGGCGTCGCTCTTCAGCGGCATGGTCGACAGCTGGACGGTGTTTCTCGGGCTGCGCATCGTGGCCGGCTTCGGCGCCGGCGCCGAGAGCGCGATCATCGCGCCCTACCTGTCGGAGTTCGTGGCGCGCCGCTACCGGGGCACCTTCACCGGCGCACTGGCGGGCTTCTTCTCGTTCGGCTTCGTGGCGGCGGCGCTGCTGGGCTACTTCATCGTGCCGGCGCATCCGCAGGGCTGGCGCATCGTCATCTTCATCACCGCGATGCCGGTGGTGCTGCTGCTGTGGTGGCGGCGCGCGCTGCCCGAATCGCCGCGCTGGCTGGAAAGCCAGGGGCGGCAGGCCGAGGCCGGGACCATCGTGGACGCGATGGAGTCCGAGACCGTGCAGCGCGGCCTTGCGCTGCCTGCGCTCAACGCAGAGGACGTGGCCGCGCCGCCGCCCAGCAACAGCCGCGGCAGCCTGCTGAAGAACTACGCCACGCTGGTCTCCGGCAAGCTCATCCGCATCAGCACCATGACCTGGCTGATGTGGCTGGCGATCACCTTCAGCTACTACTCGTTCTTCACCTGGATTCCCAGCCTGCTGATCCAGAACGGCATGACGATCACCAAGAGCTTCGGCTACTCGCTGGTGATCTACCTCGCGCAGATTCCGGGCTACTTCTCAGCCGCCTGGCTCAACGAGAAGATCGGCCGGCAGGCCACCATCGTGAGCTACATGCTGCTGGGCGGCCTCTCTGCGCTGGGGCTGGCCTTCACGCACAGCGACGGGCAGATCATGGCGGCGGGCGTGCTGCTGTCCTTCTTCATGAACGGCACCTATGCGGGCGTCTATGCCTACACGCCGGAGGTTTTTCCGACGCAGGTGCGCGCGACCGGCTCCGGCCTGGCGTCGGCCATCGGGCGCATCGGCGGCATCACGGCACCGATCCTGGTGGGCTTCATCTATCCGGCGCTGGGCTTCGCGGGGGTGTTCGGCATGACGACGGCAGTGCTGCTGCTGGGCGCGGCGGCCGTCACCTTCATGGGCATCCCGACGCGCGGCCGTTCGCTGGAAGACATTGCGGCCGCCGAACTTTCCTGACTCAGGGCATCCATGCAACCCAAGCTTCTCGATGAATCGCTGTCGGCCGTCGCGCGCGCGCATGCCGACACGCAACAACCCCAGGCCACCTTCGACGCGCTCGAGAAGGCGGTGGCCGCGACCATCGGCCACCGGCTCTTCACCATCCTGGTGCACCACCGCGAGGCGCGCGAGTCGGAACGCATCTACACCAACATGCGCGAGGCCTACCCGGTGGGCGGGCGCAAGCCGATCACCGATTCCCCGTGGATGCAGCAGGTGATGCAGCGCGGCCTGCCCTACATCGGCCGCAACGCCGACGACCTGCGCGACGTGTTCTACGACCACGAACTCATCGTGTCGCTGGGTTGCCGCAGCGTGCTGAACATTCCGCTGCGCTGGCGCGGCGAGACGCTGGGCACGCTCAACATGCTGCACGAGGAAAACTGGTACGACACCGGGCACGTCGAGCTCGCGCGCGTGTTCGCGCAGCTGGCGCTGCCCGCCGTGATGGCACAACAGACCAAGGAGTCCATGGCATGACGAACACCGTACTTTTCAGGAACGCCAACCTGCTCGACCCGCAGCGCCCCGAGCTGCTGGAAGACCACCACATCCTGGTCGAAGGCGGCGTGGTCCGCGAGGTTTCCGACAAGCCTATCCACAGCCCCTCGGCGCGCACGATCGACGTGAAGGGCAAGACCGTGATGCCCGGCCTCATCGACCTGCACGTGCACGTGATCGCGGTGGAGCTCAATCTCTCGCGGCAGGTGCACATGCCCAACGTGCTCATCACGCTGCGCAGCGTGCCCATGCTGCGCAGCATGCTGCGCCGTGGCTTCACCACGGTGCGCGACGCGGGCGGTGCGGGCTTCGCGTTCAAGCAGGCGGTGGAATCAGGGCTGGCGCAGGGTCCTCGCCTGTTCGTCTCCGGCCGCGCACTGAGCCAGACCGGCGGGCACGGCGACATGCGCGCGCGCTCCGACTACCTGATGAGCAACGACGGGGCGTGCGCCACCTGCGTACGCGTCGGTGCGCTGGCGCGCGTGGTCGACGGCGTGGACGCGGTGCGCCGTGCCGTCCGCGAGGAGCTGCAGATGGGCGCTGACCAGATCAAGATCATGGCCTCCGGCGGCGTGGCCTCCCCGACCGACCCGGTGGGCGCCTTCGGCTACAGCGAGGACGAGATCCGCGCCATCGTCGAAGAGGCCCGCGGGCGCGGCACCTATGTGATGGCACACGCCTACACCGCCGAGGCCATCGCGCGGGCCGTGCGCTGCGGCGTGCGCACCATCGAGCACGGCAACCTTGTCGATGCGCCCACGGCCGAACTCATGGCGCAGCTCGGCGCGTATGTGGTGCCAACGCTGGTCACCTACGACGCATTGGCCAACGAGGGCGAGAGCTTCGGGCTGCCGAAGGAAAGCGTGGCCAAGGTGGCCAGCGTGCGCGAGGCCGGCCTGCGCTCGCTGGAGATCTACAAGGCAGCGGGCGTGAAGATGGGCTACGGCTCCGACCTGCTGGGCGAATCGCAGCGCCTGCAGAGCGACGAGTTCCGCCTGCGCGCCGACGTGCTGTCACCCGCCGAGGCCATTGCCAGCGCAACGACGGTCGCGGCCGAGGTGCTGGGCATGAGCGAACGCCTGGGCCGGCTGGTGCCCGGTGCACTGGCCGACATTCTGGTGGTGGACGGCAATCCGCTGCGCGACGTCGGCTGCCTGCTCGGCCAGGGCGAGCGCATTCCGCTGGTCATGAAGGAAGGCGTGGTGCAGTTCGACGAACTGGGCACCGTCCACTGACCGAACGACTACGGCAGCGCCAGCCACTTGCGCCAGAGAACCAGCGCCTTGTCCTGGTAGCGCCGGGTGGCGGCGAGCAGCGCGGCGCGCGGTTCGGGCGACATGAGTTCGGCCGGCAGCAGCGGATCGCGGATGAGGTGCGCGATCACGGCGCGCCCCAGCAGCAGCGACTCGCGCGTGGCCACTTCGAGCCGCTGGGTGCGCAGCCGCTTCTCGCTGCGTTCCAGGCCCGTCTGCAGGCGGCTGCAATCGGCCGTCAGGGCGCGCACATTCCAAAGCTTGCGTGCGGCGGCCTGCGCGGCATCGTCCAGATCGGCCAGCCGGAACACCAGGGCGGTGCGCGACAGGCCCAGGGCCGCCAGCTGCTCGCGCTCGCCTTCCAGCCCACCCGCGAGGTTGTCGGGCCGGATGTTCAGCCCCGGCCGCAGCGCCGCAAAGCCGCGCAGCGACAGCGCAAGAGCGTGATGGCGCCACGCCGTCTTGTCGGCGCGCGGCACGCCGGCGTCGTGCACGGCGAGCCAGTCGCCGCGCCACGCGACGGCCTGCGCCTGCTTGTGCCGCCAGTCGTCGACCGCGCGCGACAGCGCCGGGCCCTTGCGGTTGAGCGCGTAGCTGCCTCGCTCGCCGCGCGCGATCTTGCCCTCGGCCGCGAGCCGCGTCAGGCCCACGCGCAGCGTCGATTCACCGATGCCCATGAGCTCGCCCGCGCGGCACAGCGCCTGCGAACTCAGCGTGCCGCCGTCGGCCACCAGCAGGTCGAGGATCAGCTCCGGCGCGCTGGGGATGGCGACCGGCACATTACATACTTTGTCCATAATTGCGAAACAGAGAAATATTTCCTACGATGCAACCGAGCGACCGCTAATGTAATTTAGCCCGAAAGGATGCACGCATGGCCATGCAGTACGTGGCGTACGACGTGGACCGCACGGTCTGCACCATCACGCTGAACCGCCCGGAGAAACGCAATGCGGTCGACGGCGTGGTGGCCGCCGAATTGCGCCAGGCCTTCGAGCGCTTCGAAGCCGACGACGCACTGCGCGTCGCGGTGCTGACCGGCGCGGGCGGCAACTTCTGCGCAGGCGCCGACCTCTCGGCCGTAGGCGACCCGGCCCGGCGCAATGAGCTCGATACCGAAGGCGGTGGCAGCGGCCCGATGGGGCCGACGCGCATGGCGCTGTCGAAGCCGTTGATCGCGGCGGTGAACGGCTATGCGGTGGCGGGCGGCCTCGAGCTCGCGCTGCTGGCCGACCTGCGCGTGGCCGACGACGACGCGGTGTTCGGCGTGTTCTGCCGCCGCTGGGGCGTGCCGCTGATCGACGGCGGCACGGTGCGGCTGCCGCGCATCGTGGGCATGGGGCGCGCGCTCGACATGATTCTTTCGGGCCGTCCGGTGGGCGCGCCCGAGGCGCTGGCGATGGGTTTGGTCAACCGTGTGACGCCATCCGGCGGCGCATTGGCCGCCGCGCAAGAGCTGGCCCATCAACTCGCCGCCTTCCCTCAGCAATGCATGCTGGCCGACCGCCGCTCAGCCTACGCGCAGTGGGACATGCCGCTGGCCGAGGCGCTGCGCCGCGAGGGTGCGCAGGGCGTGCCGATGGTTTTCGCCGAAGGCGAAGCCGGCGCGGCGCGCTTCGCCGGTGGCGCCGGTCGCCACGGGGAGTTCAAGCGCTGAAGAAGCGCAGCGTGGTACGCAGCGCCTTGGCGAAGCGCGGGTCGGCCATGGCGCCCACGTTGAAGCGCGACCAGCGCGACACCTGCGTCGAATCGACGCTGAAGATGCGCCCCGGCGCCATCACGATCTTGCGTGGCAGCAGCTCCTTCGCGAAGGCCAGCGAGTCGGCCACGCCGGGCAGCGCGGCCCACACGTAGAGCGACTGCGGGGTGCGCGCGAACACCTCTGCGTCGACCGAGTCGAACAGCTTGATCGCGTTGCGCGTGGCCTCGCCGAGCCGCGCCTGCAGGCGATTGAGGTGCCGCTGGTAGTGGCCCTCGCTCAGGATGACGTCGACCGTGCGCTCGCAATACTCCGAACTGCTCACGTGGATCAGTGCCTTCAGGTCCGCGAGGTCGCTCGCCAGGTCGGCGCCGCAGGCGATGAAGCCCACGCGCAGCGCTGCGGAGAACGACTTGGAGAAGCTGCCGATGTAGATCGTGCGCTCCAGCTGGTCGAGCGCGGCCAGGCGCGGCAGCGAGGTGGGCTTGAAGTCGGCCAGCGGATCGTTCTCGACGATCAGCAGGTCGTGCTTCTGCGCGAGCTGCAGCACGCGGAACGCCTTGGCGGGCGAGATGTCGGAGCCCGTGGGGTTGTGCGCGATCGACTGCGTGAAGAACAGGCGCGGCCGCTCGGCAACGAGCAGGCGCTCCAGCGCCTCGAGGTCGGGCCCGTCGGCCAGGCGCGGCACGCCCAGCACCTGCGCGCCCGCGAGCTTGAGCTTGCCGAAGAGGGGGTAGTAGCCAGGGTCGTCCACCAGCACCTTGCCGCCGGGTGGCACGAAGTAGCGGATGACGATGTCCATCGCCTCGTTGGCGCCGTGCGTCAGCACGATCTGCCGCGGCTCGGCGCCGATGCCGAAGTCGGCCAGCTTGCGCACGAGATGGTCGCGCAGCGGCGCATAGCCGAAGCGGCTGCCGTAGCGGAACAGCGCGCCGAGCCCCGTGCGGACCACCTTCGGGTGGTACTTGTCGAGCCGCACGTCGGCCAGCCATTCGACTGGTGGAAAGCCATCGCCCACCGCAAGGGCGTCGGGCTGGGTCTTGAGCTGCTCGCGCATGAGCCACACGATGTCCATGGCGCGGCCGAGACTGCCGGCGTCTTCTTCCACCGGTTTGACCACCTGCTGCGGCAGCACGAAGTAGCCCGAACCGCGGCGCGGCTCGACCAACCCGCGCGACACCAGCAGCTCGAAGGCGGCCACGACGGTGTTCTTGGCGTAGCGATGAAGCTGCGCAAGCTCGCGCAGAGAAGGAAGCTTGTCGCCGGCCTTGTAGGCGCCGCTGGCGATCTGGCGCGCGAGAGTCTCGGCGAGCGAATCGGCAATGGTGGTCATGGGCGCCGACTGTGACACAGCGGCCCGCTTTCGCGCACCACTGTCCGCACTGTCCCGCCAAACTGTGCCTTCCACCGGCGGTACAGCCGACCTAAATTGCCTGCTCCGAATTCATCTTCCGAAGAGACAAGCAACGATGGTCGCCGACTCCCGCATTCCCAACTTCCGCGCACTCACGCCCGCGCAGCGCCTGGCCCACATCGCGCAGGCCGCATCGCTCTCCGGGGATGAAGTGGCACTGCTTTCCCTGCCCGGCGCCCTCCGCGTAGACCGCGCCAACGGCATGGTCGAGAACGTGATCGGCACCTTCGAGCTGCCGCTGGGCGTGGCCGGCAACTTCACCGTCAACGGGCGCGACTACCTCGTGCCGATGGCGGTGGAGGAGCCCTCGGTGGTGGCCGCCGCCTCCTTCATGGCCAAGCTGGCGCGCGAGGGCGGCGGTTTCGAGGCTTCGAGCACCGGCCCGCTGATGCGCGCACAGGTGCAGGTGATCGGCATCACTGACCCGTACGGCGCGCGACTGGCGCTGCTGCGCGCGCGCGACGAAATCCTTGCCGTGGCGAACAGCCGCGACAAGGTGCTGATCGGCCTGGGCGGCGGCTGCCGCGACATCGAGGTGCATGTGTTCGGCGACACGCCGCGCGGCGCGATGGTGGTGATGCACCTGATCGTCGACGTGCGCGACGCGATGGGCGCGAACACCGTCAACACCATGGCCGAGGCGGTGTCGCCGCTGGTCGAGAAGCTCACGGGCGGCACGGTGCGGCTGCGCATCCTGTCGAACCTGGCCGATCTGCGGCTGGCGCGCGCACGCGTGCGGCTGGCACCCTCGGTGCTGGCCACGCGCGAACGCAGCGGCGAAGAGGTGGTCGAGGGCGTGATCGACGCATACACCTTCGCGGCCATCGACCCCTACCGCGCGGCGACGCACAACAAGGGAATCATGAACGGCGTCGATCCCGTGATCGTCGCGACCGGCAACGACTGGCGCGCAGTGGAAGCCGGCGCGCATGCCTATGCCTGCCGCAGCGGGCGCTACACCTCGCTGACCACCTGGGAGAAGAACACCGCGGGCGCGCTGGTCGGCACCATCGAGATGCCGATGCCGGTGGGCCTGGTCGGCGGTGCGACCAAGACACACCCGCTCGCACGGCTCGCGCTGAAGATCCTCGACGTGAAGTCGGCACAGGAGCTGGGCGAAGTCGCGGTGGCCGTGGGCCTCGCGCAGAACCTCGGCGCGCTGCGCGCGCTCGCCACCGAAGGCATCCAGCGCGGCCACATGGCGCTGCATGCCCGCAACATCGCGCTGGTCGCGGGCGCTACCGGAGACGAGGTCGACAGCATCGCGAAGCAGATGGCGGCCGAGCACGACGTGCGCACCGACCGCGCGGTCGCACTGCTCGAAGCGCTGCGCAAGAAGTAAGCAGACGAGCACCGCGGCGGCCACGCAAGACGGCCGTCAGATAACCACAGACGGAGACATCGAAAAATGAGTGCAGACAGTGCAACGCCCGCCCGCTGGCGGCTGGTGGAGATATGGGGCGACACGGCCGACCTGGGCCATCTCGCGTGGTCGATCGCCATCGGCATCGCGGTGAGCCTTACGGGCTACCTCGTGGCCAGCCGCGTGCTCATGAGCACTGTCGGCACGCCCGAGCTGGCACGGGCCTACGCCATGCTCGCCGGCCTGGGCGGCTGCGTGGTGTCGGGCCTGATCTGCGCAAAGCTCTTCACGCCGAAGCGCGAAGTCGTCGAAGGAGCAGCGGCCGATCCGCGCTGGCGCGAGGAGGTGCTGGCCGAACTGGCCGGCGAGCAAGGCGACCTCGGCTCGGTGGACGACCTGCCGCCTGCCGTGGTGCGCGAGATGAAGGAACTCGAAATCCACGACCTGTTCGCGTCGTACAAGCCCCGCGCTCGCCGTACCGAAGGAGCCGCGCCATGATCGATGCCGCACTCCTGAACCAGATCCTCGTGGCCACCGGCATGGGCCTGGTCGGCGCCGTCGTGTTCGCGGCCATCGGCCTCGTCTCGGGCACCGACGAGACCACCACGCTCGCGCCGCTCACCCTGCTGGTGGTGCTGCTCGGCGTGCCGCCCGAAGGCGTGTTCACCTTCTTCCTGGCGGCGGCCGTGGCCAAGCACATGACGCATGCGGTGCCCACCGCGCTGCTGGGCATTCCGGGCGACACCATGGCCACGCCGCTGCTGCAGGATGCGAACGTGCTGCGCAACCTCGGCGTGCCGCACATCGCGCTGCGCAAGATGGTGTCGGGCGCGATCATCGCGGCCTTCATCGCGGTGCCGCTGGCCGTGCTGTTCGCGGTGCTGCTGGCGCCCTACGGCGCGGCCATCACCAAGGCGGCCCCGTGGATCTTCGTGGTGGCGGCCGTGGCCATCGCGTACTTCTCCAGCGGGCGCTGGGCCTCGGTGGCCACGCTGGTGCCGTTCGTGATGGTGATCGTGGCGCTGCAGGCGCTCACCGGCAAGTACGGCGTGAAGCTCGGCATCAGCTACTTCCTGGGCATCGCCATCGGGCCGCTGGTGGCCGACCTGTTCTCGGTGATCTCGCCGGCGGCGCGCGCACGCATGAAACGCGACAAGGTCCGCACCTTCTCGCTCGCCCCCGACGTGAAGGGCTGGTCGGGCTACTTCCCGAATCCGTTCAAGGTGCTGGACCGCACGCAGGTGAAGTGGACCTTCGCGACGGCCGCGATCTCCAGCGCCACCTTCGTGTTCAGCCCGGTCGCGATGACCGTGGTGCTGGGCGAACTGGTGGGCTCGCGCATCAAGCATGCGTACCACCGGCTCACCACCACGCTGGCCGCGCGCAACGGCGTGACCGAGGCCACCTACATCGCCGAGGCGCTGATCCCGCTGATCGCCATCGGCCTGCCGCTGAGCCCTGTGGCGGCCGGCCCGGCCGCGCCGCTGTTCAACGCGCCGCCGGTGTTCACCATCGATGCGGCCACCGGCCAGACGCACAACCTGCACAACCTGCTGAACCACTGGGAGTTCCTGGGCTACGGCATGCTGGCGGTGGTGCTCGCTGCCCTGGTGGCCTATCCGTTCACGATGAACTTCGCGCGCCGCGCGGCGCTGTTCGTGTCGCGCAAGGTGAGCCACGAGGCGATCATCGCGACCTTCGTCGGGCTGATCGTGGTCATCAGCGTATGGGAAGGCCAGCTGCTCGGGCTGCTGGTGATCCTGACGATGGGACTGCTGGGCGGGCTGCTGTCGCGCGCGATCGGGTTCAACACCGGCGTGCAGTTCATGGGGTACTACACGGCGGTGCTGACGGTGCCGGCGGCGATCAAGGCGTTTGCCTAGGGCCGGTGCGCGGCCTGGGCGCCGGCTTGGGCTTGGGCTTCGGCTTGCTCCCGCCGAACATCTTCTCCACCTGCTGCCCCACGCGCGCCCCGATGGCCGTGCCCACGCCCGGCAGCACCGCGCTGCCGATGGCCGCGCCGGTGAGCGCGGCGCCGGTCAGCGAGAGCTCGGGGTCGCTCGCGGTGCCGCCGATCTTCAGCGGCACGCCGATCACGCCGTCGACAAGGTCCACCGCGATCTCGCCGTCGAGCTTGCGGTTGAAGAGCTTCAGGTTGCCGCTTGCCGTGAGCACGCCCGAGCGGGCCTTGAGGTTGGTGTACTGGATCACCACGCCGTCTTCCGTGCCCTGGGTGTCGACTGTGCCGGTGAGCTCGTCCAGCTGCGTCGTGCCCCCGCGGCTGACGCCTGCAGTGGCGACGGCCTTGGCCACGTCCAGCTTGGTGAGCGTGGCGGGCTGTACCGAGAAGGTGGTGCGGGTGTGCAGGCTGCGGATCAGCGCGCCCAGCTCCTCGGAGCTCCCGGCCTCGGCCACGAGCGTGGTGTTGCCCGAGAACTTGCCCGCCACCGAGGTGCGGCGGTCGAAGGCCTGCACCAGGCTCTCGATGTCGATCTGGCGCGGCTCCAGTTCGGCGGAAAACTGCAGCTTGCCGTCGGGCAGTGTCTCCAAGCGGGAGACACCGTTCCAGGTGCCTCCGCCCGCGTCGATGCGGGTGCGCCAGCGGTCCTGTCCGGCCTGGCGGTCCAGGCGCAGGCGCACGGGTGGCGTGACACTGGCGCGCTCGAGCCGGGCCTGGCGCGGGCGCCAGCCGGGGTCGAAGCGGACGTCGCCGTCGTAGGCCAGCGAGATGTCGCGCCGGTCGATCCAGACCACGTCGCGCCAGCGCAGCAGTTCCACGGGCACGGGTGCGAGCGTCCATGGCGCGGGCAGCGCGACGACGTTGCCGCTGCCCTCCTGCGGCTTGGGCCCCTTGCCGCGGAACGCCCGCACCGAGGCGCGCGGCAGCACCAGGCTTTCGATTTCGATCTCGTCCACGGCAATGACGCGCTGCAGCAGCGGCGCAAGCTGCAGCCGCAGGGTGGCGCGGCGCAGGGTGATGGGGCGCGGCTGGTCGGTGGCGACGTCGGACAGCACCAGCACGGGCACCGGCAGCAGCGACCAGTGGGCGCCGCCCACCTTCAGGGCAACGCCGAAGCGCTTCTCGAAGCCTTCGGCGATCTTCGCGGCCACCTCGTCGTCGGTGGGCAGGCGCGCGCTCACCACCCACACCAGCACGCCCACGCCCAGCAGCAGTGCGACGGCAATGCCAATGAGCCAGCGGCGGACGGGGTGCTTCATCGATTCAAGGTAACACGCAAAGGCGACTCGGTTTGTCAGTCGCCATCGCTATAGTTTTGGCCACTGTTACAGGCACAAAGAAAGAAGCACGCCATGCGTATCTGGAAAAAAGAAATCTCCGTCGAGGCGCTGACGCGCAACCACGTGGGCACCGTCGTATCGGCACTGGGCATGGAATTCCTGGAGGTGGGCGACGACTTCATCCGCGCCCGCTGTCCGGTGGACGAACGCACCCGCCAGCCCTACGGCATCCTGCACGGCGGCGTGTCGGTGGTGCTGGCCGAGACGCTGGGCTCCTGCGGCGCCCACTACTCGGCCCCCGAAGGCGACCGCGCCGTGGGCCTGGACATCAACGCCAACCACATCCGCTCCGTCACCAGCGGCTGGGTGATCGGCACGGCGCGGCCGGTGCACCGCGGACGCACCACGCAGGTCTGGCAGATCGACCTGACGAACGAGGCGGGCGAACTGACCTGCGTGTCGCGCATCACGATGGCGGTGCTGCAGCCGCGCTGAGGCAGAGTGCGGCGGCGGGCGGCTGCCATTCCTTCTTCTCTTGCGGTGTGTTCAGCGCGGGGTTCATCGACCACAATCACGCCCCACCAACAACCAACAAGAGGAGACAAGAAATGTTCAACTGGACTGAACGGCCCGCGTCCTCGCTGGCCAACGGCGCGGTCATCGCGCCTGACGAGCGGCTGCCTTGGCTGCAGACCGGCGCCATGGGTGTGCAACACGTCATCGCGATGTTCGGCGCCACGGTGCTGGCGCCGATCCTGATGGGGTTCAGCCCCAACATCGCGATCCTGATGAGCGGCATCGGCACGCTGATCTTCTATTTCGTCACCGGCGGCAAGGTGCCCAGCTACCTGGGCTCGAGCTTCGCCTTCATCGGCGTGGTGATCGCGGCCAGCGGCTATGCGGGCAAGGGGCCAAACGCCAACATCGCGGTGGCTCTGGGGGGCATCGTGGCCTGCGGGGTGGTGTACATCCTGATCGGGGCCATCGTGCAGGCCGTCGGCACGGGGTGGATCGAGCGCTTCATGCCGCCGGTGGTCACGGGCGCGGTGGTGGCGGTGATCGGCCTCAACCTGGCGAGCGTGCCGATCAAGAACATGGCGGCCAGCAACTTCGACTCGTGGATGCAGGCCGTGACCTTCCTCTGCGTGGGCCTGGTGGCGGTGTTCGCGCGCGGCATGCTGCAGCGCCTGCTGATCCTGGTGGGGCTGATCCTGGCCACTGTGGTCTATGCGGTGCTGACCAACGTCATGGGCATGGGCAAGCCGGTCGATCTGAGCGGCATTGCCAACGCGGCGTGGTTCGGCCTGCCGACCTTCACGACGCCGGTGTTCACGGCCAACGCGATGCTGCTGATCGCGCCCGTGGCGATCATCCTTGTGGCCGAAAACCTCGGCCACCTGAAGGCGGTGACGGCCATGACGGGCCGCAACCTCGACCCGTACATGGGCCGCGCCTTCATCGGCGACGGCATTGCCACGGTGGTGAGCGGCGCCGCAGGCGGCACGGGCGTGACCACTTACGCCGAGAACATCGGCGTGATGGCGGCCACGCGCATCTACTCGACGGCGGTGTTCGTGGTGGCGGCCGTCATCGCGCTGGTGCTGGGCTTCAGCCCCAAGTTCGGCGCGCTGATCCAGGCGATTCCGCTGCCGGTGATGGGCGGGGTGAGCATCGTGGTGTTCGGTCTGATCGCCATTGCCGGCGCCAAGATCTGGGTCGACAACAAGGTCGACTTCTCGCAGAACAAGAACCTGATCGTGGCGGCCATCACGCTGATCATCGGCACGGGCGACTTCACGCTGAAATTCGGCGACTTCGCTCTCGGCGGCATCGGTACCGCGACCTTCGGCGCGATCATTCTTTATGCCCTGCTGGGCCGTTCGAAGAACTGAAGAGAAGCCCCCGGAAAAGTGCAACCTCATGAAAGAAGTGTTCTCCGAGGGGCCTGAAGCGGGGGCGGTTCACCGGGGTTTGGCCCGCGCCCGTTAGACTCCAACGCTTTTCGCACCGACGTTTTCCAATGGCCGATGTCTCCGCCGCGCGCACCAAGGCGGTTTTCGAATTCAAGAGCGCCACGCTGCCGCTGATCGCAGTGATCCTCAAGACGTCCGACCTGGACGTGCTGGCCGAGGCACTCGACGCCCAGCTGGCCGATTCGCCCGACTTCTTCGAGCAGGAGCCGGTGGTGATCGACCTCTCGCTGCTGCAGGAAGCACACGGCGAGGGTGGCGAAGCCGCCGGCGACATCGACTTTGCGGCCCTGCGCAGCCTGCTGGCGCGCCACCAGACCCAGCCCATCGCGGTGCGCGGCGGCAATACCGAACAGAACGCCGCGGCCCGGGCTGCCGGCCTTTCGGTGGCGGCCATGCCCGCAGCCCCCGCACCTCGCGCCCCGGCGCCGCCGGCCGAGGCCCCCGCCTCGGAAGCCCCGCAGATCGTGCGCGAGGTGCCGGTGCCGGCCAACGGCACGCTCTTGATCGACAAGCCGCTGCGCTCGGGCCAGCAGGTGTACGCCCGGGGCGGCGACGTGGTGGTGACGGCGGTGGTGAGCTTCGGCGCCGAGGTCATCGCAGACGGCAACGTGCATGTGTACGCACCGCTGCGCGGCAAGGCCATTGCCGGCGCGCGGGGCAACACCGAGGCGCGGATCTTCTCGACCTGCATGGAAGCGCAGCTGGTGGCCATTGCGGGCATCTACCGGACCAACGAGGTGCCGCTGCCCGACACGGTGCTGGGCAAGTCGGCCCAGGTGCGGCTGGACGGCAAGAAAATTGCGATCGACGCTATTCCATGACCCGGATCACCGGCTCACGGAACGCGGCGACCCTGACAAGCAACAACTGAATCGAAACAAGAAGGAATGGCCATGGCCAAAATTGTGGTGGTGACTTCGGGCAAGGGCGGCGTCGGCAAGACGACGACGAGCGCCAGCTTCGCGTCGGGCCTCGCGCTCGCGGGCAAGAAGACGGCGGTGATCGACTTCGACGTGGGCCTGCGCAACCTCGACCTGATCATGGGCTGCGAACGCCGCGTGGTGTACGACCTGATCAACGTCATCCAGGGCGAAGCCAACCTGAGCCAGGCACTCATCAAGGACAAGCAGTGCGACAACCTGTTCGTGCTGGCCGCATCGCAGACGCGCGACAAGGAAGCGCTCACGCAGGAAGGCGTGGAGAAGGTGCTGACCGACCTCGCCGCGATGGACTTCGAATACATCGTCTGCGACTCGCCCGCGGGCATCGAGACCGGCGCCATGATGGCCATGCACTTCGCCGACGAGGCGCTGGTGGTGACCAACCCCGAGGTTTCTTCGGTGCGCGACTCGGACCGCATCCTGGGCATGCTCAGCAGCAAGACCAAGCGCGCCAAGGACGGCAGCGAGCCCATCAAGGAGCACCTGCTCATCACCCGCTACAACCCGAACCGGGTGGCGGGCGGGCAGATGCTGTCGCTCGAAGACATCCAGGACATCCTGCGCATCAAGCTGATCGGCGTGATCCCCGAGTCGGAAAGCGTGCTGCACGCTTCCAACCAGGGCGTGCCCGCGATCCACGACAAGGAAACCGACGTGGCGCAGGCCTACAGCGACGTGGTGGCGCGCTTTCTCGGCGAAGACAAGCCGATGCGCTTCGTCGACGCCGAGAAGCCGGGCTTCTTCAAGCGGATTTTCGGAGGCAAGTAGTCCATGTCCTTTCTCTCGTTCCTGCTGGGCGAAAAGAAGAAGACTGCCAGCGTCGCGAAGGAGCGGCTGCAGATCATCCTCGCCCACGAGCGGTCCAGCCTCAGCGGCAAGAAGCGGCCCGACTATCTGCCCGAACTCCAGCGCGAGCTGGTGGCGGTGATTTCCAAGTACGTGTCCATCAACGCGGAAGACATCAAGGTGCACCTGGAGACCCAGGACAACCTCGAAGTGCTCGACATCAAGATCGAGCTGCCCGACCCGACTCCTGCGCCGGCGCGCTGAGCGGAAAGAAGCGAAAGCGCACGGACGGGTCCTGCAGGACCCGTTCTGCCAATGCGCGTTCCCACGCGAGGTAGTCGGCCCAGGCCGCATC
Organism: Variovorax sp. YR566; assembly: GCF_051992195.1. Classification (NCBI taxonomy): domain Bacteria; kingdom Pseudomonadati; phylum Pseudomonadota; class Betaproteobacteria; order Burkholderiales; family Comamonadaceae; genus Variovorax; species Variovorax sp. YR566. Next base: position 258,457 of record NZ_CP197092.1, on the reverse strand, counting down.
GCGGCGCGGACCGAACACGCGCATCACCGAGCCCCAGTCGTCGTCGAAGGGGGTCAGCAGCTGGGCCGCCACGAAAGCGGTCGCGAGCGGCCTGCCGGAAGCCTTCCAGCCCTGTGTTCCGCCCTGGAGCCAGGTGAACACCGCCCCCGAACCTGGCCAGCGCTGGTGCGCATCGCGCGCCACGCGGGCGGCGGCCGTGCCGTCGGGCGAAGTGAAGACCAGCGTGCGACCAGCCACGGCGTGCGAAGCCAGTGGCGCCAGCGAGGCCGGCAGCATGTAGAGCGCGCCCGGCAGGTGGCCGCGCTCGTAGTCGAGGCTGGGGCCGACGTCGATCACCGTGACGGCGCCGTTCCTGCGCAACTGGGCCAGCGCGTCGGGGGCGAGAGGCGAAGGGGCATCGTTCACCGTCGCTGCGGTGGCAGGCGGTGCCTGGTCCGGTGCCAGCTCGCCTTCATAGACGTAGATCTCGGCCTGGTTGAGTTGCGTGAGCCAGAAGCTGGTGATGGCGGCGCGCAGCCGATGCGCCGGATCGTCGAGCAGCACGATGCGCGCGCCACGCGTGCCGACGAGGTTCTCGAAATGCATCAGCAGCTGGCCACCCGGTACCTGCTGCACGCCTGTGCCCACGAAGGCCGGGTCGGCGGCAGGCCGCACGTCGAAGACGTAGAGGGTGCGGTCGTTGTCGTCGCGCCAGTGGGCGAGCTGTGCGGCGTCGGCCACGGGCAGGGCGAAGCGTTCGAGCAGGTCGTCGGCGATGCGGCGCAGCACTTCGGGGGATTCGGGCGGCAGTTCGTCGCTGGGGGCTGCGTTCTGCACGGTCGGTGCGCCCTGCAGGCCCCAGGCCATGACACCGTCCTCGACGAACACTGCATCGGGCGCGCGGCCCAGCAGCCGCAGCGTGGTCGCACCGACGATGCCGCGGGTGCGACTGAAGCAGTTGATGGCCCAGAGATGGTCATCAGCCCCGTGCGGCTCGAAGCGGCGCAGCGCCAGCTCGGTGCCTGCGTGATTGCGCGCGCCGGGCAGCGAGAGAAATTCGAACTCGGCGCGCGGCCGCGCATCGACCAGCGTGGTCGGCCGGCCTTCGCGCTGGCGTGCGCGCAGCGCTTCGATGGGCAGTGCCGGCGTGCCGTAGTGCAGCCGTGCGCGGTCGCCGAAGGCCTTGACCAGCGTGCCGTAGCCGTCGATGGCGGGCAGGCCTTCGGTCACCCAGCGCTGCAGGCCGCCGTCGAGCGTGCGCACGTCGGTGTAGCCCAGGCGCGCGAGTACGGCCACGGCGGCTTGTGCAACGCCGTCGGGCGCGTTGTAGTCGTCGTAGAGCACGACGGGCGTGGAGCGGCGCGGCACCAGCGTGCCGACCTGCAGTTCGAGCCCGCTGAAGGGTGCATTGCGCGCGAGGTTGGGGTGGCGCTGGACGAACCACCGGGTTTCGCGCACGTCGAGCAGCGCCAGCTCGGCTGCGGGCTCTTGCAGCAGCAGAGCCTGCAGGTCTGCGGGGGTGACGGTTTTTGCCCTGGTCGGATTCATGTGTACTTGCTTTCGGGGTGCGTGCGAATGACACCGGGTACTCCCCTCCGCGAATGTCCCCCATCGGCGTGATCGCACCCTGAACAACGGCAAGAACACCAAGCGTAGACCGCATAGCGCCAATGCGGGAAAGAAGTTTCACGCCGATGCTTATGCGAAATGCGCGCATGCAGACAGGTTCTTCATGCCTAGCATCGCAGTCCTTCGCACCATGACAACGACTGCCGACCCGTCCATCGCCCTGGCACGCACACGCCGGCACTGGTGGTGGCACTACGAAGTGCCCACGCTGCTGCTGGCCACCGTGCTCTATGCCGCATGGGCCGCGCTGCTGTGGTGGCACACGGCGCTGCCGGGCTGGGCGCTGTTCCTTGCCGGCGGCTTTCTCGCGCAACTGCACTTCTCTTTGCAGCACGAGAGCATTCATGCGATGCGCCACCTGCCGAAGTGGCTGCGCCACGCGGTGGTGTGGCCGCCGCTGAACCTGTGGCTGCCGTATCCGTTCTACAACCGCGGCCACAGCTCGCACCACGTCAACTTCCACCTCACGCACCCGGAGCGCGACAACGAGAGTGCCTACCACTCCGCGCCTGCGTGGGCGGGCTACGGCCTGGTGTGGCGATGGATCTACATGGCCAACCAGACGATCGCGTTCCGCGTGGTGCTGGGGCCGTTCCTGCGGCTGTGGAAGCTGGTGCGCTTCGAAACCGCCCAGGTGCTGTCGGGCAATTTCTCGCGCCTGCCGACGTGGCTCTGGCATGCGCTGAGCGTGGCGCCGGTGCTGTATTACGTGACCGTCGTCTGCGGCATGGGCTTCGGCGAGTACCTGCTGTACTTCGTGTACCCGGGGATGATGCTGGGGTCGCTGCGTACCTTCACCGAGCATCGCTGGGCCGATACGCCGCACGAGCGCGTGGCCATCGTCGAATCGAATCTCGTGTTCGGGCTGCTGTACCTCTTCAACAACCTGCACCACGTGCACCACCGCGCGCCCACCATGCCCTGGTACGAGATACCGGTGTATTTCCGCAAGCATCGCGCGGCTGTGCTCGCGGCGAACGGCAACTTCTACTACCGGGGGTATGGGGAGATCGTGCGGCGGCACCTGTTCAGGCCGGTGTTCACGCCCGTCCACCCTACTTGGTAGCGCGCCGCGTTCAGTCAGCCGCCACGAAACGCGTGACCTGCGCCAGTACCTCGGCCTCCTTGAGGATGCGGCGATGCCCCCAGCCCTGCGTAGCCACGAGCCGGGCGCCCGCTATCGCGTCGCGATACGCCTCGGCGTCGGCAAAGCGGTTCACGCGATCGTCGCGGTCATGCACGATCAACGTGGGCTGCGCGATGCGCGGGCCCACGGCGGCCGGCTCCAGCTGCGGCATCAGCACGCCTTCGCGCGATTCGAACAGCCGCTGCATCGACAGGCGCGTGGCTTCGTTGAGACCGAAGGTGTGCGCGAAGTAGCGCGTGTATTCGCGCGGCGAGGCAGGCGGCGCGAGCAGCACGAGGCGCTCTGCCGGCAGGCCACGCGCCGCAGCGAGCGCAAGCCCGTTGGCGCCAAGCGAGTGCGCGACTGCGGCACGCAACGCGTGGCCATCTGCCACGAGCCGGGCCGTGACGTAGGCAATGGCGCGCGCGAACTGCGGCGAGTTGCTCATCGTGCCCGCGCTGCGGCCATGCGCCGGCAGCTCGAGCAACACGGGCCGCAGGCCCGCAGCCGCCACGGCCTGCGCGAGCGGCAGCATCTGCCCCGCGTGCCCGCCCCAGCCATGCACCAGCAGCACCACCGGCGCCGACTCGGCACCCGAGTCCTGCGCAGCCAGGTGGTAGATGCCGACGCTCGCGTCTTCGAAGGCCCAGCCCTCGCGCCGCCATTCCGCGCCGGGGCCCTGGCCGCGGTAGAGCCACTTGGGCGGCAGCGGCGTGCCGAACAGGCGGTAGGCGGCGCGCACGCCCAGCGCGGGCCAGAGGCGCTGCGACGTGGTCAGGCCGAAGCGCAGCGCGCGCATCGTGCGGCTGGGCTTGTAGTAGTTCGACTGCGCGGCATGGCCGGCAGTCGGGGTGGAAGTGCTCGTCATGGCGTGGCGTTCCTTCAGGGCGTTCAGTACCAGACCCAGTCCTGGTTGCTTCGGGGCAGGCTGCGCAAGGTGTCGCGAAGGCCCTTGGCACCAACGACGAGCGCGTAGGCGGCAAGAAAGAGGGCAATGATCAGCATGGTGCTTCTCCTGTTTATCGCACGACTGTGCGAAATTATGGCAAATGGAAACGTGAGAGATCCGCCTGCTTCGTGAACAGGTCAGGCGAGGTAGCTGGAAAGAAGCCGCTGCCAGGTCTGCATGGCGCGGTCGGCGGCCTGCGGATCGCGCAGGAAGCGCGCGTCGTGCAGCTGGGTCATGGTCAGGCCGTTGATTTCGCTCACGAGCTGTGCGGGGTCGGTGTCGGCCTTGAGCTCGCCGGTCTCGATGGCTTGCAGCACGGTGCGGCGCAGCGCAGCGCGCCAGCGGGTGATCTCGCCCAGCAGCATGTCGCGCAGCTCGCCTTCGCGGTCGTCGAACTCGAAGGCGCCGGCTGTGTAGAGGCAACCGGTGTGCATTTCGACGTCACGCGTGCGGGCGATCCAGCGCGCGACGATCTCGTTGAGCCGGGGCAGGCCCTTGGGCTTTTGCATGGCGGGCACGAACACCTCGGCCAGGAAGCCGCGGCCGTACTCTTCGATGACAGCCTTCTGCAGCGCCTCGCGCGAACCCACGCGCGAGAACACGCCGCTCTTGGACAGGCCCAGCCGGCTGGCCACGGCCTGCAGCGTGATCGCTTCAAGGCCTTCGGCCAGCGCAAGGTTCATCGCCGCGCCGACGATGGCGGCACGGGTGAGTTCGCTTTTCTGGGTCTTGGCGTCCATGCGGCGAACTTTAGCACAGTCGTGCGAAATCTCAAGAGGCCACTCCTGAAGCGCCTTAAAGATGTTTTACTCATGTGAAACCAACAAACGCATCGTTCCCCGAATAAGCACTTCTGCCGAGAATCGCCGGTCGGTCCCAACCGGGGCCCTGATGACTCTTCCGCGCCAGATGAACTTTCAACAACTGCGCTCGGTACGCGAGGCCGTTCGTTGCGGCTTCAACCTGACCGAAGTCGCCCACACCCTTCACACCTCCCAGCCCGGCGTGAGCCGGCAGATCCGCGAGCTTGAGGAGGAACTCGGCATCGAGCTCTTCGTGCGCGCCGGCAAGCGGCTCACGGGGCTCACCGAGCCCGGCGGGCACGTGCTGCCGATCATCGAGCGCATGCTGATGGAGAGCAGCAACCTGCGCCATGCGGGCCAGGAATTCGTCGCGCAGCAGAGCGGCCTGCTCTCGGTGGCCGCCACGCACTCGCAGGCGCGCTATGCGATGCCGGTGGCGGTGCAGGAGTTTCGCGCGCAGTTTCCGAACGTGAAGCTGCACCTGCACCAGGGCTCTCCCAAGCAGATCGCGCAGATGCTGCTCGACAGCGAGGCCGACGTGGGCATCGCCACAGAGGCTCTGGGCGACTATCCGCAGCTCGTCGCCCTGCCCTGCTATCGCTGGACACATTCGGTGATCGTGCCGCCGGAGCATCCATTGCTCGACGCCCCGCTGACGCTCGAAGCGCTCACGCGCTATCCGCTGATCACCTACGACACGGGCTTCACGGGCCGCTCGCGCATCGACGAAGCCTTCGAGCAGCGCGGGCTGCAACCCAACATCGTGCTGGCCGCGATGGACGCCGACGTGATCAAGACCTACGTGCAGTTGGGCCTGGGCATTGGCATCGTCGCCGGCGTGGCCTACGAAGCCGAGCGCGATACGCAGCTGCGCGCGCTCGATGCGGGGCGGCTGTTCGGCATCAACCTCACCAAGCTCGCGGTGCGGCGTGGCACTTACCTGCGCAAGTACGTCTATGCCTTCATCGAGTCGTTCGCGCCGACGCTGACGCGCGCGGTCGTCGAGAAGGCCCTGGGCGACGAGGCCAGGGCCTCTCACTACGAAATCTAGAGCCTGTCCAGAGGCTGCGGCGTGGTGTGTACTGCGGACGACAGAATGGTTAAAAAAGAAGAATGCAGCTTCACACAAGGGGCGTACATTCGGGTTAATTCCCTGGCTTCCTGGAAACGGATCAGCAATGGCATCGACCCCGCAGCAGCAGCAACAGCAAACAAGGGCCGCCCTCAAGGCGGCCAATGCAGCCGAGCGGCGTGAGAGATTGAGACGAGCCTTGCCCGCAACGGTAGAGCTGCTGCAAAGCCGCCAGGCAGACCGCATCGACGACGCCGACATCGACGCGTATGTGAGCCTCAACTGGCTCGAGTGGCATGGTGGCGGCCTGCGGTTGACCATCACCGGGCGCAATGTGTGCGCCCAATCGGCGCCCACCGCGCTGGTCTGAAGACCGGCTCCGGCGTTCCATCAAAAGAAAAACCGCCACAGTTGCCTGTGGCGGTTTTTGTGCTGTCTGGCCGGCTGTTTACTGGCCAGCGATGATGTTTGCGATCACACCGGTGGCGATTGCCGCGAGCACGAAGTCTCCGCCCACGCCAACCCATTGATAGCCACGGGGCGGCTGCTGCAGGCGGTAGGCACGCCAGTCTTGCACCACGTAGTTGCGGCCACGGTACTCGGGCGGCACGCGGCCACCACGGCGCCATTCGGCATGCGGCTGCGGGAAGCCACGGCGATCGAACTGGCGGCCGTCGCGGAAGTCCTGGTTGCCGCGGTAGTAACCGCCTTGCGGACCACCCCGACGGTCGAAATTGCGGTCGCGCTGTTCATAGCGTCCGTCGCCTGGACGGCCATCGCCCGGGCGGCCATCGCCATGACGGTCTTGCGCAAAGGCGCTCCCTGCGGCCATGCACATCGCGAGCGCTGCTGCGGCGACTGCCATGCTCTTTGAATTGCTGATCATCTGGAACTCCTTCATGCGTTGATGACGAGTCCATTGTGGGCCGCACTTGTGTCCGCTTCGGGCACTTCAGGTCGCGGTCAGGTGAAATCAGGTAAGCGCTGGTATCCGCGCGGCGCCTTGTCCTTCAAGCCGCTCAACCCGGCGTGTAGCAGTTGACCACCATGCCGCATTCGTACGCCGTCGAACGCAGCAGCCGCAGCTTGTGGCCCTTGCGCTGGTCGTGGAACACCGAACGCCCCGCGCCCACCGCCATGGGGTTCACGAAGAACTGGAACTCGTCGACCAGCCCTGCCGCAACCAGCGCGGATGCGAAGCCGACACCGCCGATGGTGATGATGTCCTTGCCCGATTGACGCTTCAGCGCATTCACCTCCTCGGCCATGTCGCCGCGCGCGATGACGGTACGCTCCCAACGCGAGGCCGCGAGCTTGTCGGTGAGCACCACCTTGCGTGCATCGACGATCTTCTGCGCAAAAGCGTAGTGCGGGTTCACAGGAAAGTTCTTCGCCGCGCGACCCCAGTGGTCGAGGTAGCCCTCTTCCGCGATCAGCCGGCTCAGCAGGATGGTGTCGATGCCTTCGAAGACGGCGTTGAAGTCTTGCTTCAGTCTGTCGTCCCAGCCCCAGCGCTCGCCCCAGCCCCACAGTTGCCAGTCGAGGTTGCCATTGGCCGGCGAGACATAGCCGTCGACCGACATCTGCATCTGGAGGATGAGCTTTCTCATACCGGTTCTCCTTCATGAGGACTGAAACAACCGCTTGTTGAATGCAAGCAGTGCCAGTATGCAGAAGAAGATGCAGGCCGAACTGCGCAAGGCACATCTCGGCGGGCACTAACGTCGATACAAGATGCTCAAGGGTGCGGCAACGGCCAGCTCATCCGCCGACCAGGCTGTTGACCTGGTCGCTGCGCGAGCTGCTGCCGTGCTTCACGTGACGGTCCAGCGGTGGCAGGTCGAGTTCGATCAGTGCACCATGCGCGCGTGCAAGGTCGAAGGTGCCGGTCGATTGCGGCCTGTCGGTATGCAGCACCAGCGCATACGGGCCCTCGCCGCGCGCCGCAATGCGTTGCGCGAGGATGCCGCTGCCCTCCTCCGCATCCGGCACATTGTTGTTCTCGCGCGGCGATGAAAGCACGAGCACGCTGCCTCCCAACGCGATGATCGCCACCCGCACGTTGCTGCCGGGCACCGCCACGGGCTCGCCGATGTGCGTGTCGGCATCGTCAGGCACGGTGCCGAGCAAGGCGCGGTAGCGCGCCAGCGTGGCGTCGAGATCGCGCACCGCAATGGCCAGGCTCGCCACACCGAGCGCGCCGTTGGCATGCACGCGCACATCGCCTTCGGGCACGCGCAATGCGCGCGGCGTGAGGTCGCCGCACAGGAAGGGCAAGTCGGCCGAAGGCGCGCGCGCCGTCTGCCAGCGCAGGCGCTCGCCATCGGGGCGCACGCGGCCGCCGTCGAGCGGGCCATCGAGTGCGAGCCCCCGCGCCTTCGCGTCGGCCACGGTGGCGGCGGTGTCGCGCGGCAGCAGCGCGAAATCGACGATGCCTTCGCCGTGGCGTTGCAGCAGCTGCCACCAGCGTTCGGTGGGCGACGGTTCGCGCCATGCGATCAGCTCGAAGTAGCTGCCGTCGCCGAACACCACCAGCGCGTTGTGCGTGGCACGGCCCGGATGGTCGCCGCCGCGCAGCACATGGAAGCCCAGCGCGCCGTAGTCGGCGATGGTGCGTTCGAGGTCGTGCACCGCGATGACGATGTGGTCGAGTTTCAATGGCATGTGTTTTCTCCCGTGGATGGCCGGATCAGGAAGCAGTGCGCGCCGCGCCATCACCGCCAAGGTAGGCATCGCGGATGCGCGCATCGGCCAGCAGCTCGCGCGCCGGGCCCGAGAGCACGATGCGCCCCGTCTGCAGCACATAGCCGTGATGCGCAATCTGCAGCGCAAGGCTCGCGTTCTGCTCGACCATGAACACCGACACGCCCTGGCTGTTGATACGCGCGATGAGCTCCAGCACCTTGTCGACGTACAGCGGCGACAGGCCCATGGTCGGCTCGTCCATGCAGATGAGCTGCGGGCGGCCCATGAGCGCGCGCGCCATCGCCACCATCTGCTGCTCGCCACCCGAGAGCGTGCCGGCCTGGAACTCGATGCGCTCGGCCACGCGCGGAAACAGCTCCAGCATGCGTTCGAGGTCTTCGGCCACGGCCTTGCGGTCGCTGCGCGCGTAGGCGCCCATCAGCAGGTTCTCGCGCACGGTCATTGCGGGAAACAGGCGGCGCGCTTCGGGCACCGAGCCTATGCCGCGGCGGATGATCTGCGGCGTGCTCAGGCCGAGCGTCGACTCGCCGTTGAAATTGACTTCGCCCGAGCGCGGCTTGAGCAGGCCGAGCACGATCTTCATTGTTGTCGACTTGCCGCTGGCGTTGCCGCCGAGCAGGCTGACGATCTGGCCCTTGCGCACTTCGATGTCGAGGTCGAAGTGGGCCTGGACGGGGCCGTAGAAGCTGTTGATCTTCCTGAGCTGGAGCAGGGGCTGCAGCGACCCGCTGGAAGCAGGTGCAGCGGCGCGTTCGGGCAGCCCCTCGTCCCTGCCCTCTCCCCAGAGGGGCGAAGGAGAAAGACCGGTGCGCGCGACGGTGGCGATCATGCGGGCACCGCCTCTCCGACATGGCGATGGCCCAGGTACGCCTCGATCACCGCCGGGTCGTTGCGCACTTCGTCGGGCAGGCCTTCGGCGATCTTGCGGCCGTCGTCGAGCACGGCCACGCGGTCGGACAGCTGCATCACCAGGTCGAGCTTGTGCTCGATCAGCAGGATGGTCTGGCCGCGCGCCTTCAGGCCGCGGATGATCTCCAGCATCTCCGCCGTCTCGCTCTCGTTCATGCCGGCAGTGGGCTCGTCGAGCAGCAGCAGGCGCGGCTTGAGCGCCAGCGCCCGTGCGATCTCCACGCGGCGGCGGTTGGCGTACGAGAGGCTGTACGCGGGGTGATTGATGCGCGGTGCGAGGCGTTCGCCGAAGAGCGCGATGATTTCTCGAGCCTCCTCACGCAGCGCCTGTTCTTCGCGGCGCACGGCACCGGGCTGCACCAGCGCGAGCGCGAGTTCGGCCAACGCACCCAACCCTGGCACACCACCGATGCGAGGTTTCACGGCGCGCAGCCGCGCGTGTGCGCCGACCAGCACGTTGTCGAGCACCGAGAGGTTCGCGAACACACGCCCATGCTGGAAGGTGCGCGCCAGCCCGCGCTGCGCGAGCTGCTCTGCCGGCAGTCCGGTGATGTCCTGTCCGTCGAACAGCACCTGCCCCGCGTCAGGCTTGTCGAGGCCGGTGACGAGGTTGAACAGCGTAGTCTTGCCCGCGCCGTTCGGCCCGATCACGCTCAGCAGTTCGCCCTCGCCCACGTGCAGGTCGACGGCATCGACGGCCGTGAGCCCGCCGAAGCGGCGCACGAGGCCGCGTATCTCAAGCAGCGATGGCATCGGCTTCCTTCTTCGCCGCTTGCGCCTTCGAGTTGACCAGCTTCACCTCGGCGCGAATGGTCTGCGGATTGCGCAGCAGGTTGAGGATCGGGCAGTTGCGCTCCACCGCCTCGAACAGCGCGTCGATATCTTCGCGGCTTGCGGGCGAATCGATGTGCACCGTGTAGCCGATCTCGTGCGGCCAGATCGGCGTCTTCTCGTGGCCCGGCTTGCCGCCTCGCGGATCGATGATGCCGGTCACTTCCACTTCGAGGCTTTCGAGCGGCACCTGCCGTTCGGCCGCCTGGATCAGGAAGATGTGCGTGACGCAGGTGCCGAGCACGCCCAGCTGCAACTCAGGTGAGCTGGGGCCGAGGTTGTAGCCCGCGAAGTCCGGCGGGCTGTCGCTGATGATCTGGTGCTCGCGGATGCGCAGGCGGCGCACGCCGCTGCGGCCTTCTGCCTTCACGCTGGCCTTCAGTTGCACGGGCTGTGCGGTGCCCGCTTCGACGGCGGCATTGCGTGCCAGCACGGCGGCGCGCTTCTCGGCGAGGTAGTCGTTGAGGTTGCTCATGGGGATGTGTTCTTTCAGACAGTGCCCAGCAGGCCTTGCGGGCGGAAGCGGATCAAGAGAAGCAGCGCGACGCCGTAGATCAGCATGCGGTACTCGGCCGTCACGCGGAACAGCTCTGGCAGGCTCACGAGCGCGACCGCGCCGAGCAGAGCGCCGCTGATGTTCCCGAGCCCGCCGAGGATCACCATCGTCAGCGCGAGGATCGAGATCTGCGAGCCGAAGGTCTCGTGATTGATGTACGAGTACATGTGCGCGGTGAAGGCACCGCTCACGCCGGCCGCGAAACCGCCGAAGCCGAAGGCCAGCGCCTTGTAGCGATCAGGGCTCACGCCGTAGGCGCGCGCGGCCACTTCGTCTTCGCGCACCGCGCGGAAGGTGCGGCCCAGGTGCGAGCGCAGCAGGCGCCATTGCAGCAACGCCAGCAGCACCATCGCGCCGAAAGACGCCCAGTAGACGGCCTCGTTCGACGATGCATCGCGCCCGAACAGCGAGAGCGGCGGAATGCCTGAGACGCCGATGGGCCCGTGCGTGAGGCTTTCCCAGTTGAGGATGGTGAGCGCCACGATCTCGCCGATGCCGAGCGTGGCAATCGATACATAGTGGCCGCGCAGCCTGAAGGCCGGGAAGATAAGCGCGGTGCCGATCAGCGAAGTGAGGATGCCCGCGAGCACGATGCCCGTGCCGACCGGCAGGTGCAGGTCGAGCACCAGCAGCGACGATGCATACGCGCCGATGGCCAGCAGCCCCGCATGGCCCAGCGAGATCTGCCCGATGGTGCCGGCAACGAGCGTGAGGCTCAACGCGAGCGCCCCGTAGAGCCACGCATTGGTGAGCGTCTGCAGCAGGTACGGCGATGGATCGAAGAGCGGCAACGCCACCGCTGCTACAAACAACGCAAGGAGCAGACGCCGCGGCACATGCCACGGCTTGCTCGGTGCGATGAAGGTGCCCGTCAGCGGCTCCGGCGGCAACGCGCGCTTGCGTCCGAACAACCCGTTGGGCTTCCACACCAGGATGACCAGCAGCAGCGCGAAGGCAAAGAGATTTCGATACGGCGTGCCGAGGATCGCCACGCCATAGCTTTCGATCAGCCCCAGCAGCAGGCTGCCGACGATGGCGCCCGGCACGTTGCCCACGCCGCCGACCACGGTGGCCACCACGCCCTTGAGCGTGGCCTGGAAGCTCATCGCCGGGCTGATGTTGTTGTAGTACATGCCCACCAGCAGGCCCGAGAGACCGCCCAGCGCGGCGGCGATGGCGAACACGGTCTGGTTCACGCGGTCGACGTCCACGCCCATCTGCTGGGCCGCGTCGCGGTCTTGTGCGGTGGCGCGCACGGCCCAGCCGAGTTTCGTGAAACGCAGGAAGACGAACAGCACGGCCGCGCTCGCGATGCCGATGCCCGCGATCAGGATGTCGAGCGCGCCGATGGTGCCGGTGCCGATCTGCAGGCGCCAGTCGGGCAGCTGCGTGGGCAGCGAGCGCGGGTCGGGGCTGAACACCAGCTGCACGACGATGTCGAGCACGAAACTGATGCCGATGGTCGCCAGCAGCGGCGCGATGCGTGCCGCACCCTGCAGCGGGCGAAGGCCCACGCGCTCGATCAGCATGCCGAGCGCGCCCGAGCCGAGCACCACCAGCAGGATGGTCACCGGCAGCGGCGTGTGCAGGAAGGTGATCGACGCCCAGCCGATGTACGCGCCCACCGTGTACACCGAGCCGTGCGCGAAGTTGATGAGGTGCGAGACGCCGAAGATCAATGCGAGGCCGACCGCCAGCAACGCATAGATGTTGCCGATGATCAGGCCGTTGACGGTGTAGTCGAAGAAGGAGGTGAAGCTCATCGACTACCTGGCCACTGCCACGGCCGCCTTCTCGTCGACCTGCGCCCACTTGCCGTCCTTCACGACGAGGTTGACGCTCTTCACGCCGATCACGCGGCGCGTCTGCGGGTCGAAGCTCGCCTTGCCGAAGATCACGCTGGGCACGTCCTTGATCTTGTAGAACGCGTCGCGCACGGCCTTGCGGTCAGCCTTCGGGCCCGCCTGGCGTAGCGCTGCGGCGGCGTACACGACTGCGTCGTAGGCATAGGCGTTGAAGGCGTCTGGCTCCTTGCCGTACTTCGCGCGGAAGCTCTTCACGAAGTCCTGCACCTCGGCGCGCGGCTCCTCTGGATAGAAGGCGGTGTTGGTGTAGATGCCGTTCACTGCCGCGCCACCGAGCTCGATGAACTTCGGCGAATACACCGAGCCTACGGCGGCGATCGGCTGCTTGAGGCCCACGCTGCGCACCTGGCCCGCGATGAGCGCGCCGTCGGGATAGTAGGAGATGAGCACCAGCCCGTCGGGGTTGGCGTCGCGCACGCGCACCAGCGTCGAGCGGAAGTCTTTCTCGTCGGCCTGGTAGCCCTCGGCAATCGCGAGCTGCGCGCCGCGCTCCTGCGCGGCCTTCACGAGCACGTCCTTGCTGGTGCGGCCCCAGTCGGTGTTGAGGTACAGCACGGCGATGCGCTTGAAGCCCAGCGTCTTCACCGCGAGTTCGGCGAGCAGCGGCTGCGCGTCGGCCTGGCTGATCGAAGGGCTCCAGATGTAGTCGCCGCCCTTGGTGAAGTCGGGATGCGAGTTGGTGAAGCCCAGCTGCACCAGGCCCGCGCGCTGATAGATGGGCGAGGCCGCCATCGAGGCCGGGCTGGAGAAGTCGCCGAGCTCGATGAGCACGCGCTTGTCGTTCACCAGCTTCTGCGCAATGGCCACCGACTGGCGCGGATCGCTCTGGCTGTCCTCGAAGTTGTAGGCCAGCGGCCGGCCGTGGATGCCGCCCTGCGCGTTGATGTGTTCGAGGGCAAGGTCGAAGCCCGCCTTCCACTGCGCACCGTACTGCGCGTTCTGCCCGGTGAGCGGCCCGCTCACGCCGAACCACACGGGCTCGCCGGTGGCGGGCGCGGCCCAGGCCGCGATTGGGGCGGCCAGCAAGGCCATGGAGAGAGCGGCCACATGACGCAGGAAGCGGTGGCGAGTGAGCAGCGGCATGGTGTCAAACCCCGGAGATGAATGAAGGTGCAGGGCAACGATTCTTCGCCTGCGCCCACCGGCCGGGAACGAACAAAAACGGGGAGGCTTATGCGCTTTCCGAGCAAAGGGACAAGCGCCCGTGCGCCCTCAGGCTGCGTTTAAGCTGCGCGCCACATGAAGCGACGACACCTCCTCCACCTGCTGGCCGGCGTGCCTGCCATCACTCTTCTGTCGGCCTGCGGCAAGCGCAAGGCCTCGGCCACCGCGCTGAAATCCGATGCCCACGTGCTGGCCCTGGGCGACAGCCTGACCCATGGCTATGGCGCACCGCCCGACGCAGCCTGGCCCGTGAAACTGGGCGAGCTCACGGGCTGGCAGGTCGAGAACGCGGGCGTCAACGGCGACACCTCTGAAGGCGCGCTGCAGCGTTTGCCGGGCCTGCTGAGTGCCCAGAGCTACGACGCGATCCTGATCGGCATCGGCGGCAACGACATGCTGCGCGGCGTGTCGGCCACGGCCACGCGCGACAACCTCGTCGAGCTGATCACCCAGGCGCGTGCGCACACGCCCTATGTCGCAGTGCTGGCCACGCCGGCGCCCGACGCCATGCGCGCGGCCGTCGGCTCGCTCAGTGATGCGCCGTTCTATGAAGAAGTGGCGAAGTCGCAGCAGGCGCTGCTGGTCGCCAATGTGTATTCGAGCGTCCTGTCGGATTCGTCGCTGCGCTCCGACCGCATCCATGCCAATGCACGGGGCTATGAAAAGGTCGCGCAGCTTCTGGCGGATCAGCTCAAGGCTGCTGGCTGGCGCTGATCAACCGTTGATCAGGTCGACGTAGGCGCCCTGCACCAACTGGTCGATGCTGATGCCGAGCTGCGACATGAGTGCGCGTGCTTCGGCTGTGCCGGCTTCGGCGGGCTCGCCTTCTTCCAGCACCACTTCGAGTTCGAGGAATTCTCCGGGGCCTTCGACACGGTCGAGATGCACACGCGTGCGGCCCACGATGAATAACCGGCGCTGCTTGCGAACCCGGCCGGCCTGTCCCCATGCGAGCGTGAGCGATTCGCGCAGCACGTCGGGCGTGCTGCAGGGCGTGATCAGGTAGAACGACTCCTTCGGTCCGGTGCTGTTCGCGCGGCGGTAGAAGATCAGCTCGGCACGGTCGGGCGCGAAGGTGCGCAGCTTGAGGCGGTCGGCGCTGTCGTTGCAGCGGAAGAAGGTGTCGTCCTGCGCGATCTCGATGGGGCCCTGGTCGGCCAGCGTTAGGGCGATGCTTGCGACGCGGTCTACGCTGTCGATACGGGCCTTGATCTCGATGTTTCTTGCCATTTGTGCCTTGGAGGTTTTGTTCGGGGTGCGTGCGAATGACACCGGGTACTCCCCTCCGCGAATGTCCCCCGTCGGCGTGATCGCGCCCCGAACTGCCCCGCGAGGATCAAGGCGCGTTGCCCTGCGGACCGACAGGCGGCGGCGCAGCGCGACCGCTGGAACCGGGTGACAACTTGCGGCCAAAGGCCTCGCCCACGTTGCGCACCGGTCGGCTGGCCTTCTCCGACACGTTGTTCACGCCACGTCGCGTGGCAGCGTCTGCGCGGTTGACTCCGCGGCCCGCGGCGTTGGTGCCGCGTTGCACGCTGCCCACGACCTTGCCGTTGCGGGAGGGCGACTTGATGGTGTGGGCGCGTTGCACCTGGGGCGGGTTGTCCGCGCTCTGGGCCTGTGCACCGGCTGGCAGCCACAGCGCGGCAGCCATCGTCACGGCGAGCGAGGTGCGAAGGGTGTTGATCGGGAATTTCATGGGGCCTCCTTGGTGTTGGTGTCGTCTGCTTCGGCTTCTGCAGCGGCTGCGCGTGCCATGCGCTCGCTCTTCCAGTAGACGTCGTCGCCGCCGTTCATTCGGTTGAGCACGCGTGCAAGCACGAAGAGCAAGTCGCTGAGCCGGTTGAGGTACTGGCGCAAAGCGTCGTTGAGTTCAGCGGTGGCGCCGAGCGCAACCACCGCACGCTCCGCGCGCCGCGCCACCGTGCGGCACACATGCGCGAGCGATGCCGCGCGTGTGCCGGCGGGCAAGATGAATTCGGCCAGGCGCGGCAGCGCAGCGTTGTGCTCGGCCAGCGCGTTGTCCAGCTGCAGCAGCGCATCGGCCTTCAGCAACGTGAAACCCGGCATCGACAGCTCACCGCCGAGGTTGAAGAGCTGGTGCTGCACGTCGACCAGCAGCTCGCGCACGGGCTCTGGCATGGGCTCGCACAGCAGCACGCCGATCTGCGAGTTGAGTTCGTCCACGTCGCCCATCGCGTGCACGCGCAAGTGGTCTTTCGGCACGCGCGTGTTGTCGCCGAGGCCGGTGGTGCCGTCGTCGCCGGTGCGGGTGGCGATCTGGGAGAGTCGGTTGCCCATGGAGGCTCCTGTTCTTACTGATCGACGGTCGATGCGTCGATCTTGCCCGCCAGCCATTGCAGGCCTGCAAGATGCTGCTGGTCGTGGCTGCAGAGGTAGTGGATGAGGCTGCGCATCGTGAGCGGGCCGTAGCCTTCGAACACCGCGGTGCGCGCGAGCTGCGCGTCGCTCAGGCTGGAGATGATTTCCATCGTCTGCACGCGTGCCAGGCGGAATTCGGCCAGCACCTTCGCCGCATCGGCGGTGCCGTAGTTGCGCTCGATGGCCAGCGGTTCGCTGTCGATGGAGGCGAGCGTCGGGTGCGCCTCCTGCAGCGTGCGGCGAAAGCGCACGTGGTAGCCCTCGATCTCGATGTCGCGCACATGGCAGAGCTGCTCGATGGCGGTGAAGGCCTCGCTGGGCACGCCCTCCCACGAGGGCGGCGCCCAATGCCTGTAGGCGGTGGGAATGGCCGCGTAGTGGGCCTCCAGTTGCGACGGGAAGGCCGCGAGAGCGCTGAGGGTCGTGGGGTTCATGTTTTTTCCGAAGCGCATTATGGTGCTCGCTCCGTAAAATGGCCGATCACCCTCACCCGCCAGGAGACTCCCGATGAACGCCCCGACCCAAACCTCGCACCTGATGCCGGAGCTTCATCTGCGCGACGTCCCGGCCAGCCTGATCGACGGACTGAAGGCCCGCTTCGGCGCCAACTGCTCTACGGCCATGGCAGTGCGCACGCAGCACGGGCGCGACGAGTCTTCCTTCGACGCACCACCCCCCTCCGCCGTGGTGTTCGCAGAGAGCACGCAGGACGTGGCCGACGCGGTGAAGCTCGCGAGCGAGCACAGCGTGCCCGTCATTCCCTTCGGTGTGGGCTCCTCGCTCGAAGGCCACCTGCTGGCGGTGCAGGGCGGCATCAGCATCGACGTGTCGCGCATGAACAAGGTGCTGTCGATCAATGCCGACGACCTCACGGTAACGGTGCAGCCCGGCGTCACGCGCAAGCAACTCAACGAAGAGATCAAGAGCACGGGCCTGTTCTTCCCCATCGACCCGGGCGCCGACGCCTCCATCGGCGGCATGACGGCCACGCGCGCCAGCGGCACGAACGCGGTGCGCTACGGCACGATGCGCGAGAACGTACTGGCGCTCGAAGTGGTCACTGCTGCCGGCGAGGTCATCCGCACCGGCACGCGCGCGAAGAAGTCGTCGGCCGGCTATGACCTCACGCGCCTCATGGTGGGCAGCGAAGGCACGCTGGGCGTGGTCACCGAGATCACGCTGCGCATCTACCCGCTGCCCGAGGCGGTGTCGGCGGCGATCTGCTCGTTCCCGAGCATCGAGGCCGCGGTGCGCACGACCATCGAGACCATCCAGCTCGGCGTGCCGATCGCACGCGTCGAGCTGATCGACGTGAACACGGTGCGCATGGTGAACGCATACGCCAAGCTGAACCTGCGCGAAGAGCCGATGTTGCTGATGGAATTCCACGGCTCGCCCGCCGGCGTGAAGGAACAGGCTGAGACGGTGCAGGAGCTCGCGAGCGGCCATGGCGGCAACGCATTCGAATGGGCCAGCACACCCGAAGAGCGCACGCGCCTGTGGACCGCGCGGCACAACAGCTACTTTGCCGCGGTGCAGTCGCGCCCCGGCTGCCGCGTGATCTCGACCGACACCTGCGTGCCGATCTCGCGCCTGGCCGATTGCCTGCTCGACTCGGTGGCCGAGGCCGATGCGAGCGGCATTCCGTACTTCCTCGTCGGCCATGTGGGCGACGGCAATTTCCACTTCGGCTATCTGCTCGACCCGAACATTCCCGAAGAGCGCGTGAAGGCCGAAGAGCTGAACCACGCGCTGGTGAGCCGCGCGCTGGCGCTCGAAGGCACCTGCACCGGCGAGCATGGCGTGGGGCTGCACAAGATGGACTTCCTGGTCACCGAAGCGGGCGTGGGTGCGATCGACATGATGCGCACGATCAAGCGCGCGCTCGACCCGAAGAACATCATGAACCCGGGCAAGATCTTCAGCCTCTGACCCGTTCGTTCAGGCGTTCAATGAAAAAGCCCGGCGGCTCGCAAGAGCGCCGGGCTTCTTTGATTTGCTTGCGGCAGCTGCCGCGCGATCAGTTGGTGCTGTTGCTGCGGCGGCGTGCCGGTGCCTTCTCCGCGGGCACATAGGTCTGCGACGGCGCAGCGCCGCCATCCACGCCCAGACGCCCACCACCACCAAGGCCCTGGCCACGCACCGTCTGCGCCTTGTAGTTGCGCAGCGAACGAACCATCTGGTTGAAGGCGTCCATGAAGGCTGCGGCAATCACCTTGCCCTGCGCCGTGTTGGTGTAGCCACCCACGCCGCCGCCACCGCTGCGACCGGCCAGCGCACCGAAAGCGCCGAAGTCGGTCTTGGAGGCGCTGCCTTCTGCGGCCGCAACCTGCACGCCCGAACGGTTGTCGATGAGGGTCAGCAGCGCGCTGGCTTCCTTGGTCTGCATGCTGCCGCCGAGGGCCGCGAGGGCTCGGCCACGGCCGCCACCCACCAGGCCGCCGAGCGCGCCGCCGACGCCGCCGGCATCGCTGTTGCTGAAGACGATTTCGGGCGACAGGCCGTAGTCGGACGCCACCATCTGGCCGCGACCGAAGTTGCTGCCGCCGCGCATTTCACCCGACTGCTGCAGCGCGCGTTCGCGCGTCATGGCGTTCATGCCGGCCGCGCCACGCTCGACCACGATGAAGCAGTTCGATTGCTGCACCAGCAGGCGCAGCAGGTTGGCCGTGGGCGGCAGCTTGTATTCGCCGGTGAGGATGGTGTACCAGCCAGCGCTCTGGTTCTCGATCAGCGAGACCGTGCCGAGCGGCGATTCGCAGCGCTCGAGCTGGCTGCTCGCGTTGTCGGTGGCGCCGCCTGCGGCGCTGCCGGTAGCCATGGTCTTGGCCGACTGGCTGCCCATTTGCATATCGGTCGTGGCGCAACCGGTGAGGAGAACTGCGCCGACGGCAATGGCCGCGAGCGGGAACTTGGTGAGCTGCATGGTGGACTCCCTCTGTTTGTTCAGAGATCTGGGATTGAAAAAACCAGCGGTCGAGGATACGCGCAAAGGATTGCAGGAATCAATCAAACGAACGCCAGTCCCCGAGTTCACAACACTAGGCCGTTCGGCGGATGCGCTCGATCAATCCGTTGAGTGCCTCGATGGAGCCGAAGTGGATGGCGAGCTCGCCGCTCTCCTCGATGCGGCCGCCGCGCTTGCTGCGCTTCTTGATGCGCACCTCGACCTCGGCGGTGAGCAGGTCGGCCAGTTCTTCTTCCACGCGCTGCAGGTCGCGCGACTTTTCGCCGTCGTTGCCGCGGCGCGAGGGCGTGAGCGTGAACTCGGCCGCGAGCTTCTTTACCAGCGCCTCGGCTTCGCGCACCGACATCTTCTTGGCCGCAATCTGGTTGGCCGCCGTGATCTGCGTGCCACGGTCCAGCGACAGCAGCGCGCGGGCATGGCCCATGTCGATGTCGCCGGCCATCAGCATCTGCTGTGCGGGCTCGGCCAGGTTCAACAGGCGCAGCAGGTTGCTCGCCGCGCTGCGCGAACGACCCACGGCCTGTGCGGCCTGCTCGTGAGTGAGCCCAAACTCGTTCACCAGGCGTTGCAGGCCTTGGGCCTCTTCCAGCGGGTTGAGGTCTTCACGCTGGATGTTCTCGATGAGCGACATCGCCGCGGCGGCTTCGTTGGGCACGTCGCGCACCAGCACTGGAACGCTGTCGAGGCCAGCGAGCCTGGCGGCGCGAAAGCGGCGTTCGCCCGCGATGATTTCGTACTCGGCGTTCTTGGCGGCTGCCGATTCGGCGTCGAGCCGGCGCACCAGGATAGGCTGCATGATGCCCTGCGCCTTGATGCTCTCGGCCAGCTCGTAGAGCGCGCCTTCGTCCATGCGTGTGCGCGGCTGGTAGACGCCGGCCACCATCTGGTCGAGCATCAGCGTCGTCGGGTTCCTCTGTGCGCCGCCCTCTTCCGAGCCCGAATTGCCACCATTGCCGTTGTCGGCGGAAGGCGCGGCCGTCGGGCCGAGCAGCGCTTCGAGGCCGCGGCCCAGGCCCTTGGGTTTCTTGGTCGCCATCAGTTCTTTTCTTTCGAGATTTCGTTCAGGAGTTTCCGGCCCTCGGGCCAGTCGCCCAGGCCGGATTCGGCATTCAGGTGGCCGCCCGGGCCGGCATCGATGAAGCGTGCGCCCCAGTCTTTGGCAAGCTGCTGCGAGCGCGAGGCTTCGCAGTACGGGTCGTCATTGGCGGCGATCAGCACCGCCGGGAACGGCAGCGGCTTGCGCACGATCGGCGCCCAGCCTGGAATCAGCTGGCGCAGGTTGTCGCTCTCGACGTCGCCGGGCGCGACCAGCAGCGCGCCGCGCACTTTGTGCGTGTTGCGCGAGTGCGCGGCCCACGCGGCAACGAGGATGCAGCCGAGGCTGTGCGCCGCAAAAGCCACAGGGCCGGGCGAGGCCAGCACTTCTTCTTCGAGCCGCGCGGACCAGTCGCCGCGCAGCGGGCGCATCCACTCGTGCTGCTCGACGCGGTGGTCGCCGTACACCGACTCCCAGCGGGTTTGCCAATGGCCGGGGCCGCTGTTCTGCCAACCGGGCAGCAGCAGGATGCGCGGAGTTGTCATTTGCTACGAACTTGATAGCACCTTGCCGAGCAGCGGCAAGCGTCAGGCATTGTTTTCACTGGTGGAGTCGGATGCGGGCGCGGGTGCCATCACGTCATCGGGAATGGGCAGGTCCGGGGCGATGCGCGTGACCGGCGCAATCGGCGGCGCCACCGCACCCGAAGCAAAGGCGCTCGCGGGCGGCATCTTGTCGACCAGCTCCTGAGCGAAGGCGATGAAAGCCTGGCTACCGCGGGCGGCCGGGTCGAACACCACGCCCGGCAGTCCGTAGCTCGGCGCCTCGGCCAGCCGCACATTGCGCGGGATCACCGTGTCGAACACCTTGTCGCCGAAGTGGGACTTGAGCTGCTCGCTCACCTGCTGCTGCAGCGTGATGCGCGGATCGAACATCACGCGCAGCAGGCCGATGATCTGCAGGTTCTTGTTGAGGTTGGCGTGCACCTGCTTGATGGTGTTGACCAGGTCGGTCAGGCCTTCGAGCGCGAAGTACTCGCACTGCATCGGCACGATCACGCCGTGGGCGGCGCACAGGCCGTTGAGGGTCAACAGGCTCAGGCTCGGTGGGCAGTCGATCAGCACGAAGTCGTACTCGGCGCCGACCGCGGCCAGCGCGGTGCGCAGGCGCTTTTCGCGACGGTCGAGCGCAACCATTTCGACTTCGGCACCCGCCAGTTCGCGGTTGGCGCCCAGCACGTCGTAGCCGCAACCGCCCTCCACCAGTTTGTCGGCCTTGACCCGGGCTTCGGCCACCGAGGCCGATTCGAGCAGCACGTCGTACACCGTCAGCTCCAGCTGCCGCTTGTCGATGCCCGAGCCCATGGTGGCATTGCCCTGCGGGTCGAGGTCGATCATCAGCACGCGCTGGCCGACCTTGGCCAGGCCGGCCGCGAGGTTGACGGTGGTGGTGGTCTTGCCGACGCCGCCCTTTTGGTTGGCAATGCAGAAAATCTTGGCCATGTCAGTACCGGAGGATCGATCAGCGCGAGATTGCGAGCTTGACGCCAAAGGCGATCAAAAAGGTGCCGGCAAGCTTCTCGAGCGTGGCGGAAATGCGGGGATTCGCACGGATGCGCTCGGCCAGGAAGTGCGTGAGCAGTGTCGAGGTCAGGCCGTACAGGAAGGTCAGCGCAGCAATCGTCACCGCCATCGCGCCGAAAGTGACCAGGCCCTGGTGGCGGGCCGGGTCGACGAACAGCGGGAAGAACGCCATGTAGAACACGATCGCCTTGGGATTCAGCAGGGTGATGGTGAAGGCCTGGCGCAGGAAATGGCTGGGCTTGATGTCGAGGATGGGCGCCGAGCCGGGCTTGGCCAGCAACATCTTGAGGCCCAGCCACGCCAGGTAGGCGGCGCCCAGCCACTGCACGGCCTTGAAAGCGGTCGGGTAAGCGGCCAGCACGGCCGACACACCAGCCACCGCCGCCCACATCAGGCACTGGTCACCAATGATCAGGCCAGCTGTTGCGGCCAGTCCTCCACGGATGCCGCCTTTGCTCGTCGAGGTAATCAGCGCCAGATTGCCCGGGCCGGGAATCAGAAGGAACAGGACGATGGCGGCGACGAATGCGCCGTAGTCAGCGATGCCGAACATGGGATTTGCCTCGAAAAAGCGAGTCGGAAAAGGGACCGGAGGGAGGCATCGAGTCTAAGCGAGCACACCGCCGCGAGGATCGTTCGGACACCGGCTTTTACCGGTGTCGCCGCTTCTTTTGCGGATTCAGGCGCCGATTTCAGCTGCTTCTTTGCGTGCCCAGACGATGCAACGCTCGGCATCCAGGCCAGGAACCGTCAGTTGTTCCACGTGAAACACTGCCACGCCTTTTGGCAAAGCGGCGAGTTCGTCGGTCGGCACTTTGCCCTTCATGGCGAGCCAGACACCACCAGGCGCGAGCAGATTCATCGAGCCGTTGAAGAAATCCGGCAACGATGCGAAGGCGCGCGAGCTGATGACTTCGTAGCTGCCGACCAGGGATTCGACCCGGGCGTGCAGTCCCCGAAGGTTCGGGAGCTCCAGTTCGACTGCCACTTGCTGGACGAAGGCAGCCTTCTTGGCGACCGCATCGAGGCAGCTCACCTCAAGATCAGGTCGCATGATGGCAATCACCACACCCGGCAAGCCACCGCCGGAACCCACGTCCAGCAGCTTGCCCTTCTCTGCCCACTCGCGCTGCAGCGGCGCGACTGCCGCCAGACTGTCGAGCAGGTGGTGCGTCAGCACGCTGCCCGGATCGCGCAGTGCCGTGAGGTTGTAGACCTTGTTCCACTTGAGCATCAACGTGCCGTAGGCCAGCAGCTGCTCGCCCTGAAGATCGGACAGTGCCACGCCCATGGCGGCTGCGCCCGCGCGCAGCGTATCGATCGGCGCCGTCATTCCGCGGACTGCGGCTCGGTGGCTGCTTCCGTGGTGGCGGTATCGCGGGCGAAGGCCTTGTGGCCGCCCTTGCGCAGATGGATCATCAACAAGGAGATGGCGGCAGGCGTCACACCGGAGATGCGCGAGGCCAGGCCCAGCGTTTCCGGCCGGTGCTTGTCCAGCTTCTGCCGCACCTCGAAACTCAGTGCCTTGACCTGGCCGTAGTCGAAATCAGCCGGCAGCTTCAGGTTCTCGAAGTGCGCGGCCCGCTCCACTTCGTCGTGCTGACGCTCGATGTAGCCAGAGTACTTGGCCGAGATCTCGATCTGCTCGATCTCGGTTTCGCTCAGCGCCGTCTGGGCACCATACTTGCCGCCGTCCAGCGACATCAGCGTTTCGTAGTTCACGTCGGGCCGGCGCAGCAGGTCGGCCAGGTTGTATTCGTGGTCGATGGCCTTGCCCAGCACCCGCTCCGACTCGGCGGCTGGCAGGTTGCGCGGGTTCACCCAGATCGACTTGAGCCGCTCTGTTTCACGTGAAACAGCGTCGCGCTTGCGGCTGAAAGCGTCCCAGCGCGCGTCGTCTACCAGGCCAAGCTTCCGCCCTGCTTCCGTCAGGCGCATGTCGGCGTTGTCCTCGCGCAGCTGCAGGCGGAATTCCGCGCGGCTCGTGAACATGCGGTACGGCTCGGTCACGCCCTTTGTAATCAGGTCGTCGACGAGCACGCCCAGGTAGGCTTCGTCACGGCGCGGCAGCCACGCATCTTCGCCACGGCATTGCAGCGCGGCGTTGATGCCGGCGAACAGGCCTTGGGCAGCGGCTTCTTCGTAGCCGGTCGTACCGTTGATCTGCCCGGCAAAGAACAGGCCCTTGACCGAGCGGGTCTCGAAGCTGCTCTTGAGCTCGCGCGGATCGAAGTAGTCGTACTCGATGGCGTAGCCCGGCCGCAGGATATGCGCGTTCTCCAGCCCGGGCATCGAGCGCACCAGCTGGTACTGGATGTCGAACGGCAGGCTCGTCGAGATCCCGTTCGGGTAGTACTCGTTGGTCGTCAGGCCTTCAGGCTCGAGAAAGATCTGGTGGCTTTCCTTGTCGGCGAAGCGGTTGATCTTGTCTTCCACGCTCGGGCAGTAGCGCGGACCCACGCCGTCGATCTTGCCGGTGAACATCGGGCTGCGGTCGAAGCCCGAGCGGATGATCTCGTGCGTGCGCGCGTTGGTGTGGGTAATCCAGCAGGGCATTTGCTGCGGATGCATGTCCGCGCGGCCCATGAAGCTGAACACCGGCATCGACCCTGCCCCACCGGGCATGCCGTCGCCGGGTTGCTCGGTGCACTTCGAAAAATCGATGCTGCGGCCGTCGAGCCGTGGCGGCGTCCCGGTCTTGAGCCGGCCTTGCGGCAGCTTCAGTTCCTTGAGCCGCGCCGACAGGCTGATCGCCGGCGGATCACCCGCGCGCCCAGCCTGGTAGTTGTCGAGGCCGACGTGGATGCGGCCATCGAGAAAAGTACCCGCCGTCAGCACCACGGTACGGGCACGGAATGCGATGCCCACCTGCGTGACGGCACCGACCACGCGATCGCCCTCCACCATCAGGTCGTCGACGGCTTGCTGGAACAGGCTCAGGTTCGGCTGGTTCTCCAGCCGATGGCGAATGGCGGCCTTGTACAGAACCCGATCCGCCTGCGCGCGAGTGGCGCGCACCGCCGGGCCCTTGCTCGAATTGAGAATCCGGAACTGGATGCCGGCCTCGTCCGTGGCAATCGCCATCGCACCGCCGAGCGCATCGACCTCCTTCACCAGATGGCCCTTCCCGATACCGCCGATCGACGGGTTGCAGCTCATCTGCCCCAGCGTCTCGATGTTGTGGGAGAGCAGCAGCGTCTTGGCGCCCATGCGCGCAGCGGCGAGCGCGGCTTCGGTGCCGGCATGGCCACCGCCGACGACGATCACGTCGAATTCTTCGGGGTACAGCATTTGAAATGGGGAGCGCACAACTGACGCGTGCGCGGCGCAAAAGGGGCACTGATTTTAATCGTCCAGGCCGATCTGCGCCCTTTGTGTGGACAAGCTAGAGGGCCATGCCAAATTACCCGCCAATGCCCACGGAGCCTCGATAGTTTGCTATATATTTCATAGCAAACTATCCGCGTCAGCCCGTCGCTTCGGCCACCTGCACCACCGGCACAGGCTTCTCGATGCCGACCAGCGCGCCAGTCGGCGGCGGCGCCTTCGACGGTTCAAGGCTTTCATCCTGCAGCTCGCGAACAACGAGCTTCTTGTCCGTCATGCGCACGTTGCCGAAGATCGTGCAGAAGGCCACGTCCTTCGCGTCGCGCCCAGTGCCCACGCGCACCACCCGGTCGACTGGCGCCATGCGCGTCGGATCGAACAGCACCCACTGCCCGCCGAGCCAGGCTTCGAACACGGCGTGGAAATCCTGCGGCGGCTCGTCGAACCACACATAGCCCACCACCAGCCGCGCCGGAATGTTGAGCGCGCGGCAGAAGGTGATGCCCAGGTGCGCGAAGTCGCGGCACACGCCCGCGCGTTCCACGAACACCTCGCGCGCCGTCGTTGTCGAGTCGCTGCTGCCCGGCTCGTAGGCGATGCTCTCGTGGATCCAGTCGACGATGGCCTGCACACGGCCGATGCCCGGCGGCAGGTCGCCGAAGAGCTGCTGCGCGCAGCGCGACATCAGGTCCGACTCGCAGTAGCGCGTCGGCATCATGTAGTGCAGCACCTCGTCGGGCACTTCGCTGACGGGCACCTCTCGCAGGTCGGTCGGCACCACCACATGCGCGCGCTGCACGCTGGCCTTGTAGCGAATCTTCAGCGGCCCGGGCTTCGCGTCGAAACGGATGAAGCGGTTGCCGCTGCCCTCGTCGCAGAACACCTGCATCTCGGTCGGCGGCTCGATCGTCAGCTCCTCGCTGACGACGGCCTGCGCACCCGAGCGCGCCGCTTCGATGTTGAGCAGCATGTGGGCCGGCGCGACGACCTCGTAGTCGAGCTGCGCATCGACGTGGGAGATGTGCATCAGTCGAGCGCCTTCTTCACCGCACCCACGCCAAGCGCAGCCAGCACGACGAACAGCACAGCCAGCACCAGGAACAGGCCGAACAGCAGCTTGGCAATGCCGGCAGCCCCGGCCGCCACGCCACCGAAGCCGAGCAGGCCGGCCACGAGGGAGATGACCGCAAAAATGATCGCGTACTTCAACATCGGGTACTCCTTGCAGCAGGCCTTGCCCACCGTGCGACGCAGCTTAGGAAGCGGCCTGCCCACGCCCGATAGTCGCCTCGCGCGTGCGGCCGTAGGACAAAAACGCGAGGCAGCCAAACCCGCTAGCATCCGCTGCGGTCTCCCACAACAATCAATCAACCTCGTCATCCATTGGAGTTTTTCGAATGAAGCTGTATTACTCGCCCGGTGCCTGTTCGCTCTCGCCCCACATCGCGCTGCACGAAGCAGGCATCGCCGTCGAACCCGTGCTGGCCAGCACCAAGAGCCACAAGCTGCAGGACGGCACCGACTACTACGGCATCAACCCGCTGGGCTACGTGCCGATGCTCGAGCTCGACGATGGCACCCGCCTGCGCGAAGGCCCGGCCATCCTGCAGTACATCGCCGACCTCGCACCCATCAAGAACCTCGCGCCCGCAGCCGGCACCCTGCAGCGCTACCGCCTGCAGGAGTGGCTGACCTTCATCGGCACCGAAGTGCACAAGGGTTTCAGCCCGCTGTTCAACCCGAACATGCCCGAAGAAGCCAAGACCATCTTCAAGGACAAGCTCAAGTCGCGCTTCCAATGGCTCGACGGCGAACTGGCCAACAAGCAATACCTGATGGGCGACCACTTCAGCGTGGCCGACGGCTACCTGTTCACCGTCACCAACTGGACCAAGCCCACGGGCGTGGACATCTCCGGCTTTCCCAACGTCCAGGCCTGGCACGCACGCGTTGGCGCCCGCCCCGCGGTGCAGGATGCAATGAAGGCCGAAGGCCTGCTGAAGTAAGCCGAAGCACGCGAAAGCGTGCAGAAGCATTGAAGCGGCCGGATGCCCTCCAGGGGAAAACCCGGACTGCTTCAGCCACAAGCCGCACGATGCGGCTTTTTTTTCGGGTCACGCTACGGGCAGAACTTCAGACGACCGAAGAAGGAACCCGCGCCATGCCCGAAACCCCGCCCCCCGTCGAACTGCGCGAAGAGATGCGCGGGCCCGTCATGTGGCTCACCATCGACCGCGAAGAGCGCCGCAACGCCATCAACGGCGCAGTGCTCGCCGGCCTGAGCGACGCACTGGCCCGCGCCAACAACGACGCCGCCGTGCGCGCCGTGGTCATCACCGGTGCCGGCACGCGCGCCTTCTGCGCCGGCGCCGACCTGCAGAGCGGCACCTCCTTCAAGTTCGACTACGCCGCGCCCTACCAGGGCTTTGCCAACCTGTTCCGCCAGGCCCGGCAATCGACCGTGCC
Source organism: Variovorax sp. YR566 (assembly GCF_051992195.1). Lineage (NCBI taxonomy): Bacteria > Pseudomonadati > Pseudomonadota > Betaproteobacteria > Burkholderiales > Comamonadaceae > Variovorax > Variovorax sp. YR566. The sequence continues at coordinate 231,106 of NZ_CP197092.1, read as the reverse complement.
GCTGATCGCGCGCGTCAACGGCGCATGCATGGCCGGCGGCATGGGGATCATGGCGATGTGCGACATGGCCGTGGCCAGCAGCCAGGCCGTGTTCGGCCTGCCCGAGGTGAAGGTCGGCCTCTTTCCCGCACAGGTGCTCAGCGTGCTCGGCGGCCTGCTGCCGCGCCGCGTGCTGGCCGAGATGTGCATCACCGGTGAGCCCATCACCGCCGCGCAGGCGCTCGAACTGAATCTCGTCAACCGCGTGAGCGACGACGTCGACGAAAGCGTCGACTGGCTGCTCGGCCGCATGCTCGACAAGTCGCCCGCCGCCATCCGCCGCGGCCTCTACACAATGAAGAAGATCGAGGCGATGGCCTTCGAGGAATCGATGGCCTTCACCGAAAGCCAGATCGGCCTGTTCGCACTCACCGAAGACGCCGCCGAAGGACAACTCGCCTTCCGCGAGAAGCGCAAGCCGCAATGGAGTGGCCGATGAACAGCAGCAACAACAACGAACGCGTCGTCCGCATCGGCGGCGCATCGGGCTTCTGGGGCGACAGCAGCGTGGGCGCGCCGCAACTCGTGGGCAGCAGGCAGATCGACTACCTCGTGTTCGACTACCTCGCCGAACTCACCATGTCGATCCTCGCGGGTGCCCGGCTCAAGAAGCCCGAGCTGGGCTACGCAACCGACTTCGTTTCCGTCGCGATGAAGGCCGTGCTGAAGGACGCCGTGAAACAGGGCATCCGCGTGGTGAGCAACGCTGGCGGCGTCAACCCGCAAGGCTGCGCCGACGCACTCGCCGCGCTGGCCGCCGAGCAGGGCATCGCATTGAAGATCGCCGTGGTGAGCGGTGACGATGTGTCCCCGCTGCTGCCGCAACTGCGCCAGGCACAACCACCCTTGCGCGAACTGCAGAGCGGCGCCGCGCTGCCCGAACGCGTGCTCACCGCCAACGCGTATCTCGGCGCACGGCCGATACAGGCTGCGCTCGATGCAGGTGCGCAGGTCGTCATCACCGGCCGCTGTGTCGACTCCGCCGTCACGCTCGGCGTGCTCATGCACGAATTCAAGTGGCAGCCGGCCGACTTCGATCTGCTCGCGGCCGGCAGCCTCGCGGGCCACATCATCGAATGCGGCTGCCAGGCCACGGGCGGCCTGCACACCGACTGGGACACCGTGCCCGACTGGCCGAACATCGGCTACCCCATCGTCGAGTGCAGCGCCGACGGCAGCTTCGTCGTCACCAAGCCGGAGGGTACCGGCGGCAAACTCACACCCGCGGTGGTGGGCGAGCAGATGCTCTACGAGATCGGAGACCCCGCGGCGTACCTGCTGCCCGACGTGGTGGCCGACTTCACGCAGGTGCGCATCGAGCAGGCCGGCGAGCACCGCGTGCGGGTGCACGGCGCGCGCGGCCATGCACCGACCGCGAGCTACAAGGTCAGCGCCACGTATGTCGACGGCTTCAAGACGGCGGCGCAGCTCACCATCGTGGGCTTCGAAGCGGCGGCCAAGGCGAAGCGCACGGGCGAAGCCATCCTCGCGCGCACGGGCACGCTGTTCTCGCAATACGGCTTCGGGCCGTACAGCGGCACGCAGCTCGAAGTGCTGGGCGCGGAGTCTTGCTACGGCCCGCATGCGCAGGCATTGCAGACGCGCGAAGCAGTGCTGCGGCTCGCGGTGACGCATCCGCGCAAGGAAGCGCTGGAGCTGTTCGCACGCGAGGTCGCACCGGCGGGCACGTCGTGGGCGCCAGGCACCACGGGTGCGGGCGGTGGACGCGCCTCGGTGTCGCCTTCGATCCGGCAATACGCGTTCCTGCTCGACAAGTCGCGGGTCGAGGCCACGGTGGCCATCGATGGGGAACGCGTCGATGTTCCGCGCAGCGAGGTTTCCGCGTCAGCCCCCATCCCATCGCCTGCCAGAGCGCCAGAAACGCATGAAGCACCCCTGGCCCCTGACGCCATCGAGGTACCTCTCATACGCCTCGCCTGGGCTCGCAGCGGCGACAAGGGCGACACATCGAACATCGGCGTCATCGCGCGCCACCCTGCCCTGCTGCCGCTGCTGCGCGAACAGCTCACCGAAGCGCGCGTGGCCGAATGGCTCGCGCACCTGGTCAAGGGCCGCGTCACGCGCTACGAGGTGCCGGGCATCGGCGCCTTCAACTTCGTCTGCGAGCAGGCGCTGGGCGGCGGCGGCATGGCCTCGCTGCGCAACGACCCGCTCGGCAAGGGCATGGGCCAGATCCTGCTGGCCATGCCCCTGCGCGCAAGCCCCGCGCTGCTGGCGTTGCTTGCCTAGCACCAATCGGGACAACCGTGCGACAGCAGGGTTGAGGCCGGGGGCTTAGCCTTGCGCCTCTTTCAACTTTGCTTTCGATCGCACGATGTCCACCCTTTTCGACCCCGTCCAGGCCGGCGACCTGAAGCTCGCCAACCGCATCGTGATGGCGCCGCTCACGCGCAACCGCTCGCCGAACGCGATCCCACCCGACATCGCCGCCACCTACTACGCCCAGCGCGCCAGTGCCGGCCTGCTCATCACCGAGGCCACCGCCATCAGCCACCAGGGCCAGGGCTATGCCGACGTGCCCGGCCTCTACGGCACCGAGCAGCTCGACGCCTGGAAGCGCGTGACCGACGCCGTGCACGCCAAGGGCGGCAAGATCGTCGTGCAGCTGTGGCACGTGGGCCGCGTCTCGCACACCGAACTGCAACCCGGTGGCGGCAAGCCCGTCGCCCCCTCGGCCATCACCGCCAAGACCAAGACCGTGCTCATCAAGGAAGGCGTGCCCACCTTCGTCGAGACCTCCGAGCCGCGCGCGCTCGACGCCGGCGAATTGCCCGGCATCGTGCACGCCTACGCGGTGGCCGCGCGCAGCGCGGTCGAGACCGCCGGCTTCGACGGCGTGGAACTGCACGGCGCCAACGGCTACCTGCTCGACCAGTTCCTGAAAGACGGCAGCAACAAGCGCACCGACGACTACGGCGGCAGCATCGAGAACCGCGCCCGCCTGCTGCTCGAATCCGCGCGTGCCGTGGTCGACGCCGTCGGCGGCGGCAAGACCGGCATCCGCCTGTCGCCCGTGACGCCGGCCAACGACGTGCACGACAGCAACCCGCAGCCGCTGTTCACCTACGTGGTGAAGCAACTCGCCACGCTCAACCTCGCCTACATCCACATCATCGAAGGCGCCACCGGTGGCCCGCGCGAAATCGAAGACCGGCCCTTCGACTACGAAGCGCTGAAGGCCGCCTACCGCGAAGCCGGCGGCAAGGGTGCATGGATGGTCAACAACGGCTACGACCGCCCGCTGGCCGAAGAAGCGCTGAAGGAAGGCGACGACCTCGTGGCCTTCGGCAAGCCCTTCATCTCGAACCCCGACCTCGTGCGCCGCCTGCGCGAGAACGCACCGCTCAACGAGCTCGACAAGGCCACCATGTACGGTGGTGGCGCGAAGGGCTACACGGACTACCCCGCACTGGCGTAATCCGGAAAAGGCCATGGCAAGATGCGGCGGACGCTTTGTGTCCGCCCCAGGAGAGAAATGCCATGGCCCGCATCGAGCAACGACTGGCCGCGCTCGGCCTCGTTCTTCCACCGACAGTGACGCCGCCACCTGGCGTCGTGCTGCCCTTTCAATTCATCCGCATCGTCGGCCGCCGCGCATTGATCTCGGGTCACGGCCCGCTCAATGCCGATGGCACCATCGCCGCGCCGCTTGGCAAGTTGGGCCGCGAACTGAGCGTCGAGCAGGGCTACACCGCCGCACGTCTCACGGGGCTCGCGATGCTCGGCAGCCTGCAGCGCGCGCTCGGCGATCTCGACCGCATCACGGCCTGGACACGCGTGTTCGGCATGGTCGCTTCGGCGCCCGGCTTCGACAAACAGCCAGCGGTGATCAACGGCTTCTCGGACCTCATCCTCGAGCTCTTCGGACCCGACATCGGCGCGCATTCGCGCAGCGCGGTGGGCATGGCCGAGCTGCCGTTCAACATACCGGTCGAGATCGAAGGCGAAGTGGAATTCGACGCATGACGACGTGGACCATCAGGCGCGCCACCGAGAGCGATGCAACATCCGTCGCCAACTGCGCCGTCGAAGCCTTCAGCCACTACATTCCGCGCCTGGGCCTCACGCCGATTCCGATGACCAGGGACTACGGCGCGGCCATCGCCAATGCGCAGGTCTGGGTCGCCACGCAGCATGGCGAGACCATCGCCGCGCTGGTGCTCGACACTACCGACGAAGGCTTCCTGATCGACGTGATCGCGGTGCTGCCGCAACACCAGGGCACCGGCGTGGGCCGCGCCCTGCTTGAGCTCGCCGAACAGGAAGCACTGCGGCAAGGCCACGACTCGATCTACCTCTTCACCAACGAGAAGATGACCGAGAACCGAGCTCTCTACGAACGCATCGGCTACGTCGAATACAAGCGCCTCGCCTTCGCGGAGCGCACTCGTGTCTTCCTGCGCAAGCCATTGAAGTGACCGCCATGCAGCTGGCCCGCATCCATCACGTCGCGATCATCTGCGCCGACTACGCAGTGTCTAAGCGCTTCTACACCGAGGTGCTCGGCCTGCGCGTGATCGCCGAAAACTACCGCGCCGCGCGCGACTCGTACAAGCTCGACCTGGCACTGCCTGACGGCTCGCAGATCGAACTCTTCTCCTTTCCCGACGCACCCCCGCGCCTCACCCGGCCCGAGGCCCAAGGACTGCGGCACCTGTCTTTCGAGGTGCCCGACGTGCAGGCCGCGGCCGACGAACTCGCAGCACAGGGCATTGCGGTCGAGCCACTGCGCACTGATGAATTCACGGGCCGGCGCTTCACCTTCTTCGCCGACCCCGACGGCCTTCCGCTCGAACTCTACGAGGCCGCACCGACCGCCGATCTCGACGCACTGCTGCTGAAACTCGAAGGCGCATTGCATCTTCGCGAGGTGCGCACAAACGCCGCACGACTCGAAGAACTGCTCGACGACGACTTCCATGAACTGGGCGTCTCGGGCACGGTGTGGACGCGGGCCGCCATCATCGAAGCGCTGCGCGACGAGGCGTTTTCGCAGCGGACGATGTCGGACTTTCGCGTGCTGCGCATGGCACCCGATGTGGCGCTGGTCACCTATCGCGCACACCGTGAAGCCATTGCGCAGCGACCCGCCGCGGACTCGCTGCGCAGCTCGCTGTGGCAACGCCGCGCCGGCCGCTGGCGCATGGCGTTCCACCAGGGCACACCGCTCCAAACGCTCTAGATTGCCTCGCCGAACGCCACGCTCACGCGCAGGCCGGTGGGCTCGGCCGCTTCAAGCCGCAGCTCAGCCCCCAGCAACTCCGCATAGCGTGACACGATCGACAGCCCCAGCCCCGAGCCCTGCCCGAGCTTCTCGCCCGCGGGCCCTTGCGCCCAGCGCTGCATCAGGGCACGTTGGGCTTCGAGCGGAATGCCAGGCCCGTCGTCGATCACGCTCAACGTGCGGCCCGCGAGCTCGACGGTGATGGTGCGCCCGCCATAACGCAGTGCGTTGTCGATCAGGTTGTCGAGGATGCCTTCCACCAGCGCCTCGTTGGCATGCACGACCACGCCGTCGTCGAGGCCGCGCGCGCCGAGGTCGACGCCGCGTGCATCGGCACGCGCGAGGTGCCGCAGCACCGTCTGCTCGGCCAGCACGTCGAGCCGCACCGGCACGCGCTTGAGCTCGGTGCGCGCTTCCTCGGCCAATGCCAGCGCCAGCAACTGGTCGATCAGGTGGCTGGCGCGCGCCTGCCGTTCCGACACGCGCTCCAGCTGCTCGCGCCACACGTTGGTGTCCTGCTGCGCGAGCCCGTACTCGGCCAGCGCGCGGATGCCGGCCAATGGCGTGCGCAGCTCGTGCGCCACGTTGCCCACGAACTCGCGCTGTGCCTGCACGCTGTTGCCGAGACGCTCGAACAGCGAGTTGACCGCATTGCCCAGGCGCTGAAGCTCGCGCGAAGTCTGTGCCACCGCCACCGGCGACAGGTCGCGCACGTCACGCCTGTCGAGCGCGCGCTGCAGGTCGGCGAGCGGGCGCAGATCGCTGCGAATGCCGTACCAGAGCCAGACTGCAAGCAGGATCAGCAGCACGATCTGCGGCGCCAGCGCATAGCCCAGCAGCTGCCGCACCAGTGCGGTCCGGCTCAGCGTGGTCTGCGCAATGATCACGCGGTAGGGCATGCTGATGTCGGGCTCGGCGTCATGCTCGAGCACCACCGCGCGCAGCGTGCCGCCTTCATAGCGGATGTCGGAAAAGCGGTAGCGCGAGCCGTCCACCGGCAGCGGCGCCTGCAGGCCCGATTGCCCCGAAATCAACGAGCCGTCGAGCCGCTGCACCGCGAAGTACACCTTGTCGACCTGGTCGAAGAGCACGGTGGCCACTTCGCGCGGCGTCAGCAGCAGTTCGATGCCGCGCTCACCCGCCTGCACGTTGGCGGACAGCGCATAGGCATCGTCGAGCATGCCGCGGTCGAAGGCCTGCTCGGAAAAGTAGTTGGCGATGACCAGCGCGATGACAGCACCGACCATCCACGTGAGCGCCAGCGGCACCAGCACGTTGCGCAGCACGCGCCGCGTGAGCGACGGCGCACGCACGATGGCCGCGGGTTGCGTTTCAGTCGGCTGTTGCTGCGGCTCGGTCACGCGCGGATCACACCTCGGCTTCGAGCAGATACCCGATGCCGCGCAGCGTGCGGATGCTCGCGCCCGTGCCCTGCAGCTTCTTGCGCAGGCGGGAGATGAAGGCCTCGAGCGCGTTGTCGCCGAGCGATTCGTCGAAGCTCGACAGCTTGTCGGACAGCGCACGCTTGCTCACAGTGCGGCCCGGCGGACTCATGAGTTCCCACAGTACCTCGAACTCGCGCGCCGGCAGGTCGAGCGGACCGCTCGCGGTCGAGAAGCGGCGTGCCTTGCGGTCAAGCTTCAGCTGGCCCAGCAGCACGATGTCTTCGGTGCCCTTGGCGCGGCGCACCAGCGCACGCAGGCGGGCTTCGACCTCGGCCAGGTCGAAGGGCTTGCCGAGGTAGTCGTCGGCGCCCGCATCGAGGCCGGCAATGCGCTCCTCGGTGCGACCGCGCGCGGTGAGCACCAGCACAGGAGTGCGGTCGCCGCGCGCTCGTGCCTGCCGCAGCGCGGTGAGGCCGCTTGCGAGGCCGCTGGTCGGGCTCGCGGTGGCCGGCAGGTTGAGGTCGAGCAGCACGGCATCGAAGGGCTGCACGCGCCACAGGTGATCGGCATCTTCGACGTTGGTCGACACGTCGACACGATGGCCGGCATCCGCGAGGCTGCGCACCATCACATCGCGCAGAACGGCGTCATCTTCGACAAGCAGAATTCGCATGGTTATTGAGTGGTTGGGGGTGATCTGCCTTGCGAACGACGGGTCAGCGGCCGGTCAGTCGCTCCAAGCGATAAACGCAACATGAGCATACGACAGCAAGATGAAATACGGGCCATTTTCATGGCCGACGCCACACGATGAGCGCGCGTGAACCCTCCGATCTTTTGAGCCTGGTGCCTCCGGAGGTGGAACGCACCGCCGTGGTCTTGCTGCATGGTTTATGCAGCACGCCTGACGAGTTGCTGACCGTGCAGTCCGCCCTGCGCAGCCGCGGCTACTCGGTGCACCCGCTGTCGATCGAGGGTTACTCGTTCGACGCCAATGCGCCGCTGCAGCGCGCGGCGCCGTACGAACGCTGGCTCGACGCGATCCAGGCGCAGGTGAAGGCACTGCGCGCGCAGCACGACCGCGTGATGCTGGTCGGCATTTCCGCCGGCTCTTCGCTGGCCCTTGGCGCGGCCATCCGCTGCGGCAGCGAAGTCGATGCGCTGGTGCTCATGTCGACCACGCTGCGCTTCGACGGCTGGGCCATTCCACGCACGCAGTTCCTGCTGCCGCTGGCCTTCTACACGCCGCTCGGCCGGCTCTGGCAATACCGCGAACGCCCGCCCTACGGCGTGAAGAACGAACGCGTGCGCGCCTGGATCGAGCGCGAGCTGCGCCACCGCAAGGTCTCGCGCGCCGGCAGTTCCGTCATCGGCGTGGGCCATCTGCGCGAGCACGACCGGCTCATCCGCCACGTGCGCCGCAACCTCAACAGCGTGCGATGCGACAACGTGCTCGCACTGCACGCCCAGCAGGACGAAGTGGCCAGCGTGGCCAACCTCGACATCCTCGCGCGCGGCCTGCGCTGCCGCGCCTTCCGCACTGTGGTGGTCGCCAACAGCTACCACATGATCACAATCGACAACGATCGTCAACAGGTTGTGCGCGAAACAGTGTCGTTCGTCGATGCCGTGGCGCATGGCACGATGCCCGAGCATCCGCTGTACGCCTGACACCTTCGACAACGTTCGATCACGCCCGAAAGGAAAGCATTTCCATGTCTTCTTCCAACGCTTCTTCGCCCACCTTCAACAGCATCGCCGCGATCCTGGAAACCGACTTCCGCGTCGAGCGCTCGGCCATCTCGCCGGACACCGCGCTGTCCGACCTCGGCCTTGACTCGCTCGCGCTGATGGAGTTCGTCTTTGCCGTCGAAGACGCCTTCCACCTGCGCATTCCCGAAGACCGCCTTGACCCGCGCGAAGCCGGCATCACGCTGCAGCGCCTGTGCGAAGTGATCGACACGGAAAGTGCCGGCAGCGCAGCCGCCGCCCAGCCCGCCGAAGCCACCGCATGAGCAGCGGTGCAGCCCACGCCGCACTCGCCGCTTCGGCCGCACGCGCCGCCTCCGCGCCGGTGCGCGTGAGCGGCATCGGTTTCGTCACGCCCATCGGCCGCACCGTCGAAGCCTTCGACGAGGCGCTGTTCGCGGGTCGCTCGGCCGTGCGCGCGCAGACGCTGGAGATCAAGGGCATGGACCCGATGCTGCTCGCCGTTGCCGCCTGCGACTTCGACTCGAACGGCGTGCGCAGCACCTCGCGCCTGCCGCTGGACCGCGGCACCGCCATGGCGCTGGCCGCCGCACAGGACGCCGCCAGCGAAGCCAGGCTCGACCTCGACACCATCGACCGCGACCGCCTCGGCATCTTCTGGGGCAGCGGCCTCGCGGGCGCCGGCACCTTCGACAACACCACCAGCGCGCTCTACGGCGAACAGCGCCGCATGCGCCCGACGACAGTGCTCACCGTGATGCCCAACGCCGCCGTGGCCGAACTCGCGCTGCACTTCGGCGCGCGCGGTTCGGCCATTGCCTACGCCTGTGCCTGCGCCTCCTCGGCCGTGGCCATTGGCGAGGCGATGCGCGCCATTCGCGGTGGCTGGATCGACGTTGCCATCGTCGGTGGCCACGACGCCATGCTCACGCCAGGCGTGATGGCCAGCTGGCACGCGATGCGCGTAATGGCTCCGCCGCCGGCGGATGCGCCCTCTTCGGCCTGCCGCCCGTTCTCGGGTGACCGCGCGGGCTTTGCCATTGGCGAAGGCGCGGCCGCGCTGGTGCTCGAATCCGAAGCGCATGCAGCCGCACGCGGCGCCGAGGCCGCGCCCTTCGTGCTTGCGGGCTACGCCACCAACTGCGACGGCACACACATCACCAACCCCGACGCCCCGGGCCAGGTGCGCGCGATGCGCGCCGCACTGCGCGACGCGGGCATCGAAGCCTCTGACGTCGGCCACATCAACGCGCACGGCACGGCCACTTCCGCAGGCGATGCGGCCGAAGCCAAATCTATCCGAGAGGTGTTCGGCAACCACACACCGGTCAGCGCGACCAAGGCCATCCACGGCCACGTGCTCGGCGGTGGTGGCGCGATCGAGCTCGTTGCAGCGCTGCGCGCACTGGCGCGCGAGACGCTGCCGCCCATCGCCAACCTGCAGACGCCTGATGCCGCATTCGATCTCGACTTCGTGCAAGGCGAGGCGCGCGAGGCCAAGGGCATCCGCTATGTGCTGTCCAATTCCTTCGCCTTTGGCGGCACCAACGCGGTCATCGTGGCCGGCCGCGCGTCCTGACGCTGAAGATTCGCTGAACCCTTCCTGAAAAACGAACGCGGTGCACCGGCTGGTTGTTTTCGTCGTGCCCGTGTTCGCGCTGCTCATGGCGTGCGAGTTCGCATGGGGTTGGCTCAAGCGGCGCAACACCTACCGCTTCAGCGACACGCTCGGCAGCCTGAGCCAAGGGCTGCTGAGCCAGGCACTGTCGGTGTGCACGCAGCTGTTCCAGATCGGTCTCTACGCGATGGTCTATCCGCTGGTCGCGATCTGGACGCGGCCGAGCTTCTGGGACAGCGTTGTGGGCTGGATCGTCGCCGTGCTGCTGTTCGACTTCTTCGACTACTGGCTGCATCGCGCAGGCCATGAATCGGCCGTGTTCTGGGCTGCGCACTCGGTGCACCACCAGAGCCAGCACTTCAATTTTTCCACTGCGCTGCGGCAGGAAAGCACCGTGGCCTTTCTGGGCTGGGCCTTCTACCTGCCGATGGCGGTGGTGGGGGTGCCGCCCGAGCAGTTCGGCCTTGCGGGGCTGATCGTGCTGGTCTACCAGTTCTGGATCCACACCGAGCACATCGGCAAGCTCGGCTGGTTCGACCGCGTGTTCTCGTCACCGTCGAACCATCGCGTGCATCACGCGGTGAACGACGGCTACGTGGACCGCAACTACGGCGGCATGCTCGTGGTGTGGGACCGCATGTTCGGCACCTTCGCCGAAGAGAAAGAGCGCTGCGTCTACGGCACGCGCAAGACGCTTGCGAGCTTCGACCCGATGCGCGCGATCCTCGGCCCGTATGCGCCACTGTTGCGAGACTCCTGGTACACGCGGCGCTGGCAGGACAAGATTGCCGTGTGGTTCAAGCCGCCGGGCTGGCGGCCGGCCGACGTGGCGCAACGGTTTCCCGATGCACCCTTTTCGCTGGAAGAAGCGATGCACATTCACGATCCGGTGCTGACGCGCCCGCAGGTGGCTTCGGCCTCGATTCACTTCGCGTGCTGGGTCGGCGTGACGCTGGCCTTTCTGTGGCGCGCCGACGACCTCGCGTTCCAGACGGGACTGGGACTGCTTGCGCTGGCCGTTGGTGGCTTCTGGTCCATTGGCGCCGTGCTCGACTCGCAACTGCGGCTGCGATGGGCCTGGTGCGCACAGCTGGCCTTGCTGGGAGTTTCGGCGGTACTGCTCGCCTGACGGCCTCGCTATGTATGCTCGGCGCTCTCATCGCACCGGGAGCATTCCATCATCATGCGCAGGCTGGCCACACCCGAAGACATCGACGCCGTTTTTGCCCTCTACATGCACGAGAAGGTCGTGCGTTTCCTCGGCTACGACCCGATGCCGATCGAAGACTTTCGCGCCATCTACCAGGCACTGCTCGACACCCGGTGCTTCTATGTCTATGAACGCGAAGGACGCATCGCCGGCTTCTACCGCGCCACGCGCTATCCGGGTCGCATTCAGCATGTGGCCGGCCTCGGTACGCTCGCTGTCGATCCCGCATTCCATGGCCAGGGCGTTGCGCTCGCCATGGTCAGCGAGGCCATCGACGCACTGAAGACTGCCGGCGTCAAGCGCATCGAACTCTTCGCCGAAAGCGACAACGCGCCCGCGCTGCGCTTCTACGAGAAGCTGGGCTTCGAGCGCGAAGGTACGCTGCGCAAGTACTACAAGCGGGCCGGCGAAGATAACTACGTCGACGAGTACGTGATGGCGCTGCTGTTCGACTGAAAAGGCATCGTCAGGGCTTCCAGCGCCGCAGCAGCAGCGCGTTGGCCATCACACTCACGCTCGACAGCGCCATGGCTGCGCCGGCCACCACCGGGCTCAGCAAGCCGAAAGCCGCGAGTGGAATGCCGGCCACGTTGTAGGCAAAGGCCCAGAACAGGTTCTGCCGGATCTTCGCGACCGTGCGTGCAGAGAGCTCGAAGGCCTGTGCCACCAGCGCGAGATCGCCACGCATCAGCGTGATGCCGGCCGCTTCCATCGCCACGTCGGTGCCGCCACCCGAAGGCGCCATCGCGATGCCCACGTCGGCCGCGGCCAGCGCGGGCGCATCGTTCGCGCCGTCGCCGACCATCGCCACGACGTGCCCGTTCTTCCTCAATGCTGAAACCTGCGCCGCCTTGTCGGCCGGCAGCACATCGGCGCGTACGTCTTCGGCCGCGATGCCCAGCCGCGCCGCCATGGCTTGAGCCGCACGCAGGTTGTCGCCCGAAATCATCACCACGCGCAGGCCGCGTGCACGCAGCGTGCGGATGGCTTCTGCAGCTTGCGGCTTGGGCTCGTCGGCGAAGGCGAACAATGCCTGCACGTGCGCGGCACCGGCTTCATCGAAGCGCAACAGCGCGGACACCGTGGCGCCTCGAGACTGCAGACGATCGACTTCCGCAGCGTCGGGCATCGCGTCGAGTTCACGACACCAACGCAGGCTGGCGATGGCCCAGTGCACGCCGTCGACTTCACCACGCACACCACGACCCGGCCACGCCTGCATCACACCCAGCGCAGGCGCCTGCACGTTGCGCTGCGCCGCAGCGGCCAGCACCGCCTTGGCCAGCGGATGCTCACTGCCGCTCTGCAGGCTGGCGGCCGTCGCCAGCAATTGGTCTTCACTGGCATCGGTGCCTACCACGGGTACCAGCGCAGTGAGCACCGGCCGGCCGATTGTCAGCGTGCCGGTCTTGTCGAATGCAACGGTGTCGACGCGGTGCGCGACTTCCAACGCACGCGCATCCTTGATCAGGATGCCGTGACGCGCCGCCACGCCCGTACCCGCCATCACCGCGACAGGCGTTGCGAGGCCCAGCGCACACGGGCAGGCAATGACGAGCACCGCCACGGCATGGATCAACGCAGTCTCGATGCCCGCGCCCACAACCAGCCAACTGGCCAGTGTGACAAGCGCAATCACCAGCACCACTGGCACGAACACGGCCGCAACCTTGTCCACCAGCCGCTGGATCGGCGCCTTCGCTGCTTGTGCGTCTTCGACCAGCCGGATGATCCGCGCGAGCACGCTCTCGGCGCCGATCGCGCTCACTTCGATGACCATGCGGCCATCGCCGTTCACCGCGCCGCCGGTCAATGCATCGCCCGGCCCTTTGGCCACGGGCAGCGGCTCGCCGGTGAGCATCGATTCATCGACTTCGGATTGCCCTTCGATCACGCGTGCGTCGGCCGGCACGCGTTCGCCGGGCCGCACCGCGAGGCGGTCGCCCACCATCACTTCGGCCAGCGGCACATCGCTTTCCTTGCCGCGCGCGCCGACCAGGTGCGCCACTTCGGGCCGCAACTGCTGCAACGCACGGATCGCCGACGTGGCCTGGCGCTTGGCACGCGCCTCCAGCCACTTGCCGAGCAGCACCAGCGTGATCACCACCGCCGAAGCCTCGAAGTACAGGTGCGGCATCGCACCGTGGCCCGCATGCTCGCCGGTGGCCGCGCGCCACCAGAGCCAGAGCGACAAGCCAAAGGCCGCGCTGGTGCCGAGCGCCACCAGCAGATCCATATTGCCGGTGCGCGCTTTTGCCGCATGCCAGCCCGCGCGATAGAAGCGCACACCCAGCCAGAACTGCACCGGCGTCGCGAGCAGCAGTTGCAACCATGGCGGCAGCATCCAGTCTTGCCCGAAAGGATCGCCGAGCATCGGTGCCAGCAAGGGAATCGAAAGTGCCAGGCCGACAGCGACCGGGCCGAAACCGTGCCACGGCGACAGCGCGGCTTCTTCGGCCGCTGTGCTCGCCGCGCGCGGCTCGTAGCCTGCGGCCCGTACGGCTCGGCGCAGCAGGACGTCCATGTCTTCGTTGCCGCCTGTCACCACGCGGGCCGATTCGGTCGCGAGATTCACGCTCACGTCTTGCACGCCCGGCACGTTTTTCAGAGCACGCTCGACACGCATCACGCATGAGGCGCAAGTCATGCCGCCGACCGAGAGGTCGAGCGTGGTGGTGCCGGGGATTTGCTGCTGCAGAACTTTTTCCATGCGCCAAGGCTAAAGCCTCACACCATGGCAAGGTCAAGCGAAAAAACTCAGTGCCCCTGCGCTGGACATTGACATCGTGAGAGGGTTCAAACTTGCGTCCTCAGTCAATCACTTTCAAGGAGCTACCACGATGAGCCAGAAATTCCAGGTCACGGGCATGAGTTGCGGCCACTGCGTGAGCGCGGTGCAGAACGCGGTGCAAACGGTGGACCCCGAAGCGCAGGTCACGGTCGATCTGGAAACGGGTCATGTCGACGTACTGAGCGAACAGCCGCGCAAGGACATCGTGGCCGCGATCGAGAACGCGGGCTACGCGGTTCAATGACGACGGGCCACGTCGCCATCGGCGAAGCGGCGCAGCGCTCCGGCGTGTCGGCCCGCATGGTCCGCCACTACGAAGGGCTGGGCCTGCTGCCGGCGGTGGCGCGCACCGAGAGCGGCTACCGCCAATATGGGGAGGCCGACATCCACACGCTGCGCTTCATCAAGCGCTCGCGCGACCTGGGCTTCTCGATGGAAGAAATCGCGGAGCTGGTCGGGCTGTGGAACAACCGTCGGCGCGCAAGCTCGAGCGTGAAGCGCATCGCCGAAAAGCATCTTGGTGAACTGGAGCAGCGCATTGCCGACATGCAATCCATGCGCAACACGCTGGCCCACCTGGTTCATTGCTGCCACGGCGACGCAAGGCCGGACTGCCCCATCCTCGACGACCTGAGCAAGGTCTAGATCAGGCGCCCCGCACCAGCGACAGCACCTTGCCTGCATCCAGCGTGCGGGCCTTTTCCTGGATGGCCGGCAGGTACTGCGTCTGCAGGCTCTGCCCTTCCTTCACCACGCCCGAGAACGCGTCCTTCAGCATCTGCGTAGAGAGCGTGCGGCCGCCGGCGTAGTAGCGCTTGGCCACATGGCCCAGTGCGTAGGTCGAAGCAAAGCTCATCCCCGAGCTCACGGCCTGGTTGCCCAGCCCGCGAAGCAATCCACCGCCAACCTTGCCAAGGAGGCCACCGAGCAGCTTGCGCCCGGCCTGCTCCAGGTACTGCGAAGTCAGGCCCACGCCGACCGTGGCCAGGAAATCCTTGATGTGGCCGCTGTCGAGCTGATAGCCGTACGACTGGCCGATGCGGTAGACCAGCTTCATCTGCAGCGGAATGATCGCCATGGTCGAGAGCGTCTCGGGCAGCAGCTCCAGCGCGCCGTTGAGGATGGCGGCGTTGAGGATCGACTTGTCGAGCTCGGTGGTGTCGGGCGTATTCGGCGTCGATGGCGCCGCGACCGCGGTGCCGGCAGCAGCAGCAACAGGCACCGCCGCAATGTCTTCGGCCTGCTGCGAAAACGCGGCCGCTGAAGCATCCAGCCCCAGCGACGTGCGCACATCGGCCAGGAACATGCGCTCCGCCTCCGACTGCGTGCCGTCCGCATCGCACACGCACACCGCCATCTCGTAGGCGAGTTGCCTGGCTTCGCTGCTTTTCAGCTCTCCGGCCACCGAGGCCAGCGACACGCGCTTCATCAGCACGTCCTGGTACAGCGTCGGCAGGTTCAGGCCATCGGCTTGCGACAGGCCCTCGGCAATCCGCTTGATCTCGGCCCGTTCACGCTCGTGCTTCTCACCATCGACAAAGGCAGCCAGCAGGCTCAGGGTAACTATCGACTTTGTTTCTGAAGGTGTCATGTTCAACATTTCGCAATATGAAGGATCAGGTTCGGTCGTCGAAGGGGCCGGAAGGTTCCGGCGAGCTTCTCCCCACAAACCTTGAGTAACTCTGTGGATAACGTTGGTACTTCTGTGTAGCTGAGTTGCAAGTCTTTGATTTAAAAGGGAAATCTACAGATCGCCCAAATTTTCAGCAATGAATTTCTCCGGGGAAAAACCGCCTTTCGCAGATTTTCCGGAAGGAGTCAAAGCACAACTCTGGGGACAGTTTTTGAACAAGCCATGGCTTATCCACAGGCCGGATCGGTTACCCAATGTTGTTCATGTGGCGGGTACAAACCGGAAGCGCAGCTGCGCACAGTGACAGAGCCATGACAAGTGCTTGTCACATAACGAAAAAAGCGGCATGTCCACAGAAGAGGGCAACCCTTATCTACTACTACTAATTTGAATAAGAAGAATAAGAAGACAGGGAAAGGGAAAGCTGCGCGCGAAAAAAAAGCCGCGAACGGCCGCGCCGGTCGATGGCGCCTTTGAACAAAACCAGTCCTCCCGGTCCACTCCCCTCGGTAACATTCGTGGATGAGCTTCAAACCCCGGATCCTGATTGCCGAAGACGAATCAGGCATCGCCGACACGCTGCAGTACGTCCTCAAGAGCGACGGGTTCATTCCGGTCTGGTGCGCCACGGCCGAAGAAGCCATCGCCCAGTTCGCGCAGGAACCCCCGGCGCTGGCTATCCTGGACATCGGATTGCCCGATCTCAATGGTTTCGAGCTCTTCAAGCGCCTCCAGGCACTGAACCAGTCCATGGGCGGCCCGGAGGTGCCCATGGTGTTCCTGACGGCCCGCAGCGACGAAATAGACCGCGTGGTGGGCCTCGAACTGGGCGCGGACGACTACATCGCCAAGCCGTTTTCGCCGCGCGAACTCGTCGCCCGCGTGCGGACCATCCTGCGGCGCAGCGCCAGAAACGGCGCAGGAGCCTCCACAGCGGGCGCGGCTCCAAACCATGGGATACCCCATCAAATCCAGGCCCAGACGCCTCCAGCGAGCTCACAGGCACCCGCACTGCCCTTTTCGCTCGACAACGAGCGCATGCAGATTCGTTATTACGGACGCCTGCTGGAACTCTCCCGTTACGAATACGGGTTGCTCAGACTGCTGGTGCAACGGCCCGGCCGCGTCTTCACGCGCGACGAACTGCTCGAACTTGTCTGGGACGATTCCAGCGACAGCTTCGACCGGACGGTAGACGCGCACATCAAGACCCTGCGCGCCAAGCTCAAGGCAATCGCGCCGGAAGTGGAGCCGATCCGCACGCTGCGCGGCACCGGCTACGCACTGAACGAAGAACTGCCCGCCAAGGCGTCGTGACCCGGCGCACGCGGATCTTCATCGGCATCCTGCTGATCTACACGGCGGGCATCGCCTTCCTGCTGTACCGCGTCGTTTCCGACATCGACCCGCGCTACCGCGAGTCGGCCGAGGAATCGCTGGTCGAAACCTCGCAGTTGGTGGCCAGTCTGGTCGAGCAGGACGTGATCGCCGGTGCCATCAACACGGCGCGGCTCGAGCCTCTGTTCCGAACGGTCTACGCGCGCGAGTTCTCCGCCCAGATCTACAACCTGCACAAAAGCCGTGTCGAACTGCGCGTGTACGTCACCGACCGCAACGGCCGTGTGATGTTCGATTCGCTCGGCAGGCATCTGGGCGCCGACTATTCGCAGTGGGCCGACGTGAGCCGCACGCTCGCCGGCTTGTACGGCGCGCGCACTTCGCGCGATGTCGACGGCGACCCGCGCACTTCGGTCATGTACGTGGGCGCGCCGATCCGCTGGAACAACGAGATCGTCGGCATGGTCAGCGTAGGCAAGCCGGTGCAGAGCTTCGGCCAGTTCGTGGAAGACGCCCGCGTGCGAACCATCTGGGTGGGCGTCGGCTCGGCACTCGCGTTGCTGCTGCTCACGCTCATTGTCTCGATCTGGCTGGTGCGGCCCTTCGGCCTGATCCGCGACTACTGGGCCTGGGTGCGCGCGCAGCGCAGCCTGAGCCTCGTGCGCATGGCGCGGCGCGCAGTCGACGGCGTACGCACCGGCTTCAGCGAAATGCGCGATGCCCTCACCGGCCGCAACTACGTGGCGGACTACGTGCAGACCTTCACGCACGAAGTGAAAAGCCCGCTCTCGGCCATCCGCGGCGCGGCCGAGCTGCTGCAGGAGCCGTCGATGCCGCATGCCGAGCGCGAACGATTCCTGAAGAACATCGAACGCGAGACGCAACGCATCCAGGAAATCGTCGACCGCATGATGGAGCTCACCGCGCTCGAGACGAGGCGCACGCTGGACCGCACAGAACCGGTGGCGCTGGCTTCGCTGATCGACGACATCGCCGCCAGCGCACAACCCGCGGCAGCCAAGCGCAACATCAAACTGCTCGTGAACATCCGCGACGATGCCCGCGCCGAAGGCGACCCGTTCCTCCTGCGCCGCGCCATCAGCAACCTGCTCGACAACGCCATCGATTTTTCACCGCGCGACAGCGAAGTGCTGCTCACGCTGGAAACGACCTCGAAGCTGGCCCGCGTGAGCGTGCGCGACCACGGCCCGGGCATTCCGGAATACGCGCAGGAAAAAGTCTTCGAGAAGTTCTATTCGCTCGCCAGGCCGCACAGCCAGAAGAAGAGCACGGGGCTGGGGCTGGCGTTCGTGAAGGAGATCGCGGCATTGCACCGCGGCCGGATCGATCTGGGCAACGCGTCGCGCGGTGGCGCCGTGGCGACGCTCACGCTGCCGTTGTTGTCACATCACTGAGGGCGGCCGATCAGCGCGCAATAGGCGCTGCGAGTTTCCGGACTCACAGCCCCGAGCGCCTGCAGGTACTGCGTCTGGTGCTGCCCGATCATGCGAGCCGACGCCACCGTCTTCGAGCGGCAATACCAGTGGCAGGTGTGCTGCATCAGGAACAGCTCGGCCGACATGGTGAAGGCTTTCGATTTAGGCGTGCGCCCGGCTTCGTTGCGCATCACGCCGGCAACGCCGCGTGCGTGGATGAGCAGGGCCTGGCGCACATCGAAGGTCGAACCCGGAAAGAACTGCGTGAACAGCGGAATGGCCACCGGCAGCTTGCTCACGCGCGTGGCGGGTTCGGGCATGCGCGAGAACTCGGTGGCGAAGCTGTCGAACTGGGCGGAGAGCTTTTCCTCGGTGGCGTCGAGCAGGTGCCAGATCTGCTGGCGGCGCTCGGCGTCGTCTTCGCCGAGGCAGCGCATGTAGCCGGAGGTGAGGCTCTCCATCAGCCTTTCGATCTGGTAGCGGCCGAGGTGGCTGGCCAGCAGCGCGATGCGCATGCGCTGTTCCCTGGACTTGAGGATGTAGAAGCCGGCGGCAAAGAGTGCCACCAGAGTAAGAATTTCCATGGATGCGTGGAGAAGAAAAAGAGAAGGCGGGAAGCAGCACCGAGTGTAGGCACCGCGACCCGCCTTCTCTTTTCAGCTTTGCGACTTACCGGAAGAAATCGAGGATCCTGTTGCGTTCTTCCGGTACTGGCGGCGCTCCGATGGGCGCACCCGTGAGTTCTTCGGCCGGCGGTGGCGGCGCTTCGCTTTCCAGACCCAGGCTCGCTACGTTGTGGCCCGGCGTGAAGTCGTCGAAGTACCACTCGCCGTCGACGTTCACCACGCCAGGCGGTTCCGCGGGCTGCGTCACCGGCACGCCCTGCAGCGCGGTCTGCATGTAGCCGATCCAGATCGGCAGGCTCAGGCTGCCGCCGGTTTCACCGCGCACGCCGAGCTGGCGCGGTGTGTCGTAGCCGATCCACGCGATGCCGACCATGGTCGGCTGGAAGCCCGCGAACCAGGTGTCGAATGAGTCGTTGGTGGTGCCGGTCTTGCCGTAGAGGTCGTCGCGCTTCAGGGCCTGGTGCGCCTTGAAGCCGGTGCCGTTCTTCACCACGCTCTGCAGCAGCGAATCCATGATGAAGGCGTTGCGCTGCGGAATGGCGCGGCGCGCTTCGTCGAGCACAGGCGGCTCGGTTTCCATGATGATCTTGTCCCTCATGTCGGTGACGCGCGTGACCAGGTACGGATTGACGCGGTAGCCGCCATTGGCGAACACCGAATAGCCCACCGCCATCTGCATCGGCGTGACCGAGCCGGCGCCCAGGCCCATCGGCAGGTTGGCAGGATGCTTGTCCTTGTCGAAGCCGAACTTGGTGATCCAGTCTTGCGCATAGGGCGCGCCGATCGACTCCAGCACGCGCAACGTGACGAGGTTCTTCGACTTCATCAGCGCGGTGCGCAGCGGCATGGGGCCTTCGTAGGTGCCTTCGAAGTTCTTCGGCTCCCAAGGCTGGCCGCCGTTGGCGCTGGCATCGAAGTACAGCGGCGCGTCGTTCACCACGGTTGCGGGCGTGAAGCCTTTTTCAAGCGCGGCCGAATAGATGAAGGGCTTGAAGCTCGAACCCGGCTGGCGCCAGGCCTGCGTCACGTGATTGAACTTGTTCTTGCCGAAATCGAAACCGCCGACCAGCGCCTTGATGGCACCGCTGCGCGGATCCATGCCGATGAAGGCGCCTTCGACCTCGGGCAACTGCGTGATCTCCCAGGTGTTCTTCGGCGTCTTCGCCACGCGGATGACTGCGCCGCGGCGGATCTTGATGTTCGGCGGCGCCTTCGCCGCGAGGCCCGACTGCGCGGGTTTCAGGCCATCGCCCGTGATCTGGATGGTTTCGCCGTTCGCGCGCACGGCGCTGATTTCCTTCGCGTTCGCGTCGAGCACCACGGCCGCGACCACATCGCCGTTGTCGGGGTGTTCGGCCAGTGCATCGTCCACGGCTTCATCGATTTCCTTCTGCTCGGTCGGCAGGTCGACGAACCTCTCGGGGCCGCGGTAGGGCTGGCGGCGCTCGTAGTCCATGATGCCCTTGCGCAGCGACCTGTAGGCAGCTGCCTGGTCGGCCGCCACGAGCGAGGTATAGACCTTCATGCCGCTGGTGTAGATGCTGTCGCCGTACTGCGCGTACATCATCTGGCGCACCGTCTCGGCCACGTACTCGGCATGCAGGCGGTTCGGATCGGCGGCGTCGCGCAGGTGCAGTTCTTCCTTCTTGGCTTCTGCAGCCTGGTCGGCGGTGATGAAGCCGGTTTCCTGCATGCGGTCGATCACGTAGAGCTGGCGCGCCCGCGCGCGGCGCGGGTTGGCCACGGGGTTGTTGGCGCCGGGCGCCTTCGGCAGGCCGGCCAGCATTGCGGCTTCGGCGATGGTGACGTTCTGCAGCGGCTTGCCGAAATAGGTTTCGGCGGCGGCCGCAAAGCCGTAGGCGCGATTGCCCAGGTAGATCTGGTTCAGGTAGATCTCGAGAATCTGGTCTTTGGTGAGCTGCCGTTCGAGCCGCAGTGCCAGCAGGATCTCGTAGGTCTTGCGGCTCATCGTCCGCTCCGAGCTCAGGTACACGTTGCGCGCCACCTGCATCGTGATGGTCGACGCGCCCTGCTTGCGGCCGCCCTTCAGGCTGGCCACCGCTGCGCGCAGGAAGCCCTTGTAGTCCACACCGCCGTGGTCGTAGAAGCGCGCGTCTTCCACAGCCAGTACCGCGTCTTTCATGACCTTCGGAATGTTGGCGAAGGGCGTGAGGTTGCGGCGCTCTTCACCGAACTCGCCGATCAGCTGGCCTTCGGTCGAGTACACGCGCAGCGGCAGCTTGGGCCGGTAGTCGGAGAGCTCCGACACATCGGGCAGCTTTGGATAGATGGCGACCACAGCGACGATGGCGGCAACCAGCACCACGAGCGCGCCGGAGCCGACCGCGATGGCGCCCCAGCCGGCAATGCGCTTCCATGGCGCGCGGGGTTCGTTGGACGCCGCGTTGCCGTCGTCGGAAGGTTTGGAGCTTGAGCGTTTGAACATAAGAGTTGGCTGCTTACTGGCTAGCGAAAGAATTGGAGCCGCCGCGCGCTGCTGCGTTCCTGCATCGGGAGGTCGAGCGTGCCTTGCCGCGCAGCCTGCAGCGCGCAATGCATGGCATCGAAATACTTGTCGTGGTCGAAGGCGATCAGCAACAGGTCCACGCCGGCGCCAAGGGCGCGAACGGTGGCATCGCAAAGACCGCGGTTGTAGGCTGCGCCCATCGTGAGATCGTCGGTGACGAGCAGGCCCTGGTAGTCCCATTCGCCTCGAATCACCCGCTGCACGATTTTGCGCGAGAAAGAGACCGGATATTCGGCGTCGAACTCTATAAGGATGACATGGCCGAGCATGATCGCGGCATCCGAATGTTTCGACACGTCTTGAAACGGCTTCCAGTCGTGCGCCGCGAGTTGGGCGACAGGCGTGCGCAGTTCGGCGGCGAAATGGTGGGTGTCCTCGGCCACGCCGCCCAGGCCGGGAAAGTGCTTGAGCGTGCCGCGAACGCCTGCGGATTCAAGGCCCAGCTCGTAAGCGAGCGCCACCTGCGCAGTGATGGCGGGGTCGGCCGAGATCGCGCGTTCGTCGATGCGGGTGTGGAAGTCCCAGCGGCCCGGTGCGCGGCCGGGCCGCAAGTCGACCACCGGGCTGAAATTGAGCGTGATGCCAAGAGCCGCGAGCGCCTTGCCCTGTTGCGCGCCGTAGGCATGGGCGCGTTGTGTGAGCTCGTTGTCGGGCACATCGGCGTCGAGCAGCGAGGCGAGTGCAGGCTGGCGTTCGACCAGTGGCGAGAGACGCGAAACCGAGCCGCCTTCCTGGTCGGTTGCGACGATCAGCGGTGGCAGGCCGGCTTCGCGGCGCAATGCCTGCAGGCCCTCGATTTCATCGCGCAGTTCAGCGGCCGTGCGGCCCTTTACATTGCGGCCGGTTACGAAGATTCCGCCGATCAGCCCCTTCCTGGCCAGCTTTCGCAGGTTTTTCGCATCGTCGTACCCGACGATGAAATGCGCGCCCAGCGCCTGTGCGAGCGGGCCCTCCGATTCATTCACTTCGGCCCGGTGCTGGTGCGAGGCCGCCTCGTTGCACAGGGCAGTCAGCAAGGCCGCGAATGCCAGGCCCAGAGCGACCGGGCGCAAGTTGCCCCGTGCAAACCGCCAGGCGATTGCGATGCCGGCCACCAGCATCGCCAGCAGCAAGGGCAGTTCCCACGCGCGCATGAAGCGCAGATGCGGGTCCTTCAGGTGCCAGGCCCAGAACCACAGTGTGGCCAGGGCCAGCCAGCCCGATGCACTCGCGATGACCCGCAGCAGTCTCATGCCGCCTGCGCTTCCGGTGCCGGTTCCACGCGCCGCGAGAGCGCATACCAGTCGACCTTGCGCGTGACGAGCATCAGCGTGGCCAGCATGCCGAAGATCAGCAGCGCGCCGAGCAGCAGTGCGTTGCTTTCGGAAGCCAGCAGGCCGTAGAGCGCGCCATAGAGCAGCGCCACGAAGGCGCCGAAGGACAGGCCGCGCCGCCAGCCTCCCAGCACCGCGCTGAAGTACACGGCCAGCAGCGCGACGCTCGCCGTGGCGGCACCCGCATACGCCATCCAGAACGCGAACTTCTCCGACAGCGCGAGCAGCAGCAGGAAGAACAGCGCGATCGACAAGCCGACCAGGCCGTACTGGATCGGATGCAGGCGCAGCTTGCGGAACAGCTCGAACATGAAGGCGGCCATCAGCACGAGCCCGATGAACAGCGCACCGTACTTGCCGGCGCGCGTGCTCATCGAATACACGTTGATGGGTTGCGCGAGAGACACGTCGAAGGTCTGCAGCGGACCTATGTTCTGGCGTGCCTGGGTGGTGGCGGCTTCAGCGGCGTTGCCGCGACCCGAGAGACCCGCGCGTACCTGTTCGCGCGCAGAAGTCACGAGCGACGACACACGCCAGTGCGCGTCGAAGCCCTGCGGCGTCACGCTGCGCTCGGCCGCGAGAAAGCGGCCGCCGAAACTGGGGTGCGCCCAGGGCGAGGTCAGGTGCGCGGTCGTTTCCTCGGCGATGGGCGCGATGGAGAGCGTGTCCTGCCCGACCAGGCCGAGCTTCATTTCGAACGCGATCGGTGTGCTGGCCTGCCATGCACTGAGCGCTGCACCGGTGAGTGGCGCGTGGATGCCGTCTGCAAACCACGCACCGTCGGCCAGGCCCGGCACGCGTTGCTTGAAGCGCAGTGTCTCGCTGCCCACCGTCATCGCGGGCGAGCCGTCGAGGCCACGAAGGTCGCTCACGTTGAAAGCAATGAAGGGAGCCTTGAATTCGATGCTCGAATCGGACTCGCTGTGCGGAACGGCCTTCGGGTCGAAGGCCGTGAAGCCGCCAGTGAGCGCGGCGTTGAGCGTGTAGAACGGAATCTTGAAGATGCCGCGATAGCGCTCCTGCGGCGCCATCGTGCCTTCGATGTGCAGCTTGTCAGGGAACACCACGTGGGCCATTTCCTTGCTGCGCGGCTCCTGGCCGATCACCTTGCCCTGTGCGTCGCGCAGCGGCTCCATCCAGCGTTCCACATACGGCACCAGCAGCAGCGGCCCGACCATCGTCTGGCGGCCTGCATAGGTGGCGGCGAGCTCGTCGGCTGCTTCGCGCTGGCTCTCGCCGCGGGCGCGGTTGATCGAGTCGATCTCCCCCAGCGGAATGCACAGGAGCAACAGCAGGAAGAACAGGCCGGCGACCTTGGCCAGCATCGAGCTCTGAAGGGCCTTCAACAACTGAAGCATTTTTTCTCTCCTCGTCTGTAGCGAAGCCGCGATGCTCGCCGCGCGATCCGAAGGCCGTGTGAAGCGTGCGCGCCGCTTCGCTTCACACAGACTTCACAGAGCCGGGCACGGGTGTTTTCGACTTCAAGAAGCCTTCCAACTGCCTTCTCGTGTGGTGCCGACAGTTGCGGCTGTGCAAGTTCGCACGGACAAGGACCCCCGCCATGGATGCCCACATCACCACCCCACGTCCCGGCCGCTGGCTCTGGCTCGCCACCGTGAGCCTGGCGACCGCGGGCTTCATCGCCATGGGCGTGCGCCCGGCGCATGCGCAGGAAGCCCCCGCCGGCCCGCGCCTGAAGACCGAAAGCCCTTATTTCTTCGTGAAGAGCGACGATCCCTCGGTCGACCGCCTGCCGTTGAAGGGCACCGAGGTCTCGGTGAAGATCTCGGGCGTGATCGCCGACGTGACGGTCACGCAGACCTACCGCAACGAAGGCCAGCGCGCCATTGAAGCGAAATACGTTTTCCCCGGCTCGACCAAGGCTGCCGTGAGCGGCCTCAACGTGCGCCTGGCCGACCGGCTCATCACCGCGCAGATCCGCGAGAAGCAGCAGGCGCAGATCGAGTACGACACCGCCAAGAAGGAAGGCAAGACCGCCGCGCTGCTCGAGCAGCACCTGCCCAATGTGTTCCAGATGAACGTCGCCAACATCCTGCCCGGCGACGACGTGAAGGTGGAGCTGCGCTACACCGAGCTGCTGGTGCCGCAGTCGGGCAATTACCAGTTCGTGTTTCCGACCGTGGTCGGGCCGCGCTACAACTCGCCGCAATCGGAGAACGCGCAGGCCAAGTGGGTCGCGCAGCCCACGCTGCCTGCTGGCGTGGCGCCGAGCACGAGCTTCAAGCTCAAGGCCAGTATCGACACGCCGATGGGCATCAAGGAAATCCGCTCGGCCACGCACACCATCGACGTGAAGAAGAGCGACGAAGACCAGCACGCCGACATCGCGCTCAAGGCCGACGGTCGCCCCGCCGACAACCGCGACTTCGTGCTCGACTACCGCCTGGCGGGCGAGAAGATCGAATCGGGCCTGATGCTCTACAAGGGCCAAGGCGAGAACGCAGAGAACTTCTTCCTCGCGATGGTCGAACCGCCCAAGGCCGTGGCCGCCAGCGCCATCTCGCCGCGCGACTACATCTTCGTGGTGGACATCTCGGGCTCGATGCACGGCTTTCCGCTCGACACCGCGAAGACGGTGCTCGAACGCCTGATCGGCGGGCTGCGCCCCAGCGACACCTTCAACGTGCTGCTGTTCTCCGGCAGCAACAAGATGCTCTCGCCCAAGTCGGTGCCGGCCACGCGCGCCAACATCGAACAGGCGCTCGCCACCATCCAGAACTACAGCGGCAGCGGCAGCACCGAACTCATTCCTGCGCTCAAGCGCGCGTACGCCGAGCCCAAGGAAGAAAACGTATCGCGAAGCATCGTGGTGGTGACCGACGGCTACGTGACGGTCGAGCGCGAAGCCTTCGAGCTGGTGCGCAACAACCTCTCGAAGGCCAATGTGTTCGCTTTCGGGATCGGTTCGTCGGTCAACCGCAGCCTGATGGAAGGCATTGCACGCGCCGGCATGGGCGAGCCCTTCATCATCACCGACCCGGTGCAGGCGCCTGAGCAGGCCGCGCGGTTTCGTCGCATGGTCGAGTCGCCGGTGCTCACCAGCGTGAAGGCCACTTTCGGCGGGCTCGATGTGTACGACGTGGAACCTCAAGCCCTGCCCGACGTGCTCGGCGAACGCCCGGTGATCGTGTTCGGCAAATGGCGTGGCGAAGCCAAGGGCCGCGTGATCATCGAAGGCCAGGGCGCCAGCGGCCCGTACCGCCAGGAAGTCCGCATCGACGACCGCACCCGCCAGGACACCGCCGCGCTGCGCACGCTGTGGGCCCGCCACCGCATCCAGAGCCTGAGCGACCAGGAAACGCTGGAAGGCGGCACGGCCTTCAAGGAACGCATCACCGAGCTCGGCCTGAAGTACAGCCTGCTCACGCAGTACACGAGCTTCATCGCCGTCGACAAGGTGGTGCGCAACGTGGCGCCGCAAGACAGCGTGGGCGTGAACCAGCCGCTGCCGATGCCGCAGGGCGTGAGCAATCTCGCGCTGGGCGCCGAAGTGCCGAGCACGCCCGAACCCGAATCGCTGGGCGCCATCGCCGTCGTGCTGTCGATGCTCGCGATGCTGCGCCGCCGCGCGCGCCGCAATGACGCGCGTCGTTTCACTGCCTGAACAAAAGCAAAAGAGAGAGAAGAAAAATGTCTTTGGCAACGCTCGCCCACCGCCACCCGCGCATCGTGGACTGGGGCATCCACATCGACCGCACGCCGGCCGCCGGCTGGCTGGGGCTGCAGTCCATCGCGCTGATGCCGACCTGGGTCTGGATGGTGCAGCGCATGCGCGACGGCTCCGACGATCCGATGGGCCTTCTGGCGCTGGTTGCCCTCGCGGCGCTGACCTGGAGCCGCCGGCATGAACTGCGCGCCTCGCCGCGGCTGGGCTGGCTCGCGTTGGCAGGCGTCGGCACAGTGCTCGCGACGCTGCTGCGCACGGGGCTCGGCTTCGTGCCCGCGCTGCCGCCGCTTGCGGCCGGGCTGGTGGCCGTGCTGGCGCTGGCTTGCGGGCTGCTGGCTTTTCTGCCGCGCCGCGTGGCGGCGTTTCCGGTGGCCGGCCTTGCGGTGCTCGCGCTGCCGCTGCTGTCGTCGCTGCAGTTCTACGCCGGCTATCCGCTGCGGGTGCTGACGGCCGAAGTCAGCCGCTGGTTGCTGGCGCCGGGCTTCGACGTGGCGCGCGAGGGCACGAGCCTGATGATCGATGGCCGCCTGGTGATCGTCGATGCGCCCTGCTCGGGCGTGCAGATGGTGTGGCTCGGCTACTTCACGGCCTGCGCCGTCGCGCTGTGGGCACGCCGCAGCGACCGCGCCTTCATGCAACGCCTGCCGATGGTCGGCCTCTTCGTGCTGGCCGGGAACATCGTGCGCAACAGCGTGCTGATCGCCTTCGAAGGCGCTGGCCATCCGCTTGCGCCGTGGGCACACAACGCGCTGGGCCTGCTGGTGCTGGCCGTGGTGTGCGGCGCCATCGCCCGCCTCATGGTGCCGGCGCAGTCCGAACCCCAAGCTGCCGAACACCCCATTCCAGGCCTGATCACCACCCAAGGAAGCCGCCATGTCGACACCGTTCTTTGAACGTTGGTTTGCAAACCATTTCATCAACCGCATCGGCCACAAGACAGCCTTTGCGCTGGCGATGGTGCTGTGCGTGCTGTGGTCGGCAACCGCGGCCATGCGCGCACCAGCCGAACCGGTTGCTGCCGTGATGTCGCACGAATGGCCTAGCGAGTGGGATGGCGTTCCGTTGCGCCCGCTGGCCCTGAGCGACGTGGAGCAGCGCTTTGCCGATCGTTTCCCCGGCGCCATCGGCCGCATGACCGATGGCACGCAGACCCTGGTGATGCGCGAGGTGGCGCAGCCCACGCGCATGCTGCACCCGGCGACCGATTGCTATCGCGCGTTGGGCTACCGCATCGAACAGGCGCGCCTGGAACGCGACGCGCAGGAGCGCATGTGGCGCTGTTTTGTTGCGCAACGGCACGGCGCGCAAAAAATCCGCGTTTGCGAGCGCATCGTCGATGCCCGGGGCACTGCTTTCACAGACACTTCAAGCTGGTACTGGGCAGCGGCCAGCGGCCAGTCCCATGGGCCGTGGCAAGCTGTCACGGTGGCAAAACCGATCTGATGATCCGAGAACGTGCCTTGAAGAAGATCCTGCGATTCGTGCTCTATGGCCTGCTGGCCTTGGTCATTACAGCGTGTGTAGCTATCTTTTTGATAGTCAAGCTGGCGCTCGCGCCGGCTGCGGGTGAGTGGAGCACCACGGTGAAGACGGGCCCGCTGAATTTCGAGATCGGCATTCCGACCGCAGTGCGCGTGGCCACCTCGTCGTGGTTCGCGCCCTACCTCGACGGGCGCTCGCTCGACACCAGCTTCGGCACCGTGCGCTTCGCCTGGAAGCCGGCCGGCGAGCTGCTCGAGATGCAGTGCGCGCCTTGCAGTGCAGAGGTGCCGGCGCTCGGCACCCAGCCGATCAGGGTCGACCGCCTGGTCGCCACCGTGAAGCGCGACGGCAACACGCTCAACGGCACCTTCGAGGCCACGCCCCAAGGCACAGACACCACCCGGCTGCAAGGCAACTGGGACGGCAGGCTCGCGCCGAAGAACATTCACCTGAACGCAAGCGTGCAGGACGCACCTATCGCGCGCTGGTACGCGGTGCTGGTGCCCACCCTGCCCGAACTGCAGCGCGCACGCATCGGCGGCACGCTGGCGCTGCGCGGCCAGCTCGTGCTGCCCGAGGCCACCTTCGCCGTGCAACCCGTCATCAGCCAGTTCACCGTCGAGGGGCTGGGCACCGAGGCCATGCTCAACGCGCGCACCAGTTGCGGCCCCTCGGCCAAGCTCGCCAACGACAGCTGGCTGGCGCGCGCCGTCATCGCCGCAGAAGACCAGCGCTTCTTCACCCACAGCGGCTACGACCTGACCGAGATCCTCGCGTCGATCGACAACAACCAGAAGCCCGGCCAGATCCGGCGCGGCGGCAGCACGCTCACGCAGCAGCTGGCCAAGCTGCTGGTGACGGGCAGCGACCGCACGGCCGAGCGCAAGCTGCGCGAGCTGCTCTACGCGGTCGAGATGGAGCAGACGCTGGGCAAGGCCCGCATCCTGCAGCTGTACCTGGACAACGCGCCCTGGGGCGGCAACATCTGCGGCGCCGAGGCCGCGGCGCGCCGCTACTTCAAGCGCAGCGCACGCACGCTCGAACCGGCGCAGGCCGTGTGGCTCGCCGCCATGCTGCACAAGCCGCAGGCCGTGCTCGAGCAATGGCGGCGCGACGGCCACATCGACGCCGACCGCATCAAGTGGGTTGCCGAGGGCATCCGCGGGATCAGCCGGAACCAGCGCGAAACGCTGCTCAAGGGCGTGGCCGCGGCGAAGTTCACGGCGCCGGAGGCCACGCCATGAACACCATGACACTGAACGTCACCGACATCGAAGCCATCGAGCGCGCCACCATCGCGGCCGTGTCGCCCGACCTGACCGAGGAACTCGACGGCTGGCTGCTGCCCTTTGCCGGCGGCACCGTGAAGCGCGCCAGATCGGCCGTGCCGCTGCACCGCAGCGCGGTCGATCACGCAACGCTCGACCGCATCGAAGACCGCTACGACAGCCGCCAGGTCGTGCCCGCGCTGCGGCTGGCCGACGCGCCCTGCTTCGACGGGCTGCGCGCCGAGCTGGAGCGGCGGCACTACATCGGCGACAGCCCGACCTGCGTGCAGATCGGGTCGGTGCAGCGCATGCGGCAGGTGGTCGCGCCGGGCGGCGCATTGGCCGATGTCGACCGCGCGCCCGACGACGCGTGGTCGGCGCTGTTCCTCGGCGAGGGCTTCGATCCGGTGGACGGCGCCCATCGCGTGCGGATGCTGTCGCGGGCCAAGGGCACGCTCTATGCCAGCGTGCGCGAAGGCGGCCGCACGCTGGCGGCCGGCGCAATGGCGTTCGGCCACGGCTGGGCCAGCGTGCACGGCATGCGCACCGACCAGGCGCAACGCGGGCGCGGCCTTGCGGGGCGCGTGCTCGCCGGGCTGGCGCAGGCCGCATCGGCGCGCGGCTTCGAGCGGGTGTTCCTGCAGGTCGATGCACACAACCACCCGGCGCTGTCGCTCTACCGCCGGGCCGGCTTCGAGACGCATTGGAAGTACAACTACTGGCAGCGCCAGCAGTGGCCTTGACGGGGCGGGTGGCGCGGCGGGCGCGTTAGTGCCACCATGGACGCATGATGAATGCCAACCACCACGCCAACCACCCCACCGATCCCGTCGCCACGCCACGCGGCATCGACCACATCGTGGCCGGTGTTTCCACCAGCGACGGCGACGGCGTGAAACTCACCCGCGTGCTGCAGCAGCCCCTGCAGAAGCGGCTAGACCCGTACCTGATGCTCGATGCCTTCGGCAGCGACAACCCGGGCGACTACATCGGCGGCTTTCCCAACCATCCGCACCGCGGCTTCGAGACCGTCACGTACATGATCGCGGGCCGCATGCGCCACCGCGACAGCGAGGGCCACGAAGGGCTGCTCGAAAACGGCGGCGTGCAGTGGATGACCGCCGGCCGCGGCCTCGTGCACAGCGAGCTGCCCGAGCAGGAAGAAGGCCTGATGGAAGGCTTTCAGCTGTGGCTCAACCTGCCTGCCAAAGACAAGATGCGCGAGCCCTGGTATCGCGACGTCCAGAGCGAAGAGATTCCCGAGTTCACCACCACCGGCGGCGCGCACGTGCGCGTGATTGCTGGCGCAAGCCACGGCATCGAGGGTGCGGTGCGGCGCGAGCACACCGAGCCCCTGTACCTCGACATCACGCTGCCGCCGGGCGCCGAGTTCGCGCAGCCGCTGCCGGACGATCACAACGCGCTGGTCTACGTGTTCCGCGAATCGCTGTGGATCGCGGGCAGCGAAATTCCGACGCGGCGCATGGCGATCCTGGCCAACGACGCGGGCAGCGACGGCGTGGTGCTGCGCGCCGGCGCAACCAACCACAGCCCGGCGCGCGCGCTGCTCATCGCCGGCAAGCCGCTGCACGAACCCATCGTGCAATACGGGCCCTTCGTGATGAACACGCAGGAGCAGGTGAAGCAGGCGGTGCACGATTTCCAGAATGGCAAGCTGGGCTGAGCCTGTTCACCCCCGAAGCGACTGTGGCCGGCCAATCGAGGCAATAAGTCACGCCATGCGTTGTGCCCACGGTCGCGGTTCATCATTCTTTACGCAAGCTCACGCAGGGCTAACTGGCGCGACACAGAGCTCTTCCACACTTCGTCTCACCTGCTGCCCATCGGTGGCGGGCTTCTTCGAAAGGAAGCAACTCTCATGATTTCTCTTCGCCAACGCATCGTCTGGGCCAGCCTGCTGGGTTCGGCCGCCCTCGCCTCTTCGGGCGCCTTTGCTCAAGCGCCGGCCGCTGCTCCCTCCGCACCCGCCGCCGCCGCGGTGGCCCAGGCCGACAGCGCCGCCGCGCCCAAGGCGCAGCACAAGCGCATGGACCCCGCCAAGCGCATGGAGCGCATGCAGGAGCACCGCGCCAAGCGTCTTGCCGCCCTGAAGGAAAAGCTCAAGCTCACTTCGGCACAGGAAGGCGCGTGGAGCTCCTTCACCACCGCGACGCAGCCGCCCGCCGGTCCGCGCCCGCACATGGACCGCGCCGAGTTCGCCAAGCTGACCACGCCGGAGCGCCTGGAACGCATGCAGACCCGCCAGGCCGAGCGCAGCGCGATGTTCGCCAAGCGTGCCGACGCCACGAAGACCTTCTATGCCGCGCTGACGCCCGAGCAGCAGAAGACCTTCGACGCCGAGACCGCGCACTTCGGCGGCCCCCGTGGCCACGATGGCCATCGCGGTCATGACGGCCACCGCGGTGCGCCGGCACCCGCCAAGGGCTGACCCCCGCCCGCGACGCGCCGGTGACGGCGCTGTCGAAGAAAAAGCCCGCAACGCTTTCGCGCTGCGGGCTTTTTCTTCGACGGGCGGCCTTGCCGACTAGGGCGTGTTAACACTAATTGAGCCAACCATGAGGGATGCGAGACACTTCATGCATGGAGATCACTCAAGCCCAGTTCGCTCAGATCGAGCACTGCCTGCCCCTTCAGCGGGGCAATGTCAGCCTGTCGAATCTGAGTGTGTTGAACGCAATCCTGTATGTCGCCGAGCACGGCTGCAAGTGGCGCGGCCTGCCCAAGCGCTTTGGCAACTGGCACACCATCTACACGCGCATGAACCGCTGGTCCAAGAGCGGCGTGCTGGACCGCGTCTTCGCAGAGCTTCAGCAAGCCCAAGTCGTGCGTATCAGAATCGAGGCCGTGTCGCTGGACAGCACCATTGTGAAGGTGCATCCCGATGGCACGGGGGCGTTAAAAAAAACGGCCCCCAGTCGATCGGAAGATCCAGAGGCGGGTGGACCACCAAGATTCATATGGTTGCCGCGGATGCTCGAACGGCCGTAACGTTCTCGCTGTCACCGGGCCAAGTGCACGATGCGCCTGCAGGGCGCGCACTGCTCAGCCGCCTGGGCGCGCCGGATCGAGCGCTACATCTGCTCATGGACCGCGCCTATGAAGGCAATGAGACCCGGCAACTCGCGCTCGATCTGGGCTTCATCCCCGTCGTGCCGCCGCTGAAGACCCGGCTCCAGCCCTGGGAGTACGACCGTGAGATGTACAAACGCCGCAACGAGGTGGAGCGACTGTTCCGGCGCCTGAAGGGCTATCGCCGCATCTTCTCTCGCTTCGAGAAACTCGACGTGATGTTCGTCGGCTTCATCAGCTTCGCGCTGATCGCCGACGGACTTCGTTTGTGTTAACAGGCCCTAATCCGGCGTGCCGGTGCCGGCCTTGTCCGTCGGGTTGGTCACCACGTTCGGGCGCTCGCCCTTCTGGCCGAACTGCGGCTTGACCTTGCGCCCTGTCTGGCTGACTTCAGCGCGCGACATCTCGCCGGTCGGCTGCGGCATGGCGTTCGGCTGGTGGTTGATCATGGTCGTTGCCTCGCCCTTGGGCACCATCGTGGTGGCGTTGCTGCGGTTCTGCGCGCGGGCCTCGGCCTTCACCGCTTCGCGCGATGCGGGCATCGAGTTGTCGGGGCGCTGCGGCGGGTTGGCGACGCCGGCCGGCGTCATGGTGCTGGCCTCGCCGCCCGCCGAGGGATCGGGCTGGGCGGGAATGGACGTGGTCTGGGCCAGGGCGATGCCTGCCGTGCCCAGCAGCGCGGCGAGAACCGTGGCGCGAAAAGTGACTTGCTTCATGGCTTGCTCCTTGTGGCTTGTATCGGTATCGGTGGATGAAAACGCGGGCTGCTTTTCTCGAGCCCTGAATTCACCGTAGGAGCGGTGAAATCCCCGTCGTGTGGGGGTGCGGCAGGGCTGCCTGTAGGAGCTGGCCGCCATGGGGAGCCCGCCGCCGCGCAGCGAAAGGGGCGAATGGGTCCCAAGAAGGTGGCGCGTTCCTACAGTCAGCGCGCGCGGGGCCACGTACAACCCGCACAACGATGTCTTCTTCGCCCATTCCCGACGCCGCGGCGGCCACGCCGGTCTTGCCGACCTCGCTCAAGGTCATGACGGTGAATACCCACAAGGGCTTCACCGCGCTCAATCGCAAGTTCATCCTGCCCGAGTTGCGCGATGCCGTGCGCACCGTGGGCGCCGACGTCGTGTTCCTGCAGGAAGTGCTGGGCACCCACTCGCGCCATTCGCGCAGGGTGAACAACTGGCCCGAGGCGCCACACTACGAATTTCTGGCCGACACCATGTGGCCGCAGTTCGCCTACGGGCGCAACGCGGTGTACCCGAAAGGCCACCATGGCAATGCGGTGCTCTCGAAATTCCCGATCGTGCATTTCCGCAATCACGACGTGTCGGTGAGCGGCCCAGAGAAGCGCGGCCTGCTGCACTGCGTGCTGCGGCTGCCGGGCCGCGTCGTCGATGTGCATGTGATCTGCGCGCACCTCGGGCTGGCCGAGGCGCACCGGGAGCAGCAACTGGAGCTGCTGTGCCACATCGTGCGCGACGAGGTGCCGTCCGATGCGCCGTTGATCGTGGCGGGCGACTTCAACGACTGGCGCGGCCGCGCGCACGACATCCTGGAAAAAGGCGCCGCGTTGCGCGAGGTGTTCGTGCACGCCCACGGCCGCGCGGCCAGGACCTTTCCGGCGCGTTTCCCGGTGCTGCAGCTGGACCGCATCTACGTGCGCAATGCCGGCGTGCACGCGCCCGTGGTGCTGCCGCGCCGGCCGTGGTCGCACCTGTCGGACCACGCCCCGCTGGTGGCGGACATCGACCTGTGAGCGGGCAAGACATGAGCAACAACAACAACCGCTGGATCGGCGGCAACCGCATCGAGCTGCTGGAGAACGGCGAGGAGTTCTTCCCGCGCGTGTTCGACGCCATCCGGCAGGCGCAGCGCGAGGTGATCATCGAGACCTTCATCCTGTTCGAGGACAAGGTGGGCATGCAGCTTCATGCCGCCATGCGCGAAGCGGCGCAGCGCGGCGTGAAGATCGATGTGCTGATCGACGGCTTCGGCTCACCCGATCTCTCGCGGGAGTTCATCGAAGGCCTGACATCGGCCGGCGTGAAGGTGCGTGTGTTCGACCCGGGGCAGCGCTTCATGGGCCAGCGGCTCAACGTGTTTCGCCGCATGCACCGCAAGATCGTGGTGATCGACGGCGAGCGCGCCTTCGTCGGCGGCATCAACTATTCGGCGGACCACCTGCTCGACTTCGGCCCCAAGGCCAAGCAGGACTATGCGGTCGAACTCGCGGGGCCGATCGTGGCGGAGATCCATCAGTTCGTGCTGCGCGCCATCGCGCTCGGCGGCAAGGGCGCGGGCTGGTTCCGCCGCCGGCTGAAGCAGGCGCCTCGCGCCGGGCAAGTGCACGCCGGCGAGGCCGAAGCCATGTTCGTCACGCGCGACAACCGGCGCCACACCAACGACATCGAGCGCCACTACCGCGCCGCGATCCGGACGGCGCGCGAGCGCATCGTGATCGCCAATGCGTATTTCTTTCCGGGCTACCGCTTCATCAAGGAGTTGCGGCGCGCGGCGCGGCGCGGCGTGGACGTGCGGCTCATCCTGCAGGGCGAGCCCGACATGCCGATCGTGAAGACCGCCGCGAGCATGCTGTACCACCACCTGCTGCACGCCGGCGTGCGCATCTACGAATACTGCGACCGCCCGCTGCACGGCAAGGTCGCGCTGATGGACGACAAGTGGAGCACCGTGGGTTCGAGCAACCTCGACCCGCTGAGCCTGTCGCTCAACCTCGAGGCCAACGTGATCGTGCGCGACGAAGCCTTCAACAAGGTGCTGTGGGAGCGCATGGACCAGCTGATGCGGCACAGCTGCAAGCAGGTGGAGGCGGCCGACCTCGCCAGCGAATGGAGCGGCTGGCGGCTGGTGCGCAGCTTCTTCGTCTTCCACATCCTGCGCTGGTATCCGGCCCTGCTGGGCCGCCTGCCGCGCCACGTGCCGCGCCTGACGCCGGCCGAGGCCACCGACCTTGCGAGCCGGCGCGACACCGGGCGCAGCAATCCGGCCGGCGGTGCTACGCAGACGGAAACCGCCTGAGCGGAAAGGCCGTATCGCAATGAGCACGATGGCACTCTCCCGCCACAGCTGGTGGCCCTGGGCCCGCCGCGCGGCGATGTGGGGCTTTTTCGCGCTGATCGCCTGGCTGCTCGTGCGGCAGGCGCGCACCATCGATTGGGAAGAGGTGCTCGACGCCATTCGCGCGCTGCCTCTCATCTTCCTGCTCGCGGCCGGTGCGCTGGTGGCCTGCAGCTTTGCGCTCTACAGCACGTACGACCTGCTGGGCCGGCACCTGACGCGGCACCGGCTCGGCACGGGCACGGTGATGGGCGTGACCTTCATCAGCTACGCCTTCAACCTCAACCTCGGTTCGCTGGTGGGCGGCGTGGCGTTCCGCTACCGGCTCTATTCGCGCCTGGGGCTTGCGAACGACACCATCACGCGCGTGCTCGGCTTCAGCATGCTGACCAACTGGCTCGGCTACCTCGTGGTGGCCGGCACGGCCTTCTGCTTCTGGCCGATGACGCTGCCGCCCAACTGGAAGATCGATGGCGGGGGCTTGCGCATCCTCGGCGCGGTGCTGCTGACGGCGGCACTGGCCTACCTGGTGTTGTGCGCCACGGCACAGGGGCGCACCTGGCGCGTGCGCGGCCATGCGTTCAAGGTGCCGGGGCTGCCGATGGCGCTGCTGCAGCTGGCCATGTCGTGCACCAACTGGTCGCTGATGGGCGGCGTGATCTGGTTCCTGCTGCAGGGGCAGGTCGGCTACGCGCAGGTGCTCGCAGTGCTGCTGGTGGCGGCGGTGGCAGGCGTCATCACGCATGTGCCGGCGGGGCTCGGCGTGCTCGAGGCGGTGTTCGTGGCGCTGCTCGCGCACGAGGTGCCACAAGCGAAGCTGCTCGGCGCGCTGCTGGCCTATCGCGGCCTGTATTACCTGCTGCCGCTGGTGGTGGCCACGCTGGGCTATCTGGTCACCGAAGCGAGGGCCAGGCGGCTGCGCGTTCCGGCGAGGCCAGGGCGCTAAAAGTGATAGGTGTAGCGCAGCTTGACGAAGTTTTCGCCCGGGTTCGGCTTCTTGATGCCGCCGTTCGAGAAGTGCTGCAGGCGCAGTGACAGCTCGTGCTCGCCGTGTTCGCCAAAGCTGCGTCCAACGCCCAGCACCTCGGTGAACTGGAAGGCGGTGCTGAAGCTGCGGTCGGGCGTCTTGTAGACGTGGTCCATCACGCTGCCGCCGACGCCGCCTTCGGCAAACCAGGGCGAGCTGCCGTGGTCGAAGCGATAGCGCCAGGTGTAGATCGCGCCGATCTGCGCGTAGTCGTGCGGGCCGTTGCCCAGCGCGGGCGCGTGCCAGTTGCTCAGGAACACGTCCCAGTAGGTTGTGAGGGCACCTTCCTGAACCGGCTGGCGCAGCGACCACGGGAAGGTCATGCCCACCGTGGCCGAGTTGGTGCTGCCCATTTCGCCGTGCGGTGCACGGCCCCCTTCGAAATAAATACCGCGTGCGCTGTCTTCGAACGCATGGGCCGCCGTGCCCAGCAGGCCGAAAAGGCCCGCGAACACGGCGGCTCGAAGGGGTGCGGAAGCGTGGAATCTCATGATGCGACTTCTGGATGCATGAAGTGGAAATAAGTCGGCATCATTAATTTCCGCCGCGTCCGGCATTCGCACAGCACGTAATTTCCACATCGGAAAGTAGGACTTGATCAACAAAAATGCAGAGTCAGATTTGTTGCGCTGCAGCATTTGCAGCCAGCGAAGCCTATAGTGGTCCGACCTCCTACAACCGCCTTCGAGCGCACCGCCCCACATGTCGTCTCTTACCTCCGCCGCCCGTCTGGCCAATCCG
Organism: Variovorax sp. YR566; assembly: GCF_051992195.1. Taxonomy (NCBI): domain Bacteria; kingdom Pseudomonadati; phylum Pseudomonadota; class Betaproteobacteria; order Burkholderiales; family Comamonadaceae; genus Variovorax; species Variovorax sp. YR566. The sequence goes on along the minus strand of NZ_CP197092.1, from coordinate 193,864 downwards.
CTCATGCAGTGGCTCGACCTGGCGCTCAAGACCAACGAGATGCTGCTGTCCTCCGGCTCGGTGATCCGCATCCGGACCGAACGCATCGCCAAGGCCGGGCTCGCGCCCAGTGCGGCCGACCTGGCGGAATTCCAGCTCATGGGCGACGAGAAGCTCGCGGCCGCGAGCGAATCGGGCATTGCGATGGTGAAGCAGTGGCACCGCAGCCATTTCTCGCTCGCCAACCGCGTGCTGCAGCAATGGGTTCAGAGCACGACGGCTTTCTTCTCGCTGGCGGGCAGCGTCACGCCGGCCCAGGCGGCAGCGCATGGCGACGCATTCGTGCAGTCGGCAGCCGGCACGGTCAACGCCGCGAGCCAGTTCCCAGGCATTGCGGTACGCATAGCGCGCGAAGGCCTCAAGCCTATTCACGCAGCAGCCACCTCCAACGCCCGCCGGCTGGCCGAGCTGGAATCCTGATCGAGGAAGCCCCTCAGGGCTTTGCCGGTACCAGCGTCAGCAGAGTGATTTCAGAAGGCGCGCCAAAGCGCTTCGGCGGGCCCCAGTAGCCGGTGCCCCGGCTCACGTACACCCACATGTCGTGCAGTCGGTGCAGGCCCGCCGTAAAGGGCTGCTGCATCGGCACGAACAGGTTCCACGGAAAGAACTGGCCGCCGTGCGTGTGGCCCGACAGCTGCAGCTGGTAGCCGGCAGCTGCAGCCAGCACCGCGCTGCGCGGCTGGTGCGCGAGCAGCACGCGCGTGTGCACCAGCGGCGGTGCGTCATGCAGCGCCAGGTGTGGATCGCTGGCATGCGCGGCGTCGAAATGCCCGGCGGTGAAGTCGGTCACGCCGGCCAGCACCAGCGCGCTTTCGAACAGTTCTTCGTCGGTCTGCGCGCCGCGCACGTTGCGCGTCTGCAGCACCACGTGTTCATTGAGCAGCACCTTCAGGCCCAGCCGACGCAGCTCATCGATCCAGGCATGCGCGCCCGCGTAGTACTCGTGGTTGCCCGTGACCACAAAGGTGCCGTGGCGCGCGCGCAGCCCGGCCAGCGGCGCGATGTGCTCGCGCAGTTCCGGCACCGTGCCGTCGACCAGGTCGCCGGTGATCGCGATGGCGTCGGCGCCGAGGCGGTTCACCGCGTCGACGATGCGCTGGAGGTAGGCGCTGCGGATCGTCGGCCCCACGTGGATGTCGCTGAGCTGCGCGATGGTGAAGCCTTCGAGCGCCTGCGGCAGGCCCTGGATGGGCACGTCCACCCGCTTCACGCTGGCCGTTCGGCGCGCATTGAGAAAACCGATTACCGACGTGGCCGTGGCCATCGTCAGCACCGCCAGCGCGCTCCATGGCTGCAGGGCGTTCCAGTGCACCTGCACGCCGCCCAGCGCACTCGCGAGCCAGGTCAGCAGCAGGCCCGCATCGCGCACCAGCGTCAGCACGAACATCGACGAGAACCAGCCCATGCTGATCAGGCCGACCCACTTGAGTACCTCGCCCGCCGATGCGTCGCGCCCGATGCGGCGCGATGCAAAAGGCAGCGGAATCGTCACCGCCGACACCACCAGCGCGAGCAGCGCCAACGGCCATGCGGGCGTGAGCATGGCCAGCGCGGGCAGCAGGCGCAGCGCTATATAGACATGCAACAGCGCGGTCAGGGCGCTCAGGGGACGGATCGGCATCGGGGCAATGGGTTCGGGCACTGCCCGGGATACACCACCTGCAAGGCGCATGCCGCGCATTCAAGATACCGGGAGACGCCGCAATCGCTATTTTTTCTATAGCGCAAGGCGCCCGGATAGCAGGCGTTGTGGCCTGGTGGAGTTAACAAAGCGGGTGCCGGCCGGATGCGGTGCCGGCGCCCACTTTCGCCGCGCTACTGCACCGTGCGCGTGCTGGCCGAAGCCATGTCGGTGCCCGCCGGCCAGACGAAGGTCGCCTTGGTCGGCGCGCCCTGCAAAACGTGCAGCGGTTGCTTCAGCACCTGGCTGCCGAGTCGCGCCTCGACCTCGTAGTTGCCCGGGTCCAGCCGCGCCACCATGAACGGGCCGCCCGACACCACGTTGTCGAGCAGCGCGACACCGCTGCTGTCGCGCACCGTCACGTGCACATTGGCCGCGAAGTCGGCGCCTTTGCTGTCCTTGACAGCGAACTCGAAGGTGGCGGGCCAGCGCGGCGACACCGTCTCCATCAACTGGGCCTCGTCGCTGCCGATGCCGCCGCTCATGTACTCGACGCCGTGCGCCATGTAGATCGGCGGGTTCACCGCCGCTTGCGCAGACGAAAGCGCGCCGAGCAGAACGGCGCCGCAGAACACCGCGGCCGCCAGCGGCCGCATCGTGCGCGATGATGGAAAACGGGGGGTCATGGTCTGGATCCTTTCCTGGTCGTCGTGGCGAAGCCACGGTGCCACTGTGCGGCGCGTGGCTTAGGAAAGGCTGACCGGCCCGCCAGGCCAGGTAGCGGAGCGGCCGACCGCTCAGCGGGCGGCGGAAGTTTGCGCGAGGGCCTGCGTCTGCGGCAGCGCCGGCGTCACCGAAGCCATGTCGAAATTCGACGGCCAGACGAACGACGTGCGCGCCGGCATGCCGGCAATCACCACCAGCGACTGCGTCAGCGTGAGACCGCCGAGCGTCACGTTCACGTCATAGGCGCCCGGATTGAGGCGCGCCAGCATGTAGGGGCCTTGCGACTGCACGTCCATCACGACCTGGCCGGTGTATTTCTGGCGCACCTCGATCAGGGCCTTGGCCGGAAAGCCAGCCACCTGCGCGCCCTTGCCGTCGCTCACGCCGAATTCGATGGTCGCGGCCCAGCGCGGCGACACCATTTCCATGAATGCGGCTTCATCCCTGGCGGCGCCACCGCACATGTATTCGATGCCCTGCGCCACCTGGATGGGCGGGTTCGAGAACGCATGGGCCGAAGTCACGGCCCCGAGGAATGCTGCTGTACCGCCCAATACCAGCGCGGCCAGGGGCCGGCGGAGACGCGTAGGGTTCATTGCTGTGTGGTCCTCGATCTTGCGTGACGTGAAATCCGTCGAGGATTTTGCTTAGCAAGAGTCGGGCTAGATATAGCGTTTACGAGGAACGATCTTCGGATTGGAACTGAATGCTATTGTTTTCATAGCTGATGACGGCCGTGTGACGCGCGTGCGGGCTACTTTTATTAGCAGACCTCACGGAAACCCTGATCCGTGCTTTTCGCCGAGTCATGCGGCGTTTTGGCGTCTGAATCCGTAAACGTGCAGGGGTGCGCGCCTACAGCGGTGCATCGCGGCGCGCGATATGAACTGCTGAACGGATACACAGAGCTTCAGCCATGACCCTCGAATCGACGATCGAAGAGTTCAAGAAAGTGGACGCCCGGCGGGCGGGGACGTTGCAGAGCGGGGGCCTGGCATGGCCGCGGCACTGAGCGGGCGGCCGGAAACCGGCCTCGGGTCGCAACGCTATTGGGCGCCGTGCCTGGCGTTGGCGTTGCTGGCGGTGTTCCTCTTCTACGTGGCACTGACGGACTTGCTGAGGGAGCGCGCGGCGCGAGCGCCTGTCCAGGCGGTCGTGGTCCCTGCGGTCGTTCGGCAGCCGCCGGCGACCGCTCGCTCCGGCGATGCACTACCGGCGAGTTCGGCTGCCCTGCCCGTTCGGGCATCCGCCTTGCCGGCCTCGCCATCCACCCCTTCCGATGTGTTGCCAGTAGCGGCAGCGCCTGCTCGCTCTACGGTGACCAAGTGCGTCACGCCTTCCGGCACGGCCGAATATTCAGACGGCCCCTGCACCGAAGGCTCGCAGGTCTCGACTCTGCACCTCCAATGACAAGCGCCCGGCAGGACGTGTCCGCGGCGCCCGAAGCTAAGGCGAAATCGCTTCGCAAAACTCCGCCGTAGTGGCCACGGTCGCCTGTCTTGGAAAGATCTCGCGCAACAGGAACTCGTTCACCTTGGCATCCGGATCGGCGCACGCGTCCGACAGGACGATGACCCGATAGTCGAGGTCGTGCGCCTCGCGAACCGTGGAAAGCACCACGCCACTGGTGTGTACGCCGGCGAGCACCAGGGTCTCGATGCCCGCGCGCTGCAACTGGGCGTGAAGGTCGGTCGTCGAGAAGGCGCCCACCCGCGTCTTGCGAACAATGATGTCGCCCGGCGCGACGCCCAAATCCGGATGGACGGCAGTCGATGGGGAGTCGAGATGCATATGGGCGCCCGCCGCTTTGACGCGCACGCCCATGGCGCTGTGCCCGGGAAAGCGCTCGAGGTCGGCCGCATCGAAAGCCACGCGCACGAAGCCCACCTTCGCGCCTCGCGAGCGCATCAACTGCTGCACCGGCATGACCTTCGTGAACAGCGTTGCCGGATCAGGAAGGAAGCCCAGGATGCCGGGCTGGTAGTCCATGACCAGCAGCGCCGATCGCTGGATCTCCGCGGTTGAAAGCCTGTTCATGGCACTGCCTGGACCTAGATGTAGAGACGCTCGAGCGCGTCCCATTGGGGTTTGCCGACGAGGCGCTGGCGCTCGGCGAAAGGGGCTACCAGCGCGGGATCTTCCTCCAGGCGCTTGTCGTCCCGCAAGGCGGTGAGCGCCTTCTGCATGCCGGCCACCGCGCCCTGCAAGGCTGCGTTGGCGTACAGCACGAAGCCGTAGCCCAGCGCGCCCAGCTCCTGCGCGCCGAAGGTCGGCGTCTTGCCGCCGATCACCATGTTCATGAGCTGCGGCTTGTTCAAGCGTTGCGGCATCGCACGCACTTCGTCGGCCAGCGTCACGGCTTCGACGAACAGGATGTCGGCGCCGGCCTCGCTGAACTTCTGCGCGCGCTCGATGGCGGCCTCGAAGCCGTGCACGGCGGCCGCGTCGGTGCGGGCCATGACGAGCAGGTCGCTGTCCTGCCGGGCGTCGACAGCTGCCTTGATCTTGCCGAGCATCTCGTCGGTGTCGATCACCGCCTTGCCCGAGAAGTGGCCGCAGCGCTTGGGGCTGACCTGGTCTTCGAGCTGGATGCAGTCTGCCCCCGCCCGCTCGAGCACGCGCACCGTGTGGCGCACGTTCAGCGCATTGCCGAAGCCGGTGTCGGCGTCGACCAGCAGCGGCAGGTTCACCGCGTCGCGGATGCGCGCCGTGTGCTCGGCGATCTCGTGCAGGCCCATGAAGGCCTGGTCGGGCAGGCCGAGGTACATGTTGGTGACGCCCGCACCGGTGATGTAGATCGCCTCGAAGCCGAGGTCTTCGATCACGCGTGCCGACATCGCGTTGAACGCGCCCGGCACCAGCACGCCGCGGCGTGCCTCGGCCAACCGGCGCAGGGTTTTCTTCGGAGATTCGTTGGTCGTGCTCATGGGGTTCTCAGTCTTCCTTCATGCCGGTGGCCTTCACGACGCCACCGAGCCTTGCGCGTTCTTCGTCGACGAACTTGGTGAAGCTCGCACGCGTGCCGCCGATGGGCTCGATGCCCATGTCCTTCAGGCGCTTGGCCGTCTCCGGCGACTTCATGGCTGCGTCGATCGCAGCGGCCATCTTGTCGAGGATGGCGTCAGGTGTGCCGCGCGGCGCATGCACGCCGGCCCAGTGCGCGATGCGGATCTCGGGAAAGCCCTCTTCAGTCGCCGTCGGCAGCTCGGGGTAGGCCGAGATGCGCTGCGTCCACGTGCCTGCCAGTGCCTTGAGCTTGCCGCTCTTGATGTACGGCAGCACCACGATGCTGGCCTCCGACGTCGCCTCGACCTGGTTGCCGAGCACCGCGGTGATCGACTCCGAGCCGCTCTTGTAGGGCACCACGTCGAGCTTGCTGCCGTATTTCGTCTCGAGAATGCCTTCGACGAAATGCGGCGTGCTGCCCGTACCCGCCGTGGCCCAGTGGAAGCCGTTGCCAGCCTTCTTCGACGCGGCGACGAACTCCTTCAGATCCTTGTAGGGCGCATTGGCCGGCACCACCACCACCGAGGGCGCCAGCGCGATCATGGCCACCGGCACCAGTGCCTCGTCTTTGTAGGGCATGTTCTTCTTGATCATGCTGTTCGACACCACGCCGGCCGCGCTCACCAGGAAGGTGTAACCGTCGGGCGCGCTCTTGGCGACCACGTCGGCGCCGAGGATGGCGCCCGCACCGGGCTTGTTGTCGATGATCACCGGCTGGCCCAGTTGCTTCGATGCTCCTTCGGCCGCGGCGCGCGCCATCAGGTCGTTGGCACCGCCCGCAGAGAACGGCACGACCAGCCGGATCGGCTTGGTGGGCCATGTCTGTGCCTGGACGCTCAGAGATAGCGTGCAAGCCAGGGCGGCGGCGGTTGCGCATGTCACTGCAGAAAGGCGACGGAAGTTCACGGTTGGCTCCTGGTTATTTGGGAAAACAAGACCACGGGGGTCTTATCCAGGGTGCGCAAGCGCTATGCCATAGACCGGATTCGCAAGTCGTTGGATATAAGTCATTGATCCAAAAGGAATTTATGACTTTCCTCGGCAGTCCGTCCACGCGCGATGTTTCAAATTCATTTCACTTTTGAAATCATAAAATCCGTCGAATGAACGCACTCGTCCTGCCACCTGCCCATTCGTCCGCCGCGCCTCGCCGGCCTCGCATCGTGGCCGTAGCTCGCCACCGACTGGGCCGCGTGCTGGTGCGACTGGTACCCGAGGTGGCGGCGCAGGCGCAAATCGAACTGGTAGGTCTTGCCTTCGACGAGGCCGTCGAAGCGGTGCGCGAACTGCATGCGCGCGCACCGGTCGACGCGGTGGTGGCGGCAGGTGCCAGCGGCGAATGGCTGCGCCAGCATCTGGACATCCCGGTGGCCATGGTGGAGGTACGCGGCTTCGACCTGATGCGTGCGCTGGCGGCCGCGCGCGCCCTCTCGCCCCGGGTGGGGCTCGTGTCGTTCGACGGTCCCTCGGAGCATCTGGCGCAGCTCGACGCCCTGTTCGGCATGGGCATTGCCCAGTTCAGCTATCGGGGCGCCGACGATGCCCCCGCCTGCGTGGAGGCGCTGCGCGCGGCTGGCGTCCAGGCAGTGGTCGCGCCTGGCCTGGTCGCCGACCTGGCCGAGCAAGCCGGCATCGCCAGCGTGCTGATGTATTCGGACGATGCCGTGCGCCAGGCGCTTCAGGACGCCATCCATCTTGCGCGCCACAGCCTTGCCGAGCGGGCGCGCCATGAACGGCTAAACACTGTCCTCGGCCAGCTGCAGGACGGCGTGGTCGCGGTGGACTTGCAGCAGCGCATCGAGGCGCTGAACCCGGTCATGGCGGAACTGCTGGGAGCCTCCGTCCAGGAACTAGCGGGCCGCGTGCTGGGCGAAGTGGAGCCCGTGCTGGACCTCGGCGCCACGCTGCGCCTGCGCGAGGCCCCGGCCGAGGAGGTGCTGCAAATCGGCATGCGTACGTTGGTGGTCCGGCGCGCGCCCGTCATGGAAGGCGGCGAGGTCACCGGCGCGCTGCTCGTGTGCCGCGACCCGGCGGTGATCCAGCGCGCGGACCGCCACCTGCGCGCCAACCAGCGGCAGCGGGGCGCGCCCACGCGATACCGGCTTGAGGCATTCACAGGCAACAGCCCCCTGGCGCAGCGCGTGCGCGAGCTTGCCGCGCAATGCGCATCAAGCGAGGCCACGGTCCTTATCGTTGGGGAGAGCGGCACCGGCAAGGAGCTCGTGGCGCAGGGCATTCATACCGCCAGCCGGCGAGCGACGCAGCCGTTCCTGGCCGTGAACTGCGCCGCCCTGGGCGAGAGCCTGCTGGAGAGTGAGCTGTTCGGCTACGAGGAAGGCGCCTTCACTGGCGCGCGGCGCGGCGGCAAGACAGGCCTGGTCGAGGCCGCCCACACGGGCACTCTGTTTCTCGACGAGATCGGCGACATGCCGCTGGCGCTGCAGACCCGGCTGCTGCGCGTGCTGCAGGAGCGGGAGGTGCTTCGCCTCGGGGCGACCGCTGCCGTGCCGGTGGACCTGCGCGTGATCGCGGCCACCCATGCCGACCTCGCATCCCAGGTGGAGCGCGGCCTCTTCCGGCGCGACCTGTACTACCGGCTCGCGGTGCTGCGCATCGAGATGCCTCCCCTGCGCGATCGCGAAGCCGACATCGCGCTCCTGGCTGCCGAACTGATGGGCCGCCGCGCCGGCAGGGCTGGCGTACCGGCAGCACAGGCATCGGCCTGGCTCGCCGCTTTGCTGGAACTGGCCGCGGGCTACGGTTGGCCCGGCAACGTGCGCGAGCTGGAGAACCTGGTCGAGCGCCTGCTGGCTTGCCACAGCTACCTGGCGCCCGCCGGCAACCTGGACCGGGCCCGTCTGCTGGAGGTGTTTCCCGAATGCACCCAAGCTCGCCCGGCGCCCGTGCGCGAGCGCCTGCTGAAGGGTGCGCGCCGCGCCGCTGAACTACGTCGCGTGCGCGAGGTGCTTCAATCGGTGCAGGGCGACCAGGCCAAGGCCTGCGCCGTGCTCGGCATCAGCCGCGCCACGCTGTGGCGGCGGCTGCGCGATGAAGAGTCGGCGACGGACGCTGGTCCCACGCCAAAGAAAACGCGCGCCTAGTGACGGGTGCCAACATATGTGAAATCAGACCCGTTGATTTATAAGGGGGTTTTCATTTTCTGTGGCACAGCGGAGGCTTGTTTGTGCCACGGAAAATGAAAGGATCGGATTTTTGTGACACAGAAAATGAAATGAATTTTTCGCATTCTTTTGTGCTCAATTTCTGAGCATCGACGCCTGCAAATGCGGCGTCGATGCGCACCCTCTAAAAGCGCGGAAAAGCGAAGAGCGTGATGGCACCCACGATGACGATGGCTGACCCCATCAGTCGCCTGAGTCGACGGGTGGTCACCCCTTCCCATCTAAAGGCACCACTCCCCTTTGTGAAGTCGGCCTCCAAAAAGATTTTCATGACTCAACTCCTTCGCGATGCAGAAGCTCTCTGAAGTACTGGAAGGTCTTTGAATACTCTTGCGTTGCAACAATGCGGGCCCATTCCTTGGTCTCCTTAGCAACGGCAGACTCCGGAATCACATAGTCGTCCGGGTGCCACGAGATGTGGCGCGGATTGCGCCCAATGACTGTGGCGGGCAAGGCCTCACCGTTGATCAGAAGGTCATAGTCTGCGGGCGCAAGGTGCCTGCCGTTGACGTAGATGCCGAGGTGGTACGCAAAATAGACTACGAGCTTGATGTGCTCTCGGCACGGCTGGTATGACCAGCGCCCCTCGTCCCAGGCTTCGAATGTCTGGAGGGTTTCTCCACCTGGCAGCGCCTTGCTGCGAGTCAGCATCGGTAGAAAGTGCGGTTGCCGGCTCCAGTCGTGACTGTCGTCGACCATTTCAAGATCGGCGCCTTGCTTGATGAACAACGTCAACTCTGTCTCGGTGCAGGAATGCTTGGCCTCGACCAGCTTCTCTGCTGCAACCTCCATCGACTTGTACCAACAATGCGGCGTGGGTCGGAAGACCTGATCTCCCTTGCCAGCCAGCCAGTCATATTCGACATAGAAGCGCTCTGCAACGCTGCGCAGCACAGGAGACGATAGCTTGAGCTGCAGCGACTCCACCGAAGCCAGATCCGCGAGCGTAATGCCGAGATCGGATAGCGCTTCCACCGCCGCAGGGAAAGACAGGTCGTGCTCTTTGATCAGGATGCCGAAGCGCTCTGCGACCCCTCGCAGCGCCGCGGCCCCGCTGTCGCGCCCCTGCGTGGCCATGGCAACGCCATCAAGAATGGCCCCAGCCACCCCGGCAATGGAGCCACCCAGGTATGCGGCTTGCGCCTCTAGGAACGCCCGCGTCTCCGGACGAACGACGACAGGAAAACGACCAGGGTTTGCGGATGCCGGCTGCTTCAGCGAAGCGTCCGTCGCCGCGCCTACCAACCGGTAGAGAATTTCTTGCAGGGAGGGAACAAAGCGGGTTGCCATATGAGCGATTCATTTTGATTCATGCGAATCTAGGTGAATCAAATTGAATCGTCAAGCGTTTTTCGCCTTGCCGCACGACTTCGCATTCGGTCGTCTGCGTGCCGGTGACACACTTCATTGGGTACACGCCCGACATATGCAAGCAGCAAATAGCACGCCCGACATAGCCTCCGATCTGACTTTGGCCAAGGTCTTGATCAAGGGCTCAGAGGAACAGCACGCGCACTACGCCTCCTGGGATGCGCCATACCTGGGTACACCGGCCATCGTCGTCTTGGCAGTCAGCGCCAGAGCGCCTTCCACGGATGCGCCCGGTCCGACACCGCCCGCGCAGCGAGAACCCTTGCATTTCATCCTGGTCGAGCGGCGCCTCAGCTTCACGCGGGCGGAAAACGGCGAGGTTGAACAAGCCCGTATCGAGCTGCGGTACGCGCTGTCCGTGGCTGGTGCATTGTTCCGCTGGCTGATCCAGCAACGCTACGTGCTGGCCAATCCTTTTGCGGGCATCAAGGTTCGCGGGGCCTCGTCCACTGAGTCTTCGGCCCTCACGCGGGTCTTCAGTGAAGGGGAGTGGGGGATCGTGCAGGCCGTAGCTGTTGGCTTGGAATGGATGTATGGCTGGGAACCGGCCGCCGCGCAACGCTTGCGCTTTGTGCTGGACTTCTCCTACGCGACGGGGTTGCGCATTGGCGAACTGGTCAGCGCGAGGCTCGGTCAGCTCGAGACCGACGGCCACGGCGATCATTGGCTTCGGCTGATGAGCAAGGGCGGCAAGATTGGCAAGGTGGCCCTCCCGTCCCTGGCGCGTTCCGCTTTGGATCGATATCTCATGCAGCGGCAGCTGACGACGACGCCGTCCCGATGGAACCCGAAAACGCCTCTCGTCGGGAGCCTGGACCCGGACAGCGATGCCGGCATCACTGCGACGCGCATCTGGAACGTCATGCGACGATTTTTCACGCAGGTCGCAGAGGTCATTGAGGCGGACAGTCCTGCGCTCGCGGAAAAGCTTCGTCGCGCCAGCCCGCACTGGATGCGTCACACCCACGCGACCCATGCGCTGGCGCGAGGAGCCGAGCTGATAACCGTGCGCGACAACCTGCGTCACGCGTCGATCACGACCACCTCGCTCTATCTGCATGGCGACGAGGTCAACCGGGCGCGACAGATGGATGCGGCGTTTGCCGCGCGGGATGTCCAAGTCGCTCGTAGGTGAGCGTTTTGAAGCAACTGCTCCTTACCCCCCAAATGTCTGAGGCATGCCTCCCTGGCATGTGCAACCCGCAGTAGGTGGCACGAGGCCGACGAAGCCTGAGCCTGGTGGCACGTCGGCCGTCGCTGGACGTCCCGGGGCGCATAAAGGCTGAGACAGAGCAGCAGTGGTTGAAGTTGTTCAGCGTAGCCGCACCCACGCACTCAGGTAGGCCGCCGTTGTACGTCCGCTTTGAGCCCTTTCGCCGTGGCAGCGCGACCGGCTACAGTCGGCCAGCAGCGGACATAGGACGCGTGACCTTCTGCCTAACCTACTAACCAGCCGTAGCACATCACGAATGGAATTGATCCTCTATGTGCCGGGCGATCCGCCGGCGAATCGAATCGTCGCCGCCGGCGCTGCGGGAGAAGTCCCACTCATCGCTTCACTTCTGCAGCAAGGTGTCCCAATCGATGCGCAGCACACGCATTACAAACAGACCGCCTTGCACGCAGCCGCCGATGCCGGTCATCTACCTGCCGTCGGCTACCTGATCGACCAAGGGGCCGACCTCAATGCACTCGACAACATTGAAATGACGCCACTGATGCATGCCTGTTCTCGAGGCAGAAGCACGGTGGCGTTGAGACTTATGGCTGCAGGCGCGAATGTCGAGCATGAACGATCAGACGATCAGATGACCGCATTGAAGTTCGCGCTGTGGGGCAGGTGCTCGCGCACAGTGATCCGGCAACTTCTCGCTCAGGGTGCCAAGAGGCCGGAGGCTGGATTTCCCATCGTCCACCTGTCTTCCGAAGAGCCCCGTTTCAACCCTCCGATCCGCCTGCTGTTTCTCAGCCTGCTTTTGATCACGATCGTCGTCTCAGTGGTTTTCATCCTGAAGCATGTCGATGAAATGGGCTTGTGATGCCAAGCCTTGCCTCTCAGCAAACGCGGCTGCGACTGACTGCTTCGGAGCAAAGCGTAAGACGGCTCAGGGCCCGTTCACGACGGCGGCGCGACCGGCTACAGTCGGCCAGAAGCGGTCGGTCGCCTCACCAACCCATAAGTAACAAGATGGATGCTCTGCTGCACCTATTTGTCCGCGACGCCGAGGACGATGCGTTCGACCTGGAGCGAGAGGTCACGGCTTTTGCCTCACAGGCAGGCTGGGACGCGACGCTTGCGGAGCTGATGTTATTTTTGGCTAGGCCAGCCAGGAAGGAGTTCTGGTACTCGGCTGCGGCGGTGTTGTACTGGGCCGTTAGCGATAGACGACCGCTTCCCATGTCTTCCGCTGACTGCATCGCGCGGTTGTATCGCTGCCTAGAGATGCTTCCGAACCTTGGCGCCGACGCTCCCGGCGAGGGTGACAATCTCGTCTGGAGCATCGCTATCAAGCTCAAGGGAGTGAGCTACGAAACATCCTGGCAGCCGCTTGCTGACCCCGAAATCAAAGAGCGACTTGCTGCGCTTCGCCCGTCCTGAGCAACGGCTACAGTCGGCCACAAGCCGACCTTCGATAGCGGCTCACAGTTGTGTCAGAAATGAGGAGATTGGAACGGCATGGTGGCGCGTAAAGACGAGGTGACGGTAGAGCTGAGCGACGTGAGAAGCTCGCTCGAACTTCAGAATCGGCTAATGACCGCGCTCGACTTTCCAGGGTGGTACGGCCGGAACTGGGACGCCTTCTGGGACGCAATCGCAGGGTTGGTGGAAATGCCGCACCGGCTGCGATTTGCCGGCTGGGCCGACTTCGCAGACCGCCATCCGCGTGATGCCAAGCAGCTCCGTGAGTGCCTTGCCAGGATGCGAGCCGAACTGCCAACCCATGCCGCCGTGGTTGCCTATGACTAGGGGCGGGATGCGGTCACAGCCGGACTATTGCGTTGTTCACGTTAGGAGCACCCATTGAGCCTGCCTGATACGAAAGAGGCCATTCGCCGCCGGCTCTTCATCGCGGCTGTTCGCAGCGGCAACCAGACTCCACAGTTTGGCTTTCAGATCTGCCCCGACTGCGGCGGCCGAGGCTCCATTTGCGTGGAGCGAGAAGTGAGTGGGCGCCGGAGTGCGGCGTTCGAGGAGTGCCCGGAGTGCCACGGTGAGACCATAGTCCCTGCATAGCAACTCACGCGATACAGCCGATCAAATAGCCCGGCGGTGCATCCGTTTTTGAGTAGCGGCGACTTCTGCTCAGGGTTCGTTCACGACGGGAGCGCGACCGGCTACAGTCGGCCAGGAGCGGTCCTTCGGCTTGCCGAGCCAATTTGCGTGCGCACGACTTGCTCCTCCGCAATAATCGGGCGCAACCGGACGTTTTCGAGCACGGTCAGAAGCTCGCTTCGTATCAATAAAGCCGACTGCTTAAACAATCCGCCCCACAGATGCTCTACAAACTCGCGACACTACTTTTTCTTTGCTCTGCAGCCGTTACCGCTGGGGCTGAGCAAGTAACGCTTGGTGGCCGAACTCTGAACATTCCGACGCCGGCTGGCTACTGCGTAGCAGGCGCAACTAAGGACGAAAAAGAGGGCTTTGACCGCATCGCGTTTGGGATGGGCGCTGACAACAAGCTCCTCTTCTATTTCGTTGAGTGCAAAGAACTTGCCCGCGTTCGCGACGGCAGCGCTGGCTATCGTGGTGGATACAACTCGTATGTGACGGTGGCGGCAACTGCACCGAAGGGCGTAATTTACGTACACGACGAGGTCACTCGCCAGCAGTATGTCCAACTGCTCGCCAAGGGGATGGGCAAGGGCATCGCAGCCGAAGAGGGCATTGAGCGCGCCATGAAGCGAGTCAGGCAATTCGGTGCTGGCGATCAGGCGGTGCAGAACTTTGGTGTGGTTGGAGTCGACGAGAGTGCTGCATATGTCAGCGTAGTTACGGTCGGCGCGGCGCAGGATGGAAGCCGAGGGCTTGACTACGTTATGACCGTTGGCGGGCCGACCATCATCAAGGGTGTGCGTCTTGGCTATACGGCTGTTTGGTTGCGAAAGAGCCCTGATGAGTTGCCAGAAATGTTGAAGCAACTCAAAGCAGTATCTGCCTCACTCGTGGCTTCAAACAAATAGCCTCAGTGTCTACTTGGGACGCTTGGCGGTTTCCTCGGCTACGCCGGGTGGCTTATGCATGCACCCGCAACGATGCCAGGGGCTGACGTGATCGAACCGGCCAAGACAGGTCATTCGCTGCGCCTCTTTAACTGTTACGAGCCTCGCATATGTGGCCATTCAAAAAAGTCACGGCGGCCTCGCCGACAACAGTCGTTCCCGCGCCAGCAATGGTGGCGAAAGCCAAAACCAATGCTGACATCCGGACTAGTGGTCGTCGCTTCGCACACGGAGAGTGCTCGGGCTGCATAGATCAACACCAATTCTCGGAAAAGCTAGGGGCTCTCGGTCTTGAAGTTGAAGAGCGCAACTACAGCATCACCGTCTCAGAGTTCGAATGTCTGACCTTCGAGTTCGAATGGGATACGGATGACCTTGTGAGCATTGAGGGAACCGCGGCTACAGGTGCAGTTTTGCGAACAAACATATCTCGGCTTCACGAAGTTCTGACCCGAGGAGGGATACGACACTGGATAGAGATCACCGACGATGTTCAAAATCGGCTTGAGTATCTGCATCATCAGTGGCCCGACGAGGATTGCGCGCAACACGTCGATTGCTGCTGATGGCGGTTAATTTCGGTGGAGAGCGATGACCGCTTTGGAGAAATGTGACCGGCGGCTCAGGGCCCGTTGCAGTCTTTCCGTCTGCTCCATAGCTGACCTTAAGTTGCTCACGCTGGCCGCTGATCGCCGCTCGCTAACATCGTCCAAATGCACATTCAGCAGCAAACATTGATAACGATCGCCGACTGCCTCAACCAGGGCGCTCGGAATTATTCTGTTTTCCTGCAGACCTATCGAATTCCTCGCAGCGGTGAGACATCGTCGAGCCAGCTTATTTGCGATGCGTTTGGCAAGTCCAGCGTAATGGTCGGCGAGTTTCAGCAAGTGACGGCGGCGGACGTCATTTCCGAGGTGCGCGGCTCGCTCACCTACGTGGGCGACAGCGGTGTGGGCCCAGCGCCAGCGGCATTGCAAGCCCCTGTCTTTCAAGAGGCGATATCCGGATTGACCTCGCAGATCAATGCCACGGCCCAAGGTTCGATCACGATCGAGCGGTTCACATTGCCCGAATGGCATCCTGCCTATCCCGTGTTTTGGGATTTCGCATTTCTCTTTACTTCTCCAACTGAAGCCACCGTGCTCATCGGATCCAGTTCAGATTGACTGAAGTGCACAGCGTCTTCACCCTTGGAAGGCAAGCATAGAAGCCTGCCTATGGCCGACTGCAGGTGTTTCACTCAATGAGCTTGGGCCTACTTGCGGCTTGCATTTGGCATGCCCAAGGGAACGTAGTCCTTGCTCATGACCACCTTCAGCGCTTCCCTCTCCGACTCGGACATGGGCGCAGCAGACTTGATGATGATCTGCTCGGTAAGTTGAGTGTTGCATGCCAAGGTCACTTCGTCTCCAACTGCCGTTCCTGGCGGACGAGGATGAGTGAACACGTCCATTGCGACCAGCGCTACCAACTCCCTTGAGAAGTCCGGAACCTCCGGATTCGCCATCGCCTTGTCGAGTCCCAAACGAAGTTCCTCCAAACTCATACCCGCAGACCTCTTTTCATCGGTGGCACTCGCAAATCGACCCAATTCAGTGCAGATGCTCCCGCGAGACAGCATTGCTACCGACAAGGCCGACTCTGCTGCGAACAGACTGCGGAAATCTTGTGCCGCTACCTGCGGCAGGAAACAAGCGGAGACGAGAAACAAAGCGACTTGAGTGATTCTGCTGCTCATATGTTTGTATGGCACGGCCACGCGTCAGCGCTCTGCTATTGGCCCACTGTGCCGCAAGTAGTCAGGCACGCTCGGACATGAAAGGCTGCCGCACACTGTGCAGAAAGCGCGGGTCACTTGCGCCGCACGCTTTGAAGTTCTCCCGCGCTTGCTTCAAACTGAGACTGCCATTCGGGCCACCGCGAACCACCGTCGCATCATCATCTTGTCCATCGTCTTCCCAAAAGCATACGGGGCAGATTTCGAAGCCGCCTCGCTCCGCCAGAGTGAGATGTCGACAGCAAGGGCAGGATAGACCGGGCTTTTCGCTGGGCATGGTGTGGTCTGGGTGGTACTTCAGGTCAATGATTCAGGAAGTGTCCGCTCCTGAGCAAATTCTGCCTCGGCAACGAGCGGCCGGTTCTGGCCGACAGTCGCCTCTACTTCGGATTGACAGACGTCGACTTTATTGAGCCGTCAGCGCTGACGACAATAGAGATCTGGCCTCCCAATTGGGACTGCCGAGCACCAACATACCATTCCCCAGATTTGCGGCCGATAGAAAAAGCGGGGCCCCATCGGAGGCCCTCGCGCAGGGCGTGGCTTCTTGCCGCGAGAAAGGCTGCCACTGCATCCAAACCATCGGTATCGTCAATCAGCTGGCCATCGCTCTGACGAAATCGGAACGTCACTTCAGAATCAAATGTCACATTCCATTCGCCGCCTTCAAGACTCCACCAAAAGGTCGGTAGTGTGTCGCCCCAGCGGGAACGGCCCATCTCGATGGCTTTCGATAGCGCTTCTACTTCATCCATAGTGACTGTCCGCTCTTGATCTACATCGTGCCGTCACGACAAACGGCTGGTTCTGGCCGACTGTAGCCGGTCGCGCTGCCGCCGCTACGAACCCGTTGCCGACCTGTGCTTCGCGCAAGAGCAGCAGCCGTGCGGAACGTCAGCGTAGCTGTTCCGCACTACATGAGGCGCAGAAACTTGCAGCCGGCGTGCGAAGCGGTTTACCGCATTCATGGCACGGTGGGCCGTAAAGACTCATCCTGTGGTGGAGAAGAGCATTGGGATTCGTCTCCTTGAAACCGGTGATTCGCTCATATGCGGCCAACGATAGATAGCCAAGACCGGCTTTCTGCGCCTCCGCCAATGTGCATCCCGTCTCTTCTCGATATCTCTTCACCTGCTCGATGTAGCTGATCGGGTTGACTGCTTGCCATTCTTCCTCGGTCAGCATGGGCATGTCAGCCTTGCAGCGCCAACAATACATCGTGATCGCCATTGAATCCCTCCCTAACCGTTTCGAAAGTCTGCTTATGAGGGCGGATTCAACCGGTCGATGCAACACACTGATTGCTGCGTACGCAGAAGGAGTGTTGCAGATGAAGTACCGGACGCGAACCTACTACACGGACAGCCAAAAAGCATTGATGTGGGAGCGATGGAAGCAGGGGTGGACGCTCCATCAGATTGCGCAGCTGTTCAATCGGGCGCACACGTCGGTGCAGGGAATTCTGTCCCGCACTGGCGGCTTTCGACCACCGCCGCGCAGCCGTTCTGTAAGAGCGCTGACCTTGGCCGAGAGAGAAGGGATCTCTCGCGCCGTGGTGGCCGGCCAATCAATTCGCGCAATTGCTGCCCTGCTCGGGCGAGCGCCATCAACGATTAGCCGCGAGATCAAGCGCAATGGGGGGCGATCCAACTACCGGGCGACCGAAGCGGAGGGCGCTGCTTGGAATCGTGCGCTTCGCCCCAAGCAGTGCAGGCTGGCGGTAAACAGAGCTCTGGCGCAAATCGTGACTGACAAGCTTCGGCTGCTGTGGTCGCCGGAACAAATCGCCGGGTGGCTCAAGCATACTTATCCATGCGACGAGAGCCAACACGTGTCACACGAGACCATCTACCGCAGCCTTTTCATTCAAGCGCGTGGTGCCTTGAAGAAGGAACTGTTGCAGCATCTGAGACGCACGCGCGGCATGCGCCGGTCTCGGCATCACACTCAGAAGACCGACACCCACGGGCAGATCGTTGGCGCCGTCTCCATCAGCGAACGGCCCGCATCCATAGAGGATCGCGCGGTGCCTGGTCACTGGGAAGGAGACTTGGTCTTCGGCAGCCACAACAGCCAGATCGCAACGCTGGTTGAGCGTCAGACGCGGTACGTCATGCTCGTGAAAGTGGGTGGCAAGGACACCGAGACGGTCGTCAACGCCTTGATCAAGAACGCTCGAAAGCTTCCTCAAGAGCTCTACAAATCGCTGACATGGGATCGAGGCAAAGAGATGGCCGGACACAAGCGCTTCACGCTGGCAACAGACATCCAGGTCTACTTCTGTGATCCACGCAGCCCTTGGCAACGCGGCAGCAACGAGAACACGAACGGTCTGCTCAGGCAGTACCTGCCCAAGGGCATAGACATCTCAAGCTACTCACAAGCCAAGCTCAACGCCCTGGCGAGACAATTGAACGAGAGGCCGAGAAAAACTCTCGGCTTCCAGACCCCGGCTGAGATGTTCAGCCAGACCGTTGCATCGACCGGTTGAATCCGCCGGCAATTGAGGCGCGTCAGCGAGCGGCCGGTTCTGGCCGACTGAAGCCGCAAAGGTGCTCAGAGCGTTGGACCAGACGCGGCGAGAAACGACACCAGAAAGCAGTGGCTCAGCTACGGTTGATCTCAACGGCAATGGCATTCGCGAGGGCCATCCTTAGAGCCTGTCATTGTCCTTGGATACACAAGAGCCATCACACCCTCCTTGCTTTGAGTGGCACAAGAATCATGGCATCGCTGCGCAGGTGAGCCAAACCACTTGTCGCCATAGAGGGTGAAAAGTACGCCAGCTAAGCCAAATGTGACGACGACGAGAGCCGCAACCAAATCACGTGGCATGCCGCGCTTCTTTCTCTGGTGCTTTTGCAATCAACTGCTCCAGTATCAGTGCCACCGCCTTCAACGACTGTTCCTGGCCGAATTTTGCCCGACGCGGTGAACGCCCGGTTCTGGCCGGATTCTGCCGGAGGTCGCGATGGTCTGTCAGGGCGCCCAAAGCGACCAGGGGCCTTCTTAATCACGTTGACGGTCAGTGAGCGCTCGAGGTCATGTGGACATCATCTCTGTGCGGCGTACTGCTTACTTCATCGAGCAGAGCACCTTCTCGACAGTTTGCAAGACAGATTGGGGAACAACGGGGCGGCTCCGTGCGTATTTCGGCGAACGTGACCGCCCATTTCGGCCCATCGTGACCGGCACGCCGAGGGGTGAATTCGGCGTCATTTCGGCAACGTGACCACGCGTTTCGGTGATCGTGACCGCCCAGGTCGATGGCGGTGCTGCGCAGGGGGCAGAGTTTAGGGGGTCAGATTCGATCAGATCATTGGCTGGCCTCCTGAACTGCCTTTGTTGACTTGGCTGCTGCCCGCGCGGCCTTGCCTGTGCGACGCGACTCGCCCTCGAGATTGAAGCGCCGGCAGCTTTGCATCAATCGGTCGAGGATGGCGTCTGCGATGGTGGCGTCGCCCAGCCAGGCGTGCCAATGCTCGATGGGCAACTGGTGCGTGATGATCGTCGCGCGGTGGCCCACCCGGTCATCAATGACCTCCAGCAGGTCACCCCGGGTGACACTGTCCATCGGACCCGTTCCCCAATCGTCCAGGATCAACACGTCGACCTTGGCAAGCTGTTCGAGCCAACGTCGGAAGGTGCCTGCGCCGTGGAGGATGCGAAGCTCCTCGGCCAGACGTGGCACCCTCAAGTACAGCGCCGAGTGCCCCTGGCGACAGGCGTACTGGGCCAGCGCGCAGGCCAACCACGTCTTGCCCAGCCCGGTGGCGCCGGCGAAGGTCAGCGTCTCGCCCCGCTCGATCCAGGTCGACAGTGCGACGCCCATCAAGGTGGACCTGTCGATGCCGCGCACCGCCTCGAAGCTGGCGTCCTCCAAGGTAGCCGTGGGGTACTTCAGCTGGGCACGCTGCAGCAGCCGGGCCCGCTTGCGGTCACCTCGGGCATAGACCTCGCGCTCGACCAGCAGGGCCAGTCGCTCGTCGAACGACAGGTTCAGGCAGTCGGCCTGTTCTTGCTGCTGCTGCAAGGCGTCGGCAAAGCCCTGCAGCTTGAGTGCGCGCAGTTGGGTCAGGGTGGCGTTGTTGAGCATGGCGTGTGGGTGCAATGGATTGGATGAGTTCATGGTGGGCTCTGGGCTGGTGAGGTCGGTCGTCCTCACTGGTAGTAGCCCGGTCCGCGCAGGTTGGCGTGCGTCGGACTGGTCCATTCGGCTTCGGCATTCAGCGGCACCTGGTCACGGTTGTTGGCCAGCAGGTCGCGCACATGGCGGTAGCGGAAGGCGCCCAGTGCGAGGGCCCGCTCGCAGGCCGCCTCCAGCCGTGCCTCGCCATATCGGCGCGACAGGTTCAGCAGTCCCAGGCAGGAGCGGTAGCCGTGCTCGGGATGCTTGTAGGTCTGCAGCAGCCGGGTGATGAGTTCGCCGCAGGCCATGCCGATGCGTTGCCCCCAATCGATCAGACGCTGAGGCGTCCACTCCAGGTGGGCGCGGTGGGCAGCGGGCATGTGGGCCTCCACCGTGGTGTAGCCGCCGCGGCGCTCGTTGCGGGCGTGGGCGGCCACGCGCTGGCCGCGCAGCAGCAGCTCTACGCCGTGGCGGGTGAGGCGCGCCTCCAGGGTCTGGCCGACGAGCGCGTGAGGCACGCTGTAGCGGTGGCCCTCCAGCTCGACGTGGTAGTCGATGTGGACCTTCACCGTCTTGAAGCGGGCAAGCTCATAGGGTTGGCGCGGCAGCGCCATCAGAGCCGGCGCATCCAGTTCGGCGAACACGCTGGCGCGGCTGCCGGGCAGCTTCTGGAACGGCCGGTCGTTCACGCTCGATAGCAGCTCGGTGATGGCGGTATCGACCTGGGCGACGGTGTCGAAGCGATGGTGGCGCAGCCGCGCCAGCACCCAACGGGTGACGACTTGCACTGAAGACTCGGCAGTGGCCTTATCCCTTGGGGTTCGTGGGCGGGCGGCCAGCACCGAGGTACCGTAGTAGCGGGCGAAGTCGAGCACGGTGTCGTTAGCGCGTGGTTCGTAGCGGTCGGGCGAGGCGATGACCGCGCGTGCGTTGTCCGGCACGATCAACTGCGGCACACCGCCGTAGAAGTGCAACGCACGCACCATGCAGTCGATCCAGTCATCCAGGCGCTGGGCCGGGGTGGCGCAGGCGAAGACGTAACTGGAGGCGGCCATGGCCGAGACGAACACCTGGGCGCGGGCGCCGTCACTCAGTGGCACGGTGGGGCCGGCGAAGTCGATAAACAGCTTCTCGCCGGCGCGCCGGTGTTGGCGCATGGAGCGCTTGAGCGTGCGGGCGAACTCCTTGTAGTGCTCGCAGAACTGCGTGTAGCGCCAGGTGCGGCCATCGGGATGGGCGGCCACGTACTCCTGCCACAGCAGCATGAGCGTCATGCCCTTGCGGTCGAGCTCCCGATGAATGCGGCCCCAGTCGGGTTCGACGAAGGGCTGCGAGGTGGAGGCCCGGGGAAGCAGCGCGCTCGAGAGCTGCCGCTCGTTCCAATGCTGCACGCTCTCCCAGTCCAGGCCGGCGACTGTGGCCAGGCTGACGTACTTGGCGACGACGCCTTTGGAGACCTTGAGGGTAGTGGCGATCTGCTCGTAAGAGAGCTGGGCGTGCCACTTCAGGCGGATGACATCCTTGATCATGGGTAGAGACATTCGTTGCTTGGGCATCCCGCTCCTTCGACGGCAAAGCCGCCGAGGCTACGGTGCCCAGGGGTTGAGTTCTCTACGCAGCGCCGCCGACGCCCGGGCGCCTCCTCAGGAAGGCTCCGGACCGGCGGTCATGAACGCCGAAACGGGCGGTCACGATGCCGAAACGGCCGGTCACGATGGTCCGAAACGCGGACCGGTCACGATGCGCCGGAATGACCGGTCACGATGCCGAAATCGGCGGTCACGATGCCCCGAAATACGCAGCTCCGCTTGTCGCTGAAGTCGAGCATGTCTAGAGGCAGGCCAGTGCCCATCTTCTCCGTCATGATTACCAAGTATTGCATCGCAAGGGTGTCCTGCTTACAGTCAAAGTCCATGAAGACCTTATCGGACCAGTACGGCTTACCGTTGTACGACTGGACGGCCATGTGCTCACGCAGAGTCCAGGCCGAGACATGGCTACCTTTACTTTTGACCGAAGCCTTGTCGATGTAGACGGTGTGGTCGGCGCCCGTGGCGACGTGGGTCCATTCCGCGTGAGCCACGCTGCACATCACAACGCCCAGCACAAGAAGCAGTTTTTTCATTGATGGTTTTGGGTCATGAGCGTTGAAACTGAGGGGCGCGGTGAAGGTCGGCTTCCGGCCGCATTCTGCCTTCGCCCTACCGCGCCGCAACGAGGCAGCGCGCTTGGTCGTGGTCCCACGCTCCTCCGCGGTCCAAGCACTTGTCTATCGACACCTCTCGTGCAAGCCAGATTCCGGCGGCTGCGACGGCGGCCACAATAAGCAACAAGGCGATTCCGAAGCGAAGCCGGGTGGTCATGGGGAAGGTCTGCTCCTAGCCGTCTGCTGCTTAAACGGTTTTCACTCGACGCCGAGCGACTCGAGCACCTGCCCGCACTCCTTCTGAACCACGACCGCAGGCGAGCGATTGAGCTTGTCGACCGTCAGTCGGACAACGCTGTCGTAGTCGACACCTTGGCTCTTGCCCACAGCTTCTAGTGCCGTAGGGCCTCGCTCAAGTTGTGCTGCCCGACGTGTTTGCCATTTCGCAAAAGCGGGCGCAAACCTTTGCGCGAATCCCGGAAACCGATCCGAACAGACCGCCGAAGCTTCCCTCATTACAAGATAGTCAAGAAACACTCCGCCGTCAGCGAACTGCGTAGTTGCCGAATATCCGCTGCCGCTGATGACGAGCGCGCTCAGCGCCAGGACGCGCTTGACGTTTGCGAAGACTTTGTTCTTGGGAAGCATGATCGAAAGACTGGTCTTGGCCGTCACGAGCCGGCAAAAGAAAGGTCTGAACTATGCCTTCTTGGCTCGCACAAACGGAGCGATCCGAGTGGTGATCGAAGGCCAGTAGATAAAGGGCGTCAGCCCACTTGAAGTAGCCTCCCGCTTGATGCCAGTGGTTGATCCGAAGCCGTAGAGGTGCAGCTCAGTCGCACCAGTTTCAATCGCTTGAAGAAGTGCCATGCGGCATGCCGCAATCTTCGTGGCGTGCACAGAAACGCGATATGACGATGGGTCCGCAATAGCAGCATTTTCCTCGCAATGTGGAACAAACCAGTAGCCATCAGCATCCTCAAAAACGGTGAACTCTGCTTTCATCTGTTCTCCTCTCGTCATTGATGCACCGAGTCACGGACCAAACCGCTTGGAACAGCTCGGCGGATATCGCTGCAACTGTGCCGTACTCCCTCATTGTTGATTCCGCTTCCTCCCATTTACCTTCAGGAAGGATTCCGTACTGATCCGCGGCACGTTCGGTGTCGTACCGGAGCGCCGTTCCATCTGACTTTATTTCGACGTAACGTGCCCAAAAGCCGTCGGCTCCGATCTCCGAGTAACAGACGTACTCGTCGACTCCGACCGTATTTCCGCTTGAGCAATAAAGGCGATGCATCATTCGTAGGTCCAAGGTGCGAGGGGGCGGCGCAAACCGTCGGGTCACCACGTTCGCGCCCTTTCGAACGGACTGTGCCGAAGCCGCGAACGTCCGCTAGTTGGCGCATTGCGCCGGCACGGCGAACGGCCGGTTCTGGCCAAAGTTAGCCCTCGAACGCCAGCCATGCCTCTGCGTAGGTGCGCGACTTCGGGCCAAGAGCGGAGACAAACTGGGGAAGAACCTCGTACCGGCTTGCAGACGCTGTCAGCCCTTCGACAAACCCGGTCGCTGCGGCGTTTACCAACTCCGTATCGTCACTCTCCATTGCGGCCTCGACAAGGACCATTGCTCGTTTCGTCTCAGCAGCAGTCGGATCTTTTGAGGCGTCCAGCAACCGTTCAGCGAAGGTTGCCAACAAGGTCGTCGCAGGCGGCTCGTCCGGTGCCCAGTATTCGTCGGCCTCCTGGAGAGCTGGGTTCAGCAATTCGGATTGAGCGGCCAAAGCCTCGATGAACTTGCGAGATGACTTCTTCATGGGTGAACAGGGTTTGTGTGTCCGGTTCTGGCCGACTGTAGTCCTAGTCGTCAACCAGGGCGCTGCGCAGGAACGCGAGCATTCTGGGCCACGACTCCCGTCGTGCACGTGCCGTACCTTCAGGCGTCCCACCCATGTCCATTGCTTCGCCGGACACAGGATGCTTCGACTTGAGCATTGTTGTCGGAGCATTCGGCCAGGCAATGCTGTGTCCCGCACTCGCGTACGCCAGATGCTCGACGCGATGGCGAAAGCCTTGTTGCTTGAAGCGCTGAACGGCGAACTCCGTCAGTTCGGTCGACGGCCAAAGCTTGTCATCGATGCCGGTAATCATGAGGACGGGCCCGTTGATTCTTTCTACTCGGATGGAAGTTCTATTCGCGTATGCAGCATCTCTCAACGGAATGAAATACCAGTCGAAGCTGTCCTTTCTTGCATCGCCGGCGGCCAGCGCCTTGTCCCATTGCTCATAGGTAAGTGTTCGGGCATAGGGAATCTCTTGGCCGCTCTGCGTCCACGCGCCGTATCCGCTTTCGGGGTACGACGGCCACAAGATGCCGCTGGGCACGTAGGCGACTACCGTCCGAATCTCGGGGTAGGTCGCACCTAGAAGCAATGCAAGTTCGCCGCCTCGCGAGACACCCACGACGCCGATGTGCTTCGCGGCGACGCTAGTTTGAGCCGACATCCAATCCAGTGCCGTGCCAAAGTACTCGAGAGGGATGCGGTCGAGCGTTGGCGGCAAGCCTTCTGCGGCGAAATACGCTAAAGCGAGCGCCGCATACCCGTGGGATGCCAACAATGCCGCCATCTCCTGAGACCAGGCCAGCCCTCCGTTGGAACCACCAACTACGAGCACAGCCCGGTGCGGTCCGGGTTGGGCGGGCTCAAACATCTTGCCGAAAAGCCCGCCCTCTCGTACCTCTCGCGACACGACGCCTGGACCGATATAGACGCGACGAATTGGATGAGAGATCGGCGATGACTCGCCTTCCATCTCCGCAACCATCGTCGCGGTGAGAGGGTCCCTACTCATGCCCGCGAAGCCCTTGGCAAGGTCTCCATCCACTGGCGCCCGAGACCAGAAGAGCCCCATGGCATCCACACCTTCGTATGAGCCCGAAATCGGGGCATGACTACTGAGGTCCACAACTCCGTTGGAGTCCGCCTTGAAGGCGGCACTCGAAAAGAGAACAACATCATTAAAGCTACTCCAGAGCTTCAAGGTGATTGCCACCCCGGGCTGAAGGTCCAGAACACGAATCGCAACGGTCTCGTCAACGAGACAGGTTTGGGGCAATGTGTCGAACTTCATTGGCTAGGAAGGAATGTCAGGTTTTGAGCATATTCCGCCGTGGCCGCGAGCGACCGCTTCTGGCCGAAAGTAGCTGGACAGATCGTCGACGCAGAAGGCCCGAAACAGCCGTCGAAAGAGGAGCCCTGCAACGGAATTCTCTGGCACAACGAGCTTGCCTGGTCGATCAACTGGTCGAATGAGTCAGTGCGGTCACAAGTTGACCGTCTCGAAGTACTGCCCACCCCAGCGAATAGCACCATCGCAGTCCGATCTGTTCGCGCCAGTTGAACTCCCATAGTTCATCACCTACGTGCATGCCGTCTACAAGGCGCTGGAACTGCCGTCGTAGCTGCTTTCCAGATCCCGCCAAGCGGCACCGTAGGCAACAGGATCGTCTATGCGGGCAGTCAGACTACGCAGAAGGCGCTGCGTCCCCAGTTCTTCATCCATATCGCATCGCTTTCGTCGATTGCACGGATTCTGGCCTGACTTCGCAGGGTTGGCCAAAGACCGATCCTGGCCGACTGTAGTCGAAGTGAGGTCGACGCCACCGGGCCCGAAGCGGAAGTGGCCGAGTGCCGGAAGCTGCCGCTCCTGAGCGCATAAAGAGCGCTGAATGCGTTGGCAGACTCAATATCTGTAGTCGTCAGGGTTGAGTTCTTCGAGCACTTGATCAATGCCGGGGTGACCTTGATCAGAGTTCAGTCGCACCAGAAAGCACTTGTTGCGACTGAGCAGGTCCTTGCACCAAACGAAGTCCACGTCTTTGTAGGACGCGTCCTCCTCGTCAATCACCTCGAATCGATACTCATACTCTCTGGCGTACTTGTAGTATTTTGTAGAAATGATCCGAATCTTGACTGCGCGGCCATCAAATGTGACGCAGCCTCGCTCGGTCTTGCGATCTGACCATTTGCGCGTCGTCTGACTAACTGACAGTGGCTTGTTGAACGGCATCGCTGCCGACTTCTTTGCGAGCTTGTCGGCTGCTCGGTTGTAAATGTTCGACTTGTGCCCTTTCACCCACCGTACTTCAACGCGAAGCGGGCACGCATTGACCTCCCTCTTTAAGCTTTTCCAAAGATCAATGTTCTTGACGGGCGTCCCATTTGAGCCCCGCCATGCTCTCTTGGGCCAGATGTTCATCGCACTGACGAAATTCTCGGTTACGTATTGAGAATCCGAGAACAGGAGGATCCTTTTGAACCTACTCAAATCGGGAAACATGCGCCTGGCTTCCTGCAAACCGATGGTGCAGGCCTGAATCTCCATCTCGTCAATAGTCGCGCTCTGGTAGCCGGTCGGCGCGTGCTCGCTTGTCTGCGGGTCCCCAGCCTCGTCCACCCACATTAGCACCACACCCACACCAGCTGCTCTCTTCTTGCCAGGGAAAGACGAGCCATCCGTGTAGATGTTCAAAGCCTCCTCGTCATGG
This sequence comes from Variovorax sp. YR566, assembly GCF_051992195.1. NCBI lineage: Bacteria > Pseudomonadati > Pseudomonadota > Betaproteobacteria > Burkholderiales > Comamonadaceae > Variovorax > Variovorax sp. YR566. Next base: position 167,091 of record NZ_CP197092.1, on the reverse strand, counting down.
ATTCCGCCTTGAGTGATCACGATTCCTCCGTAGAGCTTCTCCTCTCTGCACCTTATTGCTTCGCCCCGCTTCGATCAAGAGCTGCCCTACAGCCCGCCAAACCACTCATATATGTGGATCCGGCGCCGGTTGGAAGTCTGCTTCTGGCTATCACGAGCCGCCGGCCCCAAGGTCTGCGAAGTCGTCGGCGACGCGGATCAATTCGCACGTCTCATGACGCCAGATGAAGACCTCCGGACCAAGCCCTTGTCCATCCGCGAGAAAGACGAGTTGGTCACCTTCGCCGTTATCGCCCAACGATACCGCGGCTGAGGGAAATCCACGCCAGGCTCTCGCACGCCCCGTCTCGGGGACGACGCCATTGAGGGTGCGGGCGAGCCGCTTCCTGTCGGAATCGTCCGCGATGGGATACAGGTCCCAGTCGTCGTTCTCGGTTGCGACAGCGCCTCCGTTGCTTCTCATCATGGCTAGGCGATACGACGTCGGCAAGCTGATGCCCAACGCCTGCTCCGCAGCTTGCACGTAGCGCTCATCCAAATCGAACGGCATCGGATCCTTCCATTGGGAACTTCGGGCGAAGGTCAGCTTCTGGCCGGCTGCGGCTATACGTCGCCTCGACCCACGGCCATGGCGATTTGATAGGCGATGCGCTCAGCCTGCCCCTTTCCGGGATAGTCGTCCGGGACGACCTCAATCGCCTCAACTTCAAGGCGACTTCCAAGTTCAGCGTTTGCCCGAGCCACCCCAGCAAGTATCTCGGACACATGATTCGAGAGGTCAAACTGGACCGTCGCCTCCGTCCGGTCCATCGCGAGTAGCCGAATCAACGCGGGGCCAGTCGACGGTGCCTTGCCAAACCGAACGGAGACAAACACGCACGTTGGCCCGGTCACATGCGGATAGCGGTAGAAAACCGAGCGCTGGATCCGTTTGATGTCCATCTTGAGAGGCAGTATTGAATGACAGGTCTTGGCCGACTGTAGCCGGATCGAGGCAGGCTCCGCAGGACTCCAAGTTTCGTACGTCACGCTTCGAAGCGGACAGAAATCAGTGTCGAAACCTGAGTGCTAGCCGATGCGCCAGCAACGCCAAGGCTGACGTGATGCCAAAGCCCTGGACAAAGGTGAGTATGTCCCAATACCACCATTTGTTTAAGAGGCCGCAGTCGAGGCAGCCTATATGTAGAGGAAGGAGAAGAAACGCTCGAAGTGCCGCAACCACCAGCGCTCCACCTAGAACTCCCATCATGCAGACGAACAACATTACCTTCCATGTCAGGTTCTTTCGGAGCCACCAAAGTACGGCAGCAGTGACCGGAATCAAAAAGCTTCCGAATGGGAGCACACTAAATTGAACGAAATCTGCTATCGGCATGGTCGTCAACCTCTTAGTTCATGCTCCGTCAAAGCGCCAATGGCAGGTGAGACTGAAGGTTCGGTTCTGGCCGAACTCTGCCGCAAGCACGTCAACGTCAATGGGCTCAAAGCAGCTGCCGGATTGACAATGAGCTGTCGTTTCTCAATCCACAAGTATTGGTCTGAAAGCTCATCATGATTATCGGAATTGGCTGGTGTGTCCTTCGCACGTCCCGTAGTGTTTACTCCGAGACCGTTGGCGAACCTGCGATCAGTGACATGAACGAAGCCGTACGCAAGGCTGACGAGACACTGTGGGCCGACTTTCGTGAGTGGATGACTACGAATTCGTCGCCTACGTTGCTGTGGATCTTGCATGAGCATCACAACAATCACGATGGTGTGCTGCAGGTGTTTCTATCCAGAAACCATAGAGGCTCGCCGTTCTGGGACATGCTGACTTGGATAGCAGAACACGGCAAAGGGAGCTATGGGCTTTTCTATGTCAAAGATGACGAAGACACCGATCGCGAGGATTTCAGCAATGTCTTCCGAGTACATCGAATCATGAGCGGCCGCGTTGACGAACTGGCGGATCCCTTCTTTGGGCCAATCATTCCCAATCTTGAACCGACGCACCCCTGGGACCGCGATGCTCCTGACGAGATTGAATAGGCTGCCTCGGCCATTGTGATCGACAGTTCTCAGCGACCTCGCCGACCATCTGCTCCTGGTAGACAGGCGACTATAGGCAGCTACATTCAGTAGGCCCATCGCGGGAACCTGTCATGGTCTTGGGATAAACCGGCACCATCTGACCTTGCTTCGCTCGCCCTGCGCAATAGGTTTGACATTGTTCCTCCAGGCGCGAGCCAAGCCAGTCAACGGCATACGCGATCAGCACGCCCGCTACGCCGAAGACCACGATAACGCCAAGCGCAATCAGTCCAGGCGAAATCCGGCGCTTAGTGTTTGGAGAAGGCTCATTTTGGCCGACTAGATGAATGTCTGTACATGGACGCCCCCAAATATGCCAGGCATTCAGTTGATGATGACTTGAAGGTTCGATTGCACCCGTACATTCGGACTTTCGCTGCGGCTTTTCGCCGCTGTCCCTGATGGGGTTTGCTGGTCGGCTCCTCTATCGGTTGTCCGCACTCCGAGTGCCCCGGACGTTTTGGGCTTCGCCAACCACGGTCTAACCTGTTTTGCCATCACTGCGTGATTGCCTGAGCAATCGGTGGTTCAGTCTCCTGCCTTCTGTGTTGATGGGTTGGGTCGGCTACGCAGCGAGCTGCGGCGGCACGTAGTTAGGTCGGAACTCCCGCCCATGGGCTAGCAGTGCCCAGACCGTTCGCACGTTCTTGTTGGCCAGTGCCACAGCAGCCACGTTCGGATGTCGTCGGTTCAGCAGGCTCGCCAGCCACACGTTGGTGTTCACGGCCTTGCGCTGCGCCGCAACAATGGCCGAGCGCGCGCCGTGAATGAGCAAGGTGCGCAGGTACACGTCCCCGCGCTTGCTGATGCCCAGGAGCGTTGGCTTGCCTCCGCTCGAATTCTGCCTCGGCACGAGGCCGAGCCAAGCCGAGAGCTGCCGGCCGTTGTCGAAGCTGTTCGCATCCGCGATGGAGGCCACCAGAGCACTGGCTCCCAGCGGTCCGATGCCGGGAATCTTCTCGAGCCGGAGGCTGAGCTCGCTGCTGCGATGCCAGACCTTGATTTGGTCCTCGAACTCGTCGACCAGCTTGTCCAATTCCTTGAGGTGCTCGGTTAGGCGAGCGATGAGTCGGCGGAACGTTCCGGGCAGCTGGTTGCTCGCGTCTTCAAGCAGCTCGGGGACTTGCTTGGCGACGTGGCAGATGCCCTTCGGGATGACCAGGCCGAACTCGCCCAGGAGGCTGCGAATCTGGTTCGCCTGCGCCGTGCGGGCGATGACAACGCCTTGGCGCGCGCGATGCAGCGACAGCACGGCTTGCTGCTCGACGCTCTTCACCGGCACGAATCGCATGTTGGGTCTGGTGACGGCCTCGCAGATGGCTTCCGCATCAGCCACGTCGTTCTTGTTGCTCTTCACATACGGCTTGACGAACTGTGGCGACATCAAGCGAACCGTGTGGCCGAAGCCCTGCAGGGTTCGCGCCCAGTGGTGGGCGCTGCCGCACGCCTCCATGCCGATGAGACACCGAGGCAAGTTCACGAAGAATGCCGTCATTTGGTCGCGCCGCAGTTGCTTGCGCAACGCGACCTTGCCATGCTCATCCACTGCGTGAACCTGGAACACGTTCTTTGCCAGGTCAATGCCAACAGTCGTAATCTTCATGGTGGACGCCCCTTTCAGTTCAAGTGGTTGCTGACACTTCCACTGTGGCACATCGATGCCGGTACGGGTGGGGGCGTCCATCCCATTGGTTGTGGCCGTCCTGGGTCACAGCGGAACGTCACTCATAGAAGAAATGACAGTGACCCTTCCCGATTCGCACAGGCCGACCAAGTCGGGCGGAAGTTCTGCTGTGATTTCTGTTCGCGCCAGAACGTAGCTGCAATCCAACTCGTAGTAGCACATTCCGGGGATGCCGAGTAGCTCGAACACGAGCGAGGCTAGCCGACCACCAGAGACCGGTCGCTCGAAGCTGACCGAGTCGATCCCGTCGACTTCACCGCCGCCAACAAATCCGATTTCGCAAAGGTCGTCGTCGTCCGGCGTGAATTCCAGCCGACCGCCGGCATCACTGACGTCACCATACCTTTGCAGAATCGAAACGACCGAAGCAGAAGCAGCGGCGCTGGGCTCGCCGCGGGCAAACTTCTGCACAAATACTGAGTAGCTCATGTTGGTCGAATGTTGACGTGCATTCCGCCGGTGTACACAAATTGAGCCCCGTCGGCGAATGTCGGGTCTTGGCCGAGGCTGTGTGGAAACGCACTCGGCACATGAGTATGCCGAACTCGGCCGCTCGACAGCGCACAGTAGAGACAGAACGCGGCCGTCAGACCAGCGCCGCAACGGGCAGACCGATCTACGCGGCGAGAGTGCGACTAAAAGGGCTCATGCCCCAGCCAATTGCATCGCCTTCATCGTCCTGGTGAATCCCAGCACCTTCATGACCCGCTTGAAGTTGTAGGCCAGCACATGCAAGCTCATCTCGGTGCTCACATGCGCCAGAGTCCTGGTCAGGAAGTGGGTTGATCCCATCCAGTGTTTCAGCGTACCGAACACGTGCTCCACGGTGCGTCGTCGCAAGGTCATGGCGTCGGGCTTGCGATCAAGGCGTTGCTGCACCCGATCAAGCACCGCTTCGTGTTCCCAGCGTCGGATTCGGCGGTAGCTGCTGGTCGTGCACTGGTCTCTCATGGCGCAACCAGGGCAGGCGCTGGGCCAATAGACGTGCAGCTTGTTGTCGTTCTTCTCCAGCGTGCTGAACCTGTAGATCGCTCGTTCACCCGCAGGGCATTGGTATTCGTCGTCCTTCGCGATGTAGATGAAGTCGGTCTTGTCGAAGCGACCCGCGGCCTTGGCGTTCGATGTCATCGGCTTGGGCACGAAGGCCGTGATGCCGTCGTCCTCACAGGCCTTGAGTTCCGTGCCATTGAAGTAGCCCCGGTCGGCGAAGGCTTGAAGTCTGGGCTTGTCCATCGCCTCGCGCGCAGCACGTGCCATCCTGTTGAGCTGCGCGCGGTCGTTGCCGACGTTCGTGACCTCGTGCGCCACGATCAAGTGGTTCTTCGCATCGACCGCCGTCTGGACGTTGTAGCCCACCAAGCCTGAACCCTTTGCCTGCGAGATCATCGAGCGTGCGTCGGGATCGGTGGTTGAACGTTGCCCATCCGGATCGTGCTGCAACTGCTCCTTGGTTTCATCGAGCTGGCGCATCTGATCGCGCAACCTCTTGATCTTGTCCTGCAGCCGCTCGGTCTTGGCTTCGACCTCCGCAGGCTGCGTGCGGTCGGCGGTCTCCAGCGCGTCCAGATAGCGCTGAATGCTTTGCTCGATCTGCTGCTGGCGTTTGTCGATCTTGGCTGGCGTGACGTTGCGGTCCCGGCTGTTCACTGCCTTGAACTTGCTGCCATCGATGGCCACGATGGCCTGCGTGAACAGCTTGAGCTCTCGGCACATGCCGACGAAGCGCTTGCAGACATTGCGGATGCCAGCGCCGTTGTCGTGACGGAAGTCGGCAATGGTCTTGAAGTCCGGGGCCAGCCGGCCGGTGAGCCACATCAACTCGACGTTGCGCTGAGCCTCGCGTTCCAAACGCCGGCTGGACTGGATGCGGTTCAGGTACCCGTAGATGTAGAGCTTGAGCAGCACCGCCGGGTGGTACGCCGGCCGGCCGGTCGCGGCTGGATCTGCTCCTTTGAAGCCGAGTGCTTGAAGATCAAGTTCATCGACAAAAACGTCGACAACGCGCACCGGGTTGTCTTCGCCGATATAGTCATCAAGACATTCCGGCAGCAGTGCAACCTGCTGTCGGTCTTCGCCTTCGATGAATCGCTTCATGGGCACCTCGCTGGGAACGGGTGCCATGATTTTATTTGGATGAGTGCCGACGGCGAAGCGTTTTCACACAGCCTCGGCCGAGAGCCGAAGCCTAGCTCGCGGGCCGGGGAGCTATTACTAGGTCAAGATGGCATGGCTTGTCGCTTACAGGGATTCGGCCGCGTGCAGTCGGGCATCGAGTTGCGCGCACCCGCTGCGCCGTCGCCAAGCTCACCTTGATGTAATTTGGCCCCACTTCTTACAGGTGCCGAGCGTGTAACGGGTGAACGGCCGGCTCATGGCACGCAGGCCAAAAAGACAACGGCCGCCCAGTTTAAGGGGGCGGCCGTCGCATGCGAGGTTCTCTTCGCGCTTGCGCGCTATTTCCACTCCAGGTGGAACCCGTTGCCGGGTGGCGCCATCTCCGTATCTCTCGCCGGAAGATAGCCTTCGTAGAACATTTGAATCAACGTATGGCACCGTTGATTGCTACCGGAGATTGACTCGATTATGGGATGAATGCCGTCGACTGGACCGGTTGGCCTTATCGGGCTGATTCTTTTCACTTTCCGTGTCAGCACTTTTTCATTTACTTGGCAAGGTTTTCACTTTACGTGGCACCCGACACCTAGCGGCTTACACGTCGATATTCGCCGCCCGCAGCGCGTTCTGCTCGATGAACTCGCGACGCGGCTCCACCTCGTCGCCCATCAGCATCGTGAACACACGATCGGCCTCGATCGCGTCGTCGATCTGCACGCGCAGCAGGCGGCGCACGGTCGGGTCCATCGTGGTTTCCCACAGCTGCTCGGGGTTCATCTCGCCCAGGCCCTTGTAGCGCTGGCGCGAGGTGGCGCGCTCGGCTTCGCCGATGAGCCACTTCATGGCCTGGCGGAAGTCGTCGACCTTTTCTTCCTTGGCGCGTTCGCCTTCGCCGCGCTTCACCAGCGCGCCTTCGGGGCTCAGCAGGCCGCGGAAGGTGTTGGCTGCTTCGGCGAGCGCGGCGTAGTCGGCGCCGTGCACGAAGTCTTGCGTGATCACGCTGCTCTTGATGTTGCCGTGGTGGCGGCGGCTGATGCGCAGCAGCGGCTTGTCGGTGCGCGCGTCGAACTCGTTGCTCACCTCGGCCGGAATGCCGGTGGTGTTGAGCTCACGCAGCTTGGCCTGCAGCGCCACGGCCGATGCCTCGGCGGCGGGCGTGGTGTCGAGGTCGAGCGCCACGCCGTCGGCGATGGCGCGCAGTGCCTCGGCGTCCATGAAGTTGCGCAGGCGCGCGATCACGGCCTCGGCCACCTGGTGCTTGCGCGCCAGCTCGCCCAGGGTATCGCCGCTCAGCGTGGTGGAGTTGGCGCCGCCGGTCTGCAGGCTCGCGTCTTTCAGCGCCACCTTGAGCAGGAAGGCGTCGAGCGCGGGGCCGTCCTTCAGGTACTGCTCTTCCTTGCCGACCTTCACCTTGTACAGCGGAGGCTGCGCGATGTAGATGTGGCCGCGCTCAACCAGCTCGGGCATCTGGCGATAGAAGAACGTCAGCAGCAGCGTGCGGATGTGGGCGCCGTCGACGTCGGCGTCGGTCATGATGATGATGCGGTGGTAGCGCAGCTTGGCGACGTTGAAGTCGTCCGCGCCGCCGCCCGCGGTGGTCGCGCCGGCACGGCCGATGCCGGTGCCCAGCGCGGTGATCATCGTGAGAATTTCGTTGCTGGTGAGCAGCTTCTCGTAGCGTGCCTTCTCGACGTTCAGGATCTTGCCGCGTAGCGGCAGGATGGCCTGGAACTTCCGGTCGCGGCCCTGCTTGGCGGAGCCGCCGGCGGAGTCACCCTCCACCAGGTAGACCTCGCACAGCGCCGGATCTTTCTCCTGGCAGTCGGCCAGCTTGCCGGGCAGGCCCATGCCGTCGAGCACGCCCTTGCGGCGCGTCATTTCGCGGGCCTTTCGGGCGGCTTCGCGGGCACGGGCGGCCTCGACGATCTTGCCGCAGATGATCTTGGCGTCGTTCGGGCGTTCCTGCAGGTAGTCGGTGAGCAGCTTGCCGACGATGTCTTCCACCGGCGCGCGCACTTCGCTGGACACCAGCTTGTCCTTGGTCTGGCTCGAGAACTTGGGCTCGGGCACTTTCACGCTCAGCACGCAGCACAGGCCTTCGCGCATGTCGTCGCCGGTGACTTCGACCTTCGCCTTCTTCGCGAACTCGTTCTCTTCGATGTACTTGTTGATGACGCGGGTCATCGCGGCGCGCAGGCCGGTGAGGTGGGTGCCGCCGTCACGCTGCGGGATGTTGTTGGTGAAGCACAGCACCTGCTCGTTGTAGCCGCTGTTCCACTGCATCGCCACTTCGACGCCGATGTGCGTGCCGGGGATGCCGCCGTAAGTGTCGGCCGGGCGCTCGCCTTCGGCATAGAACGAGTTCGGATGCAGGACGGTCTTGCCCTTGTTGATGAACTCGACGAAGCCGCGCACGCCGCCGGCGCCGGAGAAGTCGTCTTCCTTGCCGGTGCGCTCGTCCTTCAGGCGGATGCGCACGCCGTTGTTCAGGAAGCTCAGTTCGCGCAGGCGCTTGCTGAGAATCTCGTAGTGGAAGTCCGAGTTCTCCTTGAAGATCTGGGTGTCAGGAAGAAAGTGCACCTCGGTGCCGCGCTTGTCGGTGTCGCCGATGATCTTCATGGGCGAGACTTCGACGCCGTTCACCGTCTCGAGCAGGCGGTTCTGCACGAAGCCGCGGCTGAATTCGAGTTCGTGGATCTTGCCTTCGCGGCGCACCACCAAACGCAGCATCACGCTCAGCGCGTTCACGCAGCTCACGCCCACGCCGTGCAGGCCGCCCGACACCTTGTAGCTGTTCTGGTTGAACTTGCCGCCGGCGTGCAGTTCGGTGAGCGCAATTTCCGCAGCCGAGCGCTTGGGCTCGTGCTTGTCGTCCATCTTCACGCCGGTCGGGATGCCGCGGCCGTTGTCGGTAACGGAGATCGAGTTGTCGCTGTGGATGGTCACGACGATGTCGTCGCAATGGCCAGCCAGCGCCTCGTCGATGGAGTTGTCGACGACTTCGAACACCAGGTGGTGCAGGCCGGTGCCGTCGGAGGTGTCGCCGATGTACATGCCGGGGCGCTTGCGCACGGCTTCAAGCCCTTCGAGGATCGTGATGGAGCCTTCGCCGTAGCTGGTGTCGGGGGCCACGGTGTCGATCTCGGGGATGTAGACGGGCTCGGTGTGGGGCACGTCGGGCTTGTTTTCTTCAGCACTCATTCGGATATTCCTCTAACTCTCACGGTATTCACGTGATATTTCGGGCTCTCAAAAGCTCAATTCGCAGCCTCTTGAAAGCGCAAACCCGCGGAGGGCCGCGGGCTGTATGCGCAAGGCGCTGCGTGGTGTGTCTGCTAGATACGCATCGGCATCACGACGTACTTGAAAGATGCGTTCTCGGGGATGGTTAACAAGGCCGAGCTGTTGGAATCGGCCAGATCCAGCTTGACCATGTCCTGGTCCATGTTCGACAGCGCGTCGATCAGGTAGGTCACGTTGAAGCCGATTTCGATGGCGTCGCCGCCGTAGTCGATGTCGAGTTCGTCCTGGGCTTCTTCCTGCTCGGCGTTGTTCGACGCGATGCGCAGCGTGCCCGGCTCGATGTTCAGGCGCACGCCCTTGAACTTCTCGCTGGTCAGGATGGCGGTGCGCTGCAGGCTGGCCAGGAGCGGCGCGCGGCCCAGCGTGACGGTGTTCTTGTGGTTCTTCGGGATGACGCGGTTGTAGTCGGGGAACTTGCCCTCGACCAACTTGGTGACGAACTCCATGCCGCCGAAGCTGAACTTGGCCTGGTTGTTCGCGAACTGCATCTCGATGGCGCCTTCGGCGTCGGACAGCAGGCGCTGCATTTCGAGCACGGTCTTTCGCGGCAGGATGACTTCCTGGCGCGGCACTTCGACGTCGAGCGTGGCCGACGAGAACGCCAGGCGGTGGCCGTCGGTGGCCACCAGGCTCAGCTGCTTGCCTTCGGCAACGAACAGGATGCCGTTCAGGTAGTAGCGGATGTCGTGCACGGCCATGGCGAACGACACCTGCGAGAGCAGGTCTTTCAGCGTCTTTTGCGGCACGCTGAACACGGGGCCGAAATTGGCTGCTTCCTGAACCAGCGGAAAGTCTTCGGCGGGCAGCGACTGCAGCGTGAAGCGGCTCTTGCCGCCCTTGAGCACCAGCTTGCTCGCGCTCGATTCGAGGCTCACGGTCTGGTCGGCCGGCATGGTGCGCAGGATGTCGATCAGCTTGCGCGCGCCGATGGTGGTGGTGAAGTTGCCTTCGTCGCCGCCGAGTTCGGCGGTAGTGCGGATCTGGATCTCGAGGTCGCTCGTGGTCAGCTGCAGCTGGCCGCCGGTCTTGCGGATCAGCACGTTCGCCAGGATCGGCAAGGTGTGACGCCGCTCGACGATGCCCGCCACCGACTGCAGCGCGGCGAGGACTTTGTCTTGGTTTGCCTTCAAAACGATCATGTCTTCTTCCTCTTCTCTATCTCTTTGAATCAGCCTGTAAGACGCCATTCTCCGCTGTCGCGAGGGGCACCCTTGATGACATTCGGCGGTCAGCCCTTGAGCGTCTGTTCGAGCACGTGGAGCTGCTGGTTGAGCTCGGTGAGCTGCTGGCGCTCGCCCGAGATCTTGCGCACCGCGTGCAGCACCGTCGTGTGGTCGCGCCCACCGAACAGCTCGCCGATTTCCGGCAGGCTTTTCTGCGTGAGCTCCTTGGCCAGGTACATCGCGATCTGCCGTGGCCGCGCAATGCTGGCCGGGCGTTTCTTGCTGTACATGTCGGCGACCTTGATCTTGTAGTAATCGGCCACCGTCTTCTGGATATTCTCGACGGAGATCTGCCGATTCTGGATCGACAGCAGGTCGCGCAGCGCCTCGCGCGCCAGGGCGATCGAGATCTCCTTCTGGTTGAAACGCGAATACGCCAGGATCTTGCGCAGCGCCCCTTCGAGCTCGCGCACGTTGGAGCGCACGTTCTTGGCGACGAAGAAGGCCACTTCTTCCGGCATTTCGGCCGATTCGGCGCGCGCCTTGTTGATCAGGATGGCCACGCGCATTTCAAGCTCGGGCGGCTCGATGGCCACCGTGAGGCCCGAATCGAAGCGCGAAACCAGGCGCTCGTGGATGTCCGCCAGCCCCTTCGGATAGGTGTCGCTGGTCATCACGATGTGCGACTTCTTGGCGAGCAGGGCTTCGAACGCGTTGAAGAACTCTTCCTGCGTCCGGTCCTTGTTGGCGAAGAACTGCACATCGTCGATCAGCAACAGATCGAGCGAGTGGTAGCGCTCCTTGAACTCATCGAAAGTCTTGCGCTGATAGGCTTTGACCACATCCGAGACGAATTGCTCGGCGTGGATGTAGAGAACTTTGGAATCCGGCTTGTCGGCCAGCAGCCGGTTACCCACAGCGTGCATCAGGTGGGTCTTGCCCAGGCCGACGCCGCCGTAGATGAAAAGCGGGTTGTAAAGATGGCCCGGCATGCCGGCCACGTGCATGGCCGCGGCGCGCGCCATGCGGTTGGCCGTGCCCTCGACCAGGGTGTCGAAAGTGAGGCCGGAATTCAGGCGGTTCTTGAAGCCGGCCGCGGCCGGCTCCTCGCCCGGTCCGGCCACGTCGCGCGGCACGTCCGTTTCGGTCATGACGGCCACGGGTGCAGAGCGCACGGGCACTTCGCGCGGAGCGAGCGCTAACTCGATGGCGACCGGCTGGCCGTACATCTTCTCGGCCATGGCGGCGATCTTGCCGGCGTACTGGGCCCGGATCCAGTCGAGCTTGAAGCGGTTGGCAACGAACACCGTCATGCGCGACAGGTCGTCGGCGACCTGCGCTGTCAGGGGCTTGATCCAGGTGTTGAACTGCTGCTCGGACAGCTCCTGCGCGAGCTGGTCGACGCAGGCCTGCCACAGGCTTTCGCCGATGCCGTCAGTCGACATGGGCGCTTGAAAAAGTGATGAGACCCTCGGGCATTTTTGGTATAGGTATTGTGGATATTCTCTGCTGGAAGGCGCTCGGCATTCTAACTTGTCAAAACCTTATCCACACGCTGGCCGGCATGTCGAAAGGCCCGCAAATCTGCTCGAAGATTGTTCCGGCGGCCAATGTTTGCGATAATTGCGGGTTTCCCTGAAAACCTCATTGCGTCTTTCGGGGGCCATCCGAAACACGCTCCCCAGCGCCCGCAGGTTTTTTCATGCGGAAATCAGGGAATCTGGAACCATCATGAAACGCACATACCAAGCATCCAAAGTCCGCCGCGCCCGTACCCACGGCTTCCTGGTCCGCATGAAGACCCGCGGCGGCCGTGCCGTCATCAACGCACGCCGCGCCAAGGGCCGCAAGCGCCTGGCCGTCTGACGGCAGACCACCTGCCGTTGCCAGCAGCCGACACGTCAGCGCAGGCTCCCGCAGCCAGCGCTTCCGGTCCAACCGGCAATGACGTGCACAGCCCGGCTTCCATGCAGCGGCTCAAGACCCGCGCGCAATTCCAGGCCGTCCTCGCAGGTGCCACCGTGGCGCGCACTGCTCATTTCGCATTGCATCGCTGTGCGCTCGATCTCGCATCGAGCGCACAGCCGTTGTTCGCGTCCGACGACGTCTGGCTGGGTGCCATGGTGCCCAAGCGCTGGGCGCGTCGTGCTGTCACGCGCAATGCCATCAAGCGTCAGATCTACGCCGTGAGTGCCGCTCCCGGCGTCGCCTTGCCGCGTGCTGCGCACGTGGTGCGCCTGCGCGCCGGTTTCGACCGCAAGGAATTCGTGAGCGCCACCTCGGACAAGCTCAAGGCCGCTGTGCGCGCCGAGCTCCAGCAACTGCTGGCGCGGGCTGCGCGCACCCCCGCGGCGCCTGCGGCTCCCTCCTCTTCGCCATGAAACGCCTGCTGATCGGCCTCGTGAAGGCCTACCGCCTGCTGCTGAGCCCCTGGCTCGGCCAGTCGTGCCGCTTCACGCCGACCTGCTCCGTGTATTCGATCGAGGCGCTCGAGGTGCATGGCGCGCTCAAGGGCAGCTACCTGACTCTGCACCGCATCGCGCGCTGCCAGCCCTGGTGCCAGGGCGGCCACGATCCGGTTCCACCGAAATCTCAGCGTCGCACTGACAAGTCAGGATCGCTGTTTTCGTCTCTTCTCTCCTCCGACAAGAAGTCTTCGTCATGAACGATATCCGCCGCACGATACTGTGGGTGATTTTTGGGTTCTCGCTGGTGCTGCTGTGGGACCAATGGCAGGTCTTCAACGGCAACAAGCCGACCTTCCTGCCGTCGACCAAGCCGGCCGCCACGGCCGCCGCTCCAGCCAACGCACCTGCAGCCAGCAACGGCGTGCCGACCGCATCCGGCACCAGCGGCAACGCGGGCGCCGTGCCCACGCAAGCCGCCGCGGCCGCGCCGCGCGAGCAGGTCAACGTGACCACCGACCTGTTCAAGGCAACGATCGACAGCGAAGGCGCCACGGTCAACCACCTCGAACTGCTGAAGTACGACGAAGCCGACCGCACCAAGCACGTGGTGCTGTTCGAAAACGGCTCGTCCGCCACGCGCTACGTCGCGCAGACCGGCCTGCTGAACCAGGTCGACACCGGTGAGCGCTTCCCCAACCACCTGACGCCGATGACGCCGAAGGCCGGTCCGCGCGAAATGGCCGATGGCCAGAACACGCTGGAAGTGGGCTTCGAAAGCGCCCCCGTCGGCGGCCTGAAGTACATCAAGACCTACGTGTTCCACCGCGGTGACTACACCATCGGCGTGCGCCACGAAGTCGTCAACGTGAGCGACCAGCCGCGCGACGCGCAGCTCTACATGCAGCTGCTGCGCCACGGCACGGTGGCCGCCAGCACGATGTTCGGCACCAACACCTTCACCGGTCCGGCCGCGTACACCAACGAGAAGAAGTTCCACAAGCTCGACTTCAAGGACATCGCCAAGGGCAAGATCGAGCCGCCTCCGCCGGCCAACGACGGCTGGATCGCGATGGTGCAGCATTACTTCGTGTCGGCCTGGCTGCTCAAGGGCGACCCGGCCAGCGAGCAGCTGCGCCGCGAGTTCCGCGTGAAGGACCTGGGCGACAACCTCTTCACCGTTGCCATGGTGGCCACGCTGCCGAAGATCGCCCCGGGCGCCACGCAGGTCGTGAACAGCGCGCTGTTCGCCGGCCCCGAGGAAGAAAAGAAGCTCGAGGCCATCGCCCCCGGCCTGGACCTGGTGAAGGACTATGGCATCTTCGCCATCATCTCCAAGCCGCTGTACTGGCTGCTGAACCAGCTGCACGGCATCCTGGGCAACTGGGGCTGGTCGATCGTCGCGCTGGTGGTGCTGCTGAAGGCGGCCTTCTACTGGCTCAACGCCAAGGCCTACGCCAGCATGGCCAAGATGAAGGCCATCAATCCGAAGATCATGGAAATGCGCGAGCGGCTGAAGGACAAGCCGCAGGAAATGCAGCAGGAAATGATGCGGATCTACAAGACCGAAAAGGTCAATCCGATGGGCGGCTGCTTCCCCATCGTGATCCAGATCCCGGTGTTCATCGCGCTCTACTGGGTGCTGCTGTCGTCGGTCGAAATGCGCCACGCACCGTGGATCGGCTGGATCACCGACCTGTCGGCACCGGACCCCTGGTACATCCTGCCGGTCGTGATGACGGCCACCTCGCTGTTCCAGACCTGGCTCAACCCGACGCCGCCCGATCCGATGCAGGCCAAGCTGATGTGGATCATGCCGCTCGCGTTCAGCGTGATGTTCATCTTCTTCCCGGCCGGCCTGGTGCTGTACTGGATCACGAACAACGTGCTGTCGATCGCGCAGCAGTGGTTCATCAACAAGCGACTGGGCGTGCTCGGCACCAAGTAGCCGCACACCACCCCAGCCATCCCACGAAGGGCCGCGTCAGCGGCCCTTTTTGCTGAAAGAATCCGCCCATGCTCGCCCGCACCACCGATCCCATCGTCGCCGTCGCCACAGCCTCGGGGCGCGGGGCGGTCGGCATCGTGCGGGTGTCGGGCGCGAAGCTGGCGCCGTTGATCGAAGCCCTCTGTGGCCGCGTGCTCAAGCCGCGCGAGGCCACCTACCTGCCGTTCCGCGATGCGGACGGCGAGCCTGTCGACCACGGCCTGGCCATTCACTTCCCTTCGCCGAACTCTTTCACTGGCGAGGACGTGCTCGAGCTGCAGGCCCACGGAGGCGCGGTCGTGCTGCAGCTGCTGCTGGCGCGCTGCCTCGAAGCCGCGGCCGAGCCCGACCCCGTCACCGGCCGCCCCCGCCTGCCCGGCCTGCGGGTGGCCGAACCCGGCGAGTTCAGCCAGCGGGCGTTTCTCAACGGAAAGATCGACCTGGCGCAAGCCGAGGCCATTGCCGACCTGATCGACGCCAGCACCGAGGCGGCCGCGCGCAGCGCCGGGCGTTCGCTGTCGGGCGCGTTCTCGCGCGAGATCCACACGCTGCGCGACGCGCTGATCCACCTGCGCATGCTGGTGGAGGCCACGCTCGACTTTCCGGAAGAAGAAATCGACTTCCTGCAGAAGGCCGATGCCACCGGGCAGCTGGCAAGGCTGCAGTCGCAACTCGCCGCCGTGCAGCAGCGCGCGCGCCAGGGCGCGTTGCTGCGCGAAGGCATCAAGGTCGTGATCGCGGGCCAGCCCAACGCGGGCAAGAGCTCGCTGCTCAACGCGCTGGCCGGTGCCGAGTTGGCCATCGTGAGCGCGGTGGCGGGCACCACGCGCGACGTGGTCTCGCAGACCATCCAGATCCATGGCGTGCCGCTGCACGTGGCCGACACCGCCGGCCTGCGCGAGAGCAGCGACGAGGTCGAGCAGATCGGCGTGGCGCGCGCCTGGGGCCAGATCGAAAGCGCCGATGCCGTGCTGTTCCTGCACGACCTCACCCGCGCGCACCTGGACGACTACGCCGCCGCCGATGCGGAGATCCTGGCCGGCCTGCGGCAGAAGCTGCCCGCGAGCGTGCCGGTGCTCGATGTCTGGAACAAGCAGGACGCAGCGCCCGCTACCCACCCCGAACAAGGCATCGCCCTGTCCGCCAAGACCGGCCTGGGTATCGAGGCCCTGCGCGAACAGCTGCTGGCCATGGCCGGCTGGCAGGCCGTGCCCGAGGGCGTGTACCTCGCGCGGGCGCGCCACGTGCAGGCGCTGGCCCGGGTCGAAACGCACCTGGCGCTGGCCGCCAGCCACCTGGCGGCACAGGCCCAGCTGCTCGATCTGCTGGCCGAAGAGTTGCGGCTGGCCCAGAACGCCCTGAACGAGATCACCGGCGAATTCGGCGCGGACGACCTGCTGGGGGTCATCTTTTCGCGCTTCTGCATTGGTAAATAACTACAGGCGACCTGAAAAACGTAAACAGTTGTAGCCGAACCTCGCGGCCATCGCGGATACTTCGGCTCACATCGGGGGCCGAAGAAACATGTCAATCCAGAACCTGAGCCGCGCCATCGCGGAGAACATGAGCACCGACGCGTTTGCGTTGACGTTCAATGTCCAGCAGTGGGAAACGCTGGCGGGCTATCTGCAGCCCATCGATGCCGGCGTCGGTGACATATTGATCGAGCAGGGCACGCCCGACCGCTCGGTGTTCTTCATCGAGAGCGGCGCCATCAGCGTGCACCGTGTCAGCAGCAAGGAGCAGATGCGGCTGGCCGTGCTCACGCCCGGCTCGGTGGTCGGCGAAGGCTCGTTCTTCTCGCGGCAGCCGCATTCGGCCAACGTGGTGGTCACTGGCGCGGGCCGTGTGTGGCGGCTCACGGCGATCCGCTTTGCGGAAATGTCGAACCGCCAGCCCAACATGGCACTGGAGATCGCGATGGCGCTCGGCGCCGTGATCGCCAAGCGCATGGCGCACCGCTCCAAGCGCGTTGCCGTGACCTGACGAAACCCCGATCGCCCGCCGCCGGATAGTCGACCAGCAAGCCAGTTTCCGTTCTGGACCCCGAGAGTAGAGAGTAGTCAGCAAGTAAGCCATGGCCCTGATCTGTCCGGTCTGCAGCACGGAAAACCGTGACGGCGCGAATTTCTGCAGGAGTTGCGGCGTCAAGCTGTCCGCCGCGGGAGACCGGATTCCGCCGCCGCCGAGCCCTGAACGCGAATGGGCCACCACCGCCCCCGCCCAGTTGCGCGCGCCGACCATTCCGGCGCCGCTGTTCGACCCGGAGGAGCCGCCGCCCGCGCGCTCGTCGTTCTTCAGTCGGACGCCCGCCGCGCGGCAGAACGACGAACACTCACAGACCGTGTTGATGGTGCACGACGACGGGTTGCCGCGCTCGCCCGCGCCGCCCGCTGCGTCGCCGGGGCTGGAGTCGACTTGGGCCTCGAAGCCCGAAATGAAGAAGAGACGCCGGGCCAAGGTCCGGCAGTCCGTGCCGGTCGACCGCCCGCCGCGCAAGCGCGTGATCCTGCTGTGGCTCGGCCTGCTGGTGGTTGCGGTGGCGATGATCGTCGCAGGCTGGTACGGCTACGGAACGCGCAAGGCGCCTGCCGCCGCCGAAGGGGCTGCGCCGGCCGTCGAGGCCCCCGCTCCCGCGGCCCCGCCGCTGCCGCCGCCGACCGAGTCGTCACCGCCTGCAGCGCCCGCGGCGCCGGCGGACCCCCAGCCCATCGAGCCAGCCGAGACGCCGCCTGCCGCGGAAGCCGCACCTGCACCCAAGCCCGTTGCCAAGCCGCGCAAGCAGGCGACCGCCGCCGTGCAGCCGTCGAACGCGCCTGAACCCGCTGCTCCGGTCCCCGCTCCCGCTCCGCCGCCGGCACCTGCCGCCCCTGCCGAGCCTCAGGCCATGTGCGGCGACCGCAATTTCATCGCCAAGGCACAGTGCATGGCGGCGCAGTGCCTGAAGCCCGAGTTCAAGGCCCATGCGCAGTGCGAAGCGGTGCGCCGCCAGCAGCGCCTCGAAGAAGAAAAGCGCAACCCGAGCCTGATCAACTGATCGGCCGGGACCGAAGCGAAGGCTGCCGGATCGTCAGCCTTTTTGCAGCCGCTCCACGGCCATGGCCAGCGCGGCAGGCTTGCCGGACAGCACCAGCGTGTCGCCGTCCGACAGCACCGGGTTGTCGGCCAGCGCGCGCGGCTGGCCGTCTTGGCGGCGCAGGCTGGCGACCCGCACGCCCAGCGTGTGCAGCGCCACCTGTTCGAGCGTCTGGCCGACCGCACGTGCGCCGGCGTTGAGGGTGAAGCTGTTGAGGCGCTCGTGGTCGATCTCGTCGGCGTTGTCGTCGTCGGCGCCGTGGAAGTAGCCGCGCAGCAGGTTGTAGCGGGCATCGCGCTGGTCCTGCACCACGCGGATCACGCGCCGCATCGGCACGCCGACCAGCGCCAGCGCATGGCTCGCGAGCATCAGCGAACCTTCGATGGCCTCGGGCACCACCTCTGTGGCGCCTGCGGCCTGCAGCTTTTCGAGATCGTGGTCGTCCTGCGTGCGCACGATCACCGGCACGTGCGGCGCATGGGCGCGCGTGTTGGCCAGCACCTTCATCGCGCCCGGCACGTCGAGATAAGTGACGACCACCGCGCTGGCACGCGCCAGGCCCGCGGCCATCAGGGCCTGCAGCCGCGCCGCGTCGCCGAACACCACCGAGTCGCCGGCGGCAGCGGCCTGGCGCACGCGGTCAGGGTCGAGGTCGAGTGCCATGTACGGAATGCCTTCGCGTTCGAGGATGCGCGCCAGGTTCTGGCCGCAGCGCCCGTAGCCGCAGATGATCACGTGCTGCGCGGTGTTGATGGTCTTGCGCGCGATGCTCGTCATCTGCAGCGACTGCTGCAGCCAATCGCTGGCCACGAGCTTTCGCACGATGGCGTTGCTGTACATGATGATGAAAGGCGTGGCCAGCATCGACAGCACCATCGAGGCCAGCACCGGGTTGGCCAGCCACGGTGGCAGCAGGCTGCGTTCCTGCGCCAGCGTCAACAGCACGAAGCCGAATTCGCCCGCCTGCGCGAGGTAGAGGCCGGTGCGCAGCGACACGCCCGAGGTGGCCCCGAGCACCCGCGCCAGCACCGTCACCAGCCCCAGCTTGAATGCCAGCGGCACCAGCAGCAGCACGCCCACCAGCAGCCAGCGCTCGACCACGATGTGCCAGTCGAGCGACATGCCCACGGTGATGAAGAACAGCCCCAGCAGCACGTCGTGGAAGGGGCGGATGTCGGTCTCGACCTGGTGCTTGTATTCGGTCTCCGACACCAGCATGCCCGCGATGAACGCGCCCAGCGCCAGGCTCAGGCCGGCCAGCTCGGTGAGCCAGGCCAGGCCCAGCGTTATCAGCAACACGTTCAGGATGAAGAGCTCTTCGCTGCGCCGCCGTGCCACCAGCGTGAGCCACCAGCGCATGATGCGCGGGCCGCCGTAGAGCAGCACGCCGATCAAAAAGCTTGCCTTCAGCAGCGCCAGGCCCAGCGCCTTGGCCAGCGCCTCGGGTGGGGCGCCCAATGCGGGAATCAGCACCAGCAGCGGCACCACGGCCAGGTCTTGAAACAGCAGCACGCCCATCACGCGCTTGCCGTGTTCGCTCTCGAGCTCGAGCCGCTCGGCCATCAGCTTGACCACGATGGCCGTGCTGCTCATGGTGAGCGCGCCCGACAGCGCCAGCGCCGTCTGCCAGCCCAGTTGCCACGTCGGGGGCAGCAGCAGCCGGGCGATCAGCAGTGCGCCGACCGTGGCGATGGACATCGTCAGCAGCACCTGCAGCAGGCCCAGCCCGAACACGTGCTTTCGCATCGCGCGCAGCTTCGGCAGGCTGAACTCCAGCCCGATCACGAACATGAGGAACACCACGCCGAATTCGCCCAGGTGCTGGATGCCTTCGGTGTTCTGCGCCAGGGCGAAGGCGTGCGGCCCGATCAACACGCCAGCCGACAGATAGCCCAGCATCGGCGGCAGCTTGAGGGAGCGGCACGCCACCACGCCGATCACCGCGGCCAGGAGATACAACAGCGTGAGATCGAACGAAGACATAGGCGCCGATGCTAGAGCAATGTCCGTGCCCCGGGCTTCCCCGGGCCATGTGATCCCGGGCGCCGGCCGGCCCGTAAAATCCGCAGATGAGCTCCCGCCCCGTTCCGGCCCCAGTGGTCGACCCCGAAGCCATCCTCGCTCGGGCACGCCTCACCTTCGACATCGAAGCCGAAGCCGTCACCGGTCTGAAAGACCGCGTCGGCCCGAGCTTCGTCGATGCGGTGCGCAAGATCCTCGAAGTGCGCGGCCGCGTGGTCGTG
This sequence comes from Variovorax sp. YR566, assembly GCF_051992195.1. Lineage (NCBI taxonomy): Bacteria > Pseudomonadati > Pseudomonadota > Betaproteobacteria > Burkholderiales > Comamonadaceae > Variovorax > Variovorax sp. YR566. The sequence goes on along the minus strand of NZ_CP197092.1, from coordinate 147,043 downwards.
ATGGGCATGGGCAAGAGCGGCCACGTCGGCCGCAAGATCGCCGCCACCCTCGCCTCCACCGGCACGCCCGCGATGTTCGTGCACCCGGCCGAGGCCAGCCACGGCGACCTCGGCATGATCAAGGCGGTCGACCTGGTGCTGGCCATTTCCAACAGCGGCGAGGTCGACGAACTCACCGTCATCCTGCCGGTCGTCAAGCGCCAGGGCGTGCCCCTGATCGCCATGACCGGCCGCCCCGAATCCACCCTCGCCCGCCATGCCGACATCGTGATCGACGCGGGCGTGTCCAAGGAAGCCTGCCCGCTCAACCTCGCCCCTACCGCAAGCACCACCGCCCAGATGGCGATGGGCGACGCGCTGGCCGTGGCGCTGCTCGACGCGCGCGGCTTCGGCTCGGAAGACTTCGCGCGCTCGCATCCGGGCGGCGCGCTCGGGCGCAAGCTGCTCACCCACGTGAGCGACGTCATGCGCTCGGGCGACGAAGTGCCGCGCGTGCCGCCGTCGGCCAACATCAGCGAGCTGATGCGCGCGATGAGCATCAAGGGCTTCGGCGCCGCCGCGGTGATCGAGCCCGACGGCCGCGCCTCGGGCATCTTCACCGACGGCGATCTGCGCCGGCTGATCGAGGCGGGCGCCGATTTGCGCAGCCCCAAGGCGGTCGACGTCATGCACCGCGACCCGCGCACCATCCGCGTCGACGCGCTGGCGGTGGAAGCCGCCGAGCTGATGGAGCAATGCGGCATCACCCGCCTGTTCGTGATCGACGGTGCGGGGGTGATCGTCGGCGCGATCAACACCAACGACCTGATGCGCGCGAAGGTCATCTGATGCCGCTCGAGTTCCAGGCCGAGACCTTGCTCGCCGCGCAGGACGTGCGCATCGTTTTCTTCGACATCGACGGCGTGCTGACCGATGGCGGCGTGTACTTCACCGAGCACGGCGAAACGCTCAAGCGCTTCAGCATCCTCGACGGCTACGGCCTGAAGCTGCTGCGCAAGGCCGGCATCGTGCCGGCCGTGATCACCGGGCGCGACTCCAAGCCGCTGCGCGTGCGGCTCGAAGCGCTGGGCATCGAGCATGTGCGCTACGGCACCGAAGATAAGCTGCCCGCAGCGCAGGCCATGCTCGACCAGCTCGGCTTTACGTGGGCGCAGGCCGCCGCCATCGGCGACGACTGGCCCGACCTGCCGGTGCTCATGCGCGTCGGCTTCGCGGCGGCACCGGCCAATGCCCATGCGGAAGTGCGCGGCATCGTGCGCTACGTCACCCAGGCGCGCGGCGGCGAAGGCGCGGCGCGCGAATTCTGCGACCTGCTGCTCACGGCCTGCGGCCAATACCGCGCGATGCTCGACGCTGCCCGGGGCCCGACCACATGAACAACGTGAAACGCGCATGGGGCATGGTGCGCGAAGTCCTCGACCGCGCCACGATCTACCTGCCGATCATCCTCACGGCCGCCGTCGCGCTCGGTACCTACTGGCTGGTGCGCAACGCGCCCAAGCTGCTGGAGCCCACGGCCAAGGTCGCGCCCACGCATGAGCCCGATTACTTCATGCGTGAGTTCGTCATCAAGAACTTCCTGCCCAATGGCGACCTGCGCAGCGAATTGCACGGGGTCGAGGGCCGGCACTATCCCGACACCGACACCATCGAGATCGACAAGGTGCGCATGCGCACCGTGTCGCCCGAGGGGCTGGTGACGCGGGGGTCGGCCGACCGCGGCCTGTCGAACTCCGATGGCAGCGAGGTCCAGCTGTTCGGCAATGCGATCGTCATTCGCGATCCTTCGGTGGGGCCGAACGGCAAGCCTGCGCCGCGCCTCGAGTTCCGCGGCGAGTTCCTGCACGCTTATGTCGACACAGAACGCGTCACGTCGAACAAGCCGGTCACGCTCATTCGCGGCACCGACCAGTTCACCGGCGACACGCTCGACTACGACAACCTGAGCGGCGTGGCCAACCTGAACGGCCGGGTGCGCGGCGTGCTGATTCCGTCGGCGGCTCCGGCCGCTCCTGCTCCCGCCAAGAAGCGCTGAAGAAGACATCTCCTGCATGACCACGCCTCCGCTTGTCTTCATCACCGGTGCATCGAGTGGCATCGGCCAGGCGCTGGCCGCGAGCTTCTACGACGCGGGCTACCGCCTGGCGCTGGTCGCCCGGCGCACGGGGGAAATCGAAGCGTGGGCGAATGCCCGGCAACTGAGCGCAGACCGCTACCGGATCTACAGCGCCGACGTGGCGCAGACCGACAGCATCGTCGTCGCCGGCAACGCCTGCATCGCGCAGCAGGGGCTGCCAGACGTGGTGATCGCCAATGCCGGCATCAGCGTCGGCATCGACACCGCCGAGCGCTCCGACCTCGATGTGCTGGCGCAGACCTTTGCCACCAACAACGTCGGTCTCGCCGCCACTTTTCATCCGTTCGTGCGGGCGATGGTGCAGCGCGGCAGCGGGCGGCTGGTTGGCATCGGCAGCGTGGCGTCCATCCGCGGATTGCCGGGGCATGGCGCGTACTGCGCCAGCAAGGCCGGCGTGGTGGCGTACTGCGAGAGCCTGCGCGGCGAATTGTTCAACAGCGGCGTCAAGGTCGTCACCCTCTGCCCGGGCTACATCGACACGCCGCTCACGCAGGGCAACCGGTACGGCATGCCTTTTCTCATGAAGGCGGAAGATTTTGCGGCCCAGGCACTGCGCGCCATCGAGGCAGGCACGAGCTACCGCGTGATTCCCTGGCAGATGGGCGTGATCGCCAAGATCATGCGCATGCTGCCCAACGCCGTGCTCGACCGGGCGGTGCAAGGGCGCGAACGCAAGAAGCGAAGCGGCGAAGCCTGAGCAACAAGCGCCGGGCGATCGCCCATTGAAAAAGGCTCCCGAGGGAGCCTTTTGTCTGTGTGCCTTAGAGCGCAGGGCTTAGTAGCCGCTATTGCCGCCACCACCGTAGCCGCCGCCACCACCACCGCCGGAGCGGCCACCGCCGCCACCGCCACGGGGGCCGGCGCCGTAGGGGCTGCGGAAACCGCCGTCGCCACCACCACCGCCGCCACCGCTGCGGCCACCACCGCCACCGCCGTAGCCGCCGCCACCGCCGGAGCGGCCACCGCCGCCACCACCGTAGCCGCCACCACCGCCGCCGTAGCCTCCGCCACCACCGCCGCCATAACCACCACCGCCGCCGCCGTAGCCGCCACCACCGCTGCGCGGGGGACGAGCTTCCATCGGACGTGCTTCGTTGACGACGACGCTGCGGCCACCAAGGGGCTGGCCGTTCATGCCGTTGATTGCTGCTTGTGCTTCCGCGTCACTGCCCATCTCGACGAAGCCGAAGCCCTTCGAGCGGCCGGTGTCACGTTCCATCATGACCTTGGCGCTGGTCACTGCGCCGAACTGCCCGAAGGCCTGTTCGAGATCTCCGTCGCGCACCGAGTAAGGCAGGTTGCCGACGTACAGTTTGTTGCCCATCAAGGGACTCCTATAAACACATCAAGAAAAGCGATGGAGTCCCGAAAGCATCACTCAAACGAGAGCCGTCGAGTCGCGCGAAACTGACCGATCACCGAACTGCCCCCCGACCAAAATGAAGAGGGAGGCTCGTGCATTATGGGTGAAATATCCGAATTGCAAGCGGGAATTTGCGTCTTGAGGTAGCACCTGTCAAAACTATTGGAAAGCTAGTGCCTACTTGCATTTTTGGGCGAGGTCCTTGGCGCTACATGTAGAATTTGCCCCGTCATTGGGGAGTAGCCGCCTTCCGATTTGCGAGAAGGGCCCGCGTCAACAGACTTGTCCTGCCCCACACAGGACATGGCGCGTGCAGTTAACACACCTGGCGAGACCTTTGACCGTGCAACTTCGGGAATATGGCCGAAGGTGTTGCACGGTCAATTGCGTCCTTCGGCCCAAGGAACCCCACATCCATCATGGAAGCTTTTCTCGTTGCAACCGGCGTAGTTGCGCTCGCCGAAATGGGCGACAAGACCCAACTCCTGGCCCTCTTGCTCGCTGCCCGTTTCAGGAAACCGTGGCCCATCGTCCTGGGCATCTTCGCCGCCACCATCATCAACCACGCGCTGGCGGGTGCCGTCGGCAACTACATCACGCGCTGGCTCGGACCGGAGGTGCTGCGCTGGATCCTGGGCGGCTCGTTCATTGCGATGGCCGTCTGGATGCTGATTCCAGACAAGCTCGACGACGACGATGCCCCGGGCGCGTCGAAGTTCGGCGTCTTCGGCACCACGGTGATCGCGTTCTTCCTCGCCGAGATGGGCGACAAGACCCAGATCGCCACCGTCATGCTTGCCGCCCGCTTCACGCACGACTACTTCTGGGTGGTCGCAGGCACCACGCTGGGCATGATGCTGGCCAACGCGCCGGTGGTGTGGCTCGGCGAGAAGATCGTGCGGCGCGTGCCGATCAAGCTCGTGCACGGCATCTCGGCCGCGATCTTCCTGGTGCTGGGCATCATCATGATCGTCGGCTGGTAATCCGACGGGGCGATATACTGCCCCTTGCGCCGATTTGCTTCAGCTTGCGGGCGCTTTATAAATTCAGCTAAAGACAGGCGCGGCAGACCCGGCTCGTTTTTGGCGAGGCCGGGTTTTTTCATTCATGTCGTCGTCACCACCTTTGGTCGTCACCTCGCAGTCGATGCAGTTCGCAGGCCCGCTGGCCCTGCGCAGCGGCGCGTCGATCAGCGACTACACGCTCGCCTACGAAACCTACGGCACCCTGAACGCCGAGCGCAGCAACGCCGTGCTGGTGTGCCATGCGCTCAATGCCTCGCACCACGTGGCGGGCGTCTACCAGGGCCAGGCCCGCTCCGAGGGCTGGTGGGACAACATGGTGGGCCCCGGCAAGCCGGTCGACACCGACCGCTTCTTCGTGATCGGCGTCAACAACCTCGGCTCCTGCTTCGGCTCGACCGGCCCGATGCACGTCAACCCCGCCACCGGCCGCGTCTACGGCGCCGACTTCCCGGTGGTCACGGTCGAAGACTGGGTCGACGCGCAGGCCGCGCTGCTCGACGCGCTCGGCATCCAGACGCTCGCGGCCGTCATGGGCGGCAGCCTCGGCGGCATGCAGGCACTGTCGTGGACGCTGCAGTACCCCAGCCGCGTGCGCCACGCCGTGGTCGTGGCCAGCGCGCCCAACCTCACGGCCGAGAACATCGCCTTCAACGAAGTCGCGCGCCGCGCCATCGTGACCGACCCCGACTTCCACGGCGGCCACTTCTACGAACACGGCGTGATCCCGAAGCGCGGCCTGCGCATCGCGCGAATGATCGGCCACATCACCTACCTCAGCGACGACGTGATGAACGAGAAGTTCGGCCGCATCCTGCGCAGCGCCGTCGAGGGCGAGGTGGCGGGGCTCGACTACCGCTACTCCACGCAGGATGTCGAGTTCCAGATCGAAAGCTACCTGCGCTACCAGGGCGACAAGTTCAGCGAATACTTCGACGCCAACACCTACCTGCTGATCACCCGCGCGCTCGACTACTTCGACCCCGCGCGCAGCCACGGCGGCAAGCTCAGCACTGCACTGGCTCAGGCCACGGCCAAGTTCCTGCTCGTGAGCTTCAAGACCGATTGGCGCTTCTCGCCCGCGCGCAGCCGCGAACTCGTGAAGGCGCTGCTCGACAACCGCCGCAACGTGAGCTACGCCGAGATCGACGCGCCGCACGGCCACGATGCCTTCCTGCTCGACGACGTGCGCTACATGGGCGTGGTGCGCTCGTACTTCGAGCGCGTCGCCAAGGAATTCCAATGAGCGACCTCGAACACCAAAGATTGATCGCAGAGCTCGTGCCCCAAGGCTCGCGCGTGCTCGACCTCGGCTGCGGCGACGGCGCCCTGCTCGACCTGCTGCAGCGCGAGCGCGGCTGCACCGGCTACGGCGTGGAAATTGCCGACGGCAACGTGCTGCAGTGCATCCGCCGCGGCGTCGACGTGATCCAGCTCAACCTCGACGAAGGCCTGGCGATGTTCGACGACGCCTCCTTCGACGTGGTGCTGCAGATCGACACGCTGCAGCACCTGCGCAATGCCGAAGTGATGTTGCGCGAGACCGCGCGCGTCGGCCGCATCGGTGTTGTCGCCTTTCCCAATTTCGCGCACTGGCCCAACCGCCTGAGCGTGGCGCGCGGCCGCATGCCGGTGACGCGCCGCCTGCCCTACCAGTGGTACGACACGCCCAACATCCGCGTCGGCACCTTCAAGGACTTCGAGGTGCTGGCCGGCAAGAACAACCTGCGCGTGCTCGACGCCTTCGGCCTGCAGGACGGGCGCGACGTGCGCTGGCTGCCCAACGCGCGCGCCAGCACGGCGGTCTTCAAGTTCGAGCGCGGCGGCGGCTGAACCCTTTGGAGCGCACCACCGGATGAGCTTCACGCTTGCACAGCCGGTCCACAGCGAGCTGCTCATCAAGAAGAGCCGCTTCATCGGCTGCGTGCAGCCGGTGGCTGACCGCGCGGCCGCGCTGGCCGTGGTCGCCTCGCTGCGCGCCGAACACCCCGCGGCCGCGCATGTCTGCTGGGCCTTGATGGCCGGCGGCCAGTCGGCCGCGAACGACGATGGCGAGCCCGGCGGCACGGCCGGCCGGCCGATGCTGGAAGTGCTGCGCCACCAGCAGGTCGAGGGCGCGCTCGCGACCGTGGTGCGCTACTTCGGCGGCGTGAAGCTGGGCGCGGGCGGCCTCGTGCGGGCCTACACCGACGCGGTTGCGCAGGCCCTGCTCGGCGCCGAGCTCGTGCCGCTGGTGCGCCAGCGCAGCCTCGGTTGCTCGGTGCCCTATGCGCTCGAAGGACTCGTGCGGCGCGAACTCGTCGCTGCCGGCGCGGTGCTCGACGATGTGCAGCACGGCGACGACGTGGCCTTCGCCTTCTCGCTCCCCGAGCCCGATGCCGACGCTTTCATCGCCCGTCTCGACGATGCTGCGCAAGGGCGCGTCGTCTGGCCGAAGGCGTAACGCGCTTCGCAGGTGCTGAGGGCGCGGGCGCAGTCATCGCGAGAATGCCGCGCGGCGCCACCGGCACCGGCTCGTCGTCGGGCCCGCGCCGCGCCATCTCCGCGGTCACGATGCCGGTCGGCACCGCGAGCACGCCCCAGCCCAGCAGCATCATCACCGAGGCGATCGCGCGGCCCAGGTCGGTCTTGGGCACGAGGTCGCCGAAGCCCACCGTGGCCATCGTCGAGATGGCCCAGTAGATCGCCACCGGAATGCTCGTGAAGCCGTGCACCGGCCCCTCGACCACGTACATCAGCGTGCCCATCACCAGCACCACCAGCATCACGAAGCCGACGAACACCGTGATCTTGCGCCGGCTCGACGCCACGGCAGACACCAGCGCGCGGTACTCCACCGAGTAGCGCGATAGTTTGAAGATGCGGAACACGCGCAACAGGCGCAGCACCCGCACGTCGATCAGGTACGCCATCTCGGGCGCAAAGGCCACCAGAAAAGTCGGCAGCAGCGCAAGCAGGTCGATCACGCCGTAGAAGCTCAGCGCATAGCGCAGCGGCTTGTTCACGCAGCACAGCCGCGCGATGTACTCCAGCGTGAAGAGAATGGTGAACACCCATTCGAGCGCATTGAACAGCGGCCGCCACTGCTCGCGGATCGACTGCACGCTGTCGAGGATCACCACCAGCACGCTGGTCACGATCACCGCGATCAGCGCCAGGTCGAACATCAGGCCCGCGCGCGTGTCGGCCTCGAAGATCACCGTGAACAGCGTACGCCGCCAGCCGTGCGCGGGCTTGTCGAAGCGCGAATCGGTAGCCGACGAAATGGCGCGCGAGGGGTGCGTGGCCTGCGCGGTGGAAGGAGTTTCGGAGTTCGGAAGGCTCATGACGCCGCATTGTCATGTCCACAGTCGATTTATTCAGTTACGCTTCTTGCGCAATGAAGTGCCGCAGGCCATGAGTGCGTTCTTACGATAGTCCCTTTCTTGAGGAGCTCCCCTTTGGCTACACAGTCCCCCTTCTTCGGCAAGCGTGATCGTGACACCGACTCGTTGACATCCCGCCCCGCGCCGCTCGTCGGTTCGGGCACCAATCTCTCCGGAACCCCCGTCAATCCCTCGTCGCTGACCGCACAGCAAGGCGGACTGAACGCCGCTGCTGCTACAGCATCTGCCGCCGCCAAGGAAGGCGGCAGCAAGCTCACCGTCGGCCCGAACATCAAGCTCAAGGGCGTGGAGATCACCGACTGCGACACGCTCGTCGTCGAAGGCCTCGTCGAGGCCACCATGGACTCGCGCCTGATGCAGATCGCCGAACAGGGCGAGTTCAAGGGTTCGGCCGAAATCGACATCGCCGAAATCCGCGGCGTATTCGACGGCAGCCTCACGGTGCGCGAAAAGCTCGTGATCCACTCGACCGGCAAGGTCACCGGCAAGATCCGCTACGGCAAGATCGTGATCGAGGAAGGCGGCCAGCTTTCCGGCGAAATCAGCTTCGGCGCCAAGCCGTCGCTGCACTCCGCAGCCTGAAGCCCGTCAAGCTTTCGGCGGGGTCCACCCAAAGCGCTCCAGCAAGGCACCGGCCGCGGCCGGTGCCTTTTCTTTGGCGCCATTGATGAAGTAGACAAACACGTCGCGCTTCTTCGGCGACACGGCCCAGCCCTGCGCGCGCTCGGCCCAGGTGTCCAGCGCCTTCGGCGCGTAGCCGGTCTTGAGCTTGGCGTCGGCCATCATGAGCCGCGCATAGGCGAAATCGCCTTCGGGCTCCTCGAAGGACGGAAACTTGTCGGCGTCGGTGAACACCGTCGACACCTTGTGCTTCTTCGCGAGGGCCTTGTAGGCGGGCACCATGAAGCTCTCGTGCCGCACGTCCATCACGTGCCGCAGCGCGCGGCTGCCCTCCTTCTTCGGCAGCAGCGCGAGAAAAGCCTCGAAGTCTTCCGCATCGAACTGCTTGGTCGGCATGAACTGCCACACGATCGGCCCGAGCTTGTCGCCGAGCTCGGCCACGCCGCTGTCGATGAAGCGCTTGATCGAATCGCCCGCGCCCGACAGCAGCTTGCGGTTGGTCGCGAAGCGCGAGGCCTTGAGCGAGAACATGAAGTCGGCCGGCGTGTCGTCGTGCCACTTCCTGAAGGTCTCGGGCTTGAAGGTGCTGTAGTAGGTGCCGTTGATCTCGATGGCGCTGACCTTGCGGCTCGCGTAGTTCAACTCCTTCGCGTGCGCGAGCCCCTTGGGATAGAAGTTGTCGCGCCAGGGTTCGTAGGTCCAGCCGCCTATGCCCACCTTGATGTTTGCCTTGCTCACATGGCCCTCCGGGTTGAGATCGCCCGCACTCTACGCGCGGTCGCCTCAAGGCGCAAAATGCGCCTTTTCGTCACCCGCGGAGAACCCACCGATGAACGCCCCCCTGCACCGCGAAATGCCTGCCGGCACGCTCGACGCCGAGCGCGCCCTGTCCGACGTCACCGCCCAATGGGACGGCGACATCCTCAAGCAACTCACCAACTACATCGGCATCCCGGCCAAGTCGCCCGGCTTCGACAAGGACTGGTCGGCCAACGGCTACCTCGAGACCGTGCTGCGCAACGCCGCCGCCTGGGTCGAGGCACAGAAGGTCGAGGGCCTGAAGCTGGAGATCGTGCGCCTCGAAGGCCGCACGCCGGTGCTGTTCTTCGAAGTGCCGGCCACCGGCACCGACATGGGCGAGACCGTACTGATGTACGGCCACCTCGACAAGCAGCCCGAGTTCACCGGCTGGCGCAACGACCTCGGCCCGTGGACGCCCAAGTACGAGAACGGCCTGCTCTACGGCCGCGGCGGTGCCGATGACGGCTACGCGGTGTACGCCAGCATCGCCGCGCTGCAGGCGCTCAAGAGCCAGGGCGCGGCGCACCCGCGCATCGTCGGCCTGATCGAGACCTGCGAGGAAAGCGGCTCCTACGACCTGCTGCCCTACGTCGACGCGCTGCGTCCGCGCCTGGGCAATGTCGAACTGGTGATCTGCCTCGACTCCGGCGCCGGCAACTACGACCAGCTGTGGCTCACCACCTCGCTGCGCGGCATGGCCAGCGGCACGCTCAAGGTGGAAGTGCTGACCGAAGGCATCCACTCCGGCGATGCATCGGGCCTCGTGCCCTCGAGCTTCCGCATCATGCGGCAGGTGCTCGACCGCCTCGAAGACAGCGCCACCGGCCGCCTGCTGCCCGCGAGCTTCCACTGCGAAGTGCCGGCCGACCGGCTGGCGCAGGCCAGGGCCACCGCCGCGATCCTCGGCGAAGAGGTCTACAAGCGCTTTCCGTGGGCGCACTACGATTGCGGCGGCTCGACCATGTTCGCGCTGCCGACCACCACCGATCCGGTCGAGGCCCTGCTCAACCGCACCTGGAAGCCCACGCTGTCGGTGACCGGCGCCGAAGGCTTCCCGGCGCTGAAGGACGCTGGCAACGTGCTGCGTCCGTACACCGCCTTCAAGCTGTCGCTGCGCCTGCCCCCGCTGGTCGATGCGGCCGAGGCGGTGCAGAACCTCAAGACGCTGCTCGAAGACAACGCGCCCTACCAGGCCCGCGTGACCTTCGAGAGCAACGGCGGCGCCACCGGCTGGAACGCACCCACCATCACGCCGTGGTTCGAGGACGCGCTCAACAAGGCCTCGCAGGCGCACTTCGGCGCGTCGTGCGGCTACATCGGCCAAGGCGGCACCATTCCGCTGATGAACATGCTCAGCGCCGGCTTCCCGAAGGCGCAGATGATGGTCTGCGGCGTGCTCGGCCCGAAGAGCAACGCGCACGGCCCCAACGAGTTCCTGCACGTGCCCTACGCCAAGAAGCTCACCGCGGCCGTGGCCGAAGTGATCGCAGCATTGCCGGCAGCGCATCGCGCGGCCACATCGGAGCCGGTGGCCGCTTGAGCGAGGCGCTGCCTTTGCCGCAGCGCGTTTCGCTGTCGACCCCGGACGGCGAGACGCTCGCCCTGCGCCGGCTGCCGGCGCCCGGCCCGGCGCGCGCCGTGATCGCGGTGGTCCATGGGCTCGGCGAGCATGCGGGCCGCTATCACGCGCTCGCCGAATGCCTGCACGAATGGAACTTCGCCGTGTGGGCGCACGACCACTTCGGGCATGGCGAATCGACCGGTGCGCGCGGCGGCCTGCCCAGCGAACTGCGGCTGGTCGACGACCTCGCGCTGGTCATCGACGATGCGCGCCGCGAGAACCCCGGCCTGCCGCTGGTGCTGCTGGGGCACAGCCTGGGCGGACTGGTCGCCGCGAGCCTGGTGGCGCGTGGCGTGCGGCAGGTCGATGGGCTGGTGCTTTCCTCGCCGGGGCTCGATCCGGGCCTGAGCGGTTTCCAGAAGGCGCTGCTCGCGGTGCTGCCGCGCATTGCGCCGAACCTGCGCGTGGGCAACGGCCTCGACGACAACTACCTCTCGCATGACCCGGCGGTGGTGCAGGCCTACCGCGACGATCCGCTCACGCACGACCGCATCGGCAGCCGCCTTGCGCGCTTTCTCGCGTACGAAGGCGAGACGGTGCAGCAGCGGGCTGCGAACTGGCCCGTGCCGACGCTGCTTCTCTATGCGGGCGACGATCGCCTCGTGGTGCCCGCTGCCAGCCGCGCATTCGCTGCGGCGACGGCATCAAGCGGCAAGGTCGAGGCGCACTGCTTCGACACGCTGTACCACGAGATCTTCAACGAGCTCGAAGCCGACGCGGTCTTCGCGGCCCTGCAAAGCTGGCTCAACCGGCGCTTTCCGCCGCTGGCCTGACGGCGCGCACGCGCGCCAGCCAGATCAGCGCCGCGCCAGTCAGCACCACCGGCACCAGCGAACCGAAGTTCAGCAGCCGCCAGCCCTGCGTGGTCACCAGCACGCCCGAGGCGAACGAGGTCAGCGCCAGCGTCGCGAACACGCAGAAGTTGAGCGCGCCCTGCGCGCGGTCGCGCTCCTCGGCGGTGTAGGCCGTGAGCGAGAGCGTGGTGCTGCCGGTGAACAGGAAATTCCAGCCCACGCCCAGCAGGAACAACGCGACGATGAAGTGATGCAGCTCCACGCCCGAGAGCGCGATGGCGATGCAGCCGAGGTTGAGCACCAGCCCCACGCCCATCACTGGCAGCGCCCCGAAGCGGCGGATCAGGTGCCCGGTGAAGAAGCCCGGCGCGAACATGCCGATCACGTGCCATTCGAGCACCAGCGCGGCATCGGAAAACGGCAGGCTGCAGATCTGCATCGCGATGGGCGTCGCGGCCATCAGCAGGTTCATCACGCCGTAGCCAAGCGCGCCCGCGGCGGCAGCCACGATGAACACCGGCTGCCGCATGATCTCGGCCAGCGGTCGGCCGCCGGCTGCCTCCTTCCGCGTGGGCGCGGCCGGGAATTCGATGAAGTGCATCACTGCCATCGACAGCAGCGCCACCAGGGCCAGCGCAACGTAGGCGCCGGCGAACGGCACCGCAAAAGCTTCGCGCGTGGCGGTGGCGAGATTCGGCCCGGCGACAGCGCCAATCAGCCCGCCCGCCATCACCATCGACACCGCCTTCTCGCGCCAGGCCGGCGCCGCCAGCTCGGCAGCGGCGAAGCGGTAGAGCCCCGCGTTGGCGTTGTAGTAGCCCGCAACCACCGTGGCGAAGCACAGCAGCCAGAAGTTCTTCGTGACCGCCGCGAAGCAGCACAGCAGCGACGATGCCACCGCCACCGCCAGCCCGATCTGGAACGAGCCGCGCCGGCCGAAGCGCTGCTGCGTGCGCGCCACCAGCCCGGTGCTGAGCGCGCCGCCCACCACGTAGCTCATCACCGGCAGCGTCGCCATCCAGCCGTGCGGCGCGATGGCCAGCCCCACCAGCCCGTTGATGGCGATGAAGGTCACGTTGTTCGTCAGGAGCAGGCCCTGGCAGATGGCGAGCAGCCACAAGTTGCGGTTCATGGCGCCGTCTCCCGGATCGCGCGCTGCAGGTCGCGCTCGATTTCGCTGAAGACGATCGGCGGCAGCTCGCCCAGCGTGCCTTCGGTGCCGTCGAGTGCCACCGCGCGCACGGTCTGCAGCTCCTTGCCGTCGGGGCTGTCCTGCACGAACCAGCCTTCCTCCAGCTGCAGGCAGATGCGGCGTCCGCCGGGCACGGCCTTGTTGAAGCTGTTGACCATGCCGCCGTCACCCACCTCGCGCTGCCAGCCGCGCGTCTCCAGGCCCATGAGGGCGGCGTTCGACACGGCGCGGCCGCTCCAGTGGGGGAGTTCGCGGCGGGTGCGCAGCGCCTCGTCGAGCACGAAGGCCGGGCGCATCAGCTGCTCGAAGGGCTGCACGATTTCGTAATCGGCCAGCACGGCGGCCCATGCGGTCGCCAGCGACGGGTCGAGTGCCGTGATTTCCAGCGGATGCGGCAGGCCGATGCGCGCGGACTCGGGCAGCTTCACCGCGTCGTCCTGCAGGTTGGCCAGTTCGCCTTCGGCGCTGACGCGGAAGGTGCCTTCGAGCTTGTCCGATGCGTCGAACAAGCCCCAGACCAGCGGCCGGCTGAAGACCCGCAGCACGGGGTGGTTGGCGAAGAAGGGCATGAACTCGTCGGGGCCCCATCGGCGCTGCGTGCACATCGCGGCTTCCAGTCGCTTGATCTGCGTGGTGGCGACGGTCTTTGCCAGCTTGCGCAGCTCCTTCAGCTGGGTGGTCGCGGCGGCGGCCTTGCCGGCGTCGTCGTTCGCGCCCGGCTTGGGCAGCGTCTTGAGGGCCTTGCCCCTGGCGTCGTGCACCACGGGCTGGAAGTTGTCGTCCATGCGCACCTCGAAGCTGCGCGGGCCGAAGTCGAGCGTCAGTCGCGCGCGGGTGTCGAGGCCGAGGTCAGGCACGGTGCGGTCGGCCAGCTGGTCGAGGCTGAGGCCGCGCTGCTCGGCCACTTCGCCGAGCATGCGGTCGGCGCGGGTGCGCAGGTCGTCGTGGCGGGTCTGGCGCGCGAGTTCGGCCAGGTGCATCAGGGCGGCGTCGCTGCCGATTTCGCCGAGCATCACCATCGCGTCGTAGGCCCGCACGCGGTCGAGCGCGGCGCGCCACTGGCGCAGCAGGCCGTAGAGCTGGCGTGCGGTTTCGCCGTCGCCGAGGCGGCCCTGCAAAGCGAACATCCAGCGCTCCTTGGCCGGGCGGCCGTTGCCGATCCACCAGGCCAGCAGCGCGCGGCCGAAGCGCGCGAGGGAATCGGGCGTGAGCGCGTCCAGCAGCGGAGCGAGCCCCGGATAGGGTGCGTCGGGCTTGCCGAGCATCATCGCCATCAGCACGTCGGGCACCACGTCCTGCGGCAGCGCGAGCCCGCCTTGCTTGAGGAGCAGGCGGGGCAGTGACGCCAGCGGCAGGGTCTTCGGCACCACGGGCAGGCTGTCGGGCAGCAACTCTTCGGGGGCGATGGCCAGAAGCTGCGCCACCGCGTCGGCGGCTTCGGCGCCATAGGCGAGCGCCTGCCGGCGTACCGCATCGGCGTGGCCGGCATCGTGCAGCCAGCGCAGCGCGGCTTGCGCCGCCTCGTGCGCCGGGCCGGGTTCGCCCAGCGCGATGGGAACGAGGCCGCGCGCGGCCGCATCCGGGTAACGCGCAAGCCACTCGCCCGCTTCGCGCCGGACCCAGCGGTTGGTGTGGAAGCCCTTGGCGATCCAGCCGGCGAGCGGGTCCCATTCGATGACCGATGCCAGCTCGAACATCGCGCGCGAGCCCTGCTTGAGGAAGCGCGGCAGTCCCGGCAGCGCGGCCGCGCCGAATGCATGGAGGATGGGGCGCATGCGCGAGACATCGCCCATGTAGAGCTCGGGCGCGGGCCCGAGCGTGAACACTGCGATGGCCAGCGATTCGGGCAGGTGCCAGATGTATTCGGCAACGCTCCAGTGGGTGGCCGGAGGTTCGCCGAAGTCTTCCGGCCCGATCTCGCGGCCGTTTGCCGCGACAGCCTCGATGAGCTCGGGGCGCAGGCCCAGCATCCACAGGGCCTTGTGCACCTTGCCGCCCTCGCGGATCTCCGCGGGTGCGTTGGGCTGGTTGCGCGCGAATTCGTCCATCCACTGGTCGGCGCGTTCGCGCGAGACGCGGAGCTCGCGGGTCAGCCAGTCGGACGATTCGCCCGTGGCCTGCAGGTACTGCGGCGGCGGCAGATTGCTCCAGTGCAGCAGCGCCGTCGGCGGCAGTGGCTGCAGCGCCAGCGTCGGGATGACGGGCAGCGCCTGCCGGTTCTTCCAGGGCGGGCGCCGCAGCAGCGCGGGCCAGGCGTCGGGGGCGGCATCGGTCACGTCGGCGGAGCTGTCTTCCTGCAGGCGCGCGAGCGTCTTGCGCTGGCTGTCGTCGCAGGAGGCCTCCAGCGGTTGCTGCCACTCGGGGTTCGCGGCCAGCAACTCCAGGATCAACGCGGCGCCGGCCTGGTGTCGCGCCGGGTTCGCCGACAGCAGTTCGCGCAGCACGAACAGCGGCCAGCGGGCAGCCTGCTTGACGAGGGCGTTCTTGCAGTCGATCTGCTTGACCTGGGCCACGAAGAAACGCACCACGGCTGGGTCATGGATGGCCAGCAGGTCGGTGACGGCTTCCTTGTGCGGGGACGGCTCGAAGAACAGCTCGGCTGCCGCGGCGCCGTGCATGTCGAGCATGCGCAGCCGTGCGGCGCGCGGCGGATAGAAGCTGGAACGGTGGCGGCGAAAGAAGTCGAGGCTGTCGGCCAGGCTGCGTTCGTCCAACAGCGAGCCGCCGCACTGGCCGCAGGGCCGGTCGTTGAACTGTGCGAGCGCTTCGCGCATGCCCTTGGACCACCGCACGGTGCCATCGGGCTGCGCGTCCAGACCTTCTTCTTTCGACTTGCGACTGCCCGCCATGCCATTGCTCTCCATTGATGCCAGCGGGATTGTCGGCCAACACGCACGGGCCAAAAAAAGCGCCCTCGCGGGCGCCGGAATCCTGGAGAACGCAGTCCGTCAGTTCAGGACTGCTTGCCTTGCAGCAGACCGCTGAGCGAACCCAGCAGGTCGTCATGGTTGCCAAGGCCCTGGTCGGGGACCTTGCCGTGCGGCGTGAGCTGGTCGATGAGCGCCGGCAGCATGGTGGCGAGCATCGGCAGCAGCGTTTGCGCATTGATGCCGAGCTTGGACGCGATGCTGGCGATGGTGTCGCTGCCCAGCGCGTTCTGCAGCTGGTCGCCCGACACCGGCTGGTTTTCTCCCTTGCCGATCCACGAACCGATGACGTCGCCCATGCCGGCCTGCTCGAACTTCGAGACCAGACCGCCCAGGCCGCCCTGCCCGCCGTTGTTGGCGAGCAGCCCGCCCAGCGCGCCGGCCAAGCCTCCCAGATCGCCCAATCCGCCGCCTTGCGGTTGCTGCTGTTGCGCAGCGCCTCCGAGCACTTGACCGAGTACCGAATCGAGCAATCCCATGGCTGTTTCCTTGGTGTGTGACAGAACCGTCTGCATTGTTAAATGCCGCGGACCGTAAGCAGAAAGTGGCACGTCCACTTTCGAACTGGCAACGTGACAAATTACTTGGTACGCGCTGTCCGTTTGGGGAGCAATGCGGGGCTGACCCCCTGCACGCCCACCAGGCCCAGCACGGTAACCAGCGAATTCTGCGCGCCTTTCCATGCATCTGTCACGTCAATGGACTCGCTCAACGAATGGAATCCGGAGGCCTTGCCGCCACCGCCGACGATGATCGCGGGAATGCCCAGCGCGATCGGCACGTTGGCGTCGGTGCTGCCGCCGCGCAGCAGCGTCTTGTTGCCGAAGGCGGCGTTCGAGCGGATCGCGGCCTCGACGATCACCGAATCGGGCGGCGTGCGGCCGCCGGGGCGGTCGCCGATGAGCTTGGTGCTCACGCTCAGCGTGCTCACGTTCCAGCGCCTGTTTTCCTCGACCACTGCTTCGTCGATGGCGGCCAGAATCTTCTTCTCCGTTTCGAGAAGCGAGGCCATGTCGTCGGAGCGGATGTCGATGGCCATGCGCGCATCTGGCGCGATGGTGTTGACCGAAGTGCCGCCGCCGACCGTGCCGACAGTGAACGTTGTCTTCGGGAAACTCGGCGTGCGCACGTCGGCGATCTTCGCGATGGCGCGGCCCATGCCGTGGATGGCGCTGGGCACCTGGCCGAACGCGCCGAAGCTGTGGCCGCCGGGACCCTGGAACGTGACCTCGTAGCGGTGGCTCGCGGTGCCGAGCACCAGCACCGCGCCTGGCGACGACGGCTCCAGTCCCACCATGCCGTCGATGTCGAGGTTGTCGCGAAAGATGGCCTTCATGCCGCGCAGGTTGCCGAGTTCTTCCTCGCCGACGTTGGCGACGATCATCAGGTCGCCCACGGTCTGGATCTTGTTTTCGTTCAGCACCTTGAGCCACGACAGAAGCACCGACAGGCCGCGCGTGTCGTCCGCGATGCCGGGTGCGTGCAGCCGGCCGTCGTGCTCCTTCACCTTCACGTCGGTGCCGGCGGGGAACACGGTGTCGAGGTGGGCCGAGATCAGCAGCTTCGGGCCGCCGCCGATGCCCTTGCGCAGGCCGACCACGTTGCCTTCGGCGTCGATCTTCGCGTGCGTCAGTCCCAGCGCCTTCATGCGCGCGAGAAACGCCTCGGCGCGCTTGTGCTCCTTGAAGGGCGGCGCCTCGATCTCGGTCAGCATCTTCAGGTCTTCGACCGAGTGTTCATGGTCGGCCTTGACCGCGTCGAGCAGCTTCTGGATGGCGGGCGAGGCCATCAGCTGGGTGTAGGCCTTGTCGACCTCGGGGCTGACTTGCGCGGGCGTGGGGGCGACGGCCTGGCTCTGGGCGAGCGCGCCCTGTGTGGCGCATAGCAGCGCGGCAATAACGAGAGGTGCAAGGCGCAGAACGCTTGGCAGGCGGGACATCGGCAAAAGTCCTTCTTTTGTCTTAATGAAGTAACGATTGTTTCCCAAGCTTTCCGCGCGCGCGTCGCGGAAAACACCCACCTCGCGGCCCTGCCTAGAGTCCGGCCAGGGACACCAGCGCGGCCAGCGCCGCCGTTTCAGCGCGCAGCACGCGCGCGCCGAGGGTGATGGGAGCGAAGCCGCGGGCGATGGCCTGCTGTTCTTCGGTGCTGCTCAGGCCGCCTTCGGGGCCGCTCAATACAGTCACGCCTTGGTCGTTCGGGGCTTGAAGTGTGTCGGCGAGGCTGCGTGTGCCCTCGGCAAGGCTCAGCACAAGGCGCACGGCCGAGGCTTCATTGGTTTCGAGCCAGCCCGTGAAGGACTGCACCGGATGGATCACCGGCACGCGGTTGCGCCCGCACTGCTCGCAGGCCGCGACCGCGATCGCCTCCCAGTGCGCCCGCTTCTTCTCGGCGCGCTCGCCCGACAGGCGCAGCACGCCGTGGGCAGTGGCCAGCGGCTGGATGCTCGCCACGCCGAGCTCGGTGGCTTTCTCGACCAGCCAGTCCATGCGCTCGTTGGCCGGCATGCCGACCGCAAGGTGCACGGCGCGGGGCGCTTCGCGCTCCACCGGCAGGTGGGCGCCGACGGCCACGGCGACGTCGCTGCGGCCCATGCGCTCGACCGTGGCTGCATATTCGCCGCCCGCGCCGTCGAACAGCGTGAGCGCATCGCCGGGCTGCATCCGCAGCACCTGCACGTGGCGCGCGGCACCCGCCGGCAGCGCCAGGCTGACGCCGGCGCTCAGCGGCACGGAACAGTGAAAACGCGGCATGCTATGAAATCGATAGCTGCGAGCGACCGTTGTACGGCCGTCACAGGGTGGTGCTTTTTCAGTTTTCCTTCAGACACGGCCGTAGGCGAAGCCCGTGATGGCCGAAGTGCCCTCGATTTCGTCGATCACGCGCAGCAGTGGCGTCAGCTCCATGTAGCGGCTGGCGGTGGCGCGGATGTAGGCAATGAAGCGCGGCGTGTCGGCCAGGTACTTGGGCTTGCCGTCGCGCAGCGTGAGGCGCGCGAAGATGCCGGCCACCTTCAGGTGGCGCTGCAGGCCCATCCACTCGACCGCGCGGTAGAAGGCGCCGAAGTCTTCGTCGACAGGCAGGCCGGCCTTGCGCGCAGCCGTCCAGTAGCGGATGGTGATGTCGAGCACGAACTCCTCGTCCCAGCTCAGGAAGGCGTCGCGCATCAGGCTGGCGATGTCGTAGGTGACGGGGCCGTACACGGCGTCCTGGAAGTCGAGCACGCCGAGCGCTGCTCCGTTGCCGATCATCAGGTTGCGCGGCATGAAGTCGCGGTGCACGTAGACGGCGGGCGACGCCAGGTTGCTGTCGACGATCAGCTTGAAGCTGCGATCGAGCCGCTCCTTCAGCTTGCCTTCGACGGCGATGCCGCGGTGGCGGCCGATGTACCACTCGGGGAACAGCGACAGTTCGCGCTCGAGCAGCGCCCGGTCGTAGGGCGGCAGCACGCCGGGCTTGGAGGCCAGTTGCCAGCGGATCAGCGCGTCGATGGCCTGGTCGTAGAGCGGGCGGCTCGCGTCGGGCTTCGCCGGATCGATCACGTCCAGCATGGTCTGGCGGCCCAGGTCGTCGAGCAGGAGAAAGCCGTTCGGCTTGTCCCATTCGAGCACCGTGGGGGCGAGCACGCCGGCGCCGGCCATCAATTGCGCCACCTGGACGAAGGGGGCGCTGTTCTCCTTGTCCGGCGGCGCGTCCATCACGATGCGCGTGGGGGCGGCTGTGTCGGCGGTGTCGAGGCGGAAGTAGCGGCGGAAGCTCGCGTCGGCCGAGGCGAGCCGCACGGTGTCGGGCAACAACCGGTGGGCAGGCGCGATGGCGGCCAGCCAGCCCCGGAACACTTCGGCCCGCTGCGGATCAGTCCAGAGGATGGTCTGGGCGGGGCTTGGGGCTAATGAGGCCGGAGGCGGGGATGCTGTCATGGATAATCGATTCTACAAATCCGCCTGGCGCGGCAATCCCCCTTGGCCGGCTTCCGGCCGATGCGGGTTGCTGCCGGCCCCTGCAACCCGCCGGCCTGCCGCGCCGTCCCCCGACGATTTTTCGTTCCGAA
This sequence comes from Variovorax sp. YR566, assembly GCF_051992195.1. Classification (NCBI taxonomy): domain Bacteria; kingdom Pseudomonadati; phylum Pseudomonadota; class Betaproteobacteria; order Burkholderiales; family Comamonadaceae; genus Variovorax; species Variovorax sp. YR566. The sequence continues at coordinate 127,128 of NZ_CP197092.1, read as the reverse complement.
CCGATGCCTACGACCCAAAGCCCTCACGCTTGGCACCTTGTGCGCTCGCTGCCCTTCCCGGGCGAGTCGACCGCTTTCCTCGGAACGGCTGGGCGGGAGGCCTGATGAACCGACGTCGTGTCGCCCCGCGGCGCTCGCGCCCGCCGCTACCGCTGGCTGTTTTGTCGCTGGCCCTGATGCACGCACATGGCGCCTCCGCGCAGACGGCCGGCAACTTCGACGCCCCGCTCACGCTGAAGCGCACGCCGCTGCTGACCGAAACCCTGACGCCCGCGGACCGCGGCCAGATGCCCAGCATCGTCACCGGCGACCGCATCTCCGGCCGGCCCGACCTGGAAACCGTGGTCGAGGGCAACGCCACGCTGCGGCGCGGCGCCGTGTCCATCACCGCCGACCGGCTCGAGTACTACCAGCCCGACGACCGCGCCAAGGCCACCGGCAACGTGCGCGTCAACCAGGCCGGCAACGTGTACGAAGGCCCCGAGCTGCAGCTCAAGCTGGAGACCTTCGAGGGCTTCTTCAACAACGTGCGCTACCAGTTCCTCGTGAACGAAGCGCACGGCGAGGCCAAGCGCATCGACTTCGTCGACGCCAACGTGTCGATCGCCCGCGAAGCCACCTACACCACCTGCCGCCGCGAAGACTTCCCGGGCTGGATGCCGGCCTGGTTGCTGACCGCGACCACGATGACCACGGACACCGAGGAAAACGAGGGCGTGGCCAAGAATGCGCGGCTGAGCTTCATGGGCATCACCACGCCGCCCATTCCGAGCGTGAGCTTCCCGCTGTCGAACGAGCGCAAGAGCGGCCTGCTGCCGCCCACCATCGGCATCGACAACACCAACGGCATCGAGATCGCGCAGCCGTACTACTGGAACATCGCGCCCAACCGCGACGCCACGATCACGCCGACGATCATGAGCAAGCGCGGCATCAATTTCAGCAACGAGTTCCGCTACCTCGAGAAGGGGTACAACGGAACGATCCGCTTCGACCTGATGGGCAGCGACCGCCTGATGGGCCAGCGTTACCCCGATCTCGGCAGCACCAAGCGCTGGGGCGTGTGGGGCACGCATCACCAGGACTTCGATGCCAAGGCGCTGGGCCTCGACTCGCTGTCGGCCAACATCAGCATCAACCGGGTGAGCGACAACGACTACTGGCGCGACTTCACGCGCACGCCGTCGCTCGCGCAGCGCCAGCTGCCCAACGATGCATCGCTCAACTGGAGCAAGGGCGACTGGAGCGGCATCGTCCGCACGCTGAAGTACCAGAACCTGCAGTACGACTTGTCGCCGATCGTGCCGGCGTACGACAAGATGCCGCAGATCACGGCCAACTACAACAAGTACGACTGGCACGGCTTCGACGTTTCGCTGAACCTGGACTACACGCACTTCCGCGTGAACACGATCCTGCCGTCGCAGCTCGGCTACGACGCCACCCAGCAATCGCAGCCCGACGGCGACCGTGCCATGGCCGTCGCCTCGATCAGCCGCCCGTTCATCACGCCGAGCTCGTTCGTCATCCCCAAGCTGATGCTGAACGCGGCCTCGTACAACTACTACCTGCCGCAGTCGTCCATTCCGACGGTCACGGTCAACGGTACCCAGTACGTCAACGGCCAGGTCTACAACCCGAGCTCGCTGTATTTCTTCCCGACTTCCAGCAACCGGGCGGTGCCGACCTTCAGCCTCGACAGCGGCCTGACTTTCGAGCGCGACGCCAACTACTTCGGACGCGCCTTCCGCCAGACGCTGGAGCCGCGTGCCTACTACGTCTACACGCCGTATCGCAACCAGAGCATGCTGCCGAACTACGATTCGGCGGCCAACGACTTCAGCTTCGCGACCATCTACACCGAGAACGCGTTCTCGGGCGGCGACCGTGTCTCGGACACCAATGCCCTCACGCTCGGCGTGACCTCGCGCCTGATCGATCCGGCCACCGGCGTCGAGGCCGCGCGCTTCGGCATCGCGCAGCGGCTGCGCTTCAGCGACCAGAAGGTCACGCTGCCCGGCGGCACGCCGGTGACCGACCGCGCGAGCGACCTGCTCGTGGGCGCCCAGATCAACTGGACGCCCAAGTGGAGCCTGGACACCCTCGTGCAGTACAACCCCGACACGCGCAAGTCGGAGCGCTCGGCCATCAGCGCGCGCTACAACCCCGAGCCATATCACAACCTGAGCGCGGCCTTCCGCTACCAGGCGCCCAGCACCCCGACCGCGACCGACGGCAGCAAGTCGATCGACGTGGGCTGGCAATGGCCCATCAACGACCTGTGGGGCGACAAGGGCAAGAACCTCGGCCCCGGCAAGGGCCAGGGCGGCGGACGATGGTATGCGGTCGGCCGGCTCAACTACAGCCTGCAGGACAAGAAACTCACGGACGGCGTGCTCGGCTTCGAGTACGACGGCTGCTGCTGGATCGGGCGCGTGGTGCTGCAGCGCATCACCACGGGCCAGGTGACGGCGAACACCCGCATCATGTTCCAGCTCGAATTCGTCGGCTTCTCCAGCATCGGCTCCAGCCCCATGCAGGCCCTGCGGCAGAACATCCAGCGCTACGAACCCCTGCGCCAACCGGGCGAAGCGCCGAGCCGCTTCACCAATTACGACTGAGACGACTGACTGAGCGACGCCATGAAATACATCCGTTCCATCATCACCCTGGGCTGCCTCGCGGCAGTGGCTGCAACGTCGGGTGCGCAGGGCTTCCGCTCCGGCACCGGCATCACGGACATCATGCGCGCCGGGCCGCGCCTGGGCCCGCCGGCCGCGCGGCCGTCGACGGCGCCTGCCGCGGCGCCCGTGCAGCGCTCGGCTGAATTCATCGTCGCGCTGGTCAACTCGGAGCCCATCACCAACACCGACGTGCAGACGCGCGTGTCGCGGCTGATCAAGGAGAACCCGGACGCAGAGCGCGTTCCCCGCGGCGAGCTCACCCGGCTCGTGCTGGAGCGGCTGATCACGGAGCGTGCCCAGCTTCAGCTCGCGAAGGAAAACGGCATCAAGGTCGACGACGTAGCCATCGACCAGGCCGAGCAGACCGTGGCGCGTCAGAACGAGATCAGCCTGGTCGAGCTGCGCCGCCGCGTGGCCGCCGAAGGCATCGCGCAGCAGGACTTCCGCAACGACCTGCGCGACCAGCTGCTGCTCACGCGCCTGCGTGACCGCGAGGTCGAGTCGAAGGTCAAGATCAGCGACGCCGAGGCCGACGAATACCTGCGCGACCAGCGCAATCAATCCGTCAAGAACGCGGCGCTGGAAAACCTCAACCTCGCGCAGGTGCTGGTGGCCGTTCCCGAGAACGCCACCGACGCCCAGGTGGCCGCGGCACAGAAGAAGGCACAGGACCTCGCCCAGCGCGCCCGCGCCGGCGAAGACTTCGCCAAGCTGGTGCGCGAGAACTCCGATTCGCCGGACCGCGCCAACGGCGGCGCCATCGGCATGCGCAGCGCCGACCGCTATCCGTCGCTGTTCGTCGAGGCCACGCAATCGACCGCGGTGAACGGCATCGCCGGGCCCGTGCGTTCCAGCGCCGGCTTCCACGTGCTCAAGGTCATCGCCAAGGCCCAGATCGGGTCGGGCGACGCCACGGTCACGCAGACCCAAGTGCGCCACATCCTGCTGCTCAACGACCCCAAGCGCACCACGGCGCAGGCGGTTGCGCAACTGGCCGAATTCAAGCGCCGCGTGCAGGCCGGCACCGCCGACTTCGCCGGCCTTGCCCGCGACAACTCGCAGGACGGCAGCGCCAAGGACGGCGGCGACCTCGGCTGGTCGCGCCCGGGCCAGTTCGTGCCCGAATTCGAGGAAGCCATGGACCGGCTCGCGCCGGGCCAGATCAGCGACCCCGTGGTGTCGCGCTTCGGCGTGCACCTGATCCAGGTGGTCGGCCGCCGCGATTCCAAGCTCAGCCAGTCGGAGCAGCGCGAAGCTGCGCGCACCGCGCTGCGCGAACAGCGCGTAGAGGAGGCCTTCACCACCTGGGTGCAGGAAGTGCGCGCACGCGCCTACGTCGAATACCGCGACCCACCGCAATCCTGATTCGATGGCACACATCGCCAGGAAGCGGTTCGGGCAGCACTTTCTGTCCGACGGGGGGATCATCGATGCGATCGTGCGCGAGATCGCGCCGCAGCCTGGCGACGCCATGGTCGAAATCGGGCCGGGGCTCGCGGCGCTGACGCAGCCGCTGGTCGAGCGGCTGGGCCGCCTCACCGTGATCGAGCTCGACCGCGACCTCGCCAAGCGCCTGCGCGAGCATGCGCAGCTCGACGTGATCGAGTCCGATGTGCTGAAGGTCGACTTCGCGGAACTGGCCGCCAGGTTCTCGGCCAAGCCGCTGCGCGTGGTGGGCAACCTGCCCTACAACATCTCCACGCCTATCCTGTTTCACCTGCTGGGTAGTGCCCATCTGGTCGCCGACCAGCACTTCATGCTGCAGAAAGAAGTGATCGACCGCATGGTGGCCAGGCCCGCCACCTCGGACTACAGCCGCCTGAGCGTGATGCTGCAGTGGCGCTACGAGATGCAGAACGTGCTGTTCGTGCCGCCCGAGAGCTTCGACCCGCCGCCGCGCGTGGACAGCGCCGTGGTGCGGATGGTGCCGCTGGCGACGCCGCCGGCGGTCGATGCGGCCCGTCTGGGGGAGATCGTGCAGGTCGCCTTCAGCCAGCGCCGCAAGCTGCTGCGCCACACGCTGGGCAAGTGGCTGCAGGAGCACGGCTTCGCTGGCGAATTCGATGTCCAGCGGCGGGCCGAAGAAGTGCCCGTCGACGAATACGTCGCTCTGGCCCAGGCCATCATCCCGTGAAACCCATGAAAAAAGCCCGTCTGCGACGGGCTTTTTAACGGAGGCTGCAAACGCCTAAGCCTGCTTGCTTAGGCGGCGGCGAGCCAATAACCCGCATTGAAGGGGCTGCTCATGCGCAGCGCCAGGGGCGACACGTCGACCAGTTTGTCGGTCGGCATTTTTTCGCCGGCCGGTTCGGTGGAGGCTGCCGCTGCGGTTGCGGTGGTGTTCACTTCGATGCCATCGAGGGTTTCAGCGTTCGGCTGAGCCTCGTTCGCCCGTTCTGCTTGGCTGGTAGATGCAGAACGGGCTACAGAAAAGAATAGAAGCACCGGAACGGGACCTTGCGGTCGCCCCAGTAGTCCGAGGCGTCGCGGAAGATGTCGAGCAGCTGCTCGCGCGCTTCCTTGTCGAACTTGGCGTTGGCCGGGATCTGCTCCAGCACGATGACGAAACCTGGCTGCGGGCCCGATTTATGCAACGGGTCGGTCATGCAGTCGTACAGCGCGTCGAAGTTCTTCCCGAAGTGGGCCGGGAACGTGAACTGCTGCGCGATCAGGTCGAGCACGTCCTGCTTGGTCTGGGCGTTGCCCAGGTTGGCGTACAGGAAGTGCTGGCCGGCCGCGTTGGCCGCGTCCTGCAGGTCGTTCACGCGGAACGCGCGGATCGATTGCACGATGTTCGGGCGTACGGCACGAAGGGATAAGGTCATCTCCGCTGGTCTTTCCATAGTCATCATCATTTCTTCGGGGCGCTTCGGGGCGCCGCTCAGGTCGTTTTCATCGCTCATGGCGCAATCCGTCTGAAACTCGCATAGTGGTCTGCGGTGTACCAACAGGCCTCGGGCGTCGTGCGTTGTTCACCGCCGCAGACGATTCGTTGTGCACCACGGTTGCGCGAACCGGGCGTCGTAACCGTGTACTCGCGGTAGTGGCCGCGGCGTGCGGGTGGCAAAAGACGCTCGCGATTGCCGAACACCGTGCCGTCCTTGTCATACCGGAAGGGACCGCCACTCAGGATGGCCTGGTAGGTTCGTTGGCCCTGTGCCGGCAATTCGGACAGAGCGATCGTTTCCTCGGTGGACGTTTTTCCGGCGCCGAACCATCCGCGGGCCTCGGCCCCCGTCGTCAACGCCACCAGCATCAGACTGGTGAGCGCAAACTTTGTGACAGAGGACGTGATCGAGGCGTAAGCCGCCATGGGGCACCACAAGAAAAGAGCGGGGGGTTCGAATCGGCGATCAACGTCGGGTTAACCCGCAAATTCAAGCCCGCGAGTGTGCACCACGCTGGCGAAAATAGCAAGCGACTGCTCAAAGTTTGAGCAGTCGCGAAGGGATCGAGTGGCGCTTTAAGTTGGCGGCCACTCTCGCCAAATGGCTTATCTCTCGGCGTTTGCGTCAGCCACTGTCAAGGCTGTCATGTTCACGATGCGCCGAACAGTCGCACTTGCCGTGAGAATGTGCACAGGTTTGGCCGCGCCAAGCAGAACCGGGCCGATCGCGATATTGCCGCCTGCCGCCGTCTTGAGCAGGTTGTAGGAAATATTGGCCGCGTCGATGTTCGGGAAAACCAACAGGTTGGCGTCACCCGCCAGCGCGCTGTGCGGCATGACCACCGCGCGCTGCTTGCTGTCCAGCGCCACGTCGCCGTGCATTTCGCCATCCACTTCCAGCCAGGGCGCCTGCACGCGCAGCAGGTCGAGCGTCTTGCGCATCTTGATGGCACTGGGCTCGTTGCTGGTGCCGAAGTTGGAATGCGACAGCAGCGCCGCCTTCGGCTTCAGGCCGAAGCGCATCATTTCCTCGGCCGCCATGGTCGTGATTTCGGCCAGTTCCTCGGGCGAGGGGTCGTAGTTGACGTGCGTGTCGACCAGGAACACCTGGCGGTCGGGCAGCAGCAGGCCGTTCATGCAGGCGTACACCGGCACGTCCTGCGGCGTGCTCTCGCAGCCGCCGGGGCGCTTGCCGATCACCTGGTCGATGTAGTGCAGGTGGATCAGCGTGGTGCCCCAGGTGCCGCAGATCATGCCGTCCACCTCGTCCTTGTGCAGCAGCATCGCGCCGATCAGCGTGAGGCGGCGGCGCATCTCGATCTTGGCGACCTGGGCGGTGATGCCCTTGCGCTCGGTCATGCGGTGGTAGGTTTGCCAGAAGTCGCGGTAGCGGCGGTCCTGCTCGACGTTGACGATGTCGTAGTCGAGCTCTTCCTTCAGCCGCAGGCCGAACTTCTCGATGCGCTGGGCGATGATGGCCGGGCGGCCGATCAGCGTCGGGCGGGCCAGGCCTTCGTCGACCACGATCTGGGCGGCGCGCAGCACGCGTTCTTCCTCGCCTTCGCAGTACGCCACGCGCTTCTTCGCCGCGCGACGGGCGGTTTCGAAGATCGGCTTCATCGTGGTGCCCGAGGCATAGACGAAGCTTTGCAGCTTGTCGCGGTAGGCGTCCATGTCCTTGATCGGACGGGTCGCAACGCCGCTTTCCTCTGCCGCCTTGGCCACGGCCGGCGCGATCTTCATCATCAGGCGCGGGTCGAAGGGCTTCGGAATCAGGTATTCGGGGCCGAATGACAGCTTTTCACCGACGTAGGCAGCAGCAACGCGCTCGCTCTGCTCGGCCTGCGCCAGATCGGCAATTGCGTGCACCGCGGCGATTTCCATCTCGTCGGTGATCGTGGTCGCGCCCGAATCGAGCGCGCCGCGGAAGATGTACGGGAAACACAGGACGTTGTTGACCTGGTTCGGGTAGTCGGTGCGGCCGGTGGCCATGATCACGTCGTCGCGCACCGCATGGGCGTCTTCGGGCGAGATCTCGGGGTTCGGGTTGGCCAGCGCGAAGATCACCGGGCGCTTGGCCATCTTGGCCACCATTGCCGGCTTCAGCACGCCGCCGGCCGACAGGCCCAGGAACACGTCGGCGCCCTCGATGACCTCGGCGAGCGTGCGCGCGTCGGTCTTCTGCATGTATTGGCGCTTGTCGTCGTCCATCAGCTCGGTGCGGCCTTCGTAGACCACGCCGGCCAGGTCGGTCACGAACACGTTCTCGCGCTTCAGGCCGACCTTGAGCAGCAGGTTCAGGCAGGCCAGCGCCGCGGCACCGGCGCCCGAGGCCACCAGCTTGACTTCGGTGATGTCCTTGCCCGCCACCTTCAGGCCGTTGACCATGGCCGCCGCTACGGTGATGGCAGTGCCGTGCTGGTCGTCGTGGAACACCGGGATCTTCATGCGCTTGCGCAGCTCGCGCTCGACATAGAAGCAATCAGGGGCCTTGATGTCTTCCAGATTGATGGCGCCGAAGGTCGGCTCCAGCGACGCGATGATGTCGACCAGCTTGGCCGGGTCTTTCTCGTCGATTTCGATGTCGAACACGTCGACGCCGGCAAATTTCTTGAAGAGAACGCCCTTGCCTTCCATCACCGGCTTGGACGCCAGCGGGCCGATGTCGCCCAGTCCCAGCACCGCGGTGCCGTTGCTGATGACGGCCACGAGGTTGCCGCGCGAGGTGTACTTGAAGGCGTTGGCCGGGTCCTTGACGATTTCCTCGCAGGGCGCGGCCACGCCGGGCGAGTAGGCCAGCGACAGGTCGCGCTGGTTGACCATCTGCTTGGTCGCCGCGATGGCGATCTTGCCGGGAACGGGAAACTCGTGGTACTCGAGGGCGGCACGTCGCAACTCGGCGCGTTTGTCTTCGGGCGTGGGAGTCGATGAGGTCGAGGGGGTCGAATCTGACATGTGCCGTAGCTCCTGGTGGCGCTTCTTCTGGGGGCGCCGATTGTAGACCTCGGTTCGTAAAGCCATACACCGCATGGCCGGTGCCAACCATGACCAAAAGCACGGGTGCGCTGTCAAGTCGCTGTGGCAATATGCACAGTTCGGATAAAACCTGAAAAAACCTGAAGAGGAGCAACCATGGCCCTGATGGATTTCATCAAGAAACAGTTCATCGACATCATCCAGTGGACCGAGACCGGCGATGGCACGCTGGCCTGGCGCTTCCCGATGGCGGAGATGGAAATCCAGAACGGCGCCTCGCTCACCGTTCGCGAGTCGCAGGTTGCCGTCTTCGTCAACGAAGGCAAGGTGGCCGACGTGTTCGGCCCCGGCATGTACAAGCTCACGACGCAGACGCTGCCCGTGCTCACGTACCTGAAGAACTGGGACAAGCTCTTCGAGTCCCCCTTCAAGAGCGACGTCTATTTCTTCAGCACCCGCCAGCAGGTCGACCAGAAGTGGGGCACGCCCCAGCCGATCACCATCCGCGACAAGGACTTCGGTGCCGTGCGCCTGCGCGCCTTCGGCAACTACTCCTTCCGCATCGGTGACGCCAAGGCCTTCCACACCGAAATCTCCGGCACGCGCGACATCTATTCCGTGGCCGACCTCGACGGCCAGCTGCGCGGCTTGGTGCTGCAGAACATCAGCAACGCCATCGCCTCCAGCGGCGTGCCCTTCCTCGACCTTGCGGCCAACCAGATCCAGTTCGCGCAGGCGCTTGCCGCGCAGCTCGTGCCCGAGTTCGAGAAGATCGGCATCAAGCTCGAGAACATCACGGTCCAGAACGTCTCGCTGCCCGAAGAGCTGCAGAAGATCCTCGACCAGAAGATCGGCATGGGCATGGTCGGCAACGACATGGGCAAGTTCATGCAGTACCAGACGGCGCAGGCCATCCCCAAATTCGCCGAGGGCGCTGCCAATGGCGGCGGCATTGCCGGCGACGCGATGGGCCTGGGCGCTGGCGTGGCGCTCGGCCAGGTGCTCGCGCAGAACCTCGCGCAGGGCCTGAGCCCCAATGCGGCCGCGCAGGCCGCGGCAACGCAGCAGCAACCCGCCGTGGCCGTGGTGAGCCCCACCGACGTGATGACCACGCTCGAGAAGCTCGGCGAACTCAAGACCAAGGGCATCCTCACCCAGGAAGAGTTCGACGCCAAGAAGGTCGAACTACTCAAGAAGCTCGTCTGACCCGGCGCTATGTTCCCGATAGCGCCTGACGCCCGTTCGACGGGCGTCGGAAGCCTCATTGGCTTGAAAAACTCGTGGCCGTCCACGCCATGGCTGATGCGCCATGGCTGAGGAAACCGGCAACCAACGCTACTACCGCGCGCCCTGCCCCGGCTGCGGCGCGCCGGTCGAATTCCGCTCGGCGCAATCGACGCACGCGGTCTGCCCCTATTGCCAGAGCACCGTCGTGCGCCAGGGCGATACGCTCGCGCGCACCGGCAAGATGGCCGAGCTGTTCGACGACTTCAGCCCGCTGCAGCTGTTTGCCGCCGGCCGCATCCAGGACAAGCCCTTCACGCTGATCGGCCGGCTGCAGTACACCTACCCCGGCGGCCGCTGGACCGAATGGATCGCCGCGCTCGACGGCGACCGCACCGCGATCCTCAGCGAGGACAACGGGGCCTACGTCTTCGCGTTGCCCTTCGACCTGCAGCGCGCCGCGCCGCCATGGAACGAACTGCGCGTGGGCGCCACCACCGCCTTCGCCGGCCAGAGCTACACCGTTACCTCGAACGAGCAGGTGGCGCTGACCTCTGCACAAGGCGAACTGCCGCACCTGCCCGAGCTCGGCCGGCCGTTCGCGATGGTCGAGCTGCGCAGCGACAAGGGGCTGGTGCTCAGCATCGACTACGGCACCGCGACGCCCAGCGCCTACCTCGGCCGCTCGGTGCAGCTCGAAGACCTGCAACTCACCGGCCTGCGCGAGGAATCCGCCAAGGACGAGAAGGGTCGCAGCTTCAACTGCCCCAACTGCGGCTCGCCCGTCACCGTCAACCTGGCCGACAGCAAGAGCATCACCTGCGGCTCGTGCAGCAGCATCATCGACCTGTCGCAGGGCATCGGCGGAGAGCTCAGGCACGCCACGCAGGATGAGCCCGTGCGCCCGCTCATCGCGCTCGGCAGCATGGGCCAGCTGCAGGGAGCGCAGTGGCAGGTGGTCGGCTTCCAGCACCGCATGGGCAGCGAGCCCGGCGACGACGAGCAGTTCGGCTGGGACGAATACCTGCTCTACAACAAGAAGCGCGGCTTCAGCTTCCTGGTCGATGCGGAAGACGGCTGGAGCATGGTCAAGCCGACCACCGGCGCGCCGGTGATGGCCGAGAACGGCAGCACCGCCACCTACCTCAGCAAGCGCTACCAGCAGCAGTACGCCTACAACGCCGAGACCACCTACGTGGCGGGCGAGTTCTACTGGCAGGTCGAGCGCGGGCAGAAAACCTTCAACCGAGACTTCGCCAACGGCGGCGCGCTGCTGTCGATGGAGCGCTCTGCCAACGAGCTGACGTGGTCGTCGGGCAGCAAGATCGACAGCGGCGCGGTGGCCACCGCCTTCAAGCTCGACACCAAGAAGGACATGTTCAAGCGCGCCGACGCGCTGCCCGTGAGCGCCGCCTCCGGGCTGGGCTGCGGCACCATCATCCTCATCATCGTCGTGATCATCATCATGCTGATCATCCTGAGCACCTGCAGCAGCTCGTCGGGAGGCTATCGCAGCTCGGGCGGCTCGTATGGCGGTTATTCGAGTGGCGGCGGCCACAAATGACGGCGAAGATGCACGCGATGTCTGACTCTCACCTCACTACTACGACTGGAGGTCCCCATGGGATTTGAATGGCTGAAACCGGGCGTGGTCCTCGGATCGCTCGTGTACGCGCTGATCGGCGTCGTGATCTTCTGGCTCTGCTTTTTGATCATCGACAAGATCACGCCCTATGACCTGTGGGGCGAGATTGTCGAGAAGCAGAACGTGGCGCTGGGGCTGGTGGTTGCCGCGATGAGCCTGGGCATCTGCATCATCGTCGCCGCAGCAATCCATTGAACGACGCGGCCCTGCCCGCGCGCACCCCGGATGCGCGGGGGCCGCAACCCATAGAGATCGCGCTGCTCGCCAGCGTGTTCGTGGTCGCTGCCTGCGGCCTGGTCTACGAACTGAGCGCGGCCGCGCTCAGCTCTTATCTGCTCGGCGACTCGGTGCTGCAGTTCAGCACCATCATCGGCACCTATCTGTTTGCCATGGGCGTGGGCTCCTGGCTCTCGCGCTATTTCGACCGGCAACTGCCGGCGCATTTCCTTCGCATCGAGTTGATGGTGGCGCTGATCGGCGGCGCGCTGCCGGCGATCCTGTTTCTTGCCAACGCCTACGTGCCGAGCGCCTTCCGGCTGCTGCTGTACGGCCTGGTGATGGTTGTCGGCACGCTGGTGGGGCTCGAGATTCCGCTGGTGATGCGCATCCTGAAGCGCAACATCGTGCTCAAGAACCTGGTGTCGCAGGTTCTCACCTTCGACTACCTTGGCGCGCTGGCCGTGTCGGTGGCGTTTCCGCTCATCCTCGTGCCGCAGCTCGGAATGATCCGCACCGGCCTGCTGTTCGGCTTCATGAACGCGGCCGTGGCGGTGTGGGCGCTGTGGTTGTTCCGTCATGAGTTGCGCCGCGTCGGCGCGCATGCGCTGGCCTGCTTTCTCGCACTGGCCGCGCTGGTGGCGGCTTTCGTCTGGGCCGACCACATCACCACGCTGGCAGAAGACAAGTTCTACCAGGACCGTATCGTCTTCAGCGCCACCTCGCCCTACCAGCGCATCGTGGTCACGCGCGGGTTGCTGGGGCACCGCCTGTTCCTCAACGGCAACCTGCAGTTTGCAGAGCGCGACGAGTACCGCTATCACGAAGCGCTGGTGCACCCGGTGATGGCCGCGCAAGGCGCGCCGAAGAAGGTCGCCGTGCTCGGCGGCGGCGACGGCATGGCGGTGCGCGAGATCCTGAAGTACCCCTCGGTCGAGTCGGTCACGCTCGTGGAACTCGATCCGAACATGACGAAACTCTTCACCGATCACGAGACGCTGGCTGCGCTCAACGGCCATTCGCTTTCGTCGCCCAAGGTGAAGATCGTCAACACCGACGCCTTCCAGTGGCTGCAGCAGCCGGGCGACATGTTCGACGTGATCGTGGTCGACTTTCCGGATCCGACCAACTTCGCCATCGGCAAGCTCTACACCAACAGCTTCTATGCGCTGCTCGAAAAGCGCCTGTCGGCCAGCGGTTACGCGGTGATCCAGACGACTTCGCCGCTGGTGGCGCGCAAGAGCTACTGGACCGTGGCGACCACCATCGAGTCGGTCGGCCTGCGCGCCACGCCGTACCACGCGCACGTGCCGAGCTTCGGCGAATGGGGCTACATCATCGCGAGCCGCCGGCCGTACCGCATGCCCGATGCGCTGCCTTCGGGCCTGCGCTTCCTGTCGCCTTCCACGCTGCCGCTGATGTTCGACTTTCCGCTCGACATGGCGCGCGTGCCGGCCGAAGTGAACCGGCTGTCGAATCAAATCTTGGTCACCACTTACGAGCAGGAGTGGGGCAAGGTGATGGCGCACTAGCCAACCATGCAACGGCGCGAATTCCTCGGCGTGGCGGCAGGTGCGGCGGGCGCCCTCGCGCTCGCGGGCTGCGAGTCGCCGACACCGCCCATCGAAGGCGGCTTCACCGGCATCGATGTCACGCGTGGCCATGCGATGCGCGATGGCGCACTGCACAGCGCGTCGCCCGCCGTCGTGAAGCGCACCCGCGTGGTGATCGCTGGCGGCGGCGTTGCGGGCCTCGCTGCCGCACGCGCCCTGCGGCTCTCGGGCATCGACGACTTCGCGCTGATCGAGCTCGAAGACACCGCAGGCGGCAACGCGCGCGGCGGCATCGTCAACGGCATTGCCTGCCCGCTCGGCGCGCATTACCTGCCCGTGCCCGGCGACGACGCGCGCGAGGTGCAGGACCTGCTCGAAGAACTCGGTCTGCGCCGCCGCGTGGCGGGCCGATGGGAGTACGACGAGGTCACCCTCTGCCACAGCCCGCAGGAGCGCCTGTTCATCCACGGCGAGTGGCAGGACGGCCTGCTGCCCATGCATGGCGTGGGCGAAGGCACGCTCGCGCAGTACCGCAAGTTCGCGCAGCGCATCGACGCGCTGCAGCACGCCGCGCACTTCGCCATTCCCACGCTGAAGGTCGCCGTCACGCCCGAACTGCTGGCGCTCGACGCCATCAACTTCGCCAGCTGGCTCGACGGCGAAGGCTTCAGCGACGCACAACTGCGCTGGTACCTCGACTACTGCTGCCGCGACGACTACGGCGCTGGCATCGGGCAGGTGTCGGCCTGGGCCGGCATCCACTACTTCGCGAGCCGGCACGGCTTTCATGCGCCCGGCGATCCGACCGGCAGCGTCAACGACTCGAGCCCCGAGCGCGACGGCATCCTCACCTGGCCCGAAGGCAACGGCTGGCTCACGAAGCAGCTGGCCAGGCCGCTTGGTGAGCGCCTGCGCACCGGCCAGGTCGTCACGCGCATCGCCGAAGTGCGCGGTGGCGTCGAGGTCGATGCGTGGGATGCGGCCACCAAGTCCCTCGTGCGATGGCAGGCCGAGCGCTGCATCGTCGCGCTGCCCGTGTTCATCGCCGCGCGCGTGGTTGAGAACCCGCCCGAGGTGCTGAAGACCGCCGCCGCGCACGTGCGCTACGCGCCCTGGCTCGTGGCCAACGTGCACCTGCGTGGCCCGCTGGCCGACAGGCCCGGCGCCGCGCCGAGCTGGGATAACGTGATCTACGGCACCAAGGGCCTGGGCTACGTCGACGCGCGCCACCAGTCGCTCGACCCGACGCCGCGCGGCACGGTGCTCAGCTGGTACCGGCCGCTGGGCCCGAGCAGCTACGACACCGCCGACGGCCGCAAGCTGCTGCTTGAGCGCCCGTGGACCGGCTGGCGCGATGACCTGCTCGCGGAGCTGTCGGCACCGCATCCCGACCTGCCATCGCTGGCGACGCGCATCGACATCACACGCTACGGGCACGCCATGTCGATCCCCCGGCCCGGCCTGCTGGCGCAGATCGGCCCGCAGCGCACCGCGCCGGATGCCGCGCATCGCGGCAGCATCGTTGCAGGCCGGCTGTCTTTCGCGCATGCCGACTGGTCGGGCTACTCGATCTTCGAAGAGGCGTTCACGCGCGGGCAGGTCGCGGGCAGCGACGCGGCGGCGGCATGAAGACGCTGGTGCTCGGTGGCTACGGCAACTTCGGTGCGCGCATCTCCCGCGCGCTGGCCGGCGATCCGGGCATTGAGCTGCTGGTGGCGGGGCGCGATGCGCAGCGCGCCACGGCGTTCGCGGAGTCGCTGGGCGGCGGCGCGCGCGGGGTTCGCATCGATGTGCAGGCGCCTGATCTCGCGGACACGCTGCGCAGGCTCGGCATCGCGTTGGTGATCCACACTGCCGGACCCTTTCAGAACCAGGACTACCGCGTGCCGCAGGCCGTCGCGGCGGCGGGCGCGCACTACATCGACCTGGCCGATGGCCGGCGCTTCGTGTGCGACTTCCCGTCGGCGCAAGACGCTGCCTTCCGCGATGCGGGCCGTACAGCCGTCAGCGGGGCCAGCACAGTGCCGGCGCTTTCCTCGGCGGTGGTCGACCACCTCGCGGCCGGCTGGCAAGGCATCCGCAGCATCGATATCTGCATCGCCCCCGCGCAAGGCGCGCCGCGCGGCGAGGCCACGCTGGCCGGCGTGCTCGCCTACTGCGGCGAGCCCATCCGCGTATGGCAAGGGAGCAAGTGGGTCGAGCGGCCCGGCTGGGCCGATCCCGTGAAGGTCGAGTTCGCGCGCATGAAGCCGCGCCGCGGTGCGCTCTGCGACATTCCCGATCTCGAGCTCTTTCCCGCACGCTATGCCGGCGTGCAGTCGGTGATGTTCCGCGCTGCGCTCGAAGTCGGACTGGCGCAGCACGCCTTCGCCTTCATGGCGTTCATGCACCGCATGGGCCTGCTGCCCACGCCGCAGAAGCTGGCGCCGCTGCTGCATTCGGCCGGCGGCGTGTTCGACGCGCTCGGTACCGCGCTGGGCGGCATGGTCGTGCGCGTGGAAGGCACGGATGCGCAGGGCGCGCCGGCACGCCGCGCGTGGCACATAGCAGCCGACGACAACCACGGCCCTGAGATCCCCTGCATGGCCGCCATCCTGCTGGCCCGGCGTCTCGCGCGGGGCGATGCGTTGCCTATCGGCGCGCATGCCTGTGCCGGCCTGCTCGCCCTGTCCGAGTTCGAGCCCGAGTTCGCGCGCTGGGGCATGGTGACCGACGTGGTCGAAGAAGCGGCAATCGCAGTGGCAGGCCATGGCGCACCAGCGCTTTGAGTTCGACATGCCGGCGCCGGCCGACGTTGTCTTCGACGCTTTCCACTACCACGTGTGGCGCGCACGCTGGGACTCGCTGGTCGGCAACGCCCGCGTGGTGGGCGGTGCGCCCTGCCCGTTCGTCGGCGCCGAGACCGAGAACGTGGGCGGCGGCTGGCTGCGCGGCTTGTCGATGCGAACGCGCTTCGTGAGCTTCGACCGACCACACGTGGCGGCCGCCTCGATGATCGGCCGCTCCTTCCCCTTCAACCGCTGGGCTGCGTCCATGCGGCACCGCGACACGCAGCCCGGCCATTCGGTACTGATCTATGTCTACACCATCGAGGCCGGGCCGAAGGCGTTGCGCTGGCTGCTGGAGCCGGTGGTCGCGTGGGTTTTCGCACGGCAGACGCAGCGGCGCTTCGCGCGCATGCGCGCATTCCTGGTCACACATGCGCATGAAGTT
The DNA here is from genome assembly GCF_051992195.1 of Variovorax sp. YR566. Lineage (NCBI taxonomy): Bacteria > Pseudomonadati > Pseudomonadota > Betaproteobacteria > Burkholderiales > Comamonadaceae > Variovorax > Variovorax sp. YR566. The sequence continues at coordinate 110,730 of NZ_CP197092.1, read as the reverse complement.
GTCGCGTGGCAGCGCACGCACCCCTAACAAGAGCGCCCCCAAACGCCGCACCATGAATCACTGAAAAAGGCCTCGCGCGGCCCTGTGCAGTTTTCACCAAGACTTCACACACAGCGCCATTGCTTCACAGATGGTCCGCAAACTCGCGGACGCCAACAAAAACACAGTGGGAGCGTCCATGCTTCAAGTCGCCAATCGAAAACTCGCGTCGTTCAGTGACGTGCTCTTCACCGGACTGGGCCGCGTGCTCGGCTTTCTGCGTCCGGTGGCCCGTGGGCTCGTCGGTTCCTGGCGACCACCGGGTTGGCTGCGCATCGCGGGCGCATTCCTGCTCTTCGGACTGCAGTGGCTGCAGCAGCGGCTGGCCTGGCTGGTGTTGCTCCTGCTGCTCGTGCTGGCCGGCTGGATGGCCAGCCCCCATGTGATCAAGTGGTGGCACGGCCTCACGCCCGATCGCGTCGAACCCGTCGTCGCCACCGCGAAGACCGAGCCGCCGCAGCGCACGCAGATCGAGCTCGACAGGGGCCCGAACCCTTTCGTCATCAATTTCTCGGCCTCGGTGGCACCCATTGCGCGCATCGGCCAGGAGGCCACCGGCGTCACCATCGAGCCCGCCATTGCCGGCCGCTGGACGTGGACCAAGCAGAACCGGCTCGAATTCCTGCCCGCGCAAGACTGGCCTATCGGCCAGCCGTACAAGGTGCAGATCGCCGACAGCGCACTCGCACCGCACATCGAGATGGCCCTGCGCAAGTACGAGTTCACCTCGCCCGAATTCACCGCGCAGATCAACGCCGCAGAGTTCTATCAAGACCCGGTGCAGGCCAACGTGCGCCGCGCGCTCTTTCAGGTGCACTTCTCGCACCCCGTGAACACGGCCGAGTTCGAAAAGCGCCTGGTGCTGACCTACGACCAGCCCTGCAGCTCCTCTTTCTTCAGCGTGGGCAAGTGCGCGAGCGAGAAGTTCACGGTCAGCTACGACAAGCTGCGCCTCAACGCCACCCTGCAATCAGAGCCGCTGCCGATTCCCGAGAAGACTCGCCCGGCGATTCTCAGCCTCACCTCCGGCACGGTCGCGCAGAAGGGCGGCCCGGCGCTGCGTGCCGACATGTCCCGCGCGGTCGACATCCCCGGCCTCTTCAGCCTGAGCATCGCCAGCATCGAACCCACCATCGTCACCGGCGAGAACGGCGAACCCGAGCACGTGATGCACGTCAGCGCCTCGATGCCCGTGCACGAGCGCGAAATGGCGCGCGTGGTGCAAGCCTGGCTGCTGCCCGCGACAGAAGAAGCCAAGGGCGACCCCGACGAAAAGTTCGACTGGTCCGCCGATCCGTCGAAGGTCACCGATGCCGTGCTGCGCCGCGCCAAAAAGATAAACCTCCAGCCCATCGCCAGCGAGCGCGAAGTGACCGAGATGGTCAGCTTCCGCATGCCACAGGCCGAGGGCGGCCGCTACCTGCTGGTGCGCGTGGCCAAGGGCCTGAAGACGCCCGGCGGCTATCAGCTCGGCGCCGCACGGCAAGACGTGCGCCTGCTCAAGACCTTCGCGCCCGAGCTCACCATCATGAGCCAGGGCTCGCTGCTCGCACTCTCGGGCGAGCGCAAGCTGCCGATTCTCGTGCGCGACCTGCCCGGCATCCGCCTCGAAATCGGCCGCCTGTTGCCGCAGCAGTTGCAGCACCTGGTGACGCAGACCAACGGCGACTTCTCGCATCCGCAGTTCTACGGCGGCCTGCAGTCTGACAACCTCGTCGACCGCTTCCAGAAGGAGATTCCGCTCAGCATTCCCGCCGGCAAGGCGCATTACGAAACCGTCGACTTCGCCGAGTACCTGCGCAACGACGTGGCCGACCGCCGCGGCGTGTTCCTGCTCAAGGTGCAGGGCTACGACCCCAAGGCGAAGAAGAAGCCCGAGGGCGATGAGCAGCAAGCTCAGCCCGAAGACGAACAGCAGCAGGAAGAACAGTCGTCCGACGAAGAAGGCAACGGCGAAGGCGGCAGCCCCGAGCAGCAGCTCGACCAGCGCCTCGTGCTTGTCACCGACCTGGGCATCGTCGCCAAGAAGTCGCTCGACGGCACGCGCGACGTGTTCGTGCAGAGCATTGCCAATGGCCAGCCAGTGGCCGGTGCGCTGGTCGAGGTGTGGGGCCGCAACGGCATGATCGTCGCGTCGCAGGCCACGGATGCGACGGGCGCTGCCAAGCTGCCCAACCTCGCCGGCTACCAGCGCGAGAAGGCGCCGGTGGTGCTGGTCGTGCGCAAGGACGGCGACCTGAGCTTCCTGCCCTTCAACCGCAACGACCGCACGCTGGACATCTCTCGCTTCGACGTCGGCGGCCTGCGCGCGGCCGGCGTGCCGAACCAGATGACGGCCTACGTCTTCAGCGACCGCGGCATCTACCGCCCCGGCGACACCATGCACATCGCGATGATGGTCAAGGCCGGCAACTGGGGCACCTCGCTGCGCGACCTGCCGCTCGAAGCCGAGATCATCGATGCGCGCGGCCTCAGCGTGCGCCGCGAAAAGCTCAAGCTCGGCCCCGGCGGCGCTGCGGAAATCGCCCACACCACGCAAGACACATCGCCCACCGGCAACTACACCGTCAATCTCTACCTGCCGCGCGAATCGTCGCCCGGCACGCCCGAGGTCGAAGGCCTGCTGATCGGCAGCACCACCGTGAAGGTGCAGGAGTTCCTGCCCGACCGCACCAAGGTCACGGCCAAGCTCAGCAGCGAAATCGCGGAGGGCTGGGTCAAGCCCAAGGACCTGAAGGCGCTCATCGACGTGCAGAACCTCTTCGGCACACCAGCGCCCGATCGCAAGGTCGAAGGCACGCTCACGCTGAGCCCCGGCTTCCCGGTGTTCCGCGCCTTCACCGACTACGCCTTCTTCGATCCGCAGCGCGCCGCCGACAAGCAGGTCGACGACCTGGGCAGCGTGCAGACCAGCGCCGACGGCAAGGCCGAATTCGACCTGCGCCTGTCGCGCTTCGACGCCGCCACCTACCAGGTGCACGTGCTCGCCAAGGCCTTCGAGCCCGAGGGCGGGCGCAGCGTGTCGGCCGAAGCGCAGACGCTGGTGAGCGACATGCCCTACCTCGTCGGCGTGAAGGTCGACGGTGACGTCGGCTATGTGAGCAAGGGCGCCGCGCGTAACGCCACCGTGATCGCCATCGACCCGCAGGCTAAGAAGACGGCCGTGGCCGACCTGAAGATCGAGCGCGTCGAGCGCAAGGTGCTGTCGGTGCTCATCAAGCAGGACAACGGCTTGTACCGCTACGAGTCGCGCCGCAAGGAAGTCGTGCTCGACGAGAAGCCCTTCGCCATCGCCGCGGCCGGCAACAACGTGGCGCTGGACACAGGCGCGCCCGGCAACTTCGCCTACGTGGTGCGCAATGCGCAGGGGCTGGAGCTCAATCGCGTGGAGTACAGCGTGGCGGGCAATGCCAACGTATCGCGCTCGCTCGACCGCAATGCAGAGCTGCAGCTCACGCTCGACCGCAAGGACTACGAGCCGGGGCAAGAGATTGCGGTGAGCATCCGCGCGCCGTACGTGGGTGCGGGCCTCATCACCATCGAACGCGACAAGGTTTACGCGCACGCTTGGTTCAAGACCGACAAGACCGCCTCGGTGCAGAAGATCGTGCTGCCCAAGGACTTCGAGGGCACTGGCTACATCAACGTGCACTTCGTGCGCGACCCGGCCTCTGACGAGGTCTACATGAGCCCGCTGTCGTACGGCGTCGTGCCCTTCGCCACCGCGCTGACCAAGCGCACCGCCAACCTGCAGCTCACCAGCAGCGAGCTGGTGAAGCCGGGGCAGACCGTGAAGATGAAGCTCACCAGCGACAAGCCCACGCGCGCCGTGGTGTTCGCGGTGGACGAAGGCATCCTGCAGGTGGCGCGCTACAAGACGCCCGACCCGCTGAAGCACTTCTTCCAGAAGCGCGCGCTCGAAGTCGGCACGCTGCAGACGCTCGACCTGATCCTGCCGGAGTTCAAGAAGCTCATGCAGGGCGCCGCACCCGGTGGCGACGGAGAAGGCGAACTCGGCAAGCACCTGAACCCGTTCAAGCGCAAGCGCGACAAGCCGGTGGCCTACTGGTCGGGCCTGGTCGACGTGAACGGCAGCCGCGAGTTCAGCTACACCGTGCCCGAGAGCTTCAACGGCAGCCTGCGCGTGATGGCCGTGGCCGTGAATGACGAGACCACAGCCGCCAAGACCACTCGCACCGTGGTGCGCGGCGACATGGTGATATTGCCGAACGCGCCGCTCGCGATGGCGCCCGGCGATACGGTCGAGGTAGGCGTGGGCCTTGCGAACAACATCGTGGGCTCGGGCAAGGAAGCGCCCATTGCACTCACGCTCACCGCCTCCGGCGGGCTCGAAGTGGTGGGCGACGCCACGCAGACGCTCAAGGTCAACGAGCGCGGCGAAGCCAGCACCAGGTTCAATGTGCGCGCCAAGCCGGGCGAACAGGCGGTGCTGGGATCTTCTGCGCTGGTGTTCACATCGACGCACAAGACCTTCAGCGCGCGCCTGTCCACCGAAGTGAGCGTGCGGCCTGCATCGCCCTTCGTCACGCTGGTGCAGGCGGGTAGCTTCCAACGCGCGGGCGAGCTGTCGAGCCAGGCCGACCTGTACCCGAACTTCCGCCAGAGCGACGTGGCCGTGTCCGCCGCGCCGTGGGCCTTCGCGACCGGCCTCATGCAGTACCTGGAGGCGTACCCGCACGGCTGCACCGAGCAGATCACGAGCCAGACCTTCCCTGCTGTGCTGCTCGCGGGCCGCCCCGAGCTGGTGAAGGAGATGGCGCGCGGCCGCACGGCCGAGCAAGGCCCGATGCCTGAGGCGCGCAAGACCTTCGAGCGCTACCTCGTGCAGCTGCGTGCACGGCAGACGGCCGACGGTGGCTTCTCACTGTGGCCCGGCGCCGGCACCGATGCATTCGCCACGCTGTACGCAGTGCACCTGCTGGTCGAAGCCAAGGACCACAAGCTGCCCGTGCCGCAAGACCTGCTGCAGAAGGCCAACGCCTACCTGCAAGGCTGGCTCGGCAGCGGCGACGCATCGCTCGACGGCTGGCGCCAGCGTACGCAGGCAGCCTACCTGCTGACCCGCCAGGGCATCATCGCGCCGGCCGCGCTGGCCAACCTGCGCGAAGCATGGCGCAGCAAGCAGACGCAGGGCTGGAGCGACGACCTCGGTGCCGTCTACCTTGCCGCGAGCTACCAGCTCGTGAAGCAGGAGCAGGTGGCCAACGAACTGCTGAACCCGGTGTGGTCCGACCTGCTCGCGCGCACCGAGAAGAAGCAGCGCCGTAATGTCTGGGGCGCCTACTACGACCCGCTGGTGCACGACAGCATGACGCTGCACCTGGTGGGCCGCCACTTCCCGTCGCGCCTGAAGACGCTGAAGCCCGCGGTGTGGGAAGGCATGGCGGCGATGGTGCGCGACGGCTGGTACAACAGCCTGTCGTCGGCCTCGATGCTGCTCGCGGTCGATTCGTACTTCGAGGCCGTGGGGCAGAACGTCGAGGGCAAGCTCACGGCGAGCGCCGTCAACGCGCAAGGCCAGGCCGCAGCGCTTGCGCTGGGTGCGGTGAACCCGATCACGCGAGCCGCGGTGCCGACCGGCACGGCCAAGCTGAAGCTGTCGAACGACAGCGACTTCAACCTGTACTACAGCTGGGCCGAACAGGGCTTCGAGCGCAACGTGCCCGCCACGGCGGTGAACAAGGGCCTCGAAATCTTCCACGAAGTGCTCGACGCCAAGGGCAACCCGATCACCAAGGCCAAGCTCGGCGAAGAGGTCACGGTGCGGGTGCGAGTGCGCAGCCTGGAGCGCGCGCAGCTCAACGACGTGGCGCTGGTCGACGTGCTGCCCGGCGGCCTCGAGCCGGTGCTGCAGGCCGTGGGCGATGACGACGATGCCAACGCCGACGCGCCCATCTGGAAGAAGCGCCTGGGCGGAGGCGGCTCGTGGAAGGTGCAATACGCCGACATCCGCGAAGACCGCGTCGTGTTCTACGGAAGCGTCAACAAAGACCTGCTCGAAGTGACCTACAAGGCACGCGCCACCAACGTGGGCGACTACGTGGTGCCGGCAGCGTACGGCGAGGCGATGTACGACCGGCGCGTGTTCTCGCGCTCGGCGGGTGCGCGCTTCCAGGTCGTCGGCAACTGAGGCAAGGCAGGCTCGCCATGCGCATCGGCATCGCGTTTGCACGAAGAAGGCTGCGCAAGCCCGCGCTGTGGGCGCTGGCGGCTGTCTTCGTGCTCGCGCTGCTGCGCCTGTGGCCGCATGCGGCGCTGAGCGAAACCGTCGGCAGCTCCCGCGCCGTGTATGCGCAAGGCGGCGAGCTGCTGCGCCTCACGCTCGCAGGCGACGAGCAATACCGACTCTGGGTGCCGCTCGATCGCATCTCGCCCACGCTGGTCGACGCGGTGCTGCTGTACGAAGACCGGCGCTTCTATGCGCACCCCGGCGTCAACCCCGCCGCGCTGGCGCGCAGCGCCTGGCGCATTGCCAGCGGCGAACGCAGGCAGGGCGGCTCCACGCTCACGATGCAGCTCGCGCGCCGCGTCTACGGCATCGACAGCCGCACGCCCACCGGCAAGGTCGCGCAGATCTTCGCGGCGCTGTGGCTCGAAGCGCGCTTCAGCAAGCACGACATCCTGGAGGCGTATCTCAACACCGCGCCCTACGGCGGCAACATCGAAGGCGTGCAGGCCGCGAGCCTCATCTACTTCCGCAAGGACGCCGCGAAGCTCAGCCTGCCCGAAGCGCTGACGCTTGCAGTGATTCCGCAGAACCCCGTCAAGCGCATCGCCGAGCGCGGCCGCAATGCCGAGCTGCAATCTGCGCGCGAACGCCTGTGGGCACTGTGGGCCGAGCGCGACCCGACCGCGAAGCAGCACGCGCCCGATGCGCAGCTCGCGCTGTCGGCGCAGTCGCGCGGCAGCCTGCCCTTTCTTGCGCCGCACGCCACCGACATGCTGCTCGCGCAGGAGCGCGGCGTGCAGGAGGTGCGCACCACCATCGACCTGCGCATGCAGGCCACGCTCGAACGCGTGATGGGCCAGTACCTGCGCACGCATGCCGACGTGGGCATGACCAACGCGAGCGCGCTGCTGCTCGACGCCTCGACCATGCAGGTGCGCGCGATGATCGGCTCGGCCGACTTTCGCAACGACGCCATCTCGGGACAGGTCAACGGCGTGCTGGCCAGGCGCTCGCCGGGCTCTACGCTCAAGCCCTTCATCTACGCGCTGGCGCTCGACCAGGGGCTGCTGCATCCGAAGACGATGCTGAAGGATGCGCCTACCTCCTTCGGCCCCTACACGCCCGAGAACTTCGACCATCGCTTCGCCGGCCCGCTGCCCGCGCAGGAGGCGCTGATCCGCAGCCGCAACGTGCCCGCAGTCGCCGTGGCCGCCAAGCTCTCGAAGCCGGGGCTCTACGACTTCATGCGGCTTGCGGGCGTGCAGAAGCTGCAGAGCGAATCGCACTACGGCCTTGCGCTGGTGCTGGGTGGTGGCGAGGTCACGCCCGAGGAGCTGGCGGGCATGTACGCGACGCTGGCCAACGGCGGCATCTCGCAGCCCATTCGCTACACGCAGCCCGCGCCCGACGAGCGGCCCGCGCAGCCGCTGCGCCTGCTGAGCGAGGAGGCTTCTTTCATCACGCTCGACATGCTGCGCCACACGCCGCGCCCCGACACCACGCTGCCCGCGCGCCCCGCTATCGCATGGAAGACGGGCACGTCATGGGGCTTTCGCGATGCGTGGACGGCCGGCGTGTTCGGCCGGCACGTGCTGGTGGTGTGGGTGGGCAACTTCGACGGCACCAGCAACCCCGCGCTGGTGGGCGTCGATGCGGCCGCGCCGCTGTTCCTGCGCATGGTCGATGCGCTGCGCGCCGAGCGGCTCGACCCCGGCGAGGTCGCGTCGCGCCAGCCGCCCGACTTGCGGCAGGTCGAAGTCTGCGCTGCGACGGGCGGCCTGCCCGATGCGCTGTGTCCGGTGCGCACCATGACGTGGTTCATCGCCGGCAAGTCGCCGATCCAGGTCAGCAACCTGCACCGCGCGGTGTGGGTCGACGAGACGACCGGCAAGGTGGTCTGCGGCCCGCAACCGAATGCGCGCCAGCAGGTGGTGGAGCAATGGGGCAGCGACATGCGCCGCCTGTTCCGCCAGGCCGGCCTGCCGCGCGCGAGCGCACCGGCCGATGGCTGCGAGAAAGACGGCGACACACCGGAAAGCGCGCCACTCATCACCTCGCCCCTGCGCGGCGTGCGCCACACACTGCGCGTGAAGAAGCCCGAACCTCTGGTGCTGCGCGCCGAAGCCGCTGCGGGCACGCAGGCGATCTACTGGTTTGCCGACGATGCGCTCATCGGCCGCGCCGCGCCCGGCGAAGGCATCATGTGGATGCCTGACCTCGCGGCGTCGGGTCGGCGTTATGTGCTGCGCGCGGTCGACGACCAGGGGCGCGCCGAGTCGCGCGAAGTGACGGTCGACATCGCTCCCTGAAGGGATGTCATGGCGGCGTCACGCCCCCTCGGCATGGTCACGCGTTTTCGACTTGAACACTTTCCTGCTCATGACACGTCTTGCCTCCCTGTCCTTCGTTGCCCTTGCCGCTGCACTCGCATGCGGCGCCGCGGCTGCACAGACCGCCTTCCCCGCTACGCTCTCCGGCCACGCCGTGCTGCCTGCGCAAAGCTTTGTGGCCGCGCCCAAGGACGCGCCGGCCGACCTGCAGGTCAGCGGCAAGTTCACGACCGGCAAGCGCGTCGAGGCGGTCGGCACGGTCGAAGGCCTGTCGGGCGGCCGCGGCACGGGCGTGTCGGTGCCCTTCAAGGGCCAGCCCCTGCAGGGCCATTCGGGCATCAAGAAGATGGACGACGGCAGCTTCTGGATCCTCACTGACAACGGTGCGGGCGCCAAGGCCAACTCGCCCGACTTCATGCTCTACCTGAACCACTACAAGGTGGACTTCAAGGGCGGCAAGCTCAATCGCATCAACACCATCTTCCTGCACGACCCCGACAAGAAGGTGCCCTTCCGCATCGTCCACGAAGGCACCAAGCAGCGCTACCTGACGGGCTCCGACTTCGACCCCGAGAGCTTTCAGTTCGCCGGCGGCGCGCTGTGGATCGGCGAAGAATTCGGCCCCTTCCTCATCAAGGCCGACCTGAAGGGCAAGGTGCTCGCGGTGTTCGACACGCAGGTCGACGGCAAGGTCGTGCGCTCGCCCGACCATCCGGCCGTGACCACGCCGGGCGCACCGGGTGGCGCGGTCGACTTCCAGATCAAACGCTCCAAGGGTTTCGAAGGCATGGCCTCGTCGAAGGATGGCAGCAAGCTCTATGCGCTGCTCGAAGGCCCGGTGTGGAACGCCGAGGCCAAGGACTACGAAAAGGTCGAAGGCAAGGAAGCGCTGCGCGTGCTGGAGTTCGACGTGGCCACCGAGAAGTGGACCGGCCGTCACTGGAAGTACGTGCTCGAAGCCAATGGCAACGCCATCGGCGACTTCAACATGATCGACGGCACCACGGGCCTCATCATCGAGCGCGACAACGGCGAAGGCACGAGCGACAAGGCCTGCCCCGAAGGCCAGAAGCGCACCGACTGCTTCCACGACATCGCCAAGTTCAAGCGCGTCTACAAGGTCGAGCTGAACGACGCGAACGTGGGCGGCCCGGTGCGCAAGATCGGCTACATCGACCTGCTGAACATCGCCGACCCCGACAAGCTCGCGCGCAAGCCGCTGAACGACGGCGTGCTCAAGTTCCCGTTCTTCACGATCGAGAACGTCGACGTGGTCGATGCCACGCACATCGTGGTCGGCAACGACAACAACCTGCCCTTCTCGAGCAGCCGCGAGCCGAACAAGGCGGATGACAACGAGCTGGTGCTGCTGGAAGTCGGGGCGCTGCTGCAGGCGAAGTAAGTTGCCATAGCCGGAGCGAAAGCCCCGGCTCGCAGGTTGGGTGGCAGGGGAAAGCTTTCTTCAGATGAGTATCATTCTCATCTTCGTCAGTCCTTTTCCCTCTTCATGAATCTCCGAACGACCCCGCCCGCCGTCCGGCGCGCGCCGTGACCATCGGCGTTCGTTATCGCCTAGGCGTGGCCTCACGTGCGGTTGCGGCCATCTTCGGCGGCTACGGCATCGCCGCCCTGTCCGCCGCCGTGCTCGCGCTCTGCCTGCCCGCCGCCTTCGGCATGGCCCGCAGCGAAGCCGCGATGACCGGCACGCTCGCTTCCTTCGCCATCTTCGCGTTCGCGGTGATGTGGGTTTTTGCTGCGCGCACTGCGCTGCGGGCCTGGTCCGGCCTCGTCATCGTCGCGGCGCCGCTGGCCGCGCTGTTGCTGCTGCTCATGCGCGCCACCGGAGGCGCCGCATGAAGGAGGGCTTCCGCCAGTCGATGGCCTGGCTGCACACCTGGTCGGGCCTGCTGGTCGGCTGGGTGCTGTTCATGGTGTTCGCGGCCGGCACGGCTTCGTATTTCAAGGACGAGACCACGTTCTGGATGAAGCCGGAGCTGCATGCAGTCGCGCAGAACGCTGTGCCGCCCGTCAAGGCCGTCGAGAGCGCCGTGGCCTATCTGCAGCAACGTGCCGCGGACAGCCCGCGCTGGTTCATCAACCTGCCGAATGAGCGCCAGCCGTCGACCGACGTGCTGTACCTCGCGCCGCCCGCACCGGCCGGCGCAGCAGCAGCTACTGGTGCCAAGCCAGGCGAGAAACCCCGCCGCCGCTTCGACCGCGCCTCGCTCGACCCCGCCACCGGCGAAGCCGTCAGCGCACCGCGCGTCACGCGCGGCGGCGAATTCTTCTACCGGCTGCACTTCGACCTGCACTACATGCCCGCGCTGTGGGCACGCTGGATCGTCGGCTTCTGCGCGATGTTCATGCTGGTGGCGATCTTCAGCGGCATCGTCACGCACAAGCGCATCTTCAAGGATTTCTTCACCTTCCGCCCGAAGAAGGGCCAGCGCTCGTGGCTCGACGCGCACAACGTGACGGCCGTGCTCGCACTGCCCTATCACCTGATGATCACGTACACGGGCCTCGTCACGCTGATGTTCATGTACATGCCCTGGGGCCCGCAGGTGGCCTACAAGGACCGCGGCGGCGAGCAGGCCTTTTTCTCCGAGGCCTTCCCAGGCGGTGGCCGCGACCAGATCAAGGCCTCGGGCAACAGGGTGCCGCGCGCGCCCATCGCGCCGATGATGGCGCAGGCCTCCGCGCACTGGGGCGGCGCGGCGGTGGGCCGTGTCACGGTGCATCAGCCCAACGACGCCAACGCGGTGGTCTCGCTCACGCGCGCCGAGGGGCCGCAGCTGTCGTACGACCAGCCGTCGATGCAGTTCAACGGCGCGACCGGCGCATTGATCGGCGCGTTCGGCGACGTGCCCAAGCCGGCGGCCGAGACGCGCGGCGTGCTCTACGGCCTGCACATCGGACGCTTTGGCGATCCGCTGCTGCGCGCGCTGTTCTTCCTCTCGGGGCTCGCGGGCTGCCTGATGGTTGCGACGGGGCTTCTGATGTGGGCCGTGAAGGAGCGGCAGAAGTTCGCGAAGACGCTCAAGCAGGGCGGGCGCGTCAGCTTCGGGCTGCGGCTGGTCGACGGACTGAATCTCGGCGCCATCGCCGGCCTGCCCGTCGCGATGGCCGCCTTCTTCTGGGCCAACCGCCTGCTGCCGGTCGACGTGGCCGAGCGTGGCGAGGCGGAGATCCGCTGGTTCTTCATCGTCTGGGGCGCGACTGCCGTGCTGGGCCTGCTGCGTCCCACCTTGCGCATGTGGCAGGCGCAGCTTGCGCTGGGCGCGCTGCTGTTCGCGGGGCTGCCGGTGCTCAATGCGTTCACCGGCCCCGCGCCGCTGACCGTGAGCCTGCGCACCGGCCCGACCTCGGTGGCGGGCTTCGACCTGGTCGTGATCGCGCTGGGCCTGGGGCTCGCGGGCGCGGCATGGATCGTGGAGCGCAAGCGGCGCAAGTCGATTGCGAAGCAGGCGGCAGCGAAGACGCAACCACCACCATCGACGCTCGCCACTTCGGGCCAGGGTTCATGACGACGGACTCGCTGCTCCTCGGCCTCGTGTTCGCCGCATCGCTCGCGGGCTTCTGCGCGCTGAGCCTCGCGATGGACCGCCACAGCGAAGACGTCTTCGGCCGCGGCAGCACGCCGGGCCCGTGGCGGCGCTGGCTGCAACTGGGTGGCGCCGCGCTGCTGTGCCTGTCGCTGGTCGCGAGCCTGCGGGCGGCGGGCAGCACGATCGGCTGGGTGCTCTGGCTGGGCGCGCTCACGGCAGCCGCGCTGGCCACGGTGGGGCTGCTCAGCTATGCGCCGCGGCGCTTTCACTGGATCGCATTTGCCGCTGCGTCGGTCACGCTGTGCAGCTTGCTGCTGGCGGCGTCGGTCACGTGATGCGCAGCGCGCCGTGGCGCGAGGCCGGGATCACCACATGCCGACCGCCCGGCGTCGCCACCACCGCGACCTTCAGACGCTGCTTCATGCTGCGCGCCGCACCGAGCTGCCGCCCGAGAGCACGCCCTGCGTCATCGGCAGCGCCATGAAGTCGTGCGGGAAGCCCATCGCCACGGCGCTGGCCGCATCGAGGCGCTGCAGCACGGAGCCGTCGAGCTCCACATCGAGCGCGCCGAGGTTGTCCTCGAACTGCGCGAAAGTGCGCGCGCCGATGATCGGCATCACCGTCGGTGCACTACGGTGCAGCAGCCACGCCAGCGCGATCTGCGCGGGCGAGCGGCCCTGCTCCTTCGCAACCTGCGCGACCACGCCGGCGATATCGAGCGAGCGGGCGTTCAGCGCGCCGTTGCCAGCGGCCACGTCCTTGCGCGAGCCCGTCACGCCTGAATCGGGGTCCTTGCGATAGTCCAGGTCGGCGCGCGTGTACTTGCCCGACAGCACACCGCTGCCCAGCGGCGACCACGCCATCACGCCCAGCCCGAGTTCGTGTGCCATCGGCAGCAGTTCGCGCTCCACGGTGCGCTCGATCAGGCTGTATTCGATCTGCAGCGCCACCAGCGGCGCCCAGCCGCGCAGCTCGGCCAGCGTCTGCATGCGCGCGACCTGCCAGGCCGGCGTGTCGGAGATGCCCGCGTACAGCACCTTGCCCGAGCGCACGAGGTCGTCGAAGGCGCGCATCACTTCGTCGAAGGGCGTCAGGTTGTCCCAGATGTGCAGGTATAGCAGGTCGATGTAGTCGGTGCCCAGGCGCTTCAGGCTGGCCTCCACCGAGCGGACCATGTTGCGGCGATGGTTGCCGCCCGCGTTCGGGTTGCCCGGCTGCATGTTGAGCGAGTACTTGGTGGCCACGACCACCGACTCGCGCCTGTCGGCGATGAACTGGCCCAGCAGCCGTTCCGAGCTGCCGTTGGTATAGAAGTTGGCGGTGTCGATGAAGTTGCCGCCGCGGTCCACGTACGCATCGAACATGCGGCGCGATTCGCCCGCGTCCGCGCCCCAGCCCCATTCCTGGCCGAAGGTCATCGTGCCCAGCGACATGGGGCTGACGCGCAGGCCGGAGCGGCCGAGGGTGAGGTAGTTGTCGAGCTTCATGGTGAATGTCCTTTCGAGGTGAAATGCCAGCGTTGGCCTGGCGACAAAGTTACCTGCCGGACGCCATGGAACAAAGCCGTGCCACCTTCAAGCTTTATGAAGCGCCGCTTCAAGAATGGCCGCACTGAGGCGCAATCTGCCCTTTGCCCTGCTCGGCGTCATGCCCACAGTGGCGCTGGTCATCGCAGCGCTGTACCGCGTTGTGCCGCATGCGCAGCTGGCCACTCGGGCCGCAGCCAACGCAGTGCTGACTGCCGCTCGTGGCTGGGGTGCGTGGTGCTACCGCGTTGCAGAAGACGGCGCGGCCCTGCATCGCTGGCGCCGCTGCACGCTGGCAGGCACGGCGCTGCTCGACCGCATCCTGCGCAACCTGGTCGACAACGCCATCCGTCACACGAAGCACGGTGGAGTGCTGGTCGGCTGCCGGCGCGCGGGCAATGCCCTTCGCGTCGAGGTGTGGGACGCCGGCCCCGGCATTCCTCCCGAGGCCTGATCAGCGGACCCAGGGCCGCGGTGGCACCGGTGGCGGGATGCGCGGCGGCTGCCCGCCGATGGGCGCCACGGCATTGCCGAGTGAACGGCCGACAGGCACGGCGGGATTGGAAGAAGACACCAGCGTGGGCGTCGAAATTTCGAAGGCGTCGTAGTTGCCCAGCGCCAGCGCATAGGCGACCAGGTTGGCCAGCTGCGTGGCGCCGCCCTCGTTCGCCGACGGCGGCTTGAGCACCGGCTTGCTGACGGGCTGGTACGGCTTGCCCTTGGGGTTCATGCCTGTCAGCACCTGTCGCGCATCCGCGCGGGCCGTGTGATACGCATTGAACACCACGTCCTTGGCGATATCGACCATGCGTTCCGAGATCTGGTCGGTGTCCTTGTGCATCAGCTCGGCAACGCGCTCGGCACGCACCTGCATGCCTTCCACGTAGGCGTTGATCTTGATGAGTTGCTGGCGCAGGTCGGACGCGGCCATGCGCACCTTGGCCGCCACGCCCGGATAGAGCACGGCGTCGTTCAGGCCAGTGATCTGGTCCGGCATGGAATTGATCAGATTGGCGATGTGCTTGTACTGCGACATGGCCGCTTCCGCGGCGGCCATCGCATCGCGGTCGTCGCGAAAGAGCGCTGCGGCGTCCTCGTTGCCGCGCTTGGCGATCACGCCGTCGGCCTCACGGATGCTCTTGCCGTGCAGGTAGCGGTCGAGGCCGCCTTCGGCCTCGCCGACGATCAGGCCACCGAGCTTGACGGTGCCAGTCACCACCTGCTTGAGGTACTTGGCGCCGGGCACTGGAATGGCGCCCAGCCCCGCCTTGGCCACGGCGGCAACGCCCTTGAGCACCAGCTTCTGCATGTCGGCGGTGTTGCCGCAGTACTCGCCCAGCAGCATGGTGAGCTTCTTCTTGAACGGCACGCTGAAGCTGTCGTTCGACTTGGCGCGGAAGGCATCCCAGGTCCGCTCGACCAGGTCGGTCTTCTGGACGACGGCCGCGCTCACCACGCCCCAGTCCTTGGTGCGCATCCGGTCGAGGAGCATGCGCACACCTGCTGACATTTCTTTCTCGTAGTACTCGGAGAGGCTCTTTCCGAGTTCGTCGAATCTGGTTTGCGGAATATCAAGCATGTAGAAATCTGGGTGTGTGTTGTGGTGGTGGAACGATCGGCCTCGATGCTAGGCCGGGCTCTTGTGCGGCGCATTGGACCAAAGGCCAATGGCAAGCGCCATAACACAAACTAGCGAGGGCGGCGGCCCAGGAGCCCGGCACGGCGGGCCACGATCACGGCCTGGGTGCGGCTGTTCACCTCGAGCCCGGCGAAGATGGCCGAGATGTGCGCCTTCACGGTTCGCTCGGTGGTGCTCAGCCGCTGCGCGATGTCGGCGTTGCGCAGGCCCTCGCGGAACATGGCGTGATCGTCGATCAGCAGGACGGTGGGCATGGGCTGGGAAATGACCCGGGCGGGCTCTTGTTAACTGGCTCAGGACCCTACCTGTGCCCTCGGCCAGATGATTATTAATAAAAACGACTTGTTGCGTGGATAGATTGCGCGGACTGCATCGGACGACCGGTCCGGTTCGCTTGCGTTTTCAATCTTTCCATCCATTTCGCCATGTCGCCCCTTTCGTCTTTCAGCCGCCCCTTCGCCATCACTCTTGTCGCGGCCCTGTGCCTCTCGGCATGCGGAGGAGGCAGCGACGGCGGCGCCTCGTTTCCCATCACCGGCACACCGCCGGCAACCACGAATCCGCCCGCCGTCGTGGTGGCTGGCCCGCCAAAGGACCTGGGCTTCACCGACACCGCGCCCGTGCCCGATGCGGTCGCCATCCCACCCTTCGTCGACAACGTCGCGACCAACCAGCGCGGCGATGCGCGCTACGCGACCAAGGAAACCAACGCCGGCGTGCGCGTGGTGGCCGGCTTCCTCGACTTCTGGCAGCCCAGCACGCTGCTGGTCGATGCAGGCGTGTCGGCCCCCGCGCTGGGCAGCTTTCCGGCAGTCGTTGCATCCACATGGAGCGGCATTCCGGGCGACGCGACCGACGGCAAGATCCTCAGCAGCGGGGTGTTGAACAGCAATATCCAGTACGTCGTCGACGTCACCAATGCGCGCACCAGCGCGCAGGAACTGGCCGCCTACCTGGACGACCGCCGCGGCAAGGGCTACAGCATCAGCGACGGCATGGGTCCACTCACCAACGCCTGGCGCACAGCCACGCAGCAGGTCACCACCATCACCGGCATCGCACCGGACGCCACCACGGTGCTCTATAACGACGGCGGCAACGATGTGGGCGTGGCCGGTGCCGCGAACCCGGCCTTCGGCACGGTGGTCGACCTGCTCAAGAACATCGGCGAGAACGGCTCCACCGAGCCCGCCAAGCGCTTCTACAAATACGCGCGTCCCTGGCGCTGGAGCAGCAGCGTGAAGGTGGTGCCCGCGCTGGAGCCCGCCAAGAGCGGCACGCCCGCCACCGACGGCGGCTTCGTGAGCGGCCACACGGCCGAGGCGGTGCGCGATGCCATCGCCTCCGCCTACGTCGTGCCGCAGCGCTTCCAGGAAATGGTGGCGCGTGGCCTCGAACTCGGAGAGAACCGGATTCTTGCGGGCATGCATTCGCCGCTGGACGTGGTCGGTGGGCGACTGCACGGGCAGGCCGTGGCGACAGCGAGTCTTTCCACCGGCGCCAACGTCGCGCGCAAGAGCGCGGCCTACGCACAGGCGCAGACCGTGCTGATGGCCGCGGTGGGCGCGAGCGATGCAACCGCCTTCAACAATTTCGCCCATTCGCAAGGCACCGCGGCCGACCGCTTCGCCGACCACGCCGCGAGCAAGGCCGACTACCTGCGCCGCCTGACCTTCGGCTTCAAGCAGGTGGCCGATGCGACCAAGCCCGCCGTGGTGCCCAAGGGCGCCGAAGTGCTGCTCGAAACGCGCCTGCCGTACCTCGACGCCACCCAGCGCCGCGTGGTGCTCAAGACCACGGCCGTAGCCTCGGGCTACCCGGTGATGGACGACCCTGAAGGCTGGGGCCGCCTCAACCTGTTCGACGCAGCCGACGGCTATGGCGTCTTCAACGGCGACGTGGTCGTGACCATGGACGCCAGCCTTGGCGGCTTCAATGCGCTGGACAGCTGGCGCAACAACATCTCCGGCGCCGGCAAGCTCACCAAGAAGGGCAGCGGCACGCTCGCGCTCGGCGGCAGCAACAGCTACACGGGCGGCACGCAACTCGCAGAAGGCACGCTGCAGGCGGATGCCGCAGCGGCCTTCGGCAAGGGCAATGTCTACGTCGGTGGCGGCACGCTGGTCTGCAATGCGCCTTCGACGGTCACGATGGCGGGCGCCTACACCCAGCTGGCAGGCACGACGCTGCAGCTGAATCTCGGCGGCAATGGCGCCGGCCGCCTGAGCGTGGCCGGCGTGGCCGCGCTGGACGGAACGCTGACCCTGAGCTTCAAGCCCGGCTTTGCGCCCAGCGCAGGCGACACGCTCACGGTCATCAGCAGCGGCGCGCTGACCGGCCGGTTCTCGGCCATCAACGCGCCGGGTTTCAAGGTCACGCCGACCTATACGGGAACGCAACTCGTCGTGCGCTTCGACGCATGAGCTAGCAGCGCGGCGGCCATGGCTTCTTTGTGAAGCCCGTCTTCATAATGGCCGCCATGTCCCCCGAGCTCCTGCCCGCCATTGCCGCCTTCGCCCGCGTGGCGCACCACGCCAGCTTCACGCGCGCCGCGCAGGAGCTGGGCGTGTCGCCCTCGGCCCTCTCGCAGACCATGCGCACGCTCGAACAGAAGCTCGGCGTGCGCCTGCTCGACCGCACCACGCGCCGCGTTGGCGTGACGGAACTGGGCCAGCAGTTTCTCGAAGGTGCGCAGCCCGCGCTGGCCGCGCTCGCGCAGGCGGTCGAAGGCATCGACGAGGCGCGCGACAAGCCGGCCGGCCTGCTGCGCCTGAATGTCTCGCGCGTGGCGGCGGAGCTGCTCTTCTTTCCGCACTTCGGCGCGTTCGCCGCCGCCTACCCGGACATCACGCTCGAGTTCGTCTGCGACAACCGCATGGTCGATCTCGTGGAAGGTGGCTTCGATGCCGGCATCCGCCTCGGCGAAAGCCTGGCGCAGGACGTGATCGCCGTGCCGGTGGGCGGGCC
Organism: Variovorax sp. YR566; assembly: GCF_051992195.1. Taxonomy (NCBI): domain Bacteria; kingdom Pseudomonadati; phylum Pseudomonadota; class Betaproteobacteria; order Burkholderiales; family Comamonadaceae; genus Variovorax; species Variovorax sp. YR566. Next base: position 92,491 of record NZ_CP197092.1, on the reverse strand, counting down.
GGTGCGCATGGTCACCTACGCGGCGCCCAGCTACCTGAAGGGACGCAAGCTGCCGCGCACGCCCGAAGACCTGCGCGAGCACCAGTGCCTGAACTACCGCCTGACCACGGGCGGCATCTATCGCTGGGAATACGCGCAGGACGGCCGCGTGCTGGACGTCGAACTCGCCGGCCCGCTGGTCAGCAACGACAGCGACCTGCTGCTGGCGGCCGCACGCTCGGGCGCGGGCATTGCAACGTCTTTCGAGGGCGCGGTGCGCGACGACTTTGCAAGCGGCAAGCTGGTGCCGCTGCTGGAGCCCTGGTGGCCGACCTTTCCGGGCTTCTACCTGTATTACCCAAGCCGCGCGCAGATGCCGCGCAAGCTGCGGGTGTTCATCGACTTCCTGCAGGCGCGGCATGCGCCGCCGCCGGTGTCGCAGCGGGCCGTCAAGAATGCGTCGGCACCGCGATCGCGCCGGCCCGCTACAGCTCGCGCACAGCGCGCGGCAACCGCTCGGCCAAAATCGTGACCAGCGAACGGGCCTCGGCCTCGTCGAGCGAAGGCGCGATCCTGAAGGTGCGCTGCCCGTAGTCGAACGCGATCGGTCCCATGCCCGCGCCGAACAGCGGCGGCATCGCGGCGCGTTGATTGCGGAAGACATCGAACGAGAACTCGACGACCCGCAGGCGCGAAATCGCATGGACCGCATAGGCGCGCGTGCGCCCCAGGCCCCAGATTTCGACGCGATGAACCAGCGACCCTTCTTCGACCGAAATCAGTTCGCGGCCGAAGACCTGCCACAACACGCAGAAGAATGCCCATGCACCACCGAGGGTCCAACCCGTGAGCCAGAGCGTGAGGAACCACCGGTCGGTGTCGTGGCGGGTCGGGTGCAGCAGCTGGTTCGCGACCGTGAACTCGCCGAAGCACCAGCCAGTCAGCCACACGCACATGAAGAGCAGAAGCAGCCAGTGCTTGCGCGCGGGCACCACGGCCCGAAGCCCGCCGCCGGGCGTCGTTTCGATGGCGTAGCGGGCGGCCAGCGGCTGGACGTTCATGGCGTCCGGGCGTCAGGCCCGCATCAGCGCCTCGATCTCGTCCGCCTTCACGGGCACGCCGCGCGAAATGAGCTCGCAGCCGGTGGCCGTGACGATCGCGTCGTCCTCGATGCGGATGCCGATGTTGTGGAACTGCTCCGGCACGCCGTCGGCGGGCCGCACGTAGATGCCGGGTTCCAGCGTCAGCACCATGCCGGGATGCAGGATGCGGCTCGGCCGGTTCTTGATGACCTCGTTGGACAGAGGATCTTTCCGCTCGCTCACCTCGCCGACCTGGGTGGGCTCGACGTAGCTGCCGCAGTCGTGCACGTCCATGCCGAGCCAGTGGCCGGTGCGGTGCATGTAGAACTGGAAGTAGGCGCGCGAGTCGATCACGTCCTGCACGCCGCCGACCTTGTTGGCATCGAGCAGGCCGAAGTCGAGCATGCCCTGCGCCAGCACCTTCACCGCGGCGTCGTGCGGGTCGGTGAAGCGGTTGCCGGCCTTGGTGGCGGCGGCCGCGGCGTCCTGGCTGGCCAGCACCAGGTCGTACAGCGCGCGCTGCGGGCCGCTGAACTTGCCGTCGCCCGGAAAGGTGCGCGTGATGTCGCTGGCATAGCCGTCGAGTTCGCAGCCCGCGTCGATCAGCACCAGCTCGCCCTTGCGCACCGGCGCCGCGTCGGCGCGGTAGTGCAGCACGCAGGCATTGGCGCCGGCCGCGACGATGGAGTAGTAGGCCGGGTACTGCGAGCCTCCGAGGCGGAATTCATGCAGCAGCTCGGCGTCGAGGTGGTACTCGCGCGCATCCTTGCCCTCGCGCAGCATGCGGGCCGACAGCTGCATCGCGCGGACGTGCGCACGGGCGCTGATCTGCGCGGCGCGGCGCATGATGTCCTGCTCGTGCGCGTCCTTGATCAGGCGCATTTCGTCGAGCGGGCCGCACAGGTCGCGCTGTTCCTCGGGGCACAGCGCGCCGTAGCGCACGCGGGCGCGCACCGACTGCAGCCAGCCGTCGATGCGGGTCTCCAGGCCCTTGTGGATGGCGAACGGGAACCACACGGTCGAGCGGTTCTCGAGCAGCTTGGGCAGCTTCGCGTCGAGGTCGGTAACCGAGAAGGCCTCGTCGACGCCGAGTGCCGCGGGCGCCGCGTCCGGGCCGAGGCGGTAGCCGTCCCAGATCTCGCGCTCCAGGTCCTTCGGCGCGCAGAACAGCGTGGCGCGGCCGTCGCCCGCCAGCACCAGCCAGGCGTTGGGCTCGGTGAAGCCGGTCAGGTAATAGAAGTAGCTGTCGTGGCGGTACAGGAAGTCGGTGTCGCGGTTACGCGGGCGCTCGGGCGCGGTCGGGATGATCGCGATGCCGTCCTTGCCCAGTTGCGAGGCGAGGCGCGCGCGGCGCTCTGCGTAGATCGTCGTCGTGGAGGCTGCTGCTGAAGTCATCTTGGCGTGGTGTTCAGTTGGGCGAGTCGTTCGGGGGTGCCCACATCGGTCCAGGGGCCGGTGTAGAGCTCGGCGCTCACGAGTTCATTGTCCATCGCGGCGCGCAGGATCGGCGCCAATGGGGCTTTGCGGCCGGCCGGGTTGCCGGGGGGGATGTCGCAGTACGGCGGTGCGAAGAGCGCGGCGCGGTAGAGGCCGATGGTCGAGAAGGTGAACTTCTCGGGCGCGGTGTTGAGCGCGAGGCCGTCCGCCGAGAGGCCGAAATCGCCCTTCAGGTTGTGCGCCGGGTTCGGCACCAGCCACAGGTGCGCGAGCTTGCCGCTGGCGATGAAACGGTCGACCGAGGCCTGCGAGAAGGCGAAATCCGGCGCGAACACGTCGCCGGCCGCGACCCAGAACACGTCGCCGAGCATAGGCAGCGCACGGACGATGCCGCCGGCCGTTTCGAGTGCGCCGCCGAAGTCGCGGCCCTCGTCGGAGTATGAAATTGATAGCGCAACACGCCCATCCAGAAAGGGAGTCAGGCCGAATCGGTCAGAAATCTGTGCGCCAAGCCAGTCGGTGTTGGCCACCAGCTCGGTGAACCCGCCGGCGGCCAGCGCCTCCATCGGCCACTGCATCAGGGGCTTGCCGCGCACTTCGAGCAGGGGCTTGGGCGTGGCGTCGGTCAGCGGCCGCATGCGCTCGCCGCGCCCGGCGGCCAGGATCATCGCCCGCACCGAGGTCACCGCGCTCACGCCGAGACCCGGCCGCGCTGCAGCTCGTTGCGTTCGCTATGAAGGGGCTGGAACAGCGACACCAGGCACTCCATCAGCGCATGTGCCTTGGCCGAATGGTCGCCGCCGAAGTTGCAGACGTACACGTCGAGCGTCACGCCGCGCTGCTCGGGCCAGGTGTGGATGCACAGGTGCGATTCGGCCAGCAGCACCGTGGCCGTGACCCCGCCCGGCCCCTGCGGCGTGGCAGGAAAGGAGTGGACCAGCTTGCCCACCGCCTGCAGCCCCGCGGCCGACACCGCCTTGATGCAGACCGCCCCCAAGGCGGGGCCGTCGGTGAGCCATTGAAGGCCGCATTGGCAGTCGTGAAGGTCGGCGGTGAGGTGCAGCCCATGCATGGGTGGCAACTCTAGCAGTCCGCCCGCCGCACAAGAACATCGGAAGGGTGTTCAGGCCGTATCGGGGCCGGTTGGGGCTCGCCCGGTAAAATCGCGGGTTCTCCCGACCCCAATCCTCCCTTTTCCCTCCGAAAGTCCACCGCACATGGCAAACCACGCCCTGATGGCCAACGCAATCCGCGCTCTGGCTATGGATGCCGTCCAACAAGCAAATTCCGGACATCCGGGCGCACCGATGGGCATGGCCGACATGGCCGTCGCACTCTGGGGCGAACACCTGCGCTACAACCCCGCCAACCCGCACTGGTTCGACCGCGACCGCTTCGTGCTCTCGAACGGCCACGCCTCGATGCTGCTGTACTCGGTGCTGCATCTCACCGGCTACGACCTGCCCATCGGCGAGCTCAAGAACTTCCGCCAGCTGCACAGCAAGACCGCCGGCCACCCCGAAGTCGATGTGACCCCGGGCGTGGAAACCACCACCGGCCCGCTGGGCCAGGGCATCACCAACGCCGTGGGCTTCGCGCTGGCCGAGAAGCTGCTCGCCGCCGAGTTCAACCGCAAGGACCACGGCGTGGTCGACCATCACACCTACGCCTTCCTGGGCGACGGCTGCATGATGGAAGGCATCAGCCACGAAGCCTGCGCGCTCGCCGGCGCCTGGCACCTGAACAAGCTGATCGCGCTGTACGACGACAACGGCATCAGCATCGACGGCCAGGTCAAGCCCTGGTACATCGACAACGTGGCCGAACGCTTCCACGCCTATGGCTGGCACGTGATCGGCCCGATCGACGGCAACGACGCCGCCGAAGTGTCCAAGGCCATCGCCAAGGCCAAGCAGTCGACCGACAAGCCCACGCTGATCAACTGCAAGACCGTCATCGGCAAGGGCAGCCCGAACCGCGCCGGCACCGCCAAGGCGCACGGCGAGGCGCTCGGCGCCGAAGAAATCAAGCTCACGCGCGACGCCATCGACTGGCACTACCCGGCCTTCGAGATCCCGGCCGAGGTGTACGCCGACTGGGACCACAAGGAAGCCGGCGCCAAGACCGAAGCCGCCTGGAACGACAAGTTCGCCGCCTACGCCGCCGCGTTCCCCGAACTCGCCGCCGAGTTCACCCGCCGCATGAAGGGCGAGCTGCCCAAGGACTTCCACCAGGTCGCCTTCGACACCGTGGTCGCCGCCCACACCAAGGCAGAGACCGTGGCCAGCCGCAAGGCCAGCCAGCTCGCGCTCGAAGCCTTCACGGCCGCGCTGCCCGAAATGCTCGGCGGCAGCGCCGACCTGACCGGCTCGAACCTCACCAACACCAAGAGCACGCCCGCGCTGCGCTTCGACGCCAAGACCGGCGCCGTGGTCCGCACCGAGCCCACCGAACAGCACCCCGAAGGCCAGATCGGCCGCCACATCAACTACGGCGTGCGCGAATTCGGCATGGCCGCCATCATGAACGGCGTGTCGCTGCACGGCGGCTACATCCCCTACGGCGGCACCTTCCTCACCTTCAGCGACTACAGCCGCAACGCCATCCGCATGGCCGCGCTGATGAAGCGCCGCGTGGTGCACGTGTTCACGCACGACTCCATCGGCCTGGGCGAAGACGGCCCGACGCACCAGTCGATCGAGCACGCCGCCTCGCTGCGCCTCATTCCGAACCTCGACGTCTGGCGTCCGGGCGACACGGCGGAAACTGCCGTGGCCTGGGCCGTGGCGCTGCAGAACCAGTCGCGCCCCACGGCGCTGCTGCTGAGCCGCCAGAACATCGCCTACGCGGCAAAGTCGGAGCTGGGCGACATCAGCCGTGGCGCCTACGTGCTGTCCGAGCCGGAAGCCGTCGGCCTGAAGAACAAGAAGACCGTGGCCGTGATCATCGCCACCGGTTCGGAAGTGCAGCTCGCGATTGCCGCGCAGAAGCTGCTGGCCGACAAGAAGATCGCCGTGCGCGTGGTGTCGATGCCCTCGACCACCACCTTCGACCGCCAGGACCTCGCCTACAAGAAGGCCGTGCTGCCGAAGAAGCTGCCGCGCATCGCCGTCGAAATGGGCTGCACCGGCGGCTGGTGGAAGTACGGCTGCGCCGCCGTCGTCGGCATCGACACGTACGGCGAATCGGCGCCCGCGCCGGAGCTGTTCAAGTACTTCGGATTCACGGCGGAGAACGTGGCCGCTACGGTGGAAGCCGCATTGCGCGACTGATCGCGCCGGTTCACGACAAACAAGTTTTTCAACCTTAGGAGCAAGTCAGATGGCTATCAAACTCGGTATCAACGGCTTCGGCCGCATCGGTCGCAACGTGCTGCGCGCAGCAGTGCAGAACTTCAAGAACGACATCGAGATCGTTGCCATCAACGACTTGCTCGAGCCCGACTACCTCGCCTACATGCTCCAGTACGACTCGGTGCATGGCCGCTTCAAGGGCGAAGTCACGGTTGAAGGCAACACGCTGATCGTGAACGGCAAGAAGATCCGCCTGACGCAGGAGCGCGACCCCGCGCAACTGAAGTGGAACGAAGTCGGTGCCGACGTCGTGCTCGAATCGACCGGCCTCTTCCTCACCAAGGAAACGGCGCAGAAGCACATCGATGCGGGCGCGAAGAAGGTCATTCTGTCGGCACCGTCGAAGGACGACACCCCCATGTTCGTCTACGGCGTGAACGACAAGAAGTACGCCGGCGAAGCCATCGTCAGCAACGCCAGCTGCACCACCAACTGCCTGGCCCCGCTGGCCAAGGTGCTGAACGACAAGTGGGGCATCAAGCGCGGCCTGATGACCACCGTGCACGCAGCCACCGCCACGCAGAAGACCGTGGACGGCCCGAGCAACAAGGACTGGCGCGGCGGCCGCGGCATCCTGGAAAACATCATTCCTTCGAGCACCGGCGCAGCCAAGGCCGTGGGCGTGGTGATCCCCGAGCTCAACAAGAAGCTCACGGGCATGAGCTTCCGCGTGCCGACCTCCGACGTGTCGGTGGTCGACCTGACGGTCGAGCTGGTGAAGGAAGCCACGTACAAGGAAATCTGCGCCGAAATGAAGGCACAGAGCGAAGGCGCGCTCAAGGGCGTGCTGGGCTACACTGAAGACAAGGTCGTGGCCACCGATTTCCGCGGCGACCCGCGCACCTCGATCTTCGACGCCGAAGCCGGCATCGCGCTCGACGGCACCTTCGTGAAGCTCGTGAGCTGGTACGACAACGAATGGGGCTACTCGAACAAGTGCCTGGAGATGGTGAAGGTCGTTTCGAAGTAAGGCTTCGCGGCTTCAGCAAAAAACGCGCCTTCGGGCGCGTTTTTTATTGGGCTCTTGCCCACCGTTATCGCAGCTTCTCGTTCCTGCGAATTTCGCTGCTCAGCTGCGAGGTCAATCGCGTTGCAGCCCTTCGAGCCGCCAATCCGAAGTCGCCCTTGAACTCGCCGAACTCCGCAGTGCCGTTGCCCGTCGCACGCACGTGCGTGACCTCGGCGCCGGCAGCATCGGTCACCACGCACGACACCTCGGCCGTGAACGAGGTCGGCGGCCAGCTGATGAAGGACGATGAACTGGAGTCGGTCTTGATGCGCGGCGCGAACACCAGCGACACGCCGGCCGCCTCGTTCGCCTTCGCGTCACCGGCGGTGCGCAGCACCACCACGTCGCGGTACACCGCGCGCAGCGCATCGCGGATCGACTTCTCCAGGTCGCGGTACGGGTAGTAGCTCACGCGGTCGCCGCTGCCGCCGGGGGTGATGACTTCCAGGTCGCGATCCGCATCGGTCATCACGTAGGCGACCTTCTTTTGAATCAGGTGCGCCTGCGAACGCTGCGGCGCGGTCTCGGTGATCATCGTGATCGGATGCACGCAGCCAGCGAGCATGGATGACATCAGTGCCACGAGTGCCGCGCCCGCAACACGTCGAATCGCGGTCATCGGAAGTAAGAAGAACATCATCATCGAAGCGCCTCCAGGCCTGTGACGTCAGCGGCCGATGGCGGCCACGAACTGCGGATCGGCATACACCTGCCGCAGCAAGGCGCGCACGAGGCGCGGGTACGCGGCCTGTCCGGCCGGCACGGCGACGATGCTCGCGTAGCTCGAATCGAAGGCGGTCTCCGCGCGGTAGGTCTTGCGCAGGCGCTGCGTGCCCTCGCGCGTGACGGTGACTTCGACGTCCATGCGGCCGGTGCCGTTGATCACGCCGAGGTCGATCTCGTTGACCAGGATGCGCGCCGCGATGCGCGTGGGCGCCTTCGGGTCGTAGACGGAGATTTCGCTGAGGTCGCGCATCAGCGCGTCTTGCAGGTATTGCGCGAAGCTGCCGCTGGGTGACAGCAGCCTGGCGCTGCGAAGGTGCACGGTGTTGACCTTGTCTTCCGCTTCGGTGGGCTGTGCCTTCGTGAGCGCCACGGGGCCGGGGCGCGTGGCCTCGAGGCGGTCGAGCGTCTCGTAGTCGGCCGCGTAGGGCGGCGCCAACAACGGCGCGCAGCCGGTCGTCAGAACAAGGGCGGCCAGTAGTGCGCCGGGCGCGAGCCAGGCGCGCAAGCGGAAACCTCGCGAACGAAAGATCGCCATGCCTGCAGTCCCTCTCTCCATGCGGCCGTGCGATGCATACATGGTGCATCCGCGATGCCTGCTCCCCGGCGCGAAGGTAGCACGCATCGCGCCGCGCGCGAAGGCGGGAAACTCAGGCCGGCTTCAGACCGGTTCGAGCACGTGGATCAGCTTGCTCTCGGTGAACTCTTTCGTCTTCTCGCTGTGGGCCTTCATGTGCGGTGCAACCGCATGCGCCTGCAGATGTGCCAGCGTTTGCCATTTCTCGACGACCACGAAAGTGTCTGGGCCGAAGCTGGCCTTCGAAGTCGGGATGCCCTGCGCATCGACCGTGGCGCCGTATTCGATGCAGCCCTCTTCGGCCAGCACGGCCGCGCGATTGGCGGCAAAGGCTTCGAGCAATTTGGCGCGCTGGCCTGGCTTGGCGGTGATGACGGCGACGACGTGAATCATTGAAAGAGTCTCCAGTAGCTAAGGTAGTAGGACGGTCGAATCTAAGAGATTCGGCGCCGTCGCGCTGGTCCGGTCCGCGACAACACCACGGCCTTGTCCCTATCATCGCCCGCATGTTCTTCCCGCTGCCCCGCACGGCCACTGCGCCCTTCTGCCCTTCCGAAGTGAAAGGCAGCGTGGCCGTCCCGCAAGACCTGCCTTTCTTCAAGAAGCTGATGCGCTACGCGGGCCCCGGCCTGCTGGTGTCGGTCGGCTATATGGACCCGGGCAACTGGGCGACCGACATCGAGGCCGGCTCTCGCTTCGGCTACGGCCTGCTGTTCGTGGTGCTGCTCGCGAGCCTCGCGGCGATGCTGCTGCAGACGCTGTGCGTGCGGCTGGGGCTCGTGGCGCAGAAGGACCTGGCGCGTGCCTGCCGCGAGCACTACTCGCCGCGCGTCAACCGCCTGCTGTGGCTCGGCGCCGAGCTGGCCATCGTGGCCTGCGACCTCGCCGAGGTGCTTGGCAGTGCGCTCGCGCTGCACCTGCTGTTCGGCGTATCGATTCCGGTGGGCATCGCCATCACGGCCTTCGACACGCTGCTGGTGCTGGGCCTGCAGGGCGCGGGCTTCCGCCGTGTCGAGGCCATCGTGCTCGGGCTGGTCGGCACCATCGCGGGCTGCTTCGTCGTCGAGCTGGCGATGTCGCCGCCCAACTGGTTCGGCGTGGCGATGGGTTTCGGCCCGAGCCTGGAGCGGCTGCACCAGCCGGGCGCGCTGTACCTGGCCATCGGCGTCGTCGGCGCGACGGTGATGCCGCACAACCTGTACCTGCATTCGTCCATCGTGCAGACCCGGCTGATTGCCGACACCGATTCGGCGCGCCGCGAGGCGGTGCGCTTCTGCACGCTCGACGCGGTGGTGTCGCTGTCGCTCGCGCTGCTGGTCAACGCGGCCATCATGGTGCTCGCGGCCAGCGCCTTCCATGCCACGGGACACCGCGAAGTGACCGAGATCGACGACGCCTACCGGCTGCTCGAACCCATCGTCGGCAGTGCTTTCGCGGCCACGTTGTTCGGCATTGCGCTGCTGGCGTCGGGGCAAAGCTCGACCTTCACCGGCACCATCGCGGGCCAGATCATCATGGAAGGTTTTCTCGACCTGAAGATCCCGTGCTGGCAGCGCCGGCTGATCACGCGCGGGCTGGCGCTCGGCCCGGCCTGGCTCGGCGTCTGGTGGTTCGGCGATGGTGGCGTGGGCAAGATGCTGGTGCTCAGCCAGGTGGTGCTGAGCTTCCAGCTGCCCTTTGCGATGTGGCCGCTGATCCGCTTCACGAGCAGCCGCGCGATGATGGGCGGCTTTGCCAACGGGCCGGTGGTGAAGTCGCTGGCCTGGCTGTTGTTCGGCGTGATCAGCGCGGCCAACGTGTGGCTGGTCGCCACGGTGGTCTCGGGCAACTAGCGCTTGCCCGCGTCCTTCCACAGGTGCACCAGCGCCTCGGGCGCCTCGGCTTCCGGCACCTCGAAGCTCACGGAAATCTTCTGGTCTTCTCCGGCGCTTTCAACGAGCACCTCGACACGGTAGTAGCGCTGGTCGCCGCTGGACAACGTGGCACCTGCCTGCCCCGCATGCGGTACCGCGCTTTGCAGCGCATCGCCTATCTGCTGGCGCAGTTCGGCGGTGCAGTCGCCGAGCTGGAAGCTGCGCGGCTGCGACAGGCCGGGCATGTAGGCCAGCCCGCCCTCGCGCGTCACGCGCACGATGGTCGCCTTGTCCAGTGGCGGCAGGCGGATCATGGCGAAATCACTCCCACGCCTTGCCAGGCATCAGCCACCGCCTTGTGCACCGCGCTGCCAGCGCCGAAGCGCCGCGAGGCGACGTCGGTGCTGAGCGTTGCGAAGGCCTCGAAATCGGCATCCTGGCGCAGGCGCTTGTCGCATACCGCGTCGTACCAGACACGGCCTGCGGTTTCCCACGCCTGCCCGCCGATGGCCATGGCCGCCAGGTAGAAGGCACGGTTCGGAATGCCCGAGTTGATGTGCACGCCCCCGTTGTCCTGCGAGGTGGTGACGAAGTCCTTCATGTGCGCCGGCTGCGGGTCCTTGCCGATCACCGGGTCGTCGTAGGCGGTGCCGGGCTCGGCCATCGAACGCAGGGCCTTGGCCCTCACGCTCGGCATGAAGAGGCCCGCACCGATCAGCCAGTCGGCCTGCTGCGCCGTCTGCCGCAGCGAGTGCTGCTTGACGAGCACGCCGAACACGTCGCAGATCGATTCGTTGAGCGCGCCGGGCTGCCCCTGGTAGACGAGGCCGGCCTCGTGGTCGATCACGCCGTGCGTGAGCTCGTGGCCGATGATGTCCACCGCGATGGTGAAGCGGTTCATGACCTCGCCGTCGCCATCGCCGAACACCATCTGCTCGCCGTTCCAGAAGGCGTTGTCGTAGTCCTTGCCGTAGTGCACGCTGCCGGTCAGCGGCATGCTCGCGCCGTCGATGGAGTCGCGCTCGTACACGTCATGGTACAGACGCCAGGTTGCGCCCAGGTAGTCGTAGGCCTCGTCGGCCGCAATGTCGCCGGTGGCGGGCTTGCCCTCGGTGCGCACCAGCTTTCCCGGCAGCGTGGTTGTGTGGCCTGCGTCGTGGATGGCGCGTTCCGGTGAATTCGGCCGCGCCGGGCGTGGCCGCGCGGCTGTCGTGCTCGCTGTGCCCGAGGCAAGCTTTGGCGGCACGAAGCCGCGCAGCGCGCGGTGCTCGCGATCGATCGTCAGCGTGTTCACTGCACGCGCGCTGATGGACGCGCTGGCGTGCTCGGCAAGGCGGCTCAGCAGGTACGGCGGTATGAAGCCGGGCGGCAGGATCTGCAGCGTGCGCGACGGCATGGGCGGGCCTTTCGTCGGGTGTCGATTGATTCAAAACACCGTAGCAGAAACACCCGTCCGCGCTTGTCGGATCGAAGCTCAAGCCCTCGGCGGCATGTCGTCTTTTCCGAGCGCGGCGGCCATGAAGTCGACGAAAGTTCGCACGCGTGCCGACAGCTGGTGGCGCTGCGGGTACACCGCGTAGATGTCGGCGTCGGGCGTGCGGTAGTTGGCCAGCACCTGAACCAGCCGGCCGCTGCGCAGGTAGCGCGCGATGTCCCACTCGGCGCGCATCAGGATGCCGTGACCGTCCAGGGCCCAGTTGACCGCGATTTCGCCGTCGTTGGTGCTGAGCGCGCCACGCGTCTTCACGGCCTCGGTGCGCTGCGCCGTGCCGCGCCCGGTGCTCAGCCGCCAGATGCCATAGGCCTCGTCGCCCTGGCGGATGCCGATGCAGCGGTGGTGCGTGAGGTCGTTGGGCACCTTGGGCTGCCCGGCGCGCGCCAGGTAGGCGGGCGAAGCGCACAGCAGCCGCCGGTTCGACGCGATGCGCCGCGCGATCACGCGGGCCTCGGGCGGCGCGCCGAAGCGGATGCAGACGTCGAAGGCGTCGTCGGTCAGCGGCGGTGGATTGACCGAGAGCTGCAGCTGCACCTCCACCTGCGGATGCCTGCGTGCGAACTTCGAGATCAGCGGCGCCACGTGGCTGCGGCCGAAACCCAGCGTGGCGTTCACGCGCAGCAGGCCCTGCGCCTCGCCCTTCGCGCCGCCCAGCAGCTGCGCCATGTCGTCGATCTCGCCGAGGATGCGGCGCGCGTGCGCCACGTACAGCTCGCCCTCGGGCGTGAGGCTCATGCGCCGCGTGGTGCGGTTCACCAGCGTCACGCCCAGGCGCGTCTCCATCTGCGCGAGCCGCTTGCTCACCGCAGGCGTGCTGATGCCGAGTTCGCGCGCTGCGGCGCTCAGGCTGCCGCAGGCCGCGAGCGAGGAGAAAAAGCCGAGGTCGGCGGGCTGGACCGGAGCAACCATGAGCGATCCGATTGTTGAACTGAGGTTAATGATGGATTCACTTTCGGCATGAATCGTTCGGCACATCGGATCCTACAGTGGGCAACCACCACTACAGCGCACACAAGGACATCGATGAGCAGCTACAGCATTGCCACCATTCCCGGCGACGGCATCGGCAAGGAAGTGATCCCGGCGGGGCGCCAGGTGATGGAGGCGCTGGCCGCGGCCTCCGGCGGCGCCCTGCATTTCAGCTTCGAGGACTTCGGCTGGGGCGGCGACTGGTACCGCGCGCACGGCGAGATGATGCCGGCCGACGGTCTCGACGCGCTGCGCAAGAAAGACGCGATTCTTTTCGGCTCCGCGGGCGATCCGCACATTCCCGACCACATCACGCTCTGGGGCCTGCGCCTGAAGATCTGCCAGGGCTTCGACCAGTACGCCAACGTGCGGCCCACGCGCATCCTGCCGGGCATCGACGGTCCGCTCAAGCGCTGCGCGCCCGGCCAGCTCGACTGGGTGATCGTGCGCGAGAACTCCGAGGGCGAATACGCCGGCGTCGGCGGCCGCGTGCACCAGGGCCACCCCATCGAAGCAGCCACCGACGTGAGCATGATGACCCGCGCGGGCGTCGAACGCATCATGCGTTTCGCTTTCAAGCTCGCTCGTTCGCGGCCGCGCAAGCTGCTCACCGTGGTCACCAAGAGCAATGCGCAGCGACACGCGATGGTGATGTGGGACGAGATCGCGCTGCAGATCTCGAAGGAGTTCCCCGACGTGAGCTGGGACAAGGAACTGGTCGACGCCTGCACCGCGCGCATGGTCAACCGCCCGGCCTCGCTCGACACCATCGTCGCCACCAACCTGCACGCCGACATCCTCAGCGACCTCGCTGCGGCGCTGGCGGGCAGCCTGGGCATTGCGCCCACCGGCAACATCGACCCGGAGCGGCGCTATCCGTCGATGTTCGAGCCCATCCACGGTTCGGCCTTCGACATCATGGGCAAGGGGCTGGCCAACCCGGTCGGCACCTTCTGGTCGGTGGTGATGCTGCTCGAGCACCTGGGCGAGGCCGAGGCCGCGCGCCGCGTGATGGCTGCGGTGGAGCACGTCACGGCCAACCCGTCGCTGCACACGCGCGACCTGGGCGGCAGCGCGACCACCGAGCAGGTGACGCGCGCGGTGTGCGCGCACATTGCCGGCGAGCCCGTGCGGCTTGCGGCCTGACCGATTCGAGCGACACGACGGTATCCGCGCGCCTCGATGCGCGCATCACAACAACGAGCCGGAGACAACACCATGACAGCAGCTTTCTTCCCCCAGCGCCACCGGCGCACGGTGCTTCGGGCCGCGGCGCTCGCGCTCGGCCTCGGCGCCTCTGCCCTCGCCTTTGCGCAGCAGGCACCAGTCAACTGGCCGACCCGGCCCATCAGCCTCGTCGTGCCCTTCCCCGCCGGCGGCACCACCGACGTGCTGGCCCGCGCGCTGGCCGACAAGCTTTCGCAGTCACTCGGCCAGCCGGTGGTGGTCGAGAGCAAGCCCGGCGCCGGCGCCACGCTTGGCGCCGACTACGTGGCCAAGGCCAAGCCCGACGGCTACACGCTGCTGATGGGCGCGGTGCACCACACCATCGCCACCAGCGTCTACAAGAAGCTGCCCTACGACTTCCAGAAAGACCTGGCGCCGATCACCGTCGTGGCCATGGTGCCCAACGTGCTGGTCATCAACGCCGCGAACACGCCCGCGAAGAACGTGGCCGAACTGGTTGCGCTCGCCAAGGCCGAGCCCGGCAAGCTGGCCTACGGCTCCAATGGCAACGGCACGGCGCAGCACCTGATCGGCACGCAGTTCCAGTCCAGCACCGGCACCACGCTGCTGCACGTGCCCTACAAGGGCAGCGGCCCGCTCACCACCGACCTGCTCGGCGGCCAGGTGGCGATGTCCTTCGACACCATCACGCCGGTGCTTCAGCACATCAAGAGCGGCAAGCTGCGCGCGCTGGCCGTGACCACGGTGCGCCGCTCGTCGGTGCTGCCCGACGTGCCGACGCTGGAGGAAGCGGGGCTCAAGGGCTTCGACATCGGCACCTGGTTCGGCGTGCTTGCGCCGGCCGCCACGCCGAAGGAGATCGTCGCGCGCCTCAACGCCGAGATGGTGAAGATCATCCACTCGCCCGATTTCGCGCAGCGCATGCAGGCCATCGGCGCCGAGCCGCTGGGCGGCACGCAGGAAGAGATGGCGCGGCAGATCCGGGAAGAGACAGCCCGATTCGCGAAACTCGTCAAAGAGGGCGGAGTGGCGATCGACTAGCGAGCAGTCTGTTACGGGTGTGCACACCTCGCCCGGGCGGGCGTCTTGCCAAGGTCATAGGATCGGGGCTTCCGAATTCACCGCAGCCCTGCCCATGTTCATCGTCACCCTCACCTACATCCGCCCGCTCGAAGAAGTCGACGCGCTGATGGACCCGCACATGGTCTGGTTGAGGAAGCACTACGAAAGCGGGCTGTTCGTGGCTTCGGGCCGCCAGGTGCCGCGCACGGGTGGCGTGATCCTCGCCCGGTCGGGCGACCGTGAAGGGCTGGAGGCCGTGCTGGCGCGCGATCCGTTCGTGCAGGGCGGCGTGGCGCGCGCCGACGTGACCGAGTTCGTGCCCAGCATGACGGCCCCCAGCATCGAGGTGATCAAGACGTTCTGAGGAAGAACGTCTTTTTTTCGCTCAGGCTCCCGGCACTTCTTCGTGGCCGCCGGGGTGCCGCGCAAAGCGCGCGGCCTCGCGGTCGTGCACCGGCGCCGGATCGTCCCATGGCCAGCCTCCGAACTGCGTGCGGCGGTAGTCGGCCATGGTCTGGCTGATCTCGGCCTGCGTGTTCATCACGAAGGGGCCGTACTGCGCCACCGGCTCGGCGATCGGGCGGCCCTGCAACACCAGGAACTCGCTCGTCTCGTCGTTGCCGTTGACGATCTCGACGGCCGCATCCGCGCGCAGCTCGACAGCGGCCGGGCCTTCCACGCGCTCGCCGGCAATGTGCGCCACCGCCCCCTTGAAGAAGTACAGCATGCGCCGCGTGCCTTCGCCCGTGGCGGCCGGCAACGTCCATTGCGCGCCGGGCGTCATCTTCAGCGTCCAGATCGCCACGTCGGCATCGGCCTGGGCAGCCCATGAGTCGGGCGGCGGCGCCAGCGGCTGGATCGGGTCCTGTCCGCTGGCGGCGTCGCCGAGCCGGCCCGCGATGACTGCAACCTCGGTGCGGCCGCCCTTCGCATCGTCGGAGGCGAAGCGCGGAATGGCGTCGGACCAGAACATCGTGAAGTGCGGCTCGGCCATCTTGCTCCTGGCTGGCAGGTTGAGCCAGATCTGGAACAGCTCCAGCGGGTTCGGCGCGCCGGCGTCGAGCAGCGGGAACATTTCAGAGTGCACGATGCCCTTGCCGGCCGTGAGCCACTGCACGTCGCCGCCGCCGAAGCGCGCGGTGGCGCCCAGCGAGTCGGAATGATCGACCAGGCCCTTGCGCACGATGGTCACGGTTTCGAAGCCGCGGTGCGGGTGCGAGGGAAAGCCCGGCACCGTGTCGCCGTGGTACATGCTCCAGCCGTCCTTGCGGCTGAAGTCCTGGCCGATCTGGCGACCGGCCAGCGAGGCCTCGGGGCCCATCTGGCCGTTGGCCTTCGGGTAGGCGTCGTCGTGATAGACGCAGAACAGGAACGGGTCGATCGTCTGCCACGGGAAGCCGAGCGGCTTGACCTGGACGACGGGGCCCTTGTTGTTGTCGGACATTTCGATATTCCTTTCCATGTGGGGCGCGGCCGATGATGCCGTGCCAGTGGATGGAATATCGGGGCGCCGCCGCCTTCCGGTAGAGGCCTTCCGTGCAACAGTGAAGAGCGCGTATGGAACGATGGGCATCGCTCTGGTTCTTCAGCGGCGTGGCGTTACATCACGGGTTCTGGTGCGTCACGGCGGCGTTCGGGTCCATGTACACCAGCTCCCACAGGTGGCCGTCGATGTCCTGGAAGCCATGGCCGTACATGAAGCCGTAGTCCTTCGGCTCGCCCGGGATGGTGCCTCCGGCCGCCTTTGCCTTGGCCACCAGCTCGTCGACTTCGGCGCGGCTCTCGCACGAGAGGCACAGCAGCACTTCGGTGCTCTTCGACGTGTCGGTGAGGCTCTTGGTGGTGAAGGTCTTGAAGAACTCCTCGACCAGCAGCATGACGTGGATGCTGTCCTTCTGGACGACCATGCACGCGGCATTGGCGTCGGTGAACTGCTCGTTGAAGGTGTAGCCCAGCGCGGCGAAGAAGGTCTTGGTCTTCTCGAGGTTCTTGACGGGGAGGTTCACGAAGATCTGCTTGGTGGCCATGGTGTCGTCCTGTATTGGTGGATGGATGGATGTGGAGGCGTTTCGCGGCGTTTTGTGTACGCCGTCCACAAAAGATACCAAAGAAAATGGACGGCGTCCACATATTCTTTCAAGCGGGTGAATTGGCCTGGGGCCGGTGGGCGGCGAATGGGTGGAGAGACGCGTGCGGGCGGCATGCCCTCTTGGTGCTTGACGTTGCCGGCGCCGGCATTGCATCCGGCAAAAAAGACGGGGCATCATGGCCGCCATGGAAATCGAGTTCAAGTTCTGCATTCCCGCCGACCGCCTGAAGGCCGTCGAAGCCGCCCTGAAGCGTGGCGCCGTCGTGCGCACGCGCCTGCAGGCCCGCTACTTCGACACCGCCGACCAGCGGCTCGCCGCCGACGGCATGGTGCTGCGGCTGCGCAAGGAAGGCCGGCGCTGGGTGCAGACCGTGAAGGCCACCGGCGACAACGCGCTGCACCGGCTGGAGCACAACGTCGACCTGGGTACGGCGGCTGCGGCGCCGCAGATCGATCCGCAGCGCCATCAGGGCACGCCCGTGGGCGACCGGCTTTCGAAGCTGCTGGCCGAAGGGGGCGGCGCGCCGCTGGTCGAGCGGCAATCGACCGACATCGTGCGGCTCACGCGCGACGTGCGCGTCAACGGGCCCGGCGGCGCTGTGGTGGAGATGGCGCTGGACATCGGCAAGGTCGTCGCGCACGCGGGCACGCCCGAGCAGCGTGAATCACCGGTGTGCGAGCTGGAGCTCGAACTCAAGCGCGGCGACGTGCAGGGCCTTGTGTCGCTCGCGCGGCGTTGGTCGCAGCAGCATGGGCTGTGGTTCAGCACCGTGTCGAAGGCGGAGCGCGGCGCGCGCCTGCTCGCGGCGCAGGAGACCGTCGAAGCGGCGAAGGCCGAAGCGCCACGCTTCGCCACGCAGCACCCCGACGGGCGAGCCGTGCAACAGGCCGTGGTGGCATCGTGCTTGGCGCAGATGCTGCCCAATGCCAGCGAGATCGCCGCGGGGAGTGCCGATGAAGAGCAGATCCACCAGCTGCGCATCGGCATCCGCCGGCTACGCACGGCGTTGCGCGAGCTGCCGGAGCTGGGCCAGTTCGACACGGCCGAATGGGAGCCGCCGCTGGTCGACGCCTTCCGCGCGCTGGGCGCATTGCGTGATCGCGAACAGGTCGTGAAGCTCGCGCAGCCCCGGCTGCGCGAGGCGGGTGCGCCGGACTTCGATCCGCTGGCCGGCGGCGACACGGCGGCCAGCACGCTATCGCCCGGTGACATCGTGCGCGCCCCGGCGTTCCAGAACGCGCTCGTTTCGCTGATCGGCTTTACCGCGGCGGAGCCTGTGGAAGCAGCACCGGCGACCGTCGCCGCCGAAGACAACCCGGCAGTTCCTTCAGCACCCGCGCCCATCAATGCCAATGCCGTGCGCCGCCTGCTGCGCAAACGCCTGCAGCGCCTGCACAAACAGGTGCTGTGCGACGGTGAGCGCTTCGAGTCGCTCGATACCGAAAGCCAGCACCGCGTGCGCAAGCGACTCAAGCGCCTGCGCTACCTCGCCGAGTTCGTGGCGCCGCTGTTCGAGAAGGAAGACGGCAGCGCCGCCGCGCGCTACCTGAAAGCACTGCGCCCCGCGCAGGATGCGCTGGGCGAGTTCAACGACGAGGCCGTCGCGCTCGCGCTGTACCGCGAGGCCGTCGAGCGCGATGCGCGTGCGTGGTTCGCGGTGGGATGGTTCACCGCGCGGCATGCAGCCGGCGCGAAGGCCTGCCACAAGGCGCTGGCGAAGATCGAGGATGCGCCGCGGTTCTGGAAGAAGAACTGACCGGACGGCCTAACGAACCGCCATCGCGTCAGTGATGGTGCCCGTGCGCCCCATGAACATGCCGGTGCTCGATTTCCACCGGCAGCGCCGCACGCACATCCGTCACCTGCAGGCTGAAGCGCAGCGCCTTGCCGGCCCATGGATGGTTGCCGTCGAGCAGCACGACCGGGCCCTTGATTTTCATGACGGTGAAGACATGCTCGGTGCCGTCGTCGAGCCGGCCCTGCAACTGGCCGCCGACCTTCACGCCCGGCGGAAAGTCGGTCTTGGGGATGCTGCGCACTAGGGTCTCGTCGCGCTGGCCGAAGGCGTCTTCGGGCGCGAGGTTCAGCACGGTCTGGTAGCCCTTTTCCTTGCCATCGAGGGCTTCCTCGATCTTGGGCAGCGTGTTCTCGTAGCCGCCATGCAGGTAGGCCATCGGCTCGGGGCTCGCTTCGACGAGCTTGCCCTGGGCGTCGGAGACCTTGTACTTGATGGTGACGACGGTGTCTTTTTCGATTTTCATGGGGTGGCATTTTCAGTGGAAACGAAAAGGCCCTGAGCCTTCCCGGAAGACGGCAGCTCCTGCAGCATGTCCATGTGGTCGAGCTTGCTCATCACCAGGTCGATGAAGGCCGACACCGCCAGCGGCAGGTGCTTGCGGCTCGGGTAGACCACGCTGAGCCCCCGGCCGGTGTACTCGTACTGCGGCAGCACCCGCACCAGCCGCCCTTCCTGTTCGTCGCGCGTCGCCATCGCCGGCGGCAGCTGCGCAATGCCCAGCCCGGCCAGCGCCGCCTTGCGTAGTGCCTGCGCGGTGTTGCCGGTGAACCGGCCGGTGACCTGCACTTCTTCTTCCACCCCCTCGGGGCCCGTGAGGCGCCAGATCGTGTGTCCGCTGGGGTGCGGTGGCGTCACGCAGTCGTGGTCCGCCAGCTCCTGCAATGTTGTGGGCTCCCCGCGTTGCGCGATGTAGGCGGGGCTTGCCAGCAGGCCGCCGCTGCGGGTGGCCAGCCGCCGGCCGATGTACCCCGAATCGCGCAGCACACCGCCGCGGAAGGCCACGTCGATCTGCTCCGCGATGAGGTCGGCGGCCGCGTCGCTGAGCACGAAGTCGAGCTTCACCAGCGGATGCGCGGCCAGAAAGTCGGACACCCATTCCATCGGGAAGAAATCGAAAAAATCCGCCGGCGCCGCCACTCGCACGAGGCCGCTGGGCTCCTGGCCTCCGGCCACCAGCGCCTGCCCGGCTGCAGCCAGCCCGTCGACCAGCCCCGCGCACCGGTCATGAAAATCCTGCCCGGCGCTGGTCAGCGTCAGCTTGCGTGTCGAGCGCTGCATCAGCCGCGTGCCCAGTTGCGATTCGAGCTGCTGGATGCGCCGGCTCACTGTGTTGGGCGGCAGGCCCAGCCGCCGGGCCGCCTCGGCAAAGCTGCCGTGGCGCACCACCTGCACGAACATGGCGACGTCGTTGAGGTCGAACATGGCGGGTTGATTCCTTCAATTTTTGGACGAGTGCAATCCGACTCTACTGTCTAGTCGATCAATGGGTGCGTGCCTAACCTTATGCCCATGACTTCTTCATCTACTTCCTCTCCCATGCAGCGCCGCATCGTCTGGGGCGTTCGCATCCTGCTCGCGCTGGCTTTCGGCGCCGCCGGCGCCTCCAAGCTGGCCGGTGTGCCGCAGATGGTCCAGGTGTTCGACGCGATCGGCTTCGGCCAATGGTTCCGCTACGTGACGGGCCTGGTCGAGGTCGGCGGTGCGCTGCTGCTGCTCGTGCCCGCAACCGGCTTCTTCGGTGGCCTGCTGCTGGCCGCGACCATGGTCTGCGGCGTGGCCACGCACCTGGTGCTGATTGGCGGCAACCCCGTGCCGGCAATGGTGCTGGCGCTGCTGTCGGGCTTTGTCGCCTGGCGCCTGCGGCCCGTGTCCCGGCTGGTCGTCACAGCGGCCTGAACTCTTTTCTTCAACTCTATTTGGAGTACCCCATGACCCAGCAACAACCCCGCATCGGCATCATCCTCGGCTCGACCCGCGAAGGCCGCTTCGGAGAGAAGCCCGCGCAATGGATCCACGAGATCGCCAAGCAGCGCACCGACCTCGCCTTCGAGCTGGTCGACCTGCGCGACCATCCGCTGCCCTTCTTCAACGAGGCGGGCGCGCCGGCCTGGGGGCCGGTGAAGAACGAAGCCGCGCAGCGCTGGCAAGCCAAGCTGGCCACCTTCGACGGCCTTGTCGTCGTCACGCCCGAATACAACCACGGCCCGAGCGCGGTGCTGAAGAACGCGATCGACTGGGCCTACAAGGAATTCATCCGCAAGCCGATCGGCTTCGTAGGCTACGGCGGCGTGGGCGCGGCGCGGGCCGTGGAGCAACTGCGGCTGGTGGCGGTCGAGATGCAGATGGCGCCGGTGCGCAACGCCGTGCACATCGGCATGGTCGAGTTCCTCGGCATCTGGCAGCAGGGCAAGAGCTTCGACGACTTCCCGCACCTCGCGCAGTCGGCCACCGGCATGCTCGACGACATCGCCTGGTGGGCCAAGGCGCTGAAGACGGCGAGGGAGGCTGTATGACCACCGCTGCTGTCGAAACGCTGGCCCGCGCCATCGTCTACCGCACGCGCGGTTCGCAGCACGGCGGCATCGTGCGGCTGATGAGCCCCGGCGACCTGGGCGAGTTTCTCAAGCCCTTCGTGTTCCTCGACCTCTTCGGCTTCGACACCACGGGCGGCCACAAGGGCTTCGGCCTGCACCCGCACTCGGGCATTGCCACGCTCACTTACCTGATCGAGGGCGACACCCTCTACGAGGACACGACCGGCGAGCAAGGCACGCTGCTCGGCGGCGGCGTGGAATGGATGCGCGCCGGCAACGGCGTGTGGCACACCGGCGGACCCGCGCCGGGCGTGAAGCGCGTGCGCGGCTTCCAGCTGTGGGTGGCGCTGCCGGCTTCGGAAGAGAACGCGCCGGCGCAAAGCATGTACCTCGCGCCCTCGCAGGTGCCGCAGGAGGGCCCGGCGCGTGTGCTGCTCGGGCGCTACGGCGCGGCGCAGAGCGCCATCGCGGCACCGGCTCCGATCAACTACCTGGCCGTGCAGCTGAAAGACGGCGAGCGCTGGAGCTACGTGCCGCCCGCCGGCCACACGGTGGGCTGGGTTGCGGTCAACGAAGGCGCGCTCGAAACGGGCGACGACAGGGGCGGCCCGATCGGCAGCGGCGAGCTCGCGGTGTTCGAGGAGTCGAGCGCGGTCATCGACTTCGTGGCCCGTGGCGACACGTCCTTCGTGCTGGGCTCGGCGGTGAAGCACCCCCACGAGCTGGTGATGGGCCACTACTCGGTGCACACCAGCCGGGCGACGCTCGACCAGGGCGAGGCCGAAATCCGGCGCATCGGCGCACGGCTGCGCCAGGAAGGGCGCCTGCCCTAGCACCCCATCGGTGCGCCCGGGCGCACGAACGACAGCCTCCAACCACGCCGGCGGCGCGCATTTTCGGGTGCGCGCCGCCGGCTTTTTTGTGTTCCGCCCTCTGAGCGGCACCGGTCTGGAGGGCCACCCAAGGGCTTACCCCATCACGCGGGCCCGCATATTGCTTAAGACTGTCGCTGGTTGACTGTCGACAGCTCGAAGTCAATCCGACGAACCCATCAACAAGGCAAGGCCCGCCCGGCCGGGCCTGTGGAAAGGAACGCGATATGCAACTGCACGCAGTGGACCGCAAGGCCCCGCCCGTCTCAGACGCCGAGCGCCAGGTCCGACAAGACCTGGCCGCGGCCTACCGGCTGGTGGCGCACTACGGCATGGACGACAGCATCTACACGCACATCTCCGCGCGTGTGCCGGGAACCGAAGACCAGTTCCTGATCAACCCCTTCGGGATGCTGTTCCGCGACATCACCGCCTCGTCGCTGGTCAAGATCGACCTGGAAGGCCGCATCCTCGACGACTCCCCCTACGACGTGAACCCGGCCGGCTTCACCATTCACAGCGCGGTGCACGCGGCGCGCCACGACGCGGCCTGCGTGCTGCACACCCACACGGTGGCGGGCGTGGCGGTGTCGTCGCTGGCCGGCGGGCTGCAGCCTTGCAACCAGTGGGCGCTGCAGTTCTATCAGCGCGTGGTCTATCACGACTTCGAGGGCATCGCGCTCGACCCCGAGGAGCGCGAGCGCCTCGTGGCCGACCTGGGCCCCACGGCGCGCGCGCTCATCCTGCGCAACCACGGCCTGGTGACGCTGGGCCGCACGGTGTCGGAAGCCTTCATCCTGATGCTGAACCTGGAGCGTGCCTGCCGCGTGCAGGTCGCCATCCAGTCGAGCGGCCTGCCGGTGTACCCGGTGCCGGCCGAGGTCTGCGAAAAGACCGCGCAGCAGTACGAGGCCGGCGGCGGCAGCTACCTGCCCGGCCAATCCGACCCGAACGCGCGCGAATGGCGCGCGATGCTGCAGCGCATCGAGCCCGCACCGGCCACGTCGTTCCGCGACTGAGCCGCTGCCCCCCGCTTTCCCATCCCGTCCCCCTGACCCTGTCCACCACCTCGAAAGAGCCAGAAGGAGTTCGCCCTCATGAAACGTCGCAACCTCATCCAGATGGGTGCCGCTGCCACCGCCGGCCTGACGCTGGCCGGCGTTCCCCTGCACCTCCTGGCCGCGGGCAGGAAGGGCGGCGTGATCAACGCCGTCGTCCAGCCGGAGCCGCCGGGGCTGATGCTGGGCATCACGCAGAACGGCCCCACGCAGATGATCTCCGGCAACATCTACGAAGGCCTGCTGCGCTACGACGAGAAGATCACCCCGCTGCCCTCGCTGGCCACCGCGTGGACCGTCAACAAGGAAGGCACGCTCTACACCTTCAAGCTCAAGCCCGGCGTCACCTGGCATGACGGCAAGCCCTTCACCTCGGCCGACGTGGTGTTCTCGGCCGACGTGTTCCTGCGCAAGACGCATGCGCGCCTGCGGGCCAACCTGGCTGCGGTGGAAAGCATCCGCGCGGTCGATCCGCTCACCGTCGAGTTCAAGCTCAAGTACCCCTTCGGCCCCTTCATCGGCATCTTCGAGGTCGGCAGCATGCCGATGATCCCGAAGCACATCTACGAAGGCACCGACTTCGCGACCAACCCCGCCAACGCCACGCCCATCGGCACCGGGCCGTTCAAGTTCAAGGAGTGGGTCAAGGGCTCGTACATCCAGCTCGTGGCCAACGACAAGTACCACGTGAAAGACGTGCCGTTGGTCGACAGCGTCTACTTCCACGTCATTCCCGACGCGGCCTCGCGCGCCGCGGCCTTCGAATCGGGCAAGGTCGACCTGGTGCCCGGCGGCGCGGTCGAGTACTTCGACGTGCAGCGCCTGTCCAAGCTGCCGGGCGTCGCGGTCACCACCAAGGGCTGGGAGTTCTTCGCGCCGCATTCGTGGCTGTGGCTGAACAACCGCAAGGCGCCGATGGACAACATCAAGTTCCGCCAGGCCGTGATGTTCGCCATCGACCGCGAGGCCATGGCCAAGATCGCATGGCAGGGCTTCGCCAAGCCCGCCACCGGCCCCTTCAACAGCAACATCAAGTTCTACAGCACCGACGTCGCCAAGTACCCGCGCAACGTGGAAACGGCCAAGAAGCTGCTGGCCGAATCGGGCTACAAGGGCGAGACGCTGCGGCTGCTGCCGCTGCCCTACGGCGAGACCTGGTCGCGGCAGGCCGAGATCCTGAAGCAGAACCTGGCACAGGCCGGCATCAAGGTCGAGATGACCGCCACCGACGTTGCCGGCTGGAACCAGCGCCTGAACGACTGGGACTACGACCTCGCCTTCACCTACGTCTACCAGTACGGCGACCCGGCACTGGGCGTGGCGCGCAACTACACCACCGCCAACATCGCCAAGGGCTCGCCCTTCAACAACGTCGAGGGCTACTCCAACCCGAAGGTCGACGAGCTGTTCGATTCCGGTGCGCGCGAGACCGACCCCGAGAAGCGCAAGGCCATCTACCTGCAAGCGCAAAAAATCCTGCTCGACGAGGTGCCCGTGGCCTGGCTGCTGGAGCTCAACTTCCCCACGCTCTACCGCACCAAGCTCAGCAACATCGTGAGTTCGGGCATCGGCCTCAACGACAGCCTCGGCAACGCAAGCGTCGGCTGACGCGCGGAGTGACGACCGAATGAAACGTACGCAGTTCATGTTGACCCGCGTGCTGCAGGGCCTGGTGGCGATCCTGCTGATTGCGACGGTCAACTTCATGCTGGTGCGCGCCGCGCCGGGCGATCCGGTGTCGGTGCTGGCCGGCGAGGCCGGCGCGTCCGACCCGCAGTTCGTGGCGCAGCTGCGCGCGCAGTTCGGGCTCGACCAGCCGCTGTCGACGCAGCTCGCCACCTACGTCGGCAAGGTGGTGCGGCTCGACCTCGGCTATTCGTACCGCCAGCAGCAGCCGGTGCTGAAGCTCATCATGGACCGGCTGCCCGCCACGCTGCTGCTCACCGGCACGGCCTTCGCGCTCTCGCTGCTCTTTGGCATCACGCTGGGGGCGCTGTCGGCGCGGCGCGCGGGCACGTGGGTCGACAGCGCCATCACCGTGGTGGCGCTGCTGTTCTATGCCACGCCGCTGTACTGGCTCGCGCTGATGGCGGTCCTGGTGTTCACGGTACAGCTCGAATGGCTGCCGGGCTTCGGCCTCATGACCGTGGGCTCGGGCCACACCGGCTTCGCGCTGGCGCTCGACGTCGCCAAGCACCTGGTGCTGCCGGCACTCACGCTCGCGCTGTTCTACATGGCCGTCTACGCACGCATGACGCGCGCTGCGATGCTCGAGGTGGCGCAGATGGACTTCGTGAAGACCGCGCGCGCCAAGGGCGTGAAGCCCGGCCGCATCCTGCGCGCGCATGTGCTGCGCAACGCGCTGCTGCCGGTGGTCACGCTGGCGGGTATCCAGGCCGGCGGGATGATCGGCGGCGCCGTGCTCACCGAGACCGTGTTCGCCTGGCCCGGCATCGGCCGCCTGATGTTCGACGCGCTGCTTCAGCGCGACTACAGCCTGCTGCTCGGCGCCTTCCTGGTGACGGCGGCGATGGCAGTGCTCTTCAATCTCATCACCGACCTGGTCTACACCCTGGTCGATCCGCGGATCGAGCTGACATGACGACGACGATGCAAAGCGATTTCTGGCGGCGCTTTCGCCGCAACAAGGGCGCCGTGGCCGGCATGGTCGTGCTGCTGATCGTGGCAGCCGTTGCACTGCTCGGGCCGTGGCTCGCCACCAACGACCCGTGGGCCATGGTCGAGCAGCCCTTCGTGCGCCCCTGGACCGAGCCCGGCTTCCTGCTGGGCACCGACACGCTCGGGCGCGACATCCTTGCGGGCCTGGTCTACGGCGCGCGCATTTCGCTCTTGATCGGCGTGGTGTCCACCATCGTGGCGCTGCTGATCGGCGTCACCTTCGGTGCTGTGGCCGGCTACTTCGGCGGCTGGATCGATGCGGCGCTGATGCGCTTCACCGAGCTGTTCCAGGCGGTGCCGAGCTTCGCGCTGGCCATCGTGCTGGTGGCGATCTTCGAGCCTTCGATCAAGTCCATCGTCGTGGCCATTGCCATCGTTTCGTGGCCGCCGGTGGCGCGCCTCGTGCGAAGCGAGTTCCTCACGCTGCGCCAGCGCGACTTCGTGCAGGCCGCGCTGCTCGCGGGCCAGTCGACGCCGCGCATCATCCTCACGCAGATACTGCCCAACGCCATGTCGCCCATCATCGTGATGGCCTCGCTGATGGTGGCCACCGCCATCCTGCTCGAAAGCAGCCTGAGCTTTCTGGGCCTGGGCGATCCGAACCAGATGAGCTGGGGCTACATGGTCGGCGCCGCGCGCACCGTGCTGCGCCAGGCCTGGTGGATGGCGCTGTTTCCGGGGCTTGCCATCGTGCTGACCGTGCTCGCGCTCAACCTCGTGGGTGAAGGCCTGAGCGACGGCCTCAACACGCGGCTGCACGGAAGGGGCAAGTAAGAAATGAACGCCACCGTGACGCCCATGAAACCCCTGCACCCCGTGCTCGACATCGTCGACCTGAGCATCTCGCTGCCCTCGGGCGCCGACCGCGCGCTGGCCGTCGAGGGCGCCACGCTCTCCGTGCTGCCGGGCCAGACGCTGTGCGTGGTCGGAGAGTCCGGCTCGGGCAAGTCGATGATCGCCAACGCCGTCATGGGCCTGTTGCCGCGCCCGCACGTGGCGCCGGTGGCGGGCCGCATCATGTTCGAGGGCCACGACCTGCTGCAGCTCACAGAGCCGCAGATGCGCGAGCTGCGCGGCCGGCGCATCGGCATGGTGTTCCAGGAGCCGATGACCGCGCTGAACCCTGTGATGCGCATCGGCGAGCAGATCGGCGAAGTGTTCGACGCGCACGGCAGCGTGCCCGCGGCCGAGAAGCGACGCCGCATCCTCGCGGCGCTGGCCGACGTGGGCCTGCCCGACCCCGAGCTGCTGATCGACGCCTATCCCTTCCGCCTCTCGGGCGGCCAGCGCCAGCGCGTGATGATCGCCTGCGCGCTGGTGCTGGAGCCCGTGCTGCTGATCGCCGACGAGCCCACCACCGCGCTCGACGTGACCACCCAGGCGCAGATCCTCGCGCTGATACGCGAGCTGCAGCAGCGCCGCGGCACGGCGGTGCTCTTCATCACGCACGACTTCGGCGTGGTCAGCGAAATCGCCGACCACGTGGTGGTCATGCAGACCGGCCACGTGGTCGAGAGCGGCCCGGCCGCGCAGGTGCTCGGCGCGCCGCAGCATCCCTACACGCGCAAGCTCATCGCCGCCATTCCCGACGGCCAGGCGCAGACCGTGCCGCACGACGACCTCACGCGCGTGCTGCAGGTGCAGGACCTGTGCAAGACCTACCGTTCGAGCGGCGGCCTGTTCAAGCGCGGCCGTGCGGTGCAGGCGGCAAAGGACATCAGCTTCGAGCTGCACCGCGGCGAAACGCTGGGCCTCGTGGGTGAGTCGGGCTCGGGCAAGTCGAGCGTCGGGCGCTGCCTGGTGGGGCTCGCACCCTTCGACAGCGGCCGCATCATCTTCAAGGGCCGCAATCTGGCGCAGGGCCGCAACTTCCGCAGCGCGGCGGCCGGCAAGATCCAGATGGTGTTCCAGGATCCGTACGCATCGCTCAACCCGCGCCACCGCGTGGGCGCGGCCATCGCGGGCGGGCCCATCGCACAAGGCGTGGGCAAGGCCGAGGCGATGGCGCGCGCCATGGAGCTGCTGCAGCTCGTGGGCCTGGGCGCCGATGCGGCGCAGCGCTATCCGCACGAGTTCTCGGGCGGGCAGCGCCAGCGCATCGGCATCGCCCGCGCGCTCGCGATGCAGCCCGAGCTGCTGGTGGCCGACGAGCCGGTGTCGGCGCTCGACGTGTCGGTGCAGGCGCAGGTGCTGGAGCTCTTCGCGCAGGTGCGCGCGCAGTTCCAGCTCGCGATGGTGTTCATCACGCACGACCTTCGCGTGGCCGGGCAGATGTGCGACCGCATCGCGGTCATGCAGCGCGGCGAGGTGGTGGAGTACGGCGAGACGCAGAAGGTGCTCAACGATCCGCAGCACGCCTACACGCGCAAGCTGATCGACGCCGTGCCGCGCCTCGCGCCGCAGGCCGACATGTCTGCGAAGGTGGCCTGATGCCTTGCGTTGCGCTCCTGAGCGATGTGCTCGACATGCACTACCTGGCGCCCGCTTTTCGCGAGCATTGCCCCGACATCGATTTGCGCCTTGGGTCCGACCTCGGCCCGCTCGACCAGATCGATGCGGCCGTCTGCTGGTTTCCGCCGCATGGCCTGCTGGCGAGCCTGCCGCAGCTGCAACTGGTGCAGTCGCTGGCAGCGGGCGTCGACCACATCACGGCCGACCCCCGGCTGCCGCGCGCGCTGCCGCTGTGCCGCATCGTCGATCCGGAGATGGCCACGGGCATGAAGGCATACGTGTGCTGGGCCGTGATCCAGCACCAGCGGCAGATGCCCGCCTACCTTGCGAGCGCGGCCCGGCGCGTGTGGGAAGAGCAACCGATGAGCCCGCCCGGGCGCCATCGTGTCGGCATCGCGGGGCTCGGCACCCTGGGGCTGGCCTGTGCCGAGGCGCTGGCCGTCATCGGCTATGCGGTGCGCGGCTGGAGCCGCAGCGCCAAGGCCGAACTGCCGGCCGGCGTCACGGGCTTTCACGGCGATGCGCAGCTCGACGAATTCCTCTCGGGCTGCGACACGCTGGTGTGCCTGCTGCCGCTCACGCCGCAGACGCAGGGCTTTCTGGACGCAGACCTGTTCGCGCGGCTGCCGCGTGGCGCGCACCTGGTCAACGTAGGGCGTGGCGCGCATCTGGTCGAAGCCGACCTGCTGCGCGCGCTGGACCTCGGCCAGCTCTCTGCCGCCACACTCGACGCCTTCACACAGGAGCCGCTGCCGGCCGACCACCCCTTCTGGGGCGACCCGCGCATCCTGGTCACGCCACACATCGCCACCCGCACCGACACCTCTGTGATCGCGCGGCAGACACTTCACAACCTCGCGCTCGTGCAGCGCGGCGAGCGGCCCCACACGGCCGTCGACCTCGACCGGGGCTACTGAGCCGCGAGGTTTTCTTCTCTATCGCAATTCAAGCAAGAAAAACGGAGCAGGCCCCATGAACGCATCGATTCCCAACGCCGCCCTGCAATCGGCACACGCCGAGCGCGCGGCGAACGACATTGCGGCCCATCTGCACCCCTTCACCAATCTCGCGGCGCATCCGCAGGTCGATCCGCTCGTGATCGAGCGCGGCGACGGCATCTACGTGCAGGACGACCAGGGCCACCGCTACCTGGAAGCCATGTCTGGCCTGTGGTGCGTCTCGCTGGGCTTCAGCAACGCGCGCCTGGCCAAGGCCGGCAGCGAGGCGCTGCACACGCTGCCCTGCTATCACACCTTCAACCACCGCTCGAACGCAGCCGCCATCGCGCTGGCCGAGAAGCTGATTGCGATGGCGCCGGTGCCCATGTCCAAGGTGTTCTTCGCCAACTCGGGTTCGGAGGCGAACGACACGGCCGTCAAGCTGGTCTGGTACTACCACAACGCCATCGGCAAGCCGGCCAAGAAGAAGATCATCGCGCGCCGCAACGCGTACCACGGCGTCACCGTGGCGGCGGCCAGCCTGAGCGGGCTTGTTCCCAACCACCGCGACTTCGACCTGCCGATCGACCGCATCCTGCACGTCGACTGCCCGTACCACTACCGCTATGCCGAGCCCGGCGAAACCGAAGAAGCCTTCGCCACGCGGCTGGCCGATGCGCTGGAGCAGCGCATCCTGGCCGAAGGGCCCGACACCGTGGGCGCCTTCATCGCCGAGCCTGTGATGGGCGCGGGCGGCGTGCTGGTGCCGCCGGCCACCTACTTCGAGAAGGTGCAGGCCGTGCTGCGCAAGTACGAGGTGCTGCTGATCGCCGACGAGGTGATCTGCGGTTTCTGCCGCACCGGCGAGATGTTCGGCTCCACCACCTTCGGCCTGCGGCCCGACATCCTCACGGCCGCCAAGGCGCTGTCGTCGGGCTATGTGCCGATCTCGGCCGTCATGGTGTCCGAGCAGGTGCATGCGGCCGTGGCCGCCAACAGCGGAAAGATCGGCACCTTCGGCCACGGCTTCACCTACTCGGGCCATCCGGTGACCGCAGCCGTGGCGCTCGAAACACTGCGCATCTACGAAGAGGAAAAGGTGCTCGCGCATGTGCAGTCGCTGGCGCCACAGTTCCAGGCTGGCCTGCGCCGCTACGCCGGCCATCCGCATGTGGGCGAGGTGCGCGGCGTGGGGCTGATCGGCGCGATCGAACTCGCAGCTGAGCCGGCTACCCGCACGCCGTTCGATCCGGCGATGAAGGCCGGCGCGCGGCTGGCCGAGCTTGCATTGCAGGAAGGCCTGATCGTGCGCGCCATGGGCGATGCCGTTGCCTTCTGCCCGCCGTTGATCATCACGCCCGCGCAGGTCGACGAGATGTTCGAACGCTTCGACCGCGCGATGGCCCGCTTCGAGGCTTCGCTGGCGTGAACACAGCGAACGCCGCAGTGCTGCTGCGACCGCCGGGCTCCAGGAGCACCGGCGTTGCGCTGTTCTTCTGCGCGCTGATGGCCTTTGCGAGCTACGACGCCTTCTGCAAGCACATGCTGCAGTTCTACCCGGCGCCGTTCATCAACCTGATGCGCTACCTGTCGGTGATCTGCATCGCCTTTGCCATGCTGCTGCGCCATGGCGACCTGCGCATCTGGCGGGCGCCGCAGAAAAAGCTGCTGCTGTTGCGCGGCACGATGCTCGCGACGGTGGCCACCTGCTTCATGACGGCGCTGATCTGGATGCCGCTGGCCGAGGCCACTGCGATCTACTTCACCGCGCCGCTGCTCATGGTGGCGCTGTCGCCCTGGCTGGTCGGTGAACAGGTGCAGCGCAGCCGCTGGGTGGCGGTGAGCGTGGGTTTTGCCGGCATGCTGCTGATCGTGCGGCCCGGCGGCAACCTGCCCTGGGTGGGCACGGTGCTGATGGCGGTGTCGGCCGTCTGCTATGCGATCTTCCAGCTGCTCACGCGCCGCCTCGCGGGGCTCGTTGAAAGCCCGGTGCAGTACGCGTACACGGCGATCGTGTGCCTGGTGGTGACGGCCGTGCCGGCGCCCTTCTTCCTGCCGGCCGAGCGGCCCGCCGCCGGTGCGGTGTTGCTGCTGCTTGCGGGCGGCGCGTGCAGCGGGCTCGCGCAATGGCTGCTGCTGGCCGCCTTCGAGCGCGTCGAGGCCGCGACGCTGGCGCCGCTCAACTACTTTCAGCTGCTGCTCGCAGTGGCCTTCAGCACCTTCTGGTTCCACAGGCCGCCCGATGCGCTGGCAATGGCGGGCATTGCGCTGATCATGGCGGCGGGCGTGTACCTGGCGCGGCGGCCGATCAAGAATAAGAACCCGATCCCTCTCACATGACGAGACAAACACCATGGCTTTTTCTTCTTCCACCGCCGACAGCGCCGGCTTCGAGTCCGTCGAGGCGCAAGACCTCGTCGGGCTGGTCGAAGCGCAGCTGACGCGCGCGATCGTCGAGGGGCGCCTGGCGCCCGGCAGCCGCATCGTCGAGGCCGAGATCGCGCGCCGCATGGGCGTGAGCCGCGCCCCGGTGCGCGAGGCCGCGCGCCGGCTCGAACGGCAGGGCGTGCTGGTCGCGCGGCCGCGCCACGGCTTCGCGGTGCGCACCATCAGCGTCCAGGAGATCGACGACCTGTTCGAAGTGCGCCTGAGCCTGGAGATGACCTCGGTCGAGCTGGCCTGCCGCAAGGCCGACGACGCGGGGCTGCAGCGCCTGCGCACGCTGGTCGACGGCATGGTGCGCGAGGCGCCCACGCAGCCGCAGCACGTGCGCATCGCGACCGACCTGGCCTTTCACACGCTGATCTGCGAGCTCTCGGGCAACGCGCACCTGCACCGCATCTTCTCGAACACGCAGACCGAGATGCAGATGATCATCGCGCTGATCGACGCGGTCTACCACGACCCCGAGACCATGGCCAACACGCACTACCCGATCGTCGATGCGCTGATGAGCCGCGACGTCGATGCATCGCGCCTGGCCATGCGCGAGCACCTCGACGACGCCTGGCAGCAGGTGCGCGCGCTGTTCGTGAAGCAGCACGGCACGGTTTCTCCATCTACCCCGACTCCAACGCAAGGACCCGCGCGATGAAGATCGTCTACAGCGACGCCCACAAGGACCACGACCCGCAGCTCTTCATGGTGCGTGGCCGCCTGAAGCGCAGCAACGAGCAGCCCGAGCGCGCCTTCCGCCTGCTGTCGGCGGTCGAGCATGACGGCCACGAGGTCATCGCGGGCGAAGACTTCGGCGCCGGCCCGCGCGCCGCGATCCACACGCCCGAGTACCTGCGGTTCCTCGAGACGGCCTATGCGCGCTGGCGCCTGCTCGACGACCCCTCCGACGAGGTCATGCCCAACATCCACCCCTTTCCGGGAGAGCCCTGCACCTACCCGGAGAGCGTGGTCGGGCAAGCCGGCTACCACATGGGCGACAACGCCTGCTCCATCGGCCCGCACACCTGGGCTGCGGCCGTGGGCTCGGCCCACGTGGCCACCCATGCGGCACAACTGGTGCTGCAGGGCGAGCGCGCGGCCTATGCGCTGTGCCGCCCGCCGGGCCACCACGCGTATGCAGACCGGGCCAACGGCTTCTGCTACCTGAACAACACCGCCATCGCCGCGCAGCAGCTGCGCGCGGCGCACGAGCGCGTGGCGATCCTCGACATCGACGTGCACCATGGCAACGGCACGCAGGGCATCTTCTACCGCCGCGCCGACGTGCTGACGATTTCGCTGCACGGCGATCCGCGCAACTTCACACCCTTCTTCACTGGCTACGCGCACGAGCGCGGCGAAGGCGCGGGCCTGGGCTACAACATCAACAAGCCGCTCGCGCTGGGCACCGACATCGATGGCTACCTGCCTGCGTTGCGCGATGCCTGCGAGAGCATTCGCGCCTTCGCGCCCGGCGCGCTGGTGGTGGCACTGGGACTGGACACGCACGAGCGCGATCCCTACAAGGGCATGAAGATCACCACGCCGGGCTTCGCGCAGCTGCTCGCCGAGATCGCGCGTCTGGGCTTGCCGACCGTGCTGGTGCAGGAGGGCGGCTACCTCTCCGACGACCTGGGCCCCAACCTCGCCAGCGCGCTGCGCGGCTTCGCGGGCGCCGCATGACGGCAGCGGACGGGTTCGACGATGCGGACGTCTTGAGCGAAGGCTCGCCCGAACTCGACGCCGAATGGGTGCGCGCGTTCGCGCTGCGCCATTACGGCATCGAGGGCGAGATGCGGCCGCTGACCGGCGAGCGCGACCGCAACTACCGCCTCGAATCGGCGCTGACCGGCGAGCGCTTCATGCTGAAGATCTCCCACCCGAGCGAAACACCGCTGGTGGCGGACTTCCAGACCCAGGCGCTGCTGCACATCGCGGCGGCCGACGCGGGGCTGCCTGTGCAGCGCATCGTGCCCACGCGCGAGGGCCAGCCCTCGCTGCTGTGCGATCCGGGCGACGGCCTGCCGCGCGTGGCTCGGCTCTTCAGCTATCTGCCGGGCTTGCCCTTGCCCGAAGCGCCGCGCACCGCCGCGCAGCAACTGAACCTGGCGCGCATGCTGGCCCGGCTCGACCTCGCGCTGCGCGACTTCGACCATCCGGCCGGCGCGCTCGCGCTGCCCTGGGACATCCAGCGCGCCGACAGCGTGCGCGGCCTGCTCGCGCACATCGGCGATCCGCAGCGGCGCGCGCTGGCCGGGCGCTCGCTCGACCGCTTCGAGCGCGATGCGAAGCCCGTGCTGGCGGGCCTGCGCACGCAGCCCATTCACAACGACTTCAACATCTACAACGTGCTGGTCGACCCCGCCGACACCGACCGCATTGCCGGCATCCTCGATTTCGGCGACATGGTGCGCGCGCCGCTGATCGACGACCTCGCAGTGGCCGCGGCCTACCAGCTCGATCCGGCGGGCGATGCGCTGGCGGGCATCGTGCCCTTCATTGCCGCGTACCACGCCGTGCTGCCGCTGACGCGCGAGGAGGTCGACGTGCTGTTCACGCTGATCACCGCGCGGCTCGTGATGGTGGTGGCCATCAGCGGCTGGCGCGCCGCGCGCCACCCCGACAACGCGGCCTACCTGCTGCGCAACAACGCGCTTTCGTGGGCCCGCCTGCAGGCCTGCGACCGCATCGGCAACGACGTCGCGAGCACCGCCTTCCGGTGCGCCTGCGGCATGAACCAGAGTCACGCAAATGCCTGAAGAATCGCTCCTGGAGCGCCGCGCGCGGCTGCTCGGTCCGGCCTACCGCCTGTTCTACGAAGCGCCGCTGCACCCGGTGCGCGGCGAGGGCGTGTGGCTCGACGACGCCGACGGCAAGCGCTATCTCGATGCGTACAACAATGTCGCGTCGGTGGGGCATTGCCATCCGCACGTGGTGGAGGCCATCGCGCGGCAGGCCGGCGTGCTCAACACCCACACGCGCTACCTGCACGAGGGCGTGCTCGACTACGCCGAGCGCTTGCTCGCCACCATGCCGCGCGAACTCGGCCATGCGATGTTCACCTGCACCGGCAGCGAGGCCAACGACCTCGCGATGCGCATCGCCAAGGCCCACACCAAGGCCGAAGGGCTGATCGTCACGCGCTTCGCGTACCACGGCGTGACCGAATCGATCGCGCAGGCCTCTCCTTCGCTCGGGCGCTTCGTACAGCTTGGCCGCGCGGTGCGCACCGTGCCGGCGCCGGACAGCTATCGCGTGCCGGCCGGGGAGCAGGGCGCGGCGTTTGCGGCCGGTGTGCGTGCAGCGATTGTCGACCTGCAGGCTCATGGCATTCGGCCTGCCGCGTTGATGGTCGACACGGTGTTCTCGAGCGACGGCATCTTCACCGACCCTGCGGGATTTCTCACTGAAGCGGTGGCCGCGATTCGCGAAGCCGGCGGCATCTTCATCGCCGACGAAGTGCAGCCGGGCCTGGGCCGCACCGGCGATGCCTTCTGGGGCTTCATGCGCCACGACGGCCTGGTGCCCGACATCGTGACCATGGGCAAGCCGCTGGGCAACGGCCATCCGCTGGCCGGGCTGGCGGTGCGCCCCGAGGTGCTGGCCGCGTTCGGCCGCGAGTGCCGCTACTTCAACACCTTCGGCGGCAACCCGGTGTCGATGGCCGCCGGCATGGCCGTGCTCGACGTGATCGAGCGCGAAGGCCTGATGGCCAATGCGCAGCGCGTCGGCCGCCATCTGCGCGCGGGGCTCTCGAAGCTTGCCGAGCGCCACGAGTTGATCGGCGACGTGCGCGGCGCGGGCCTGTTCGTGGGGCTGGAGCTCGTGACGGACCGTCGCGCGCGCACGCCTGCCACGGCCGAGACCGTGCGCGTCGTCAACGGCCTGCGGGAGCGGCAGGTGCTGCTGAGCGCCACCGGAGAGCACGCCAACACGCTGAAGATCCGCCCGCCGCTGGTGTTCTCCGAAGCCAATGCCGATCTGCTGATCGACACGCTGGACGAAGTGCTGGCCGGGCTTTGACCCGCTGCCATGGCGGCAAACGCCGCCTTGCGCCAGAATCGTCCGCCTCCCACGACAGTGCCCTTGCCGCCATGAACATCGCCGATTCCTTCCTTGTCAACGCTGCCCGTTTCGTCGAGATCCGACGCGACATCCATGCCCACCCCGAACTCGGTTTCGAGGAGCACCGCACCTCCGAGAAGGTCGCGAACCTGCTGACCGGATGGGGCATCGAGGTGCACCGCGGCATCGCCGGCACTGGCCTCGTCGGCGTGCTGCGCAAGGGCACGGGCTCGCGCACCATCGGCCTGCGCGCCGACATGGACGCGCTGCCATTGCACGAAGCCAACGAGTTCGCCCACAAGTCGACCAACCCCGGCCGCATGCACGCCTGCGGCCACGACGGCCACACCACGATGCTGCTGGCCGCCGCGTGGCACCTGTCGCAGCAGGGCCCCGGCGACTTCGACGGCACGGTGCATTTCATCTTCCAGCCCGCCGAGGAGATGGGCAAGGCCGGCGCCAGGAAGATGATCGACGAGGGCCTGTTCGAGCGCTTTCCGTGCGACGCGGTCTTCGGGCTGCACAATTTTCCGGTGGGCGACGTGGGGCGCTTCGCGCTCAATGAGGGCGCGCTGATGGCGTCGAGCAACACGTACAAGATCACCGTGCATGGGCGCGGCACGCACGCGTCGATGCCGCACACGGGCATCGACCCGGTGGCGGCGGTGGTCACGCTCGCGCAGCAGCTGCAGACCATCGTGGCGCGCACCATTCCGAGCACTGAGCGTGCGCTGCTTGCGGTCACGCAGCTGCAGGGCTCCGATGCGCCGAACGTGATTCCCGACGTGGCGACGGTGGGCGGCACCATCCGCACCTTCTCCATCGAGGCCATCGACAAGATCGAGGCCCGCCTGCGCGAAGTGGCCGCGGGCGTGGCGGCGGCGCATGGCTGCACGGCCGAGGTGTATTTCAACCGCTCGTCGCCGCCGACCGTGAACCACCCGGCCGAGGCGCGTTTTGCCGCCGGCGTGATGCGCGAGGTGGTGGGCGACGACATGGTGACCGACAACTTCCCCGCCGTGATGGGCGCTGAAGACTTCGCGCACATGCTGCTCGCACGGCCCGGCTGCTATGCCTTCCTGGGCAATGGCGACGGCGATCACCGGCTGGACGGCCACGGGCCCGGCCCTTGCATCATCCACAACACCTCGTTCGACTTCAACGACGAGATCATCCCGATCGGTGCCAGCTACTTCGTGAAGCTGGTGCAGCGCTGGCTGCCGTCGGGCGTTTGAATTTTTCACTGTCGACGATGACGAAGAAAGAAGTGGCCACCCAGATGACCTCCACCCCGCTCACCCGACGTTCATTGACCGCGCTTGCAGCCGCGGCGGTGCTCTGTGCCGTTGCACCGGCGCATGCGCAGCAGCGCGTGATCCACATCGTCGTGCCCTTCGCCACCGGCGCGGTGCAGGACACGGTGGCGCGCGCCTTCAACAACGAGTTGGGCGCGGCGCTGAATGCCAGCGCCATCGTCGAAAACCGCGCGGGCGCGGGTGGCACCGTGGGCGCGGCCCTGGTGGCGCGCGCGCCGGCCGACGGCAACACGCTGATCCTGGCGGCTGCGAGCCACAACATCGCGGGCTTTCTCTACAACAAGCTGAGCTACGACCCGCTGAAGGATTTCGTCGGCGTGGCCAACGTCGGCAATGCGGGCTATGTGCTGGCGGTGGCGAGCGGCATGAATGTGTCGAGCACGGCCGACTTCATCAAGGAGGTCAAGGCCAACCCCGGCAAGTACAACTACGCCTCGGCGGGCAACGGCAGCGCCACGCACCTCGCGATGGCATCGTTTCTCGCGAAGGCGGGGCTGCAGATGACGCACATCCCGACCAAGTCGACCGGCGAGGCCGTCAATGAGGTGCTCGCGGGCCGCGTGCAGGCGGTGATCTCGTCGAGCATCGGCGTGATCGGGTTCCAGGACGACGCGCGCATGAAACTGCTGGCTTCCACAGGCCAGTCGCGCAGCCCCTTCCTGCCGAAGCTGCCGACCGTGGCTGAAAGCGGGCTGCCGGGCTACGCCTTCGATTCGTGGATCGGTCTGCTCGCGCCGGCCGCCACGCCCAAGGCGGAGGTCGAGCGCCTGAACGCCGCGGCCAACAAGGTGCTGGCCGACCCGGCGATCCAGGAGCGCTTCAAGCGGCTGGGTGTGGAGCCGCGCAGCCAGAGTGCGGAGGAATTCCAGAAGCTGCTGCGTTCGGATTGGGATGCGATGGGGGTTGTGGTGAAGGCTTCCGGGGCGAAGATCGACTGAGGCGGTGATCGAATAACGGCCAGGCCTTGTTTCGGGGAAAAACAAGACAGGGCTTGTAATTTATAAAAATATCCCAAAGCTGATATTTTGACAAAATAAGCTACAGCCGATATTCTGATCGGCGATGGACTATCCCCTTCGCTTCGTCGACCAGCTGCGGCCGCATCTCAAGGCACTGCGGAAGAAGCGCGGCCTGACGCAGGCGCAGGCAGGCGCGCTGGTCGGTGTCAGCCAGGCCCGGATCGCGGAGATCGAAGCGAATCCCGGGGCGGTCAGCTTCGAGCAACTGATGAAGTTGATGGCGGCGTTGGGGGCATCCTTTTCCCTGCAGGACGGGACGTCCCCAAGTCCCATCGCGGACGCCGCGCAGCAGCATTCCGGGAAGCGCGACTCGCTGCCGGACGATGCCGTGAACCTTCCGGAGGGATGGATCGCCACGAGGATGAGCGATCAATCGGTGCTGGTCCGCCTGCCTTCCGGGCAATCGAGCGCTCCAGGCACATCGCTTCGTGCGCTTCAGGCGCTGAATCCCGGCAAGGACATCAAGCCGACGTCTCGCCGGAGCTTCGTCGTCCGGCCGAAGAAGGAGTCCTGGTGACGCAAGCGCTCGGCGCGTGGATGAACGGGGAGCCCGTTGGCACCTGGTCCGTCGACCACGGCGTCCACACCTTCCGGTACGACCCACGATGGCTCGAATCGCCCCGGCGGCGCTCGCTGTCGTTGTCGATTCCGCTCACCGGCACGCTCGAAGTCCGCGGCGAGGTGGTCCGCAACTACTTCGACAATCTGCTGCCCGACAACGACAGGGTTCGCGCGCGTCTGCGCAATCGCTTCAAGCTCAAGGACGCCAAGACTTTCGACCTGCTCGAAGCCATCGGCCGCGACTGTGTCGGGGCCGTGCAATTGCTGCCCGAAGGCGCCGCGCCGCAGGGCTGGAATGCCGTGAACTGCGAGCCCCTGGACGAAGAGCAGATCGCCGCGCTGCTGCAAGCCGTTCCGTCCGAAGACACCCCGGAAGGCATGCGCGACGAAGACCTGTTTCGCATTTCCCTTGCCGGTGCGCAGGAGAAGACCGCCCTGACTTTCTGGAACGGCGAATGGTGCCGGCCGCATGGCGCCACGCCCACCACGCACATCATCAAGCTGCCGCTGGGATTGATCGGCGGCTCCAAGCGCGTGGACGCCTCGGACTCGGTGCAAAACGAATGGCTGTGCGCACAGATCGTCGAGGCACTCGGCCTGCCAGTGGCGCCGACGTCCATGGCCACTTTCGGCGGGCAGACGGTCCTGGTCGTGGAGCGGTTCGACCGCGAGTGGAGGGGCGGTGGCGCCTGGATCGCGCGCCTGCCGCAGGAAGATTTTTGCCAGGCCATGGGCCTGCCGTCCGACAGGAAGTACGAGCAGCACGGCGGCCCCGGCATGAGCAAGTGCCTGCAGCTTCTGCAAGGCAGCGGGAGTGCGGATGACGGCGCCCGCTTCCTGCTCGCGCAATTGGCCTTCTTTCTGCTTGCCGCCACCGACGGCCATGCCAAGAACTTCTCGATTCACCTCCTGCGCGGCGACGCCTACGAGATGACGCCGCTCTACGACATCATTTCGATGTGGCCGTACTTCGGCAACGGGCCCAATCAGTTCCAGCCGCGCAAAGCGGGCCTGGCCATGGCGATCCGTTCCAAGAATGCGCACTATGTCTTTCACACCATCCAGGCTCGCCACTGGCATGGGCTGGCCATGAAGAACGGCGGCATCGACGTCTGGAACGCCATGCTGGACATGGTGGCGTCGGTGGAGGACGCACTGAGCGAGGTCGAGGCCCTGTTGCCGTCGGATTTCCCTGCATGGACCTGGGAGTCCATCTCACGGGGCATGCGAAGCGAGGCCGAGCGGTTCCTCTCAGGTGTGACCGACATCGCTGTGTAGGACGCCGGTCAATTGACAACGCGCCGCCCGCGTTCATGCTTCCTGATGGGTTTCGGGGCATTCCGCTTCGGACCGTAAAAGGGGCTTTTCATGGATCCGACGTCGCCATTCAACCCGCCTCCGGGCCAGCCGGCGGGCAAGTCGCCCAAGGCGCTGTGGGCCGTGATCGGCGCATTGAGCGTGGCCGTGGTGGCGCTTGGCGGCGTGTTGCTTCACCGGCAGGAGCCGGTCGCGAGTGCGAGTGTTCCGCCGCCAGTCGTTGCCGCAGCATCACCCGCCGCACCGGACGATTTCAAGCCTGAAGCCATGCCGCCAGCGCCCGCAGTGCCGCCCACGGCGGCAGGCCCGGCGCCACAAGCGAGGGCGGCTGCGCCGATGCCCGCTCCCATGCCAGCCCCGGCTGTCGAGCCCGGACCGGCGCCAGGCGTGATGAATGCACCACAGGTCGCTGCCGCGCCTCCCGCCCCGCCACCTTGCGCGGTCTGCGGCCATGTCGAATCGGTTCGCCCGGTTCAGAAGCGCATCCAGAACACCTCGGGCGTGGGGGCCGTGGCCGGCGGCGTGGTGGGTGGCCTCGTCGGCAACCAGTTCGGCCATGGCAATGGGCGCGTCGCGACCACCGTGCTCGGCGCGGTGGGCGGCGGCTTCGCGGGCAACGAGATCGAGAAGCACGTGCGCACGGTCACGGTCTACGAGGTGGGCGTGCGCATGGACAACGGCACGCTGCGCACCGTCGAGACGAAGACCGCGCCGCCCATCGGCAAGCCGGTGACGCTCAAGCGGGGCCTGCTGCGCCCCGCGGACGGCCGCAAGTAGCGCGACCTACCCGCGCTCCCGGATATCACAGAAAAACCGGGCGCGGAAGAGCGCATGCCCGAAAGATATCTTGACCATATATCCTTAATATATTTAAAGTGCGACGCTTCCACACCACCGCACATCCACAAGGAGCGATCAAGTGAGCAATCCCCGCTGGCAAGGCATCTTCCCCGCCGTCACCACCAAGTTCCACGCCGACGAGAGCATCGATGCCGAGGGCACGGCCCGTCACATCGACTTCCAGATCCGCAACGGCATCCACGGCCTCGTCACCTGCGGCTCGCTTGGCGAAGCCAGCACGCTGACGCTGGAAGAAAAGCTGCAGGTCGCGAAGATCGCGCTCGAAGCCGCCGATGGCCGCATCCCGGTGCTGGCCAACGTGTCCGAAACCAGCACGCGCGAAGCGCTGCGCTACGTGGACGGCGCCAACAAGCTCGGCGTGGCCGGCTTCATGGTGATGCCCTCGGTGATCTACGTGGCCGACGCGCGCGAGGCGATGCTCAACGTGCGCACCATCGCCAATGCAGCGCAGAAGCCCATCATGGTCTACAAC
The DNA here is from genome assembly GCF_051992195.1 of Variovorax sp. YR566. Taxonomy (NCBI): domain Bacteria; kingdom Pseudomonadati; phylum Pseudomonadota; class Betaproteobacteria; order Burkholderiales; family Comamonadaceae; genus Variovorax; species Variovorax sp. YR566. The sequence goes on along the minus strand of NZ_CP197092.1, from coordinate 51,297 downwards.
AACCCGGTGGCCTACCGCGTCGACCTCAAGCCCGAGCACATGGTCGAGCTGGCCGACTGCGAATGGATCGCGGCCATCAAGGAAAGCACCGACGACATCCGCCGCATCACCGACCTGCGCAACACCGTGGGCGACCGCTACCAGCTGTTCCTGGGCGTGGACGACCTCGCCTACGAAGGCCTGGCGCTCGGCTGCGACGGCCTGCTGGCCGGCGTAGGCTGTGCCTTCCCGCGCGAGACCGTGGCGCTGTACGACCTGATGAAGGCCGGCAAGTTTTCCGAAGCGCTCAAGCTCTACCAGTGGATGACGCCGATGCTGCATCTCGACGTGTCGACCAAGCTGGTGCAGAACCTCAAGCTCATCGACGTGCTGGTGGGCGTGGGCAGCGAGCACATGCGCCGTCCGCGCCTGCCGCTCATCGGCGAGGAGCGCGCCTTCATCGAAGCGATCGTCAAGAAGGCGCTCGCGACGCGGCCCACTCAGTACCAGTCGGTCATGTAATCGCACACAACGAACGTCCTTTTCATCGTCCCCAACCTAGGAAGAAGCATGAAGACAAAAGCAGGCATGGTTCCGTTTCTAAGCCTCGTGGCCCTCGCCCTTGCAGGCCAGGCGTACGCACAGGAGCAGGTGGTCAAGATCGGTCACAGCGGTCCGCTGTCGGGCCCCAATGCCTTCGCGGGCAAGGACAATGAAAACGGCGTGCGCCTCGCCGTCGAGGAGCTCAACGCGAAGAAGCTCGTCGTCGGCGGCAAGACGCTGAAGTTCGAGATGGTGTCGGAAGACGACCAGTGCGACGCCAAGACCGGCGTGAGCGTCGCGCAGAAGTTCGTGGATGACGGCGTCAAGTACGTCATGGGCCCGTACTGCTCGGGCGTGGCCATTCCGGCTTCGCGCATCTACAGCGAAGGCGGCACCATGGTCTCGACCGTGGGCACCAACCCGAAGGTCACGCAGGGCGGCTACAAGAACCTCTACCGCATCATCGCGAGCGACAACCAGATCGGCTCCAGCATGGCCGTGTATGCGGCCAAGGTGCTGAAGGTGACGAAGGTCGGCGTGATCGACGACCGCACCGCCTTCGGCCAGGGCCTCGCCGAAGAGTTCACCAAGGAAGCGAAGAAGCAGGGCCTGACCGTGGTCGGCCAGGAGTTCACCACCGACAAGGCCGTGGACTTCACCGCCATCCTGACCAACATGAAGGCCAAGGCGCCAGAGGCCATCTTCTTCGGCGGCTATGCACCGCAGGCCGCGCCCATGGCGCGCCAGATGAAGCAGCTGGCCGTGCCCGGCAAGCTGCTGGGCGGCGACACCGTGTGCAGCCCCGCCACCGGCAAGCTCGGCGGCGATGCGGTCAACGACCTGGTGTTCTGCGCGCAAGGCGGCTCCATCCTCGAGAAGGCGCAGAGCGGCCCGGCGTTCAAGGAAAAATTCAAGAAGCGCTTCAACGCCGACCCTGATGCCTACGCAGCTTCGTACTACGACCAGGTGCTGTTCATCGGCGAGTCGATGAAGAAGGCCAACTCCATCGACCCAGACAAGGTGGGCGCGGAGCTCTACAAGGCAACGTACAAGGGCGTGGCCGCAACCTATGCCTACGACGACAAGGGCAACATGAAGCAGGCGCCCATCACCGTGTTCACGTTCAAGAACGCGGCCCCGGTACCCATCGCCAGCTACTGAACGAACGAACGGACGACGCCACATGCAACGCATCCAGGTCATCGACTCGCACACGGGCGGCGAGCCCACGCGCCTTGTGATCGGCGGCTTCCCCGATCTGGGCGGCGGCAGCATGGCCGAGCGCCGTGCGCTGCTGGCCGACCAGCACGACAAATGGCGCGCGGCCGCCGTGCTGGAGCCGCGCGGCAGCGACGTGGTGGTGGGCGCGCTGCTGTGCGAGCCGGTGTCGCCGGATGCGGCTGCCGGCGTGGTCTTCTTCAACAACGCTGGCTACCTCGGCATGTGCGGCCACGGCACCATCGGGCTGGTTGCGAGCCTTGCGCACATGGGGCGCATCGGCGTGGGCGAGCACCGCATCGAAACGCCCGTGGGCACCGTCACGACCACGCTGCACGAAGACGGCTCGGTGAGCGTGCGCAACGTGCCCGCGTACCGGCATCTGCACCAGGTGGCGGTCGAGCTGCCGGGCCATGGCACCGTGCGCGGGGATGTGGCCTGGGGCGGCAACTGGTTCTTCCTGGTGAGCGAACACGGCCAGCGCGTGGCGAGCGACAACCTCGCGGCGCTGACCGACTACACCGCGGCATTGCGCAAGGCACTCTCGGCCCAGGGCATCACGGGCGCGGACGGCGCGGAGATCGACCACATCGAACTCTTCGCTGCAGATGATGAAGGCGCCGACAGCCGCAACTTCGTGCTGTGCCCCGGCAACGCCTACGACCGCTCGCCCTGCGGCACCGGCACCAGCGCCAAGATCGCCTGCCTCGCGGCCGACGGCAAGCTTGCGCCCGGCGAGGTGTGGAAGCAAGCCAGCGTGATCGGCAGCGTCTTCGAGGCCAGCTACGCGATGGACGGCGACAAGGTCATTCCCACGCTGCGTGGCCGCGCGCACATCAGCGCGGAAGCCACGCTGCTGATCGACGACGAAGACCCGTTCGGCTGGGGCATCCGGCTCTGACGCCGCGCGGCATGGACGCGGATGTCATCGTCATCGGCGCCGGCATCGTCGGCGCGGCTTGCGCGCAAGCGCTTGCACAGGCGGGGCGCCGCGTGCTGGTGCTCGATGCGCGCATCGGCGGCGCCACCGGCGCGGGCATGGGTCACCTCGTGGTGATGGACGACAACGCGGCCGAACTCGAACTGAGCCGCCATTCGGTCGCGCAATGGCGCGAGCTTGCGCCGCGCATGAGCGAAGACTGCGCGTACAGCGCCTGCGGCACGCTGTGGATTGCCGCCAACGACGAAGAGATTGCCGAGGCCGAACGCAAGCAACAGCGGCTGCGCGCGCACGGCATCGACAGCCGGCTGCTCGATGCGCGCGAACTGGCGAGCGCCGAGCCCGCCTTGCGCAAGGGCCTGTCGGGCGCGCTCGAAGTGCCGGGCGACGGCATCCTCTATGCGCCGAATGCGGCGCGCTGGCTGCTTGCGCAGGCCGCTGATTCGGTCCGTGTGGAGCACGCGAAGGTCGATGCCGTCGAAGACGACGGCGCACTGCGCCTCGCGGACGGCAGCCGCCGCACCGCGCCGCAGATCGTGCTGGCCAACGGCATCCAGGCGACGACGCTGTGCCCCGAACTCCCGATACGCCCGAAGAAGGGACACCTGCTGATCACCGACCGCTATCCGGGCACGGTGCATCACCAGCTGGTCGAGCTCGGCTACGTGACCAGCGCACACCACAGCGACGGCGACTCAGTCGCCTTCAACGTGCAGCCGCGTCCCACGGGGCAACTGTTGGTCGGCTCGTCGCGCCAGTTCGACACGACCGATCCGACGGTCGAGGCGCCGATGCTGGCGCGCATGCTCCAGCGCACGCTGGACTACCTGCCGGGGCTCGCGAATCTCAACGCCGTGCGTTCGTGGACCGGCATGCGCGCGGCGTCGCCCGATGGGTTGCCGCTGCTGGGCAAGCACCCGTGGCGCGAGAAGCTCTGGCTTGCCGTTGGGCACGAAGGCCTGGGCGTGACCACGGCGCCGGGCAGCGCGCATCTGCTTGCTGCGCTGATGACCGGCGCGACTCCTGACTTCGATGCGGCGCCATACGCGCCGCGCGGACTGCGGGAGATCGCATGAGCGCCCACACCCTGTTGAACATCGACGGTCACCTGGTCCGCGTGAAGGCGGGCAGCTCGGTCGCCGCCGCGTTGCGCGTGGCTGGTGGCATGGGCGTGGCGCGCACGTCGGTCACGGGCCAGCAGCGCGCGCCGTTCTGCGGCATGGGCGTGTGCCAGGAGTGCCGCGTGCTGGTCGATGGCCGGCGCAGGCTCGCATGCCAGACGGTCTGCGCCGAGGGCATGCGCGTGGAGACCGCGGAATGAACATGGAACATTGCGATGTGCTGATCGTCGGCGCAGGCCCGGCCGGCATGGCGGCGGCGGTGGCTGCCGCGCCGAGCGGTGTATCGATCGTCGTCATCGACGACAACCCCGCGCCCGGCGGACAGATCTGGCGCGATGGCCCCTGCGCAGCCTTGCCACCAGCGGCGCGCAAGTGGCGCGATGCACTCGAGCGTCACGCCAACATCCGCGTGCGCAGCGGCACCCGCGTCGCTGCCGCACCTTCGCCCAACGAGCTACTGCTCGAAGACGCGGAGCGCGCCACGCGCATGCAATGGCGCAAGCTCGTCCTCTGCACCGGCGCGCGCGAGCTGCTGCTGCCCTTCCCCGGATGGACGCTGCCCGGCGTGACCGGCGCGGGCGGCCTGCAGGCGCTCATCAAGGCCGGCATGCCGGTCGAGGGCGAGCGCATCGTCATCGCGGGCAGCGGCCCCTTGCTGCTCGCCGCCGCCGCAACGGCACGTGCGGCGGGTGCGAAAGTGCTGCGCATCGCCGAACAGGCTTCATTCGCTTCGGTCGCGCGCTTCGGCGCCAGCCTCGCGCGCTGGCCGGGCAAGGTCGCGCAGGCAGTGATGCTCGCCGATCCGCAGTACCGCACTTCGTCGCGCATCGTCTCGGCGCAGGGTGCGACGCAGGTCGAGTCGGTTCGCCTTCGGCAAGGCAGCGCCAGCGAAGTCGAGATCGCCTGCGAGCGCATCGCCTGCGGCTTCGGCCTTACGCCCAACACGCAGCTGGGGCAACTGCTCGGCTGTGCCCTCACGCCTGCGAGCTCCGGTGCGCAGGCCCTGGCGGTCGATGCCTCGCAGGCCACCAGCGTCGCCGGCGTCTATGCAGCGGGCGAGTGCACCGGCTTCGGCGGCAGCGAACGCGCGCTGGCACAGGGCACCATCGCCGGCCATGCCGCCGTCGGCAACGAGCGCGCTGCAAAGACGCACGAGGGCGAACGCGCCCGCTGGAACGCCTTCGCCGCCCAGCTGCACCGCAGCTTCGCACTGGCCGCCGACATCAAGGCCATGCCGCAACCCGACACGCTCGTGTGCCGCTGCGAAGACGTGCCCTTCTCCGCGCTGGCAGCCTGCAGCGGCTGGACAGACGCCAAGCTGCACCGCCGCTGCGGCATGGGCGCGTGCCAGGGGCGCGTCTGCGGTGACGCTGCACAGTTTCTCTTCGGATGGACTCCGCCCGTGCCGCGCCCGCCGCTGTCGCCGGTCCGCATAGCGACACTGGCGGGTCTCGTGGGTCTGGCGAACGACGGCGACGCCCGACAATGACGCCGCCGCATCCGCGGAAAAAGAAAACCATGGCCGCCCCGAAGAAGACTGCTCCAAAGAAGACAAGCTTGCGCGCACCGCCCAAGCGCCGCGCCGCCGACATGGCCTACGACGCCATCGAGACGCTGCTGTCGACCATGCTGCTGAAACCCGGCAGCCAGATCGTCGAGGCCGAACTCGCCGAGCGCACGGGGCTGGGCCGCACGCCGGTGCGCGAGGCGCTGATGCGCATGGTGTCCATCGGCCTCATCGTGCAGCAGCCGCGCCGCGGACTGCTGGTGTCGGCCATCGACCTGGCCGACCATCTCGACGTGATCCAGACCCGCCGCGTGCTCGAACTGCTGATTGCCGCCTGCTCCGCGCGCCGGGCCACCGCGCAGCAGCGCAAGGAAATCGTTCATTGCGCCGAGATGATGGTCGAGGCCGCAGGCCGCGGCGACCTGAACGACTACATGCAGGCCGACCGCGCGCTGGACCTCGTCAACCACCAGGCGAGCCACAACGATTCAGCGGTGAAGGCGGTGGTGCCGTTGATCGTGCAGTGCAGGCGCTTCTGGTACGCGTACCAGCATGAAGGCGAGATCGTCGAGGGCGCGAATGCGCACCTCGAACTGGCGCAGGGCATCGCGACAGGCGATGAGGCCGCGGCCATCGCGGGCGCCAACCGGTTGATGGACTATCTCGAAGTCTTCGCCCGCAAGATCATCGACAAGTAGCGGCGAGTAGGCCGAAGGGCCTCGCCCGGCACCCGGGGAATTCCGTGTGTTCTACAGCGGCTTGCAGCGCCATACTGGCCTCATGGCCGCCGCTCCCCGTGCCCAACCCGAAGACTTCTTCACCACCGACGAGTGGCAGTCGCTCACCGCGCGTTCGTCGTGGAAGGGCCTGTGGCTGGTGCTGCACTGCTGGGGCGTGATCGGCGCCGCCATGCTGGTGGGCATCGTGTGGCCGTGGACCATTCCGCTGGTGGTGCCCGTCGTCGGCGCGCGGCAGCTGGGGCTCTTCATCCTCATGCACGACGCGGCGCATGCTGGGTTGCACCGCAATCGCAAGGTCAACGACTGGGTGGGCTACTGGCTGTGCTCGTCGACGCTGCGCGACTACCGGCCATACCACCTGCAGCACCATCGCTTCGTGCAGCAGACCGAAGATCCCGACCTCGTGCTGTCGGCGCCTTTTCCGATCACGCGGGCTTCGATGTGGCGCAAGGTGGTGCGCGACCTGAGCGGGCAGACTTTCTACAAGCAGCGCTTCGGGCACATCGCCGAGGGCATTCGCAAGCGTGCGCCGGGCGAGTCGGCCTTGAAGGTGCTGGGCCGGGAGCTTGCGAAAGACCGCCGCTTTCTCGTCGCCAACGGCCTAGGCTTCCTGGCCTTTGCCGTGGCCGGCTACTGGTGGGCATGGCTGCTGATGTGGCTGCTGCCGATGGCGACATGGCTGCCGCTCGTGAGCCGCGTGCGCAACATCGCCGAACACGCGCTCGTCGCGCAGAACGAGGCCGATCCGCTGCGGCAGGCCCGCACCACGCACGCCGGCTGGCTCGAACGCATCCTGGTGGCGCCCTACTGGGTCAACTACCACTGCGAACATCACATGTTCACCAACCTGCCCTGCTGGGCCCTGCCGAAGGCGCACCGCCTGCTGCAGCGGCAGGGCGCGATCGTGCGCATGGAAGTGCAGCCCGGCTACCTGAGCCTGCTGAAGCGCGCCACGGCGCTTGCCGTCTAACGGGTGGCCGCGGCAGGCCGCACCAGCGGCTGCGCGCCGCGCTGCGCATGCTGGCTGAGCCAGATGCTCGCGATCACGATGCCGATGCCCGTCACCTGCCACGCCGAAAGGCTCTGCCCCAGCAGCGCCCAGCCGAGGATCACGGCCGTCACCGGGCTGAGAAAGGCCAGCGGCGCGATCGCTGATGGCTCAAGCTTGGCCACGCCACGGAACCACACGATGTAGGTCAGCGCGGCGCCCACGAGGCCGAGCCAGCCGAAGCCGATCCAGTTCTGCACCGTGAGCGCGGGCAGTGGCGGCTCCAGCAGCAGCGCCACCGGCAACAGCAGCAGGCCGCCCGCGGTGAGCTGCCAGGCGGTGAAGGTCAGCGCCGACACCGGCGGCTGCCAGCGGCGGCTCAGCACTGTGCCGAAGGCCATCGACACGGCCGCGGCGATGGCTGCGGCAATGCCGATGGCGTCGAGCGCCGCATTCGGCGTGAGCACCAGCAGCGCGACCCCGCCGATGCCGACCACCGCCGCCGCCACCGACAGCGCACGCACCGGCGAGCCCAGGAAGACGCTCGCGAGAAACACCACGAGCAGCGGCTGCACCGAGGTGATCGTCGCCGCCACACCGCCCGGCAGTCGATACGCCGCGAGGAACAGCATGGCCCAGAGGATCGAGAAATTCAGCGCCCCGAGCACGAAGATGCGGCCCCACCAAGCGCGTTCGGGCAGCTTGCGCACGATCAGCAGCAACAGCAGGCCCGCAGGCAACGCGCGCAGCAAGGCAACCGTGAGCGGGTAGTTCGCCGGCAGCAGCTCGGTGGTGACGATGTAGGTGCTGCCCCAGACGGCGGGCGCGGTCGCGGTGAGGAGGATGTCGGTGGTGCGGCTGGTCATGCCTCGAATCTAGTGAGTTGACCCTTGGTTGTGAATGCTCGAATAATGAATTGATTCTTTACTGTCGGTCGTCAATCCAGCATGGACCATCTCACGGCTCTCAAGGTCTTCCGCACCACCGCCGCCACGGGCAGCTTCGCAGGCGCCGCGCGGCAAATGGGGCTCTCGGCCGCGGCCATCAGCAAGAACGTCGCGGAGCTGGAGGCGCATTTGAAGGTGCGACTCATCAACCGCACCACGCGGCAGATGAGCCTGACCGAAGCGGGCGCAGCCTACTTCGAGCGCCTGTCGCGCATCCTCGACGAACTCACCGAGGCCGATGCCGCGCTCGCGCCCATGGGCAGCAGCCCCGGCGGCGTGCTGCGTGTGAGCGCACCGCTGACCTTTGCGCTCACCTCGCTGTCGCCGGCCATTCCCGAGTTCATGAAGCGCTACCCGAACCTGCGGCTCGAACTGAACCTGCAGGACAGCCGCTCGGACATCATCGGCGAGGGCTACGACCTCGCCATCCGCGGCAGCGACCGGCTGGAAGATTCGAGTCTCGTCGCGCGCAAGCTGATGACCATGACCCACGTGCTGTGCGGCGCGCCCGGCTACTTCGCCTCCGCCGGCCGGCCTGCGCAGCCCGAAGACCTGAAGGCCCACGAGTGCGTGCAGTTCACGCTCTCGGGCCACGCGAACAAGTGGACCTTCAGCCGCGCCGGCCGCAGCGTGGCGGTGCCCATCGACGGGCGCTACAAGGTCAGCTCCAGCATCGCCGTGCGCGACGCGCTGCTTGCGGGCTTCGGCTTGAGCCTGATCCCGCGCATCTATGTCGAGAGCGAGCTGGCTTCAGGCCGGCTGCAGGCTGTGCTCGAAGACTGGGAGGCCGACCGGACGCCCATCTATGCCGTCTACCCCTCGCGTCACTTGGCGGCCAAGACCCGCGCCTTCGTCGACTTCCTGGTCGAGCGCTTTTCCGCGCGCTGACCGTTCAGCAGCGAGCCGAGGCGGGTGTGGCGCACCAGCAGCTGGTAGCTGGCGAGCGCCACCAGCGACGTGGCCGCGATGTTCAGGCCCATCTTCGCGACCGCGCCGAAGGGCGCGTTGAACAGCAGGATGCCGAAGCCGATGGTGCCGAGCATGTGCACCAGGTACACCCAGTACGAGCTTTGCGACAGGTAGGCCATCACGGCGTTCTGGCGTGGCAGGTAGCGCACGAAGCCGCCGATCAGGGCCAGGCTCCAGAGCCATGCGGTCGCGTTGTAGACGAAGGCGATCCAGAACTCGGGATGCGGCAGCGACTGGAGACGGTTGCCGCGGAATGCGCCCAGCAACACCACCGTTGCCACCAGGAATGCGAGGCCGGCCACCGCATGGCCCTTGCAGCGCGACGCGAACAGCGCCAGCAGCCGCTCCTGCTGGCCGTGCACGTACCAGCCGACCACGAAGAAGAGCCCGCTCTGCACCCATTCGGCCAGCGGCGGCAGGAATGAGCCGCTTTCCGTGACCATGCCGGATGGATAGAAGGAGCCGACGAGCGCCAGGGGCAACGCCAGCACCGCGAAGCCCCAGCGCCGTTCGGCCAACGTCACGAAGCTTCGGGCCAGCGTCTCGCGCAGCCGTGTCGGCACGAAGCGCTGCAGCCGCACGCCGGCCCAGGCCATCACGCTGAACCAGAACAGCTGGTACAGGAACCACAGGTGCATGGTGTTGAAAGGCGAGCCGCCAGGCTGCCGTGCGGGCGTCAGCGCGGAGTCGATGCCCGGCACGCCGCGCGCCGTCAGGTGGATGTAGACCATCGCCAGCACGGTGGTCGCCACGAACAGCGGCGGCCAGAAAATCGCGAAGGGCAGCGCCAGCCGCAGCGCGCGGTTTCGCAGCATGCCGCCGGCACCGCGCCGTGCAACCAGCAGCGCAACGAAGAAGCCGGCCAGCACGAAGAACACCGGCATGCGGAAGCTGTGGATGAAGAGCAGCAGCAGGTCGGCGACCGGCGATGTCTTCGGGTCGCGCCAAGGCAGCGGCGAATTGATCGTGAGGTGGTTGATCGCCACGTGCAGGACGACGCCGAGCCACATCATCAGGGCGCGGAGGTTGTCGAGCGCGTGGAGCCGTTGGGGCGTGGTTGGGTTGTTCATGCGGCCACTGTCGGGCCTCACGCAACGTCAGGGTCAAGCGCTGCCGGCGGGCGGCGGTGGATTTTTCTGCTGCAGCACGGCCATGGCGCGCATCAGGTACTCGCGCACTTCGGGCGTGGTCACGGCGGCGGCCTGCAGCACCGGCTCCGCGTTCATCGCCCGCATCAGGCGTGCCGCCAGGCCGGGGTCGTGGTTGGTGAAGGCGGCGAACAGGCGCGCCCATTCGCACGCGATGGCCTGCACCGACTCGTCTTCAGGAGGGACGGCGCGCGCCCGTAGCGCGGCGAGTTCGCCCGCCAGGCGCCGCCATTCGTCCTCGGGCGGGCGGCTCAGGTGCGCGAGATCGTCGGTGCTCAGGTGGCGCAGCAGCGCGGCCATGCGCATGCCGATGGCTTCGCCGATGTACTCCACCAGTTCGGCGGGAGGCCCGTCGTCGCTGCGAGCCACGGGCTCGCGCCGGTACATCTCGCCCCAGCGCGTGATGAGGTCGAAGCTGCCGTCCATCCACTGGCCCATCAGCGTCATCCAGCGGGCGGCCAGCGGCTGCACCTCGGGGGCGCCGGCCGGCACGCCGCGCGACATCAGCGCGGCCACCTCGGCCACCAGCGGCGGCCACCGGTCGGCCACGTCCTTCCAGTTGGCCATGAACGACCTGATCTCGGCGGGGCTGAAGTAGCGCCCGTAGGTGGTCATCTTCTCGAGCGTGTCCAGCCAGTCCTTCATGTCGGGCTGGGCGCCTTCGTCCAGGCGCTGCTGCAACAGGCCGAGGCGTTCGCGCAAGGCAGTGGCCTGTGCGATCTGCTGGTCGAGCGATTCGATCTGCCGCGCGATGATGGTGGGCAGCGAGCTGCTCTCCGCGCCCAGCAGGGCGCCGATCTCCGCCAGCGGCAGGCCCAGCAGCCGCAGTGCCTGGATCGCGTGCAGGCGGGCGATGTCGGCCGCGTTGTAGAGCCGGTAGCCGGCCTCGGAGCGTGCCGAGGGTGCTAGCAGGCCGATGGCGTCGTAGTGGTGCAGCGTGCGCACCGTGAGGCCGGTGTGCCGGGCGAGTTCTCCGACCTTGAGCAGCATGGGTCGCTCCGGCAGGGGCTCAGTCCGCTTCGGGCGCCGGCTCGGGCCCTTGCCAGCCCAGCAGCTCGGCCAGCCGCTGCACGATCCAGCCCGCCTCGGCCGCCGATACGCCCGATTCAGGCGTGGCCAGCCCGGCGTGGATGCGCCGCAGGATCTCGCTTTCGACCGGCACCTCGGTGTGGTGCTGGATCTGCGCATGGCCCACGAGGTGGCTGGCGAGGTCTTCGCAGATCTCGTAGCGCTCGCGCACCACGCCGATCGGCTCGCTCAGGCGCTGGCGCGCGTCGGTGTACACCGCGAAGAACGAGGGCGGGATGAGGATCTGGTTGTCGTCGGACATTGCGATTTATAGCTGCCCCAATGACAAAACGCGCCCTGAGGCGCGTCTGTCGTGGCTCAGGTGGGAGCCAGGCGGGGGCTGATGGATCAGCCGCCCTTCTTGGCGCGCTTGCCAGGGTTCTTCTTGCTGCGCGTTGCGGTGCCGCGTTCCAGGCTGACCTTCTGGCCGCCACCGGAGCGAGGCGCCGTGTAGCCGGGCAGGGGCGTCGGCTTCGGGGTGGCAACGCGGTCGGCTTCGGTACGAATTTTCTTGGGCATGAAAAGCTCGGGTAAAAGTAATGTTCGAGCCGCAATTAGGCCACATCGAGAATTTCACATGCCAATAGCCGAAACAACCGGCGGTGTCGAGCGCGCGCGCTTCGTTTCGGGGTCGCTGCTGCGGCATGTCTGCGTGATGGCGGGCACCGGGGCCATCGGACTGATCGCGGTGTTCGCGGTCGACCTGATCAACCTGTTCTACATCTCGCTGCTCGGGGAGAAAGCGACGGCCGCGGCGGTCGGCTTCGCGGGCGTGGTGGGGTTCTTTCATGCGTCGCTGTGCATCGGGTTGACCATCGGCATCGCGGCGGTGGTGTCACGCACGGTGGGAGCGGGACGCACCGAGGACGCGCGCCGCATCGGCACCTCGAGCCTCGTGCTGATGACGGCGGTGTCGGTAGTGGTGGGCACGGGCACAGCCTTCTTCCTGCACCCAGCGCTGCAGGCGCTCGGCGCCGAGGGCGAGACGGCGCGGCTCGCGCAGCGATACCTCTCGGTGACGGTGCACACGCTGCCCCTGCTGGGCATCGGCATGGCGACTTCCGCGCTGCTGCGTTCGATCGGCGACGCACGCCGCGCGATGACGGTGACGCTCGCGGCCGCCTTCGTGACGGCGGTGCTCGACCCGATATTGATCTTCGGCTTCGGGCTGGGGCTCGACGGCGCGGCCATCAGCGCGGTGGTCTCGCGCATGGTGCTGGCGGCCATCGGGCTGCATGGCGTGATGGTGAAGCACCGCATGCTCGGGCGTTTCGATGCGCGGCAGCTGGCCGGCGACGCGCGCGCGCTCGGCACCGTGGCCGGGCCGGCTGTGCTGACCAATCTTGCGACGCCAGTGGGCGCGGCCTTCGTGACGCATGCGGTCGCGCAGTTCGGGCCGTCGGCGGTGGCGGGCGCGGCCACCATCGACCGGCTGACGCCGGTGGCCTTCGGGCTGGTCTACGCGCTCAGCGGCGCGGTCGGGCCGATCCTTGCGCAGAACCTTGGCGCGGGGCAGTACCGCCGCGTGCAGGAGGGACTGCGCGACAGCCTGCTGTTCATGGTGGCGTCGGTGGCCGTGGCGTGGCTGGTGCTGGCACTGGGACAGGGCGTGCTGATTCGCGCGTTCTCGGCCGACGGGCTGGCGGCGGAGCTGATCTCGCTGTTCTGCAGCTGGCTGGCCGCGAGCTTCTTCTTTGCGGGCGGGCTGTTCGTGGCGAATGCGTCGTTCAACAACCTCGGGCATCCGCTGTTGTCTACGGCGTTCAACTGGGGGCGCGCCACGCTGGGCACGATTCCATTTGCCTGGTGGGGCTCGCACTACGGCGCGGCCGGCGTGCTGATCGGGCAGGCCGTGGGCTCGTCGATCTTCGGCTTGCTGGCGGTGGTGGTGGCGTTCCGGCTGGCCGCGAAGCTGGCGCGGCAGGAGGCGCCCGATGCGGCGCCGGCACCGGTGCTCGATGCATCGGTGGCGCCGACCTCGGCGCTCGCTACGCCGCAGCCAGCAGGGGCTGCTACAGGTCCTGCAGCGTCAGCAGCCGCACCTTGACCGACTTGCCCTTCACGCGTCCGCTGGACAGCTTGCGCGCCGCCTCTTCGGCGATGGCGCGGTCCACCGCCACGTAGGTCGAGAACTCGTTGACGTTGATCTTGCCGACCTGGTCCTTCGCGTAGCCGCAGTCGCCCGTGAGCGCGCCCAGCACGTCGCCGGCGCGGATCTTTTCCTTGCGCCCGCCGACGATCTGCAGCGTGGCCATCGGCGGCTGCAGCGGCGCGCCCTTGCCCGGCGTGAGCTCGGCCAGTTCGTGCCATTCGGACTCGCGGCCTTGCAGCTGCTCGATCTTTCCGACGCTGCCCATCTCGTTCATGCTGGCCAGGTTCAGCGCCAGGCCCTCGGCATCACCCGACTGGCCCACGCGGCCGGTGCGGCCGATGCGGTGGATGTGAATCTCCGAATCGGGCGTCACGTCGACGTTGATCACTGCTTCGAGCTGCGCAATGTCGAGCCCGCGCGCCGCCACGTCGGTTGCCACCAGCACCGAGCAGCTGCGGTTGGAGAACTGCACCAGCACCTGGTCGCGCTCGCGCTGCTCCAGTTCGCCGAACAGCGCCAGCGCGCTGAAGCCCTGTGCCTGCAACACCTCGACGAGGTCGCGGCACTGCTGCTTGGTGTTGCAGAAGGCCAGCGTGCTCACGGGGCGGAAATGGTCGAGCAGCAGGCTCACGGTGTGCAGCCGCTCGCTGTCCTTCACCTGGTACCAGCGCTGGCGGATCTTGCTGCCTTCATGCTGGGCCTGCACCGTGATTTGCTCGGGGTTCTTCATGAACTGCTGCGCGAGCTTGGCGATGCCTTCGGGATACGTGGCCGAGAACAGCAGCGTCTGGCGTTCCTTGGGGCACTGGCGCGCCACCTTCACGATGTCGTCGAAGAAGCCCATGTCCAGCATGCGGTCGGCTTCGTCGAGCACCAGCGTGTTGAGCGCCGAGAGGTCGAGATTGCCGCGCTCCAGGTGGTCCATCAGGCGGCCTGGAGTGCCGACCACGATGTGGGCGCCGTGCTCCAGGCTGGCGATCTGCCCGCGCAGTGCGACGCCGCCGCAGAGCGTGACGACCTTGATGTTTTCCTCTGCGCGCGCAAGGCGGCGGATTTCGGTCGTGACCTGGTCGGCCAGCTCGCGCGTCGGGCACAGCACCATCGACTGCACCGCGAAGCGGCGGGGGTTCAGGTTGGAGAGCAGCGCCAGGGCGAAGGCGGCGGTCTTGCCGCTGCCGGTCTTGGCCTGGGCGATCAGGTCCTTGCCGAGCAGCGCCGGCGGCAGGCTGGCCGCCTGGATCGGCGTCATCTGCGTGTAGCCGAGCTGCGTGAGGTTGGCCAGCATCTGTGGCGAGAGCGCCAGCGCGGCGAAGCCGTTGTCGGCAGGGGCCTGGGCTTGCGGGCCGCCGGCTGTGGGATTGGGTGTGGTCATCGTTCAGCAGCCGGACAGACGCACGAATGACAAAGGCCTTGCCGGCGCCCGTCGCGGGGCGCCGCAAGGCCTTTCGTCAGTCGCGGATCAGCGGCGGGGTGCGTTGTTGTTGCCGGAGTTGGTCGGCGGCGGGCCGCGACGTTCCAGGTGACGGAAGGTGATACGGCCCTTGGTCAGGTCGTAGGGCGAGAGTTCGAGCGACACCTTGTCACCCGCCAGGATGCGGATGTGGTGCTTGCGCATCTTGCCGCCGCTGTAGGCGATCAGCTGATGGCCGTTGTCCAGCGTGACGCGGTAGCGCGAGTCGGGCAGGACTTCGGTCACTGCGCCGTTCATTTCGATCAGTTCTTCCTTGGGCATGTGTGGTTACCTCTGAATCGTTCGATGTGTGTTGGAGATGGAATTGGGCGTAATTGTTTCAGCCCGCGCACGGAAGCGCGAGAGGGGCATTGCGGGGAGCGCGTTCGCGCACCCAGCCGAGGCCCTGGTCGATGGCGTAGCCGACGGCGGCTGCGTGGCTGGCAAAGCGCGGCGTGAAGCGCATCACGCGGTCGTGCATGCCGCTGCCGTGGCCGGAGCGGATCGAGACGGAAGCGGCGTAGTTGCCGTCGTCCTGGTGTCGAATGAGCGGGGAAACAAGGTACTTGCCCACCGCGATACTGTGTTGAATGATGTCCATGAAGCCTTGGCACGCCGCGCGGATACAGAGCGCGAAGTGCCTGAAAAATAATTGAAAACGGGCGTGGGCCGGCCGGAATGGCGCGGCGGACGCGCTATTCGCTTCAACAGGAACGAAGGCAGTGGTGGCAATCATGGGCGCCCGGTCTGGCGCTCCAACACACTGTGAAAGCCGGCTTGGGAGTGAGAGGCCTGAATAATCCAAGGACAGTGCAGGTCAGCCGGCGGTATTGACGAAATTCTTCGTCGTGGTATCGAAACGAACCCGACATTATAGCTTGCGAGGCATGACAATTGCCGGTCTTAAAAACAACGATCCCATGAAAAAGGCCCCGAAGGGCCGTGATTGGAGAGTTGTTTGCTATCAAAAGTATAGTTATTCGGCGGCCGATCAAGCCGTAGCAGCCGCTGCCAGCGCCGAACCGGCCGTCCGCGCCTTGTACGCCGCCCGTAACAGCAGCATCAATCCCGCGAACTGGAAGGCCGCCCCCACCCAGCCCACCGCGCTGACGCCGACCAGCTCGATCGCCGCGCCGCCGGACACCGAGCCCGCCGCAATGCCGAGGTAGATCGCCGAGGCGTTGAGCGACAGCGTCATCGGTGCGCGCTCCGGTGCCAGCCGGATCAGCCGCACCGCTTGCGCCGGCCCGAAGCCCCAGCCCGCGAAGGCCCACAGCGCCGACAGCCCCACGATCAGCGGCAGCGCCAGGCCGCGCGGCAGCATCTGCGCCGAGAACGACAGCCCGCCAAGGATCACCACCAGCATCAGCGCGAAGCCCTGCGCCGTGCGGTCGGCGCCGAGGCGGTCGGTGGCCCAGCCGCCGGCCGCGGTGCCGATGGCCGCCGCCACGCCGATGGCGAAGAACATCGTGCCCACGCCCTCGGTGCCGAAGCCCAGCGTGGCCGAGAGGAACGGCGCGATGTAGGTATAGAAGCTGAAGCCGCCAGTGGTCCACAGCATGGTAGTCAGCAGCGCAGGCAGCACGCCCGGCACGCGGGCCACGGCAAAGGCCGGTGTGCCCTTCGTGGCGGCGGCTGCGGCGACCGGCGCCTGCGCCAGTTGGCGCGGCAGTCCGAGCGCGAGACCCCATGTGGCGAGTGCCGCCACCGCCGCGATCAGCAGGTAGGCCGTGCGCCAGCCGCCCCAGCCCGAGATCCAAGCACCCAGCGGCACGCCGAGCGCGACTGCCACCGTACCTCCGCCGGTCACGATGGCCAGCGCCCGGCCGCGCAGCGCGGGCGACACCATCGCGGCCGCCACGGCGCTCGCGGTCGGCAGGAACACGCCGGCCACCAGCCCCAACGCGACCCGCGCCAGCGCCAGCTGCGCAAAGCCGTGCGCCATCGACGCCGCCAGCGTCAGCGCCGAGAAGGCCGCGAGGCTGGCAATCAGCAACGGCCGGCGCCCGAAGCGCGCCAGCAGCGCCGCCATCACCGGCGAGCCGATGGCGTAGCTCAGCGCGAACAGCAGCACCAGTTGCCCGGCCCGCGCGGCGCTGATCTGCAGGTCGGCCGCCAGCACCGGCAGCAGCCCCACGACCATGAAGCTTTCGGTGCCGAGGGCGAAGGCGCCCAGCGCAAGCCAGCCCAGGCTCAGCGGCAGGCGTTCGGTTGCCGGTTGCTGTTGCGATGTCGAGAGATCCGTGTTCATGAAGGACTCCGTGGCAAGTGTGTTCAAGGCCTCCAGAATAGGTTTGCAATTGGCTCTTCAAAAGAACCACAATCGGCGAAGTTCATGGAGCCAATTTTCGAACTCGCCATCCGCTTGCCGGGCGCCGGCTCGCGCGACCTGCTGCGCGAGGTGCACCGCCAGCTGCGCAGCGCCATCCTCGACGGCCGGCTGCAGCCCGGCGCGCGCCTGCCCGCCACGCGCGCGCTGGCGCTGCGGCTGGGCGTGTCGCGCAACACCATGCTCGCGGCCTACGACCTGCTGCTGAGCGAGGGCTACCTGCTGGCGCGCCCCGGCGCCGGCACCTACGTGGCGGACACGCTGCCGGCATCCCGGCGCGGCCGCAGCACGAAGGCCTCGACGGCCCGGCGCGACCCCCGGCTGGTGCCGCTGAACGTTCCTGGCGCCGACCTCGCCCCCACGCTGCAGCCGCAGCCCGCGCGCGACGACTTCCGCGTCGGCCTGCCCGACGTGAGCGTCTTTCCCTTCGACATCTGGCGCCGCCTGAGCGACCGCGCGCTGCGCCGCGTCGCGCGGCAGACGGCCGACTACGCCGACCCGCAAGGCCAGGGCGCGCTGCGCGAGGCCATCGCGAAGCACGTGTCCTTCACCCGCGCGGTCGGCTGCACCGCCGACGACATCGTGGTCACGGCCGGCGCACAACAGGCCTTCGGGCTGCTCGCGCGCATCCTCGTCGTGCCGGGGCGCACGGTGGTTGCGGTCGAGCAGCTGTTCTATCCCTCGCTGCGCGAAGCCATGCTGGCCGCGGGCGCGAGAGTGATGACGGTGCCGACCGATGGCGAGGGCCTGTGCGTGGACCGCATTCCGCCCGAGGCGCGCGTGGTCTGCGTGACGCCCTCGCACCAGTTCCCCACCGGCGTCGCGATGTCGCCGCAGCGCCGCGCCGCCCTGCTGGCCTTTGCGCGGGCGCGCAACGCTGTCGTCGTCGAGGACGACTACGACAGCGAATTCCGCTTCGCCGGCCGCCCGCTCGATGCACTGCAGACGCTGGACCGCGCCGAGTCGGTCTTCTACATCGGCACCTTTTCCAAGAGCCTGTTTCCCGCCTTGCGCCTTGGCTTCGTGGTGACGCCGCCGTGGGCGCGCGCGGCGCTGGTGCGGGCGCGCGAGCTGGCCGACTGGCACGGCCCGGTGCTCGGCCAGGAGGCGCTCGCCGCCTTCATCGCCGAAGGGCACCTGGCGCGCCACATCCGCAAGATGCGCAAGATCTACGGCGCGCGGCGCACTGCGTTGCTCGATGCTTTGGCACGCCACTGCGCGGGCAGGCTCGAAGCGATTCCTTCAGATGCGGGCCTGCACCTGTCGGCCTGGCTGCACGGCGATACGCGCGACCACACGGTGGTCGAACGCGCGGCCGCAGCCGGCATCACGCTGCCGCCGCTGTCGCGCTATGCGCTCGACCCGAACGCGCCCGGCGCGCCTGACGTACCTGAATTGCAAAAAAATGGCCTCGCCTTCGGCTACGGCCTGATCGCCGAGCCGCAGATCGACGGCGCCATCCAGCGGCTGGCGCGCCTGCTGTAGCGCAGGCCTACGCCCTGTCCAGCGGCAGCTGCGTCGTGAACTTGGTGGTCGACAGCACGATGTCGCTCGAATAGTTCTCCAGGGCCAGCGCGTCGCCCAGCTGCTCCTGCGCGAAGGCCTGGTAGTCGGGCAGCGAGCGCGCGCAGATCACGAGCACGAAGTCGGTCTCGCCGGCCACGCAGTGGCATTGCAGCACCTGCGGCAGCGCGTGCACCTTGCGCTCGAACGCCCGGAACGCCTCGCGCGTGGTGCTGCGCAGCGAGACGCGCGAGATCACCAGCACCGGGAAGCCGACGCGCGCGGCATCGAGGATCGCGACCTCCTCGCGGATCACGCCCGCGCGCCGCAGCCGCTGCACCCGCTTGAGACAGGCCGAGGGCGAGAGGTTCACGCGCTCTGCCAGCGTCTGGTTCTGCAGGCCCGCATCGGCCTGCAGTTCGGCCAGGATGCATTGGTCGATGCGGTCGAGGGTGCCGGTTTTCATGCCGCCAGTGTGGCGCAACCAGGATGCAATCGGCTTCGTTTCAAGGCCCCTACAACGACAGCCGATTTCCCGCCCGATGGCTACGCTGGCCGCATCCCCACGACAAGGAGCATTCAATGGGCCAGGACACAGGCTACGACCCCACGGTCGCCCGGCATCTCATTCGCTACGGCATGGGCCTGAGCCCGCACGTCATCGTCAAGGCGCGGGGCGCCACGCTGTGGGACCAGCACGGCCGCGAGATCCTCGACTTCACCTCGGGCCAGATGTGCGCCACCATCGGCCACAACCACCCGCGCATCGTTGCCGCCATGCACAAGGCCTGCGAGGGCGCGCTGCACCTGTACAGCGGCTTCGTCGGGCCGGCCGTGCTCGGGTTGGCCGAGCGGCTGGCCTCGATGCTGCCGCCGCAGCTGTCGAAATCGATCTTCCTCTCGACCGGCGGCGAGGCCAACGAGGCGGCGGCGCGCATGGCGCGCGTGGCCACCGGACGCTACGAGATCGTGGGCCTGAACGGCGGCTGGCACGGCGTGACCGGCGGCATGGCCGGGCTCACCTTCGCGGGCAGGCAGCACGTCGACTACGGGCCGCGCAAGCCCGGCACGATGTCGATCCCGCCGCCCAACTGCTTCCGCTGCCCCATCAGGCATTGCCGCGATGCCTGCGACAGCACCTGCCTGGACGTCGGCTTCGACATGGTCGATGCGCAGTCCAGCGGCTCGCTGGCCGCCTTCATTGCCGAGCCGGTGCAAAGCTCGGGCGGCGTGATCGTGCCGCCAGATGGCTACCTGCCCAAGCTCAAGGCCAAGTGCCAGGAACGCGGCATGCTGCTGATCCTGGACGAGGCCCAGACCGCCTTCGGCCGCATGGGCAGCAACTTCGCTTTCGAGCAGTTCGGCGTGGTGCCCGACATCCTCACGGTGTCGAAGACGCTGGGCGGCGGCGTGGCCATCGGCGCGGCGATCACCAGCGAGGCGATCGAGCAGGAGTGCCACGACAAGGGCTTCGTGCACGTCACCTCGCATGTGTCCGACCCGCTGCCGGCCGAGGTCGCGCTGGCCGTGCTCGACGTGCTGGAAGAAGAAAAGCTCAACGCCCGCGCCAACGAGATGGGCCTGCGGCTGCGCCACGGGCTGGAGACGCTGCAGGCGCGCCACGAGCTGATCGGCGACGTGCGCGGCCACGGGCTGCTGCAGGGCGTCGAGCTCGTGAAAGACCGCGAAACCCGCGAGCCCGATGCCGAGCGCGGCCGGGCCATCACCGATGCGTGCATGGCGCGCGGCCTCAGCATGAACATCGTGTCGGTCGGCGGCATGGCCGCGGTGTGGCGCATTGCGCCGCCGCTGACCGTGACGCCCGCGGAGATCGATCGCGGCCTGGAGATCCTCGACGACGCGATCCGGTCGGTGAGCTAGCTAGCCGGCTCAGCCGATCCCGAGCATCCGCTTGTTGGCCGTCACGTCGACCCCGCCCGCCGCGAAGTCGTCGAAGGCCCGGTCGGCCACGCGGATGATGTGGTCGGCGATGAACTTCGCGCCCTCGCGCGCGCCGTCTTCGGGGTGCTTGATGCAGCACTCCCACTCCAGCACCGCCCAGCCCGGGAAGTCGTACTGCGCCATCTTCGAGAAGATGGCCTTGAAGTTCACCTGCCCGTCGCCCAGTGAACGGAAGCGCCCTGCCCGGTTGATCCAGCTCTGGAAGCCGCCGTACACGCCCTGCTTGCCGGTCGGGTTGAACTCGGCGTCCTTCACGTGGAAGATCTTGATGCGCTCGTGGTAGTGGTCGATGTAGGCCAGGTAGTCGAGCTGCTGCAGCATGAAGTGGCTCGGGTCGTACAGCAGGCAGGCGCGCGGGTGGTTGTTCACGCGCTCCAAAAACATCTCGTAGCTCACGCCGTCGTGCAGGTCTTCGCCGGGGTGGATCTCGTAGCCCACGTCCACGCCCACGGCGTCAAAGGCGTCGAGGATCGGCCGCCAGCGGCGCGCAAGTTCGTCGAAGGCTTCCTCGACGAGGCCCGGCGGGCGCGGCGGCCACGAGTAGAGGTACGGCCAGGCCAGCGCGCCCGAGAAGGTCGCGTGCGCCGTGAGCCCGAGGTTGGCCGAGGCCTTTGCCGCAAAGTGCAGTTGCTCGACGGCCCACTGCTGGCGCCGCACCGGATCGCCGCGCACCTCGGGCGCCGCGAAACCGTCGAAGCCCGCGTCGTAGGCCGGATGCACCGCCACCAGCTGGCCCTGCAGGTGCGTCGAGAGTTCGGTGATCTCCAGGCCGTGCTTTGCCAGCGTGCCCTTTACCTCGTCGCAATAAGTTTTGCTTTCGGCGGCGCGCTGAAGGTCGAACAGGCGGGCATCCCAGCTCGGGATCTGCACGCCCTTGTAGCCCAGCCCGGCGGCCCAGCCGGCGATGCCGTCGAGCGTGTTGAACGGCGCGGTGTCTCCCGCGAACTGGGCCAGAAAGATGGCGGGGCCCTTGATCGTTTTCATCGGCTTGTCTTCCTTATTCGTTGGGGCAGCGTTGAAAGCATACTTGGCGTGTCGTCCGACCCCGTGCGAGAGGCCAACGAGCCAAAATGGACTTTCCTTTTCGCATCAATCGCCCGGTTCCCACCGACGACAGTCCCGCGATGACACAACCTGTTTCCGCTCGGCTCAAGATCGGCCTGTCCGCCTGCTTCTCGCACGCCGACCCGGCCCGCTCGCTCTTCACCAACAAGACGCTGCAGTACGTCGAGCAATCGATCGCGCATTGGCTCATGTCCGCCGGCGCCATGGTCGTGATGGTGCCCTGCCCCACCGGCGAAACCGCGCGCGGCGACACCAAGCTGTCGCACTACGCCGAATGGCTCGATGGCGTGGTCATGCACGGCGGCGCCGACGTCTGGCCCGGCAGCTACGGCGAGGTGCCGCTGAAGGACGCGTGGATCGGCGACCAGATCCGCGACCTCTACGACCTCGCGCTGGTCGAAGCCTTCGAGCAGGCCGGCAAGCCCATCTTCGGCGTGTGCCGCGGGCTGCAGCTCATCAACGTGGCCTTTGGCGGCACGCTCTACCAGGACATCGAGGCCCAGCACGAGGGCGGCCTGCGCCACCGCGACCCGGTGACCTACGACCAGAACTTCCACGAGATCGAACTGGTTCAAGGTACGCGGCTGTCGAAGCTCTACCCGCAGGTGGAGAAGGCGCGCGTCAACAGCATCCACCACCAGGGCATCAAGGGCCTCGCGCCGGGTTTCGAGATCGAGGCCTGGAGCCTGCCCGACCGCGTGCCCGAGGCCATCCGCCGCCGCCCCGACAAGGGCCGCAGCTACATCGCCGCGACCCAGTGGCACCCCGAATTCCACAAGTACGGCAGCACCGAGACGGTCGACGACACGCCGATCCTGCATGACTTCCTGTGGGCCTGCGCCACCGCGAAGGTCGCGCCGAAGGTGCCGCCGCGCTCCAGCTCCGGCAAGATCCGCGACCGCGCTGCGCGCGTGCTGCGCCAGGCGCTGCTGCGACGCTAGGCGGCGCGCACTGATCAGCGCGACGACTTGTTCGTCGTGCTGCTGACGCTGGCGTCGATGGTGCCGAACACCGTGACGCCGCTGCCGCCGGTCGCGCCCGATGTATTGGCGCCGCTGCTGGCCGGGGCCGAACCCGTGCCTGCGCAGCCCGACACCAGCGCGCCCATTGCGATCGCGAACACAGCAGCAATGATTGGCTTCACTGGAAACTCCAAGAGATGGTTTGGTTGACGGTTGTTGCCGGCCCACTATAGGCCGCCGGCCCGCTCGCCCTGTAACAACACACCCGGCGCCGACAAGGTTGTTTCGCGCAGCCAGTCGATCAGCGCGCGCAGCTTGGGCGGCACGCGCCTGCGGTCGGGGTAGTACAGCGTCAGGTCGGGCAGCGGCGTGGTCCAGTCGGCCAGCAGCTGCACCAGCCGGCCGTCGGCGACGTGGCGCTCGGTGTAGCTGTTGATCAGGTTGGCGATGCCGATGCCGTCGACCGCAGCGTCGAGCATCACGGCCACGTCGTTCATCACGAGGCGGCCGCTCACCGCAAGCGTCATGGCCTCCCCGTCTTTCTCGAACTCCCACCGCTCCAGCAGGCCCGAGCTCTCGAAGCGAAAGCCGATGCAGTCGTGCGCCAGCAGCTCGCGCGGGTGCACCGGCGTGCCGCGTTCGGCCAGGTAGCGCGGCGCGGCGACGATGCTGTTGGCCAGCGGCCCGCCGACCTTCACCGCCACCATGTCGCGCTCGACCATGCCGCCGAAGCGGATGCCGGCGTCGAAGCCCCGGCCCACGATGTCGACCAGTGCGCTGTCGATCGACACCTCCACGTCGATCTGCGGATAGGCCCGCAGGAAGCCCCCGAGCGCCGGCTGCAGCACGAACAGGTAGGCCGCGCGAGGCACCGTGAGTCGCAGCAGGCCCGCGGGCCGCTCGGCGCTGTCGCTCAGCTCGTCGGAGGCCGAGGCCAGCTCCTGCACCGCCGGGCGGATGCGTTCCAGAAAGCGGGCGCCGGCTTCGGTGAGATTCACCCTGCGCGTGGTGCGGTTGAACAGCGGCACGCCCACGCGCTTTTCGAGCAGCCGCACCGCCTGGCTCACGGCCGAGGGCGAGACGCCCAGCCGCACCGCCGCGGCCGAAAAGCCGCGTGTTTCGGCCACGGCCACGAAGGTGACGAGTCCGTCTAGCTGGTCCTGGCGCATGGGTGGAATCCGGTTGATCTTGAAGAAAACCTTCAAGGTGCTTCATCGATTGGATGGATTATCAAAGCGATGCGGCGCGCGCACAGT
The DNA here is from genome assembly GCF_051992195.1 of Variovorax sp. YR566. NCBI lineage: Bacteria > Pseudomonadati > Pseudomonadota > Betaproteobacteria > Burkholderiales > Comamonadaceae > Variovorax > Variovorax sp. YR566. The sequence goes on along the minus strand of NZ_CP197092.1, from coordinate 27,510 downwards.
CAGGCCATCGGTTCTTCCATCCACCCTTCAAGGACATCGCCATGACGGTTTCTTCTTCTCCCAGGACCTGGTTCATCACCGGCGTCAGCAGCGGCTTCGGTCGCGCGCTGGCGCAGGAGGCGCTGGCCGCCGGCCACCGCGTGGTCGGCACGCTGCGCAACGAGGCCGCGCGCGCCGAGTTCGATGCGCTGCAGCCTGGCCGCTCCTTCGGCCGCCTGCTCGACGTGACGCACGACGCCGAAGTGGCCCGCGTGGTGGCCGAGGTCGAGGCCTCGGTCGGCCCCATCGACGTGCTGGTCAACAACGCCGGCTACGGACACGAAGGCACGGTCGAGGAATCGTCGCTCGACGAGCTGCGCCAGCAGTTCGAGGTGAACGTGTTCGGCGCCGTGGCCGTCGCCAAGGCGGTGCTGCCCTTCATGCGGGCGCGCCGGCGCGGCCACATCCTCAACATCACGTCGATGGGCGGCATCGTGACCTTTCCGGGGCTGGGCTACTACCACGGCAGCAAGTTCGCGCTCGAGGGCATCTCGGAGACGCTGGGCAAGGAGGTGGCGAGCTTCGGCATCCACGTGACTGCCGTGGAGCCCGGCGGCTTCCGCACCGACTGGGCGGGCCGCTCGATGGTGCGCGCACCGCAGAACATTGCCGACTACGCGCCGGTGATGGGCCCGGTGCGCGAGCGGCGGCTGGCGCGCAGCGGCAAGCAGGACGGCGATCCGGTGAAGGCGGCGCGCGCCATGATCCAGATCACCGAGGCCACGAACCCGCCCGCACACTTGCTGCTCGGCCCCGACGCGGTGAAAGTGGTGCGCGAGAAGCTCGGCGCGCTGCAGGAGGAGATCAAGGCGTGGGAGGCGCTGTCGGTGTCGACCGACTTCACGCCCGCCGGCGCCTGATCGAGCTGCAAAGGATCAGCGCGGGTCCGTGGCCAGCAGCATTTCGACCATCGAGCGCAGATGGCCCTGCAGCCGCGCCGCGCCGGCCTCGTCGAGCGCCAGCGTGGCCTCGTCCATGTACAGCTTGCGGTTGATCTCGACCTGGATGCTGTGCCGGTGTTCGGCAGGCTTGCCGTGCCGGCGCACCAGTTCCACGCCCTTGTACGGGTGGTTGTAGTCCACGCTGTAGCCGAAGGCGCGCAGGTGCTCGCAGATCTTCTGCGACAGCGCCGGGTCGGCCGTGCTGCCGTCGCGGTCGCCGATCACGAAGTCGGCATGCGCCAGGCCCGGGAAGTCCGTCGCATGGCTGGCCGCGATGGCCGGCATCGAGTGGCAGTTGATGTGGATGCTGTAGCCGTGGCGCGCATGCGCCTCGGCTACAGCCTGCGCCACCGCCGCGTGGTACGGCCGCCAACAGGTGTCGATGCGCTGGCGCACCTCGTCCACCGGGAGCTGGCGGTCGTAGATAGGCAGGCCTTCGTCGGTGAGCTTCCAGATCAGGCCCTTGCCCAGGCGCACCTTCGACAGCACGCGCGGGTCGGTGGAAACCGGATCGGTCCAGGAGCCGTCGAGCATCGTGGTGTCGATCTCGGTCGTGTCGCGGTTGGCGTCGAGATAGCTGCGCGGAAAGTGCGCCTCGATCCAGGCCGCGCCCATGGCGGGCGCGAAGGCGTAGAGCTTCTCGACGTGCGTGTCCTCGGCGCGGCGCAGGGTGGCCAGGTCGCGCACCGTGCGGAAGTCTTCCGGGTAGACGGTGCCGCTGTGCGGGGAGTCGAGCACCAGCGGGGTATGCCCGGCGACGCTCGTCACCTGGGCGCGGGTTTGGATCAGTTTCAGAACAGGATGCATAGGCAGGTGTCGGTCAGTCCAATCGGATGCGGGCGAATTCGGCCACCTTCCTCATCTTCTCGATCTCACCCGCGATCTGCTTCGTGAACTCGGGAGGCGTGGTGCCCGAGGCGTACAGCCCCTGCAACGCAAGGCGCTCGCGCACCGCGTGGTCCTTCAGCGCAGTGGCCACGGCCTGCTGCATGCGCAGCGCGATCTCGGCCGGCGTGCCGGCGGGTGCGACCATGCCGAACCACGAAGGATCGTTGTTGACCGGATAGCCCAGCTCGCCATACGTCGGCACCTCGGGCAGCACGTCGAGCCGGCCGCTCCAGGACACGGCCAGCGCCTTCAGCTTGCCCGACTTCACATGCGGCAGCGACGAGGCCACCTGGTCGAAGTACACCGGCACCTGGCCCGCGAGCACGTCGTTGATGGCCGGGCCCGCACCGCGGTAGGGGATGTGCACCATCGAGGTTCCGGTGCTGCTCTTGAACAGCTCGCCCCACATGTGGCCGATGGTGCCGTTGCCCGGCGTGGCGTACGACACCTTGCCGGGGTTGGCCTTCAGGTACTTCACCAGCTCCGCGAAGCTGCCGACCGGCAGCACGGACGGGTTGATGACGATCACGCCCGGCGCCTTCACCAGCTCGGTCACGGCGACGAAACCCTTGATCGGGTCGTAGGGCAGCTTCTGGTACACGGCCGGGTTCACGCCGTGGGTGGACAGCGTGGCCACGCCGAAGGTCAGGCCGTCGGGCGTGGCGCGTGCCAGCTCGGCCATGCCGATGGAGCCGCCCGCGCCGGCGCGGTTGTCGATCACCACGGGCTGCTGGAGGATCTTGCCGAGGGGCTCGCCGAGCACGCGCGCCGTGATGTCGGTGGCGCCGCCGGGCGGGAACGGCACGACGAGGCGAATCGGCTTGCCCTGGGCGAAGGATATTCCTGGCACGACGGAAGCAGCGGCCAGGGTGGAAATGAAGTGACGACGTAGCATGGGTTTCTTCCAATGAAACAGAGAGTGATGGAGCGATTCGCTGCATTACCTGAAGCAAAGGATAGACCAGCCAACATTCCGATCTGGAATGTTTTAATGGGCATCCCGCCATGTCACTCCGCCCATGTCACTGCGCCGTCTCAACCCGCCTCTGAACCTGCTGCGCGCCTTCTCGACCGTCGTTCGCTTCGGCGGCGTCTCGCGCGCGGCCGAGGCGCTGCACCTCACGCAGGGCGCGGTCAGCAAGCAGGTGCAGGAGCTCGAACGCTGGATCGGCGCGCCGCTGTTCGAGCGCAGCCGCAAGCGCCTGGCGCTCACGCCGGCCGGCGAGCGCTACGAGAAGGCGGTGCGCGCCACGCTCGCGCAGCTGGAGGCGGCCACGCTGGAGCTCATTACCAGCGGCGACGGCGGCGGTGCGCTGCACCTGTCCGCCCTGCCCACCTTCGGCGCCAAGTGGCTGATTCCGCGGCTGCCCGACTTTCAGCGCGCGCATCCGCAGATCACGCTGCATTTCGTGCCCTTCGTGCATGGCTATGACTTCGAGCGGCCCGAGCTCGACTGCGCCATTCTTTTCGGCGACGGCCACTGGCCCGGCGCCCGCTCGCACTACCTCGCCGGGCAGGACGTGGCGCTGATCGCCCCGCGCGCCGCGCAGGCCGAGGTCGCCATCCGCACGCCGCAGGACGTGGCGCGCTGCACGCTGCTTCGCCACGTGAGCGTGCCGCAGTCGTGGCTGCAGTGGAGCGAGGCGCATGGCGTGCGCGGGCTCGACCCGCTGGCGGGGCCGCAGTTCGACCAGTTCCAGACCATGATCCGCGCAGTGATGGTCGGCATGGGCGTGGCGCTGGTGCCGCGCTGCCTGGTGCAGGACGAAATCGCTTCCGGGCTTGTGGACGAGCCCTTGCCCGGCGGCGGCTACCGCGGCAACGAGGGCTACTGGTTCTGCTACCCGGAAGGGCGCGGCCAGTTGGCCACGCTCGATCATTTCCGCAGCTGGCTGCTCGCGGAGGTGGATCGCGGCAAAGAGGCGCAGGCGCCTGCTTGATGCCTGCTTGATGCCTGCTTACTCGGGCTTCGCGCCCGAGGCCTTCACCGCCGCACCCCACACCCCGATCTCGCTCGCCACGAAGCGGTCGAACTCGGCCGGCGTCGTGGGTGCGGGCTCGGAGCCGCGCTCGCGGATGAAGCGCGCCATCTGCTCGCTCTTCAGGATGTCCGTCACTTCACGATTGAGCCGCTCGACGATGTCGGCCGGCGTGCCGCGCGGCGCCATCAGGCCGAGCCAGCCCACGGCCTCGAAGTTCTTGGTGCCTGCCACGCCGCTTTCGCGCACGGTGGGCACATCGGGCAGTTGCGACGAGCGCGTGGCCGAGGTGACGGCCAGCGCCACCGCCCTGCCCGACTTGATGTGCGGCAGCGCGGCCGTCACCGAGTCGACCATCAGCGGAATCTGGTTGCCCAGGAAGTCCGACTGCGCCGGCCCGCTGCCCCGGTACGGAATGTGCGTGATGAACACATGCGCCGCAGACTTGTACATCTCGCCCGACAGATGCTGCGTGCCGCCGATGCCGGCGCTCGCGTAGCTCAGCCGGCCGGGCTCGGCCTTGGCGCGTGCCGTGAGTTCGGCCAGCGTGCGGATGCCGCTCTCGGGCGTTGCAAGAAACACCAGCGGCACCTTCGCGATCAGCGAGATGCCCGTCAGGTCCTTGCGCGGGTCGAAGCCCGGCTTGGCATAGAGCGTCTGGTTCACAGCCATCGCGCTGCCGGCCACCACCAGCGTGTAGCCGTCGGGCTGCGAGCGCACCACGAACTCGGTGCCGATGTTGCTGCCGGCACCGGCCTTGTTGTCGATGATCACCGGCTGGCCCAGCCGCTTGCCGAGCTGCTCGGCAAGCGCGCGGGCGAAGATGTCGGTGGCCTGCCCCGGCGGAAAGGGCACGACCAGCTTGACCGGCTTGTCAGGCCACGCGGCGGCGTGGGCCAGGCCCGCGCCGCCCAGCAGCGCGACGGCCATCGCAACAACGCTTGCGCTGAAGTGTCTGCGCCGCATGGCTCAGGGCGCCGAGAGGTGCTTGCCCACGATGCCCGCGAGTTCGAACATCGTCACCTGGTCCTTGCCGAACACCGGCTTGAGCTTGGCGTCGGCATTGATCGCGCGCTTGTTGGCCGCGTCCTGCAGGCCGTTGGCCTTGATGTAGTCCCACAGCTTCTTGATGACCTCGGTGCGCGCCACCGGTTCGGCGCCGATCACCGCGGCCAGCGAATCGCTGGGCTTCAGGCCCGCGCCGGGCTTGCGCGGTGCCGCGGCCTTCTTCGCTGCCGGTGCCTTCTTGGCGGCGGGCGTCTTCTTCGCAGCAACCTTCTTGGCCGCAGCCGTCTTGCCCGCGGGCGCGGCCTTGCCGAAGGTCTTGCGCGGCGGGAACTTGCTGCCGCCTTCGCGCGGCGCGAACTCGAAGGTCACCTTGCCCTCCTCGGCGTTCCAGGTCAGGAAGGCCTTGAAGGCGCGGCGCGTGCGCATGCTCACGAACTTGTCGAGCAGGTCGGTCTTGCCGGTGGCGAGCAGCTTTTCCATCTGCGCGCGCTCCACCGGCTGCTGCAGGATGATCTTGCCGGTCTTGAAGGTGCAGCTCGGCGTGGGCTGTGCATTGGTCGGCACCGACTTCTCGCAGACGTAGTTGCTGCCGTGCTCGAACACCGGCGCGCCGCACACCGGGCACGGGCCCACGGTGTCCTGCTCGCTGAAGTCGACGATCTCGCCGCTGTCCTCGTTCTTGTCGTCGCCGAAGTCGAACTCCAGCTTCCAGTTTTTCGCTTCTTCGTCGTACTTGATGACGATCTCGGAGGTGAAGGGCCAGCCGGCCTTGGAGCGGAAGCCTTCCAGCGGGCCGATGTGCTTGTCGCGCAGCAGCGCCTCGGCCTCGGCCACCTCGAAGGTGCGCCCGGCCGGCGACTTGCCGAACGAGAAACCGCAGGCGTCCTCGCCGGTGCCGCTCTTGCCGGTGCAGGCGTAGCGGCGGTAGTTCTCGCGCACGATGCCGCCGCAATTGGGGCACGGCGTCTGCAGGGTCGCGTAGTCGCCCGGCACGGTGTCGCGGTCGTATTCCTTGGCCTTCTTGACGATGTGCTCGGTCATCGCCGCAATCTCGCGCATGAAGGCGTCGCGGCTGAGCGCGCCCTTCTCCATCTGCGCGAGCTTGTATTCCCACTCGCCGGTCAGCTCGGCCTTGGAGAGTTCTTCCACGCCCAGGCCGCGCAGCAGCGTCATGAGCTGGAAGGCCTTGGCCGTCGGGATCAGCTCGCGGCCTTCGCGCAGCATGTACTTCTCGGTGATCAGGCCTTCGATGGTGGCCGCGCGCGTGGCTGGCGTGCCGAGGCCCTTCTCCTGCATGGCCTCGCGCAGCTCGTCGTCGTCGATGGTCTTGCCCGCGCCTTCCATGGCACCGAGCAGCGTCGCTTCGGAGTAGCGTGCCGGCGGGCGCGTCTTCAGGCCCTTGATGTCGGCCGACTCGGTGTTCACGATCTCGCCCGGCTTCACCGGCACGAGGCGCTTGCCGTCCTTGTCGTCTTCCTTTTCGTCGTCCTGTGCTTCCTTGCCGTAGATGGCGAGCCAGCCCGGCTTCACCAGCACCTTGCCGTCGGTGCGGAAGGGATACTTCTTGCCGCCCTGCTCCACCGTGCTGATGCGCGTGGTCACCTGGTGCTCGGCGTTCGGGAAGAACACCGACATGAAGCGGCGCACCACGAAGTCATAGAGCTTCTGCTCGGCATCGCTCAGGCCGCTGGGCGCCTGCAGCGTCGGGATGATGGCGAAGTGATCCGACACCTTGGCGTTGTCGAAGATGCGCTTGTTGGGCTTGACGTAGTTGCCATCGACCGCCTGCTGCGCGAACGGTGCCAGGTGCTTCATGCCGCTCGTGGCGAGCATGCCCATGGTCTGCTTGACCACCGGCAGATAGTCTTCCGGCAGCGCGCGCGAATCGGTACGCGGGTAGGTCAGTGCCTTGTGGCGTTCGTAGAGGCTCTGTGCCAGCGCCAGCGTGGTCTTGGCGCTGAAGCCGAAGCGGCCGTTGGCCTCGCGCTGCAGCGAGGTCAGGTCGAACAGCGCGGGCGAGGCCTGCGTGGTGGGCTTGCTCTCTTCCGTCACCGTGGCGGGCTTGCCGCGCGAGGCGTCGGCGATGGCGCGGGCTTCCTGCTCGTTCCACACGCGGTCGGCGCGCTGTTCGGAGTCGGGCTCGCCGTTGGCCAGGAGCGGCGCGTTGGCCTTCTTCCAGTCGGGGTTGAACCACTTGCCCGGGTACTCGCCGGCCTCGGCCGCGAAGCTGCCGTGGATTTCCCAGTAGTCGCGCGAGACGAACTTGCGGATCTGCTCCTCGCGCTCCACAACGACGGAGAGAGTCGGCGTCTGCACGCGGCCCACGGTCGTGAGGAAGAAGCCGCCGTCGCGCGAATTGAACGCGGTCATGGCGCGCGTGCCGTTGATGCCTACCAGCCAGTCGGCCTCCGAGCGCGAGCGCGCGGCGTCGGCCAGGCCCTGCATCTGCTTTTCGGTGCGCAGCGCGTCGAAGCCGTCGCGAATGGCCTGCGGCGTCATCGACTGCAGCCACAGGCGCTTGACCGGCTTGTGAAGGCCCGCCTTGCCGCCGGCGTATTGCTCGATCAGGCGGAAGATCAGTTCGCCCTCGCGGCCCGCGTCGCAGGCGTTGATGAGCTGCGTCACGTCCTTGCGCTTGGCCTGCTTGACCACGGCGTTCAGGCGCGTCTTCGTCTTGTCGACCGGCTTGAGGTCGAAATGGGGCGGGATCACCGGCAGGTTGGCAAAGCTCCATTTGCCTCGCTTGACGTCGAACTCCTCGGGCGCCTGGATTTCGACCAGGTGACCGACAGCGCTGGTCACGACATAGGTGTCGTTCTCGAAATGCTCGTCATGTTTGTCGAATTTCCCTGCAACCGGCGTGAGGGCACGGACGATGTCCTGTGCCACCGACGGCTTTTCTGCGATTACCAAAGTCTTTGTCATCTAAGGGCTCTCTATACTCTGCGGCTTCCCGCGTGCGCACGCGCACACGCGCATGTGTGCATATTCAAACTAACAGACTTCGGCGATGCCTTCCAAATCCCCACTTTCCGCCGGTCGCCGAATCCAGACGCGGCGCTCGAATGTCCATGGCAACGGCGTGTTCGCCGTGCAGGACCTGGCCGAGGGCGAAACGCTGATCGAATACAAGGGCGAAGTCATCAACTGGAAGGAGGCGCTGCGCCGCCATCCGCATGACCCGGCCCAGCCGAATCACACCTTCTACTTTCACATCGACGACGGGCGTGTGATCGACGGCAACGTCAAGGGCAACGCCGCCCGCTGGATCAACCACTCGTGCGAGCCGAATTGCGAAGCCGACGAGGTCGATGGGCGCGTTTATATCAAGGCGCTGCGCAACATCTCCGCCGGCGAAGAGCTCAACTACGACTACGGCCTGATCATCGACGAGCCGTACACGCCGAAGCTTCTGTCCGAATTTCCTTGCTGGTGCGGCTCGGAGCAGTGCCGCGGCACGCTGCTGACGCCCAAGGACGATGAGGACGAGAAGAAGAAAAAGAAGAAAAAGAAGAAGGCTGAAAAGAAAAAGGCCGAGAAGAAAGAAGCCAGGAAGGCGGAAAAGAAGGCCGACAAAAAAGCCGAGAAGAAATCCGAAAAGAAGGCGGAGAAAAAATCCGCCAAGAAGGAAAAGTCCGCCGAGGACTGACCATGAGCAGCAGCACCTCGGCCGCCTGGTTCGAAGACCGGATCGCCGCGTCGGTCGCTCCGCTGCTGCCCGGCTTCGCGGTCGAGGCCGTGGCCGAAATCGATTCCACCAACACCGAGCTGATGCGCCGCGCGCGTGCCGGCCGCATCGAGCCCGTGCTGCTCGTGGCCGAGCGCCAGACCGCGGGGCGCGGCCGTCTCGGGCGGCCCTGGCAGAGCGCGCCACAACAGGAAGAGTCGGCCTCGCTGACTTTCTCGCTCGGCATGCCTCTGGCCCCGGCCGACTGGTCGGGCCTCTCACTGGCCGTCGGTGTCAGTGTGGCCGAGAGCCTCGATCCCTCGGGCACGCACAAGGTCGGCCTCAAGTGGCCCAACGACGTGTGGGTGAACGACTGCAAGCTGGTCGGCATCCTCATCGAAACCGCGCTGCCGTCCGCCGGCCGCGCCGATGCGCCGCGCTATCTCGTGATCGGCATCGGTATCAACATCGGCGCGCGTGAAGGCGACGGCATGCGTACGCCACCGGCTTGGCTGCGCCAGTGGCACCCTGAGGCCACTGCGCCCGAAGTGCTGCGCGAACTGGCCGAGCCGCTGGTGCGCAGCGTGCTCGAATTCGAGGCCAGGGGCTTTGCGTCCTTCGCCGAGCGCTTTGCCGCACGCGACGTGCTGCGGGGCCGCGAAGTGGTGCTCAGCGACGGCACCGCCGGCCTGTGCGAAGGCGTGGCCTGGGGTGGAGAGCTGCAGGTGCGCACCGACGCCGGCCTGCAGCTGATTTCCAGCGATGAAGTGAGCGTGCGCCCTCGCGGCATGACCCTCTGACACGTATGAAGCTGCGCCTGCTCCTCATCGTCCTGCTGCTGGCCAATGCCGGCTATTTCTTGTGGGCGCGCGGCGATCTTGCCGGCTTCGGCCTGGCTCCGGCCGCGCTGAACGAGCGAGAGCCGCAGCGCATGTCGCGCCAGATCCACCCCGAGTGGCTGCAGATCCGCAAGGAAGTGAAGCCGGGCGCGCCTGCGCCCTGACTCCCCTGGTCAATCAAGGTGCCGCTTCGCCCTCGAAGCGCACTGTGAACAGCGCGCCCGGCGGCTGCTTGCCGGGATGCGCATCCTCCAGCTTCACTTGCGCGCGATGCTGGTTCGCAATCTCCAGCACGATCGGCAGCCCCAGCCCCGAACCGTCGGCCTCGTTGCCGAGCACGCGGTAGAAGGGCTCGAACACCAGCTCGCGGTCGACCTCGGCGATGCCGGGGCCGTTGTCCTCCACCTGCAGCAGCAGCACGTGGCCGAAGGGGTCGGCCAGCACGCGCACGGTGATCAGGCCAGGGCGCTCCGGCGTCGAGGGCGTGTAGTTGATCGCGTTGTCGACCAGGTTGCGCACCAGCTCTTTCAGCAGCGTCGCGTTGCCGTCGAACATCACGCCCGGTGCGCCCGCTTCCGCGCCGTCGTAGCCCAGGTCGATGCGCTTCTCGATGGCGCGTGGCACCGCCTCGCGCACCACCTCGATGGTGAGCTTCGCCAGATCGCAGGGCTGGTGGTGCGCATTGGCGCTGTTGCCTTCGGCGCGCGCCAGCGACAGCAGCTGGTTCACCGTGTGCGTGGCGCGCTTGCTGGCGCGGCCGATCTGCTTGAGCGACTGCTTCAGCTCGTCGGCGTTGGCGCCTTCGCGCTGCGCCAGGTCGGCCTGCATGCGCAGGCCCGCGAGCGGCGTCTTCAGCTGGTGCGCCGCGTCGGCCAGAAAGCGCTTCTGCGTGCCGATCGAATCGTTGAGCTTGTCGAGCAGTTCATTCACAGACGACACCAGCGGCACCACTTCCAGCGGGACCGACGATTCGTCGAGCGGGCTCAGGTCGCCCGGGCGCCGCTCGCGGATGCGCGCCTCCACCACCGACAGCGGCTTGATGCCGCGCACCAGCGCCAGCCAGATCAGCAGCACTGCCAGCGGCAGGATGGCGAACTGCGGCAGCAGCACGCCCTTGATGATCTCGGCCGCGAGCACCGACTGCTTCTCGCGCGTCTCGGCCAGCTGCAGCAGCGTGGGCGGCACGTCGTCGGTGCCGCTGGCGATCCACATCGAGGCCACGCGTACCTCCTTGCCGTGCAGGGCGCTGTTGTGCAGGAACACCTGGCCGGCCGGCAGCGGCTCGTCGAGGCCGGGCATCGGAATGTCGCGCTCGCCGCTCAGCAGCGTGTCGTGGCCGTCGAGCAACTGGTAGTACACGTGGCCGGCGTCGTCGGCCCGCAGGATTTCGCGCGCCGATTGCGACAGCACGAACTGCGTATGCCCTTCCTTCACCGTCACCAGTTCGGCCAGGGCCTTCACGTTGTGTTCGAGCGCGCGGTCGAAGGGCGCGTTGGCAATGCCCTGCGCCACCAGCCAGGTGACGCCGATGCTCACCGGCACCAGCAGCAGCAACGGCGTGAGCATCCAATCGAGGATCTCGCCGAAAAGCGAGCGCTGCGCGCGCTGAAAGAGCTTCATCGCGCCGAGTCCTCCGGCGTGCCGCCGCCCGCGCGTGGCGGCTGCCGCGTCGTCGTCACTGGATCTTTTCGAGGCAGTAGCCCAGCCCGCGCACCGTCGCGATGCGCACCGGCCCCTTCTCGATCTTCTTGCGCAGGCGGTGGATGTAGACCTCGATGGCGTTGAGGCTCACCTCCTCGCCCCATTCGCACAGCCGGTCGACCAACTGGTCCTTGCTCACCAGCCGGCCGGCGCGCTGCAGCAGCACTTCGAGCAGCCCCAGTTCGCGCGCCGACAGCTCGATCATCTTGCCGTCGATGGTGGCCACGCGGCCGGCCTGGTCGTACACCAGCGGGCCGTGGCGGATGGCGTTGCTGGTGGTGCCCATGCCGCGCCGCGTGAGGGCGCGCACGCGCGCTTCGAGCTCCTGCAGGCTGAAGGGCTTGGCCATGTAGTCGTCGGCGCCGTGGTCCAGGCCCTTGACGCGTTCCTCGACGCTGTCGGCCGCGGTGAGCACCAGCACCGGCAGCTGCGAGCCGCGCGCGCGCAGGCGCTTGAGGATCTCGATGCCGTGCAGGCTGGGCAGCCCGAGGTCGAGGATCAGCAGGTCGAACTCGTCATGGGTCATGAGCGCGGTGTCGGCCTGCGAGCCGTTCGCCACGTGGTCGACCGCCGCGCCCGAGGTGCGCAGGCTGCGCAGCAGGGCATCGGCCAGCACCTGGTCGTCTTCGGCAATCAGAATCCGCATGCGTCACCTCCGGCCTGTTCGAGCGCCGAAACGGCGCCGTTCACATTTGTCTCTGGGGCGAGTCTAGCCCGCTGTGTAGGCTTCCAGTCCAATCGTTACCACGGTGGCGATCTCGTCGCCGACGCTGCTTCGGAACTCGCTCTCGGCCTGCGTCACCGCGCTGCGGAAGGCGTCTAGCCAGGCCAGCCCGTCGGCGGTGAAGAGCACGCGCCGCGCCCGCGCGTCGAGCGGATCGGGCCCGCGCGTGACCAGGCCCCAGGCTTCGCACTGGTCGACCAGCGCGCCCATCGCTTGCTTGGTCATGCCGGCGCGCTCGGCCAGTTCCGTGAGGCGCGAGCCCTCGCGCGCCAGGTGCCGCGTGATGTGGATGTGCGCCGCGCTCACCTGCGCGCGCGCCGCGAGGTTCGACAGCGCCAGCGGCACGTCGACGTCGTGCGCCATCAGCTCCAGCACGCGCTCGTCGAAACGGCGCATGGCGTGGCCGAGCAGGCGGCCCAGGTGGGTCTGGCGCCAGGCATCGGGGTCGGTCGGGAAAGCGGCTTCGGCCATGGCGGCAAATGGTAAAGCAAACTGACCAAAAAATGGGTTTACGCCAACCCATCAGCCTCTACACTACTGTTCAAGCATCCAGCCTGTAGTTAAAAGCAGATCGGATGAAACCCAACACAAACCGTTGATTTTCAAGGAGTTTCCACATGGACGCAGTCGTCAAGGGCGCAAGCATCTCGGTCGCCAACAGTGAAAAAGCCAAGGCGCTGCAAGCCGCGCTGGCCCAGATCGAAAAGCAGTTCGGCAAGGGCACGATCATGCGGCTCGGCGAAGGCGAGGCGCTCGAAGACATCCAGGTGGTTTCCACCGGCTCGCTGGGCCTGGACATCGCGCTGGGCGTCGGCGGCCTGCCGCGCGGCCGCGTGATCGAAATCTACGGCCCGGAATCGTCGGGCAAGACCACGCTCACGCTGCAAGTCATTGCCGCCATGCAGAAGCAGGCCGGCACCTGCGCCTTCGTCGATGCCGAGCACGCGCTCGACGTGCAATACGCCCAGAAGCTCGGCGTGAACCTGTCCGACCTGCTGATCAGCCAGCCCGACACCGGCGAGCAGGCCCTTGAAATCGTCGACTCGCTGGTGCGCTCCGGCGCCGTCGACCTGATCGTCATCGACTCGGTCGCCGCGCTCACGCCCAAGGCTGAAATCGAAGGCGAAATGGGCGACTCGCTGCCCGGCCTGCAGGCCCGCCTGATGAGCCAGGCACTGCGCAAGCTCACGGCCACGATCAAGAAGACCAACTGCATGGTCATCTTCATCAACCAGATCCGCATGAAGATCGGCGTGATGTTCGGCTCGCCCGAAACCACCACCGGCGGCAACGCGCTGAAGTTCTACGCCTCGGTGCGCCTGGACATCCGCCGCATCGGCACCATCAAGAAGGGCGACGAGGCCATCGGCAACGAAACCAAGGTGAAGGTGGTGAAGAACAAGGTCTCGCCCCCGTTCAAGACGGCGGAGTTCGACATCCTGTTCGGCGAAGGCATCAGCCGCGAAGGCGAGATCATCGACATGGGCGTGACCGCCAAGATCGTCGACAAGTCGGGCGCCTGGTATGCCTACAACGGCGAGAAGATCGGCCAGGGCCGCGACAACGCCCGAGAGTTCCTGCGCGAGAACCCCGAGCTGTCGCGCGAGATCGAGAACAAGGTGCGCGAGTCGCTGGGCATCCCGCTGTTGGCCGCCGATGCCGGCGCCACGCCAGAGAAGCCGCAGAAGGCTGCCAAGGCCGAGAAGGCCGACAAGGGCGAATAAGCCAGAGCGCGGCTCCCCGGGGGCCGCGCGAGCGACCCCCGAATGGCATTCAACGCCCCGTCCCTCAAAGGCCGCGCACTGCGCCTGCTGAGCCAGCGCGAACATTCGCGCGCGGAGCTGGAGCGCAAGCTGGCAAAGCATGAAGAAGAGCCCGGCACGCTGGCGAAGGCGCTCGACGAGCTGGCAGCGAAAGACTTCATCAGCGAGCCGCGCGTGGTGGCCTCTGTACTCAACCAGCGCGCTGCCCGCTCGGGCGCGCTGCGGGTAAAGCAGGAGCTGCAGGCCAAGGGCATCGCGCCCGAGGCCATCGCAGAAGCGGTGGCCAGCCTGCAAGAGACGGAAGTCGAACGCGCCACGGCCCTGTGGCGCCACCGCTTCGACGCGCCGCCCGCCGACGCGAAGGAGCGGGCCAAGCAGATGCGATTCCTGATGGCGCGCGGTTTTTCGGGCGCCGTCGTGTCCAAGGTACTCAGGAGCGATTTCGATGAAACCGACGAATGAAGACCACGCCGCGCAGTCCCGCGTCATCACTCAGCGCGTGCAGTGCGAATGGCGCCGCGCCTATGTGCTGGCGGCAGATCCGAAGCGCTTGCCCGACTGGGCCAGCGGCCTCGCCAAGAGCGCGCTGGTGCCGCATGGCGACCACTGGATCGTGCGCACGCCCGAGAGCGGCGAGGCCCGCATGCGCTTCGCGCCGCGCAACGATCTCGGTGTGCTCGACCACTGGGTCGCGCCCGAAGGCGTGCCCGAGGTCTACCTGCCGTTTCGCGTGATCGGCGTTGCGCCGGACGCCTGCGAGCTGCAGTTCACGCTGCTGCGCCAGCCGCACATGGACGATGCGGCCTTCGAGCGCGATGCGCAGTGGATCGCCCGCGACCTGCAGGCGCTGCGCAACCTGCTCGAAGCAGACTGACTGACCGACTCAGCCGCGCACCACGATCGGAGCGAACTTGCGCCGCGCCTTCAGCTGCTCGGCATCCCACTCGATGCCCAGCCCCGGCGTCTCCGGCGCCACCGCATGGCCGCCTTCGATGCGCAGCCGGCTCGTCGTGAGGTCATCGAGCTGCGGGATGTATTCCACCCAGCGCGCATTCGGCACCGCTGCGCACAGGCTCACGTGCAGCTCCATCAGGAAGTGCGGGCACATCGCGATGTTGTGCGCCTCCGCGAGGTGCGCAATCTTCAGCCACGGCGTGATGCCGCCCACGCGCGCCACGTCGGCCTGCACGATGGAGCAGGCGCCCTGCTGGATGTATTCCGCGAACTGCGACGGGTGGTACATCGATTCGCCCACCGCGATCGGCACGCTGGTGCTCGCCAGCAGCTGCGCGTGCCCGCGCACGTGCTCGGCCGGCATCGGCTCCTCGAACCATGCCAGGTCGAGCGGCGCGTACTGGCGCGCACGGCGAATGGCCTCTGCCACGGTGAAGCTCTGGTTGGCATCGACCATCAGCTCGAAGTCCGCCCCCACGGCCTCGCGCACGGCCGAGAGGCGCGCGATGTCCTGCGCCACATGCGGCTTGCCGACCTTGATCTTCGCGCCGAGAAAGCCGTCGGCCTTCGCAGCGAGCGTCTGCTCGACGAGTTGTGCGGGCTCGATGTGCAGCCAGCCGCCCTCGGTCGTGTAGACCGGCACGCGCGCCTGCGCACCACCGGCCAGCCGCCACAGCGGCAGCCCCGCCGCGCGCGCGTTGCGGTCCCACAGCGCGGTGTCGATGGCCGCCAGCGCCAGGCTGGTGATGGCGCCCACGGCGGTCGCGTGCGTGTGGAAGAACAGGTCGCGCCAGATGGCTTCGTACTGCTGCGGGTCGCGCCCGATCAGGCGCGGCACCAGGTGGTCGTTCAGCAGCGCCACGATGGACGAGCCGCCCGTGCCGATGGTGTACGTGTAGCCCGTGCCCGACGAGCCGTCGTCGCAGCGCACGGTGACCATCACGGTCTCCTGCGTCACGAAGGACTGGATCGCGTCGGTGCGCTTGATCTTGGGCGCGATGTCGATCTGCGCGATCTCTACCTGGTCGATCTTCGCCATCGTGCTCAGGCTCCGTTGCGCATCACGTCCGCGGGCAGGTCGGCGCCGTGGAATTTCTTGTAGATGGTGTTGAGCTCGCCGCTCTTGAGCTGCGCCTTCACGAACTCGTCGAGCTTGGCCTTCAGGCGCGGCTCGTTCTTGCGCATGCCGATGGCCAGCATGTTGACCTTCATCGTGAACTTCGGCTCCATCTGCTTGGCCGGGTTCTTCTCGTTGATGGTCTTCAAGAGCGGCGGCGCGGTCGCGAAGATGTCGGCCTGTCCGCTCACCACGGCGGTGATGGAGGTGGCGTCGTCGTCGAAGCGCACTATCTGCGCGCCGGCCGGCAGGATCTTCGTCACTTCCTGGTCGTTGGTGGTGCCGCGCGTGGCAATCACTTTCTTGCCCGCCAGGTCGGCCGGGCCGGTGATGCTCATGCTCTTGGGCGCGCCCACCACGGCCAGGATGGCGGCATAGGGCACAGAGAAGTCGACGACCTTCTCGCGCTCCGGCGTGACCGACATGCTGGAGATCACGATGTCGGCCTTGTCGGTCTGCAGGAAGGGAATGCGGTTGGCGCCGGTGGTGGGCACGATCTCCAGCTCGAGGCCCAGGCTCCTGGCCAGCAGGCGCGCGGTCTCGACGTCGGAGCCGGTGGCGTTGAGCTTCTCGTCCTTCAGGCCGTAGGGCGGCACTGCGAGGTCGATGGCCACGCGGATCTTCTTGGCGGCGGTGATGGTGTCGAGCTGGTCGGCATGCGCCGCACCTGCAAAGCCGAGGGCCAGCACGAGCGCGGACAGCAGCGCGCCGCGGCGCTTGAACGAGAGGGAAGAAGTCATCGAAGGTCTCCTGGAGTTGTCTGAAAAGAAAATCAAAGCCCGGTGCCGATGAACTGGCGCAGTTCAGGCGTCTGCGGGTCGCTGAGGATGCCGGCGTCGCCTTCCTCCCACACCAGCCCCTGGTGCATGTAGATGACCTTGTCGGCCACGCCGCGCGCGAACGCCATCTCGTGCGTGACGAGGATCATGGTCATGCCCTCGGCAGCGAGCTTTTCCATCACCTTGAGCACTTCGCCGGTGAGCTGCGGGTCGAGCGCGGAGGTCACTTCGTCGAACAGCATCAGCTGCGGCTTCATCGCGAGCGAGCGCGCAATGGCCGCGCGCTGCTGCTGGCCGCCCGAGAGCTGTTCGGGGTAGGCGTCGGCCTTCTCGGCCAGGCCCACGCGTTCGAGCACTTCCATGGCGATGGCGCCGGCTTCCGATGCGCTCATCTTCTTCACCGATTGCGGCGCGAGCGTGATGTTCTGCTTCACCGTGAGGTGCGGGAACAGGTTGTAGCTCTGGAACACGATGCCCACGTCCTTGCGCAGGTCGCGCAGGTTCAGCGCCGGGTCGTGCACCGCGTGGCCGCAGCACTGGATGGTGCCGCTGTCGATGGTCTCCAGCCGGTCGATGCAGCGCAGCGCGGTGCTCTTGCCCGAGCCGCTCTGGCCGATGATGGCCACCACCTGCCCGCGCGTCACCGAGAACGACACGCCCTTGAGCACATGCAGCTTGCCGAAGTGCTTGTGGACGTCGTTGAGTTCAACCACGGGCTGCATTGAGCTTCCTTTCAAGGGCGCGACTCCATCGCGACAGCGGGTAACAAAGAATGAAATACAGGACCACCGCGCACCCGAAATACAGGAAGGGCTGGAACGTCGAGTTGTTCAGCACCTTGGCGTTGTAGGAAAGCTCGGCATAGCCGACCACCAGCGACGCGATCGACGTGTTCTTGATGATCTGCACCAGGAAGCCCACTGTGGGCGGCGTCGCGATGCGCAGCGCCTGCGGCAGGATCACGCGGCGCATGCGCTCCCAGCGCGTGAGCGCCAGGCACTCGGCGGCTTCCCACTGGCTGCGCGGCACGGACTGGATGCAGCCGCGCCAGATCTCGCCCAGGAAGGCGCTCGCATAGATGGTGATGGCCAGCGCTGCCGCGACGATCGCCGGCACCGAGCCGATGCCCGCGATGTTGGGTCCGAAGAAGCACACGCCCATGAGCACCAGCAGCGGCGTGCCCTGGATGACCTGGATGTAGCCCGCCGCAATGCGCCGCACCGCCTTCACCGGCGACACGCGCGCCAGCGCCACCGCCAGCCCGATGAGCCCGCCGCCCACGAACGCAAGCGCCGAGAGCTGTACCGTGCCCCACGCGCCCATCAACAAAAAGCCGAAGTGATCGATTGGCATGAAGGTCATGTCGAAACCTCTTTCGCCCGCTTCACAGCGGCGTGCCCAGCTTGCGCCGGCGCGGGAAGATCAGCATGCCCAGCAGCCAGAAGCCCAGGCGCATGGCGTACGACAGCGCCAGGTACACCACCCACAGCACGATGAAGATCTCGAAGTTGCGGAAGGTGTCCGACTGGATGCGGTTGGCCACGCCGAAGAGCTCTTCCGCGCCGATCGACGACATGATGCTGGAGGCCAGCATCAGCAGCACGAACTGGCTGGCGAGCGCCGGGTACACGCGCTCCACCGCGGGCCGCAGGATCACGTGCCAGAACACCTGCAGCTTCGACAGGCCCAGGCATTGCGCCGCCTCGAGCTGGCCCTTGTGGATCGACTCGATGCCCGCGCGGATGATCTCGCAGCTGTACGCGCCGATGTTCACCACCAGCGCCAGCACCGCGCCCACCATGATCGGCATCGTCACGCCGGCACTGGAGAGGCCGAAGATGAGGAAGTAGCTCTGGATCAGCAGCGGCGTGTTGCGGATGGCTTCCACGTAGCCGCCCGTCAGGCGTCGCAGCCAGCCGTGGTGGCTGTTGCGCCCCAGTGCGCAGACCGTGCCCAGCGCAAAGCCCAGCACCGTCGCGATGAAGGACAGCTGCACGGTGGTCCACGCGCCTTCGAGCAGCAGCGGCCACTGCTCGAGCACGGGCATGAAGTCGAACTGGTAGTTCAATGCGTTGGGCTCCGGAAGTCCAATGGAAGAAAGCAGGGGAGGGTGCCGCTCACGCGGCGCGAGCAATGCTGGCGAGCGGCAGGCACGAAGGGCCGAGCGGTTCGAAGGCCTTGTAAGTCAGGATGAATTCGCGATGTCCCAGCGCCTCGGACTTGGTGGCCGCGCCGTCGGCAACGCTGCGCACCGCGTCGAAGATCTCCTGGCCCACCTCCTGCAGCGTGCCGCGCCCTTCAAGGATGCGACCGGCATCGACGTCCATGTCCTCGCCGAGCTGGCGGTAGGTGTCGGGGTTGGCGCAGACCTTGATGACGGGCGACACGGCAGAGCCCACCACAGAGCCGCGGCCCGTGGTGAACAGGATGAGGTGTGCGCCGCAGGCGATGAGTTCGACGATCTCTGCGTTGTCGCTGATGTTCGGAAAGCCGAAGCGCGGCTCGCCGTCGGGCACCACGTCCAGCAGGTAGAGGCCGCCCTGCGGCGGCACGTCGCCCGGCTTCACGATGCCGTTGATGGGCGAGGCGCCGCTCTTCGCATATGCGCCCAGCGATTTTTCCTCGATGGTCGAGAGCCCGCCGTCGGCATTGCCCGGCGCGAAGCTGCCGTGGCCCATGGTGCTGTAGTAGCGCGCGGCCTTGTTCACGCATTCGACGATGGCCTCGCCGAGCTCCGGCGTGGCGGCGCGGCGCTGCATGTGGAATTCGCAGCCGATCAGCTCGCCGGTTTCCTCGAAGATGCAGCGCGCGTCCTGTTCGATCAGCAGGTCGAAGGCGCGGCCCACGGCCGGGTTGGCGGTGATGCCGCTGGTGCCGTCGGAGCCGCCGCAGATGGTGCCCACCACGAGCTCGCTCAGGTCCATGGACACGCGCTGCTGCTGCGCGAGTTCGGCCAGCGCCCACTGCACCCACTGCGTGCCTTCGCGGATGGTGGTGCGCGTGCCGCCCTTCTGCTGGATGGTGAGCGTGTGCACCGGCCGGCCCGATGCGGCAACGGCCTCTTCGAGCTTGCGCTTGTTCATGCTCTCGCAGCCCAGCGAAATCAGCAGCGCCGCGCCCACGTTGGGGTGCGTGGCAATGGCTTGCATCATGCGTTCGGCGTACTCGTTCGGGTAGCAGCCGGGGAAGCCGACGAGGTGCACTTCCGACTCACCGTCCTGCTGGCGAAAGTTGAGCGTGATCTCGCGCGCGACGTGGTGCGCGCACTCGACGAGGTAGGCCACGACCACGACGTTGCGGATGCCCTTGCGGCCGTCGGCGCGCGGGAATCCGTTGATCTGGAAATTGGGAGCGTTCATGCGGGGAGGGCGTCTCAGGCGTGGCCGACGAAGGTCTTGCCCTCGTCCAGCGTGTAGGTGGGCGTGTAGTCGCTGTCGAGGTTGTGCGTGTGGATGTGCTCGCCGGCCTCTACGGCCGGGCGCAGGCTGCCGATGACGGCGCCGTACTTCAGCACCTTCTCGCCGGCCGCAATGGCATGGCGCGCGAGCTTGTGGCCCAGGCCGATTTCTTTCGGCAGGGTCACGGCGCCGTCTTCGAGCTGCACGGACGTGCCGGCGGCAAGGCGGGTGCAGGCGATCAGGCAGTTGTCGCCGGGCGAGAGCAGCACCAGCCGGGCGTCGATGGATTGCGGGTTCGACATCCGGCGCTCAGAACTTGCGGTACTTCAGGTAGGCCTCTTGCGGGTCGGTGCCCGCGAGGATGGCGGTGCGCACGAGGTTCTCGCGGCCCATCATGTGTTCGGCCTCGGTAACGATCGCCTCGGCCTGCGCGAGCGGCAGGCAGATCACGCCATCGGTGTCGGCCAGCAGCAGGTCGCCGGGGTTCACCGTGACATCGCCGATGCGCACCGGCACGTCCATCGCGTCTGGCAGCCAGTAGCCGACGATGTCGCGCGGCGTGAAGTAGCGGTGCCATACCTGGAAGCCCTGCTGCAGGATGAATTCGGCATCGCGCACGCCGCCATCGGCGATCACGCCCAGCACGCCCTTGCGGCCCAGCGTCTCGGCCGAGAGCTCGCCCATGTGCGACACCGTCGAGTCGTTCGGCTGGATCACGGCGATGTGGCCGGGCTTGGCGCGCGAGAGAAAGCCGGTCCACGCCATCAGCGTCTCGTGCGGATCGGCCGTCGGGTCGACGCGGCCGTTCACCGTGAAGGCCGGCCCGCACATCTTCTGGCCGGCGATCAGCGGGCGCAGCGTGGGCGGCAGCGTGAAGTCGCGCAGGCCCGCGGCGCGCATCACGTCGTGGAGGATGCCCGTGTAGCAGGCTTGCAGTCGGGTGAGCAGCGAGGAGGGTGCTTGGGCCATAGGTGAATCTCGTTTTCTTAGGTAAAACTACTTTTCACAGATGAGGTTAGCAGCAGGCCTTCGAATGGAAGCTGGGGTTTGCGCCAATTCAAGGGTATTCACCAATGATTGAGCGACCGATCCCGGGTTTTTGAGGGGATGCAAAGGCTTGCTGGTCGCGTATATTTGATTTCATCAGTGAAATTGATATTTCACATATGCGCCGACACTCACTCAAAGGACATCGCCAATGACTTCTCGCGTTCAGGGAAAGAACATCCTCGTCACCGCTGCCGGCAAGGGCATCGGCCGCGCCAGCGCACTGGCGCTGGCGCGCGAAGGCGCCGCCGTATGGGCCACCGACGTGGACGAAGCCGCGCTGGCCGAACTCGCAGCGCTGGCTCGTGAAGAGGGCCTGTCGGGCCTGAAGACCGCCACGCTCAACGTGCGCGACAGCGCCGCGCTGCAGGCCTTCGCGCAGACCGCGGGGCGGCTCGATGTGCTCTTCAACTGCGCCGGCTTCGTGCACAGCGGCAACATCCTGGCCTGCGAGGAAGCCGACTGGGACTTCAGCATGGACCTCAATGTGAAGTCGATGTACCGCACCATCCGCACCTTCCTGCCGGCGATGCTGGAGCGCGGCGGCTCGATCATCAACATGGCCTCGGCCGCGTCGAGCGTGAAGGGCGTGCCGAACCGCTTTGTCTATGGCGCCTCGAAGGCCGCGGTCATCGGGCTGACCAAGGCGGTGGCCGCCGACTTCATCCAGCAGGGCGTGCGCTGCAATGCCATCTGCCCGGGCACGGTCGAATCGCCCTCGCTGCGCGACCGGATCGCGGCCCAGGCCGAGCAGGCCGGCGCCGACGAAGCCGCGGTGCGCGCCGCCTTCGTGGCGCGCCAGCCGCTCGGGCGCGTCGGCAAACCGGAAGAAATTGCTGCGCTGGTGGTGTACCTGGCTTCCGACGAATCGGCCTTCACCACCGGCGCGATCCATATGATCGACGGTGGATGGTCGAATTGAGCAGGGAACAATGAAGCAAGCACCAGCGCCGGAAGAACTGCAGAGTCAGGACGAGGCCGCGCCCGAAGGGGAGGGCGCGCTGCGCTACGCCGCGCCGGCGCTCGAGAAGGGGCTGGACATCCTGGAGGCGCTGGCCGACAGCGCCACCGGCTACACGCTGAACGAGCTGGCGCAGAAGGTCGGGCGCAAGGTCAGCGAGATCTTCCGCATGGCGGTGACGCTGCAGCGGCGCGGCTATGTGCAGGTCGACGAGAACGACCGCTACACGCTCACGCTGCGCATGTTCGAGCTGGCGCATCGCCAGCAGCCGCTCAAGAGCCTGGTGAGCGCGGCGCTGCCGCTCTTGCGCGAACTGGCCAACCGGGCGCGCCAGTCGTGCCACCTCACCATGTACCAGGGCGGGCGCGTGGTCGTCATCGCGCAGGTCGAGAGCCCCGAGCGCTGGTCGTTCGGGCTCAAGGTGGGGGTGGTGATGGGGCTGACGGATACGTCGTCAGGCCACGTGCTGCTGGCCTTCCGCGACGAGATCGACCGCGCCCGCATGCTGCGCGCCCACATCGGTGTGGAAGGCGAACTCGACATGGACCCGGGCGAGCTCTTCGCGATCCTGCAGGAGGTGCGCGAGCGCGGCTATTCGGCCATGCCGAGCAAGCAGACGCGCGGCATCACCAACATCGCGTTCCCGGTGATGGGGGCGGCCGACCACGTGATCGCGTCGATCAACGTGCCGTACATCGAGCGCATCGACCAGAAGTCGGCGCCGGACGTGGTGCAGGTGCGCGGCATCGTCGGCAACATCTCCGCGCGCCTGTCGGCGCTGATGGGGGCCAGCGGCTACAACGACAACGAGTAGCGCCGGCTCGCTCGCTCAGTTGGCTTCGGGTGAGTCGTCGAGCGACGGCATCTCGCTCTTGTGCGCGGCGATGTCGCGCACGTTCTTCTGCACGGCCACAGCGCCGAACAGGCTCAACAGGAAGGCCATGGCGTAGAAGCCCTTTTCGCTCGCGGCCAGCGTGGCGTTGAAGAGGCCGACGGCCAGCAGCGCCACCGACAGCAGCAGCGAGATCCAGCACAGGCCGTAGTAGATGCCGGTGACGGCGGTGCCTTCGAGGCGGTCGCGCACGGTCTTCTGCAGCGAGACGGCGGCGAACAGGCCGTACATAAGGATGGTGAAGTAGTAGCCCTTCTCGTTGAGCTGCATGGAGGCGTTCCACAGCCCGATCAGGTAGACGATGGCGCCGATGAGCAGCGCGGCCCAGGATGCGGCGACGAATGCCGCGGTCGGTTTCTGGAATTTGACGGCCATGAAGTCCTCCTCGTGTGGTTGGTGCGCGATTATGGTGTGGGGCGCCGATGGCATGATCCGCGGCAGGCCGCCGGATTGCACGGCAAGCAGTCGAGCAGAGCGGCCGTCAATCAACGGAGGAGTTTTTCCATGTCATCCGACCCCGTCGGCCAGCCGTCTCTCGTTCGCACCGGCGCCAAGGCCGGCTTGTCTTTCGCCGGTTCCGTGATCAAGGGCGGCCTGCTCGGCGTCATCCTGGGCGGCGGCGTTTTCTTCTTCTATCTGAGCCAGTTGCAGGGGCCGGGCAATACGGCTGCGCGTGCCGGTGGAGCCGGAGCCATCGTCGCGCTCATCACCTCGCCGCCGCTGCTGGTGGCGGTCCTGCTGCTGCTGTTCGTGGGCGTCTACGTGATGCTGGGCGTGCAGCAAGGGCGCGCGCGTGCGATGCAGCATCTGGTCGCGGCGCGTGGCGAGGCCGTGTCGCAGCGGCTCGGCGGCGCGATTGCCGGGCGCATCGAAGCGATGCCGCGCGCCCACGGCACTTTGCAACGCGCGGCCGACTGGCTGTCGGTCGATGCCTTGAGCAAGCAGCTCGCGCCGGTGCTGGGTGAAGGCAAGGCGGTGCGTTCGGTGGTGGGCTTCGTGCTCAACCGGCTGCCGCTGAGCGAGATGCTGGCCGAATGGCAGCAAAGTCGCGCGGAGCATGGCGAGCCGGTGGCAGGCGAGGGTGCTGTGCAAGACCCGGCGCTGCGCGCGCTGCTCACGCGCCGCATCCACGAGACACTGCAGGACATGGCGACGCCTTCGCGCAAGCCGCTGTACGTCGCGCTGGGCGTGCACGCGGCCCTGCTGGGCGTCGGGCTCTGGCTGGTGAACTGACTGAAGAGGCGCGGCGCTCAGAGCGCCAGCATCAGCTTCAGGTTCTGCACCGCGGCGCCGCTGGCGCCCTTGCCAAGGTTGTCGAGGCGGGCAATCACCACGGCATGGCGATGGTCCTCGTTGGGGAACACGCGGATCTCGAGCTCGTTGGTGTCGTTGAGCGCCAGCGCTTCGAGCTTGCCGTCCTCGGTGGGCGGCAGCACCTTCACGAATTTCTCGGGGGTGTTGCTGCGCGCGTAGTGCGCGGCCAGCGCATCTTGCAGGTCGCCGGCCTTCGGCTTGCCGGGCAGCAGGTCGAGGTGCAGCGGCAACTGCACCAGCATGCCTTGCTTGAAGTTGCCCACCGACGGAATGAAGACCGGCCGGCGGGTGAGGCCGGTGTAGGTCATGATTTCGGGGATGTGCTTGTGCTTCAGGCCCAGCGCGTAGATCTCGTACGGCGGCGCTTCGCCTTTTTCGTAGGCCTCGATCATGGTCCGGCCGCCGCCCGAATAGCCGCTCACGGAGGGCAGCGAAACGGGGAAGTCGACCGGCAGGATGCCCGCGTCGACCAGCGGGCGCACCATGGCGATGGCGCCGGTGGCGTAGCAGCCGGGGTTGCCGACGCGCTCGGCCTTGGCCACGGCCTGCCAGTGGCCTTCGGTGAGTTCGGGGAAGCCGAAC
This sequence comes from Variovorax sp. YR566, assembly GCF_051992195.1. Classification (NCBI taxonomy): domain Bacteria; kingdom Pseudomonadati; phylum Pseudomonadota; class Betaproteobacteria; order Burkholderiales; family Comamonadaceae; genus Variovorax; species Variovorax sp. YR566. The sequence goes on along the minus strand of NZ_CP197092.1, from coordinate 2,917 downwards.
ACCCAGCCGGGAGCGATGCGGTGCGCCGTGGAGGCGTCGATGATCTTGGGCTTCTTGCCCGGCAACTGGTCGATCAGCGCGACCGATTCGCGCGCCGCGTCGTCGTGCAGGCACAGCACCACCAGGTCGACGCCCGCCATCAGTTCGCGCTTGGCGTTCACGTCTTTTCGCAGCTCGGGCGCGATGCTCACGAGTTCGATCTGCGGCATCGCCTGGAGCCGTTCGCGAATCTGCAGGCCGGTGGTGCCGGCTTCGCCGTCGATGAAAACCTTGGCCATGATGGAGGGTGCCCCGGGTAACTAGAAGAAAGTACGTATTGCCCGCAACCCCACGTACAGTATTGGTGCGGCGCACCATGATACAGTCCGCGGTTGTTCGCCGCCCCCGGCCGTCAGGCCGCCGTCGCCCGCGAGCAACAGAGCAGAAACACTCTCACCCAGATCTCCCGTTCTCAACCTCCTCCTTCCGAGAGACATCCCTCATGAAGATTCACGAGTACCAAGGCAAGGAAATCCTTGCCAAGTTCGGCGTGCCGGTGCCGCGCGGCATCCCGGCCTATACGGTTCAGGAGGCGGTGGAAGCCGCCCAGAAACTTGGAGGCCCGGTCTGGGTCGTCAAGGCCCAGATCCACGCGGGTGGCCGCGGCAAGGGCGGTGGCGTCAAGGTCGCCAAGTCCATCGAAGATGTCAAGAAGCTCGCTGGCGAAATCCTCGGCATGCAGCTCAAGACGCACCAGACCGGCCCCGAAGGCCAGAAGGTCCGCCGCCTCTACATCGAAGACGGCGCCGACATCAACAAGGAATACTACGTCTCGGCCGTGACCGACCGCGCCACCCAGAAGGTGGCCTTCATCGCTTCGAGCGAAGGCGGCATGGACATCGAGGAAGTGGCTCACTCCTCGCCCGAGAAGATCATCACGGTCTTCGCAGACCCCGAAAAGGGCCTGACCGACGAACAGGCCAAGCAGATCGCCGACGGCATCGGCATGCCGGCCGACTCGACCGCCCAGACGGTCGACATCCTGAAGAAGCTCTACACCTGCTACATGGAGACGGACGCCTCGCTGGTCGAGATCAACCCGCTCAACCGTGACAGCAAGGGCAACGTCATGGCGCTGGACGCCAAGTTCAACTTCGACAGCAACGCGCTGTTCCGCCACCCCGAAATCGTGGCCCTGCGCGACCTCGACGAAGAAGACGCAGCCGAAGTCGAAGCCTCCAAGTTCGACCTCGCCTACATCTCGCTGGACGGCAACATCGGCTGCCTGGTGAACGGTGCCGGCCTGGCCATGGCCACCATGGACACCATCAAGCTGTTCGGCGGCGAGCCGGCCAACTTCCTGGACGTGGGTGGCGGTGCCACCCCCGAGAAGGTCACGGAAGCCTTCAAGATCATGCTGAAGAACAAGAACGTCGAGGCCATCCTCGTCAACATCTTCGGCGGCATCATGAAGTGCGACACCATCGCCACCGGCGTGATCGCAGCCTGCAAGGCCGTGAACCTGCAAGTGCCGCTGGTCGTTCGCATGAAGGGCACCAACGAAGTCGAAGGCAAGAAGCTGCTGGCCGATTCGGGCCTGCCGATCATCAGCGCCGACACCATGGCGGAAGCGGCCCAGAAGGTCGTGGCAGCAGTCAAGAAGGCCTAAGGAACAAGTCATGTCGATCTACATCAACAAAGACACCAAAGTCATCACGCAAGGCATCACCGGCAAGACCGGCCAGTTCCACACCGAGAAGTGCCAGGAATACGCGAACGGCAAGAACGCCTTCGTGGCGGGCGTGAACCCGAAGAAGGCCGGCGAGTCGATCTTCAACATCCCGATCTTCGGCTCGGTCAAGGAAGCCGCTTCGCAAACCGGCGCCACGGTGTCGGTGATCTACGTGCCGCCGGCAGGCGCCGCGGCCGCCATCTGGGAAGCCGTCGAAGCCGACCTGGACCTGGCGATCTGCATCACCGAAGGCATCCCGGTTCGCGACATGCTCGAAGTGCGCAACAAGATGAAGGCCAAGGAAGCGGCCGGCGGCAAGAAGACCCTGCTGCTGGGCCCGAACTGCCCCGGCCTGATCACGCCCGACGAAATCAAGATCGGCATCATGCCCGGCCACATCCACCGCAAGGGCCGCATCGGCGTGGTCTCGCGCTCTGGCACGCTGACGTACGAAGCCGTGGCTCAACTGACCGAAATCGGCCTGGGCCAATCGTCGGCAGTCGGCATCGGCGGCGACCCGATCAACGGCCTGAAGCACATCGACGTGATGAAGGCCTTCAACGACGACCCGGACACCGACGCCGTCATCATGATCGGCGAAATCGGCGGCCCGGACGAGGCTGACGCAGCCCGCTGGTGCAAGGAACACATGAAGAAGCCGGTCGTCGGCTTCATCGCCGGTGTCACCGCCCCTCCCGGCAAGCGCATGGGCCACGCCGGCGCGCTGATCTCGGGCGGCGCCGACACGGCTGATGCCAAGCTTGCCATCATGGAAGAATGCGGCTTCACCGTGACGCGCAACTTCTCGGAACTGGCCAAGCTGCTCAAGGCGCAGCTCTAAAACGGAAAACGGCAGCAACATGCCGTAGGACCACGCAGAAACAAAGAAGCGCCCGCACTGGATTGCGGGCGCTTTTTTCAATAAAACACAGTGGGATCAGAGACATGGAAATTCTTCAAAGCACAGACTTCTGGTTAGGTCTGCTCAAGATCGTCTGGATCAACATCATCCTGTCGGGAGACAACGCGGTGGTGATTGCCATGGCGGCGCGTTCGTTGCCGCCCGCGCAGCAGAAAAAGGCCGTGCTCTTCGGCTCGGGCGCGGCCGTGGTGCTGCGCATCGTGCTCACGGTGGTGGCAGCCAAGCTGCTCGCCCTGCCTTACCTGCAGATCATCGGCGGCCTGCTGCTGTTGTGGATCGGCCTG